>JARFXQ010000007.1 GCA_029194725.1 Nitrospira sp. | reverse complement strand
ATAGACCCGCTCCCACGACCGGTCCGGGTAATCCCCCAACGGATTGCCCACTTCGATCACCGGCTGTAGGGCCGTCAAGGCCAGCACTTTGTCGGCCACCGCCGCAGCCGCGACGGTGCCGGCAGAGGCTTTCAAGAACTGTCTACGCGAGATAATCATGTGCACTACCTCCCTTCAGTTCAGTTATGAGGAAGACTCAGTTCGAATATGAAAAAGATCAACATCCTTGTTCTTTGGTGACTTAGTCTCATTTCTTGAGAACAACGGTTGATCATGAACATTCACGTTATTCGCCGGTGCCTAGGGGATGACGAGTTGAGGACGAGCATAACCCTCTAAAACGAATTTGAAACGAATTCAGACAACGTACTTTTCCTGCAGGTCATTAATGAGCCCCGCCAGGGTACTGCTCCATGCCTCCCACAGGCACTAGGTAAACCCCCGGTTGTCTTTTCGTAACCCGAGACACTCTTAGGTCAAACTCAGGCCAAAAAACTGTCCGCTCAAATTGTCAGAGTTGCCGATATGCAACTTTCACGAGGGTGTAGTTTAGCGGAGTGGTCGTGGGAGGAGAGAGAGAAAGACTACCGGTTGTGCTTGTAGAAACTACGAGGCCTCCGTGAGGCAACTACCGTGTTTCAAACAGAGGAGTCACGCCGTTGTGACCAAGCCATGCGCCATGGCGTATTTGACCAACTCCGTCGTTGTGTGGACGTTGAGTTGTTCCATGATCTTGGTCTTGTGAAATTCAACGGTACGGTGAGAAATCTTCAGCTGGTCGGCGATTTCTTTCGCGGATAGTCCTTCGGCGACCAATTGCAGAATCTCGTGCTGCCTCGTCGTCAAGTCCTCGATCGTGGCCAAGCGTGAATGTGTCGGTTTAAGGAAAGACTCCATGACTTCTTTCGTCATGAGCTGAGTCACGTAGAACTTGTCGTTCATCACGAACTGAACCGCCTGCATCAGCTCAGTGGCCGCCGATCGTTTCAGTAAGTAGCCTGATGCTCCTGCTCTGAACGCCGCGTTGACATAAGCCAAGTCGGCATGCATCGTGACGAAAATCAGTTTTACCTCAGGGATCTGTTTCTTGAGCTTCTTCGCCGCCTCGATGCCGTTCAGCCGAGGCATTGAAATGTCCAGTATCACGATGTCCGGTCGGAGCTTGAACGTGTCTTCGATCAAGGCGCGACCGTCTTCCACGGCACCCACCACGTCGCAATGGTCTTCCAGCAATTTCTTGAATCCTTCGAGCACAAAGGTATGGTCGTCAGCTATAAGAACTCGTGGTTTCTTCATGTCGCGCTCCAGAGAATGGAATGTGGACAATGATGTGTGTGCCTCGGCCGAGTTGGGATTGGATGTCTAATCGGCCCCGCACGGACCGTACTCTCTCCCGCATATTGACAAGCCCCAACCCCGGATGGCGAGCCCGGATGTCCTTGAGATCGAAGCCGACCCCGGTGTCATAAATCGACAGCGTAATCTCTTGTTCGTCACAGGTCAATTCGAGCTCCACACGGGCGGCGCGGGCATGTTTCATGATGTTGGCCAGACTCTCCTGCGCCACTCGATAGAGGCAGCTGGCGATATCGCGCGGCAAAGGATCGGCTATCTCTTGCTGTACGACGACGGTCTTGATCCCCGTCTTCGTCGACCATTCATCAGCCATGTGTTTGAGTGCCGCAGTCAGACCCAGGTCGTCCAAGATGGAAGGATGAAATTGGTAGGCCATGCGGCGGACATCATCGGAAATCCTCACCAACCGTTGATTGAGCGATTGGATCGTCTCCTTAGCTTGGATGGTCAGCGTCGATGGGTCGGACAACATATTCGTCATCTCGATTGCTAGGAGAGCCAGCCGTTGATTCACATCGTCGTGAAGTTCGCGTGCGATGCGCCGACGTTCCTCCTCTTGCGCCGTCATCAGCTCGGTGGTAAGCGACTGGAGCTGTCGTTCAGTTCTCAATCGGTCCGTGATGTCTCGCACGATCACTGTAAACGTCGTCCGCTCGCCAAGGCTCAGTTTTGAGATACTCGCTTCCGCAGGAAACTCACTACCATCCTTTTTCAATCCGAACATTTCACGTCGCTGTGCCATCCGACTGGCCGATTCAGAGTCATGGGCGAACGCGTTGATCGAGGATGGATGATCAATCCGAAACCGTTCGGGTAGCAGCAGGTCGATCCGGTTGCCCAGCACTTCCTCCGGGTCGTAACCGAACAGTTTCACCGCCCCTTGGTTAAAGAGCGTGATCGATCGATCGTCTGCGGTGACGATGATGGCGTCTTCGGCGATATCCAAGATGTCGGCAAGCCGTCGCTGCGAGAGCCGGAGCGCCTGTTCAGTCTGAACGCGCTCAGTGATTTCCCTTACCAAGGTCCGATTCACGGCGGCGAGTTCCTGAGTCCTTTTTGTGACCTTTTGTTCGAGATCTTCGTTCGCCCTCTGCAGTGCCGTTTCAGCTTGGCGCCGTTTCCAGGCAAACCAGGCGAGGACCCATAAGGCCACAATCGTGATGGACCGGTTTCCCATTTGGATCCATCGCGGCAACTCAGCAAACCAGGGAGTACCAAGCCCTCCGGCCACAGTGAGGAACGTTCCCGCTCCGGCAGCTACGAACGGCAGCCATGAAAAACGTGAAGCCGTGGCGATTACAACGACGATGGCGAAGAGCGCGTGGTCGGCAAAGGCCGTAGGCGTATAGATGTCGAAGATAAATACTGCAATGAGCATCAGGGTCGTGAAACCGAACAGGAGAGATTCTCTGAATTGATTCTGCATGCGCATGCTGCCGCTATGAACGATCGGCACGACGATTCGCCTGTCGCTCAGGTGGGTTGCAGTTGTCGCTAAGGTTATCGAGGATAGTTGCCTCGCGTCAAATGGGCTGGGTCGACAGGCTGGAGAGTCACAATATTATATGGTGGATATTGCAATTGAACATCAATTCGAGCGGCTTGCTTCGCTTATTCCGATGGCGGTATCATCCACCTGATTCCACTCTCGCCTGACTAGAGGAGGCGTTATGTCCACCCGCACCGCTTCTGCAAAACAACGGATTTCCCTCGATCGCAGTATTGAACGCATGCGCAAACAGCTGGCTGAACTGGCCACGTTCCTGGGCAAGGGCACACCGACCAGGAATTTGGAAGAGTTTGATTTGGATACGGAGCGATTGATCGGCGATCTGCTTGGGCAAACCTCCGATCTCCTCCATGCCTATGAATATGCTGAACTGGGTGAAGCGGCCGGCCTTGTGAACATGACGGACGAAGCACCGGAAAGCGCCGGAATGGATGATCAACGATACAGCTTACTCCAGCGGAGCCGAGTATTGGAAAGCTGCGTCTCTGAATTGGAAGCCCGCCGCGCGACCGAACCCAAGGGAGGGAAGGCCAGTCGGCGGACCCTGATCGGACCCCAAGTGGTGGAGCACATGACTCCCGAGATCCAGAGTCTCCCACAAGAAGCAAGCCTGCGGGAGGCTGGGCTGGTGATGCAGAAATGGAAATTAGGCTCGCTGCTTCTAACGGACGATCAATCGTATGTGGGGTTCATCACGGATTCGATTCTTGCGCGCGCAGTGGTCGCCAATGGCGTCGACGCGAATACCACGCCGGCCAAAGCCTGCATGCGCAAACCGGTAGTGGCCATTGCAGGCGATCGTCCGATTATCGATGCCGTGCGCCTTATGAAGGAGCAGGCCACCAGGCACGTCGCTGTCACGCAGGACGGAGAGATTATCGGCATCATCTCGGTCTCCAATATTCTGCGGTATTATTCCGGCGTCGTCTAGCGATGGAACTTGCTGCGGCTGAAATGTCATGAGCTCGGAAAACGCAGGGGGTTGTTGGCGCCTCTGCACAGGTGACGATTATTGCGAGGAGGTGAGCCGATGGGACCGACTAAAGTGATTGTAAAAGACAGCGGGCTGTACGATGCGGTGTCCGGCAAACTGGTCAAAGACGGTTTCGCCAATCGTCGCGAGATGGAGGACTACGTGAACCATCATTACCTCGCGTTACCGGTCATCGACAATGCAGGACGGCCATGGCAGCTAGATGGAAAACCGGTGTACTGTCTTCACGGTGTGCAATACGAGACGGTGGAGGATCAGAAGGTTCACCTCGCCCGCTGCCCTGAGTGCGGCGGCATGGGGATACGTTCAGACGAATTTACGGTGGAATCGGATTGCATCCGGTGCACAGCCTGCGGAAACGAGTTTGATACCAGGCTCGAAATGATGGAGACATAGGAAAGAATTGCTTATTCCTCATCTCTGTTCATGGAACCCGAGAATGACCGGATCTCAACCCTCCGCCTTCGCGAAAATCTGAAAGTGCTGGCGATCGATGAGATCGTAATCAGCCACTAGGAGATAACCGGCGTCCTCCATTTCACGCCGGACCTCCTCCTTCTCGACCTTGTGATCGAATAGGCCGGAAAAGAACCCACGAGGATAAAAATCGAGAATCGCGACGCGACCGCCGGGCCGTAGCGATGAGGCAAGCGACCGAAAATAGGAGACGCGGTTCTTGATTTGGTGGTAGGCATTGCAAGTGAACACCAGGTCGACGGGCTCGGGAAGTCGTGGATCGTGCGGCTCGGCCAGGACCGGTCGGACATTCGGGGTTCCTCGTGCGACCATTTCCTTGAAGATCATGTTAATGGCTCTCTCCTCGATATCAACGGCATAGACCGTTCCTCTTGGCCCGACTGCCTTGGCTAGATGCCAGGTAAAGTACCCTCCACCGGCACCCAAGTCTGCTACGCGTGATCCCCGCGCGATGGACAGCTTTTCAACGACCCCTTGCGGTTTCTGCCAGACGTCCCGCGAGGGATCGTTCATGCGCCGATAGGTCAGCTCGGCGCAACCGGTGAGAGAGAGCACGACAACCAAAAGTGTGCTCAGAAACTTGCGTGACAACCTATAGTGCATAGTCTTTTCCGTTCTCGATTCCAGTGTTTCTGGTCGGTCAAATAGAATGACCGGGATGACGACGATCTCCGACAGAAGTTGTGTGATGAACAGGTCGCCGAACGAGGTTCGGGTGTTGTCCTGTGGCATCAGGATTCGGTTCAGGGCTTCCCGGTCTCGTGGCTCTCTTTCGAGTTATTCTCGGTAGCCTCCGCGACCGCGACGAGGACACCATCGCGGAGCTTAAAGGAGCCGACTGCGGCGATCCGCTCGCCGGCCTCTAGGCCGGTATGGATCACGATCTCATCGCCGAACATGGGGCCGCTTTCAACCCGGCGGGTATGGACTCGGTTGCGGCCGTCCTTGTCCGACAGGATGACGAATACTTGGTCGCCCCCTGGGCCCTTACGGAGCGCGCTGACTGGTATCGCCACCACCTTACGTTGAGGACCGACCGGGACCCGGACACGGACTGAAGCTCCGGGTGCCGGCACATTGTGAGTGCCTTCGATTCTGGCGCGTATCATGGCATTCCTGGTCGTCGGATCGATGCGAGCGTCGAGAGCCACGATCCTGGCTGTGACAGGCGAGGCATCACCGGCCGCGAGCACCTCGACGGCTTCGCCGCCTCGCAAGCCGGCGGCGATCTGCTGCGCGACCGTGAAGTCCACATGTACGGCCTCTGCGACGCCCTGGAGCGTCGTGAGCAACGTCCCTTCCTCGAGGTACTGGCCAGGATGGACATCGGCGATGCCGACGCGCGCACGGAACGGGGCCCGGATGGTCTTCTTGGCGATGATGGCCTTCGTGCGGGCGATCTGAGCCTGTGCCACATCCAAGTCGGCGCGCGCGCGATCCACTTCTTCCTGCGTGGTCGCCAATTCTTGATTCAGGCTCCGCCTGCGATTGAGGACTGTGTGGGCCAGCGCAGCCTGGGCTTCTTGAGCCTTGAGCTCCGCTGCTTCCACCGACACATCAAGCGCAACCAGTAATGTCCCCGGTTCCACGATCTGCCCCGGGATGAGTCGGACCTCCCGGACCGTCCCGGCGAGTTCGTTCTTCAGCGTGATCGAACGTAATGCCAGCACGGTGCCGATCGAAGTAGTAGTCTGGCGGTGGTCGATGGATCGCGCGACGGCGGCAGTCACCGACTCCATCGGCTCCGGCTGATTGGCCGAGGCGGCCTGCTCGTTCTGGAACGATTCGTACTTCCATGACGCGAGGCCGATGCCCAGCAAGAGCACAAACAACACAAGTAAGATTGATCCGACCCAATTCTGACGATTCATGGTTAGGCTCGCCGGGCCATGTTACCAAATTCTGAGCCTCCATGGCTCTGGGTCTCCGATTGTCACGGTCTGCCGTTGCGGAGCTATGGATGGGTCAGACAGAGGATTGCAGGGAAGGATAGAGGTCAATGATCGGGTCAGGATGGTTGATTATCAAGGCCACACTCAGTCCGCCAACCCTGCCAGTCGCCTTTCCAGAAACCGCCGTTCCGGTTGTTGCTTGGTGAGAGCAAGCGCCTTGTTGTATGAAGCGCGGGCCTCTGCGTCCCTTCCAAGTCTTCGACAGAGATCAGCACGGGCAGCATGCGCGAGGTGATAGTTCGTCAACTCACCGCTTGCCAGGAGTGCATCGATCAATTCCAGTCCCTTGGCCGGTCCATCGCGCATGGCAACCGCCACGGCTCGGTTGAGCGCGATGATCGGTGACGGGTCCACTCTCAGGAGGAGATCGTACAAAGCGATGATCTGCGCCCAGTCAGTCTCCGCTGTGCTTGTGGCCTCGGCGTGGACTGCGGCAATGGCTGCTTGCAAGGTGTAGGGACCGAAACGTCGTGAAGCCAGCGCTCGTTCGATCAACCCCACGCCTTCTCTGATGTGGTTCTGATTCCACAGAGAACGGTCTTGATGTTCCAACAATACGAGCTCGTCTGTTTCAGACGTGCGTGCGCCACGCCGTGATTCGTGCAATAACATCAGGGCAAGTAGACCCATGACCTCCGGTTCCGGCAACAGATGTAAGAGGAGGCGACCGAGGCGAATCGCCTCGCCGGAAAGATCGGCCCTGGTGAGCGAGGTGCCGAACGAAGCCGAGTAGCCCTCGTTGAACAGCAGATAGACGACGTGCAGCACCGTATCCAATCGGTCCGGTAACTCGGCTGGAGGAGGAACTTCGTAAGGGATGCGCGCATCGCGGATCTTCGATTTGGCCCGCACAATCCGCTGTGCAATCGTGGCTGGTTTGGTGAGAAACGCATGTGCGATTTCTTCCGTCGTGAGATTGCAGACCTCTCGCAGAGTCATAGGCACTTGTGCGTCCGGTGAGAGAGCTGGATGGCAGCAGGTAAAAATCAGTCGCAATCGATCATCCTCGATGTGCTGATCCTCCTGCTCCGCTGGATCGCTCGTTGTCGTTTCGATCTGCTTGGCGAATTCTCCCAAGGACGCATCGTAACGGGCACGCCGCCTCAGGCCGTCGATGGCTTTGAAGCGGCCGGTGGAGACAAGCCAGGCGAGCGGGTTGATCGGTACCCCGTCGCGTGGCCATTGCTCCGTCGCCGCTACGAACGCTTCGTGCAACGCCTCTTCGGCTGCGTCGAAATCGCCAAGCAGCCTGATCAACGTCGCCAACACCTGGCGCGACTCGGAACGATAGACTTCTTCCACTCTCTCATGCGCCTGTGTCAGCGGGTCGTCGTTCATGTTGGATTCGGCTAGGCGCAGCCATGTTCTTTGATCGGGCGCACTTCCACCGCGCCGAAGCGGGCAGCCGGAAACTGAGCCGCCACACGGATGGCGTCGTTCAAGTCCGGCACGTCGATCATGAGAAATCCGCCAAGTTGCTCCTTGGTCTCGGCGAACGGCCCATCGGTGGTCGCCGTCTTGCCCGCTCGGACCCGCACCGTGGTCGCTGTTTCCACCGGATGGAGTGGGGAGGCGGCGAGCAACCGACCGGCCTTCTGCAATGTGTCGCAGTACGCTATGGATTCATCGGAGAGTGCGAGGCGCTCCTGGCTTGGAAAAGCATTCAGCACTTTTTCTTCGACGTAGATCAGGCAGAGATATTTCATGTTGTCCTCCCAGTCCGACTAATGGTTGACCCATACAGTTTATCCCCACCGGATCCTGTTTTTCCGTGGAGAAATGATCGCTTAGCTAATAGTCGTCGGAGTAGCCGGAAATCGACAATGCCCTTCCTGGTATGCGGGAGGAACTTGGAGATCGAAGACAAACGCCCTCAGGCAAATGAAATGTCGGTGGAATACTACTTGACGGCGAGCTGGAACGACGGTATCCAATGACAATGAGTCAACCGGACAATGCGTTGGCCTATGGATCTGTCGTGCTCGCGGCGGTCCTGTGGGGCGGTTCCATTGTAGCGCAGAAGTTGGCACTCGGCTCGTTTTCCGCCGTCGAAGCGTCGGTCCTGCGCGATCTCGGAGGACTGGTGATCCTCCTAGCAACCTGGTGGTCGCAAGAAGGCGGCGCGATCAAAATCAGTCGCGCCGACGTGTGGTTGCTGGGGCTGCTGGGGCTCGGCGTGTTGGGCAACCATCTGCTCATTCTTATGGGACTCAACTATGTGAGCGGAGCGGTCGGCGGGGTGATTATTGGGTCGAGCCCGGTCGTCACGGCCCTGCTCTCCGCAATGTTGATTCGAGATGTGCCGTTGCGCGCAGTGTGGGTCGGAGCAGTACTTTCCTTCGCGGGCGTCGGACTGGTTTCCGTAGCAGGCTTTCAGGCGGCGGGCGAGCAGCCTCTACTGGGAAGTACGTTAGTCTTTCTCGGGGTCGTGAGTTGGGCGCTCTATAGTATCGGCAGCCGCACCATCATGGAGCGAATTTCGGCGCTGACCGTGAATTGGACGACAGTGATGGTCGCGACAGTCCTACAGATTCCGCTCCTCTGGACAGATCAAAAAATGATGAGCGCCGGCGTCGCCTCGGTGACGACCTCTGATTGGCTCGCATTGGGCTATCTCATCGTCTTCGCCACGGCTGTGGCCCAGCAGGCATGGCTCTTTGGCGTGAAAGGCATCGGACCATCGCGGGCCTCAGTCTTGGGGAACCTGACGCCGGTTGCGGCAATCGGGCTTTCCGCCCTGATCTTGGGGGAATCTGTCGGGGTGATCGAACTCATCGGTATCGGGCTCATCCTGGCCGGGGTGTGGGCCGTCAATCATCAGACGGCTAAGCTCGATCAAGGCTAGTCGCTCGCCTGATTCCCTGCTCGCCTGTTCCTGATGATTCCAGTATGATACGGCTCCGTTGACTGAGAGGCGCAGCTGTGCTGAAACAGCGTATTGAGGCCGTTACCAGAGCCAACCAGAAGTTCTACGGTGCCTTTGAGAGCCTCGACATCGCCAAAATGGACGAGATCTGGGTCCATCAGGAATACGTCACCTGCATTCATCCTGGTTGGACGATTCGTTCCGGGTGGCCCGCCGTCCGCGATTCCTGGGTGCTGATCTTCAACAATACCTTCTCGATGAAGTTCGAACTCACCGACGTAATGGTCCAGGTGGCAGGTGATATGGCCTGGGTTATTTGCGTCGAGAATCTCACTACCCAACAGTCCGACGAACCGCAACAAGCCAAGGTCCTTGCCACGAACCTTTTCGAACTCATCGGCGACGAGTGGTTGATGATCCATCACCATGGGTCGCCGGTGATGGGGTGAACGAGGGGAACGCGGGCAACCTGGTGGTCTCCTGTGCTCGCGCACCGCGCACACATGTTTCATTGAGTGGGGAACAGTGGGCGGTGCTCGCTCAATGCGCGCAGGAGAAAACCACACAACGCCCCGCCTTATGAAAAGGAAGGATTTTAAGATGCGCGCACAACGCGCGACCTCAGAAGGCCTTCGCCAGGGTTAATGGCACGTCTTGGCGTGCCGATGGGTGGGAGGCTGGAAAAAGCTGCGCGTAATGAGGAGACCACCAGGCCGCCCGCTTGAAAGGGGCAGGAAAGATGAATGACGAATGCTCGGTGAACGTGCACGGAAAAAAACCAACACAACTCCTGCCTCGCTCTTGGCAACGAGGGTGATGTCGGAGTAACTTATGTCCATGTTCGCCACACTCCATGGCGGCACGGTGAGCATTTCAATCAGCTTATCGTCCTTCAAGCCAATCGCAGGAAAATGAGCGACCTTTTTGTAGACTCCTGGGGAACCGGCACGCCTGTGGTGCTCGTGCATGGCTCGCTCGCGACCGGTGCCGAGGAGTGGCAGGCGCAGCGTCCGCTCGCCGATAAGGGCTTTCGCCTGGTGGTGATTGACCGGCGTGGCTACGGGCAAAGCCCCGTGGCGGAAGGTGAGGATTTCCTACGCGATGCCGACGACATCGTCGAGCTCATGGGTGATGGCGCGCACCTCGTTGGTCACTCTTATGGGGGTCTTGGAATTCTGTTCGCGGCTGCCCGCCGTCCGGACGCGACGCTATCCCTGACGTTGCTCGAGCCACCCGCATTTGCTTTGGGTGGGCACGATCCAGCCGCGCGGGTCCTTGTGGACAACGTTCGAGCCCTCTGGAAGCAAGATCTCCCCGATGAAGACTGGGTCAACTACTTCTTGAAGGCAGTGGGGAGTGACCCCGACAAGCTGCCTCCCGAGGTGATTGCCGCGGTCGTGCCGCTGACTCCCGTGCTCCGCCGCGGGCGGCCGTTCTGGGACAGTGAGCTGCCGCTGGCGAAGTTGGCGGCGGCCACTTTTCCGAAGCTTGTTGTATCAGGTGGACACAGCGCGGGATTTGACGCTATATGCGACGACCTCGCTGAACGCATCGGGGCGTCTCGAGCGGCGGCAGCCGGTGCCGGCCACGAGATCCAGTTCACCGGTCAGTCTCTAAACGAGATGCTGCTTGCCCTGTGGCGTGGAGGACAGTCACGCTGATTTGAACAGCAGACCACCGAGTTCTCGAGCCCGATAGCCATCACGTGCTTAAGAGATCCGTAAGAGCTCCGATCGATAAATCCATCGCGTTGGGAGCCTGGAATCAGGTAAATCAGTCCAATGCATTGTTCCAGCTCAAAGCCGCCAAATTGATAGTCACGGTGTCAGACCTCACTATGGCAAGGAGTAGGGCCACCGTCCTTATATGGCGCAACGATCTTTCGCTCGGTAAGATTTTAGACGACGCAATTCGCTGGCTTGCCTAAGAAGCGCGGTTAGATATACTCTGTGACACAACTTCGAATAGGTGTTTGAAATGGCAAAGGGTCCATCAATCATTCCGGTCACCGATCTCCGCCGGGGTGCAGGGGCTGCTCTCAAGCGCGTTCGCGCCTCTCGACGGCCGGTCGTGATTACTCAACGCGGGCGGGCCGCTGCGATCATGCTGAGCGTGGAAGCCTACGAGGACAGGGAACATGAGCGTGAGCTTTTGTGTCTTCTGGCTCGTGGGGAGCGGGAGATTGCAGCGGGCAAAGGACACGACCTCAATAGTGTTCTGGACGAAGCCGACAGTCTGCTGGCTTCAGAGTGATCCTACGGTTACGATTCACGCCGTCTGGTCGGGTGCAGTTCCTTGCGGCGATCGCATACAGACAAGCCGATAACCCGGTAGCGGCCCAACGTTTTAGAGATCGTGCAGAACAGGTCCTGCGCCGCCTTGAGCGATTTCCGCAATCAGGGCGCGTCATTCCTGAATTCCCGGATCTGCCGCATCGTGAGGTCATTGTCACGCCGTACCGATTCTTCTATCGAGTGGTGGGCAAGACGGTTTGGGTTGTAGCCGTGTGGCACAGTGCACAACTTCCGCGGAAACCCGCTCTTAAACACAGTTAACCTATTGTTGGAGTCGACCCCTCAGATGGTTGTTCGTCAGTGAGGCTTTGCAGTCCTTGGCCAATGCGGTCACCGTTTTCCATTCGGAACATGGCTCACAATCGAAGCAACAAGAGGCACCTTCGATCACGGATTGAGAAAGCTGTTGGCGACGAAGATGAGTCGCTTTCCAAAGAGTGGATCAAGGAGATCAAGCGGCGAGTGCGAGATGCTGAGGATCCGATACGGTACATGATTGCTTCGGAGTTCAGCCGGCGGTTCGTGCTCTATTACAATGTGTCATCCGATTCATTCGTCATGAATAGTCCAGAGCATGGGACGCAGTTCAAAAGACGCGAAATTGCCGAACGAGTGAATCAGTTGCTTGGGAAACATCATACCCTGGTCAAATTCACAATGAGGAATGGAAAGTTGAGGCGGCTGTCCGCAGTTCGTCGGAAGCGTAGATAAGAAAATAGGAGCGAATCGAGCCTCCCCATCTCCTCATGACCGGTACCCCCGCACATCGAGAGAGCCTTCAGGATCTCGATCGGCTGGTTCCTCTTTTTGATGCCTGCCGTCAGTTCTATGGGCAGCAGTCAGATCTTATCCTTGCTCGACAGTTTTTAGGCGATCGCCTGACTAAGAATGAATCGGTGGTGCTTATAGCCGAAGATGGTGCTGGGAGTGCGGTCGGCTTTGTGCAACTCTTTGCGACGTTCTCTTCAATCCTTGCCGCACCGATGTATCTGCTGAGCGATCTATATGTGACGCCTCATGCTCGGAGGCAAGGGGTAGGCACGTGGTTGCTCAAGTCGGCTGTCGAGATTGCTCGTGCTGCCGGGGCGGTTCGGTTGGAATTGGCGACGGCGATTACGAACAAGTCGGCCCAACGGCTCTATGAAGCGATGGAGTGGCAGCGGGACGAGTTCTTTCTGTATGGATTGTCGTTGTAGCGCAGGACGATGGTTGGTCAGATTTTCGATGGAGTAGCCGGTACTTCGTCGAGTCGCATTGATTTCATCCACTCACCGACGATGGCATCGCGTTGCTCCATCGTCATGCCCGCGTAGGCATGGAACATCTGAGTGCCACGGCGACGCCGCCAGGTAAGAAAGGTGAGGAAATGGTTTTTGCAAACGGATCGAGTCCCGGCCGGGGCATAGGGGCTCGTCAGACAGTCGGGCACGCAACAACTGGTGTCCAGCATGAGATTCTCCCGTGATGCTGCTCAGTATGCCGGTCGGCTTTGCCAATTTTCAAGGCTCTGTCCAAGACTGTCTCTTGACCTTGCCGACTTGCTAGGGTAGGACTGTTTCGATGCAGGTACCCGCTCTCGTCGCCGTTGTCCTCGCTCTCGTAACAGTCCCCATCAGCTGCAGCTCTTTGATGGAAAGAAGCACGGGGAGCCGTTCATCGGAAGATTCATCTGCAGCGAGAGCGAACCTCTTGCCTCAGGGAGTCGCCGTTGGTGATGTCAGTTCGGACAGCGCCTTGCTCTGGCTGCGCACCGAGGGGCCGGCCATCGTACAGGTCGAATGGGCATCGCTTTCAGTCTGGGAACGGGCATCGAAGATGGGGACGGTAACGGCACCGGTGTTTCGCACGGCAGAACTGATGACGACGGGGGAGTCGGATTATACGCTGACGATCCCTCTTGAAAGCCTCAGTCCCGCGACAAGCTATCGTTACCAGATTCTGATTGCGCCGAGAGGGCAGGACAGCCAACGGGTCCCAACGAAGGTTGTCGCGAGGGGAGAATTCACTAGTCTGCCGGATCAGACAACGTCCGCACCGGTGACATTTGCCTGGAGCGGAGATCTCGGTGGCGGAGGGCGATGCCGCCAAGGAGTGGGCGGCTATCCCATCTTTGATGTGATCCAGCGACACCATCCAGACTTCTTCTTATTTCTCGGCGATACGATCTATAGCGATCATATTTGCCCTTCGCCGCCGAACGAAGCGGGTGCCGATTTCAAAGCCTCCACGCTGGAGATGTATCGTCTACGCCACCGCTATCAGCGTGGTGCAGAAGCTCTGCGTCGATTTTTGGAGACCACGCCGGTCTATGTGATGTGGGATGATCATGATGTGAGGAACAATTTTGCCGGCCCGTATGACGAACAGATGCCTACAGGCCGACAGGCATTGCGGGAGTACTGGCCCATCGCTTCTCCCTCACAGGATCCACATCGTCTCTATCGGCTGGTACGGTTTGGGGCCGACCTCGAACTCTTTATCCTAGATACCAGACAATACCGGAGTCGGAATGCTGATCCAGATGGTCCTGTCAAGACCATGCTCGGAGCAGCACAATTGGCCTGGTTGCTCGATGGGCTGCGCACTTCAACTGCGACTTGGAAAGTGATCGTGACCTCCGTTCCGCTCTCGATTCCAAAAGGCGGCAACGTCAATGTTCCCGGCTATGATGGTTGGGCAGGAGGGCCGGACGGTACTGGTTTCGAGCGCGAGCGACAGGTGATTGTAGACGCCATTCTCGACCAAAAAATCAAGAACGTCGTGTTTATTGCCGGCGACGTGCATTGGGCACAGGCCAACGCCTATGATCCCGATCAAGACGGCGTCATCGACTTTCACGAATACATCGCAGGGCCGCTCTCTGCACCACCGGGAAGGTTCGCGCCGACTCGCGAGGAACTGCATCCGACGCAACTGTTCCACGAGGTGGGGTATCACAATTTCGGTCTTGTTCGGGTCACCAAAGAGGCGCTCGAGGTGACGGTGGTGGACGAGGCCGGTGCGAAGCGATTTTCTCACGTTGTACCGGCTAGGCGATAAGCAGATCTTCCCTGCTCAAACCCCTTGCAATTGCGTCAGATGGCCGGTTACGGTACGGCTCCCGAGGTCATTGGCACAGTTTAGTTGAACGATAACAAGGGAGCATACGTCATGTCAGGATTGATGTCCGCTGATGATATTTTCACGAAAGCGGAAGCGGCGGCCGTCGCGGCAACCGGTCCCGATGAAAAGGCCCTGCAAATCGATTATGACGCATTGAGAGAGAAGTTTCGCAAGGCGTTAGGCGACCGCAAGGTGGCGCTCTGTCACATCAATAAATTCTTGCCGGAAGGATACGAGGATCAAGGCCGGTTCAATATGATACTCCTGACGGCGGGCAATGTGGTATTCGACATTGTCATCGGCGATTCCTATTTCCGGTACGATGTCGTATCGGTCGGTCAATTGGATAAAGTGCAGCTGATCGACGCGATGTGGGAGAACCGAGAAAAGCGTCGAGAAGAGCCCTTCTTAAGCCTGCGCTTGATGCACGGTGAGGAAGCCCATCTTCTGTTGGCGCTCGACGATAACGAACGGGCGAGTCTCCTGAAGTTTGCCTCGGCGGTCACCGCGGCACGCAATCCGGAACGCTAAGCGTGCACGCAAAGTCAATGCTGGTATATTAATTTGCATCATTCCATTGCTCGCAGCGGCTCAGGTGTTGAGTTGAGGTATCTCGCCAGATGAGGCACAATTTTGTTTCGTGCGGATTGCGAAAAACATCACCGTACGACACGATTCCAAGTATTACGATGAACCAATCTTTGCGCTCCAAATGCATGCCCTGCACGTCGGTGAGTGGGACTATCAACGAGACGGTCTGAGGCACGACAGAGCCAGGAGCGATCTCTCCGATGGTTTCGGCATCGGTCGTCAGTTTCAGCGGCATATCCCAGTCGGGAAATGTGTTTGAGGTCCAGACAGTCATCACCAGGCGGGCTTTAGTCGCCAGAGCCGGTGAGGGCCCGGTGTTGGTGAGGAGCACCGTTGCTGTCGGGACGTTATGCTGGACGAGGGGGCCGACAATCGTCGCTTCTTGAACGTTCACTCTCGCGCGGTCTGCTGACTGGGGCGGCTTCTCTCTCAATACAATGCTGGAAATTACGACGAGGATCACAGCTGACCCGACCAAGAGGTAGCTGTGTCTTTTCAAGAAACCATTCGATCTCGATTGCTCGAATGGTACTTCATCCAGGTCAACGCCGGACTCTGGCCTAAGTGAGTTGGTCATTCATCGGTTGCGATATAGCTCTGCGTAAGAAACGATTCCTTCCATGGCACGCAAAACGTGCTCACTGTGTGGCGCCTGGCTTCACCATGCTGGTGACGAGTAAATTTGGTGGTGGCCCGATCGGTTCAAAATTCCTCAGCAGCGGGACGTTGTCTTTGTGAACCCACATGATATCGTGATTATACGAACCGTGAGGGCCGGAGCCACCTGAGAATATGTGGCCGTCCGGTGTAAAGGTCCAGCACATATCTTCGCCGCCTGTGTTGATGGTATCACCAAGGTTCAGCGGTTCTTGCCATTCTCCTTTGTGATTCTGATAGGAAATCCACTCATCATGTCCGCCACGCGAGCCCATGTCCGGGCGCGTACTGGTGATAATGAGGCTCTTTCCATCCTTCGATAAGCCGGTCCAATGCATATGGTCCCGGTATGGCGAATTGATGCGTGGTCCAAGGCTCTCAGGTTTCTGCCACACGCCGTCTTTTTTCTCGACTTTCCAGATATCGCTGTCTTGGGTTACTCCAGGCTGCTGATAGCTGAAATAAATCAGGCTGTCGGAGGCAATGATTGGGCAGTGTTCCTCGCCGGTGGGTGTATTGATGTGGGGAAGTTCCGGAACATCATTCCAATTTCTGGCCGGTTGCCAAACACCGTTGATTTTCTGAGTCACGTAGAGGTCCCCGGTCGAGAGATTGCCGGCCTCGTACCTCGTGAAATAGATGACGTTACCGTCATCGGAAAGACTCGGTTCCAGCTCCCAGGCGGACGTATTGATGTTGGGCCCAACAGTCGGATCGATGCCAGGTCCTAAATGAATCGGGGCTTGCCATTTGCCGTTCACATTGTGAGACATCCAGATGTCGAAATTGTAGGGAACCTCAGGGGAGGGGATGCTCCCTTGCCGTCCTGAGACAAAGATGACCGTCTTCCCGTCGGCGCTGTAGGTCATCTCGATTTCTGATTCCGACGAGTTAATGGGCTCACCCATATTTTTCGATAGAGCGGAATTCGTGTTCGAGTGTCCGCCATGCGACAGCTCCATGCCTGACATCGCCTGCGTCAGGGTAGGAGTGATAAGGAGGGCGAGCACCGCTACGCAGTACGGAGGCTGCAGGACATGTGCGTTCATATGGATCTCCCTGTTTCAGTATGAGCGTCAATTATATGTGACCGCATCTCATCAGGTATAGGTCCGGTTCGGCACTGGTAAAGTGTGAATGTTTCCCATATCAATGTTTGCAACGAGCAAGACAAATTTTACCAGTACCTTGTCGCGCAGTTGATATCGAACATAGGAGGAGAGTAAGAGAAGACATAAACGAAAGAAGCGTTATTCATGTCGTCACGTCAGGTGCATGATCACGAGGGGCAGGGTGGTGGGGAGTCGTCGGATGGCGACCACGTTCGAGGCCGCAGTCTGGTAAACGAGAAGGTCGTCCGTTATCGTGGAGTACTCACTGCCGCTTTTATAGCGATTCTGTCGTGCGCGCTCTATTTCGGCTACCACATTTATGGCAGCAAAAACGACGCAGCTGCGCTGCACCCCGACACCCCTGAAGAAACCCTCCATATCGTATCGGTTGTTCCTACAGTCCCGACACCGCAGAGCGAGACGATTACCTTCCCTGGCAACATTGTAGGGTGGTATGAAGCGCCTATCTACGCCCGGGTCACGGGCTACGTGAAAATGTGGCACAAGAAATATGGAGACGCCGTGAAAACGGGCGAGGTCCTTGCCGAAATCAGCACGCCGGATCTCGACGCCGAATATCAGCAGGCCAAGGCCGATCTGAGATCGCAACGCGCCTGGTATAAACTCGCCGACGTGACGGCAAAACGTTTGATCGGGTTACGGCCAACCTATTCAGTCTCCGAACAGTCGGTCACAGTGCAAGCGCAACATATGAAAACTCAGGCAGCCATGGTCAAGGCAGCCGAGCAAAGGGTTAAAAATATCGAGGCATTCATCGGGTTCAAGAAGATCATCGCTCCCTTTGACGGCGTGGTCATTCAGCGTAATATCAACGTCGGTGATTTGGTCAGTAAGGAGGGTAATCTCAGCGATCCCAATGGGATCACCAACCTCTATACAGTGGCCGTCATCGATAAATTGCGCCTCTTTGTCAACGTGCCTGAGCGGTTTGCTCCTTTCCTCCATCCTGGTCTGACGGTCGATGTGACGGTGCCGCAATTGCCCGATCGTCATTTTACCTTCAACTTCCTAACCATCGCCCGCCATTTCCAGGTGGGCACGCGTACCGTGACATCGGTTTTCACGATTGATAATAAAGACCACGCTCTCTGGCCAGGCTCTTATGCCCAAGTCCAGATTACGGCCCCGGTCAATCGACAAGCGTTCACGATACCGCTCACCGCGCTGGTGTTTCAGGAGAATAGCGCGCAGGTCGCCATCCTGACGGAGGACGATCGCGTCCACTACAAGCGTATTGAGATCGGCCGACTCAACGCCCATACTATCGACGTGGCAGAGGGACTTTCCGCAAGCGATCGCATCATCAACAATCCAAGCAATGCGTTACTCGAAGGAGAAAAGGTGCGCATCGTCACGAAGGCGTCCGGCGAAGACCTTCCCAACACTCAAGAACCAGTATCAGAACAATCATCAGCAGGGTGATGGCGGCGTTGCCAAAGGACTCTGCTCACATGGCCGAGCCCTGAGTCGAGTCGGCACTCAAGTTACTGTCGATTGGAATCCACCCGACAGGAAGGGCAACCAAGACAAACGTTCTGGAGCATAATTGTGCCCAGGCCCTGTTCTCATTCAGGTCCTGCCTCGGCATTGATGTGGCCTTTGCGCGTCATCCATGACGTCATGGCAGACCTCCGGCTCTATGCAGGCGGAGCCGTTGTTGGCAGAATGGCCGGCGCAATCCGTAATTGTCGACAAGGGGTTCGACAGCCACGCGATCGTGGAGGCTATTGAACGTCCGGTACGCAAGCTATGATTTCGCCCTGCTCCTGTCTCAAAGAACCTCACGACGCAGACTTCACCCTGTAGCCTGAACGCTCTCGCCTCGAGTGCTGCTTCAACCACCTCAAGCACTATCGCGCCGTTGCCACCCGCTACGCCCAACGGGCACGCAACGGCGCGAGTCTCATCTATTATCTTGCCGCGTCTCTGCTCTGGATGAAATGAATGTCAGCAGACGCTAGCCTCTATCTTCAAGGAGAAATCGCCATTTTGGTTCACGGGTCAACGGCATCGGTAGAAGTTCAATAAACGTATAACCCCAGATTTCGCGCATCGCCGACTTGAGGACGAGCCACCGTTCAGTAAACTCGCCCGTAGACAGTTCCATGATGCCGGAGATCGGGCCGACAGGCGTCAAAGACCCCTTGGCATAAAGCCCATAGCCGTCACTGGTCGCAGATGCCAGTGTGCGACAGGAGTTGTCAGGCTTGATGATGCCGACCATCTCTTTCATCGATGGCCCGCTATATCTAGTTCCGCCGAATATTTTGTCTGGTGTAGATTGCAGAACCACTGTCTCCAGAATCTTCGCTTCCTGCACGTAGTAGATCCTCTCCTTCAACTCTCTAGAAATCAGGACTTGACGCGATGTGATTGCAAAGCCTTTGTCCGGTTTCACACAGGAGTGGTCGGTCAGCTGGTTGGCGCTGTTCGAGGACATCAGTCCAGCTGAGATTTTGATGTCGTCCAAGGAAAGAAGGGTGTTTGCATTGTCCGGCATCGAGGACATCGGCCCAGTTGAGAGGTTGGCCAACAGTTGATTGCGCACGCTGCTTTCCACCTCGAGTTTACCGCTCATCGTGTCGTCCGCATTCCATTTGAGGAGGCCTGTGATCCCCTTTCCCGCGACCAC
Source organism: Nitrospira sp. (assembly GCA_029194725.1). GTDB lineage: Bacteria > Nitrospirota > Nitrospiria > Nitrospirales > Nitrospiraceae > Nitrospira_D. The sequence continues at coordinate 184,726 of JARFXQ010000007.1, read as the reverse complement.
TAGAAACTGCGCTCTCGTGCCCAATAACTCGCCCTCCGTCAGACCGTACACATAGTGTGGCCGGGGGTGAGCCATTGACTGCGGCAAGATCGTCTCTTGCTGAAGGAGTTTGAGAGGAATAAGCTTCGAACGAGGGCCGAGGAGGAGAACTTCTTCGTTGTCCGGTGGCGGCTGAGAAAATGGAATGAGAATACGGTCACCTTCTCGCTGAGCGGGATAGACCTGGATTTGACCATCGAGGAAGCTCAAGGATTTTGCGGATGCAATTGCCACAGTCAAGGTCAACAAGATCGCCCAAAGGAACAGGATGGTAACAATCTGTCTGAATCTGTTCGCATGGCTCCTTCCTTCATGCATAATGGAAGTCTCCTTTTTGGTTTGCAGTGATGTCGCCGGCCTAAAATCTTGGTCGGACAGGCTCGGTCGTGCCACTGCGGCTTGCAAAAGTCAGCGCTTCCTTAAAACGTTCCAACAGAAATAACCAGTACGGGATATGCGATGCCATGTACGGCTATCCACAACCTTCATAACTCCTGATTCCGCACTAACCTTGGTTGCCAAGAGCCCGCCATCAGGTACGGTTGTATACATCATGTATGGGATGACAATTCTCACCTGCGCCGGAGGTGAATCTCGTGAGACCTTCGGTAGGCTGTTGTGCGAGAAGCCTTTTGGCGGGACCATAGTACCTAGCATTTCGACATGCCCTTACCATGGTAACCGTGGAATGCTGGCTCGATGTGAAAATCCTATTATCAGATTATGAATTTCTGATGATGATATCATGAAGAAATCTTCATGATTCATCGACCTGGCTTCTCTATTGATTGCAGGCTGTGGGAGAATTCTTTTAACAGGACCAGAAACATTTAACATTTCGACGTGTCCTACCGTGATAACTGTGAAATCCGAGGTTATATCAATTTAAAACGAATGAGACGCATGAACCCGCGAGATGAAAGGAGATGCACCCATGATCCAAGGATTAATTGTTTTCGCTCTCCTGGCTCTGGTCTCTTGGCCAGGAGAAGCCCAACCGCGGTCTCATTACAATTACAGCGGCGACCAGTATCAAAATCAATTCAGGGAAGCAGGCTCCTGTGACCTCTCCTGGAATTCCTACGATCGTCAGCGAGGGATAGAGGGACGATATTGGACTGTTGCCGGCGAAAACTCCCCTTTGCCCAAAACTCTGGGGGAACAGCTAGAGATGCAAGGCACGGCCGGTGAACACGTCGGATCACTGGGTCGAGGCTACTCCGGAGTGGACGCCGGAGGTTACAGCCAGGGGTACGGTTACGACGAGGGGTATGGCGGGGGTTACTCGGAGGGGTACGTCGAGGGTTACGGCGGGGATGTCAGCAGGGGGGCAGGCAGAGGTTCCCGTGCTGGGTACGACCGTGAACTCATGCCATCATCGAACTCGGACATGGTAATTCGACCCGGACCGCCGGGAGTGGGGCAGTAGGTCAGTGGCGATTGTCTCCGGAAGGGTCGTCCTGGCGGTATCAGGCCGATGGTTGCCTCCGGATATGGGCGCTCGGTACAGGGCCGTTTCCTAGTCCTCCCCCAGAACCGACCGTCCTAAGTCCCCATCTTTCTCCAAGCCGCCGAAGGCTGATCCTTACGGAAAAACATAAAAGCAGCGCGCGGCCCAATCCTCATATGTCGACAAGAGAATTGGGCCGCTCAGTCTACAGCAATACCAATCAGCTGCGGAATCATGGATAGTATATACAGGTATTCCTCGTCATGCGCGATCAACCACATTGAACCGGGCCACGGGAAGATGAGCGGCTTATCTTTAGAGTGCGCAAGTGGGCTCGCGCTTCTAAGACGACACAATCTTAACTGGAAGTTCTATGTCGATACACTTGCATTCGGGCATGTCATTCGACGAATTCATGCTGCGATTGGCCACCGCTGAGGGCTGAACCCCGCGTTTAACCGTAATTCTTACCAGTCAAAGATTCTCTCGGCTGTTTCGCTGCCCCATTCGATGGAAATACACGTGTTGAGTGCTGGGACTTATCCGAGCTCCAGGCGCCCTGCAATCTTCCGAGTTCCCAACACTCGACGGTATGTGGCAGCATATGAGCCAGAGAAGATGATGGCCAACGGACTTCACGCATGAAACAACTTGTCGTCATTGCCCTCAAACGGCCCTACACCTTCGTCGTGCTGGCGATCCTGATCGTGCTGTTCGGGACTCTGACCATCCAAGAGATGCCGACCGACGTCTTTCCCTCCATCAGGATTCCCGTCACGTCCGTGGTCTGGCCCTACCTCGGCATGTTACCGCCGCGGCTCGACGGACGCATCACCTATATGTTCGAGCGTTTCGTCACCTCGACCGTGGAAGGGATCAAGTACCTGCATAGTCACTCCTACTACGGCATCAGCATCACCAATATTTTTCTGCAGGATGGCATCGATGTAGGCCGAGCGGAAGCGGATATCACCGCCATCGCGCAGACCGTCATCAAAGTGTTGCCGCCCGATATTTCGCCGGCCATGGTCATGCGCCTCGCGCCGTCCTCGCTGCCGGTCGCGACGCTGGAAGTCAGCTCCGACACCATGACGCCGGCGGAGCTCTTTAACGTCTCCTACATGCAAATCCGCCCCCTGCTGGTGACCGTCAACGGGGTGATCGTCCCGTTTCCTTATGGCGGCTCTCCGCTGCAAGTGATGTTCAACCTCGATCAGCAAGCCTTGCTCGCGCGTCATATCACGGTGGCGGATGTCCACGCTGTATTCCGGCAACAATACCTCATCTTGCCGGCTGGGGACCTCAAGATCAAGCAGACCGACTGGATGGCCCTGACCAATGCCTCCCCGATGCAGATCACGGACTTTGAAAACATTCCGATCAAGCGCGAAGGGAACTCGTTCGTCTACCTGCGCGACATCGGCACGGCCGAACTCATGGGACGGGTGCAGCAGAACATGGTGATCGTGAATGGGAAACAGTCCGTCATCATCGTCGTGATGAAGAGCACGGAGGCGTCCACCCTGGACGTGGTGGCCGGGATCAAAGAGATGCTCCCACGCATTCAGAAGATCATCCCGGAAGGGATGCAGATCCGGCTCCTGACCGACACGTCGACATTCGTCAAGGAGTCGATCGTGGACGTGCTGCATGAAATGCTCACCGCCGGGCTGCTGGTCGGCGCCATCGTGCTGTTGCTCTTGGGGTCCTGGCGGCCGACCGTGATTATCGCCACGTCGATCCCGCTCTCCATTCTGACCGCCATCATCGGCCTCCATTGGCTCGGGGAGACGATTAATGTGATGACCTTGGGCGGGTTGGCGTTGTCCGTCGGCATCCTGGTCGATGATGCGACTGTGATGATCGAGAATATCGATCGCCACCTCGAAATGAACAAATCGCTGGAGGGCGCGATCATCGATGCCGCCAATGAGATCGTCGTTCCGACGTTGGTCTCCACGTTAGCCATCGCGATCGTCTGGTTGCCGCTCTTCAAGCTCACCGGCACGTCGGGCTTTCTGTTCGCGCCGATGGCCGAGGCGGTCGTCATTGCCATGATTGCCTCCTTTATCCTGTCGCGGACGCTGGTGCCGACCATGGCGAAATACATGCTCGTCGTGGAGCACCACGAGGTGTCACCGGGGCACCAGAAGCCTCAGCTTGGCTGGCGTGCCAACCTGGGTGGACTGCTGAACTTCTTCACCCGCTTTCAAGGCGGCTTTGAGCGCCGCTTTAATCGGTTTCGCGAAGGCTATGGAGAGCTGCTCGAACAGGCGGTGGCTCGCCGCCGCGGCTTCGTCATCATGGCACTGACTCTCGCGGTGAGCTCGCTCTCCCTCTATTACTTCCTGGGACGCGACTACTTTCCCGAGATTCGGTCGGATGTCATTCAGATGCATTTTCGCGCGCCGCTCGGCACGCGCATCGAGGTGTCCGCGCGCATCGCGTCGCTGGTCGCCGAAGACATCGAGCGGTTGCTGCCGGGGCAGGTGGAGAATGTCGTCAGTAATTGCGGGATCCCGATCGGGCCGCATAACCTCGCCTTCATTCCGACGCCCACGATCGGCTCGCAGGATTGTGATGTGACGATCCTCTTGAAGGATGAGAAGGCGCCGGTGTGGGAGTACCGGACCCTGCTCCGCAAGGGGTTGGTGGAGCGCTATCCAGGGACCGAATTCACCTTTCAACCGTCCGATTTGACGGCCAAGATCCTCAACTTCGGCGCGCCCGCGCCGATCGATGTGCAGGTCAACGGGCCGGAGTCGTACGCGAACTATGAGTTCGCCCGCAAATTGATCAGCCGGCTGCGCCGGATCCCCGGCGCCTCGGATGTGGTGCTCCAGCAACCGATGCGCCAGCCGACCCTCCTGGCCGAAGGCCGCCGCACGTACGGACTTGACGCGAACAAGACCGAGGGAGACATCACCGTCAATCTTCAAATGGTGGCGGCGGGGAGCCAGCAGGTCGATCAGATCTTTTGGCTCGATCCCGCCACCGGGTTTTCGTATCAGATCAATGTCTATATCCCGCAACCGCAGGTCAACGGCATGACGGCGCTCAAGACCGTCCCGGTCGGGTCTCTTGATAGCAAATCGGCGGGCGACATGCAGCTGCTCGGCAATATGGCCAACTTCAAACCAATCGGCACCCCGAGCATCGTCACGCACGGGAATATCATGCCGCTGTTCGACCTCTATGTCTCACCCGAAGGGCGCGACCTTGGCGGGTTATTGAAGGATGTCGAGGAGGCGATCAGCGAGTTGAATGATGAGTTGCCTCAGAGCGCGGAGATCCAAATCCATGGTCAGGCCGCTCTGATGCACGACGCCTATGCGGAACTCATTTTCGGCTTGTTCGCCGCGATGGTGCTGGTCTATCTGCTGATCGTCGTCAACTTCCAGTCCTGGCTCGATCCCTTCATCATCGTCACGGCCTTGCCGGGCGCACTGGCGGGCATTGCCTGGGCGTTGTTCGTGACCCGGACGCCGCTGTCGGAACCGGCGCTCACGGGCGCGATCATGTGCATGGGCACAGCGACCGCCAATTCGATCCTCGTTGTGTCCTTTGCGCGCGACCGGATCCGAGAGCACGGCGACGCGGTGCGGGCCGCGATCGAGGCCGGCACCGCACGCTTTCGTGCCGTGCTCATGACCGCGTCAGCCATGATCCTTGGGATGGTCCCCATGGCGACCGGGTATTCGCAGAATGCGCCGCTGGGACGAGCGGTCATCGGCGGCTTGCTCGTGGCGACCGTCTTTACGCTGACCTTCGTGCCCTGTGTCTACGCGATGATTTACAGCCGGCGAGCGGCTGAACAAAAAGGACTCGCCTCATGACCAAGAAATTCAGCGGAACATACAAGGCATTGTTCGCGCTCCTGCTCGTGCTGGCCTATCTCGGCTATCGGATTTATGATGCCAGAAGCTACGCGACGATGCTCCGCGAGACGACGCTCAACGCCATCGCGCCCCCCGTCTCCATTCTCTCTCCTCAGCCGGTGCAGGCGACCGAGAGCATCACGCTGCCCGGCACGATTGCGGGCTGGTATGAAGCGACGATGTACGCACGGGTCACGGGCTATGTGAAAATGTGGTACAAGCGCTATGGAGAGACAGTGAAAACAGGCGAACTTCTCGCCGACATCAGCACGCCGGATCTCGACGCTCAATATCAGCAGGCCATCAAGGATCTGGAAGCGGAACGCGCCAAGTATCGGCTCGCCGCGGTGACCGCGCAGCGTTGGATTGCCCTCCGCCCCAGTCATGCGGTCACTGAGCAGTCGATCACGGTGAAGGAACAAGGACTGAGAGCCCAGGCGGCGGTCGTCGAGGCCGCGCAGCAACATGCTCGGAACATCGAGGCGTTCATTGGGTTCAAGAAGATCATCGCCCCTTTTGACGGCGTGGTCCTCCAGCGCAACATCAACGTCGGTGATTTGGTCAGTAAGCAGGGCACGCTTCATACCCCCAATGCGAAAACCAACCTGTATACGGTGGCTATCATCGATAAGTTGCGCCTCTTTATCAAGGTGCCGGCGTACTTCGGACCTTTCCTGCGCCCAAGCTTGACGGCCGACATCACTGTGCCGCAATTGCCTAATCGTCACTGGACCGCCAAGTTCCTCACGGTCTCCCGCGGATTCGACGTCGGGACGCGGACGGCAACTGCGGTCTTCACGATCGACAATGAAGACCATGCGCTCTGGCCAGGTTCCTACGCAACCGTCCACCTCACGGCACCGATTGACCGGCCGGCCTTTGTCATCCCGACCAGCGCCCTGGTCTATGAAAAGGATGAGGCTCTCCAAGTGGCCGTGTTGACGGAGGACAACCGTGCACACTTCAAGCCGATCACCATAAGCAATCTCATGGACAGTGCGGTCGAGGTGTCAGCGGGGCTTTCTGCGAGTGACCGCCTCGTCGATAATCCCCTCCACACGTTGCTCGAAGGCGACCAGGTCCGCCTCGTCACGCCGAGGCCGGGGTATCTCATCACGGCAGAAGAGCCTGAGCAAAAGAGCCCGAGCAAAGACCACGCCATAACGACGACGATGGCGGACTGACGGCGCCCGATGAAATAAAAGGGACTGATATCGTGGATGAAGAATGAATCAGGCTTTCCTTTGCTCTCAAGCTGAGGATGAGAGTCGCAGACTGTCGGCGAGGTCGTCGTCCAGAGTCTTCCCCGGCACTCTTGCGTAAAAAACTCGATCGGAAGAGACCAACCTGTGAGGAGCCGGTATTCCTCAGAACAATGATCGGTAGACTTCGTCTATGAACCAGATCGTCATCATAGCCCTCAAACGGCCCTACACCTTCGTCGTGCTGGCGATCCTGATCGTGCTGTTCGGGACTCTGACCATCCAAGAGATGCCGACCGACGTCTTTCCCTCCATCAGGATTCCCGTCACGTCCGTGGTCTGGCCCTACCTCGGCATGTTACCGCCGCGGCTCGACGGACGCATCACCTATATGTTCGAGCGTTTCGTCACCTCGACCGTGGAAGGGATCAAGTACCTGCATAGTCACTCCTACTACGGCATCAGCATCACCAATATTTTTCTGCAGGATGGCATCGATGTAGGCCGAGCGGAAGCGGATATCACCGCCATCGCGCAGACCGTCATCAAAGTGTTGCCGCCCGATATTTCGCCGGCCATGGTCATGCGCCTCGCGCCGTCCTCGCTGCCGGTCGCGACGCTGGAAGTCAGCTCCGACACCATGACGCCGGCGGAGCTCTTTAACGTCTCCTACATGCAAATCCGCCCCCTGCTGGTGACCGTCAACGGGGTGATCGTCCCGTTTCCTTATGGCGGCTCTCCGCTGCAAGTGATGTTCAACCTCGATCAGCAAGCCTTGCTCGCGCGTCATATCACGGTGGCGGATGTCCACGCTGTATTCCGGCAACAATACCTCATCTTGCCGGCTGGGGACCTCAAGATCAAGCAGACCGACTGGATGGCCCTGACCAATGCCTCCCCGATGCAGATCACGGACTTTGAAAACATTCCGATCAAGCGCGAAGGGAACTCGTTCGTCTACCTGCGCGACATCGGCACGGCCGAACTCATGGGACGGGTGCAGCAGAACATGGTGATCGTGAATGGGAAACAGTCCGTCATCATCGTCGTGATGAAGAGCACGGAGGCGTCCACCCTGGACGTGGTGGCCGGGATCAAAGAGATGCTCCCACGCATTCAGAAGATCATCCCGGAAGGGATGCAGATCCGGCTCCTGACCGACACGTCGACATTCGTCAAGGAGTCGATCGTGGACGTGCTGCATGAAATGCTCACCGCCGGGCTGCTGGTCGGCGCCATCGTGCTGTTGCTCTTGGGGTCCTGGCGGCCGACCGTGATTATCGCCACGTCGATCCCGCTCTCCATTCTGACCGCCATCATCGGCCTCCATTGGCTCGGGGAGACGATTAATGTGATGACCTTGGGCGGGTTGGCGTTGTCCGTCGGCATCCTGGTCGATGATGCGACTGTGATGATCGAGAATATCGATCGCCACCTCGAAATGAACAAATCGCTGGAGGGCGCGATCATCGATGCCGCCAATGAGATCGTCGTTCCGACGTTGGTCTCCACGTTAGCCATCGCGATCGTCTGGTTGCCGCTCTTCAAGCTCACCGGCACGTCGGGCTTTCTGTTCGCGCCGATGGCCGAGGCGGTCGTCATTGCCATGATTGCCTCCTTTATCCTGTCGCGGACGCTGGTGCCGACCATGGCGAAATACATGCTCGTCGTGGAGCACCACGAGGTGTCACCGGGGCACCAGAAGCCTCAGCTTGGCTGGCGTGCCAACCTGGGTGGACTGCTGAACTTCTTCACCCGCTTTCAAGGCGGCTTTGAGCGCCGCTTTAATCGGTTTCGCGAAGGCTATGGAGAGCTGCTCGAACAGGCGGTGGCTCGCCGCCGCGGCTTCGTCATCATGGCACTGACTCTCGCGGTGAGCTCGCTCTCCCTCTATTACTTCCTGGGACGCGACTACTTTCCCGAGATTCGGTCGGATGTCATTCAGATGCATTTTCGCGCGCCGCTCGGCACGCGCATCGAGGTGTCCGCGCGCATCGCGTCGCTGGTCGCCGAAGACATCGAGCGGTTGCTGCCGGGGCAGGTGGAGAATGTCGTCAGTAATTGCGGGATCCCGATCGGGCCGCATAACCTCGCCTTCATTCCGACGCCCACGATCGGCTCGCAGGATTGTGATGTGACGATCCTCTTGAAGGATGAGAAGGCGCCGGTGTGGGAGTACCGGACCCTGCTCCGCAAGGGGTTGGTGGAGCGCTATCCAGGGACCGAATTCACCTTTCAACCGTCCGATTTGACGGCCAAGATCCTCAACTTCGGCGCGCCCGCGCCGATCGATGTGCAGGTCAACGGGCCGGAGTCGTACGCGAACTATGAGTTCGCCCGCAAATTGATCAGCCGGCTGCGCCGGATCCCCGGCGCCTCGGATGTGGTGCTCCAGCAACCGATGCGCCAGCCGACCCTCCTGGCCGAAGGCCGCCGCACGTACGGACTTGACGCGAACAAGACCGAGGGAGACATCACCGTCAATCTTCAAATGGTGGCGGCGGGGAGCCAGCAGGTCGATCAGATCTTTTGGCTCGATCCCGCCACCGGGTTTTCGTATCAGATCAATGTCTATATCCCGCAACCGCAGGTCAACGGCATGACGGCGCTCAAGACCGTCCCGGTCGGGTCTCTTGATAGCAAATCGGCGGGCGACATGCAGCTGCTCGGCAATATGGCCAACTTCAAACCAATCGGCACCCCGAGCATCGTCACGCACGGGAATATCATGCCGCTGTTCGACCTCTATGTCTCACCCGAAGGGCGCGACCTTGGCGGGTTATTGAAGGATGTCGAGGAGGCGATCAGCGAGTTGAATGATGAGTTGCCTCAGAGCGCGGAGATCCAAATCCATGGTCAGGCCGCTCTGATGCACGACGCCTATGCGGAACTCATTTTCGGCTTGTTCGCCGCGATGGTGCTGGTCTATCTGCTGATCGTCGTCAACTTCCAGTCCTGGCTCGATCCCTTCATCATCGTCACGGCCTTGCCGGGCGCACTGGCGGGCATTGCCTGGGCGTTGTTCGTGACCCGGACGCCGCTGTCGGAACCGGCGCTCACGGGCGCGATCATGTGCATGGGCACAGCGACCGCCAATTCGATCCTCGTTGTGTCCTTTGCGCGCGACCGGATCCGAGAGCACGGCGACGCGGTGCGGGCCGCGATCGAGGCCGGCACCGCACGCTTTCGTGCCGTGCTCATGACCGCGTCAGCCATGATCCTTGGGATGGTCCCCATGGCGACCGGGTATTCGCAGAATGCGCCGCTGGGACGAGCGGTCATCGGCGGCTTGCTCGTGGCAACCGTCTTTACGCTGACCTTCGTGCCCTGTGTCTACGCGATGATTTACAGCCGGCGAGCGGCCCGGCAGCAGGCATCGGCCTCGTGATGCAGATCCTCAATAAAAAGCGCATGGCGATGGTGGCGATCGTGCTCGTGCTGCTCTATCTCGGCTATCGGATTCATGATGCCAGAAGCTACGCGGCGATGCTCCGCGAGACGACGCTCAACGCCATCGCGCCCCCCGTCTCCATTCTCTCTCTTCAGCCGGTGCAGGCGACCGAGAGCATCACGCTGCCGGGCACGATCGTTCGATGCTGACGGTCGGCACTTCAGGCCACGAACATTCAGGCTTACGGCTTTGCGTCATCCTTTGCTCGCGCCGTTACCACAATAGCTTGCATCGTTGAACGATGTGGGTTGTTTCCACCAGTCCGAGCTAAGGATGTCGCCACTGCATCGACGATTGGTCCAGACGCACCGCCGCGCTCTTGAATTTCGGCAAGAATCGGCGCGCCTTCGATCAGCCCGATCGCCAGTGAGTGAGCTGTGGCGCTGTAGCATTCCTTCCGGACTGTTTGAATGTTGATCCGATCAAATCCGCTCGCCGTCAGCAAATTGCGCAAGACGTCGATATCGTAAAAGCTACAGGGCGCTTTGAAAAACTGCGGCGGATTTTCCGGGAAGAATTCTCCAACGGTTGCATGCGCAATAATGCCCCAAGAGTTATTCTCCATCCGATCCCATACGCTGAAGGCGAGCAAGCCACCTTTCGCCAGAATGCGACGCATTTCGCGAAACGCGTGATTTTTATCCGACACAAACATGAGCCCAAATTGACAGACCGCAGCATTGAATGATGCATCGGTAAACGGCAAGTCCGCAATATCCGCCTGCTTCCAGGTGATTCCCTCCAAGGCATTCAGCTTCTTTTGCGCGTAGTCAAGCATGCCGGGATTGATATCGGTTGCAGTCAGGGCCACAGCCGGCTTCAGACGAGCGCGCAGCTGTCGAGTAACAATGCCGGTCCCGCAGGCCATTTCAAGAACAGAGCCTTGTGAACAGTCATCAGCTACGCGACCCGCAAGATCAATTGCATAGGGTTCAAACAAAGCCGATCCGAGGTGCCTCTCATACAGGTCACAGATCGGAGCATAATCATGTTCGATGGTATTCATTGCGTTCTCCATAGCATCTGACAATTGGCGGCACTCAATGAGTCAAATACTACTCTGGTAACGTGTTTATGATCAATTGAGCAGCTCAACATTCCTGGATGGGGACACGATCCTTACATGTGATGGTCTGCTCGAATTCGGTAGCACTTCTCTAGCTCGTCCGATGACATGCGAATGGCGATTGCGGCTTGCATGGCCTGAGACGGCCAGGCCATGCCTTTGAATCCGCACGGCTCGTTGTTCTGCCAATGAACCAGATGATTTTGCGGCGGTAGTTAGTCTCAGCTTTCGGTGGAACCGCGCCGAAACTTCCTACGTAGGAGGGCAAAGGATTTCGTCAGAGGGCTGGTGGCAAGATCTGAACGCGGATGGTCTACGGGCGCTTTGACATCTTTAACGGCTTGGTGCTCGAGCTTCTCTCCGGGAAAAAACCGGCTCACGTCGATCCACGCTTCGCCTCCGATCGAGGTTGGTTCCGTTTGGAGTGAACGTGAGGCTTGGTGCTCCTCGGAATGGTTGAAGAAGAAAGCCATCTCGTCCTTCATGAATTCCGGTCCACTGCGAGTCTTTCCCTTTTCTGGCGAGCAAGGAGAGTGCCACACGATTGATTGAACAAGACGGGACGAGTTCTTTGTTCATCACGTTGATTTTGAAAGGTAGGGGTTCCTCAAGAGGATCTTGAAGGATCGAGACTCTGGATCCTGGAGGATGCAGAGATGTACTCAGCGTGCGTGAGTGTACTCCAATGCGAACAGTTTAGCCTGTGCATGAGGCGGGAAGAGGTACTTAGAACTCTCCTGCGTTCACCTCTCTGACTCGTTCGGCTGGGATGCTGAGTGCTGCTAGGAGGTAGTCTTTGAACTGGTCACTGTAGGGTTGGACGGCGAGAGCTCGTTGCATGCAGAGCAGCCAGGCATCGCGTTCTTCATACCCGATGGGAAACTTTTTGTGGAATGCCGGAATGCTGATCGGCCCATAGTGTTGCTGAAACAGCTTGGGACCACCAAGCCAGCCGCACAGGAAATACGTCAACTTCTTGCGTGATTCGGTTAGATCCTGAGGATGCATGCTTCTGATGGTTTCAGCTTCAGGCAGCCTGTCCATATTGATGTAAAATTCGTCCACCAGCCGAGTGATTCCAGCGAGTTCACCCGCCTCCTGATACGGAGTGGTTTGTACTCTGTCTTCCTGTTCATCAACAGCCATAGGTCGTCGTGAGGGCGGTGATTATTGCTTGGTGTAGAAAGGCAGGGTCTGAACGGTGGCCGGATGCCGGCTGCCTTCGAATTCCACGGTCAGTTCCGTTCCTGGCTTGCTGAAGTCGCGCAGAGGGAATCCGAACGCAATGGTCTTGTTGAGCTGCGGTGAAGGGACGGCGCTGCTGATCCAACCCACCTCACGAGATCCGCTGTACAGTTTGGCTCCATGTGTCGGAACGACTGAATCTATAAGGACCAACCCAACCAACTTGCGGCGTACGTTGCCGTAGGTATCCATGCGCGCCACGACTTCTTGCCCCGGATAGCACCCTTTGTTCAGGCTGAAAGCTTTTTCCTCTAAGTTTGCTTCGGGCGGAACAATTTCTTCGTTCAAGTCAGGCCCGGCTTTCGGGAGGCCTGCTTCGATGCGCAGAGCCTCTCTCGCGCGGGTTCCGATGGCCCTCATACCAAACTTGTCCCCGGCCTGCATGGCACTGGTCCAAGCGGCTAGGAGGCTATCCGTGGGGAGCAGCACTTCAATATCAACTTCTCCCGTTTCTTCGGTGCGCAACACCAAGGCGTGATGCCCGCCGATCTGTGCCGTGACAAAAGTGACCGGCTTCAAGTCCGTGACGTCCACACCGAACGCGGATTGCACCACATGCGGAGCCTTGGGTCCGCTGATCAAGAGCAGCCCCCAGCTCTCGGCACAGTTTTCCATCTTGGCCTTGGTGCCGTAGAGAAGGAATTTCCGCAGGGTCTGGAACGTGGTTTCCCCGATTTCGCCCACGTCTTCCAACATGACGGCCTCTGTCTGCATGTACAGACGGAAGTAGGTGAGCATCTTGCCCTTGTGGGTCAAAAAACTGGAATAGCAGCCTTGCCCTGGTTGGAGGGGAAGGATGTCGTTGCTGATGACGCCTTGCAGCCACTTCACACGATCGTCACCCGTGACCAGAAGCTTGCCACGATGTGAGAGATCGGCTATCCCCACTGCGTGGCGGACTGCATGATGTTCGGCCTCGACATCGCCATAGTTGGCCGGTACTTCCCAGCCGGTGACTTCCTCGAACGTCGCTCCGAGTTGACCATGTTGCGCGTGAAGACGGGATTGTTTCATCGAGGAACTTTCACCCTTTAGCCTTTACGTCCGACGTGAATAATTCTTCCACCAGCTCCTTCGTGCGGGCCGAAAACTCATTGCGGGAGACAACCTTCGTCACGCCAAGCGCTTTGGCGCGTTTCCAGGTATCGACTTCTTCATGATTGGCAAAGGCCAGGGTCGGAATGTTCTTCAACCGTGGATCGGCTTTCAGTTTCTCCAACGCTTGAAAGACATCAAGAGTGAGGTCGTTCATATTGAAGAGGATTACCCTTGGGTTGGCCGATAGGGCTTTGTCGACAATATCCTGTTGTGTACGTGCTTTTTCAAGCTGGTATTCCGGTTGACGTAATGCGTCCCGAACTTTGGTGTAGAAGAAAAGATCAGTAATGGCGACCAGGATGGTTGTGTGGTTTGTCTGGTTCATTTCAGTTCAGCGAGCTGACCAATCGTCCGAGCGCCTTCCTGGCTAATACGTAGTTTGGATCCAGGGTGAGGGCTTTCTTATACGAATCGATTGCCTCGGTCCAGTTCCCTTTTCGTTCGTACACACGGCCGAGATTGAGGTGCGGATAGGCCGGACTCTCATAACGCTTCGCCTGAATCGCCTTCTGAAACCAGGGAATCGCCTCGTCGAATTCTCCCTTTTCGATCAGGTAGGCGCCGATGTCATTGTAAGGGTTGCCGAAGTCCGGGTCCTGCACGATGGCCTTGTGACATTCTTCAATTGCCTCGTCAATCCTCCCCATCCAGCTATAGGTCCATCCCAAGAATGTGTGGGCTTCGGCTGTGGGATGAGTCGCAAGCGATTTTTTGTACAGGTTGACGGCCTCCTCCAGTTCACGCTTCATCTGTTGCTCATAAGCCTGTTGAAAGAGATCCCATGCCTGACGTTTGTCTTCTTCGCGGCCTTCGCCTTGGACCAAAAAGTCTTGAATATCCATGTGAATCACTGAATAGTCGATAGTTGATGGTTAACGAGCATCGGCTCCTTGTCATCCACCATGAACTCATCATCCATCAACCATTCCCTCACTCCTGTTTCAGCTTTTTCTTAATCAATTCCGCTCCGTATCGCCCGGACAACAGCATCGAGCCGAAGGCTGGGCCCATTCTTGGGGTGCCATAGACGGCGGCGACGGCCAATCCGATGACGAAGCAATTTGGAGACACTTCTCCGGTACGATCCATGATTTCTTCCTCGGATCGTGCGACCCACATGGCGCCATTTCCAGGGATCTTATTATACAGGTTCCGCTTGTAAAGGAGTTCGACCAGCACTGCATCGTGACCGGTGGCATCAACCACGATCTTGCTTTCAAGGGCGATGGGGTCGACATGGATGATATCATGACCGGCCATCTCGGCGGTGGTGCTGTTGACGACGACTCCTTCCAATAGGCCGTCATTGCGCAGGATCAAATCCACCACTCGCGTCAGATTCATGATCTTGGCCCCGGCATTGTACGCCGCAGCAATCAAGGCTCCTGTGGCGTGCGGTGGGTCAACGATATACATTCCCTCGCACTCTTTGATCTTCTTACAAGGCACGCCGATTTCTTCAAGGATTTCATTCGCCGGCTCGCAGATCGTCGCCTTGTTCATGAGATACCCGCCGGACCAGAATCCGCCCCCGAGAGCCAGGCTTTGCTCGATGAGGAGCGTGCGAAATCCCATCGCGGCCAAATCGTGCGCGCAAATAAGCCCGGATGGTCCCGCGCCGACGATAATGACGTCACTCTCGATGAGCTGATCAAACTCTTTATAGTATTCCCGGGCGATCTGCCGGGTGATGTCTTTTTCCCTTAACGGAGCTGGTCGTGGTTTGGCCATAAGGGACTCCTTAGCGGTAGATCTCGGAACCGGTTTGTTTGAACTCTTCGGCTTTTTTCTTCATCCCGATCTGAATCGCTTGTTGCTCGTCGACGTGGAGCTGCGCTGCATACTCTCGGACGTCTTGCGTGATTTTCATGGAGCAGAAGTGTGGCCCGCACATCGAGCAGAAATGCGAGACCTTGGCGGCGTTGTCAGGGAGCGTTTCGTCGTGGAACTGCTGCGCAGTCTCCGGATCGAGGGAGAGACTAAATTGGTCTTCCCAGCGGAACTCAAACCGGGCCTTCGACAGAGCGTTATCACGCGCTTGAGCTCCAGGATGACCTTTGGCTAGATCGGCCGCATGCGCGGCAATCTTATAAGTGATGACGCCCGTCTTGACGTCCTCGCGAGTCGGCAAGCCCAAATGTTCCTTGGGAGTCACGTAGCATAACATGGCGCAGCCGTACCAGCCGATCATGGCAGCGCCGATGCCTGATGTGATGTGGTCGTAGCCTGGTGCAATATCGGTCGTCAGCGGTCCCAGCGTATAGAACGGAGCCTCATGGCAGGCCGCGAGCTGCTTTTCCATGTTGGCTTGAATCATGTGCATCGGCACATGGCCAGGACCTTCGATCATGACCTGCACATCATGCTGCCATGCGATCTTGGTCAGTTCGCCCAATGTCTCGAGCTCGGCAAACTGCGCTTCGTCGTTGGCATCGGCGATCGATCCCGGTCTAAGTCCGTCACCGAGACTGAAAGCGACGTCGTAGGCCTTCATGATTTCACAGATCTCCTCGAAGTGCGTATAGGCGAAGTTTTCTTGATGGTGTGCCAGACACCATTTCGCATGGATCGAACCGCCACGCGAAACAATCCCTGTCATTCGTTTTGCGGTCATCGGCACATAGGCCAAGCGCACCCCGGCGTGAATCGTGAAGTAGTCGACGCCCTGTTCCGCCTGTTCGATCAGGGTATCGCGAAAAATTTCCCATGTGAGGTCTTCCGCCTTGCCGTTCACTTTTTCGAGCGCTTGATAGATCGGCACCGTTCCGATCGGCACCGGGGAATTGCGGATGATCCACTCGCGTGTTTCGTGAATATTTTTGCCGGTCGACAAGTCCATCACCGTATCGGCACCCCAACGGGTGGACCAAATCATCTTCTCGACTTCTTCTTCGATCGAGGAGGCGACGGCGGAATTGCCGATGTTGGAATTGATCTTCACGAGGAAGTTCCGGCCGATGATCATCGGCTCGCTTTCCGGATGGTTGATGTTCGATGGGATGATCGCGCGGCCACGGGCAACCTCGTCGCGCACGAACTCCGGCGTGATGACCAGAGGAATGGCGGCACCCCAGGCAAATCCAGGATGCTGTGTCACCCCGCCGCCATGGCCGTTCCGGGATGCAACCTCGGATTCGGTTTGGCGCGATTGGTTCTCACGGATGGCGATAAATTCCATTTCAGGTGTGACGATGCCTTTTCGCGCATAGTGCAGTTGGGTCACATTGTGACCAGGCTTCGCCCGCAACGGCTTACGGATATGTTGAAAACGAAGTTCTGCCAACTTTGGATCAGCCGCACGGATGCGGCCGTAGGTCGAACTTACATCGGAAAGTTCGTCAACATCCTGTCGGCTGAGCACCCAGGGGCGTCGTACCGGCGTAAGTCCATTCCGGACGTCGATCGTGACAGCAGGATCAGTATAAGGACCCGAGGTATCATAAACGATTACGGAAGCATTGTTTGATCTCGCCCCATTCGTTCCCTTCGTTTGGGTCAAACTAATTTCTCGCATCGGGACGCGGACCCCCGGCTTCGTTCCGTCCACATAGACTTTGCTCGATGCCGGAAAGGGTGTCGTGGTCAAGGAAGAAGTCGGGATCCCATTCCCGTGACCGGATCCATTTGTATTTGTCTGGATGCTCATAAAGAGATCCTTTCATGGTTGATCGACCTGCGGAGTCCAAAGCTGACAGGAGCCTTGGTGCAATAAAAAAGCCGCCTTCCCACAAGCTGGGAACGCGGCTGAATCCCTCACAAGATCCGATGTCGCCCGGCTTCCCTACGCTGGTATTATCCAGGTCAGGTTGTGAGGGTCGTCCGATCAATCGGACTCTCAGCCTCAAAGCTCCCCTAGCTATGGCGACCATCGTATTCTTCCGAAGCACCGAAGTCAATCGGCTATTAGGCCCATTCCACGTCTTCTCCTTTGGGCTGGTGACTAGGGCTTTTCCTCGATGGACGATTCGTTGATTGTGGAGAGGGCCTATCGTAGAATAAATTCCCTTACACGGGGAGGAGTATTGTGACGGTTACTGCGACGCCACCGAGGTCAATCACCGAGTACCAGACGCAGTCGACGGAGGACTTATACCGCCGGACGACAGCGGCGAAGAGTGTCTTAGGTGAACGGGTCATGATCCTGGGCCATAATTACCAGCGGGACGAAGTCATCCAGCATGCCGATTTTCGCGGTGACTCGCTTATGTTGTCGAAATTGGCCGCCGAACGATCGGAACGCCCCCACATCGTCTTCTGTGGCGTGCACTTCATGGCCGAGACGGCGGACATTCTCAGCCGTTCTCAACAAACAGTGATCCTGCCGGACATGGCCGCTGGTTGCTCGATGGCCGACATGGCGGCGATCGAGCAGGTCGACCAATGCTGGGAAGAATTGGGACGCGTGGTTCCGGTTGAGGAGACTGTGATGCCGGCGGTGTATGTGAATTCCGCGGCGGTGCTCAAGGCGTTTTGCGGCGAGCATGGCGGAATCACCTGCACCTCTTCCAATGCTAAGGCCGTGATTGAATGGTGTTGGGCCAGGCGAGAAAAAATTCTCTTCTTTCCCGATGAGCACTTGGGCCGCAACACAGCGAACAAGATGGGCATCTCCCGCGAACAGATGATCGTGTGGGACCCCTATCAACCCAACGGCGGGAATACCAAGGACGCCATCAAGCGAGCCAAACTGATCTTATGGAAAGGGCATTGCAGCGTCCATCAAATGTTTCAGCCGGTTCATGTGGATCACTTCCGCAAGCAGTATCCTGACGGCAACGTGATCGTGCATCCAGAATGCCATGAAGACGTGGTCAATAAGGCGGATCTCATCGGATCGACCGAGTTCATCATTCGCACGGTGACCGCCGCCCCGGCCGGCACGACATGGGCGATTGGGACGGAACTGAATCTCGTCAATCGACTGAAGCATGAACTCACCGATAAAAAAGTATTCTTCCTGTCATCCACGGTCTGCCAGTGCGCCACCATGTTCCGAATTGATGCGGCACACCTCTGTTGGGCGATGGAGAATCTGGCCGAAGGCCATGTCGTGAACCACATCGTAGTGTCCGAAGACGATAAGCGTTGGGCAAAGGTTGCATTGAACCGCATGATGGCCATCAGTTAGGGCTGGTGCCTCCCCCCTTCCTTCCGGTATAGTCCTTTGATCCCGTATGATCATCCGGTGGATGCTCGGGTCCCATTGTCTATGGATTACAAATCAACGCTCAACCTTCCCAACACCGATTTCCCCATGAAGGCCAATCTGCCGCAGCGCGAGCCGGAGATGCTGGCTTGGTGGGAGCGACAGAAGCTCTACGAGCAGATTCAGGCGATGGGGCAGGGACGGGCTCGGTATGTGCTCCACGATGGCCCTCCTTATGCCAACGGCCGTATCCACATCGGACATGCGCTGAATAAGATCTTGAAAGACATCATCGTCAAATCGAAGACCATGGCAGGCTTTCATGCACCCTATGTGCCTGGTTGGGATTGTCACGGCCTGCCGATCGAACACCAAGTCATGAAGGAGCTTGGTGAAAAGAAAAAAGACCTGGATGTCTCAGGGATCCGCAAACTCTGTCGTGCCTATGCTGAGAAGTACGTCGCTATCCAGCGTGACGAATTCAAGCGGCTCGGAGTATTTGGAGAGTGGGAACGTCCGTACCTCACCATGACGCCGAGCTATGAAGCGACGATCATTCGTGAGTTTGGAAAATTTGTTGAGCGGGGCGGAGTCTACAAGGGCCTCAAGCCGGTCCTCTGGTGCACGCAGGACCAGACAGCATTGGCGGAAGCAGAAGTCGAGTACGATGACCATGCTTCTCCGTCGATCTATGTGAAATTCCCGATCGTCACATCGCCATCCGTACTCGGCAGGACCTTCCCCGGCATTTCCTTTCTTGAAGAAGTGAAGCTGGTCTCCGTCGTCATCTGGACCACGACACCCTGGACTCTTCCGGCGAATCAGGCCATCTGTCTTCATCGCGACATCGACTATGCATTCGTGCAGGTGGGAGATGAGCTTCTTGTTATGGCCGAGAAGTTGATCGAGAGTGTGGCCAAGGCTTGCAAGTTCGAAGACTATCGGGTGTTGGGAGTGAAGAAGGGCGGGGAGGGGTTCGAGGGGTTGGAGACGCAACGGCCGTTGTCCACCGGCTTGTCGCCGATTCTGCTGGGTGACTTTGTCACGCTGGACCAAGGCACAGGCTGTGTGCATATCGCACCAGGTCACGGGATGGAAGACTATATCCTCGTGCTTGAGCACAATGCCAAGGCTTCGCCCGGCGAACGACTCGAAATCTTGGCTCCGGTCGACAACGCTGGGCGGTTCACGCCGGTCGTGAAGGAATTCGTTGGGCAACATGTCTTGAAGGCCAATCCGAAAATTGTGGACTATCTGCAGGCAAATGGACGTTTGCTCGGGCATGGCTCGTTGAACCATTCCTATCCCCATTGTTGGCGGTGCAAGAGTCCGGTGATCTTTCGTGCGACCGAGCAGTGGTTCGTGTCCATGGAGACAAACGATTTACGACGCGAGACTCTGGCGGAGATCGAACGGGTTCGATGGATTCCGAGTTACGGCCGTGATCGGATTTTCGGCATGATCGAAAACAGGCCGGACTGGTGCCTCTCTCGTCAGCGCGTGTGGGGTGTGCCGATCCCAGGGTTTACTTGTCATGCCTGTCATCATGTCCTTGCCGACCCTGTCGTGATCGAGCATGTCGCCGCGTTAATGGAATCCAAGGGGGCGGATGTCTGGTTCGAACGATCCGCGATTGATTTGTTGCCCGCCGGAACGAGCTGTCCGAAGTGCGGAGAGACCACGTTTGAGAAAGAACATGACATTCTCGACGTCTGGTTTGAATCCGGTGTGAGCTATGCCGCTGTGCTGAAGCCGAGGAGGTGGTGGCCGGCTGACCTGTATCTGGAAGGGTCCGACCAACATCGAGGATGGTTCCATAGCGCCCTGCTGGCCGGTGTGACGACGGATCATCGAGCGCCCTATCAGGCGGTGTTAACCCATGGCTTCGTCGTAGACGGGCAGGGCAAGAAGATGTCCAAGTCGGCAGGAAATGTGGTCGCGCCGCAAGACGTCATCAAACAGTCGGGCGCGGAAATTCTGCGTCTGTGGGTGGCGGCGCAAGACTACAAAGATGACCTTAAGATTTCACCTGCTATTCTTAACCAACAAGTCGAGGTTTATCGTAAAGTCAGAAATACGTGCCGATTTATCCTGAGTAACCTTTACGATTTTGATCCGGCGCTCAATCGTGTGAGTGTCGACCGGTTGCCAGAACTGGATCGTTGGGCATTGCTCAAGCTTCATAATCTCGTCGATGTCGTAAAGAAAAGTTATGAAAAGTTTGACTTTCGTCAAATCATCCACGAGCTAGATTACTTCTGCACAGTGAATATGAGTGCCATCTATTTAGACATCCTGAAAGATCGGTTGTATACGTTTCATAAGGATTCTCGGGTTCGTCGAAGTTCTCAGACGGTATTGTGTGATGTTCTTGTGACGTTCGCTAAACTTATCGCGCCGATTCTAAGCTTCACCGCTGATGAAATCTGGCGCATGTTGCCGGAGGGGGTACGGAAAGAAGCTGGCGCGGCGAGCGTGCATCTCGCCTCGTTTCCTGAACTCGACCCAGCTTGGGCCGATGGGAAACTGGCAGAGCGTTGGGAGCGCTTGTTGAAATATCGTACCCAGGTGCAGGGGGTGTTGGAAGAGAGCCGACGGGTGAAGATGATCGGTTCTTCTTTGGAAGCTCATGTGCACATCGAAGCCAATGCCGACAATTTCCGATTTTTGAAGCCGTACGAACAAGACCTCAGCGCCCTGTTCATTGTCTCGAAAGTAATGGTAACGCAAAGTCCGGAAAGTGGAGAACCGCTTCGTGTGACGGTCACGAAATCGCCGGCTGGCAAATGCGAACGTTGCTGGAACTATCGAGAAGCGGTCGGCAAGGACGTTGCCCATCCAACCTTGTGCGATCGATGTGTGGAGGCGATCCGTTGAGTGCCTCCAGCCTTCGCAATCTGGCGCTCGCCTCGGTGACCGGCAGCATCATTTTTCTGGATCAGCTGACCAAACAGCAGATCATGCAAACCATGCGGCTGCATGAATCGATCCCCATCATCCCCAATCTCTTCAGCCTGACCTATATCCGAAATCCCGGGGCGGCATTCGGTCTGCTTGCCGGGAGCAGCAACGCGTTTCGGATGGTCTTCTTTGGGCTGACGTCAATTTTTGCCCTTGGGCTGCTGGGGACGATCCTGTTACGGATGCCGGAACAGGATTGGATGGGGCGTGTCAGTGTTGCGGGAATTCTCGGCGGCGCAATCGGCAATCTCATCGATCGGCTGCGTTTTGGAGAAGTGATCGACTTTTTGGATGTCTATGTTGAAAACTATCACTGGCCGGCGTTCAATGTAGCGGATTCTGCGATCACGGTCGGAGTGATCTTCCTGATCATTCACTTTGCCTTTGAGAAACGGACTGATCCTCCTCCCGCTTCGGAAACTTCCTCTGTCTCGTCAGACCAGTAGCATGATCCCGGTGTCATGAGGATGTACTATTGAATGATTCGTGTTGAACTTGCGCTCAACACGAACCAATGTCCCCATGATCAAGCCGGCATTCGGACGATAAATCCGCCGGTTTCTTTCACTTGCTTTTGCTGCTCCGCAGAGAACATGACCAGCGGTTCGCTGTGACAGAATTGGCATTCTTTTGTTGTCACCGACGCAGTCGGCTCCCCGATGCTGACGAGATATTCCTTGGCGAGTTTGAGGGCGGTGGCTTCATCCGTCGTCATCACATCAAAGTGAATGCGACCGCTCTTACCGTTGACCCACGTATCATAGACATGAATCGTATCAGAGGACATGAACAACTCCTTTCAGCGGACGACCAACATGACCAACAGTCCGAGAATAATACGATAGTAGGCAAAGACGCGCAAGGTATGCCGTTGGACATAGGTCAAAAAGGCAGCGATGACGGCCCAGGCCACCAGGAATGAGACGAGCATGCCGAGGCCCAGTGCCAGAAAATCCTGGTCGGTAAACGTCCCTCGTGCCTTCCACGTTTCGTAGAGCGTGGCCGCGATGATCGTGGGAAGGGCGAGGAAAAAGGAATATTCGGTCGCCACCTTTCGATCGAGACCGACGAGGAGGCCGCCGATAATAGTCGAGCCGGATCGAGACATGCCGGGAATCAGAGAGGCGCATTGTGCCAGCCCGATCCAGAAGGCATGTACTGACGACACCTGATCGAGACTCTTGGCAGAGCTGACCCGTTTCGTGGATTCAACCACGAGGATGATGATGCCTCCCAGGATCGATGTTGAAGCCACTGTCAAGGGAGTGAATAAATACGATTTGATCCACCCGTGAGCCAACAGGCCGAGAACGGCCGCCGGTAGGAAGGCGATTCCCAGCCCCAGCAAGAACCATAGGTTGGGATGACTGTGCATCGAGACCCTAATGCGATCGGACCATAGGGCGGAGAGCTGGTTTGTCGAGCCAGCACGCAGGGCCTTCTGTTCTTGCCAAGCACCAGACAGCAGCCGTCCGATTTTCTCCCGTTCAAATACGATCACCGCAAGAATCGCACCCAACTGTATGGAGATTTCGGCGTTGGCGGCTACGTCGCCGGTGAAGCCGAGGGCATGGCCCACCAGAATAAGATGTCCGGTGGACGAGACAGGCAGAAACTCCGTCAGTCCTTCGACGACTCCGAGAATCACCGCGAGCGCTGGACCCCATTCGTTCATGCGTACCCCACTTGAAATAGCTGAGGAAGGTTTCAAGCCGTTTGTTCATGTCTGATAAAATGTGAGCGATAATTACAGAGCGACTCTGATCCGTCAAGCGCCGGATGGATTGCCGGAAGTCCATGTCAGCGGGAAGGTCTCACACGAAAGCAATTATGTTGACAATGCCCGAACGTTGGCATACACACAAAGAAAGTATCGAGAAGGACGACTGTAACAGCCGGTGGAAGGGAACATCCACATGAGGCATCGTTAAGCTCTAGAATTTGATGGAGGGAGGAGCGCATGAGACGCGAGTGGACGGCGATAGTGTTGGTTGGAGCGGTGTTGACCACTGGTTGCGTATCCAACAAGAAATACCAGGAGGCGCTGACGGAAGCAGATACCGTCAAGATGGAACTGGAGAAGACCCGCCAACAGAAAAACGCGATGGAGCAACAGGTCCGAACCCTCAAAGAACTGAACGTGAAGTTCAGCAATGAGGGACAAGCGGCTCGCGATGAACTTCAGCGCATTGAGCATGCGCGTGATGCGGAGCGAGGCACGATTGAAGGACGGACCAAAGAACTCGAGGACAAAGTCAAAGCGTTATCGACGCAGAATAAGAATCTGCGACAGGAATATCAGGATGTAAAACGCCACAACGACACGTTGAAATCACTGGTTGCCCGTTACCAAAAGGAGCTCAAGGATCGCTCCAATCCTCATACAGCGATAGTGACGCCGAGCCAGGCTCCATCCGGGGCCGCTCCGGTGGCTGCTTCGGCGACGATGAACATCAATAAGGTTTCAGCGAACGATATGATCCTCTTTTTAGGTTTGAAGCAGGACGAAGCCGATCGGATCGTGAGCAATCGTCCCTATCGCGTGAAGGGTGAATTGGTGGCGAGAAACGTTGTTCCGAAGGAGACTTTTGATTTGATCAAGGATCGGATTTCGGTCAGTCCATAGATCAGCTCGGTCGGATTCAGAGAAACAAAAAGGGCCGTTCTCCTTGTGGGAGAACGGCCTTTCTGTTTGGATGGACAATCTGCACTCCAGCTTACCGATTTACCCAGAGGAACGATCCAGCATAGAGCTGTCGTGATTGGTAGCTGGGGCGTTAGATGTATGAGCTCCGGCCCGAAACAAGTTCGCCGAAGGATCGAAAATTCAAATTCAGCCCCTTACAGACCTCGACCTGACGGTCGAAGCGATTCTTTGTACGGATCATCCGGCCCAGCGCGTCAAGACCGACGCGCCCCCAGGCGGCGACATGGAACACCGACAGGGGATAATCGGTGCCGAAGAGGAGATGGTCCTGCAACTCCGGATGCTTCCGCAGATGAAGCAGCATGCGAAACCGGTTGGGTAGCGTGAGTGCGGAGATGTCGGCGTAAAAGTTCGGATAGCGCCGCGCAAAATCATGCAGCGTGGGTATGAATGTTTCGTACAGGATGAGACCATAGCTGCACGCATGGGCGGCAATGACGGTCACGCCTTCGTCCAGCGCCAGGCGGAGCCGATCGGGGTCTCCAACTGATTGGTCTTTGCCGATCAGGCTGAATTCATAGCCGACATGGCTAAGAAACGGCAACTTCCGCTGGACGAGTGCTCGATAGAACGGTTTGTATCTCTGATCAGCTGGGTTGAAGTGCTGGGCGTTCGGTAAGACTTTGATCAGGACGGCGCCGGCATCGGCGCAGCGATGGACTTCGTCGATGGCATCTCCACGCTGAGGGTTGATCGACGGGCCGGCGAAAAACATATCAGGATAAGCGCGGACGGTTTTGAAGAGGTAATCGTTGCTGACAAGAAAGTCCGTATGCTGCTGGTTAAGCAGGCCGGCCTGGTCATAAGACCCATCCATGCCGAGCAGCACTGCTTTCGAGACATGTCGTGAGGCACGCAGCTCTGTCAGCAGATGTTCGAGATACTTCCGGTTGGTTTCGCCCGGATCGGCCGGTGAGAGATCCTGCTTCCACAGGAGAAACCGAAAGAGCGGACTTCGAAGGAGTTTCGGCGAGATAAAGCAACCATTGTCGCCGTCGGGCAGTGCGGCTAGATGTACGTGGCAATCGATCAAAGATTTCTCGGTCATTCGTCACCGGTCATTCGACGTGCTTGTTGAGCCATTAGCGTTACACACTCAGGAATCATGACTCAGCACTTCCTTGCAGGCGTTCCATCGCGATTCGCTTCACGCCTCGCAGATCGAGCTTGCCTGTCCCAAGGATCGGTAACGCATCGACCTTGATGAACTGATGCTTCCCCGGGATAAATAGATTGGGTAGGCCGCTCGCTGAGAGTTTTTCCAAGATGGGAGAAATGCGGGATTCCTCAAGCGTATGGAGGACTGCGAGGCGTTCTCCCTTCTTCTCATCGGGTAGGCCGGTCACGGCAAAGACTTGCGCATCGGCTTCAGCAGCCAGTTGCAGGGCTTCCTCGACTTTGCCGTGAGGGACCATTTCTCCACCGATTTTTGAGAAACGTGACAGCCGGTCGGTAATCGTCAAGAATCCGTCTTCATCCAGAGAGGCGATGTCACCGGTGATGTACCAGCCGTCACGCATGACCTGGGCCGTGAGGCCTTCACGCTCCAGATAACCTTTCATCACGTTTGGTCCTTTCACAAGCAACATTCCCGGTGCGCCGGCGGGCAGTGGAGTGTAACTATCAGGATCGACAATCTGCACAGCCACACCGGGAAGTGGCTGACCGACGGTACCTCGACGCGAAGCCGGTTGATAGTAGCCGGCCGCGCGGAAGTCAGGGCAATTAACGGCGATGACAGGGGCGCATTCCGTGACTCCATAGCCTTCGATCGGGCACACTCCGAACTTATCTTCGATCGCTTGAGAGAGTCGTGCCTGGAGTTTTTCTGCCCCGGTGAGGATGACCCGCACCGAGCTGAACTGTTCCGGTGTGCAGCGGCGGGAATAGAGTTGCAGGAATGTCGGTGTGGTGACGAGGAAGGTGATGCGATAGTTTCGGATGAGCTCGCCGATCGCCGTCGCGTCGAGCGGCGAAGGATGAAAAATCATGGCGGCGTTATTGGACATCACAAACCAGAACACCATGTATCCGAAGGAGTGAAAGAACGGGAGGATGCCGAGGACCCGTTCGTCTTGATAGAGATGCAGTACCTGCGTGGCGCCTTGACTGTTCATGTCGATGTTGAAGTGCGTGAGCATGACGCCTTTGGGCTCTCCGGTGCTGCCGCTGCTGAAGATGATCGTGGCCAGACTGTCGGGAGTGATCGGGGTCAGCTGCCCGCAGGCTCGTTCGATGACACGGCAGGGAGCGAACAGGGCCAGCAGCGCAGCCAACACTTTTTGGCCGAAATCGATCGTCTTGACCACGGTCTCCAACCAGATCACCGACGGTCCATCCGGCAGCTCGACTTTGGCTTTTTCGACGAAGGTACGGCTGGTCACCATCGTGCGCAGACCGGCAAGACGTACAGCGGCCTCTAAGCCGGATTTCCCAACCGTGTAGTTCAAGTTCACGATGGTTTTGCCACAGAGGGTTGCGGCGACATTGACTAAGGCTGCGGCAACGGTCGGAGGAAGCAGGACGCCAACCCGTTCTTGGCCTTGCCAGTAGGGCTGCAGGACCCTCGCAAGGACGATCGATCCGATCAGGGCTTGTAGGGATGTAACGCGGGGGCGATTCTGGTCGGCCATGGCTAAGCGGAAAGGAGCGCGACGCATCGATGAAATAAATTGACGATGGAGCGGCCTTCGACTTGGCTTTCTGAGCTTCCAGGCTGCTTCGCCGAGCTCTCGAATCTTCCCGCGCAGCTCGTGCGCCGAGGTATCCGTCGGCAGCGGTGCGCCGAACGAAATCGTAACGGGATAGGGGAGTCGTTCCGGCATTTTCCAGAGAAAGCGACCGCGATTGAAACTGAAGATACTACCCCAGACGCGGTCCAGGTGAACTGGGATGATGGGGGCGGTTCGTCCTTTCACGATCCGTTCGAATCCCCGTCGGAACGGCAAGAGCGTTCCAGTGCGTGTGATCTGGCCCTCAGGAAAAATGCACACGAGATTTCCATTATCGACGGCAGAACCGGCTTCGCGGAGTGCCCGCAGAATCACTCGCAAGCCTTCATGCGAGGAAATGGGAATGACCCTGAGCGCCTTCATGAAGGGTTTGAAGATCGGTTGCCCGGCATATTGCGAATCGACGACGAAACGCACGGGGCGATCCAAACTGGCGATCAGCAGCAAGCCGTCGATGAAGGAGACGTGATTGGGAACGAGGAGCGCTCCACCGGATTGTGGAACATGAGACTGGCCGACGATGCGGAGGCGATAGAGTGTGTTTGTGAGAACGACCAACACCAGCCGAATAAACGTGTCAGGCAAGCACCAAAGCGCCCACCAGATGCCACCCAATGTCATTGCCGCAGCGGCCAAAAAAATGCCGGTTGTCGAGAGGCCGGCGTTGGCCAAGGAACCGCCTACCAGTGATCCGAACAAGATACCGGTGAAGACGCAGGTGTTGGAAAACGAAATGACGGCGCCGCGGCGATCAGACGGGGATTTCCACTGGAGGATGGCGTTCAACGGAACAAAAATGAAAGAACTGGAAATTCCCAGCACTCCCATCATGAGGAAGGTTCCTGTCAACGGGGGTGTCAGGATGCCGAGCGACAGCAGGATCAAAAACACGCCGATGGCACCTAACGGAATGAGTCCGTACTCGACCCGGTTCCGGGAGATTCGTCCAACAAGCATTGCGCCGATTCCTATGCCTATCGACAGAATGGTGAGCGGAAGGCCTGACATCGCATCAGACAGGTGCAAGACGGCTTTTGCGTAGACGAGCACGTTCTGCGCGAACAGGCTCGCAATCGTCCAGAACATGATTTCCATGGGAATGGCCATGCGCAACATCAGTTCGGATTGAATCGCTGCCCATGCGCCTTTGGCTGTGACTCCCACCCCTCCTGCAGCACGGGCGGGCGACACTCGTGGAATCTTAAAAGCGTTTGTGAGTCCGAGGACCGACAGTCCGGTCAATACGAGCGGAGCCAGCCAGGTG
Organism: Nitrospira sp.; assembly: GCA_029194725.1. Taxonomy (GTDB): domain Bacteria; phylum Nitrospirota; class Nitrospiria; order Nitrospirales; family Nitrospiraceae; genus Nitrospira_D. The sequence continues at coordinate 156,487 of JARFXQ010000007.1, read as the reverse complement.
TGGTCTCCGGACATCTGTAATAGAAATCCTCCGGCAGCGGTGCCGGTTAGAATGGCCGCAAAGGTCCACATCTCCAACAGACCGTTACCGACGGCAAGTCGTTCATGCGGGATCAATTCAGGTAGAATTCCATACTTTGATGGACTGAAGAGCGCGCTATGCACGCCCATGCCGCATAAGACGATGAAGGGGAGAATGCCACCGGTGGGATTGAGCCAGAGTGCGACGGTGCCGGCGGACATCAGACATACCTCGACAATTTTGATGGCGATGATGACCGTCCGTTTGCTCACGCGATCGGCCAATGTGCCTCCGACGAGAGAGAGGAACACCAACGGTAGCGTAAAAATAACAAAGGCCATCGCGGTCTGGGTCTGGGCGACTGTCTCCAGTTGGGGGCCCGGTGCCATACCTGCTGTGGCTTGCCTGATGGCGAGTAAGGCGACCATCAGTTTCCATGCGTTATCGTTGAACGCGCCGCAAAATTGGGCGATCAAGAGACCGCGAAGGGGATGCGACGGAGGTTGAGTTTCGGGATCGGCCGAAGTGGTCATTCGCGAGGGCCATTCTGCCTGATATTTGGAGTTGAGAAGATCGGCAGGCCTTCCAGTTCCATGATTCTCAGCGCGTTCGTCGTGGGGCAAGGGCCTGGTCGGAGCCGGTAATCAAACTCGAGTGTACCGGCCGACACGGTTTCCTGAAAGTGCGCGTTGCACAAACCCGGTATTGTTGATTCCAGCTCTGCCAGCTCCAAATCGTGAGTGCTCACGAGGCCGAAGCCCTGTCCTTGCGACAGTGCGGTGATGTAGGCACGGCTGCCGATGAGTCGCTCCCGGTTGTTGGTGCCTTTGAAGATTTCATCGATCAGGAACAGTACGGGTGGCAAGCTGCGTTCCTTGGTTGCGTCAAGGATTGTTTTCAGCCGTTTCACCTCGGCGTAAAAGAACGACAGACCGGCATCAAGGGAGTCATCGACGCGGATGCAACAGGCCAGCCTGCTCCAGGTCCATTCAAATGAATAGGCGCAGACAGGGGCGCCGGCCTGCGCCAGACAGAGGTTAATACCGATCGTTCGTAAGAAAGTGCTCTTACCGGACATGTTGGAGCCGGTAATCAGATGAATGGAGCCGAGTCCCTTCAAACGAACGTCGTTTGCAACCCGGGTCTTAGCCGGTAGTAATGGATGACCGAGTCGGTCGGCGTTGAAAGCAGGCGGTGTGCCGTTCTGTTCACCGGTTGTGATGAGGGGGGCGGGCCATGTGTAATCGGGATGGAGATACGCAAAGGTTGCCAGAGCCGAGGCTGCTTCGATTTCGGCCAAACAATCAAGCCAGTGAGGGAGCGCAGTCTTAATTTCGTGCTGGATCTGAATCAGTTGCCGAGTGAACCACAGATCCCATGGGCACAGCGCGTTGATGGCCAGATGCACGAGGGGATGGGCCTTGATGCTGATCGCATGGAGCGTGCGTGCTGCGCGGTTGAGATGCAGTCTGGGACTGGCTGCACCGATCAAGTTCGCCCAGGCTGATGCAAGTGGCGTATCTCGTCGTCTTGCATGTCGCTCAATGTAACCGAGAACCGTGGCAAGCCGCTCAGTTTCATGATGAAGCCCGACGGCATGTTCCAGCAATTCTTCCCCTTGATCAGTCATGAAGTAAATCAGCACATAGGCTGCGAACGAAAACATCCAATAACCGGGAAGCAGGCCGAGCATAGAAGCCGAGGCAAGGCCTATCGTGGCAAGAGCAAGGAGGCTCTGACCAGCAAGTATGGCGTCTAAGTAAGGCAAGCCGGTCGGATGTTCCAGCACAGCGGCCAACCGCCTCCCGTTGATTTCTTGGTCTCCCGTAAGCTTGGCTTCGAGCGCAAGCCGGTCGCGAAATAAGGAACGAGGCGCCAGGTCTTTCACCAAGCATTGTCGTGTGTGCCAATGAGCGGGGGAAGGGGGTTGCTCCAGCAGCCAGCTCTGCAAGCGCTCTCTCCCATGGTCGGATACGGTCGTGTCGAGAAGATGAGTCAGCGAATGTGGGCCAAAGAGATCCAGGTCAGCGGCGTATGGATGAGACCGCGGACCTTCACCGGCTCTTGGAACAATCGCGGCCCAATCCAGCGCCATTCGAGCCAGATGAGCCAACTTGATCTGCTTCCATTGACGGAGCCGATGAATCCTGATTTCCACCCTGTTATGATACGCGGCCACGGTGACGAAAATGGTAAGGAATGCTCCGAGCGCCAGGTTGCCGCTGTGATACCAGTTGAGCTTGTAGAGGGTCACGGTGCCGACGAGGCCGGTGAGGAAAATAGCCAGCCGCCATCGGGTGAACGTAGCGCTGGTCCTGATTCCCTGAGAGATGAGGTGGTCGGTGCGCCGGATAATCGTTTCAAGCTGGGCGATGCGTGAGCTTGCCATATCAGGCGACCTTACTGGGAACAGATGGTGGACGTCAAATCATGAAACGGTTCACCGGCTGCGAATGGCGGATCACGATGGTGAATGACTCGATTGATGTTTGTATTCAGGAAAAACTCGATGTGGCCGAGTTGTTGAGCAGACTCGACGATTCTACTTTGCAGGGTGCCTGGGAGGATGAAGGGGCGGTCCATCTCTACTGGCCTGAAGACCAATGGAATAAGGAGCGGCTAGCTTCAGTTCGGTCAATCCTTTCGAAACTCGTACCATCGCCTGATGGGGTTTCTCTGTCCGTGACACGAGTGCCGGCTCAGGATTGGAACGAGACATGGACGCGCTCCGTGAAACCGCTTCGAATCGGTCGCCTGGTCATTCGCCCCAGTTGGGAATCGATCACGCTCGCTCCTCAGGACATCGAAATTGTCTTGGATCCCAAGCAAGCGTTTGGTACCGGTCACCATGCGACGACTCGCATGGTTCTGGAGCGGCTGCAAGAAGAGATTCACGGCGGTGAGCAGGTTTTGGATGTGGGCACCGGGAGCGCAATTCTAGCTATGGCAGCGGTCAAGCTCGGCGCGGCATCTGCCATCGGAGTCGAGAATGATTCTGTCGCGGTAGATTGTGCGCGAGAGTCTGTCGTGCAGAATGGTTTGAAGAATCGGATTGAAGTCCTCTGCGGCACGTTGACTGATTTATCCCAAGAAAGGCGGAGGGCCGCTGATCTTGTGTTGGCCAATCTCGACCGGCAAACGATCTTGGACCTTGCCGATGATTTGGCATGTTCTGGGTTGCAAGGGGCAAGAATCATGGTCTCCGGCATACTTGTCGAGCAGCAGGACGAGATCGTCGATCGATTTTCGTGTCTTGGCTTGGTGTGCTCGGAACGATCCCAGGATGAGGGCTGGGTGGCAATGAAATTCTTCAGACCGGAATCCTGCGACGGAGAGGCTTGACGATGTCCTCCAGGCCGCTGTACCCACATGTCCATCAGATCAACGTTTCTGATGGCGGAGTCCCGAAACTTCCTGTTTGGGAAGGGAAGCTGAGCAACCGGGGTTTGGATGGCGATCGGCAGCGGAACCTCAAGTTTCACGGTGGACCTGAGCGGGCCGTCTGTTTGTATTCGCTCGAACTCATTGAACGACTTCAAGAAGAAGGTCACCCGATCGATGCCGGATCATCCGGTGAAAATCTGACCGTGGCGGGATTAGATTGGGGACTCGTTCGGCCAGGCGTTCGATTGGCGATCGGACCAGAAGTTGAACTCGAAGTGACCAGTTATACGACGCCCTGCAGCCATAATGGGCGCTGGTTTCGAGACGATGACTTCACGCGTATTTCGCAGAAGGTCAACCCAGGCTGGAGTCGTGTCTATGCGAAAGTGTTGCAAGGCGGAGTTGTGCGACCGGGAGACGCGGTGAGAATCCGCCAGGAGCTGAAGACGAAGGAGGATTCGTGATGGACCGTATCCTTGAGCCAGAACTCATGGACGATCCGAAGCAGGCCGAGGCCTATGCGCGTGCTGATTTTGTCGAGGAGAATCAGGGATTCGTCGATCGTTTTAAAGAATACTTCCCGGAGTTTGCCAAGGGGAAGGTATTGGATCTCGGCTGCGGGCCGGCTGATATTCCCATTCGGTTTGCCAAGCTCTATCCGGCTTGCCAGGTCATCGGGGTCGATGCCTCAGCGCCAATGATTCAGTTGGGAGACCTGGCGGTGAAGCAAGCAGGGCTGACTGATCGCATCACATTACGATGCGAACGGTTTGAAGATGTGGCTGGCGCGAGAATCGTCGATGCCGTTATTTCCAACAGCCTCCTTCATCATCTGCCGAATCCGTTGCAGTTCTGGCAGAAGCTTCGCCAGCTGGTGAAACCTGGCGCGCCGGTGCTGGTAATGGATCTGCTGCGGCCAGACTCGCCGGAAGCGGCACAGGCCATTGTTGACCAGTATGCCGCCGACGAGCCGGACATTTTACGCCGAGATTTCTACAATTCTCTGCTTGCCGCTTTTACGGAGGATGAGATCGGTTCTCAGCTGGCCCGTATGAATCTCACGCGATTGTTGATCGACATCCCGGACTATCGACACTGGGTGGTCGGGGGGATCATTTATTGAGAGGAGCACACGAAAAATATGTGGGTCCGTACAGTCGAAAGACATTTTGGTGAGCACCTTGCCCTGTTGGTTCTATTAATTGTGAGTGTGTCAGTCCAACTTGGATGCGAGAACCGCGAGATGCTCCTCTTGATTGAAAAGCCGACGGAGGTTCACAGCATAGACCAGACGCCTGCTTCTTCTGAATCTTCGGGTGCGACTGTTCAACCGGGGAAGGTCATTGCGGTTCTGAAGGCGGGTGAAAAGACAAAAGCCGTCGGCGTCTATCACGGCCAGGATTATGACGGCTTCAAGGTCAAACTCGCCGACGGCACGGAGGGGATCATTATGGCTGGAGATACCTTCAAGGTCGTGTCCCGGTGAGATACGCGATAAGAAAATTCTCTCGACCTCTTTTCGTCAGACTCAACGCAGATTCGTGTGGGTGCATGCTGCTTATTTTTTCGGCAAGAAGGCCGTGAGAATCTTGAGCCGCATGTACTCCTCATTCCGATAGCCATAGACGCTCCGTTGAATCACCCGGATCTTGTTATTCAGTCCTTTGACGAAGCCGAGCTTCATCCTATATTACTTTCGATGTTGCGAAGAACGAGTTAGCGGTTGTGGTGCTTCCCAGCTAAAAGTTTAATGCCAACGCCGCCTGGGTCCGGCTTAACGCCCTCATCCACAATGAGCTCAGTGCGGTGAGGCGGCTGACCTTACCCGGAGTTTTCTCGGAGGCTCGGTCCAACTCTCTGCGCGTTTTGGTGCTCAACACGGTAGGCAAAGTCATCCATCATGCCCGACGTACGCCGTTCAGACTCACGACTCCGGTCCACAAGGCCCTCGCAGTCCTGGCACGAAGTAAGATCCTGGCGCTCAGCCCAACGTAGCCGGAGAATAGGGTTGAGGCTCCACCCTTGACCGGACACTTCGCGTGTCACTAAAATCGGACATATACATATGATGTGCTAGCTACAAGAGGCTACTTAGCACTTGACAGGCAAGTTACACAGCTCTAGGCTCGTCCGGTGTCCAAATGTTAGGAAGGCTCAGATAGAACATAAGAGATCTAAGAGGGAATAATGAAGGATTTTGTTCAACCGATCGGGATTGCAGCGCTTCGTGTCAGGTTACGTGACAGTCGGTTGCAAAACCTCGTCGTTCAATATCGGGACGTCAAGCGCCGAGTCATGCGGCGAGCCGAGGGCGAGGCCTTCCTGTTGCGCCGATATTCGCGTCTCCATGGTAAACCGCTCAATCTGGTGAATCCTCAGACCTTTACGGAGAAGATGTTCTGGCGGATGGTTACCTGGAACAGGGGCGACATGCCTCCGCGGTTTCGGCAGCTGACCGATAAGTATGTCGTGCGAGCCCATGTGGCCGGCAGGGTAGGGGAGGAGTATCTGATCAAGCTCTTATGGCACGGTGACGACCCTCGTGAGATCCCGTTTGATCGGCTGCCGGCGGACTATGTGATCAAGCCGAACCACTCAAGCGGACAAGTGATCATTGTCAGAGGCGAGGTGGATCGCGAGGCGATTATTCGTCAGGTCTCAGGCTGGCTGGCCAGCGACTATTACTGGAAGGAACGTGAATATCAATACTATGGCATTAAACCCCTGATTGTGATTGAGGAATACTTGACCAATGAGGACGGGAGTCCACCGCTCGATTATAAATTCTCCTGTTTTAACGGAACGCCGGAGCAAATTCTTGTTCGGAATCATACGCACGACATCAACCCATCTTTTGACACAATGTGGAATCTCCTCGATTTCTCCGATGGGATAAGTGGGGCACGATCGTGGATGCCAAAGCCGGTCAATTTGGAAGAGATGCTTACACTCGCAGCAAGACTGTCGGCCGAGTTCGGGTTCGTTCGCGTCGATTTGTACAACGTTAAGGGGCGAGTCTATTTTGGCGAGTTTACCTTTACCCCTGCGGGAGGGCTCTTAAAATATGAACCGGATTTTTGGGATCTAAACTTCGGGGAGAAATGGGATCTGGCACTGGACCGCTGAGAGCTAGGGCGTGTCGTCAATTAAGCCATATAATTGAGGCGGCCATATAGACATCGGAGAGGAATGTAGAAGCGCGTTTATCGTAGCGGGTGGCGAGGGCGCGGTATTGTTTGAGTGTGGCAAAAAGGTCTCAATCAGATGGCGGTCTTTATATAACTCTTCATCGTAATCGCGCTTGTGTTGTCTGTTCGATTTTGGCGGGATAACAATGATTGTCCCTACCTTCCGCAAGGGTTCGATCACCCGTTCATCCGCATCATACGCCTTGTCCGCAACCAGTGCTTGCGCCGTTATCTCCGTCAGAACAACCTCGGCCCCCTGTAGATCGTGCGCCTGGTCTGACGTGAGATGAAAGCCCGTGGGATTGCCAAGCGCATCGCATGTCGCGTGGGTGTTGGTTGTTCGTCCGCCTTTGCTGCGCCCGATCGCTTCGTTTGACTCCCTTTTTTATCCCGCCTCGCCGGAAGCAGCACAAGCTATCGTCGATCAATACGCAGCCAATGAGCCGGATATTTTGCGCCGAGATTTTTACAATTCCCTACTTGCCGCTTTTACGGAGGATGAGATCGGTTCCCAGCTGGCCCGGATGAATCTCACGCGATTGCTGATCGATATCCCGGATGACCGGCACTGGGTGGTCGGCGGGATCATCTACTGAGAGAGGTGGGGAAGTTCATCCTCACAGGGGCAGGCGCGTACGGTCAGTCTCCGTCCGAAGCAGGCCCAGCAGGTGCATGCATGATTGCAAGACCCAGATTTGCTGGGGCGTTGAGCTGTTCCAACTGGGGCGACAACGCGGTCAGCGCCGTATCCACATACTGCCGGGTGGGCGCAGCGGGTGCGTCGCGGGCACACGTTCCGCCGGTGAAAGATAACTGAACAGCCCGGCTTGTTGGGTATCCTGACCACGCATCGTCTCCTCCTGGAAAGTCGTTGCGCCTATCTACTCCAGGAAGGAGCACCACACAAGAGTTTTTCCGCAACCTGCTAGTCGATGGATCGGCGAAAACGGCGCCGGCCGCCGAGACGAGCCTGGGAAATGCTTTGGGTTTGCTCCCGGGCCATGTCAGCTCCTGTTGGGTCACCCATCGCTTCCAGCACTCTGGCCAGAAGTTCCATCGTGACTTGAAGATCAGGATGGTCCTTGCTCAAAACAGTCTCTTGGATATTACGTGCGCGCTCCAATGCGTTCCGGGCAGCGTCAAGATCATGCTGTGCGAGGAGGACAGTGCCCAAGCACTGCAGCGTAACGGCGACGCTGGGGTGGTTGGGTCCAAAGGCGGGCGCAGCTTCTTTTATGGCTAGTCCGCGCTTGTGCGAAGTAAGGGCATTGGCGAGATCTCCTTGTTCGTAAAACAGTCGACCCATGTTGTTAAGTGTGCTGGCGACTTCGGGATCCTCGGGACCGAAGGCCTTCTCGTTGATGACCAACGCACGCTCAAGATTAACGCGAGCGCGGGGCAAATCGTTCTGCTCGTAAAGGGCGCGGCCGAGACTATTGAGAGTGCGTCCCACCTCGCCGTCGTCGGGAAGAAGCTTCGCTTTGATGATTCGCAACGCGCGCTCGTGGGTAGCCTGAGCGGCGGCCGAGTCCTCTTGAGCCCGCAGGACGTAACCTAGGGCGTTGAGTACGTGGGCCACGCGGATGTCATCGGGTCCATGAGCGGCCTCGGCTAAGGTCAGTGCTTCCTCGAACAGACTACGAGCTTCTGCGTACTCACCTCGGTGCTGCAGATATGAGCCCAGGTGCATTAGCAGTTCAGCAGTTTCGGCCATTGCGACCTTTGCCTCTTTGGCATGTTTGGCGGCGACGAAGACATGGGAGAGAAGCTCTTCACAGCGTGGCCATCGCGAGGGAGCGGCAAGGTCGTCGATCGAAGACGGGAAGGACTCCAACAGGAGACGGATGGTGAGATCGGCCCAGGTCTGGTAGTCAGCGGCAGGTAACTGAGTTCGGATTACGGTTTGCACCAGGCGGTGCAAGTCCAGCGCTCCATCGCCCCGTGCGATCAGAGAGGAGCCATACAGGATAGCTATGTTCTCGTCCAGCTCAATCTCATCGTGCGCCATGCTGCGCATTTCAACAGGCAGCAGATCGCTCTGTTTGCTCTCAGTCAGGACATAGAGGGGGATTTTCTCCGGCGCCATGAATGCACACCACGTCAGCAGCCGGAGGGCAGCCGGGGAACCCATCAACTCATCAGTGGCTAGACGCACTGTGGCGTCGACGGTACGCCCATCCGGGTCACCACGTTTCAGCAGTTCATCACGACGTCGCTGAAATAACCTGAGATAGTCTGACATCGGCTTGCTGCTTCGGCTCATGTATGCAGCAGCTTGCTCCAACGCCAGGGGCAAGCTTCCCAGCTCTTCGGCCAATTCGGTCGCACCCTTTTCGTCCGTGCTCCCGGTTCGACAAAGCAGGAATTGGGCGGCTTCCTCCCGCGCCAGCACGTCGACTTTCAGCGGCGACTTGACGCGCTGATGCCAGTTCGGGTTGCGAGAGGTGATGAGCACCTGACCACGTCCAGTGGTTGGCAGGTAGGGGGCGAGCGTGTTGAGATCGGTGGCATGGTCGAAGATCAGTAGCCAACCTGTGCGATGGCTCAGGTCATCCAACACCGCATCCACGATGGCCTGCTGGTCGGCTGACTGCTTGGCCCGCGCGCCGTCCCCGGGAAGCACCGGAAGATTGGCGGCAAGGTCGGCAAACGCAGCAGGGATCGCTGCCGCAGTCTCAGCAGGAATCCACCAGACGAGGTCGTAGTCTGACGCGTACCGATGTCCGTATTCCAACGTAAGCTGTGTCTTGCCGACTCCCGGTTGGCCAAACACTACCTGGGTTTGTATACCGTTCGTCGTGGATTCGGCGAGGCTCGCACGCAATGCCTCAAGCTGATTCCTACGACCGGTGAAGTGTGGGTTGCGGTGCGATAAGTTCCAGATTGCCGGAGAGACGTTAGGATAGCGCGGCTCCTGGGTTCGGCGTGGCAGGTCGGTTGCGGGCGACAGGTGCAGCGGGTATGTTGGCTCCTGCACCGGCTTGACGGGCCCTGGACGTATGCCTTCGAGCAGAGCGGTCTTCGCCAAAGCGGCGTCTTCTTGGGTGGTCAGGTCGATATAGACTCGCGTCCTCAGCAGTGCAGGCGGAATGGCGTTGGCCACCCGCACCATCACAATCAATCCCTTCTCGCCGGTTGGATCGGCTTCGTAGAAAGGTCTCCACTCCGCCTCCGCGAACTTCGACTGCAAGTAGGCCGGCGACAGTACAGCGATTAGCCGCCCCGCCTGCTGGATGGCCTGGTCTATCTGGTGAATGAAATCCGATCCAGGCCGAAAGTCCCAAACCTGAAGTATGACTCTGTAGCGGTCAGCCTTCAGCTGCCAGGCGATCCATTCGGCCCAGGCCTGGTCGTGACTCGTGTAACTGATAAAGAAGTCATACTTAATCGGCTGATTCATCGAAACGTTGCCTCCAGTGGTGACTGCGAAAGCGACTCAATAGGAAGCTTAACCGAAGCTATGTTCCGGTACTTTTGGCTAGCTTGCAAAGTGTCACTCATAGAACACGCATCCTAACCAAGGGGCACGTCTTGTTCTGTGCATGCCAGAATTTATCGATCGGCATAGCTCCAAGCACGACTTGTTCTTGCTGGTATTGCTTAGGCGGCAGCCCGGATTCTTACCTTGAGCCGCACCTCAGCCCCCAAGCGGACTAAGAGATCGATCAGTGCGTCCGTACTGAACAGGTCGAGCCGTCCCCGCAGGAGATCGCTCACTCGGGGCTGTGTCACACCGAGGATCTTGGCTGCGGCCTTCTGCTTGAGGCGCCGGGACGCGATGAGTTTCTGTACCTGAATCATAAGATCCGCACGGACCAACAGATGCTCATTACCATTCAACGCCGAGCGAGGAGTGTTTGGTGCCCTTCCTTTGAGATAAGGACATATACGAATCTTAGTATATTTGCATCGAGAGACGAGCATGCTTCTCTTCAGTCCAAGGGTTGTCATATGGCCGAACACTGATGATCGGACCAAGAGTGAAATGGTGGCAGTGTTGCGACGAAGCATCGTTCGCTTTCTGTCGGCTGATTATGAGCGAGCGGTCGACAGGTGTTGCACCAGCCAATCGGCGATGACCTGTGTCATCCGGGTGAAGTCCGCACCCCTTGTGAACTGATGGTCGGCACCGGGCAGCATCTCGAAGTGCTTCTTCACCCGCAGCGCTTCATAGAGCTGTCGGCTTTGATGAAGCGGGACATGCTCGTCCTTGTCACCCTGCACGATGACGGTCGGAGCAGTGATCGATTGTGCAGGGGCGTAGGCGATCTGCCGGAGAGCATCTTCATAAAAAGCATAGTGAAGCGGGATTCGGTCCTGGCCGCCCATGATGTTCGGAATCTGGTCGGTGGCCTTCCATTGAGCCATTCCCTCATCTCCGAATTCGAGCCGCAACTCCTCGGCGAAATCGACGACGGGACATTTCAGGGCGAGACAGGCCAAGTCGGTCCGTTGCGAGGCAGCCAAAATCGACACCAGACCGCCAAAACTTGATCCCATCAGGCCAATGTGCCGATACCCGCGATCTTTCATGAGATCGACCGCTCTGTGTGCCTGTTCAACTGCCAAGCTGACGGTGATCTGATCGAACGGGCCCTCGCTCTCCCCCTGGCCGAAGAAGTCGAAGCGAAAGGTGGCGATGCCTTGGCCGACCAACATGCGGGTCAGTGTATTGTTCGTCGAGCTGCCTTTCGATGAAAGAAATCCGTGACAGAGGATGGAGAGTTTATTCGTCCCTCCGTTGGGGAGGGTCAAGATGGCGGCTACCCGATGACCATAAGGATCGAGAAATGACAACCGTTCTTCCACGGATGGGATTGTATCAGAATCGATGTCTGAGGTCAGGAGGAGCGTCGGGCGACGTGGACGTTCAGGCTGTGAGTTTGAGTTCGTCGGTGGAGATCTGTCCTGTCCGAAGTTGGTCCGGTTTCTTGGTGACAGTTGATGTCAACTTGACTGAAAAGATGACCAAGCCGGTTATGAGGAAGCTAAGGCTAGTCCAGCTTGCAACCAGGATGTATGTTGAGGTCAGCGGCACATTCCAGGTCAGCGCCGCCAAGATACCGAGTCCCAAGGTTCCTAGGTTGACTGTGGCGATTTGAACTGTTCTCCAGCGGTTCATGATGGTCGTGAGCTGGTCAAGGTAGGGCCCCCGTTGCTTATGACTGGAAATACGATCGGTCGTGAGGGTAATCGGAATCAGGTGGGAGAACGCGCCCATGATGGCATTCATGAAGAAGCCGACGAACGTCATGTGTGTGTAGGCCATAAGGTGGAGCTTGCCATAGGGTAACGCCGGGGGACTGGAAAGGTTATTCGCTCCGATAAATATGCCTAGGATGACGGCAAAGACGAGAAAGAAGACACTGACGAAGAGATGGTCCGAGGCGGCGCTGCCGGGATGGGGTGAGGAGAGCCACGTTCGAAATAGGCTGCCGGTCCAGAGGATCCCACCGATAAAAAGTATGGCGCCGCCGGCCAGTTCAATCGGCACGGAAGAGTTCAAAAATCCACCGATCAACAGGGCCACGCCTATCGGCATCACGATCGTTCCCACCTGGGCAAGGGTGGAGCTCACGAGTGGACGGTTCCAGACCGTCGGCAGGAGATGATGCACCATCCCAATGACGGCCAAGGCCACGAAGCCAAGCACCACCAGGTGAATGTGCGCGAGACGAAGGTAGCCATAGGATTCCGGAACGAACCCGAGTGCCATGATTTCTCCACAGGTCGACCCAACCACCAGGCAGAAGAGAGTGAGCGTGTAATACCAAGAAGCTTTGATTGAGAACGTCCAAGTCCTCCTCGCACGGATCCATACGGTGTGGATGACGGAAAGAAACGCGGCAATCACCACGAAACCGCCCACGCCTACGACCATGTACTGACGCAGCCAGAACCCCACGAGCATTCCAATCAAACCGCCGTTCATCGCCCAGAATGTGAAAGGATGGGAGTCTGCGTTCTTTCGGTTTGCCGAGTTCGGCGGAGGGATGAGCAGGAGAAATCCGCCGAGAATGATCTGAGCTAGACCGCCGACCAGGACTGCATGGACATGGAGCGCCCTGATCCACGTCGGTAACGGGGTGCCGTGAACCAGCCCGACCAAAGGCGCCATGCCCAGGATCGACGCCAGCACCAACCAGCTGAAACCCGTGACACAAAACGCGAGGGGCGGAATGGTTCGTGCGAACATCGGCCTGTGTTATCGCTCCAGGAAATAGAAATGGTCCGTCGGGCCTTGTCCATGGCCGATGGCCAATCCATGCCGGATCGCTTCCGTGACGTAGGACTTGGCGGCTTGCGCGGAATCCAAGACGGATCTCCCTCGTGCAAGATGAGCAGCCAATGCCGAGGCGAACGTACAGCCGGTGCCATGTGTGTGGCGGGTCTCGATGAACTCTCCTTTCAAGACGTTGAAAAACCGTCCGTCATAGAGCAGATCGGTCGCCCGTTCATTGAGCAGGTGTCCTCCTTTGACCAGGACATGTTTGCACCCAAAGCCATGAATCACTTTGGCTGCCCGCCGAGCGTCGGCCAACGAGGCAATTGCAATCCCAGAAAGCTGCTGTGCCTCATGCACGTTCGGTGTCACAACCAAGGCGAGTGGGAGCAGCTTAGTCTTGACGATCTCGATGGCGTCCGGCTGCAAGAGGGAATGGCCGCTCTTGGAGATCATCACCGGATCCACGACCAGATTCATGACGTTTTGCTGCTTCAACATCTTCACAACCACTTCAATGACTACCGCGGAAGACAACATCCCGGTCTTCACCGCCGCCACCTCGAAATCATCGAAGACTGCGTCGAGCTGTGAGGCAATAATGGCCGGTGGTAATTCGAAGACATCTGTCACTTCTTCGGTATTCTGAGCCGTGATGGCGGTGATGATGGACATGGCGAACACACCGTTGGCGGACATGGCTTTGATGTCTGCCTGGATACCTGCGCCTCCGCCGGAATCCGAGCCGGCAATGGTGAGCACCTGTTTCAACGTATTCGACATGGATGATCCTTTACGGAGTTGGCTTCACAGATGAGCCGTACCAGAAGTCCAATCATACGCATGAACTGATGTAATTATACTCAGTGAAGGTCTGCTGTCTAGCCGGTCACAAAAAATGGTGCGGCGAAGCTGGCGTAGGAAGCGGCATGGGCATGGGGTGGACGCTGTCTGGTTGAGTGCAAAAGGCGGTGAACGATTTGGATGACCGTAATCTGTGGTGAACATCTAGGCGCGCCTCACGATGGGACTGGGACTGCCTGACCTCGCGACGGTGCCTCGTAGAACAGCCACTAAGCCTTTGCTTGCAAGACGCAGCGTTCAGCTGAGAAACCGGTACTTTGTATGGTTTATCGCCTACTTCGTCGTTGTTCTCTCGCTCATTGTTGATGCATTGAGACTGCTATTTGGGTTCCCGCCCCTGTGAGTAAGCCTTAGGTGGGGTTTGACAAGGGCGCTTGCTAGTGGAGTACACTGCCACCCCTATAGCTAAAGCCCCTCATTCACTCCTACTGTCCAAGGAGGACTCAATGCAGAACAGCTTCTGGTTGAAGATGCTCAGCGCAGCAAGTCTGTTTCTCTTGTGCGTCACGAGTTGGGTTGGTGCCGAGGAACCGGCGGGTGCCGTCAATGAGGCACGCTTGGTCGCACAATACAATTACTCAATCCATATCCTGGCCATGTTGCTGGTCGGATTTGGATTTCTCATGGTGTTCGTCCGACGATATGGCTTCGGGGCAACGACCGGGACCTATCTCCTCGTCGCAACCGGATTGCCCCTTTATATATTTTTGCGCGCCAACGGGGTGGTGGGACATACGATACAGGCCCATTCGGTCGAGACGCTCATGCTGGCCGAATTTTCGGTGGCGACGGCGCTGATCGCGATGGGAGCGGTGCTTGGGCGATTACGCGTGTTCCAATACGCGCTACTCACGCTGGTATTGGTGCCACTCTATGCGTTGAACGAATACTTGGTATTGGACAATGGCTCGGGGCTCACGAAAGGGTTTCAGGATTCAGCGGGATCGATCATCATCCACGCGTTCGGAGCTTATTTCGGATTGGCCGCGTCGCTGGTTCTGACGACTGCGGAGCAACGTAGTCAACCGATCGAATCCGATCCGACGTCTGATCGGTTCGCGATGCTTGGTTCCATGGTCCTGTGGCTGTTTTGGCCGAGTTTTGCAACCGCAATTGTCCCCTTTGAACAAATGCCCCAAACCATTGTGAACACGATCCTTGCTCTGAGCGGAGCCACGCTTGCCACCTATTTTCTCAGCGCACATTTTCATCATGGGAAAGCCTCGATGGTGGATATGGCCAATGCGACGTTGGCGGGTGGGGTCTCCATCGGCTCGACCTGTAACCTCGTGGGGCCCACCGGCGCGTTTGGTATCGGATTGCTTGCCGGCGCTCTCTCGGTGATCGGGTTCGTCTTTATCCAGCCCGTGCTGGAATCGAAAATCAAACTGATCGATACCTGCGGCGTGCACAATCTGCATGGGATGCCGGGGCTCCTAGGCGGACTCGCTGCGATCGTCGTCGTTCCGAGTGTTGTTGGTGTCCAACTCGTGGGTATTGCGATGACGCTTGTCATTGCCGTTGTCGGTGGGGTGGTTGCCGGCATGGCGATCAGAGCCACAGGCACGACAGAACAGGCGTACGAGGACAGCCATGAGTTTTCCCATGTGCCTGGGCCGGAGAGCGAACGCAAGGTTGAGGAGCTCGCGTTAGGCGCAAGGGCCGATATCGAAGCCTTGCAAAAGGAACTGCTTGCCCGCACAGGGCTGCACATTCCGCCTTCCGCGCGAGAGGAGCCGCGACCGATCGCATAACGTACCTGCTCGACCTGGCTGATGTGCGGGGAGCGTCCACTAGCCGAGGTCACGCAATGATAGCCTCCGTGACCTTCGGAAGCTCCCATAATGGCCAGGCCAACTTCGGCCTGAACGCAACTCAAAGTGCGCGTTGTCCGGTGTTCTGCTGTAACCCAATGTTGTGCCCTCGGAAATGCTAGGGATTCCTCTAGTCGGACTCTTCGGAAGCGATTGTCATAATGAAGAGATGTATGAGAAGTTTAGCACTATGGTTCGAACCCGATGTCGAACGGAAACCTGTTGGCCCTGTGACGCAAAGGATCTGTTATGTCTAGCGTCAGAATTTTACTTGCGGACGATCACCCGTTAGTTTTAGAGGCCGTGAAACAATTACTCGAGCCCGATTGTTCGGTGGTAGGGACCGCACAGACCGGGCAACAAGTGCTGGACCAAGCTGAGAAGTTGAAGCCGGATATTGTGCTACTTGACGCCAACATGCCGGGGATGAACGGATTTGAAGCGGCTCGACAACTAAAAAACATCTTGCCCACGGTTAAAATTATCTTTCTCACGATGCTGACCGAAGCTATCGCGGTCAGTGAGGGATTTCGTGCTGGAGCAATGGGCTATGTGTTAAAGCAAGATGCCTCGGATGAACTCCATGCCGCAGTCAAGAGCGTCATGGCGAATCGAAGATTTGTGTCTTTCAAACTCGATGTGGAAGTTCGCGAAGCGATGGAATGTCAATGGTCGCGACCGGAAGGCTATACGACGAACTTGACCGGACGACAGCGCCAAATTCTTGCGATGCTTGCCAACGGGACTCCCACCAAGGATATCGCCAAGGAACTCAATATTTCGATGAAAACCGTGGAATTCCACAAAGCCAACATTACCCGCAAGCTCGGTGTCCGTACCACTTCCGATTTGATTCGCGTTGCTCTCGCTTCAGGCATGACCGCCTTGTAATGGGGCATCGATCGACCGGTATACCAGGCTAGTGGAGAGCGATGAGTCCGTTCGCGATCGCATACTTGGTCAGCTGAGCCGCCGACCGCATACCGAGCTGCCTCATAATCCGTGTCTTGTGAAACTCGACGGTTTTGATCGAGAGGTTCAAGACGGCCGCCACTTCTTTGATGGATTTTCCTTCAGCCACGAGCTGCAGCACCTCGCGCTGTCGTAAACTGAGTGTATGAGCAAACCCCCCTTCGGATGCTTCTTCACTGTACTCATCGGCCTGAGAATGTTTCCCCTGATCGGCAACCATCGGAGAAACGAACGTCTTGCCGTTCAAGACTTCTTTGAGCGCATGCACCAATTCTGATCCGACCGACTGCTTCAAGACATAGCCAGACACACCTATGCGGAGCGCTTCCGTCACGAAACTCTGTTCCGAGTGCATCGTCAGGATAAGGACTTTGACGGAAGGATTGTGCTTCAAAATTTGACGAGATGCATCCAATCCGTTGAGCAGTGGGAGAGAAATATCGACGATGACCACGTCCGGCTGACATTCTTCGACAGCTTTGAGCAACGCGCGGCCGTCCGGAACAATCCTCTGCAGGTCGAATTCCGGTTCCAGCAGCTTTTGAATGCCTTGGGCGACAAGGACATGATCATCGGCCAGCAAGATGGCAGGTTTGGTATTCATGGACAATCTCCTTCTCTGCTCGTCATGAACATATCATCTTACACCCTGATTGGTGACTTGTGAATCGTGTGTATTCAGCCCGTGCGACTGTCTGCATTACAAGACCCAGTGTGAGTGACTCTCAAGGGAACCGACTTGCCTGCTGAGCAGGGAGCTGTTGGTATACGACCGCCATGATGATGGTTGATTGCCGGAGGATAAGCAAGGGGCAACGCTATCAGTGTAGCTGCCACATCATTCAAGTGCATGTACTCACTGAATTTGATTTCAAGACAGATCTTCGAAGCCCCGCGCTGAATGGATTCCTGGTCCAACAACATCGAGACGAAGGAAATGAAATGGTCGTCGATGGATGTGAACTCATGACAAAACGGTGCAGGTTCCAACTTTCTGCATCGGGATCGAGGAGGTTAGCTGGAATTGATCAAAGCGGGGCGAGGACCTGAACATCCGGCTTTGTCGGAGATGGATTAAAGGTTGATGCCCTGGTTCGACGAGGCATCTCGTGAAAAGCCCGTCACAGGAGATCGAGCGAGAGCCCCTTGACGAGATCGATGCGGAGCTAGGCTCTACTGGTTCTAGTGGTTGCAGTCAAGTAGGAATCCTGCCGATTAGTCCACAAGAGGTGTGTAGTTCATGAATTAAGAGCAGCGGCATGCCATGTAGATGTGTATCGAGCAATGGCGGCAACAGTGAGGCCGATCAAGAAAATCCAAAAGAGGAACCCAAGGCCAGTCACGTTTGTGGAACCGTCCTGTTCCTGCTGAGTCGAGATATCTGCCTGAACATGAGTGCGCCTTGACGAAGGAGAAGCGCTCACCAGCCAGAATAGGGCCAGAATAACGGCTATAGCCAGAGAAGAGAGCCAGTAATGTCCCAGAGCGTCAACCCGAAATGGGATCAGCCAGAGGCCACCGGCCCATATTAGGAGCGTCGGCATGCCTGCTCCTTCTTCTATATTATGATCTGCTGATGTCACTATGATTGAGAGGACGACTAACGCTAAAAGACTCGCGACCATGATCTCCAAACGTTTGCTCCATTCGTGAGTTTGCAACGATTGAGCAAGGGTTTTGATAGGAAGGATGAGTTTATCTGTGACTCCCCATCCGATGGCGATCACGATCAAACCTAATATCCACAAGACAAGAACTTCTGCCATGGAATGCCTCTCGATCCTGGTCGGTTATGACACACTGCAAAATACTCGCCAGGCCATCATGGCATAGCGGCATCTCTTCGCCTAGTTTTTGCTGAGATTCATCAACCAAGCAAACCTGCGGCGCACCGGCGTCCGACTTGACTGTATCTTTTTTTCACCGGCACGGTGCAGAGCTGACATCCCTATGGCTGCCCGATGACTACAACGTATCGCCGGCAGCTTGCTACCAGGGATCAGCATCGTGAAGCTGTACTTCTTCGGGGCGTTCCAATCCCGATCCCTCGGCCTCCCGTACGTCGGGCTGTGCCGTCGGGCCTTGGACCTCCTACTGGCGCTGCTAATGCTGACGCTCTGGTATGGCGGGAGCGACTGTCCCTCTGAAGGATATGAGCAGCCTTGAACGCAGCGCACGCCTCAGTGACGATCACTATGGTGGAGTGAGTTTATCTGGGGCAACGCCGGTCGCCTGAACGATCACCTCGTACAGCTGGTCGCCTACCGTCTCTTTCGGAAGGACGACGGTCGCGCCGGCTCGCTTCATCGCGACACTGTTCTCGTCCCCGGTATTGACCGAGATCCCGATCACTATCGTCTTCGGCCAGTGCGTTTTGATCTGTGTCGTGGCATCGATTCCGCTCATTCTCGGCATGTTGATGTCCATCACCACCACATGCGGACGTAGGCCTCCGACGAGCTTAACCGCCTCCGCACCATCTCGAGCTTCTGCAATGACGTGAAGAGTGTCATAGGCCTCCAAGAAGAAACGAAGACCCTGACGCACCAGCGCGTGATCATCTACAAGCAAAACTTCCACCATGGACCTTCCTTTTGGCGGAGAACCGGGTTCCTCAGAGCTCGCTGCTCTGACAGGAGACAGGCGCTTCGGGAAACTCAGGACTGGGCAGAGTGTTACCGGGTTTTCCTGCCACGGGCAAGGTCAGCGTCGTTGTAGCTCCCTGTCCCAAGGCTGACCGGATGATACATGATCCACCCAAGACCCGCATTCGCTCCTGGATACTAAATAGACCAAACTTGGAGGATGTCTCACCACTAGGAATTTCCGCAGTAGCAGCAGTAGGATCGAAACCCGTCCCGTTGTCACTCACAATGATGCGCAGGTTCTCATCAACCTGTTCCATGGTGACCGTCGCTTGGCCGGTGCCGGCATATTTTGAGGAGTTGATCAGGAGTTCGCGCACGGATTGAAACAGCAAGATGACGTGGTCCTCCGGCAGTGGCATCTCCTTTCGTTTCGGGACCTTGACCGTCACCGTTTGGTTAAACTTCTTCATGTACGCTCCGAGCCATTTGAGCCCCGCAGCAAGGCCATGGTCGCGCAACACCGCTGGGCTAAGTTCAGTGACGAGTGTGCGGCTATAACTCAACGCTTCCGATAAGATGTCATCCACGCGGTTGAGCGCGGTTTCACGTCCGGGACTACCGGCGGCGGATCGCTTGCTTTGCCCGATGGTCAGCTTGCCGAGCACCAGCAGTTGTTGCAGATGGTCATGTAGCTCGGTCGCAAGCCGTGTGCGTTCGCGCTGCTCGGCCAGACTCAACTCGCTGGCGAGCGCCCGCAGTCGTCTCTGCGATTGCATCAGCTCTGCGGTCTTCTCGTTCACCGCCTTTTCAAGTTCAACGGCCCAGCATTGCAAATGCTCTTTCGACTGGCGCAACTCTTGCTCACTCTTGCGCCGTTCAGTGACGTCTGTGACCAAGGCCACAAAGAACTTGGGTCGTCTTTCATCATCGCGCAAGAGGGAGATAAACTTGCGGACCCAGACCGGCTCGCCATTCTTGTGCAGGTACCGGTTTTCGATTTCGAAGCAGGGCAGTACCTCCGTGAGGAGCAGCCTGATTGCCGCAAGATTGGTATCACGATCATCCACATGAACCACCTCCGAAAAGTGAACATCCAGGAGTTCGTTTTCGGTATAGCCCAGCATCGCGCGGTAGGCGGGATTGCATTGCACGAAGTTTCCATCGAGATTGACAATGGCGATCCCCATCCCTGCATGCTCGAACACATTGCGGAACCGAGCTTCGCTTTCACGCAGCTTGGTTTCCACCTGTTTGCGATCGGTGATGTCGCGCAGGATCTTCGATGCGCCTATGATGCGGCCCTGCTTGTCTCGGATCGGCGAGATGGTCAGCGACACCGAGATATCACAGCCGTTCTTGCGCCGCCGCACAGTTTCATATAGCCGGATCGATTCGCCCTTCCGGAGGCGGCCGCGAATGGTGAACTCGTCTTCCAGCCGGTCGGGTGGAAAGAGTAGGGTCACCGGTCGACCGATGACTTCGGTTGCCGTGTAGCCGAGCAGGGTTTCCGCGGCGCTGTTCCAACTGGTGATGGTGCCCAGCAGATCTTGGCCGATGATGGCATCGCTGGTGTTTTCGACAATCGCCGCGAGTTTGGCCTGTTCCTCTTCGGCCCGTATGATGGCATCAATGTTCGTCACCGACCCGGCCCAGCGGCAGATCATCCCCTTCTCGTCCCGCACAGGCAGCGCACAGGCAATGACCCAGCTGTAGCTTCCATCGGTTCGACGCAGACGCTGTTGCGACTCGAATGGCACGCCGGTCTCCATGCAACGGAGCCATCGGCTGAGATTAGCCTCCCGGTCTTCAGGATGCAGGGCCTCAAACCACCCATGCCGGGCCACCTGTTCCGGCGTCTGGCCGGTGAACCGACACCAATCCTCGCTCATCCAGGTGTTCAAGCCGACGGCGTCGGTTTCAAACAGGATGCTCGGCACGGCCTCTGCCATCGTTCGAAATCTCAGTTCGTTCTTACGCAGCTTCCCTTCTGCCTCTTTACGTTCGGTGATGTCGAAATTCACTCCCACCATGCGAATCGATCGTCCGGCTGTGTTACGCCGCGTCGTCACGTTCGCATGAACCCAGCGAACCGTTCCATCGGGTCGGATAATGCGGTGCTCATACTTGTAGGAGATTTCTGGATTCTCCAGCGAACGGCGAACGATTCGTTCAGCCTCATCCATATCGTCCGGATGAATCTGTCGCCGCCAGTGCTCGTAGGTTCCTCCGAACCCACCGACAGGAAGGCCCCAAATTCGTTCCATCTCCCGCGACCAGACGATCGTTTGCGCTCGAATGTCCCAGTCAAAAGCCCCGATATTCGCAGCAGACTGTGCCAGACTCAGCCGCTCTTCACTTTCTAAAAGTCCCGCCTCGGCCTGCTTGCGCTTGGTGATGTCCTGGACGACACCGGTCATTCGGACGGCTTTCCCGGCATCATCGTAATAGAAGCGCCCCGTGCCGTTTATCCATCGCACGCTCCCGTCGGGGAGGATGAACCGATATTCGTCGCCGTACGGTATCTGTCGTCGAGCCATAAGGCTGTTCAGGGTCTGCCATACGCGCGTGCGATCATCCGGATGCAGAATGTCCGTGAAGGCTTGGATATTGCTGTTGCCAGGTTCAGACAACAAGCCGACCAACCGCTCGGAGATACCGAACCATTGCACATCCCCGCTGATGATGTCCCATTCCCAGGCGACATAACCGGTGAAGGTCCCTGATGAGAGAAGCGGGTGGGTGATGGAAGGTTGATTCGAACCACTTGCGGGAGGATTGTCCATAACAGGCTCCTGTCGACTGCGACCCTTTGCCAGGCCGTCCGCTAGGAGCCAGCAAACGGATCGAAATTGCTTTGGTGCACGAAACTGTTGAGATCCTACGTGTTGGCTTTCCACGGTACACCCGTAGAGCTAAGGATCTTCCTGGAAGCAACGTAACGAATACGTATGAACAAAAGATGAACCGGCGATGAAGATCTCTTCACTCGAACTATTCTAGGGGCTTAGTACACATGCGTTCTCGCACTCGTGGATAGTCTCAGTGCATGATGTGGTTCAGTTCGAAGTATGGTGAGCTCAGGAATTGGGACAACGCCGTGGCGTCATGATGAACGTATCGCCGGCAGCTTGCTACCAGGGATCAGTGTGTTGTGATCTGTGTCGTGGCATCGATTCTGTTCATTCTCGGCATGTTGATGTCCATTGAACGGCGTATTGAGGGGCTCAAGCGAATCATCCTGATTGAAATCGAGCGCGAGCCTGTCATTCACCTTTATAGGAGCGAAATGTCCGGAGGAACCTTCATACTGGAGGCCGAGGATGTCGGGAAAAAACGCGCCGACTTTTCCTTGTCGCGTACGGGCATCATTGAATGATTGAGATCGATGGTCATGAGCCATCCGTCAAAGCTCCACGTTCTACGAACGCCGCTAATTCCCGCATGCTATGGTCAAAGCGTGGTTTCCAGTTTGTCTGTGATGCAAAATGCGCGGGATTCTCCACGGCCTGTCGATAAAGTTCGAGCGTCGACCGCGCCCATTCGTTGGCGACATCTAGGCCGTCTCGAGAGCACAGCATCGTTAACCGCACCCGTTCGCTCATTGTGTTGTCATATCTTCTGAATCAAAGCGAAGCGCGAGATACTTGAACAGATCCTTGATCACGATCATTCCCCCCGAGCCGATCCTCGGCAGGAACAAACAACCGGCTTAATCCCGGCCTGCTCATCTGAACCAATGATGCTTTTCCCAAACATAGGGTCAGTTCAGGAAGCCTGTGCGACCGGCGCGACCATTGGGGTATAGCGGGCGAGCGCAGCAATAGCCAGAGCGACGAGTAGTATCCAAAACAATACCCCCAGATCCGCTGTCGTCACTGCCGGATCGTTTTCCTGCATGGCCGAAGTGGTAGTCGGTTCCCCCGCTCGGTTCGTTCGTTTCGGTGGAGGCGGCGCAGCGATCCAGAACAGCGCGATAAAGATCGCAACAAACAGGAATGGCATCCAATACACGCCGATCGTCGAAGGGCCAATCGGTGTCAACCAGAGTCCACCGGCCCAGATGGCAAGAAAGAACAGCACAAGTACCGGCCACACGTTCACGTCTCTTCTTCCACCGACGAGCGGTATCAGGCCTCCGATCAGGATAAAGGCCAATGTTAACGATACAACGATCTCCATCATTTTCGGTGTCCTCCTTCCGATTATTTCTCAGGACTTTCTTGTATCGACCTCCCTCATGGCAAACGCTCTCGTGAGAATGTATCCGTGTGAGATGTTCGACCGATGTTCTTGAGAGTTCGATGCGTTAAGCTATATTCCCGTGGCATTGAGATTCAGGTATGAGCATCCGTATTGCCATCTCGATGCGGCGCTTGACTCCTTCTGGATCGCTTACACCGCGAAATCGAAGTCTTGGTTGCCCATTCGATAGAACAACTACTGTCCCGATACCCAAACGTGCCGCGATCGCCCCCTGCCGGATTTCCACCTGATCGACCTCGGTAAGTTCCACGCAACCGATCTCATGACCCGTGTAGCCGTTCCGAACAACAAGGCGAGTGGATAAGATCTCATAATGTGCCCAGCGTCGTATGATCGCCGCGATGCCGAGCAGAACGACCGTCCCGATTGTCCAGCCGATCCATCCTGACAATTCAAATCGCCAAAAGATCCATGCTCGGCAAGCCACGAGCCCAGCCATGAGATAAAGCCAACTGAACTGACGCCAAGACGGATAATCAGCCCAAGAGATTGCTTGATCTGAGCAGTTTTCAGCCATCAGAAGGCTCTTTCATCGCCGACTTCGTACGACAGCTGTTTGCGAGGTGCTTTCATGTCTCATATCGCACATCTCACATGTTGATCTTCATGCGGACATCCGAGAAGTCGGAATTTCCCTGGTTCTCACTGAAGTGTCCGGCCTTGTGGTGTTCTCTGATGACTATGTGGTCTCATGGCCTGTCGAGAAGGCCAACCGCGCACAGTAGTCTGCTGCCACTGAAAGGCGAGTCGAGTATGGGCATGTGCGGCATCTTGAGTATCTCCATTCTGAACCGCAGCACGTGCAGATTGTCCGCCGAAATCGGTTACGAACGCAGTCCAGCAGGAGATACTAGACACATGCCCAACTACACGCATCTGGTCATGTCTCGGGAATCTGCTAGTCCTCAGCCGTCTTTATAGCGCGTAAAATACAGAAAACGATGCGCCAAGCAAAATACCTGTTGCAGGACGAATCCTGAAGGGACGCGGGTGTCGAATGGATGAGAAAACAACCGATCAGTCAGTGCTCAATCGTATCGAGGAACTCGTCGGTCAGGAGCATGAAATGCTGGCCCGTGAAACCACGAGTGAGGAGGATCTAGGTCGGTTGCGGGCTCTGCAAGTCCAACTTGATCAATGCTGGGATCTTCTTCGCCAACGACGCGCGTTACGGACCGCCGGACAAGATGCCGACATGGCGCAGGTCAGGTCGGCGGAGACTGTCGAGAAGTATGAGCAATGAATCAAGGGATCGAAAACCTGTCGCTGTCTGCTCAATCCACGGACGCTTCATAATTTCAGCGAAGGGGTGGAGCAAGTGGGGCAAATCAATGATAAACACCTGCACTGGACGGTCGTATCGTTGGAGCAGGTGGAAGGAGATTAGAAGCGATACAAAGATTTCATCAAGTCGCAGGGACAAGAAGCCGGTGCATAACGAGAAACCGTCCAGTTGAAATGGGTTGTGCCTTTAGTCCTATTGACCGGAGGTGAAAAGTGAATCATCGAACAAACACAAATCGGTGGATGATCGATGGATGCGCGGGCCTTTGCCTGTGGATCGGCTTGTCCGCTGCATGGATGGCCATTCCAGCATGGGGAGCCGAGGGACCAT
This sequence comes from Nitrospira sp., assembly GCA_029194725.1. Lineage (GTDB taxonomy): Bacteria > Nitrospirota > Nitrospiria > Nitrospirales > Nitrospiraceae > Nitrospira_D. The sequence goes on along the minus strand of JARFXQ010000007.1, from coordinate 131,555 downwards.
CCGCTGCCCGTGACGGCCTAGCCGGCGGGGTGCGATCGGGCGAAATGGGATTCAGGGGACCTGAGGTGGCGGGGTTGGACAACACGCCCGAAGGCGGCACCTTGCCGGGAGGCACGGTGCCGGGCGGCACCTTGCGCGGCGGTACTCTGCCCGGCGGCACGATACCAGGCGGCACAGTCCCTGGTGGGATGCTGTCAGGCGGAACATTTCCAAATGAGACGGTGCCGGGCGGCACGCTTCCCGGTGGAACGGTGCCGGGCGGCACAGTGCCCAGCAAGAAACTCCCTGGTGAAGATCACCCGAACTTGTGAGTGTCCTTCAGCTGTCGGTCTGTGTGAACCCATCAACCCGGATTCCGCAGCTGAAATCCAAGGTGCATTCACAAGTTGCGGTCAATCCAAATGAATTCTTGTACTACCAGCAAGACAGCATTCACCATGTTCAACTGCGGCGCAGTTCAGAATTGGTAACTCAAGACATTGATTATCAATATGTTTCTGGGACTGGCTTTTTGGATTCGGTCGCTACTGCGGAATCCGGGATCAATCACCGTTATCTCTTGTGCCGAAACATGTCCACGATCAAGTGTCCCTGTCCGCATGATGGAAGTGCCCCATCCCGCCGACCATTTTTGCCGAACGTTCAGTTTAACTCTTGTCTTCCTCCATCGCCTGATGAATCAGTGCTTCGCGCAACAAAGTCTCTAACAGGCTGCGGAAAACCCCTCCGTTCCTCCTTCGAGAGCCTCAGGACGAACGGAGCGTTCAGTGAATCTACTGAGATATTCCGTTCGTGCTGAGCCCTTTTTTTCGACGTGTAGTGTTTGAGCGGCTTTACACTTCCACAGTCTGGTCTCATTCTGGAGAGATATTGGAAATTAGAACACTACACGATGGAACCGGAGCCGCCCCCTCTCCCTATCTGACGAAGATCCTGCGAGAAGCTTATGACGGCGAATTGTTCTTCAGCAATTCATTGAACAGGCCACTGATCATCGCCAACTTTGTTCAGACTTTGGACGGCATTGTGTCCCTGAAGATTCCCGGCCAATCGGGAGGTGCGGAGATCAGCGGCAGGAATGACGAAGACGCGTTTGTTATGGGTTTGTTACGAGCCTGTGCCGACGCAGTCATGATCGGAGAAGACACGTTTCGGAACGCGCCCGGCCATGTGTGGACCGCGGGCTTCGTGTACCCTCACTTCGAGAAGGAATTTCACGCGTTTCGCAAACATGTAGGTAAGCATTCGCGCCATCCTTTGAACGTCGTGGTGAGCGGCAGGGGTCATGTGGACCTGGACCAACCATTGTTTCGGCACGAAGAGATCCGCAGCCTTGTGCTGACAACCCAACAAGGCGCCGCGCGTCTGCGTCAAAGATACGGAGCTACGTTGCCGGCCACGATCCGCCTCCTTCCCGGCGAAGGGAGGATCGATCCATCCAATATGGTTGCTCTGCTCTATGCCGAGTATCGAGTGAATCTTCTTCTCCATGAAGGGGGGCCGGCGTTGTTTTCGTCTTTCCTGAAGCGATCGCTGGTTGACGAACTATTTCTCACCATGTCCCCTCAGATCGTCGGGCGTGGTCGGACCAGAGAACGTCCAGCCTTTTCTGATCCGATCGAGTTGGCTCCCGAACAGGCTATCTGGGGAGCGCTGCAGTCCGTGAAATGGGCCAAGCGGGGTCATCTTTTTCTACGTTATCGAGTCTGAACGTAGGCAAGAGGCGACGAATGGTCTGAACCGGCGACCAAGTCGAGCGCTGCCGACTCTCAAGAAACCTTCTATCAAGGAGCCTGTTCATTGGACGTTTTCGGCGTCTTGCTAGGGTTCGCTGTAGGTGATTCGATAGATCACGCCGGCCGAATCGTCTGAGACCAGCAGGGCACCATCCGGCATGACGAGGATGTCGGCAGGACGGCCCCATGCCTTTTCGCCTTGAAGCCATCCTTTTGCAAAGACCGAATATCGTGTTCGCCCTTGCTCATCTCGTGACACAAGAGTGATCCGATATCCGATTTTCTCGCTCCGATTCCACGATCCATGCTCGGCGATAAAAATCTGATTCCGATACTCCTTGGGGAACATGGTGCCGGTGTAAAAACGCATGCCCAGGGGTGCGACGTGAGGACCCAGAGCGGCCGCAGGCGCCGTGAATTCTCGACAAGCATGTTTGCGGCCGTACTGAGGATCCGGGATTGTTCCCCCATGGCAATAGGGATAGCCGAAGTGCAGCCCCGGCTTCGTCGCACGGTTGAGTTCATCCGGCGGTTGATTGTCACCGAGATGATCCCGTCCATTGTCGGTGAACCATAAGTCATGGGTGTTCGGGTCCCAATCGAAACCGACTGAGTTTCGGACACCACGGGCCACGACCTCGTATCCGCTCCCATCGGGATTGAGACTGCTGATGAGAGCATAGCGATCAGGATCGGGCTCACAGATATTACAGGGTGCTCCTACCGGCACATAGAGTTTTCCATCGGGACCGAAGGCGATAAACTTCCATCCGTGACTGGTCTCTTTGGGGAAGTGGTCCGCGATGACCGTTGGTGGCGGCACTTGTTTCAACTGTGTGTCGATATCATCGAACCGCAGGATGCGATCGACGGCGGAAACATAGAGCGAGCCGTTTCGATAGGCCACGCCCACCGGCATATGCAACCCGCGAGCGATCGTCAGCACTTCGTCTGCACGCTGATCGCCGTTCTTGTCCAACACAGCATAGACATCGCCTTTGTCTCTTGTGCCGACAAAGAGGGTGCCGTTTTGCCCTAGCGCCATACCTCGCGCATTCGGAACATTGTCCGCGTAAACAGCGATGGTAAAACCAGGAGGAAGTTTGATCGTCTCGAGAGGAAGAGAGCGGGCTTCGATCCGGTCCCCAAAGAAGAACAACATCAACGAAGCGCAGACCATCCCGACAATGCGATTGCTGACTGTGCGTTTTCTCACGCAGTTTGTGCTCATAATGACTTCCTCACGAATAGATTAAAGAGCCACTGTCCCAGTATCCCCATAATCGGAGGAACCAAGAGAGCAGGCACACATCGAGCGATGGTCAATCGCCACCCTAACAGAGGCGCTTCATAGGTCAAAATTCTAATAGGACTAACCAATGTTTTGGCGGTAATCAGAGCGATCAAGGCGCCGGGAGGCACCCCGGCTTTCCAGAGGCTCGCCGCCAGGGGAAACAAAAGATAGGGCCCTCCAGGAATCACCAAACCAGCCATCCACGCCACAAGGATTCCGCGTATCGAGGATTCAGTTCCCAACCATGCGGTGACCTGCGCCGGGGAAATAAGCACATCGACAAACCCGGCGATAAGGAAGCCCAACAACAATTCGATCCAGACGCTTTCGAAGAGTCGGCCGCTCGCATAGAGTCCCTGCAGCGGCAACGAGCGATCTTTTGCAAACGCGAACATGCCGACAGCCACGCACAGCACAAGCAACATGATCAGATTGGTATTCATACGTCGGGTCATCGTGAAGAGCACCCTCGACCGGTTCGATAATCGAACAGGACGGGGATTTCGGTCGTGCGATTGGCCTGAGCCCTTGCCGACTCAATGTGGCCATGGCCAGGAGCGAGAGAACAGATAGGGTCGGTCATGCCGGCATCTCCCACGACATGGAACGCTTGACAGCGACAGCCTCCGAAATCTAGAGCGCGGCGCTCACAGGTCCTACAAGGATCGGGTAGCCAATCTTCGCCGCGGAATCGGTTGAATCCGGCTGAATGATGCCAGATATCCGCGAGCCGGCTCTGCATGACCTGTTCGAAATGCAATCCCGGTATCGTATGAGCCAGATGACAGGGTAAGGCGAGCCCTTCCGGATTGACCACGATGAACCGGCGGCCCCATCCTTCCATGCAGGATTTAGGGTACTCGGAGTAATAGTCCGGCGTGATGAAGAGCACCTCCATTTTTCCGCGAAGGCGCATTTTGGCCTCAATCGCAACAGTTCTTGCCCGCTCGATCTGCTCCCGAGTTGGTAGGAGCGCCACGCGATTCTTCAGTGCCCATCCAAGGTACTGCGTATTCGCTAATTCGAGCCGATCGGCGGAAACGCGTTCGGCCAGAGCGATGAGCGCTTCGACGTCAGAGATGTTCTCTCGATGGAGCACGGCGTTCATGGTCAATGGAAGGGCGAGCGATGTGACCCACTGCATGGCGTCGAGCTTGCGGTTGAACGACGGCGCTCCGGCGATGCGGTCCGATACGGAGGGTCCCGAACTTTGGATAGATACTTGTACGCTATCCAGTCCCAATGTGCGAAGTCGCGAGAGCCGCTCGAACGTGAGCGGAATTCCGCTTGTGATGAGGTTCGTGTACAGTTCGAGCTTGCCGGCCCCCTCGACGAGCTGTTCCAGATCATCCCTCAACAACGGCTCGCCTCCCGTGAGATTGAGTTGAACCACGCCGAGTGCTTCGGCTTCCTGAAAGACTCGAAGCCATGTGTCGGTGTCGATTTCATCCCCACGCCCTGCAAAGTCCGACGGATTTGAACAGTAGGGGCAACGAAGCGGACACCGATAGGTGAGTTCGGCAATCAATGTATACGGACGATGCTCGTTGTTCATGAGACACGTTGAAGCAGGCCGCGATCGGCAAGGACATCCAGAAAGCCACACACCTCTCGCCTTATTTCGTCAGGAGATACGTCAGTATAGACTCGGATGAGATGATCCACCATCTCATCGATGGTCCATTCACCCGTGCACAGATGTACGATCGCCATGGCCGACTTGTTTAGTTCGAGTCCCGTTTCGGGGTACAAGAGCAGGTAGCGATCAGTACGCCGATCGAACTTAAGGCGAACTTTGGGACTAAGCCGAGGTCTGACCTTGGTGAAAATCATGAGCAGCGTGCTTCCGTTCCGATCCCGTTCCGACATAGGCCATAGAGAGGTGATCGAGCATGGTCCACAAAATGCCGGCTTTCCTGACCAATGCCCTCACACAGCTTTCTTGAAGAGAATAAGTTGTCGCGTGCTGAACCACGAATTCGACGGCCTGATTCGAATCGAGAGTTGCGCGAGCGATACGCAACTGAAAATACTCCAGAGACTCCGAGCGCACCCAGGGATAGTGTTGCTTCCATGCTTCGAGACGCCGCACCATGAGAGAAGGTGCAAACAATTCCGTGAGTGAGGACGCCACGGCCTCCAGAAGGGGAGCCTCACGAACGAACCGGACATAGTCGTCGCACGCAAGCCTGACTCCCGGGAGTACGGATCGAAAACTCTCCACTCCGTCGGCATCGAGATCGACGCCCCGTGCCAGCTCAAGCCATAGGGCGAGTCCTCCTTCTCCTTCCTGTTCGCCGTCATGGTCCAGGATGCGACGGAGCCACATCCTGCGAAAAGCCGGATCCTCGGATTTCGAAACAATGAGGGCATCCTTGATGGGAATCCGGGTTTGATAGTAATAACGGTTGAGTACCCATTGTTGGATCTGGGCCTTCGTCAAACTCCCGTTGTGCATAAGCTCATGGAACGGATGGTGGTCATGGTAGCGCCGAGAACCTTCCCGCTTGAGCCACTCGATGAAAGCATCCTGTGTGAGCCGATCCCGATGGTGGTCATCCTCCATCGTCATAATAGGATCTCCATTCCGTCCCATGCGACTTCCCATCTTGCCGCCTCAACGAGTTTTCGTTCGCGAGAATCTTCTCTTAACATGGGATTGGTGTTGTTGATGTGGATGAACACCCGGCGAGGAGCGGCAATGTTCGAAAGCATCGAAAGACTTCCCTCCGATCCACCCACAGGGCAATGTGCGAGATCTTCCGCCGATTTTGCAAGGAAGCCCGGCGCGGATAGTTCATCGCTCGACCAAAAGGTCCCGTCGAACATGACGCAACCGGCTCCTTCGAGCGCATTGAAAACTGAGGACGTGATCCGGCCGACGGCGGGGAAATAGGCCAGCACGTTTCCGTTGGTCAATTGTCGAAATCGAAGTCCCACATTCACGTCCGCCTCACCGGATGAAACGAGCCCTTCCAGATGAATTGGAAGTTTGCCTGGAACGGCCACAGCTGTCACCGTCAGCTCCGACGGCCTTCCATCCGCAAGGAGCACCGGTTCCTCAACATCGGGCTTCAATGTCCGCCACGTGACCTGATCAGCGAAACGCTGGAGCGTCCGATACAAGACATTACCTTCGGTGAACCCGCGACGCACAGAATCGGTCGCATACAAGACGAGCCGGTGATTCTCTCGGAGCGAGAGGAGCCCCAAACAGTGGTCCAGATCCCCGTTGGTCAAAAAGATGGCTTGGATCGGCGTAGAACGTGATTGACGAGGGTGGAGGGCGTCAAAACGCTCGATCTGAGCACGAATGTCCGGAGAGGCGTTGATAAGAAACCAGGTAGTCCCATCCGCGCTGAGAGCGATGGATTCCTCGGTCCGAGGGCTTGCAGTAATCAGCCCTTTCCTCATGCCTCCGCAATTCGCACAGGCACAGTTCCACTGTGGGAATCCACCTCCGGCAGCCGACCCCAGAACCCGCACAAACATCGCATCCACCCATTGTTATTCGTGACGAGTGGTGAGGATCGGCGCTTCCTTCGATGGTTCCTTCGCGCCGGGGCCGTCTCGAAAATCATCTTGGTACGAGTTGATCTCGGCGTCCATTTTTATTTCCACAAATGAAGGCTTTTCCCAATTCATGATAGTTCCTCCTTCTATTTCGGTAATGTGCCGATCATCGCCGGAACTCGGTTCGCATTTCAACGGTCTCTTTTCTGCTCGACGGGTGTGAGCAAGGATCGCACATCGGTCGAGCAGTATCCCATTTCAATCAACTTTGCTCCGCGGCGTAATGGAGATTCTCCAGCGTAATGAAATCCTGTCGAGCGTGAGATCCGGGGCGATGGCTAGGCATGAGAGTGAGAGGCAAGCCCTGTCCACGTGACAGACCAGGACACACTGCTATTCAATGCTCATCATGAACAGTTTCCCTTTGTCCTTTCTGCGCATCAACCTGGAGTCCGATGGGCATTACTCGTTGATACGAGCGATGCCAAAGAACAGGAAGACCGCAAATAGTTGCAGGGCGGAGAAGCGTTTGACCCCAAAGCCCATACGATCGCGGTGCTGCGGTTACACAGGACACACTAAAGATACCTGGTTACATAGAAATAGCCTCTGTCATGAAGTGTCGCTAGGCATTGCTTTATTAGGCAATGTGCCGCCGATGTATTGTCATGGCTGGAGCGTCCTGTCCGTTCTTCAGTGTTTTCCGAGCGTACGCCATCGAGGGCTCTGCCAGATGGGTTGGGCGAAGCCCTAAGCCCTGCAGCGCAATCCGAGGACATCAACAGGACGGAGATTCCTAAAACGATGACGAGTGGCGCGATCTCTTTAGTCACAGCGTGAGCGATTGTAGGTGTACGAGTTTTGGTTGTTATTCCAAATAGATTGAAACCACGTCACTGGGTATTTCCCTCGTATTCACACAGCCGTAATTCGCTGTTCATCAGAGGGACGAGTTGATATCTCGGGTCAATCCTAGTGCGAGATTCGTGCTGCTCCAGATAAAATGGCATGTTGAGTTACCACTATCCATCAAAGAAGGAAGGTCTGAACCTAAAACCGGGGTGGACATACTCTCTCTACGGTCCGAGTGTCTCAATTCTCAGCGTGGCATGCGTCAATTCGCGGGCAAACACAGGCGGTGGAACTAAATAACATAACCAGGATGTATGGCGTATATGGAAATGGAAGCAGGTTTCGTTCACCGCAAGGTCCGGACTGCGAATTTTTCCAAGGGGAATCCCCTGTGAGGCCTTGGATAATCCGCTCGATGCCCAGGCGGTTGTTCAGTACGCAGTATTCCATGGTAGCTGAGTTCCACAGATGAGAGATGAATGTTGGAACGATATGACAGACACAGTCTGAGGAGATCGTTCTCCGAACGCATGGCCGCTGTGAACCATGCAGGAGACGGAATACTCGACAGAGGTACATACAAGGAGGTGCCGACATGGGGAGGATACGAATTGTGCTGTTTGCATTCGGCATCGGAGCGTTGACGGCGATATTCGCTTTAAGGGGAGAATTTATTCATATGGATCGGTTGGTGCGAGTGACAAAGGCGACTAACCTGATCGGTAAGCAGGTGACGAACTTGGAGGGGAAAAACCTCGGCGAGATCAAGGACCTGGTCATCAATTGGCGGAGTGGGGGTTATGTTGAATATGCCGTCCTTTCCTTCGGCGGGTTTCTCGGTCTGGGTGACAAGTACTTTGCAGTGCCGTGCGAGGCCATGGTGTTAAGCGGTGATAAGGAACAATTCATTCTGAATGTGAAGGAGGACCATCTGAAGAAGGCACCAGGGTTCGACAAGGACAAGTGGCCTGATATGTCACGTCCAGAATGGGCCGCGGGGGTCTATGAGTTTTACGATTTGGATCAGGATACCCCGAAGTTCGCATCGCGTTTCTCGTCGTCTATACAGATCCCTTAGGAGAGCCTAGGAAGGAGAAATCAACGGAATTGGTGCGCCCGACAGGACTTGAACCTGTAACCCCCAGATCCGTAGTCTGGTGCTCTATCCATTGAGCTACGGGCGCATCTCTGAGATAAGGGACAATTGACAACGATGGTTAAGGATGGAGTCTTACCTCAGCACATTGGTCTCAGCACGCACCAGAGTCAGTGGTTATACAGTTCTCGGAGAGTGAGGGTCAAGGGACGAACACCGGAAAAGTCTGGGTTCGAGATTCAGCGACGGTTGACTAGCGGATAGTCTTGCTCACTTCGTTAGAGAAGGAACTTTCAGCTCCATCCGAATTGTACGCGGTGACTGCGAAGAAATAGGTAGTGCCGGCTTCCAGATTGGTTACAGTGTAACTCGTGAAGTCCATGATCACGGTAGCAATCGGCGCACCATAGCTCTCTGAGGCTGTTGCCTGATAGATCTTGTATCCCTCAAGGTCCGGTCCTGTGCTCGCATCCCACGAAAGCGTGGCCGTTCCACCGGTTGGCGTGGAGTCAGATGATGCGCACCCTGTCATACCGAGCAGAAACAAACAGATCAGAAGCCAACGATACTGGCTGGCCATCGATTTCGGTAGCTCCATGTCGAACTCCCTGGTTGTGGCAGTCCGTTCGGAAGTCTACGCGCAAAGTTTGTACCGATGTCAGCGTGGAAATATTCACACAGAAGTATGTGGAACTACAAGAGATGAAAGGGGTACTAGGACGATCAGCAGGACGAGGCTTACCAGGTCGCAGTCAGAATCGTACGACTTGGTCAGAACTTGTCACTTCGTATTGGTGGAAGAGCGACTGGATTAGAGGAGCGAGGTTCTGTTCTGTGAAAATAATGGGAGGCTTCCTACTGTATAGGAAGCCTCCCACATCCAGTCTCACCAAGGTGAGGCTTACTTGCCGCCCTTTTCGTCCTTCTTCCCTTCGCCGAAGGTGTCGGCATGGCCGCCATCCTTCTTCTTCTTCTCTTCACCGAAGGTGTCGTCGGCCTTGCCGCCATCCTGCTTTTTGTCAGTACCGTACACAACGACATGACCTTCCTTCGGCTTCTTCTTCCCTTCCTCGGCGAAGGCTGGGGCGCTGAAAGTCACTGCCACTGCCACTGCCATAACTGCCATCAACATGCTCTTCATTATGAGATACCCCCTGTGAGTAATGTTATAAAAATGTGTGCCATTCACTTGGCACTTACCCGGATGTTCAGCAAAGGTAGTGCCGTTCTGCCCTATTCGCAAGATGAAACACAGACCATTGAGGAATCAGTAGGTTAGGAAATTCCTCTCATGAAGCTGCGAATGCTTAATCCTACAGAGTGCTGTAGCAGAATGGTATGGATACGGCTAAACTGCCTCATTTCTATAACGAGCATGGTGAGGAGTTATATTGAAGTCCGTTGAATTTTGAATGAGTGGCTCCCTCCGTGGAATACTCCACGGGAACCATAACCAAAGGAGCCACCGATGAGACGAGACACGAGGCAACGGAAGCACGCCATGGCGGGACTGCGGGCGATGGCAGGCGAGGAACGGATGTTAGGGACCATGGTCCGCGTCATCAACTCGGGCAAGCAGGCGCTGGATGCGGTGATGCTGGAGATGGGGCGTATGGTGGCCGAGAGTGTCATGCTGATTGAGCGCGAAGAGGTGACGGGACCTGACTACTATCCGACGGACCCTGCTCTCCAGAAGTGGGCGCATGAGGACGGATCGATCTTCATGGGTGACCAGAAGGTCAAGGTGACGCGCCCCCGGCTGCGGCACGTGGAGCAGGGGGAGGTGACCCTCCAGTCTTATGCCAGGATGCGTGCCCCTGGGGCGTTCTCTGAGGAACTGCTGGAGAAGATTCTCAGGGGAGTGTCGGCCCAGCAATACGCCGACACCGTGCTCCATGCGGCTGGGGCGTTCGGGGTGTCCCCCTCCACGGTCTCACGCAAGCTCGTGGAGCTGACGGCCACGAAGCTGAAGGAATTCCAACAACGATCGCTGGCCGACTGCGCACCGTTCGCGGTGTTCCTCGACACGATCCACCGGGGCGGCGAGGCGTTCCTCGTGGCGCTCGGCGTGGACCGGAGCGGGGAGAAGATTGCCTTGGGGTTCTGGCAAGGCTCCTCGGAGAATCACGAGATCTGCGAGGCGCTGTTCGGGGACCTGGAGCGTCGAGGGCTGGCGCTCTCCAAGCGGATCCTGTTCGTCACTGACGGCGGCAGCGGGCTACTCAAAGCACTCCGGGCACGGTTCGGCAAGAAGCTGGTGCACCAACGCTGCGCCATTCACAAGAGCCGGAACCTGCAGCGGCACTTACCCAAACAGGATCGCAAGGCCGCCCATCAGCAGCTCAAGACGGCGTTGGAGCAGACGAGCTACGCCGATGCCAGGCAGATGTTGCGAGAACTGGAAGCGTGGCTGCGGAGCAAAAACGAATCGGCCGCGGATTCGCTCCTGGAAGCCTTCGAAGAATTATTGACGCTGCATCGACTGAAGGTGCCGGCACTACTGCGCAAGACACTGATGTCCACCAACCCGATCGAGAGCATGTTCTCACTGGTCCGGCACAGCGAGCGCAACATCAAGCGTACGCGTGGCAGCCTGATGCTCCAGCGGTGGCTGGGGACCGTGCTGCTCTCCTGCGAGAGCCGGTTTAAGAGGGTGAAGGGCTATGCCGAGATTGCGCAAGTCATTACAACCATTGAGGCGGTGCACGCGGAGCCGCAACTGGTTCAGACGAAGAAGGCCGCGTGAGACAACCATGGAGGCCGCTCAGGATATTTCAACGGACTTATTGACAACTTCCATGGTGATCGACATACTCTTTTCGGTCACTTTCCTTTAGGCGGTTGCAAATCGGTTCGAGCGACTCAATAGGTGGCTTCGAGTAAGAGGATAGACCTGACCGGCGATGGGGCGGGGTAGTTTGAGATGTTCAAGTAGCAACCAGATATATTCGCGTTCCTATTTCTATTTTCCACGTTCAGTATTTTGGCAGCCTCGTTCTCGATCGGACCGAAGCAGCAGGCTGTTTATTGTGACAAAATCGGAACGATTCTTACCCTCCCGAAATCACTGGACGGATTTCGATCTCGTCCTTGTCGGAAAGCATCTCGTCTTCAGTCACTAATTCGTCGCCTCGAATCACCAGGTGTGCTTCAACCAGAAGATTCAATTCGCGCAGTAGGTCTTTGGCTCGTTTCGGCCCTTTGATCTCGATCGATCGCGACGGGTGGTTCAATTGCACCTGCATGGGAAGATGATAAGCGTTCCTGCGGCCAAGGGGCAAGGGGTATTCGAGGTCTACGAGTGAGCGTTTGAGAGGTCGGAGAACGGAGCTGATGAGCACGGAGCGGAGAGTCGGTGCTTTATATAGGTGAGGGCTTCCTCCAGCGTTCGAAACTCTCCATCAAGTTGGGCCTCATAACAGTCGTTAAGGAGTCGGCCCATATCAGGACCCGGCTGCACCCCCAATTCCAATAGGTGACGGCCCATGACAAGCGGAAGAGGAGCTCGACGATCCACTGCCAGCTGCTGTGCCCGGGTCAACAACCACTCGCCTGCGGGAAATCCATCAAACTGTTTCGGCGGGCGCCCCGCGTGGTCCGCTCGTGCCACGCGCACCAATCGGTCGATGCGGTGGACTTGCTTTGCGAGTCGACGGACTGCGCTGTCCGAAGCCTTGCTGTTATAGAGGTCGCGAGGACGAAGATGGCAACATACCAGAGGGACCACTTCATCAATGAGGTCCTGTTGGCCGGTCAGTCGTTCAAGAAAACGTCTTGTCGGGCCTTCCCCTTCCGATTCATGCCCACGTGAGGTAATGCGCCCATATTCCTCTCTGGTCGTGGCCGGCTTGCCGAAGTCGTGGCAGAGGACGCCCAACCCAACGGCAAGATCGTCCGGCTCATCACCGGTTTGCTCCGCCGCGAACCAGTCCAAGCAGTGGAGTGTGTGAACCCAGACGTCGCCTTCAGGGTGCCAGATGGGATCTTGTGGGCAGCTTTCAAGTGCAGCAAGTTCTGGATAGAAATGGAGCCAGCCGCAGTGACGTAAAAATTGCAAGCCCAGCGACGGCTTGCGTCCTTGAAGGAGCAGCTTCTTCCATTCTTCCCACAGACGTTCGCTCGGTTGACCCTCCTGGGACAGCGTTCGGCATAGGGCCACTGTTTCCGGCGCAACAGTGAGCTCAAAGCGGGCAGCCAGCTGCATGCCACGCAAGACGCGTAGAGGATCTTCGGCGAATCGGTTTGACGTGTGGCGCAATGTTCGTGAATCAAGATCGTTGCGACCGTTGAAGGGATCGCGAATTTCCATGGTGTCCGGATCCCAGGCCATCGCATTGATGGTGAAGTCTCGCCGTGCCAGCGCCTCGTCGATGGGGATGCCGGGATCGGCTTGTCTTGGCAAGCAGGGGAGGGCTGTGTCTTCAGCAGGCGTGCGGGAAGGAATGGAAATATCGACCGGTAGACCTTGCAGTTTGAAGACCTGGAACACTTTTCCAACGAATTGCACGGAGAAGTGGTCGGCCAGCAGTGCGTGGACTTGACCGGGCGAGAGCCCAAGGACTTCGAGGTCCAGATCCCGAGGTTGTCGACCGAACGCGAGATCGCGGACTGAGCCGCCAACCAGCCAGACCCTTCCACCCCCACGGCGAATGGTGTGTTCAATACGGCGGAGGACTTCCCTTAGGGCAGGATCTGCAAGGCGAAAGCGGGTCGGCATTTAGATCACCGCTTCGCGGAGAAACGTCGCGGCTTCCTCCGGTGATACCGGATTGATGTAGAAGCCGGTTCCCCATTCGAAGCCGGCAACTTGCGTCAGTTTAGGGATAATCTCCAGGTGCCAGTGGTAGTAATCGCCGGTCTTCTCATGAAGGGGAGAACTGTGGAGGATGAAGTTGTACGGGGGCCGGGACAGCACGTTGTCCATGCGACGCAGCGACTCCGAAAGGATGGGAGCCAAAAATTCGAACTGTGACTTCTGACTTTCCTCAAAATACGCCGCGTGACGCTTGGGAAGAATCCACATTTCGAACGGAAACCGTGGCGCGAACGGCGTCACACAGAGGAACTCCGTATTCTCGGCGACGATCCGATCTCCATCTGAGAGATCCTGCCGGAGGATGTCGCAGTAGATGCAGCGCTCCTTCTGCTGATAGTGATGGCGGCATCCGTCAAGTTCCTCTTGCACGCTGGTAGGGACGATCGGCAGGGCGATGAGTTGAGAATGGCTGTGTTCCAGTGTCGCGCCGGCGGATACACCATGGTTCTTGAAAATAAGAATGTAACGGAACCGAAGATCCTTTCTGAGATCGATCATTCGGTCCCGATAGGCCCACAGCATATCCTCGATCTTCTTGGTCGGAAGATCTGCGAGGCCTTCGACGTGGTTGGGGGTTTCGATGATGACTTCATGAGCGCCCACGCCGTTCATGCGGTCGTAGAGTCCGACCCCCTCGCGACCCATTTCACCTTCGACATGCAACGCGGGAAATTTATTCGGGACGACACGCACGGTCCAGTTGGGAGAATTGGGTCCGCCCGACTGCGGTCGATAGGCCATGATTTCTTTCGGTGTGAGCCGTTCCTGTCCCGGGCAAAAGGGACAGAGGGCGGTGGACACAGGTCGGGTCTGTTGGGGTTTGACGAAGTCATGTGGGCGGCCTCTTCGTTCCGTGGAAATGATTACCCAGCGGCCCACAATGGGATCACGTCTTAGATCGGGCATGTGCTCTCCACTCTCTTGAAAGGTTCTAAGTGCTCAGTGTCCCAGAGGGGGAAAAATTTCACAAGTCAAAACTCAGCACTCGGTACCTTCTTGTTAGACTCTCCACAGTCCAGCTTCAAATTCCTGTCCGGGGACGGTGAGGATGGCCGACCCATGGCCGGGATAGCGAGCCACTTCGAGACCGTGTTCCCGCACGATGATCGACATCTGGATCGTATCCTCTTCCTCCAGGCACAGCTCTTTCCAGGGGACGGCCAACTCCAGAATGGTGTGGCTTTTGATCGATCGATAGGAGCCGATTTCCTGCCAGACATCTGTCTGGGTCCGACGAGACAAGAGAAATGCTTCTGGGCCTGGTGAGGACAGCGGAAAGGTAAGCCGAAAGGTGAATTGAGGCCCTTGTAAAATAATGTCGGCGTCGAGGTCCCGTTGTGCCGGGCTTGGTTCGTCGGGGTCAAATCTCATCACGAGGTGATCTCGGTTCCAACCGAATCGGATCGCGGTGAGGAGTCCGTCAGCTTTCCACATGGCGCCAAGTGGGGGCCGGGTGTTGATGCTCCCCGCGCCGCGCCATTCAAAAAAGTCGGTCACCATGCCGTCGATGGTGGGGTTCAATAGGGCAAGCGGTTGTTGGACCGAATCGGATCCGGAGGCGATGACTCTGGTGCAGATCGGGTCGTTCAGCTGATCCGGAGAAGGAATGCCCATATGCGTCCAGACATTGCGGAGATGAGTTCGAAAGAGCCGGTCGAATTCCGGTTTGAAATCGGTATCGAAATCATCGCCGTACCACCAGAACCAGTCGCTGCCCTCAGCGGCATACAGCTCTTGCCAGGCCGCCCGCGCGCGGTCAGGCGGAAGACTTGGCGCGAGATGCATGAGTTGTGTACGGGTATGACCGAGGAGATCCCATCCGCGATTGTCTTCGTGGTGACCGATCCAGATCTTGTAATCGGAATTGATCCAGGAACCTGAATGGAGACAGGGCAGCTGCGGCGCAGGCTGAACGGAGGTGATCGCATCGGAAATAGTCGACGTTTGGACTGTGATCTGTCCGATGTGATCTAATTCGTGGTTGGCGAAGGCCTCATACAGGAGGGAAAGGAATCGTTCACCGCCGTCGTGATAGTGCTCCCAAGGGTTTTCACCGTCCAAAATGATGGTGATGACGATCTTATCTTGTGGGACATCGTGGATGATGCTCCGCAAACGCCGTAGGACATCTTCGGCTGCGGATTCGGGCGTCGTCTTGTGATAGACGAACCCGAACGCGTCGGAGATCTCGCGGTCGCGAAACAGTGCGGTCAAAGCATGCTCTTCTTCACCGATGCGATAGGGTTGATAGAGTGCGGACTGTCGATGCCATGGGCGGCCACACATTCCCAGGGAGCGCGCCAGGATGCCTTCGTCCGTGGCAAACCAGCGAAGGTGTGTCTGATGGATAAGAGGAAGCATCTCGGGACAGACCGACCCTTCGGACGGCCACAAACCGATCGGAGGCCTGCCGAATGTTTGATGATGAAAATCGACGGCCAGTTGAAGTTGGGCTGCGGCATCCTCTGGGGCATGGAAACGAGCGGGTAAGGGGAGATCCGGCCTGGCTCGCCGGTTGATCTCGGTGTCGATGACCAGCGGCAGAATCGGATGATAGAAAGGAGTGGTGGTCAGTTCGATTTGCTCTCGCTCCATGAGTCGTCGGTACAGGGGGAGGGTTTCTCGCACAGCCGTCCGTTGTAGATCCAATACTTCCCGCTTGTCGTCCTCGGTGAAGCCGCGATTTTTCTGGCGCAACGCTGCCAGGCGAGGATATTGTTGAACGGTCCCGTACCCGAACCAGGCGAGATTGTGCCAAACTTGCAGGTCCAACAGCTCTTGTGTGGAAAATTGACGGGCGACGAGGTGGAGATCATGCCCCGAAATGTCCAATCCACGTTTCACCAGCAACTCATGGTATCGTGGATAGGGTCGTACCATCGTCGCCCAGTTGGCCGAAAAGAAATGGCGGACCAGAAAAGCCTTTTCTTCAAGAGTGAGGTTGGCCGCTGGGCGTTGTGCATGTTCCAGAAACAGGTCGAGGATCTTGCCGGTGCCGATCTCCTGTAACTGCAAGAGGAGCGATGGGGTAAAATTGAATGTGGCGCGAGCGCCGGGGAATCGGTCCAACAAATAGGCCATATCATAATAGGCCTTGGTCGCATGCAGGCGGACCCACGGCATGCTGGCCGATCCGGCTACGGGATCGGTGTAATAGGGTTGATGCATGTGCCACAGGAAACACACGTGGACAGACTTCATCGATGCCGCTCCCCACTTTCTTTCGGCGAGTATGTCATAGGGGGTATGGGCATGCAATCTGCGGATGGATTTATGATCGAACGTCGCGTGAGGAGTTGAGATGATGACATTTGTTCGGTATTGGGGGCCGCTGTGCGGATATGCCGGGCTTATTTTCTACTTATCCTCGCAGTCTCACCCTGAAACCCACGTACCGTTCGTCACATATTTCAGTGACAAGGTGCTGCATGCCGTTGAATATGCGGTATTGGGGGCGTTGTGCTACAGGGCAATTCGTGGAAGCGGGAATGATTCGTGGAGGCAGTCTGCGATTCCAGCGGCTATTCTACTGGCCT
This sequence comes from Nitrospira sp., assembly GCA_029194725.1. Classification (GTDB taxonomy): domain Bacteria; phylum Nitrospirota; class Nitrospiria; order Nitrospirales; family Nitrospiraceae; genus Nitrospira_D. The sequence continues at coordinate 114,712 of JARFXQ010000007.1, read as the reverse complement.
CGTTGTATGGGATAAGCGATGAGGTTCATCAAGCTTTCGTTCCGTTTCGAGAATCGAGTTGGCTCGATTGGCTGGCGGATACGGTCGGAGCTGCGCTCGGAGTGATCGTCATGCATCGGGTATTGAACCTCAGACCGGTGAGCTCGATTCCTGAAGCGCTGCCGTAATACCGGTCGAATACGCGGTGTTCGTGACAAGTCGTGGGACTCTCGCTATAATTCGCTGAGTATGTTGCCGGCCAACGCGACCCCTTTCAAGGCACCACTCTCTCCACCCGACCAAGCACTTATCGCCAAGGCCATGGAGACTCGTCTTCCTCCAGGCCGCCTGCTGAGGACTTTGACGCCATTGGCAGGGGATGCCTCCAATCGGCGCTACTATCGAGCCACGGTCGCCGGAGGGCCACCGCATTCTGTAGTCGTGATGCAGCTGGCTGAGCCAGAAGGATTCAAACAGTCTGAAGAGGCGATGAGCGGGAGTGTGCATCAGATCTCCGAACTGCCGTTCATCAATATCATGTCGCATTTGGCCAAAGCGAATGTGCCGGTGCCGACACTTCACTACTATGATCAATCCGCAGGGCTGCTCTATCTGGAAGATTTCGGAGATGTCACGTTGGCGGAGGCTGTCAGCCAGGCGGAGGCACAGAGAGTGGAGTCATGGTACAAGCAGGCCCTCAACGTCTTGGTACAGATGCAAATCGACGCAACGACGCCGGCGGACCCCGGGTGCGTGGCGTTTCACCGGAGCTTCGACGTGCCGTTATTGATGTGGGAGTTCGAGCACTTTCTAGAGTATGGAATTGCGGCACGCGGCGGTAACCCGTTGTCCAGTGAGGACGCCACCGCGATCAGGCGCGAGTTCGAAAACATTGCGGAACTACTCGCTGGACAGCCACGAGCCTTTACCCATCGTGATTACCACTCTCGCAATTTGATGGTCGATGGTTCGCGGCTTGGCGTCATCGACTTTCAGGATGCCTTGATGGGACCGACAACCTACGATCTTGCCTCACTGCTGCGGGATGCCTACATTCAGCTCGACGAAGCCCTCGTTGATGATTTGGTGGGGTATTACCTCGACCAGCTGGCCGAACGACGTTTCGTCTGGACTGATCGCGCCGCGTTCCGACGACTGTTCGATTTGACGAGTATCCAACGCAATCTGAAAGCGGCCGGCCGGTTTGTCTACATTGATCGGGTGAAAGGTAACCCGAAATTCTTAGCCGATATCCCTCGCGTCTTGAGCTACGTCAAACGTAATCTTGAAAAATATTCGGAACTGGAAACCCTCCGGAAACACCTCAGCCCACACGTGCCGGAATTGCAGTAGAGGACTGAGGAGTGATGACTGAAGACTGAACGTCGAACCATCGACTCAGCACTCAGCACTCAGTCCTCAGCACTGATCGTGTGAAAGCCATGATACTTGCGGCTGGTCTCGGCACCCGACTGAGACCACTAACGAACACCATTCCTAAACCGTTGCTGCCGGTCGGAGGAGCGCCGCTCATCGTCTGGAACTTACTGCTTCTGAAACGACATGGGTTCCGCCAAGTCGTCATCAACCTGCATCACCTGGGTCCGATGATTGAACAGACGTTGGGTACAGGCTCAAAGTTCGGGATTCGGATTATTTACTCCCATGAGCCGGTCATCCTTGGAACAGGCGGTGGGATTAAACAGGCCGAGGCTCATTTTTTGGGTGAGCCGGCTCTGATTCTCAACGGGGATACGTTGGTGGAACTGGATCTTGAGGCGCTCTGTGATTTTCACCGCTCGCGCCATGCAGCGGCAACGTTGGTGCTCCGGGAAGATCCGGAGGCTGCTCGTTGGGGGCTGGTTGAGGTGGGAGACAGGGGGCAGATCTTACGCATAACTGGACAAGGGCTTGTAGATTCGATTGCGGCGACGCCGCGCATGTTCGCCGGGATTCATATCTTGCATCCTCGATTGCTTCGGGAGGTGCCGAAAGGAGTGGCATCTTCGATCATCGATCCCTATGTGAAGGCCATTGAGCGAGGAGAACCAGTGCTTGGGTATGACCTGCAGGGATATTGGTCGGACATCGGCACGGCCGAACGGTACGCGCAGGTGGAACGAGATGTCCGAGCGGGGTTGATTCGTTTGGAAGACCGGCAGTCTCTCGAACCGCGCGTTCCGCTCAAGTAAGTAGAGTTGATCTCGATCGAGAGACCTCACTCAGCGGTCACTTTCTCATTTCTATTCTTTTTGTTGTTTGAGTAACCGAGCCAAGTAGGTTCGTTGAAGTTTGAGCGAATCGGCGGCTTTTGTCTGATTGCCTTCGGCCTGCTCCATCGCGCGCGCGATGATGTAGCGGCTGTGTTGTTCCATCGATTCATGGTAGGGCAGGTTCAGATGGGGGGGTGGAGTATCGTCATTTCTATGGAGAAGGGTGTCCTCCGCCAGCAGCGCCAACATCTCCGGTTCGATGATGTCTTTCGGGCTCAAGACGACGGCGCGCGCGATCACATTATCCAATTCCCGAATGTTTCCCGGCCAGGGATAGCGGATCAAGGCATTGAGCGCGGCTGTACTCAAAGTCACGCCTGGTCTTTTCGCATCTCTCGTATGTCGATCCAAAAAAAACTGGGCCAGGGCCGCGACATCCTCCGATCGTTCGCGAAGCGGCGGCAGGGTCAGGCTCACGACGTTGAGGCGAAAATAGAGATCTTCGCGGAAGTGGCCTGTGCGCACAGCCTGCCGAAGATCCTTGTTCGTGGCTGCAATGATGCGAATGTTCACCGAGACGATCTTGGAGCCGCCGACGCGGTGAAACTCACGGTCTTGCAGGACACGTAAGAGCTTAGCCTGCAAAGGAAGCGACATGTCTCCAATCTCATCGAGGAAGACGGTCCCACCGTTGGCCATTTCCAGCTTGCCTTTTTGCTGTCGGTCCGCTCCGGTAAACGCTCCACGTTCGTGGCCGAACAGTTCGTTCTCCAGCAGAGTCTCTGTCAAGGCGACGCAGTTGATGACGACGAGCGGCATCGTACAGCGATGACTCCACTGATGGATCGAACGCGCAAAGAGTTCTTTCCCGGTACCGCTTTCGCCCAGCAGCAACACGCCCGCATCGGACTTGGCAGCTCGCCGTGCCGCTTCCACGACGGACCGGACTGATGGGCTGTCGCCGACGATGTTGGCGTAACGGCTGTGGACCTCGGAACGAAGATAAGCAACTTGCCGTCGGAGCGAATCTCGCTCCAACGCTTTGCGGATCACGATGAGCAGATGATCTTTGTCGAGAGGCTTGGTCAGAAAGTCGTAGGCTCCTTGTTTCATGGCGTCCACTGCGGCTTCAATGGATGCGTACGCGGTCATCACAATGACAGGAGGACCTTCCGATGGTTTCATCTGGGATAGACGCTTGAGGACCTCAAGCCCCGACACTTTGGGCAGTGTGAGGTCCAATAGGATAAGATGCGGCGATTCGTCAACGATTTTGTCAAGCGCTTGTTGTCCCTCGGTGGCCACAATGGTTTCGTACCCCGAGGCTTGGAGCCGGTCCTCAAGCATCATGACGATGTCTGGATCATCGTCGACAATAAGAATTTTGGCGCTCATCGGAATAATCCTCTGCCTCTGGTCATTTGGGGGCAGTTATGGACGAATCGGCCAGGAAGTCGATTTGTGATTGGGGAGCAACGTATTGAAAGATATTATCACTTAAGAACCGTTCATCACATTGATGACGAGGCCCGTCAACGGCTTCGGATAAAAATACGTTGACTTGTGCGGCATCCGTTCTCCCGCTGCGGCGACGGCTTGAACTTCGCTGACCTTCGTAGCGTTGAGCAGGAATGCGCCCGTCCCTCTTCCATTGGCCACCCAGTCCAGGGCTTCGTGGTCATCTTTAGTGTAAAGAATCGCTTCTTGTTCCTGTTGCGTCGGACAAAGCCTGGTCACGATCAATTGTTGCAGCAAGGAGACGTCGAGTTTGGCTCGTGGTGATGCCTGAGTGGAAGGGCGACGGGCCGGTTTCAGCGTGAGCGTGACGTATCGGTCATCGCCCTGTCGCGTCAGTCCGAACACCGGGGCGTTTTTTCCTTCCATCCGCAAGCAGGTCAAGAACTGTGACCGCGCTTGCTCTCGCGTGGATGGGCTGAAGGGGAATTCCCGAAACTCGAACGTGTCTCCCAGTACCGTCTTGATCTGGTCTGAGGAGGGTAAGGGGGTGGTCGCAACTCGGTGTGTCGGCAATACCGTCAGCCCTGGATCTTCAAGGGGGGTCAGCAGCATTAATACGGAGTCGTAGGGTTGCAGCCCAGCCAGCGGTCCCGCCTGCTGTCGTCGGAGTTTTTGATAGTTCAATGCCGTTTCATAGCGATGGTGACCATCCGCGATGAAAAGCGGCTTGCTCCGCATCGCGTCGGTAACTTGTTGAAGGATCGTCTGATCGGTCACAACCCACAGACATTCGCGACAGCCTGCGTCATCTCGAAAGTCGTAGCGCGCCGGCTTGCCTTTTACCGCGGTTTCCAGAAGTTGGATGATGGCACCGAGTGGATCGGAGTAGAGAGACCAGATCGGGCTGAAGTTCGAGCGACAGGCTTCGATCAGATTCAGGCGATCAGTCTTCGCCGCGGCGCGAGTGTTTTCGTGGGGATAAATATGTCCGGAGTCGAGTGTCTCCAGCTTTGCCAGCGCCAAAAATCCCCGAAGCACTTTCTTGTGAGCGTCGGAGGCTGAGTAGGGAGGAGCGTATTCAATCGTGTGAAAGTAGACGGCCGGCTGTGCGTCGCGCTTGAGGATACCCTCGTTGAGCCAGGTCTGCAGCGTAGTTGCAGCGCGGGTATATCGGTTATGGACAAGGCTGTCGCCGGTCTGGTCGAGCCCCAATTCCATTCGGATGATATTGTGAGGATGGCGGTCGTGAAGTCGTTTCTGTCCTTCCACATCGATGATATCGTATGGCGGGGCGACCACGTCCCTGATGGAGCCTACGAGCGTCTGGTCGTACAGCATACCCTGAAACGGAATGATCTGAGACATGAACAACCTCTTGGCTGTGTCGGGACAGCGACACGGTTTATGGTTATAGGAGAGAGTGGGATCCTTTCGCCCGACGCCGTGCCGCTCCTACGGCCCAGCGTCTTTTCAGCCGGTGGGAAGACAGCTACCGATCGCGGGTAATCATATAATCAGCGGCGACCGACAGTGCGCGCCGTGCAGTACTGTCGTCAAAGTGTTCGAGCTCATGCTTGGCGGCGACGATATAGGCACTCGCGCGATCCATAGCATAGGTGATCGAACCGAAATCGGCCATCAACAATAAGATTCGTTCAAGATCAGCGGTGCTGAGCGTCCGAGTTTCCATTCGATCCTTGATCATCTGGCGATCCTGTTCCGAGCAATGCTGTAACAGATGGAGAAGGGGCAGCGTCGCTTTTCCCTGCCGGAGATCCTGCCCGATCGTTTTTCCGAGCGATTCGCCGTTTGCGATGTAATCCAATGTATCATCGGCCACTTGAAAGGCGATACCGAGGTATTGCCCGAAGCGGAACAGGGCTTCCTGTTGTGTCTCGGAGGCATCGGCAAGAATGGCACCCATGCGGCAGGCAGCCGCAATCAAACCGGCGGTTTTGTGCTCGACGATCTTGATGTAATCGATTTCTGGCATGGCGGGATTGCCGTTGTAATACAACTGGAGGACTTCACCCTCGGCCATTTTTTTACAAGCTTCGGCGAGAACTTCATTGATGCCCTGGCTCTGAAACTCAACGACTTTGCACATGGCTTTGGTGTAGAGATAATCTCCCACAAGGATGCTGATCTGGTTTCCCCAAACCTTGCGCGCGGTACTTCTGCCTCTCCGGAGATCGGCGTCATCCACGACATCGTCGTGTAACAGGGTGGCGGTATGGATGAATTCCACGATGCTGCCGAGCTGATGGTGCTCGGTTTCAGGATAGCCGCAAAGGCGAGCCGACAAGAGGAGAAGCAGTGGTCTGATGCGTTTCCCGCCACCGCTCAAGATATGGGCGGCAACCGTATTGACCAGAGTCACGCTAGAATCGAGGTTCTTCCTGACTCGATTCTCCACCCCGTCCAGTTCATCACGGTAGGCCTCCCACACATCCGACATACTGTGCAGGGCTGCGATCGCTGGACCTTGTGCCATGCGGCGGATGGTATGGCAGCCGAGGAAATAAAGTCAAGCAGATGAAAGAGGGTCATGTCATCCCAGCCTGAATTGCGTATCGAACTACGGGCCATTCATTTGAATCCGGCGTGAGACGGGGAGGTCTGATCGTTCTGCCCCCCTCTCCCGCCCTCACCTCATCCCAGCGGATACTCAGGTTCCGCGTGGCGGTGCTCATGTCACATTGCGTGCAATGACCGCGACACGCGCTCGAAAACAGCATGAACCGCAGATATTGTCAACAGATACTGGATACTGATGGACCGCAGTGTAGCTTCTCCTTGGCAGACCATACTGAGAATTGCCAGGGATATTTAAGCGATCTCCGTATGCATAGACATGTTGAACAAGGACAATACGAGTGGTTCTAACACCGATAAACATAAACCATTACTTCATGTGTACGCCTAGGAGATATGAAAGTTCCCCCATGGATCCCTTTCTCTGAAACCGCTCCAAGGGCATGAATTTCAGTAAAACCCATAGAAACCTCTTCACTTCAACGCCCACTAGTCAAAATTGTTTTCCCATATCCCAAAGGGCACCTAACTTGCTCATCGCTTCCCAGCCTTGTGCACATCGACAGTTTGCGATGGGCGTTTCATGGAGGATTCCAATAATGCGCCAGAAAATTCAGCGATTGTTGCTCCTCGCGTTCGGTATGAGCACACTCTTGTTTGTTTTTGATCAGATGATTCCATTGATACAGCCGGCATTAGCGGCGACCGGTCGAGGTACAATCTCGACGACTGCACCGCTATCCAGTCAGATGCAAGGCCGACCGACAACACCTCTCTTGCACAGGGTCGTGTCTGAAATGCCGGGGCCGAAAGCGCTTGCTCCTCCTCCCATGCCTCTTCCGTCTCCGGCAGTACCAAAGCCTTCTGCGACGACTGTCGCGCTGAGTCCATTATCGTTGACGTTCTCAGGAGTGCAGGGCGGCGTCAATCCGGCAAGCCAAACCCTAACGGTCAATTCGAACGGCAATTGGACGGCCAATAGCAGTGCCACTTGGCTCACGTTGAGTCCCTCGTCAGGGAGCGGCAACGGATCCATCGCGGCCAACGTTGCCTTATCAGCAACTGCTGTAGGCACCAACAACGCCACGATCACCGTTACGAGCGGTGGTGTGGTGAGAACTATTTCCGTCACGTTAACCGTATCAGTCGGGTCACTGACGGCTTCCCCCAACAGCGTGGCCTACACAGCTACGCAGGGAAGGGCAAACCCTGCCGCTCAGAGCATCGCCATTAGTGCAAATGGAACGTGGAGCGTGAGCGATGGTGCCTCCTGGTTATCGCTTAGTCCTACCTCTGGCTCTAACAATGGAACCATCACAACAAGTGTCAATACAGCCACCGCGACACTGGGAATTAATGAAGCCGACATCACTGTGAAGAGTGGCGGCATAACCACAACCGTAAAAGTCACCTTGAGGTTGGATCCGTCATCGAGTTCGTCCGTCACGTTGACTTGGAATGCGAATGTCGAAAGCGACCTGGCGGGATATAGAGTGTATCGAGCGACATCATCAGGAACCTACGGAGCCCCCATTGCTACGATCCAGGGTAATACGCCCGGGTACATTGCAACAGGACTCCAATTCGGCACAACGTATTTCTTTGTCGTGACTGCCTATGACATCGCGGGGAATGAGAGCGCTTACTCAAATGAGGTCAGCAAGAGTATCTTCTGATCCACGTGAGGGATGGCGGGACTTGTGCGCTTTCCGCCGGCGTAGGCTTTGGGGGGAGGGGTTCTGATAAATGACCGAGACTTCTTTCGAAGCAGAGGGCAAACAGCAGAATGTTGAAAGATCTGCAGCCTCATTCTCGTGCCGCTCAACGGCTGACCATGCAGCACGGACGGTGCCTTGTCTCTTTACCCAACTGGAGTCTCATCTGTGGAAAGGCGTGCGTCTTGAGACGATGTGGTTCAGTGGGTGAGGTGGCTGTCCTTGCGGATCGTCTCCATTGGTTCGCGACCTGTCGGCGATCTGCATTGCTGACGGGTCAAAGATTGTTTCACCAGCTTGCAGCAGCAGAGACCGCTTCTTCGACTGTCCGAGCGGTCTAATGTTAACGAACGCATGCTCTGGCGAGCACACCCTGTTGCTGACGAACTCGCCATCGTGCTCCATCTTAACTTGTTGACTGTTTCTTGTGGGACAACAGTCTCATCCCTTCGAGCCTTTTCCGTTTGGGGCTGTCCTGATCGGTAGTATGAAAATTGATGGCTGGGCAGGGGCAATGCCTTCGTGCCAGGTGGAATGTCCGTAGGAAACATCTAGTGTGGCTCGTCAATTGAAGCTGTTTCTTCACAACCGAACGATAGAACTCACCCAGGTTCTGGTAATCGTTGGGATGTTTGGATGCGCGCTGGTGGTGCCTCCGGAGGTCAAGCGTGGAGATCAGCATTTGGCTGGGGAGCGTTGGGAAGAAGCCAGCCTTGCTTACAAACAGGCGCTAAAAGACCATCCTTTTGAGCCTTCTCTGCAACGCAAGTACGCGTTGGCTCGCGAGCGCGCCGCGGCGATGCATGCGGAGAACGGTCGGGCGTTTCTGAAGGAAAAGCAATTCGATCTTGCTCTCGAAGAATTCAAGCGGGCTTTGGCCATCGACCCCTCCAGTGCCGACCTCCAAGCGGGTTTCATGGAGACCACCCGCGTGAAAGAATCCAGGTCTCATTACCGCGAGGCGGAACGGCTGGTTCAACATGGGCGAATCGACGAGGCAATGAGTAGTTTTGGGCGGGCTGTTGAGCTCGACCCAACATACCATGAGGCGCTGGAGAGCATTACCAGACTTACCGAAGAGCAACAAGGCCTCGCAAGGGAGGAGCGTTCGAGGCAGCCTGTGGCGTTAAAATTCAAGAACGCCGGCATTAAGGAAGTCTTGGAGAGTGTGGCGAAGGTTGGCGGGTTTACGTTGGTTTTCGACAAGGATGTGAGGAACGACCCTATTTCTATTTCGATTCAGGACACGTCTTTTGATGAAGCACTGCGACTGATTCTCAATAGCAACAGTTTGTTTTCCCGTCAGATCTCTCCAACTGTCTTGATCGTCAGCCCTGATACCAAGCAGAAACAGGAACAGTATCAGGATCTGATGATCCGAACCTTTTACCTTTCGAACGCCAAATCCAAAGACATGTTGTCGCTTCTGAAAAACATGCTCGATTCAAAGCGCATGCATGCCAATGAGCAGTTGAACACGATCGTAATCCGTGATCAGCCTGAAAAAATCCAGATGGCTGAAAAAATTATCCTGGCCAACGATCGCCAGGAGGCAGAAGTGCTCTTTGACGTCGAAGTGCTGGAGGTCGATCGGACCGTCAATCAGTCCTATGGACTGACATATCCGAAACAGGTCGCCTACGCCATGGTTCCTCCAGGGCCTGCCGGCCTTATTGCCGGGACACTCGCCCAACAGTTCACCTTGCGTCAGTTGACCAACTTAGGACCGGATAATTATCTCTTCAAGCTCCCGACGAATGTCCAGCTGGATTTCTTCAAACAGATAACGGACGCAAAGACGCTTGCCGCGCCGAAGATCCGAGTCGTGAATAACAAGAAAGCGGAGATCAACATTGGCGACAAACAACCCATCCTTCTGTCCACGACGAACGTTCTGCCCGGTCAAGCCACGACGGGCGCTGTGCCGACGACATCGACCGTGACGTCGATTGAATTTCGGGATACCGGTGTCAAACTGACGGTCGAACCTTCTATCAGGCTGGGGGGCGAGCTCGGATTGAAAATGAAGATCGAAGTGATTCGACTGGGCGAGCAAGTCACCTTGCAGGCGTCTCCGCCCATTACGCAGTTCAAGTTCGGGAATCGGTCTGCCGAGACGATGCTGAGCATCAAGGACGGGGAAACCATTATCCTGGGCGGGCTTCTGCAAGAAGAAGATCGGAAAACCAAAGTCACGATCCCGTGGCTTGGCGACCTTCCTTTGATCGGGAATCTCATCAGTTCGTTCAAGACCGACCGAGTTACCACGGAAGTGATTTTGACGATTACGCCGCATATTGTGCAGAACATGACCCCACCGGCACTCGACGCGCAAGCGTTCTGGTCCGGCACGGAATTCACCTATGCGACCGAGCCGATGTATCCGGTCCCTGGGCGGAAGGCATCCACGTTGTTGGGGACTGGGTACGGAGAGCATCCCGTCGCAGGCGACAGAACAGCGAAAGACGTGGGAGAAACGAACCGGGCCCGTTCCTTAGCTCAACTGGCTGCCCCCGATCCACTGCTGGCTATCCACCCACATGAATCGGCAGTTCAAGCTGGTCGGGAAATCAGGCTGTCGATCGTGGATGGTCGGATCGGCGCATCGGGCCGCAACGTGTTCAAGTTCGAATATGACCCGAAGGTGCTTCAGTTCAAACGGCTCAGTGCGGCGGAACTTGTCACCTCACCGGGCCTCCCTCCTGGAACTCAGGGAACTGCTGTAGGAAGTATAGCGTTCCGGCTGGCCCGTCCGAGCCAACATGTTCCGCGATCTGCGAGCATTATCTTTGTCGCAAGGGCACCAGGAGTGTCGCCGCTTCGCGTTGAACTGACTGATTCTGACAGTGCAGTGGAGGCATCGACAGAAGTAGTCGGGAGAGGGGTGGTACGAGTGCGGTGAGGGAAGACGGCCTAACACTCATCGAGATTCTCGTCACCATGGCCATCATTGTGATCCTGGCTTCGGTTGCCATGCCTCTGGGTAAAGTGTCGGCAAAACGAGCCCAAGAGATGGAGCTGCGCCAGGATCTTCGGACGATTCGTGGCGCGATCGATCTGTTTAAGATGGAATGGAATCGCGATGGGGATGTCTTACTTGGAGCAGTCTGCATGAAAAATAGGTTGACGTGTAAAGAGGTTACCGGGCAGTACGGCTATCCGAAGTCTCTCGATGTTCTGTTAGGAGTAAAACTGACGGGAGAAAGTGCAGCGGTTCGAGGCACCATGGTGAGGCGCTATTTACGCACGATGCCGATCGATCCACTGACAGGAAAATCCGATTGGGCTCTGCGTTGTTATAAGGATGGCCCAAAGCCATCTAGTTGGTGCGGTGAAGATGTTTACGACGTGATGACGCAAAGCGAGGAGTCTGCACTCGATGGCACCAAGTATCAGGATTGGTAAGCTGGATGGATGGAATCCCCAGGGGTTCACACTGATTGAACTTATGATCACCGTGTCCATCGTGGGCATTTTGGCTACTATTGCCGTTCCATCCTATCAATCATCATTGATCAAGGCACGAGAGACGGTGTTGCGACAGGACCTGTTCACGCTACGCGAATTGTTGGACCATCATCGTGCGGACAAAGGGAGGTACCCTCCAGCTTTGGATGGTCTAGTAACTTCCGGATATCTGAGAGCGTTACCCAAAGACCCCTTCACGAACTCCCCGAGTTCTTGGCAACAGATCATTGAACCTACGGAGGGTGGCGTCTTTGATGTGTATTCAGGGTCGGACCTTGTTGGGACAAACGGGACTCCATATAACCAATGGTGAACAGGCGCGTGAGATTGCCTCAGAGTAGATTTTGCCACGGGTACAAAGCGTTTCGAGTGAGGGGAGAATGGGGGAATACGTTCATGGGAATCCTTCTACTCGGAATGTCGGCCTGTAGTCCGATCGAACCCACCATCATGAAAGAACCGGAGGTGTTTGATCTCCAACTCACAGTAGATACCCTCAAGATCTCATTGCGAGATGCTCAGCGAGCAGTTGCCGAGTTGAGAGCGGAAGTCGACACACGGCGCCAGGAATTGGCTGATGTGCAGATCGTCCGGGCGCAACTCGAGGGGCGTATTCGGGAAGCGGAACGTCGGTTGACGGAAGCTCGCCATGTGATTGATCTCCAGCGGGAAGAATTGACCAGCGCTCGTTCCGAACGGGAAGAGGTGGGGCAAACCAGAGCCGCACTGCAGAATCAACGGAAACAGCTTCAAGAGCAATTGCCGAAAGTTGGGAAACAGGTGAAGAGAAATGTTTCTCCCGCGGCCATGGCTTCTCCAAGCGATAGGCAGCTGAAGCTGGCAACTGTTGGCCCTCAGCAGGGTGTCCTGTTGGCAGCTCTGGAAGAAGGCACCCGGCTTGTCTCGGGGGCGGCGGAGGTGTCGGGAGAATCCTCGGTCGGCGATGCATCGCGGAGCCTTCTGTTGGGAACTGTGGAACCTCGCATACGGGTAGTAGTTAAATCTGGGGATACGTTATGGAGTATCGCACGCCGATATCACACTTCCGTCAGAGGTCTCATGGTTCGCAACGCGTTGCCGAACGACCGTATTCAGGTTGGGCAAGCTCTCTGGCTTATTGAGCCATCCACTGAAGAGCTCGATCAGGAACGAATGTAGTGGCGCACAGCGAACTAAGTGGTTGTGAAGGTCTGCACCTATGGCATTATTTGCCTATCGAGTCGCGCGGCCTGATGGGTCCACAATTCATGGGCGCGTGGAAGGAGAAGATGAGTTATCAGTTCGTGCCAAACTAGAGTCACAAGGGTTGTTGGTCTTCAATCTTCAGCGTCGAGGAATCACCTCAGCCAAGCTGGAGACGTTGTGGCCATGGGGAAGGCTTCCACTCGGGCAGTTCTTGGTCTTCAATCAAGAATTGCTGGCCCTAGTCAAGTCTGGGCTACCCGTTTTGCGCATCTGGGAGCTTCTGATCGAACGAGCCGGCCATGCTGGATTTCAGCGGGCACTACGTGATGTACGGGAAGACATCCGAGGTGGAGCCTCGGCCTCGGAAGCGTTAGCTAAGCACTGTGTATATTTTCCGGAACTGTATGTCGCCACAGTAAAGGCAGGAGAGCAATCGGGCAATCTTCCGGAGGTGCTACAGCGGTACGTTGCGTATCTGAAGTTGATGGTCGGGCTTCGTCAGAAAGTGAAGAAGGCGATCTCCTATCCCATTGCTCTCATCGGCATCGGCCTGGCGGTGGTCGGGTTTCTATTAACCTATGTCATGCCGACTTTCGTGTCGGTCTATGGAGCATCAGCGACGACTTTGCCATGGGCAACCCAAGTCCTGCTCGATATGGTCATGCATGCCGAGTCACGGATCGTGCCCGCAGCAATCGTCGTGATCGGCGTCATGATAGGAATACATACCTACTACGCCACTCCGGCAGGACAGTTGGTGGTCGATCGGCTTGTGCTGAAACTCCCACTCGTGGGTCAGATTGCAGTCGAACACAATACCGTTCAGCTTACGCGAACGCTCGGAACGATACTTGCCGGAGGCACCCCGCTCATTGATGCGTTACGAGGCGCACGAGGAGCCGTCTCAAATCGATGGATCTCACAAGAAACGATCGGGGCCGTCAATGAGATTCGCGATGGGGCGACATTGGCTGATGCATTGAATCGTTCCAGAATGTTCCCGAAACTCGCGATCGAAATGTTATCGGTAGGGGAGGAAACGGGCTCACTTGATACGATGTTGCGGGACGTCGCGGAGTTTTATGAGGCTGACCTCGATACGAAGCTTACGCAGCTCACGACATGGATGGAGCCGGTTCTACTGCTCGTCATGGGAGTATTGGTCGGCGGAATCGTGATTATCATGTACCTGCCGGTATTTGAGATGGCCGGGACCGTCGGCGGTTAGATCGGAGAGAAGTGGGGTCTGAAGACGACAAGGATACAAGGATGAGAGAGGTCGCGTATGCCCAGTAGCCTTTGGAGGGTATCGCTTGCCGAGGTTTTGGTGGACCAGCGAATGCTCACGAAACATTCCGTCGAGGATGTCCTGCGCCGATTGAAGGGAGCGTCTGTTGCCTTAGGACAAACGCTGATCAGCGAAGGGCTTCTTTCGGAGGATCAATTGGCTCATGCCCTGGCGGTTCAATACGGTCTTCCCTATGATCCGTTGACTGATTTTCATGTTGATCCTCGGCACTACAAAACCATCTCGATCAAGTTGATGCAGCGATTTCCCTTTGTACCGATGGCCGAGCGTTCCGGAACTCTGACGATCGCTATTGCCGACCCGCAAAATCTGCTCGGATTCGACGAATTGGAGCTCCTCATCGGAAAGCCGCTTGATCGAGTCGTCAGCCCCAAGAGCGCAATTCTGGCGGCGCTGGAACGCAGCGAGGGATCGAGTCAAGCGCTCCGTGAATTGGAAGCGGAGTATCGGTCGATCTTGGTGAAAGAAGATGATCGAGGAGAAGAAATTCCCACGCTCGATCATGCTGGGAAAGAGCAGAGTCCGGCCGTGAAGCTGCTGGACTCTATCCTGCTGAGTGCGATGCAGCGCCGGGCAAGTGACATCCACATCGAAGCAGCAGATCGCGCGACAAGAGTCAAGCTTCGGGTCGACGGCATCCTGATCCCTGCCATGGAGCCGTTGGATGTTCGATTGCATGCCCCGCTAGTCTCTCGTCTTAAAGTCATGTCAGAGCTTGATATTGCCGAACGCCGTGTGCCTCAAGACGGGAGCTTTCGCATGAGGCTGGATCGGAAGACCGTGGATTTTCGTGTCTCCATTGTGCCGAGCGTCTTCGGTGAGTCGGTCGTGATTCGAATATTGGACCGCGACTCGATTGCGACTGGAGTGTCCGATTTGAAGCTCGAGCGGCTCGGGTTCAATCCGGAAGATCTGAAGCGATTCCGGAAAGCGATTACCCGGCCTTATGGCATGGTATTGGTGACGGGGCCGACCGGAAGCGGGAAGACGACGACGCTGTACGGCGCGATATCGGAGATGAACAGGTTCGAAGACAAGTTAATTACGATCGAAGACCCCGTTGAATACCAACTCTCGGGAGTGGTGCAGATTCCCGTCAATGAAAGGAAGGGAGTCACGTTTGCTCGCGGCCTTCGGTCCATACTCCGTCATGATCCTGACAAGATCATGGTCGGCGAAATCCGAGATACCGAAACGGCGCAGATCGCGATCCAATCGGCCCTGACCGGTCATCTGGTGTTGACGACGGTGCATGCGAACAATGTCTTTGACGTCATCGGGCGGTTCACGTCGATGGGGATCGACACCTATAATTTTCTGGCCGCACTCAACTGTGTGTTGGCGCAGCGGCTGGTCCGTATCCTGTGTCTGTCATGCCGGACTCCAGTCAAAGGACAGCAGGCTCTTATTGAAGAGTCAGGATTGGACTATGAACAATACAAGGAGACACCGTTCTATGAAGGAAAGGGGTGCCCACAATGTCATGGTACTGGGTACCGAGGAAGAAAATGTATCACTGAGTTCTTGGATTTGACGGATGAAATCAAAGAGATGATTCGTACCGAGCGGCCTCTTGCAGAAATCCGATATCGAGCCGTGACCGATGGAATGATTACGCTGCGGCGGTCGGCGCTGAAAAAAGTGTTGAATGGAGAGACGTCCCTGCGAGAGATCAATCGTGTGACGTTCAGCGAGGAAGGGTGATGCGATGTGGGAATGGGCTAGTAGCCGACCACAGTGTTGCTTGAAGTTCGGAAGCGACTCGATCGCGTGGGCCGAGGCCGAGCGAAATTGGCATGGGCAGCGCCGACATACGTGCGTCATTTCCCCGCTTTCCGACGGGATGATCAAACCCTCTCCGATGGACGAAAATGTATCCGATCCCTCAACATTGGCGGATCGGATTCGTGCCCTGACGGGTTCTGGCTCGATTCACCATGTCGGCGGGAGAACCATCTTCTCTGCTCTTCCTCGACGGATTGGAGTGTTGCTGCCTGACACGGCGGTTAGAGCGACGGTCCTGCACCTTGAACAGCTCCCTGTCAGGCGCGAGGAGCGCGACGCGCTGATCCGTTGGCGGCTTAGTCAAGAACAATTGTTTCCACTAAGCGGCGCGAAGGTCTTGTTCCAGATATTTCGTGATCCTTGGGAAGGCAAGGGGCCAGCCTATACTGTACTGACGGTCGCGGCTCAGGAATCCGTGCTGACGCAGTATGAGTCGCTGTGTGAATCCGTCGGACTTATCCCCCAAGAAGTGGGGATCACGAGCCTACGGATCTTTGATCTATGGAGAAGGACTCTAAGTGGATTTCATTGGCGACGCCGAGAGTGTCTGTGGGTCAACTTATCGGACCGAGCCTTGACGACGATGATCTGTCAACGAGGGCGCTTACTGTCTTACCGGTGCAAGCTGTTGGGGGCCGAGGCAGCTGAAGCGCTTACGAAGCCCGATATGCTGAACAAGGTTCTTGAGGAATGTTGCGCGTCGTTAAAGCTCTGTCAACAACAACATCCCTCAGCAGTCGTTAAGGAAGTCGTTATTTGTGCAGCGGGAGACATTTCGGCCTTTCAAGAATTGGTTGAGGCAGAGCTCCGACTGCCCGTCGACCAACTAGGTTGGGAATCGATCGAGACCCTTGGTCGGGTAGCTAAAGGGAGTCACCGAGGGATGACGTCGTTGGCTGCGATGGCCGGAGTGCTCTAGCATGGCAATTATGATGTCCTCAGTCGCTAAGTTCTTCGAACCACTCAAGTCAATTCCATTGCTGTGCCGTGCCGATGAGCGGTTCCAGGTAAACCTGAGCCGCCGCTTTCGACCGAGGGTCGTTCTGCTTCGATTGATCTTGATCGGAAGCTGTACCCTGCTTGTGTTAGGAAATTGTTGGAACGTCACGCAAGCGATCCTCACCTATCAAGCATCCTCATTCATCCAAGCAGAACTGGATCGAATCCGGCAACAGGACCTAGCCCTGGTCGCAGAGGCTCAACATGAAGGCATTGATCTGTCGGAAGAGTCGTTGGAGAGACTGCCCTTCGAGGTCGAGTTTGCCAATCAACTGCTTGAAAAAAGAGCATTTTCATGGACAAAGTTTTTGACCGAACTGGAACAGGCGATCCCTTCGCGTCTTGGGCTCAGTAGCGTTCGTCTTGATCAAGCCGGCACGATGGTTCGACTCACAGGAACGGCTATGAGCCTCGAAGACATCACTAGTTTCACGATCGGACTCCAGGATCACGCAACATTTCAGGACCCGATCTTGTCGCAGTATCGTGTCGGACCGAGCGGATGGGTAGAATTCGACATCACATTGCGGTACCAACGCGAAGGAACATGAGTGGTGAAAGACCGCCTGCTCCTTCTCTGGCAGCACCCTTTCGCACCCTTGCTCCCATGGGCGGGAATCGCCCTGGGTCTGCTTTTCATGCTATTGCTGGTCCAGAATTTCGGTGTGAAAGACACTCAGGTGAGCCGAGAGCGTTTGGAGAGCGAATGGGCCGCGACCCGCCAGAAGCTGATGTATCATCGAGAAGCAAGAAAAGCGAAACAAAACTTGAGCCGAGTTTGGGCGATGCTTCCCACCGAGCGCGACTTTACCCCGTTAGTGCAGAGGATTTCGGACGAAGCGAAGCTCGATCGTGTCACCTTGCCAGCGTTGTCCTATAAGACTGAGCCTACGCTTGTCACAAATACGAAAAAGAGTCTCTTGCATGGGCCGATAACCGGACGATACGAGGATCTCCGTCGATTCATCTATGGCCTCGAGACGGCGGAAGAGTTGGTGTTTATCGAGGATCTCGAGCTGACTCAGTCCAGAGGCACTCAGGACGCGTTGTTGACGTTCAATGTTAGGATGGCTACGTACATTCGTGGTGATGCTGGGGAGTCCAGTGTGTCAGGAGCAGCGCGGTAGCCGTGGACACAAGAAAAAAGACGATACTTGCTTCCTCGCTTATCTTTCTCTGGGTAGGACTGGCTGTATGGCAATGGGGGCTGCTGCAGGAACCTGTTCATGTTCCGCTCACGAATGTCACAGGGCGCCCGTCCGTGGGACAACATGTGGAGAAGAGTAGAATGGGCCTGCGCCTCAATCTCGATTTGCTTCCTTCAACGGGTCTTCAAAGTCGGACGAACTTTACAGTGTCTCGGAATATCTTTTCCGCGCCCGGCCCCGCTGGCACGTTGGCAACCGGGATTGGCCCAGCTCTCCTTGGCCAGCCTGGTGCGGCTTCAGCCGAGCCCTTGGCGGAACAAGAGGGTGAGTGGGAATCAGAGCAGTATCGATATCTGGGATTTCTTCGCATGGGCGAGGGGCGCCGAGGGAATATGGATATTGCCGTACTCAGGAAAGATGACGAGGTGCTGGTGCTCAAGGTCGGTGATCGTGTCGATGACCATCTAATCCTCAAGGCGATCAATTCTGAAAGCGTGACCATCCGAAACATCGGTACGCACGTGGATCAAACAGTGCAGTTGTCAAGAGAATCATCCGAAGAACCATCAGAAGAACCAAAGGGTGAGGAGTGATGGACAATGTGGAGCTGCTTGACACCGCTGAGACGGCAAGAAACAGGGTTCTCATTTCTCATGGTGATGATGGCGATCACTCTCATGGGGCTTGCCATGACGGCAGCTGCCCGGCAGTGGAAGACGATAGTGCAACGGGAGCTCGAAGCAGATTTATTGGCCAAGGGGATAGAAATACAAACGGCTCTGACACTGTACTCGGCTAGCGCAAAGGCTGGAAGGGTCCTGCCTGGTGAGGTGTACCCGCAAACACTGACCGAACTCACGAGACCGCCCAAACCCTTTCTGAGGAAGGTCTATCTCGATCCGGTGGGACGTGGTGCTTGGGAATTGCTCCGATCACCCACGGGCGGCATTATGGGAGTCCGAAGCAAGAGCAGAGACAAACCGATCAAGCAAGGTAATTTCCCGCTTGCAGTGCGCCATTTTGAGGGAAAGCCGACCCACTACGATTGGGTATTCCAATATCCGAATCCCTCTATGGCAGCGACAGCTAGGCCTGTTGCCGGGCCGTTTGTGGTTCCTCCACAGCCAGCCACTCGTGATCAGCCGATCGTTTCAGAGGAACCGAGTTCACCGGATCAATCGATGATCTCGGAAGAGATGGGTTCCCCCGGCGACTCAATGAATCTGATGGGCTCGCCTCCGTCGACGTCCACGACCTCGCCACAGGAACCTGCTGTGGATCTGCTCCCACAGGAAGCAACACCGTAAGGCATGCAAGGTCGGCATTGACCATTGCCTACAATTCGCTCTGCCATGGAGTGTTAGGACCGGACTCTTGACCGGTCTCTCATTCACACGGTATTGTGTGCGGTACTCCTGAGTTATTCAATCAGTGGTGCGAAGCGTGGAACCTCTCGCCAAGACTGCCTCGGATCAGAACATCGACGAGGCCAGGCCGTTGCCTGTTTTGGAGTATGTTTTGAAGCTGGTTACCAAGGCCAGGCAGGCGTCGAGAAGGTTGGCGTCTCTGCCGACAGCGACCAAGAACCAGGCGATTCTTGCTATGGCGGAGGCGCTTGAGGCGAAGTCTGACGAGCTCCTCGCAGCGAACGAGCGAGATCTGGTGGTGTTTGGAACTACGTCTGCGAAGAACGCGATGGCAGATCGCCTGCGTTTGACCGAGAAGCGGATCGGGGAGATGGCCGCCGGCATTCGCGAAGTGGCGAAGTTGCCCGATCCTATAGGAATGATGCCCGCGATGTGGACGAGGCCCAATGGGATGCAAGTCGGGCGGGTACGTGTGCCCATTGGGGTGATCGGGATCATTTATGAGTCGCGTCCCAATGTGACGGTGGATTCGGCGGCTCTATGTCTTAAATCGGGCAACGTCTGCGTGTTGCGAGGCGGCAGCGAGGCGATTCAGTCCAACATGGCGATCGCCGCCATTCTGTCTGAGGCATCGGAAAAAGCCGGTGTTCCATCCGGTGCGATCACGTTCGTCGACCGTGCAGATCGTGAGGTGGTGCCGGTGTTGCTTCGACAGGATCGGTTCATCGACTTGATCATTCCACGCGGCGGGGAATCGTTGATGAAACTCATCGCGGAACACTCGACGATTCCGGTCGTGAAGCATGATGCCGGTGTGTGTCATATCTATGTCGATGCCGATGCAGATTCGGCCATGTCCGAGGGCATTTGTGTCAACGCCAAAGCGCAGCGACCGTCCACTTGCAACGCAATGGAAACCCTGCTGGTCCACCAGTCGGTCGCGCGGGTTCTGTTGCCCAAGCTTGCCCGAAGCCTCAGCGCGGTCAACGTCGAGATTCGCGGCTGTCCAAAGACCTGCCAATTGATTTCTGAGGCGAAGCCGGCAAGCGAACAGGATTACGGCAAAGAGTTTCTTGATCTGATTCTGGCCGTGAAAATCGTGAAGAACATGGATGAAGCGATGGAACACATCGCGCACTATGGATCGCGGCACACGGAAGCAATCGTGACGTCGGATTACGGACGTGCGATGCGGTTTCTCAAAGAGGTCGATGCCGGCGCCGTGCTTGTGAATGCCTCCACTCGACTGAATGATGGGTATCAGTTCGGTCTGGGAGCCGAAATCGGTATCAGCACCTCGCGCATTCATGCGCGAGGCCCTATGGGATTGGACGAGTTAACCTGCTCCAAATTCATTGTCCTGGGGAGCGGCCAACTCCGCGAGTGAATGCCCTCGGAAGCCATTGCATTTGCCCTGAACACACCCGGCCATCTCCGATTTCCTTCCACACGTACGCTTGCTGAGTGTTTCGACGAGGTTGGAGGCTACGTCGAAACTCTTCCCACCGGTCATCTCAACTTTTATCGACCTGATGGACGACGATTTCTAGCGACGGATCCAGTAGGCCATCCCTTGCACGAGTGCGAATGGGAGACGACCCCTGTGGGGACGGTCTCGCTGACGCAGGCGCGAGTCCGACTGGATTGGGGACAATGGATCGGGATTAGGCCAGGCGGGCTTGTGAATGAAACCAGCTTGAACCTTGTCGCGAAGCCAAATTGGCGACGGATTACTCCGGATGACTTGCGTGCTATGGCTGCGGCGGCGTTACGAGTATCAATCGAGGAGGTGCAGTGGTTTTATCGCGATGAGGATTTTGCTATTGATCCCAACGGGATGGCGACGATTCGACAACGAAAAGATGCGTTCTATGTGTTGGATGATGGAGGATTTGAAGCGACGCGCTTCATGGCCTGCATGGGAGCCATGCATTGGGCCGAGATTGACTTTCTCCCGGTGGTCGAACTGTTCAAATCGTTGTTGCCGGGGACGGGCTCTGCCGTGTTCGAGCTGATTCGCGGGCTGTATGACGATCAGAACAAGGGACGCTCTGCCCCGAGGGTCTTACGGTATCGAGGGATTCCTACATATCCATCCGAGGCAGCCTTTCGCTTGTTCAGCGGATTTTTCACACCGCAGCCGTTAGATGGTGAGGACCCATTCACAGCTTTTATGAATCCTTCAAAATCTCATCTTCTTGTCTGGCAGCCGGCCCAACATCCTCCCGTTCGGTATTTTGACGAGGGCCAAGGGTTGTGTCTGACGGTGAAAAATGAGATTGCTCAAAAGGCTACGCTCACTGAAGATCCTACCGGTCTTCCATATGTCAGTTCGATTTGCCGTCGTGTGGTCCCGCTGGATCGTAGTCTCCGTGTCGAAGGAAGTCTGTTGATTTTGAAAGATCGTGAGACCGAATTAACTTTGCCGTTGAATCCCGATCTCCTGGTAAGGCCATCGCCGCACGACGAATGTCCGATCAGTCCGGTCGATTGGCGAACGGTATTCGTGGAAGGGGTCCCGGAGATTCCCGCTGCCGAAGCATTCGAGGCGGTGCCTTTGTTTCCCGAAGACGACAGGGAGATCGGCGAGCTCGCCGCACAATCTTTCGTTGCGGACTATCTCGACGACCTTGGGGAGCAGGATCGAGAGGTTGGACGGGTACGGTCGCAGGCAGAGCGTGTGTTGATCGCGAACGGAGATGCCGTCATTTCCACTTGTATTCTCTTTGACCGACCACGTGACTATACCGTGAATGTTCGCTCCGTTGCCTATGCACGGCGTCAGGCTCAGCAGCTCTGGACTCAATGCGCAGAGGTGCAATGTTGGGATTGGCTGGAACGAATCCGAATGGTAACCGAGGATACGTGTGAAGAGTCCCTGACAAACAGCGGGCCTTATGACCTGATTTATCAGTGGCTGCCATATGACTCGTTTGATTCTTCGACGACCATAAGAACGATCGTCGCCAGATTGAACCACATGTTACGACGGGGTGGTAATGCCTTTGTCGTTGGTCCGGTTTACCTGGGGGAGCTGTTGACGCAGGATCAGTCACGGTTGCTGGTGCATTGGGATCAATCAGTTGCCTCTCTTCCAACCGTTCTTATGCATAAGACGATCTTGCCGAGGGCTAGAGTCAAGCCAGGTCTGACGTTGTTCCACGTCGGGCGATTGTAGACTTGAGCAGGGCTCGGATTGTGTAGGAGGTTTTCCCGTGTAGGAGCTGGCTTGTCTCTCGAAATTTCTGTAGAATTCCCGATGACCGCTGCTACCTGGAAATCGTATCGCACAGGCAAGGGCGTGACCTGTTGGAGGCTGGTTTAGGAATCGGGGAGGAAGATTATGCCAAGTGTGCTGGACCGAGTGATCGAAAGAGAATTGAGGAAAGAGTTGAAGGACGCATTGATTCGGTTTGAACAACAACTGTTGCAGACTGGTGTCACGCAGGAAAACGTAAAAAATAGAATGCGTGGGGCAAAGCAATTTGTTGCCTTTCTGTATGGTCGATATCTCGGATAACAGTCTTGTGCTGATCAATCTCTCGGTGCCGGCTTCACGACAGATTGAGCCGACCGCACATAGTGCAGCCCGCGAAGGACGACGAAGCCCGCAATGGTTGGGAGCCAAATCCATTTCACCTCGCTGGCAAACACATAAAAAGCATCCTCGTTAAAAAATGCCCTGATGCCGATCGGAGACACGGCAACTGGCCGAACCGCGAAAAAATATCGGCTTGTATCGAATGGGGAAAAGAAGGCCACACCGAGCCCGCCGTCGGACAGTGCATCGAGCACACCATGTGAAGCGGTGCAGAGGAAAAGATAAACAAATATCCTCACCTGCGTCGCCCGTGCGCTCTGCCTGTGCCATGTGGCCACGACACCAGCGGTCAACAGGACGGCAAACAAGAGGGAATGAGTCATGCCGCGGTGTCCCCAGAGGTCGCCGTATTGGATGCCGAAGGAAAAGCCGATGACATCCAGATCCGGGACAGTGGAACAAGTCATGCCCAAAAGCAAAACCTGGTAGGTCATGATCGGATGAGGGGAAGCTTTACCGAGCGCCAGAGCCACGAACGCGTGAGAAAATGCCGATGCCATAAGACGACCTTTCACGCGAAGAACGAACGTCAACGCCCGCTCTCAAAGCCCCTCTGCCGCCAAGCTTCGTAGATGATTACTGCCACGGCATTCGAAAGGTTGAGGCTACGACTCTCGGGGAGCATCGGCAACCGGATGCGTCTTTCTTCTACAAACGATTCAAGCAGCGCGGTCGGCAGTCCACGGGTTTCAGGACCGAACAGAAACGCATCGCCTTTGGTGTAGGTGACACGATCGTAACGGTGAGTGTTGCGTGTAGAAATGGCGAATAGGCGACGAGCATTGAAGTGTGCCGCGCACTCGGTCCAATTGTCGTAAACGTTGAGCGTCGCAAACTCGTGGTAGTCTAAGCCGGCACGCAGCAGTTGTTTGTCGTCCAGAGAAAACCCCAAGGGTTTGACAAGGTGCAGTCCCACACCGGTGTTGGCGCAGAGGCGGATGATATTGCCTGTGTTCGGTGGAATCTCGGGCTGATAAAGGATCACGTCGAACATCGGGATGAGAAGTGTATCACGCA
This sequence comes from Nitrospira sp., assembly GCA_029194725.1. Lineage (GTDB taxonomy): Bacteria > Nitrospirota > Nitrospiria > Nitrospirales > Nitrospiraceae > Nitrospira_D. Next base: position 90,933 of record JARFXQ010000007.1, on the reverse strand, counting down.
GAGTGTGTTTTCACGAGGCAGACCAATGCGCTGGAATCGACAAACAAGAGGTCGACGCATTTCGCCATCAATGGCTTCTTGATGCGGTGAGTTTTCCAAAGACACTTTTCCAACCACCCAACCAGACCTCTACTTGGTAATCAAGTTAGTGTCGGATTCATTCGGTACTGTGCTGCTTACAGCACGATGTTGACCGGAAACGCCTGAGACGAGCGAAGATCCGCAGGCGACGGTACAGGAGCGAGTCATGAGCACCATGAACGATCGATCCGGCTATCCCGTCTTATCCGTTCCGATATATCGGTTGACGATACAGATACAGGGTGGTCTGCTGCCGGTTGAGTGTGATCCTGCCGGCGAATTACCTTCACCCCAATCCTTCGCACTAAACCTTCAAGAAATCGTAACGACCACCGGTCGCTCGGTGAGTGAACGCCGATCTCTTTGCTCCACAAGCTGGTGGTCACGAGGTTGATTGTCCCGGTGGTGTGCGAGGTCTTTGATGATGCGGCTCGTCATACATAGGCTTGGTCATCAGATGGTCCTCGGCGCCAAAACAATGGTCCAAATTGGAATGACTCTATTTCTGACGAAACAAAGATATCGACTTCATCCGCTACGAGATTCGCGTGCGAGCCGGAAAAGGCGAAAAAGACCGTGTGACCATGCTGCCTGCGACTGTCAAGGAGCCTCTTACCACCATCACGATCGGGTGAAACCGCAGCAGGAAGCGGATCTCCTGAATGGGTATCACGGCGCTTCCCTCCCTCATGCGTTAGCACGGAAGTATCCGAATGTGATGAAAGAGTCGGAGGTACAATGGGCATTCCCTGCGTCAAAGCGCTATCAGGATCGGTAATCCGGTGAGCAGAAACGACATCAGCTCCATAAATCCGTTTTGCAGTGGGCGGTCAAAGAAGCCGTTCGGGAAGCCGGGATCTCCAACCCGGCCAGTTGCCACACGTTCAGGCATTCGTTTGCCACCCATTGGCTTGAGGACCGCTATGATATCGGGACGATCCAAGAACTCTTTGGGCATAAGAACGTCAGTACGACCATGATCTAGACTCATGCCCTCAATCGAGGGAGACTGGGTGTAGACAGCCCGACAGACCATCTCTGACCTCGGGCGACTGACCGGGATACACTGCGGGCTGATAGCCAGGTAGACTGCGGGGGTTCACAGTCTATCTCAGTTCCTAGGGCAGGACGACTTCTTGAACAAGTGTTGGATTTGTCAGGAGAGTTCCTCTTTATTGAGGTGGTGAGTCTACCATGATCTGCGGCACAGGAAGGCTGCAGCAGACTTATTAGTGTCTGTTAACGCTAACGCAAGCCTTCGCCGATCATTGCGAAATTAATGAACGCCACGAACATGACATCGAGTTTTTCAAACCGCGAGAAAATGCGCCGAAATCCTTTGAGCCGACGAAATAGCCGTTCGATCTCATTGCGTCGCCTATCCATGGCTCGATCGTATTGCCATGGTGCGCGACGATTGTGCTTGGGTGGCACCACCGGCACTAGCCTGACTCCACGCCCAGTTGTCGCGTCTCATCGCCTTCATACGCCCGATCCGTCAATAGAGGCATCGGGCGCGGCATTCTCTCGACGTGTTGCAGCAGCTTTCGTCCCTCCGGTGCATCGTGGGCTTGGCCCGGGGACAGGGCGAACGTGAGGGCCGTTCGAGCATCCGCGGCAACCAGGTGAATCTTGGTCGTCCATCCGCCGCGGGACCGACCAATGGCTTGCGGGCGGTTTTTTTAACGCCGCGGTCCCATCCGGATGGACCTTGACGAGGGTACTATCCAGGGCCACGACTTCGATCTTCGGGCGGATGATCTGTGTGTGTTGTAACTGGGCAAAGACGCGATCCAAGACTCCGACCTTCGACCACCGATTCATGCGAGTATAGCGAGTATAGATGGTGTGCCAGTTACCGAACCGCTTGGGCAGCGTGCGCCATTTGCACCCCTGCTCGGCGACGTACAAAATGGCGTTGAGCATCTGCAGATTGTCCAGCGTGACGTTGCCGCGTGGTGTCGGCAAACACGGCTTGATCTGGCGATACTGTGGGGCGGTGATCCATGGCCGTAGTATCGCATAAACATGGTCGTTAGGGTTAACCAGGCTCTAGTTTTCGTAGCCCGTCGGCTGCCACGGGGGAGCAGGCTCGGCGAGATGTTCCCCGAAGAACCAACAGGGACATGGCCGTGAAGCGTGAAGCTCCACGAGACGGGTGGTATGCCGACCACATAAGGACCCGTGAAGAATGGTCATACGGTTGCACCTACTGGAAACCATCACACCAGTAACATATGATGCTCGAACATTCTTCGTGGGTTATACGGGTTAACCGTGCCGGATGTCGTGCTTATGCGGATCGGACTCAACAGAGTTAGGTGCCTCTAGGTTGCTGGTTTAACTGAAACGGAGGTCAACATGTTACCTTGGTATTGGATGTGGTCCCCTCAAGTCCATTTTCCTCTCAGTGGAAGTGTCCTTCAGGATATTTCGCCCGATCTAGGTTGGTTCTTTGGGGCGATCAGGCCGGAGGCCGGTGTGGGAAGTATCGAAAAAGAAGTCTTTGAGAAAGCTTCGTATGGAAGGCAGCTGGGGCTGATATTGGATGTCTTGCTTCCCCTGGTCGGTGAGGGTTCCCTCGATTCAGAGAAAGCGAAGAAGGCTTTAGCCGATTTGAAGAATGTGTACAAAGAGATTGAGAAGGTGAAGTCTGAGAAGAAGGCTGAAATGGAAAATGCGGCCGTTTCTCTTCTTAGGAAGATTGAAAAGACTGACAAGGAAATGCTGAGTCGTGTAATAAATCAGTTCGGGTCGGCTTGAGGGCGAGCGACCTAACCACTAGTGTGGAGCGGACTTGCTTCGCGAGGCACTCAACATGAGGTCAGCCATCGACGATGGAATAGAAATGAGGGACACGCTGAACATTATTTTCCGTTCACGCTCTCGTGGAGGATCGAATGCGCTCCGAACCAGGGCCTGACAGGAGACGGAGTTGCTGATTGCTGGAGATGGCTGGACGCAACTTGCAGCAGCCTGTTAGAAGCTGTTACTGCTGATTTTGAGCTGACGATCGGAAGGTGAAGTAAAGGACGATGCCCGTCAGGATCGAGACGAGAATCCCAAATCCCATCTGTGCCTCGAAACTCACCGGGCCTACGTAGATCTTGTAGAGCTGCAAGAGCACAACCGGCAGGCCCACCGCCAGGGTGAGTGAGATCATGTGCCGTCGCTGATAGATCGGCTCACCCGGTTTTCTAGTCCACTTCATGCTGAAAAATCGCAGCCCCGTTCGCCTATTTGACCAAAAATGGTTTGGAGTCCTCTCCGGAAGCCGTTGTGACGGTGACCATGACGAGGCCCTTACGGCCATCAGTTGGGACTGTTGCTAAGATGGTGGATTCGTTTTCCATTGTAAAGATGGAAGCCTGGCCTGGCCCGAAGGACACACCTCGCAAGCAGTCTGGTGAGCCGAACTCGGACCCTGTGATCGTGACTTTCACACCGGGTTGGCCTTCATCGGGAACAAGTCTTTCGATCTGTGGAGCAACGCCGAAACAGGCGTTGCCCTCTGCTGCAGTTTCAGCTGTTTGAAACTTCGGTTCGATCTTGGGTTTGGCGATCTTGGGTTGGACCGTCTCGGGTGCGGCGATCTCGGGTTTGACGGTCTTTGGTTTGACAGCCTTGGGCTTGACGGTTTTTGGTTTGACGGTCTTGGAGTGTGGTTTGGCCTTTGGCTGCTGTTCCGCTGCAGGGGTGAGTCCTGGATCGATTACCTGTAAGGACAGGGTCATGATCCCAATCGAAATTGCCGCAACGAAAGCCGTTGGTTTCTCCATATGTCTTTCCCTTTACTCAATTAGACTCATATCAGGCCGAACTTTTCCGTACGCTACTCCTCGATCGTCGAGATATCCCCTGGGTCTTGCCCAAGCTCCTTCGCTTTCAGGACGCGGCGCATGATTTTTCCAGACCGAGTCTTGGGGAGGGAAGGGACGATATCGATTTCAGCCGGGACGCCGATCTTGCCTAGCTCTTTCAAGACTTGATCTTTGATCGACTCGATCAGCGCAGGACTTTCCTGCTCGCCCTGTTTCAAGATGATGAAGGCCTTAATGGATTCACCGACCGTTTTGTGGGGTTTGCCGATTACGGCAGCCTCCGCGACGGCGGGATGGCTGATCAACGCGCTTTCCACTTCAGCGGTGCCAAGCCGATTGCCGGCGACTTTGATCACGTCATCCGCGCGGCCCATGAACCAGTAGTAGCCGTCTGCATCCTTATGGCAGACGTCGCCGGCCGTGTAGCAATTGGGGATGGTGGACCAGTAGGCCTTATACCGGTCTGGATCCTTGTAAATGGTGCGCATCATGGCCGGCCAGGGTTTCTTGATGACGGCGAAGCCGCCGGCGTTTGCGGGTAGACTGTTTCCCTCGCGATCAACGACATCGGCTTCAATGCCGAAAAACGGGCGCGTGGCCGAGCCTGGTTTCAACGGCACGGTGGGAAGCGGGGTGACCAAGATCGATCCCGTTTCCGTCTGCCACCAGGTGTCCATGATAGGTTTGTCCTCGCCTGTCACACGATGAAACCATTCCCAGGCTTCCGGATTGATCGGCTCTCCGACGCTCCCGAGGATACGGAGCGTCGAGAGATCGAATTTCTTCGGCCAGTCTTCGCCGTAGCGCATGAGCAGTCGGATTGCGGTCGGGGTCGTATAGAAAATCGAGACCCCATACCGTTCGATGAGATTCCACCAACGTCCAGGGTCCGGATAATCCGGTTTCCCTTCTGCGGTCAGAATCGTTGCGCCGTTGAGGAGAGGACCATAGACGATATAGCTGTGGCCTGTGACCCATCCTGGATCAGCCACGCAGAAGTACACGTCATCATCTTTTAGGTCGAACACATATTTCGTCGTCGTATAGGTGCCGACCATGTACCCTCCATGGACATGGACGACGCCCTTCGGTCGACCGGTTGTGCCGGACGTGTAGAGAATATAGAGCGGTGCTTCGGCATCCAGCTGCTCTGCTTCGCAAACCGGTCGTTCACACTCGAGCCACTCCTTCCAGTCGATTTCCTTTTGGGCGGAAATGGGCGGACCTTGGAGCTGGCGACGCACGACCACCACGTGGTCGACTGTAGGACAGGCCTTAACGGCTTCGTCCACGACTGGTTTCAATTGGATGGCCTTGCTGCGGTCGAATCCGACATCAGCTGTGATCACAACTTTGGCTTCTGCATCGTTGATACGGCTGGCGAGGGCAGGAGCGCTGAAACCTGAATAGACGACACTGTGGATCGCGCCGATCCTGGCACAAGCCAGCATGGCGATGACTTGTTCGGGTATTTTCGGCAAATAGATGGTGACACGGTCGCCTTGCTGGAGACCGAGCCTTTTGAGAGCGTTGGCGCAGCGGTTCACTTGTCGGTGGAGTTCGGCATAGGTGAAGATTCGTTCCTGATCGTTTTCACCGACCCAGACCAGCGCGACTTTATTCCTGCGCCAGGTTTTGATGTGGCGATCCAGGCAGTTATAGGCGATGTTGCATCGTGCGCCGACAAACCATTGCGCCCATGGATAATTCCACTCCAGGACCTTATCCCAAGGAGAGAACCAGTCCAGCTCCTTAGCTTCCCGGCTCCAAAATGTTTCAGGGTCTGCGAGGGATTGTTTGTACTCGGTCTCGTAGTCTTTGATATAGGCAGCGGCTATCGTCTTCGCGGTCGGCTGGTAGGTCCGACTTTCCTTCAACAGGGTCTCAATCTTTTCATTCATGGCAGCAGCGTCTCCTTCGTCAGCGCAGTTCGGCGCGGACGCGTCATTATGGAGAAAGTCGAAGGTGCCTGCAACCATACAGATGCGTCGAGGCCATCTTATTGTGGTCCTGCCGTTCATCTCGATTCCGTTGCTTGACACCCGTTTAGGCCGGAGATAGGGTGACTCGATGAACAGCGCAAAGCAGTCTGGGAAACACCCATCGCCTATGCTTTCAATCCTACTTTTGCTGGGCGCTCATATGGTCGGCATGTTTTTGGTTGTCGCTCTGTCAACTGCTGAGGCTCAAGTGGGAAAGCCTGAGGGCCTGTACTACAAGTCGTGGGCAATCATTATTGGGATCGAAAACTATGTCCTGGCTCCTCCCATCCCAGGAGCGATCAGCGATGCCAAGAAGGTGGCCGAAGCGTTTCGGCGGTTGAGGTTCGATGAGGTGATTGAGCTCTACGACAAGGACGCTAGCTCGCGACGCCTCCATCAGCTTTTGGACGACATGTTGCCTAGAAAAGTTGGCCGCATGGACCGGCTCGTCATCTTCTACGTCGGGCACGCCGGGTTTATGCAGGACTCCGATGGGCAAGAGCGAGGGTACCTTGTGCCATTTGACGCACAGCCCAACCACGCAACGAAGTCGATCACGGTGGAGCATCTAAAGGAATTTACGAGGCGGACGGCCTCCAAACATACGCTCCTGATTTTCGATGCGCCGGTATTCGGGTGGGAAATCACTGTGCCACCGGAGCTGTCGTTGGAAGGACGGATGGTCCCGGAATCGGAGACCGATCGGCGTGCGGTGCAAGTCATCAGCGCGGCAAGTAAGGGAGAGGCTGTCGCTCGTGTCGAGAAGAGCAGTCGCTTTGTTGAGACACTATTGACCGGGCTGTCCGGTGATGCCGATCTGGACGGAAACGGTTGGCTCATGGCTTCCGAGTTGGGGGGCTACCTCGTGCGACAGGTCGAGGCGGCTTCCAATGGTACACAACGCCCATCGAGTCTACGGATCGATGGTGATGGAGACACGGCGTTGGTCGAAGGACGGAGATCGGCATTTACGCCTGGCGCCGATCCTCAAACCCCGTCTGAACGGCAACAGTAGGCGATGGCTCAATGCGAACGTGCTGTTGCGCTGCTCGCGCTTGCGCAACCGTCAGCCAAGCCCATCGCACGCCAATGGTTTAATCGTTCTCGCCGCCTTTCAAGTATCCAAGGCCGATCTTGACCGCTCGACGGGTGATTTCCGCCCAACGTGCCTGGGGGTATGCAGCGAGGACCGCCGCAGCCTTGGGATCCTGGATCTCCAAGTTCAGAATTCTGATCATGCCGTCTTCAACCTGGATGTCCGCCACAGGGTTTCCTCCTTGTCCATGGCGATACCCGCTCGAAACGAGCGTTGCGTTGACTGATAAAATGACGCATGCTAGCATAATTTCAGGGTTTTTAGCCGGATATTATAGGTGCGGCAAATATGCTTAGTTACCCCAAGGAGGATTCTATGATCTGGTCACAAACGATGCAATCAAGGCTGGTTGGCTCCGGTCTTGTCGTCCTTCTCGTTATGGGACTTGCGGCTTGTGGTGGTCCTCCTAAATGGGTTTCAAAGGGGTCCGGAGCCTTTAATGAAAAGGATAGTAAAGCTTTTTATGGTGTGGGAGCAGTCGTCGGGGTCCGGAACGCGCCGCTTGCTTGGGATACGGCTGAAAATCGAGGGAGAGCCGAGATCGCTAAGACATTCGATACCTACACCGGGTATCTGATGAGAGACTATGCGGCCTCAACGACTGCTGGTGATTTTACCAGGAATACAGAAGAACAGAATGTCGAGCGAGCCATTAAGACCCTCACAATGACGACACTTAGCGGCGTTCGGAGAATTGATCAGTACATGGATGCTAAGACCGACACCTATTACGTGTTGACCAAGTTGAGTCTGGAAGACATGAAGAATAACTTGGAACAGGCCAAAGAGCTGAATAAAGAAGTACGGGATTTCGTACGGAAGAATGCCGACCGTCTGTTCGAACGGTTGGAGAAGGAAGAGGAAAAGCGAGGCGTTCGCTAGGCCTCAAAGTGGTGAGAGTGCACCCCTTCTCGGAGGTTCATGGTGATTCGAAAGCAGAGGCCGGCGCTTGTCGTTCCAGTAAGTATTGCCCTCGTTTTGTCGGGATGCGGACACGAAACAAAGGTGACCCGTGTTGATGCCGCGGCCGTTATCGATTTGAGCGGCCGGTGGAACGACACGGATTCCCGAATGGTCGCCGAAGCCATGGTCAAGGATGCGCTACAATATCCGTGGCTAGGGAATTTCGAAAAGACGAACCAACGTCAACCTGTCGTCGTCGTGGGAACGGTCCTGAACAGCAGCCATGAACATATCAACGTGCAGACTTTTATTACGGATCTAGAGCGAGAACTCACTAATTCCCAGAAAGTGACGTTCGTGGCCGGCAAAGGCGAGCGTGATGAGGTTCGTGCCGAACGAAAAGAGCAAGCCATCTACGCGCGCGAAGAAACGCAGAAGGCCCCTGGAAAGGAGACCGGCGCCGATTTCATGATGAAGGGTACGATCGCTACCATTCTTGACGAAGTCGATGGGACCAAAGCGGTCTTCTACCAAGTGGATCTCCAGATGATCGATCTGGAGAACAATGCGAAAATCTGGTACGGGCAGAAGAAGATCAAGAAGGTGGTTGAAAGGAAACGCACCGTCTTTTAGGTTCCGCGGACACTGTTGAACCAAATCCTTCCACGCTTTACCCACGGGCGGATCTCGTTGCTGCCGTTTCTTGCCGTTCTCGTGCTCCTGACCGGGTGCAGTCCTGCCGGTAATCGCTACTTCCTTATTGAGCAAAGCCTCTTTGCCGGTGATCCGCAACGGGCTGCGGCGATCGTCGAGCAGACCGAGAACGAGTATGGGACCAAGGCACGGTTACTGTATGAAATGGATCGAGGAATGGTGCTACAGCTGGCAGGCCAATACCAGCAAAGCAGTGCGGCATTGGAACGAGCGGAAGAGGAGGTTGAGCGGCTCTATACTAGGACCATCCGTTCGGAAACCGCCGCGTTCGTCAGCAACGACAATGTCTTGCCGTACGAAGGCGATGCCTATGAACACGTCATGATCAACGTAATCAAGGCCTTGAACTATGCGGCTCAGGGACAACTTCAAGAAGCATTGGTGGAGGCGCGACGTATCGACCATCGTTTGAACGTGCTCAGTGACAGAGTAAAGGATGCCGATAAGTACCGGAACGACGGGTTTGCGCGATATGTGAGCGGTATTCTGTACGAGGCAGCCGGTGATCTCAATAACGCCTTTATTGCCTATCGCAACGCCTATGAAGCATATGGATCGATGCAGGCGTGGTCGAAGGTGCCCGTTCCTCCCTCCTTGCGCTCCGATCTCTTGCGCACAGCGGAGGCGCTAAGCTTAACAACCGAACTTGCTGAGTATCGACAGACTTTTCCTGATGTTGAGTGGCAGTCTCGATCATCCCAAGAGCAGCTCGCTCACGTTGTGATGATCAGCTATAATGGTCGGGCTCCGCGCAAAGAGGATCTGTTCCTTGACTTACCTATTAGTCTGGATGCCATACAGTTGGTCTTGCTGAATCGAGCGGTCTTCCAGTCGCCCTATCGACGAGATCGTGTGGCGGACAGCCTATTGTATGGACTTAATGGAGAAGTGGCCCGCGTTGCGCTCCCACGGTTAATCCCGCAAAAGACGCGGGTAGGATCTGAGAGTATGACGCTGACCGATTCGTTTGGTCATTCTGTCACCGTACGATCAGAGCTGGCGCAGAATGTAACCGCTCTCGCAGAGAAGAGTCTTTCGGAACGTTTACCGGCGATTACTGCGAAAGCTCTGGCTCGAGCGGCGACGAAATTCGCGCTGGCGGAGGGGATCACCAGGGGAGCGCAGCATGCTGCCGGTAGAGATGCCGGTCCGTGGGTGGGACTTCTTGTCGGGGTGGTGGCAAAGGGAATTGCTGTGGCATCGGAAGAAGCAGACAAGCGAAGTTGGCAGACCTTGCCCGACGAAATTCACGTGGCTCGAGCGTGGGTAGAACCAAGCCTGTACCAGGTGTCCATTCAGCCGTCTGGACAAGGGGTGACGGCGGTGAAAGATGGACAAACGATCGCGCTGACTGCAGGCCAGACGGCGTTCATCATCCAGCGTGTGATGCAATGATGCGCGCCGGCGAGTCTTCTTTCGGACAAGGAGTTGCGGTTTTCCTGTCTCTGTGGCTGATGGTGTCTGCATCGACCGCCTGTAGCTGGTTTGCGGGAAAAGGGAAGCCGGGGTGGGTCGATGGCCGGGGTTCGGAGTATCCGCCGGATCAATACCTGACCGGAGTCGGCCAAGCAGACATTCGAAGTAACGCGGAAGATCAGGCGTATGCGGCCGTGGCCCGAATTTTCAAGGCGGAAGTCGCAGCGCAGGCGAAGGACTGGGAATCGTATTTGGTCGTTGAGAATCGCGGGGGCACCAACGCCGAACGGCGACTCACGATCGACAACGTGACGAAAGTCTCGACCGACAAAGTGCTTGAAAACGTCAGGATTGCGGATGTCTGGTACGACTCGGACAGCCGGTCGTACTACGCTCTGGGCGTAATGAATCGTGCTCAGGCCGAGGCCTCGCTGATGGAGAAGGTGTCGGCGTTGGATCGCGCGATCGACGCGGATGTTGCTGAATCACGGCAACCGACGGATAAACTCGCCAAGGTTCGCGCTCTTCGGCGGGCCGCCAAGAATCTCGTTCTGCGCGAGGCATACAACAAGGATTTGCGAGTGATCCGTCCCAGCGGGCAGGGCACCCCATCCAGCTATCAGGTAAACGAATTATCCGATGAGTTGGAGCAATTTCTTGCCACGAATCTGGTGATTGCGGTACAAGTGTCCGGAGATCATGCGGAACCGGTTGGGCGTGCGCTGGCGGAAGGGTTGATCCGGGAAGGACTTCATGTGACCACGAAGACGGAAGGTGAAGAGGTTGGTGCTCCAGAATTGATCGTTCGAGGTACTGTCCGTCTGTTCCCAATTGAGGTGCGCGACCCAAATTTCAAGTACGTTCGGTGGTGCAGCGATTTCGAGGTCGTGGAGCCAGGGACGGGACGCGTCCTTGGGACAGTGGCGCAGGGTGGAAAGGAGGGACATCTCACAGAACGTGAAGCAACGGCGAAAACGCTGCGAGTGATGCAACAAGAGTTGTCGTCGGACGTCGCGAAGGTGATCGCCGCGCATGTTTTTGGCGAGGGCGCGTTGCCGGAGACGGCGACGAGGCTGGCGAGTTGTCCGCGTGAGGAATCAGGGGTGAGGCGGTAGCTGAATGTTCTTTCAGAGGGAGGCGTCCATCGTGGAAAAGACAGATGAACTATCCGTCAGCCGAGCTCCACGCAGCAGGGGACGGGGGCTGACCAAGCCAGGACAGAAGATTTCAAGCCGTCTGGCAAAGCGGCGATTGAATGACCGACTGCAGGAAGACACTGCGTCCTTCAATAGAGGGAATCTTGCCGACACCTTACGAAAAGAAGGGTACGAAGAGGCGCCGCTCGATGAGCTACAAGATAGGCTCTCCAAGCTCCAAGGGCCGCTCGCGGACATCATTCTGAAGGGGAGGGTGTAGGGGGATGCCATACTACTATTTCGACTCGACCGCACTCATTAAGCGCTACAGCATGGAGCGAGGCACGAGGATCGTGAACAAACTGATGGTGAAGCGTGGGAAGGTTGCGATCGTCCCGACATGGACCGTGACGGATTTCTATTCGATTCTGTGCGCACGCGCTCACGAAGGACAGATTACACGGGATGATTGCTATTCGGTGCTTTATAAGTTCGAAATCGAATCCAAGCAGGGACTCTATAGGTTTATCGCGCCGAGGATGGAAACCTACCTGGCCACTAAAGAATTGGTCTTGGAGTATCCGTCTCTTCGATCACCGCAGGTGATGCATCTGGCATTGGCATTGGAGCTGAAGCCGTTACGATTGACCGTCGTTAGCGCGGATTCCCAGCTGTTGGCAGCATCAAAAACCGCAGGGCTGCATATCATTAATCCGACAGAAGACTAACGCACCAGGTTTCGAAATGATGGCGATCATGTGGCTCTGATGTTGACGGATTGGCCGTGAGATGTTTCTTCCGAGGCCTGTCGTAGCAGTTCCAAGACTGCATGATTCCAACCGGCAGGGCCGATGCCGGGTGCGCGAATGAGGTTCGGCAGGTTGATGTCAGGGTCGTACGAGCCGTCTGGCTTTTGCACCAACACCGGATGATCGACCGTCAGCAAGAGAGGGAGATCGTTGAGGCTATCCCCGATACCGATGGTTTCTATGTCGTCCGGCAGGTTGGCTAGTCGCCCCTGCCGTTTGTAGCAGCGGAGAAGAATTTCTGCGGCCCGACCTTTGTCGTTGTTTCCCGTCAGGTGAAAGAAACGCCCGCCTCTTGTCCAATTCAGATCTCGCCTCACGATTTGGCGGCAGACTTCCTCAATTAGCTTGGGAGGGCCGTTCACGAGAAACGGCTCATCGAATTCACGCAGCATAGCCCGCAGCGCATCTTCTCGAGAGAGCCCTGTGTTCTCCATGACTTCGTCGACCGACAGGTCGCCGAATCCTCGGAGCGGTGTGCCCACCGCTTCTTCGATTTGCCGGAGCACATCCCGGAGGAGCGCGTAGGGAGTACCGAGTTCGATGATCTGATAACTGGAGCGGCGCCGTGACCGCTCCAGGGGGAAGTCAAAGGTATGGAGGGGTACAAACACCGCCGCGCCATTCTCAACGATGAAGGGATTGTGGTGATCAAGGCGTTCTCGGAGCGGCTCGATTTCCGCACGGGTCTTTCCGGAGACGAGAATGACCGGAATGTTTTCTGAACGAAGGGCTTCGAGGGCTGGGCTCGCCTCACCGAAGGAATACGTGTCGTTGTCCAAAAGAGAGCCGTCCAGATCTGTGAAGAGGATATAGCGTGACATGGGTTTAGAGATGTCGTAGGTCCTCGTTGATCTGCGACCGGGAATGTCCGGCCAGCCGTCTCTCCAGGAAATCCTTCGCGAGGTCTTTACCACCTAATCCCAGCGCCAGCGCAGCGGCTAGGACGAGGCCTCCCCAGGTAATACCGAATCCAACGACGACAATATGCTGGGCAATCCCCAACTGTTCGAGCGCCATGGCCACCGTCAAGAGTTGAATACCCCACCTGGTCCCGGCTGCGATCCAGCGGGCCGGAGGCAATCCCGCGTTCACGGCAGCAATGAGGACCGCCTGTGACACAAAATTCGAGACGAGATAGCCGATGATCCCGATCACGGCCGCTGTGACTATATGAGGAATGTACGACAAGAGCGACTGAGCCGCCTGATTGATCGGAGCAACGTCGAGCGCGCCCAGAGATGCCGTGGTGGCAAAGATCACGATCAGCCAGTATGTAATGCGGCCGATGATGTAGGACGGATCGGCTTTGAGGCCTCCTCTCAGCAGGGCTGCCGCGATACCGATCCGATCGCAGAGTCGATCCAAACCGATGACGCGCAGCAACCGTTCCATCAAGTGCCCCATGCCCCAGGCAGCGCCCAGGCCGACCAGCAAGAGAATCATCATGGCCAACACATTGGGAAGAATGGCGAGGACGCGTTCACCGAGTGCCGCAACCGGTCCGAGTAAGGTCTGTTCCCAGCTTGAAGTCATGGCTGGCTCCTTTCAGGCCTCACGTGGGCGGCGCCGATGACTTCGCGCGCGTCTTGAGACTGAGGCCAACGTGCGACAAGGTATTCTTTCTGTTTCTCGAACGTTCTGCAGAGCGCTTCAATGAGGTGTTCGGCCTCTGCCGTCGTCAATCCCTGACTATCCATCACGAATGACGCAGTCTTCCCTAAATAGAGAGGGGTCAACGCTTTCAAGAGGTGTTCTTGTGGGAGCACGCTCCGATGATGCGCGAGGGCCGCATCATAAATAACCTGCGCCCAGAGTGAATCAGGAATGCGGAAGTCCCGTATGGGGACATCCCGAAGACGGGACAGGTGATCCAGCGCGTCTTCGGAGAGAATGCGCGCCCAAATGTCGTGCAGATCCGTAAGCCCGAGATGAAACAAATCCACCATCCGTTCGATATTGACGTTCACCGGCTCAACTCCCACCTCATACTGGAAGCCGAAGAGAGGCATCTTTCGCGAACCTGTGACGGGAAGCCAGCTGGGGGCATGGGCTTCCATCAAGGCGAACAAGGCACCCACGACCTGCCGCAACATGGAGGAGAGATCAGCGGCAGGATCCTTGGGATCATGAATCTTGGCCCCGAGAAAACTCTGACACACCTTGGCCCCGCTGGTGATGGCTTCGGTCGTCATCCAAATGTCGATCCCGAAGCGCGCGACATCGGACTCCCAGACATGCTTCTCGAGATAGTGTTGGGCCAGGTCTCCGGTGAATCCGAAATCTCCGCCGATCGGCTGACGGACTTCCTGCCCATAGAGGGCTCTGGTAAGGGGATAGGCGATGCTGTTGGTGATGGTCCCGTCATACTTGTGGCGTCGATAGTACGGGGCCACATAGTCGTAGCCTTCTTTAATGATCGGATGAAGGAGCAGGTCCATCCACTCGGGTGTGATGCTGCGGACGTCCGAATCGACGACGGCACAAGCCGTGACTTTGAGTCGCCGAGCGATCTCGAAAATCGTGCGAAACGCGCTGCCCTTGCCGGGGATACCGTAATAGGGCGTGATAATCCGGTGCAGCGTGCTCTGCCGATCGCTGATGAAGAGGGGTTCCAGATCGACCATGGTATGGGCGACGATAGCCGCAGTGTCGTCGGTGGAGCCGCCGTCGGCATTCACGAGGACGGCACGATGGCCGTGGAAGTATTTTGCCAGACCCGCTCCGACAGCGCGAACGACATGTCCCACGGTGCCCGCATTATTGAAGCTGGGAATGCCGACCAGAATATCGGCGCTGCGCACCGCTTCCAGCATCTCTTCGGTTTCAGGAGTGAGTGGGATCAGTCCGGTGTTCATGAGACAGGCTGTCGTGTTTCCGCTGCGGGGTCCCAGGCATGGTCTTGTTCCACAGCATCCATCAGCCGATGAAAAATATCTGGTACGGCGTGGGCGACGCGACTCCAGTTCGAGATCATAGGGACGCCCAACGGATCTCCGAGGAAACTGTCCGTCGCCAAGGTCATGCCGCGTAGAAAAACTTCGACGGCGCGCCGCTCCTCATGCCGGTCAAAACGCAAGCTGTTGATTGCCGCGTCATTTTCATACCGGCTGATCGCTTCTTGCGCAGCTTGGAGATACGTGGCCCGCAATGTTTTGAGTATGCTTTCCGAGAGGACCAGACCTTCGCTCGCCAAGTTTCGAAACAAGGACTTCGTGATGTCGATGCACATTTTCAACAAACCCGCATCCGGATTGTGCGTCGACAGCGTTTGATGCTTGTGCTCATAGGCATCGGCGATGTCCGCTTGACAGATCCGACGGAGCGCGCAATTGCGGTATACCTCCGCCAGCATACCGACCTCCAAACCCCAGTCGCCTGGAATACGATTGATCCAGGCCAGATCCCGCACCATCGCGAATTCACCGGCAAGCGGGTAGCGAAAACTATCCAGAAAGGAGAGCAGGGGATGAGGTCCGACCAACAGTTGTAGGCTGCGGATCAGCGGAGTGATGAAGAGGCGCGTCACCCGTCCATGCATCCGATCCGTCACGCGGCTGTAGTATCCTTTACAGAATTCGTAGGCGAGGTTCGGGTTGGCGACGGGATAACAGAGGCGAGCGAGGTATTGGCGATCGTAACTCACGATATCGCAGTCATGAATGGCGATCACCTGGCTCTGGCCTCGGGCCAACACGTAGCCGTAGGCCGTCCAACATCCGCGTCCTTTGCCCTGGAGCCCGATGTCGATTTCATGCGAGACGAGCGTGTTCAATAGCGCCTGGATCCGGGCGCCGTCGTTCCAGACCACGCGGACTCGTTGGGGCAGCTGGGAAAAAAATTGCTTGGCCAGCCTGAATTCCAACGCGGAGGCTTGGTCCAAGGAGATGACGATTTCGTTGACATATCGAACTTCACCGAGGATTTCGATGATTCGCTTGAGAGCCGGCCGCTCCAGCTCAGAATAGAGCGAGGGGAGAACCAAGGCGATTGGAGTCGTCTTTGCATACCGTTCGAGCTCATGCTCGAGCTGCTCGATATTGGACTGACCGAGACGGTGGAGAACAGTCACGACCCCATTTTGATAAAAATCAGACAAGGTATCCCCTTTTGCGGATCCCTAATTATTACTGAAAGCCGGTCTCGCGTAAAGTCAGATAGACGAGGGGGGCTAGATTATACCTCGGCTAAGTGAAATACAAATGCAGAAAGGGTGCAGGGAGTGTACCATCGTTGCCCATTGGCAAAGCCAGAGACTCCCATCGCCTCACGCATAATTTGCGGGGGAGCTATTGGAAGTACCTTATGGAGATGTAGGGGAAAGCAGACAGGAGTGGAGGGTTGCCCCTATGGTTTATCAGTAGAAAGCTTCTTACCCAAGCGTCTTGCCAAACGCACCATGCCGGGCGATCGATCCCTGGAGCTCAGGAGAACATTGAGGAGATGCAGCTGATGTTGATCTGCAAAGGCAGCGGCGAGGCTCTGTTCGAACTCTCTCTGGGTGCTTACCCGCGAGCCTCGTCCACCCCCAATCAGCTCGCACAGCTTGTCATATTGCCATTCATAGACATCGTTGAAGGGACCGTCCAAGATTTCTCGTTCAGTTGAATAGCCGCGATTATTAAGCAGGATCACAATCGGAGCCTGCCCGTAGCGGACGCAGCTTGCCAACTCAGTGCCCGTCATCTGAAATGCGCCGTCTCCTACCAGGACGATAGGTCGCAGGCTGGGGTCAGCGAACGAGGCTCCTAAGGCAGCGGGAACGGCGAATCCCATCGAGGTGTAATAGGCCGGCGACAGAAACTCGAATCGATGGCGCACGTGCAGGTCAGCCGCTGCAAAGAGTGATTCGCCGACGTCCGCGATTACGACCGTCTTTTCGGTCAGTACCGTATCCAAATGCCGGAAGAGTCCCTCCAATGTCACCGGAGCGTCCAAGTTCGGAGGTAAGGATCCTAGGCCGGTCTGGGATGGGAGCGATCGTTGGGAATGGGAAAAGGAAGGAAGCGGAGATTTCACCAAGCCCTGGACGAAGTCCTGGAACTTGATGGCTTCATACCGATGGTGCTTAATAGCGACACGGTCGGCTGTGGCGTGGATGGTTCGTCCCTCGGAGAGTAAGGGCGACGTGGCATCCAGATCTTCAACATCGGACAGAATAGATCCCAGGATCAACAGGCAATCGGAATCGTTGATGAACCGTTGCACGTCGTCCCGGCCGATCAGTCCGCCGTAGACGCCGATATAGAGCGGATGATCCTCGCGGATGGTTGATTTGCCGAGCAACGTCGAGGCGACGGGAATGTTGAGACGTTCTACCAAACGAGCCAAATCGTCCTGAAGCCCGAACCGCCCCACTTCTGCTCCAACGAGCATGGCCGGTCGTTTAGCCGAGGCGAGCATGATCCGCACTTCACCGATCGCCTCTTCCAGGGCAGCCGGATCACTTGGAGTGTCTTCAATGCAGAACGGTTTCATGCCTCCTGTCAGCGGGCAGTGAACCATGTCTCTCGGAATTTCGATGTAAATGGGACGACGGTAGTGAAGCAGGGCGGTAAAGGCCTGATCCATTTCTCGCTCGGCGGTCAAGGGATCGTCCAACGCCACCGCGGCGACAGTCATCCGTTCGAAGACCTCTCGTTGCGTGGAAAAATCGCGAACCATATGATGCAGGTACGGTGTGCGGGTCCGTTCCGAGAGCCCGGGAGAGCCGGTGAGCAGGACCACCGGCGATCGTTCCGCATAGGCGCAGGCGATGGCGTTGACCGTATTGAGCCCGCCGACACAGTAGGTGACACAGACCGCTCCAATGCCGTTGATCCGAGCATAGGCGTCAGCGGCAAAACCGGCGCAATCTTCTCTCGTTGTCCCGATATGCTTGATCGGAGAGGCCTCGATCAGCTGGTAGAGAGACAAGACATAGTCGCCTGGGATACCGAAGATATGGCGGACACCGAGGCGGTGCAGGCGATCCAACACAGCCGATCCGATCGTAGCCTTGTCGCTCATGACGTACTCTCGATGGTGACCACTTGATCGTGACTCGATGTTCTGTCTTCAGGAAAACATACCGACGACACTTCGTCAAGAACAACCGGGCGGTCCACGATGTTCCTCATCCCGCACTTGACCACTCACTCCCAGAGTCGGGTACAACATGGCAGGGGAAAAGGTATGACACAAACGGCACAGATTCATCTCACTGCATCACGTGGGCCAGAGAGTCGTCATCTTTGGATCTATGCAGGTCAGTTGGGAGCAGTGGTCGGTGAAGCAATAGCCGGCGGCCTGATCGATGTACTCACCCCAGACGGCCGATTCTATGGGCGCGGCCTCTATAGCCCCGCTTCGAAAATCAGAGTCCGCCTGCTGACGTTCCGAGATGAACCGATCGACGAGACCTTCTGGCAGGGGAGAATTCAACAGGCGATCCGCTTACGACAGCGTGTGATTACTCAGGCCAATGCTTATCGCCTGATTTATGGAGAAGGAGATCGACTGCCGGGGCTGATTGTTGATCGGTATGATCAGTTGCTGGTCATGCAGACTCTGTCTGTTGGCATGGACTGTAGGAAAGAGCTGTTGGCCGACCTGCTAGTGAAGGAATTGAACGGCGTGAGTGTTTATCTCCGGAACGACGCGAAGAGTCGGCAACTCGAAGGACTGCCGCTTGAACGAGGCTTTCTTCGCGGCAACGGTCCGACACAAGTTGAGATTCGGGAGGGGTCTGCCAAGTTTCTCGTCGATGTGGAACGGGGACAAAAGACCGGTTGGTTTTGCGATCAACGGGAGAATCGGCTGGCTGCAGCAAAGTTGGCAGCAGGAGCCGAGGTGTTGGAAGTATTTTGTCATACCGGTGCCTTCGGTATTCATGCGGCTCTGGCGGGAGCGATGTCGGTAGAGAGTCTTGATGCCAGCCCAGACACGCTGACGATCGCCCGACAGCACGCTATTATGAATCAGGTAGCGAACCGCTGTACCTACCGCCAAGCCGATGCGTTCGAGGAAATGCGCCACCTGGTGAAAGCCGGGCGACGCTATGATCTCGCCATCCTCGATCCGCCGGCATTCGCTCGCAGCAAACAGGCCGTGCCTGGCGCGCTGGCTGGATACAAGGACATTAATCTATTGGGTTTGAAATTGTTGAAGCCGGACGGGTTTCTGATTACATGTAGCTGTTCTCACCCAGTAACAGAAGCGGATCTCTGGAACAGCATTCGTCTCGCCGCCCGTGATGCGAGGCGAGACATTCGTTTGATCGAACAACGAGGCCAAAGCGCCGACCATCCGATTCTTGCCGACGTGCCCGAGACTCGCTATCTGAAGTGTTTCATTGTGCAGGTGCTTTAGCAGATTTTTGGTGCGAACACCTCCTTCCAGTTACGTCCAAGGCCGCATGAGAGGTTGCAGTGTATTGGATCCTATCGACATGGATGATGATCGCCTTCCTCTCTGAAGTTGAGCGATTGAAAATTCACGAACCTATCCCCTTCATGCTCGACCTGACACCACTCGACTTCACCTGTCATCTGGCGGACATCGCGAGGGGAACCCCGTCATGCCTGACGGTCAATTGCGCCGGGAGTGTGATCGGATCCGACCAGCTTCCGACCGGTCGATCGTCGGACTCTATGATTTGATCGCCGGACTTGATTCCGGCACGGAAGCCCGGCCCCCCTTGAAGGACGTCCAGTACTTTTATGCCCTCTCCCGGCCAAGTATAGTCCGGCACCACTCCTAATGGATTATCGCCGAAGGCAGCCGTGAGCGCGGCCAATCCATAGGCGGCGGCTTCTTGGAGCAAGAGATGACTGGCGAGAGACTCGGGCTTGGCGGGACGCTGGGTCCTGGCTGCGACCGGTACCGGCGACATTTGGCTCCCCGAAATCATTTGGCGGAACAGAGTGGTGCCGCTTTCAACCCTGAAGAGGCGGAGTTCGAACGCCGCCGACAATGGCATGCCCTCCGGTTGGATCATCCGATAGATCAGCAAACTGTCCGCGCCGACCAGTCTCCCGATGTGGATCGACGTTTCATCATCGACATGGCCGCCGTATTGAATACCCATCTCCTTCAGCACAGCCTTCAGATCCTCTCGTTCCACCAGCACCAAGTCTGGATGGCGTGTGCGCAGGAAATTCAAGGTCAGATCGAGCCATGAGCTGATTTCGACATCAGACGACCCGTCGATAGGCATGATAGCCAAACGTTGCGGTAGGGGCACGATGGGAGGAGGCATGAATACCGGGATCACCGAAATGCGAAGGCCTCCATGGACATGCTCCTTTCGATCGAGCGGAGAAGAAGGCCCACAGACGAGCCCCAGGAGGGGCCGGACGACCTCAGGCGTTCCCCAGAGGCACAATTGATTGTCCTGCAACACGACATAGTACGGGTGCCCAGCTTCGCCCGGGAAGTAGCAGTTTGGGAAAAACGGACAATGGATCACATAGGCAGTCCAATCGCCCGCTGGATAGAGCCGATACTCCCAAATGGCCTGCCGCCCCTCGTCCTGAACGACACGATTCGGTTTTCCCAACTGCTTCAGGACTTGTTCCTTCGGCATCGACACGACCAACCGATCTTGTAGTGTTTGAGCATCGTAGATGTAAGGAACGAGGACGCCGCACCCTCCCACCAACAGAACCGACAGCAGAGCGGTCACAGTCCGTTTCATGGTGGTTCCTCTGGTCCAGTACCGTCCTCCCACTCGTCTGAAATTTATTGTACGCTGGACTGCGGCATCTGAGCTAGAGGGCCTATGGAACCTGGAAATATATGTCGGAAGAGGAGATGTGATGAGATGAACGGCACCCTTGTTGATCGAGCTGACGCACAGTAGCATAATGTCAGTAAAGGAAGGTCTCCATAGCATGAAGATCGCCACGTTCTTGTTCTTAGCGAGCCTCCTGTTCGCAACCGGGTGCGGCCGGGGCCTGTCGGCGCAGCTTGATGCCGACTCGCCCAACTCAAATCAGGACCATTTGAAAATCGCTTCCTATTACTCTCGACAGGCCGTGATTTCCCGCAAAAAGGCAGCGGAACAAGCCAATCGCGCCTTGACCTACGAACAGCTCTTCGGACATGATTCGGATTGGGTGGCCGGTGCGCAAATGCTCACGCAGTTTTATGAAGATGCGGCGCGCGAACAGGACCGACAGGCTAATCTGCATCTGGAACTGGCCGGCAGACGACCCTCGAATCGTTAGGCCCATCAACCTGTATGGGTTCTGGGGTGGGGTGGGGGTGAAGCTCCCTTGTGCTAGGTGACTTGCTTTTGGTGCGAATATCTCTTTTCGGTTTCGTCCTAGGCCACATGAGAGGTTAGCGGTTCATCTACTTCCACAGGATCTCGTGTCGATTGTTGACTGAAACCCCTATTCATGGGAGGCCAGCATGGAGAAAGAAGTGATACGCAGTAAGGTCAAGGCCGCTCGACTCCAGAAGAAACTCACGATCGCCGGCGTCGCGAAAGCCCTCGGCAAGAACCCCGCGTTTGTGGCGGCGGCGCTGAACGGTAATCACCGATTTACCCCGGACGAAGCGGTGCAGGTCGGCAAGCTTTTGGATTTGGACAACGAGATCGTCCAGTCCTTGAGCCGCTTTCCGGTACGCACGGATCTGCCCAACATGACGGACCCGTTCAAATACCGATTGCTCGAAATTGTCGGTGTGTACGGCGATTCCTTGCGTGAGATGGCGAACGAGATGTTCGGAGACGGCATCATGAGCGCGATCGATTTCACGGTGGACATGGAAAAGGTCACCGGCAGCCAGGGGGAAACCCGCTGCAAAATCACCCTGAACGGCAAATGGCTCGAGTATAAGCCGTTCTGACGAGAGGTTTGCCCACAGCTGGGCGACGCGATGATCGTGGTACCCCGTTAAGTGGTCAGCCACCGAATGTTGATCAGATGCTCGACCGCATGGAATTCAGGATCGCTTGTTAAGACGGTTCCTGACAGGCGATGGGTGGTCGCGATGCAAAAGGCATCCGCATAGGAGACTGCATAGTTACTTTTAATCTCCGCTGCCTCTCGCACCAAAGGAAGGTCCACCGGCACCAGTTCGATGGGTAACTGTTCCAATAGATGGAGGGCTTCCACGGCTTGACCGGCGCCAACCTTGCGTTTGACGATGTAGAAGAATTCTCCCCAATTGATCCAGTTCAGCAAAGCCTTAGTTCCTGCTCGTTGCTGATCATACAACGCAGCTCGGACTTTCTCCCACCCCGGCTCCTTATGAAACAGACTGACCAGCGCGAAGCTATCGAGAACGAGTTTTTTGCTCACGACGCTTCTCCTCTTGATGCTCGCGACGGAGATCCTCCGTCAAAGAGAATTTGCCTGTGAGAAATCCTGTGGCTGCGGCAATAGGGTCATCAGCCGCCGGTGTGATGACTAAGCGGCCGCCTTCTTCGATCAACTGGACCTTTCCGCCCGCCCTGAAGCCGAGTTTACGTCGAAGTTGCCGAGGAATCAAAATTTGCCCTTTCGATGAAATTTGGGAGACAGCCATAGAAACCTCCACCATTTTTGAATAAGCATACCAAATAAATAAAACGCGGACAATCTGTAATTATTTCGCCAAACTAGAAAAGCATGAAACTTCGTCACCTATCTCACAGCCGTTTACGTCGATCTCCGGAGGCGTTCGGCTCATCGAACAACGAGGCCACGGCGTCGACCATGCAATTCTCGCCAGCATGCCGGAAACGCGGTATCTGAAGTGTTTTATTGTGCAGGTGTTGTAGCGTTCGGTCCCCTCCACTGCCCACGTCGCGATGTACCTCGATGCATTTGTAAGTTTGCAGCAGCAGATTCTGTACGCATTAGGCAGTCCGAGCGTTACCCTGCAATCAAGCCAAAAGGATGGTCGACAAAAGGCTGTCCTCTGAGGTGATGGTGAGGGATGTGATAGACGAAGTCTCCGGCGGCGGGACGCTGGTTGCGAGGTGGTCGAGTAAATACTCGCCTCCTTACCTGTGTCGTAGAAGTTATTGTGGACAATAGTGGGTTGGGCTCGTTTTTTCATCAGCATCGTCCTGGCCATTCCAGGGGGAAGCTGATGCCTTCTACTTGACAGAGCCACAGGCTCGGCGCAAGAATCTCCCGCCACATTCCGATTCCTCATGGACATGGAAGGGACAACGAATTGATCATGCCGTCACCTCCGATTCGGATCAGACCGGGGGAGGATGGACAGCTGATTGTGCAGCTTCCGTATGCCCCCGATCATGTGGCAAAGATCAAGATGGTGGCAGGTCGCCGCTGGCATGCCAAAGAACAGCATTGGACAGTTCCTCAAGGTGACGGGACCCTCGGCACACTGCTGAATCTTTTCCTGGGGAAGCCCGTCGACGTCGATCCGTCACTTGGGGCGAAGCAAGCCAACAATACGGGGAAGCCATCTTCAGTTGCACTTGTTTCGGTGCTTGCGGATCTGCGTACCGCCTTACAGGCTCGGCACTATTCTCGTAAGACCGAACAGGCCTACAGCCATTGGGTCTCCCGGTTTCTGCAGTTTCATCAAGGACGGCCTCCCGCCGAGATGGCCGAGCCGGACATCAATCGGTTTCTGACCTATCTGGCCCTGAATGAGAAGGTTAGCGCCTCGACACAAAACCAAGCGTTGGCAGCAGTGCTCTTTCTCTATCGATATGTGATTGGGCACGATATCGGCGACCTCGGTGACGTGATCCGTGCCAGAAAGCCAGAACGACGGCCCGTCGTCATGACCCGCGAGGAAGTGAGAGCGGTCCTGGCGAAACTGACCGACGACAAACGGCTGATGGCCTCACTCATGTATGGGGCTGGCCTCCGCCTCATGGAATGTTTGCGTCTGCGGGTCCAGGACGTCGACTTCTCGCGCAACGAAATCCTCGTTCGTGACGGCAAGGGGGCGAAAGACAGGATCACCATGCTCCCTGAGTCGCTCAACACCCCGCTCCAGGACCACTTGAAGCAGGTGAAAGCAATTCACGAGAACGATCTGGCCGATGGGTGGGGCCGTGTCCTGTTGCCCGACGCCCTAGACCGCAAGTATCCCAACGCGCCGAAGGACTGGCGCTGGCAGTGGGCCTTTCCCCAGGAACATCGATGGAGGAACGCCCAGACCGGCGAACAAGGCCGGCATCATGTTCACGAGACGATTCTCCAACGGGCAGTCAAGGAGGCCATCTGCCAGGCGGGGGTGATGAAGCATGTGGGATGCCACACATTCCGGCATTCGTTCGCCACGCATCTGCTGGAGGCGGGTTACGATATCCGGACGATCCAGGAACTGCTCGGTCACAAGGACGTCAGCACCACCATGATCTACACGCACGTCTTGAACAAAGGCGGCCATGGGGTGAGGAGTCCAATCG
Source organism: Nitrospira sp. (assembly GCA_029194725.1). Lineage (GTDB taxonomy): Bacteria > Nitrospirota > Nitrospiria > Nitrospirales > Nitrospiraceae > Nitrospira_D. The sequence continues at coordinate 66,611 of JARFXQ010000007.1, read as the reverse complement.
ATGGTCTGTGAACCGTCTTATACAGACTGCATAAGACGACAACGTACAAGCGGCGGTTGTGAAGGACTTTCCATGCGTCAATGGGTTAGGGTTCTTAATCAGTGGGTGCCAGCTGGTTTAGACAGAAGAGGACATCCTGTCTTAACTGGATTATACAGACCGTCTAAACATTGTTCGGGCGACGCTGCGCGTCACCCGAACGGCCCCGCGGCTGGCGCACGTGGTTCGAGACGCGCCGCGCGTCCCGAACCAGCGGCTGCACCGGACAGTCGCTGCACAACCTCCGGTTGCTCCGCGCCTGCCGGTGAGCCGCGGGGCCGTTATGCCCCGTAGGCAGCAGTCCTCTGACCAAGGGACGTAGAAGAAATGAACGACGCAAAGAACACCGAGACCGCCCGGAAGCCTGAGCGACAAAAGCCTTCTCACCGGGTCCAGTCGGTCATCGAGACCAACTTCGTGAAGGAAGTGCACTCGTACCGGTCTGGTGGCCGTCTCAAGCCTCTCCTCCTCCTCGGTGACGCACGACTCGTTCTAGATGAGTTGCCTGCATCCTGTATCGACTTCGCCATGACCTCCCCACCGTATTGGGGGAAGCGTGAGTACGAAGGCGGAGGGATCGGACAGGAAAGCAACTACCGGGAATTCATCCGCCACCTCACAGAGATATTCCTTGCACTCAAGCGTGTTCTCAAGCCCGCGGGCTCGTTCTGGCTCAACATCGGAGATACCTATCAAGACAAGGGCCTCGCAGGCATTCCTTGGCGGGTGGCCCTCGCACTCACCGACCAGCAAGGCTGGATACTCCGCAATAGTGTGATTTGGAACAAAGTCAAGAGCGGCATGGACAACACCAAGGACCGGCTCGGAAACATCCACGAGCATGTCTTTCACTTCGTGAAGCAGTCGAAGTACTACTACGACGCTGACGCGATCCGATCAAAGCCAAGGGAGGCACGGGTCGTGAACGGCGCTGTCGTTTCCGCCACCGGTGTTTCCGGCGTCCGCTACAAGCGGCAAATCGAACTCTCCACCACCCTGAGTGAGGAAGAGAAGCGAGAAGCCTTCAAAGCACTAGATCAGGTGTTGGCTGACGTTGGCGCTGGAATCATCTCTGATTTCCGCATGATCATTCGGGGCCAACAGCGCGCAACTCACTCGGACAGCGAGAAGGTCTCAGGCCGCGCTAAGGAGCTTCGTGATCGAGGATTCTATCTCCTCAAGTACCATCCGAACGGAAGCAAGCCCGCCGATGTGTGGGACATCATGCCCGAGGACACGCAGAAGAGAGAATCCCACTATGCACCGTATCCGGTAGACCTATGCCGAATCCCCATCCTTGCGACCTGTCCGCCAGACGGAGTAGTGCTCGATCCGTTCTGCGGGACGGGAACTACCCTTCTCGCAGCACGTGACCTTGGGCGCCAATCCATCGGGATCGACATTTCGAGCCACTACCTGGCAATTGCAGAGGAACGATGCGCGACGCTCCTGTGAGTACGGTGGTTGAGCTGTTCGGCCACTCTGCCGAAAGTCGGCGGAAAGACTGGTCGCGTCTCGTGCGTGAGCAGCAGTGCCCTTTCCTGTCGAAGACATGCTACAAGGTTCGGAAGAGCGACCCTGGCACTTCTATCGGATCATGCACTGTTCTCTACGGCAAGGAGCAGGAACCGGTGGTGATCTGCCCGACGCGACTCCTTGAACGACGCCAGATATTCACCGACTGCCTTCACCTTCTCACCACGCACGAACCAGGAAACGAACTTCACATCGTTCAAGAGGTCTCGATCCCCGGCGGCAGCGTTGATTACTTCCTGGCATCCGCTCGTAAGGGCAAGGTGAAGGATTTCGTTGGCATCGAGATTCAGACGTTGGATACTACCGGAACCGTGTGGCCGGAACGGCAGCGCCTGCTCAAGAAGCTCGGCGTCCCGCGCGGTGACAAGGACGAATCATCCACGAAGTCGTACGGCATGAACTGGAAAATGACTGCAAAGACGATCTTGGTCCAGATGCATCACAAGATCCAAACCTTCGAGCACGTCAACAAGAAGCTGGTCCTCGTGCTCCAAGACAAACTCTTCGGTTACATGACGAAGGAATTCACCTTCGAGCATCTGAAGAACCCGGCCGCACTTGGCGACGCGATGCACATGCACGTGTACCGGTTGGAGAAGCAGCCGGACCGATCATTCAGGTTGGGAATGCAATCGCGGGTGAGTACCGATGCTGAGGGCATCGCGACATGCCTCGGACTTCAGGCCGAAGCCCGCGTCGAACTGGACCAGATCGTGGCTGCCCTCGAAGCAAAGCTGTCTCCAGGCACGCTCTTCAAGCCAGTGTAAGCGATGGGTTCGTGTCGAACACGGGGCATAACAACCGGTTGCAGCGGACGGTCCGCTGCGCGTCACCCGAACGGCCCCGCGGCTGGCGCACGTGGTTCGAGACGCGCCGCGCGTCCCGAACCAGCGGCTGCACCGGACAGTCGCTGCACAACCTCCGGTTGCTCCGCGCCTGCCGGTGAGCCGCGGGGCCGTTAGGCCGTAAAGTAAATCCATGCTTACAGTACCGCGCGTAAAAATTTGCTGCATTTCCAGTGTTGGAGAGGCTCGACTAGCAGTCCAGATGGGTGCATCCGCACTCGGTCTGGTTTCGCACATGCCCAGCGGCCCAGGTGTCATCCCGGACGAACTCATTGCCGAAATCGCCCGTTCAGTTCCTCCGCCCGTTGCCACCTTTCTTCTTACGTCTTTGCGAGAAGCCGATGCAATCGTGCAGCAACATGCCGTCTGCCAGACTTCAACGCTTCAACTCGTTGATTCGGTGGCCATCTCTGAGATCCAGAAGCTGCGCCGCCAGCTTCCATCTGTGAAGCTCGTTCAGGTCATTCACGTTATGGGCGATGAGTCGTTCGAAGAAGCCAAGGCCATGGCAGAGTTTGTCGATGCACTTCTTCTTGATTCTGGCAACCCGACCTTGGAAGTCAAAGAGCTGGGCGGTACTGGGCGAGTGCATGATTGGGAAGTCAGTCGAAAGATCTGCCAGCAAATTGATTGCTCAGTCTTTCTGGCAGGCGGCATTCGCGCCTCCAACGTCCGGGAGGCCATACAGGCAGTCCAACCCTTCGGCCTGGATCTGTGCTCCAGCGTGCGCAGTGAAGGCAATCTCAGCGAAGAGCGACTTGGCGAGTTCATGCGCGCGGTGCGTAGTGTGGCCTGATTTTTAACCTGGAAGAGGGTTATAGGGTCAGTCTTTGCTATCTTGACACTTGATGGCTCGCCAGCTAGCCATGCGGGCCCATGGCACGTCGTCCCCGAGTGTTCGCTCCGCACGTCCTCTATCATGTCATCGTCCGGGGGAATCACCGGCAGACCACCTTTCGCACGTCCGCCGATTACCGGGCCTATTTGGAACGGCTGGGCCGGTATCTCCAGACCTGTCAGGTGCGACTCTGGGCCTACTGCCTGATGCCCAATCATGTACATCTGCTGGTAGAAACAGGGCATCAGCCGTTCTCCACGTTCATGCAACGTCTGCAACAGCCCTATACCCAGTATTTTAATCGCACCCATCGCAAAGTCGGCCATCTGTTTCAGGGGCGCTACAAAGCACTGGTGTGTGAAAAAGATTCGTATCTGCTCACCTTGATTCGCTATCTCCATCTCAATCCCGTCCGGGCCCAGTTGGTCACGCACCCCGAGGCCTATCGCTATAGCGGCCATACGGCCTATCTCACGGGCCGGGCGACGGCGGTCCTGGATCCTATGCCTGGGCTTGGGGTGTTCGGCGGGACACGGGCGTATCGGCAGTTTGTTCGGGAGGGCATGGGGGAAGGGCATCAGGCCGACTATTATGCGGTGGCGGATCAGCGGTTTTTGGGGGCCGAGCGTTTCGTTGACGAGTGGCAGGCACGGATGAAGGACGCCGCTTCTCCGCGACCCAAACATAGCCTCGCCCGTGCGTTCCGGGCCGTCGCGATGGAGATGGGGGCGGATGTGGCGCGGTTGCGGAGTGCCGACCGGAGTTGGGCGGTCTCCCAGCAACGAACTAGGGCGGCGTATCTCCTGATCCGGCGATGGGGCTATCGTACGGGTGAGGTGGCAGCCACGCTGAGCCGGGATCCTGCGACGCTGAGCAGTGGGCTGACGCGCTTTGCCGCGCGGTTACGTGAGGAGCCAGCCACCCAGCGCGAGCTGGATCGACTGGCCAAGATAATCAAGATATAAAAGTCTGACCCTATCCTATCGTTATAGTTTTATGCTGAGTTGCCCTTCAACTCTGAATTCACACCCTGCTCAGTGGAATTGTCAAAGTATGCTAGCATAGGCGGAACCCATCGCCGGTTTCGGAACAGGGACGTTGGTACGTACTAGGGGAGGTGACCCGTGAGACAGGTGATTATTTACCGTGGAGAAGACGACTATTGGGTGGCGGAGTGTCCAAGCTTGCCGGGTTGTTTGAACCAGGGGAAGACCAAAGAAGAGGCCGTTGGCAATATCCGAGAAGCCATTCGAGGCTACATTGCCGCTTTGGAAGAAGATAAACTCGCCGTACCTGAAGAACGCTTCGATGCCGTGTTGATGGCTGTATGAGCAAGTTGCCGAGTCTTTCTGGACGAGCTTGCATCAAAGCGCTGGAGTGAGCAGGTTTTGTGGTGAAGCGGCAGGAAGGCAGCCATGCCATTCTTCGACGGTCGCAACCCTTCGCCCAACTGGTGGTGCCGGATCACAAAGAACTCGACCGTGGAACGCTTCGCGCCATTATTCGTCAGTCCGATCTCACGGTGCAGGAGTTTCTTAGATTGCTGTAAATCGCACAATCGCGTGACTTTGAAGAATAGGAAAAGCACCGGGAGTCTTTTATTGGACTTGCCGCGCAATCCGTCGTTGTGCACTCCGATGTTCAGTCTTCCACGCCCACGCCGATCACGATGAGCACCGCATAGTCCTGCTTTGTGCAGCCCTCGACCGGAGGCATCGCTCCCCCTGGCGCAACGGGAAACGCCGTCTGCTTTGCGTGAGCAGGCGAGCACGAACCACCCACTGTCGCCGGTGTATAGCGCGCGGAACGGCAGGCCAGGTGGGTCACATCGTAGAGCGTCGCGCCTTGATCGAGCTCCCAGCGTCTGTCGCCATGGCTGTCGGCGGGATGAATCGTCAGTACCGCCGTCACCTTGCGGGCGCCCGTGACCAGATATTTCCCGGGAGGGAGTGGAACCGTCGGTTGCTCCATGATCAAGCCATGTTCCTCCAGCCACCAGTCTGCCTCGTCGAATTTCCAGCGCGCCGGGGCGACCCCACCGGAATTTTTTAGTGATTGATAGCGGTTCAGCTTCACGCCTCGCGGACCTGGGGCCAGCGGCCACAGACCCCACAATTGCGCGTCGCTCCCGGAGCTCGCGCCTGGATCGCCCAATGCCGCGATGTACTGAGTCGAGATGCGCGTGAACTTCGTCTTGCTTCCGTCTGCTGCCTGTACCGGTTGAGCCACGATGCCGATCGTCACCAGCAATGCCGTCGCAAGGCAGGCGCGGCGACTGAGCTGCTGTGTGCCCCTGAGTGTTGACATCATCGGGCAACATTCCTTTCACGATAGGTCAGCAACCACCGGATCACCACCATCTTTTACCAGGCCGCCCGTACGCATATCCAGAATGACATCAACCTCAAGATGTGGGACTGGTATTTCAAAAGAGACTGATCAAGATATGACGACTGCAGTCCCACCATTCACAAATCAAACAACGAGTCCAAAACACCGGCCATCCGATCCTGGCTAGCATTCCGGAGACGCGGCATCTGAAGTGCTTCATCGTGCAGGTGTTCTAGCGAAATTTTATTTCGCGCACTCCCGCAGGGCCCGGCGCCCTACTGAGGCTGTCCACGTACCTCCCGACTGCTCTTCGGCGGACCGTCTGGTCCGAAAGTGGGTCTTTCACCAAGCAGAAGAATTTGACGCCTCTGCCGGCCCCGTGATATTGCTTTAGCCATATAAGAAGCTCGTTTAAGTTATACATAAAGGTCATTTGAATCACCCACGCATATAACCCTAGGGCTGACGATACGCCAGTTCAAGGTCGGCAGCCCAACGAGACACTAGCTCGACCTCGATCTGCTCTCGTTGGTCGCCCACGGACGCGTCGCCGACTGGAAGCCGGGAGCAGTGTACTGTACAGGAGAATATCTCGATGTGCGGAATCCTTGGAGTGCTGTACCACGGGTCGCTTGAAACGCCGGACCAAGAACGCCTGGAGGCCTCCGCACGCCTGCTTCACCATCGCGGCCCCGATCATCAGGCGATCTTCGCCGGTGAAGGGATTGGACTCGTTCACACTCGCCTCGCCCTGCTGGATCTCAACCCACGCAGCAATCAGCCCTTTTGGGATCGTACAGGCCGGCACGCGCTCGTATATAATGGCGAGATCTACAACTACCTTGAACTGCGCGCTGAGTTGGAGGCTCGCGGCATTCAGTTCAGGACAACAAGCGACACCGAGGTTCTTCTCGAGTGCCTAATCAACCAGGGCGTAGACGCAACCCTATCGAGGCTCGAGGGGATGTTTGCGTTTGCCCTCTACGACAAGGAAGAGCGCTCGCTCGTCCTCGCTCGCGACCGCTTCGGAATCAAGCCCCTGCACGTCTGCGCGACGGAGAACCAGTTCGTCTTTGCATCGGAGATCCGTGCAATGCGCCCGTGGGTGCCGTTTCGGGCGGATGCGCTCTCCATCTCGTCCTATATCCAAGGCTTCGGTGGGCCCACACAGGGGTATACGTTCTATCAGAACATCCGGATCGTGCCGCCGGGAACGACAGTGAGTGTCTCAAGCGACGGTCACGCCCATTGGCGCCGCTTCTGGCACATGAGCGACTTCTGGGATCAGGCCGAGGTGGAACGACTCGGGCAGCTCAGGCCGAAGCAGGTCGTCGACGCGGTGGAGGAGGCCCTGTTCGAGAGCGTGCGAGGTCAGCTGGTCGCGGATGCGCCAGTGGGCGCTCTCTGTAGCGGCGGCGTCGATTCCTCGCTCACCATGGCCATGGCCGCACGGTTTCATAACCACCTGGCCATCTTTCATGCGAACGTGATTGGCCCACACAGTGAGTACGAAGCGGCGGCAAAGCTTGCGAAGCATCTGAGGCTGGATCTGAAGACGGTTGCGGTCGTCGACCAGGACAGCATCGACAGCATGCCGGAGGTCATCCAGCACTACGGTCATCCCTTCACCTATCATCTCAACTCGGTACCATTTCTCATGGTATCAAAGCTGGTGCGCGACCACCGGGTCAAAGCGATCCTGTCGGGAGAAGGGGCGGACGAGTGCTATGTCGGGTATCCATGGCTGATCTTCAACCTACGCGCTGCCGTAGTGCGGTCCCTGTTGGAGTTACCGCGTGTATCGTGGCATCTGGCGAGAGGCTTGGCGAGACGGCTGATTGGACGAGCGATGCCAGCAATAATTTCCGAGGACGATGCCACGGTCGTACAGGGACTGCATAATCGATTCGAGAGCGACATGGAGAAAGCCGAGCTTAGGAACGTGGTGCGGGACAAGGCCGGACGGGAGCCGACGGATCGAGACCTCGTGACACTTAATTACCTAAGCTACCACCTGCGGACGCTCTTGCATCGGAACGATTGTCTGGGAATGGCGACGAGTATCGAAGCGCGATTCCCCTTCTTGGACAGCCGCTTGGTGAGACTCGCCGTCAACATGCCCTACAAGCTCAAAGTCAGGTTTTCTCCTTCAGCAGTGGCGCAAGGGCGTTACTTCCTGCGCGACAAATGGGTGCTGCGGGAAGTTGCGGCGCGCTATCTGCCCCCAGAACTGGCGTATCGCAAGAAAATGGGTTTCCCGACCAACGCGCAGTATCGGATGAAGATACGCCCGGAGCTGTTCGCAGGGTCCTTCGTAGCGGACCTCTTCGGATTGACCGACCGTGAGGTTCGGCACCTCCTGGAGCGGGGTAGCCAGCAGCTGCGGCTAAGACTTTTGCACCTTGAGATGTGGGCACGTGTGTGCCTTGAAGGTCCGCCGATCGATCGGATGAGCTCCCGGCTCAGGGATCACGTGAGCATGCAAACACGCCCGTGAGGACTTCACCGCCCGACGCGCGGACTGAAAACAACCGCGACGGGAATTGCTCGACATAGCGGAGCGGGAAACAGATAATCTACCTGGAGTCTCTTTAGATACATCGGTAATGATGCACTAGCCACATCTGAGAGACTGCGCAGGATATGCTGGCTACAGTCGCACCATTCACGAGTGAACATGCGGCACTCCTAGCTCGATTCCTCTCCTCACCACAGCGGACAAAAGATACCTTGACCGATCCGCAATTGGTCGGGTTTTTGTTCTGTCTAGCGAATGGGCGGGAGATGATTCCACCATCGGAATGGATTCCACTCGTCTTCAATGGTCAGGAGGCTCAGCACGAGATTCTTGAGGAGGCGGAGCTGGTGCCCCAGGCGATGATGGCTCTCTACAACGATTGTATTCGTGAACGAACCGTTGGGGGTGTCTCTCTCCCGCCCGGGTGCGAGATGAGATCGGGAGAAATAAAGTGTGCCGGGACTCTTTTATTGAACCGAGATTTTCCATTAGCATGTGTTCACGGCGAATACAAGGGCGTAAAACTCGCTGGTAGATCAAAAGCTTTGGCCGCATCCCACAGACCCTGCATCCAGGCGCGTTGCTGCATGGCCACGGCAAGATTCAGAATGGGTTTTCGCCCCTCCGTCGTGATGTAGGCTGCCTTGGCGAACAGCTTGTAGCGGAGTGTCTGCAACCGGTGGTGCACGGAAGTGGACGAGTGTGTGACGGTCCGCCCCTTGAGTAATACCTGACGGAGGAGGCTCATCAGGTTATAGGCCAGCATCACGGTGTTCAGCGTCGCCTCGGTTGCCCAGAAATCCTTCATGTTGAAGTGGTCAGCGGCAAAATCGTACTTCAGCTCCTTGAGCCGGTTCTCGCAATCGGCCCGTCCCCGATACAGACGCCACACCTCAACCGCAGGCAAATCTAAATCCGTCGTCAAGGCCGAAAATCGCCACTGGCCCATCACGGGATCATTCGCAAACAGGTTCAACGTCTTGCCTTTGGGCTCAGCGCGCTGTGTGATGTGCTGCCGAATCCCGACCACCCAGCGTGGCTTGGACCAGGCCGCAGGTTGATACGTGAAGCGAGTCAGTTCAATGCCCTCCACAGGTGTGCCGTCCTCCTCGTGCAGCCCCCACCAGCCGGTTGCATTCGCCAAGGCGCGTTGTAAGGGCTGGTTCTGGCGCAGCGCGATGATGTAATGCAGGGGGTGCTGGTCGAGATGGTCAAGAAACGCGCTGTCGGAGAAGCCGCTGTCGGCGCGCAACAAGCACACCGACTTATCGCCCAGACGATGCAGAGTGTTGGCGAGAAATCCCTGCACATTGTTCGCCGCACTGCTGTTGCCAGGTCGCAGCCAACAGTTGGCGACCATGCGGGTATCGGCGACAAAGGCCATCAACGGATGATGGCTGGCGCGCCCACGTTTGGCTGGGTTATAGCCGCGTGCCGCCCCGTCTTGTGCCCCATAGCGGGTCATCACGGTGGAATCCAGATCGAGGGTGAGGCCCGTGATGGCGAGGTGCCCGAACATCCATTGGTAGAGCGCGTCCATGACGGACTCATTGGTGTGTTGGGTGAATCGTCTGAAGAGTCGGATGACCGCTTTGAAGTTGGCCATGCGCGTGAAGCCGAACACGTGTTTCAAAACCGGGTCATACCGGGTCACTTCGCCATGCTCGAAGCGATTGGCGCCACACCAGACCGACAGCATGAATTGGGTGATGAGTTGCTCCGGGCGATAGCCGCGATTACTGCCGGGTTGCGGTAGCCCGGCGTTGGCTAGGGCAGCCTCGAACCCCAGGTGGTCCAGCATCCGTTTCATGATCCCCATCCCACCCCAGGCTGTAATCGCCTTGTCCGTAAACCGAAGGTCGAAGTCCATCATGTGCCTCGCAGGAATGCGCCAGTTGGTCGCACGAAAAGCGTGCTCTCGAATCCGGCGAGCACCATACCCTAAACATCATCCAAATCAATAGCCTACGCGAATGGCTTCCATTGGAAATCGAAGACTATTGGAAAATCTGGGTTGAAGTCGACGTGCAAGCCGTCAGTGCGCCGTCGGCGGTTCAGTCTTCCACGCCCACGCCGATCACGATGAGCACCGCATAGTCTTGCTTCGTGCAGCCCTCGACCGGAGGCATCGCTCCCCCTGGCGCAACGGGAAACGCCGTCTGCTTCGCGTGAGCTGGCGAGCACGAACCACCCATCGTCGCCGGTGTATAACGCGCGGAACGGCAGGCCAGGTGCGTCACATCGTAGAGCGTTGCGCCTTGATCGAGCTCCCAGCGCCTGTCGCCATGGCTGTCGGCGGGATGAATCGTCAGTACCGCCGTCACCTTGCGGGCGCCCGTGACCAGATATTTCCCGGGAGGGAGTGGAACCGTCGGTTGCTCCATGATCAAGCCATGTTCCTCCAGCCACCAGTCTGCCTCGTCGAACTTCCAGCGCGCCGGGGCGACCCCACCGGAATTTTTTAGTGATTGATAGCGGTTCAGCTTCACGCCTCGAGGACCTGGGTCCAGCGGCCACAGACCCCACAATTGCGCGCCGGTCCCGGAGGTCGCACCTGGATCGCCCAATGCCGCGATGTACTGGGTCGAGATGCGCGTAAACTTCGTCTGGCCCTCGCCTGCGGCATGCACCGCGCGAGTCACGACGCCGATCGTCACCAGCAATGCCGTCGCAAGGCAGGCGCGGCTGATGAGGCGCGGCCTGCTCCTCATGCACCCCGACGTGGCGCCTCGCGGTACATGAGTACGCATGAGGATCGTCCTGAGTGTCGACATCATTGGGCGACATTCCTTTCTGGCTGGGTCAGCAACCACCAGATCACCACCATCTTTTACCAGCCCGGCCCTGCGGATATCCAGAATGACATCAATCACGCTCAGGCGACACATCAGCCGCCTCGGGCGCAGGCCGGCAAGGCAGTCGTTGGCACAACCAGCAACGAGAGCGGGCGGGTCGCGAAGGAGGCGCGGCACCGGACTGGACTGAGATCGTCGGTGGAACAGGCCGTTTAATTGCCATAGGCCATCCGTGATCTCGCGAGCCGTATCTTTTGCCTTGATGGCGGACAGTAATTGGTGTATACGCTCGCACACTGGCGCACGAGAGTAAGTGCCTAAGGGTTGGCGCAGATCGGCCTTCACGAGAGGTTCGTCGTGGAATTGCCGTTGATTCTGTCCGGTCCGATTCTCCGCAGGGTTGAACCTGGTTTAGTTTCTGTGTGGGTTGCACTGAGCAAGGCATGTTCAGTGCAGCTGTCCTTGTTTGATGGCCTCGCCAAGGCCGGCGAGACGCCGAAGTTCAGCCGGGACGCTGATAAGGCAGACACCATCGCCATCGGCGACAAGCTTCATCTTGCCGTTGTGATGATGAAGCTTACCGGCGCTGATGTCCTCAAGCCGGGCCAGGTCTACTCGTACAACATTTCACTCACTGAAAAAACAGGCGCCACGAAGAACGACCTGAAGTCGCTGGGCTTGCTCCAAGACAACGTCCTCAGCACGACGCCTGCCGAAAAGCGGAGGCTTGCCCTCGGATACGCGCTCGATCAGCTGCCCAGCTTCGCCCTTCCACCGGACAAGCTGACAGATCTGAAGATTATTCACGGTTCCTGTCGTATTCAGGTCTCGGGATTATCAGATGCGCTTCCCTGGGTCGACGATCTGATCAAAGAGCAATTCCAGGACCCGAACCAGCGCATCCATCAACTCCTCCTTGCCGGCGATCAAATCTATGCGGACGACGTGGAACGGCGGGTGCTTCCTCAGATGATCTCCCTCGGCCAAGAGTTGCTGGCCAAACGGGAGCTCTTGCCGACCAACGAGCCCAACGGACTGGCGGCGAAGTTCAGCGTAGCCGACGAGAAGAACTTTCCCGTCGGGATGCGCAAGAACCTCGTACTGTCGGAAGCGCGAATGACGACGGTCGACAATCACTCGCATTTGCTGTCCTTCGGTGAACTGGCGGCGATGTATCTCTTCGCATGGAACAACGAGTTGTGGCGGCCCGCCGCGATCAAAGACTTCGACGACACCATCGCGGAGTTTCGGACCAACTACAACGCCAAGGTTCCCGACACCGCGCTGCCGCTCTTCCGCCGTCGCGACGACAAGAATCAACCCAAGATCGTCGACGCGTTGCTTCGCCGGTTCACCGACTTCGCATTCAAGACACTCACCGCCGATGAGCTGAAATCGGCCATCAAGAAGAAGGACGATTTCGATCCTGTCGTGCGAGATCCGATCGATACGGATACGCTGCAGTCCGGCAAACTGCCGGCACAAGGGGCGTCGGTGCGCGCCACGTTTCCCAAGGTCTACACGTTTGCGGATGGGCTCACGGCAGAGGAGCTTGGCAAATTCAAAGACTTCATGCAGCAGCTTAAAGACGATCTCGGGGGCTTGTACAAAGTCGCTCTTGATCGAGGTCGAGACAACTGCCTCGAGGCTCTCAAGAACCAGCACAAAGTTCGGCGCGCCATGGCCAACGTTCCCACCTACATGATGTGGGACGACCACGAAGTCACCGACGATTGGAACTTGAATCCGATGTGGCGTGATCGCGTGATGACCAATCCGTTGGGCCGAGCCTGTGTCAGGAACGCCATGCTGGCGTTCGCGCTGTTTCAAGGCTGGGGCAACGATCCTGAGAAGTATAAGCAAGGAAAGCCCAAGAGACTCTTGGAGCTCGCCTCGATGCTGTACTCTGGCTCCTCAACGGTGACCACGCAGCAAACCGCGAACGACGAAATCGAGCAGCTCTTCGGTTTGAACCGCCGCACGGTCGACGTGACGAAGTTCGACGAACAATTGTCCTGGCATTTTTTGGCGCCTGGCACGCGACATCTCGTACTGGCTCTCGATAATCGCACACAGCGGAACTGGGTCACTCGCGGGGGGCCGCCCACGAACATCATTCTCGACGCGATCGAGAAACAGATCCCTGCCGGTCCGTTGCCGGAAGGGAAAGAAGTGCTGATTATTGTCGCGCCGCTGCCGGTGCTCGGTCCGCCGATGTTCGATGAACTGATTGCGCCGCTGGCCTATCGCGCCTTCGATGTCAAGGAGATCATCGCCAACGGCAACGAAAACCTGCGTGGCATGCCTGGCACGAATCCGGATGCAATTGAAGCGTGGGCATTCGATCCCGAAGCGACCGAGGCGCTGCTTAAGAGGTTGGAGCCCTACCGCAAAGTCGTCCTGCTTTCCGGCGACGTGCACTACGGCTCAGCCCAAGCGATGAGCTACTGGAAGCACAGCGATCCCGATAGCAATCCCTGCCGTTTCGTGCAATTCACATCCAGCGGATTCAAGAAGGTCTTGCCGGAATATTTGCGCGATATCGATTTGCGTCTGTCTCGCGCGCAGAAGCTCGTGCGCGCCCACATCAACGCCGAGCGTCTGGGCTGGAACGCGAAAGCCGACGTGCTCAATGATAAGGCGAAGCAGGCGGTTCCCGCATTGCGGGCACGGTTGGAGGAAGAGCCGATGTTGCTTCCCGCCTACGGTTGGCCTGAGGGAACAGCCGTAAAGCCGGCCACGCCTCCCGATTGGTCGTGGCGGATCAAAGTGCTGCTCGACGAACGGCCGGAATTCAATGGTCAGCCCTATGAGCCGGACAAAGAGCGCCCCGAGGCGGCGAAGCCTCCATCGGCGGGGATCGACATCGTCTCCACGCCGATTCCAAATCCCAATTTTCGCAGCAATTTTGCCGACGCCTATCGTCGCCTCGTCGCCCGTCACCACCGAAGCTTCGACGTCATGCGTAACGGCAGGCAGTTGTGTATCGGCAGCAATCTGGGGCTGATCCATTTCAAGATCTTCAAGGACGCTCAGAATCAAGACGTATTGCATGCGATCCAGGAACTGCACACGGTCTTTCCGTATGAATTGCCGAATGCGTCGGAAGATCACCAACCGTTCACCATTCACAAGGCAAGGCTCACAGGTGATCCTTCCGAGATCCGGCCCGTGTTGCGAGGGCAACCATGAGCGCCGAGAATATCTTGCAGACCGTCGTCGGCAAGGTTGGTGAATTCTACGAGTGGCTGGCCGACCGTTTGAACGACGATGCGGCCCGCGCCGAGGTGCTCATCGATCTAGGGCTGCCGTCCAATATTTCCGTGGGGCAGCCGTTCCCGCAGCACCAGATTAAAGGCATCAATGAGTATCGCAAGACGATCAGCATTGAGACTGAAGTGTCCGCCGGTCACGCGCAGGATCTCGGCAAGGTGTTGGGGTTGTCGTCGAGTAAGGCGGCGAAGCTGGTGCTGCCGGAGAAGAAGCTTGCCAACATCCGCGCCTATCGCGATGCCAAGGATCCGAGCTTCGACGATTTCAAGAAGGCGCTTGCCGACATCAAGGAAGTCTTCACCACTCTGACGAACTTCGTGAAAGCGCTGGACGTAGAGGGCATCCATAACATTCCGGATTTGGTCCATCGCTTGATCGATATCTTGATGGTGGACTATCTGCGGTTGCACTTCGTGCCATACGGTCCACTCATCTATTGGTTGGCTCAGCCGTTGGGTTTTCTGGAGGAGCCGCTCACTGCAACGATTCCGCATGTGGTATGGAATCGCTTTGTCACGATCTTTAGAAAGCGCGGTTGGTTGCTCGATGACGAAGAGCAGGCGCGCACGTTTTCGGACAACGTGTTCATTCCGCTCGCAGCCGCGCTCGTCATTCTGGAGTTCAAGGGTTTGACGTCCTCCACGTCTCGCGAGACCGACGGTGATCTTTCCACCTTGGCCATTGAGCCGCTCTACGGCTGGGAACCAGCGCCTGGGTCCGCCACGCCGCTCCTCGACAAGATGTCCGAACGCACGCTCTCTCTCCGTTTCAATTGGAAGGAGCGCGATCCGGGAGACCCCAAGAAAGCCGTCGACAAGAACGGCACGCTCACCTTGTTGTTCGTGCCGAAGATTCACGGCGGTCCAGGCTTAATGGTCTCGTTCGAGTTCGGCGCGAGCATCAACGTTCCACTCAACAAAGATTGGCGCTTCAAAGTCACGCCGTCGGTGACGGCCGGAGATCTATTCTTTCATCTCGACGAGTTCTCCAAGTCCAGCGCGGGCGGTCCGGGACAGCCGAGCATCAAGTTCGGCTTCGAAGGCGGAAGTGCCGAAGCGCCGCTCTACAGGCTGGGTAAGGAAGACGGCTCCCATCTGCAATTCGGTAAATTTGAAACGGAATTTGAATTGTCTCCCTCCGTTGCAGGCTTGCGGGCGCTCTTGCGCGAGAGCGAGTTGCTGCTGAATTTCGACAAATCCGGCAACGGGTTTCTGTCTCAGATTCTGCCGGGCGAGAAGAAGATTCCGCTGAACCTGGGGCTGGGATGGTCGACGGAGCGAGGATTCTTTCTCGAAGGCGGTAAAGGAAACGTCATCAAGCAAACCAATCCTCCGCCTCCGTCCCCTTCGCCGCGTCTGGTTGCAAGGTCGGAAGCCCTACGCCGCCGCAGCGTCGAGGTCGATGCCGACAACGACGCGGATCTCAATCGCATCACGCCTGTCGGGAAGACGTTCGGGCCAGTACGGATTCAATTTTTGTCGCTGGCCCTCAGTCCACAATCGGAGAACGGGAACGCCAAACTCATTCTGACCACCACTCTTGCCGCGGACGTACAATTGGGTCCGGTCACGGCCAGCTTCGACAAAATGGGCTTCGTGCTGACCCTCGATTTCGCCAAGCCCGATGCCAACCTCAGCCTGTTCGATGTGGATTTCGGATTTCAACCCCCGAAGGCCATCGGCCTGGCTATCGACGGGAAGGTCGTTCACGGCGGCGGTTTTTTGGATCTCGATCGCGAGCACTCGCAATACGCCGGTGCTCTGCACTTGGAGATCGAAGGCTTCGCAGCGCTGTCGGCTCTGGGCCTGCTGAACACGAACATACCCGGCGGGGGCTTTTCACTGCTCGTCATCATCACGGCGGACGGCTTCAAGCCAATTCCCATCGGATTCGGATTTATGCTCGTCGGCATCGGCGGCCTGCTGGGCATTCACCGCACGGTCAATGAAGAGGCAGTGCAGGCCGGCGTACGCGCCAACACGCTCAACGCCGTACTTGCGCCGAAGGATCTGGTCCGCAATGCGCCGCAGTATTTGAGCACGATCCGCACTTTTTTCCCGGTGGCACGCGATCATTACCTGTTCGGCCTCGTGGCGCAGATTACCTGGGGCACACCGCCGTTGATCACCATCAATCTGGCGCTGATCCTCGAGCTGGGCGTGCGGACGCGATTCCTCATCATGGGGCAGATATTGGCCATCCTGCCCAAGAAAGATCTCGCTCTTGTTCGTCTGCAGATGAACATCTTCGGCGGCGTTGACTTCGATCAAAAACGCGCGTTCTTGGACGCGGTGCTGTTCGATTCGCGCCTCGTCGATCGCTTCGTCATCACGGGTGAAATGCGCATGCGTCTGAGCTGGGGCAACCAGCCGCTCTTCGTATTGTCTGTCGGCGGATTACATCCGGCCTTTGCGCCTCCTCCAGGCTTAGAGCGTATGCAACGGGCGGCAATCGTCTTTGCCGACTCGGAGAATCTGAAGATCCGCTGTGATTCGTACTTCGCCATTACCTCAAACACGGTACAGTTCGGCGCGCATGCCGAGCTGTTCGCCAAGAAATCAAAGTTCAGCATCTCCGGCCAAGCCGGATACGACGTGTTGATTCAGTTCGATCCGTTCCATTTTGTCGCGTCGATGCATGCGTCATTACAGTTGAAAGCCGGCTCGACGAATCTGTTCAAGGTCAGCTTCGCGGGCGAGCTCTCCGGTCCGCGGCCGCTGAATGTGAAAGGCAAGGCGACGTTCGAAATCTGGTGGATCGATTTCACCGTCTCGTTCAACGTCACGCTCGTTTCCGGGCAGAAGCCGCCCTTGCCTGCACCGGTGGATGTGGGAGCCTTGCTGCGCACTGCGTTGGCCGACGCCGCTGCGTGGAACGCGGTGATGCCGGGAACCAGCGAGCGTCTCGTGAGTTTACGAGAGGGCCCGGTCGGTGCGGTCCGCATTCATCCGCTGAGCACGCTGACGGTGAAGCAAAGTGTGGTGCCGCTCAACACGTCGATTTCGCGCTTCGGCAATACGCGGCCGGTGGGCGGCACGCAGGAATTTCGTATCCAGCAGATTAGGGTAGGCAGCGCCACGCTGACGCCGACGTCCGGCGATCTGGTCCGTGATCACTTCGCACCGGCGCAGTTTCGTGATTTGACGGATGACCAGAAGCTGTCGAGCCCGTCGTTTGAGTCGTTGCCCGCCGGTGTCAGCGTCGGCAGCAATGCTGCGGATTGCGGAACGCCTGTGCCAGCTGCTGCGGATTTTGAAGATATCGTCATTCCGAGTCCACCCGAAGAGCCACGGCCAACCACGACCGTTCGATTCGACTTGGCAAAGCTGTTCGCCGAATGGAGCGCTGTCGGGATGAGCGACGCCTCGCGCCTCGGTGCGATCCGCTATCGCGCTGCGGCGATCCCGTCGCTCGCGGAACCGAAGGCGTTTACGGTGAAATCGAAGATCGATTTGTCGAATCTTGAGGGGACGACGACATTCGCCACGCGCCTCGAAGCCGAGGATGCGCTAAGAAAGGTGAATAAAGAAGCCGCAGCAAATTTCCAAGTTGTCGCGAAACGGTAGTAGGGGAGTGACGCGGTATCCAGCCCGGAGGCCTGCCACGCGACAGAGCGGGGGCAGGAAGGAGCAGGTTCTATGGCCGACAATGCAGTCCGACATTTCTTACCGTGGGTCCGACAAGGTGCAGCCTCCGGCATCACGACACCGGATTCCCTAGGCTCCGCGCAACGCGCCGACGTCTCGCTCCCGGTGAGCGTGCAACTGACCAGCTTCACTGTGCCTGCCCGTGATGTTCGTCTTTACGGCCCTGCCGATGTCACTGCGATCGATCCACGCCAGATCGTTCGGGTGCAGCCGCGTCATCAGACCACGAACTTTGAATCCAATTTCTTCCCGCTGGTCGAATTCGACCGCCCGGATTTTCCGTGGCTCTTCACGCCGGCGAAGCCGGGGGCAGGGGAGCGACTGCGCCCCTGGATCTGTCTGGTCGTGGTGCGCAAGCGGCCAAGCGTGACACTCGGCCGCACGGACACCTCGCCGCTGTCCGTACTCGAATTCACAAGCCCCGTAGCGGAGGACCTGCCCGATCTCGATGAATCGTGGGCCTGGGCACATGCGCAGGTTGTGGGCTCCTCAACCGATACAGCGCCCATGCTCAAGAGTGCCATCGAAAACGCTCCAGCGCGCACCGTGTCACGACTCATCTGTCCCCGGCGGCTCGACCCGGATGTGGCCTATATCGCCTGTGTGGTGCCGGCCTTTGAAGTCGGACGCAAAGCCGCTCTCGGACTTCCTGTGGCCGAACAAGAGCTCGAAAAGCTCGAACCGGCGTGGCGTCTCGATCAGCCCACGCCGCCGTTCCAGTTGCCTGTGTTTTACTCGTGGGAATTTACGACCGGGCCGGAAGGCGATTTCGAATCTTTGGTGCGCGACCTCAAGCCACAGCCGCTTCCCAAAGAAGTAGGAACGCGACCGCTCGATCTCACCAATCCGGGATTCGGGCTTCCTTCGGGTGGCGTGATTGCGATGAAAGGCATCCTCAAGCCGCCGGAGCCGATCACGGCTCAACCGCAACCGGTGGCACAAACGCTGCAAGGAAAGCTGGCGGAAATCTTAAATGTCCCCGCCGATGCGTTGAACCAGCCGGTGACGCAGGACCCCATCGTTGCGCCGCCCATTTACGGCTCAACCTACCTGTCGAGGGAACGTGTTGAGGTGGGTGCTACGCCACAGCATTGGATCAATGACCTCAACCTGGATCCAAGAGATCGTATTGCCGCGAACTTCGGCACGCGCATCGTGCAAGAGGATCAGGAACACCTCATGGCTTCGGCCTGGCAGCAGGTGGATGCGATCGAGAAAGAAAACGAAGAGCGGCGGCGAAAGCAGTTGGCCTCCACGACGCGTCAGGCAACCTGGGTGCGCCACGTCAGGCCGATAGAAGACGACGGCTTGCTGCAGGTCACAGGAGCGAGTTTGACGAAAGTCGCGGTGTCGGTGAAGGTGGGAGACATCAACATTCAGCGTACAGTGGCCTGGCAGTTGAACGGGTCGGAGGCGCCGGGGTTCCAGTCTGCGGCCTTGAGACGAGTCGCACGACCGCGCGGCCCCATCAATCGGCGCGCGTTGACACCGGTGGTTGCCCAGAATCAAACTTTCGCGCGTCCTATGGTGAAACTCCTGCAAACGCTGCCGCCGGTGAACCGCGTCGTGATGACTGTTCCGCCGCGAGTCTTCGTCGGTCGTATGGCGACAATCAAAAGCGTCTCGGATGTTGCCAACACGGCGCAGATCGATCAGACGAGACTTGTGCCTACCAACTTCACCTCCACCGTGCGGCCTCCCGAGTTGACGATCCGTGGGCCAGAGGGCGATGTGTTTCGAGCCGTCGACGACGGTGGGCGGCGCGAGCCAACACTGATGGCGGAATTTCGGCAAGCTGCCGTTGCGCACTTGTCGAAGCTTGTGCGAATCGGAACCACCGGCAAGATCGTTTTCCGTGTTCCCGACGTGGGATCGCTGAAAGGACGTCTACAACCGTTGCGGTTATCGGCCAGTCTGGGACTGAGGGGACTCAGAGACGCAGCCATTCCGGACGAAGAGCAAGTTCTAGCACATCCGCAATTTCCGACGCCGATGTCAGAGCGCCTCATGGAACTGGTTCCAGAATTCTTGCTTCCTGGACTTGAAGATGTACCGCCAAACAGCGTCATGTTGGTACAGCCGAACTCGCGCTTCATCGAAGCATTCATGATCGGCCTAAATCACGAAATGGGCCGCGAGCTGCTCTGGCGCGAGTACCCTACGGACCGGCGCGGCACGTACTTCCGCTTCTTCTGGAATCGTCGCGGTTCGGCACAGCAGGAATTCATGCAGCCCATCCACACCTGGAACGGTCCGCTGGGCCGCAATCCTTCTGCCTCGGGAAATCCGGATCAGTTGGTCTTGTTGGTGCGTGGCGAGCTCTTTCGACGGTACCCCAACGCCGTGATCTACGCCGCGAAGGCCACGGGCACGGCCACCAATCCCAAACTCACGACGCAGGAGCGCTACCCCTTGTTCCGTGGCTCGGCGCCGCCCGATGTGGTGTTCTTCGGCTTCGATCTGATGGAAGATGTGGCACGAGGCCTCGATCCCGATCCCGGGTGGTTCTTCGTGATCCAACAACAGCCAGGCGAGCCTGACTTTGGACTCGACATGCCGAAAGATCTCAACCAGCAGCCGCCCCGCGTCACGGACTGGAATCAGCTGACCTGGCGGCATCTGGTTCAATCCGCGGCCGAACTGCGCGAGCTGACTCATGTGAAGGTCGGCGTGAAGCCAGCCACGCCGCCACCGCCGCTCCCCGACACCTCCGCCAATCCGCCTGGAGCACAGTGGGGGGCGAATGGGGCGCACATGGCGCGCATCACGCTGCAGAAGCCGGTGCGTCTCGCGATCCTTGCCCGACAGATGTTGCCTTGAAGGATACCTATGCCGGACCCGTTGCTGATAAATGGTGATCGGCCGCTCGTTTTGTTTCCGGTTCGCCTGGAGACCCGCTTTTTCGGACAAGAGCTGCGTATCCGTGTGTTTCCAGACAAGATTCATGTCGACACGCACGAGCCGGAGCTCACTGCGGATGAAGTCGAATGGGGCAAGCATTTCCACACGCTGTTCTGGAACGCGACCGAGGAAGAAGCCAGAAAGAACGCGTGGCGGCAACTTGCGGAGCGTTACGGCGCGGAGCGTGCGGCATGGGTGGTTCGTCAACTGATGCCGACCAATCTTATAGAGCGGCCGACAAAGCCGCCGAAATTCCCGTCGCCGCCGGTGCGCCCTCAAGCTCAGAAGGACGAAACATGGACCCGCGCCCCACGCACGACGGTGCTGCCCGATCAGTGGATCGCAACCGCGTTTGTGCAGGGCACCGGCGCCGTGACCGTGGCCGGTAACCTAGTCCCGGACGTTCTGCCTGTGGGCCCGAACCCTCAGAGCACCGTCCTTCAAAGCGGCGAAACGCTCGCCATCGATGATGGTATGAAGTGGATGGTCGATTTCGATGAGGCCGAACGCCTCGGTATGGGACTGCGCTTACAACTGCCGACGGCGGCTTCAAAAATCGATCTGCTCTTGGTCTTCGGTGTGAAAAAATCGCTCGATAGTGCGGCGTCGGCGACTCGACTCAAAGAGTTGATCGAAGCGCACACATATACCGACGGCGTGAGCCTGGTCATGCAAGGCACGCCGACCAACAACACGGAAGACGAGGCATCCGGCTTCAGCACCGACGAT
This sequence comes from Nitrospira sp., assembly GCA_029194725.1. Classification (GTDB taxonomy): domain Bacteria; phylum Nitrospirota; class Nitrospiria; order Nitrospirales; family Nitrospiraceae; genus Nitrospira_D. The sequence goes on along the minus strand of JARFXQ010000007.1, from coordinate 45,159 downwards.
CCTGGACACGACAACAGCTTCCGGCTGATCCTCGGCGATCCCCAGTTTCAGGCAGGAGACGGATCGGATGGCGATGAGCTCTCGAAGGCTCTCGGTTTCACAACAGAGCTGCTGGCGCGTACAGCCAACGCAGATGCGCGCGAGCAACGTGAAGCCCGCGACATGAATCGCGCGCTTTGGCCGTCCACCTGGGGCTACTACCTGGAACAAATGATAGGGCTCGGCCGCTTCAACGGCGATCGGCCTGGTGTGTTTCCTGAAAACCTGATCGACGCGAATGTGGAATGGGCGAGACAACACTTTGTCGATCACGTACGGGCTGGTGGACCACTTCCCACAATCCGTGTCGGTAAACAACCCTATGGCGTGCTGCCTGTCACGGCCCTCGATTTGTGGGGGGCCACACCTGAGGATGGCAAGCAGGCCTCGAATGATGCCGCCGTGGTGGCGCTAATACGCCGTCTCCAAGACTACTGGAGCGCTGAAAGCCGGACGGCGGCGCGCATGGGCAATCACAGCGATCCCGACATCGACTTCAGTGAAGTTTTTGCGATGGATGCGTTGTCCACGGATTACTCCATCCGGAACATCTTCGGACTCTTTTACACCCAAGAGCTGTTCGAGTTCTTGCGGACACCGACACCCGACGGATGGAATCGTGTGCAACACTCGCAGGCGATCTCGGCGCTGAGCCTGATCGCCGGGCTTCGCGGCGTCACGCCGCGCGCGGCGCTGACGGTATGCGATGCTGCGCGCTCCACCCTGGAGTTGCCGTTGGTCCAGACGTCGTCGAGCGCGGACTTCGCTTTCAACTACATCGATCAGTTGTTGAAGGCGCCGAATCTCGAGGCCGTACTCCAACACATGGCTATTCCGGCTCCATTCAGTCTGCTGTATCTGTTGCTGCGTCATTCGCTGATGGTCGAGTACGCAAACGCCGCGGCACGTGCGCTCGGCCGTGAACCGCATCTACGGGCCGAGCCGGAGCATGTCCGTTTCTCGCAACTGCCGATGGAAACGGCGCTCGACCGCATCATGACTGCCGCACTGCACACGGGACCGACGTTCACGCAACCTACTGATCCGAGCGTGCAAGATTTCCGTAAGAGTCTCGAGGCGCTGAAGGTGTTGAAGACCCACAAGCTGTCGGTATTGATGCGCGGCACACTCGATGTCACATCGCATCGATTGGATGCCTGGGTCACGTCGTTCGCAACGAAACGCCTCAAGAATATGCGGCAAAGGGATCCAGCTGGTGTGTACCTGGGAGGCTACGGCTGGGTCGAAAACCTGCAGCCGGGACCGCCACGGACTGAGGTGACCGCCCCACCAAACGAGCTTGGACCAATCTCTGGATTCCGTCATGATCCCGGTTTCGTTCACGCGCCGTCGCTCGATCATGCAGCGACCGCGGCGGTGCTGCGCAGCGGGCACCTTACGCGTTTCGGCCGCACGTCCGATCCAGAAGCAGATCCATTCGCGATCGATCTTTCTTCCGAACGAGCACGAGCGGCGCAATACCTGCTGGATGGCGTGCGGTCAGGACAGCCGCTCGGCGCCCTCTTGGGCTATCGCTTCGAGCGTGGTCTGCATGAGCGGGGACTCGATGCCTTCATCAACGCGTTCCGTGAACAAGCGCCGTTGAGCGCCACGCGCGTCGACGCGAACGGGCAGGCGGTGGAGAACGTCCAGGCAAACCATGTGGTGGACGGACTCAGCCTCCTGCGCCAAATCAACGAACCGAACGCCCGGCCACGTGTTCTGCAGGTCGTGGGTAACCGGGCCGGGTTCCCTGTGCCGCCCATTGTGAATGTGGAGCTCGATGCGTTAGCCGGCAGCGTCGACTCGTTGAGCGATGCGCTACTGGCTGAGAGCCTCCATCACGTCGTGCGCGGCAATCCCAGCCGCGCCGCAGCCACTCTCGATGCCTTAGAGCGAGGCGAAGCGCCGCCGCCTGATTTGGAAGTCCTACGCACACCGCGAACAGGTTCCGCGTTCACTCATCGTATAGTGACGTTGTTTCCAGGCACTCCGGCAGCCATCGCGGATTGGACGCCGACCCCGCGATCCTTGGCCGAGCCGTTTCTCAATGCGTGGGCGGCGAAGCTGTTGGGCAATCCCACGAAGGTTCGCTGTGTGGTCGAACGAGTGAATAGCGCGACGGGCGCCGTTGTCGATAAGCAAGAGATTCGGCTCAAGGACTTGAAGCTCGCGCCGCTCGACGTGATTCACGCTCAGGAAGCGAGTGAAGACTCGCGGCTTTCGGAGCTTGAGCAGCGCTTCCTTTTTGCGGCGCGACGAAAGGTGGCTCTCACTGCGACACAAACGTTGCGGCTCAATCCCATGCGGGATTCCTCATGGCCCATGACGGATGTCAGTTGGTCTGAGTTTAGCGAAGTGGTGCGGACAGCCCGCAATCTGTTGGCCGTCGGGCGCCCGCTTCGTGCGGGCGATATCAATGTCGCCGCAGTTGCCGACTCGCCGACCATGCTCGACTCCGCAAACCTGAAGGTGCGGGCAGACCGTGCGTCGGCATCGCTCCGTCAACTCCAGACCAAGCTGAAAACGGCGTTGACCGGAGCCACGACGACGACGCTGGCGCCGCTGCGGGCCGCGATGCACACGATCGCGTCATTCGGCATCCCAGGAGCCATTCCACTCTCGGCGGTCGGCCAGACCGAAGCGGATTTGAAGGTGCTCGTTTTCCAAGCGCGATCCATCGACCGTGAAGCGACAGAGCGGCTCGCAAAAGCCGATGCTGCGGAAGATCCTTCGGAACGGCTCCGACATTGTTTCGGCAACAATTTCATCGTGCTGCCACGCTTCCGTCCGCCGAATCTCTCCGAGATGCAGCGGGCTCTGGGTGCAAGCACTGCGGTTCAAGATGGTGATCCGTTCGCCGTGGTGACGTTCCATCAACGCATGGCGCGAGTTCGCGAGAATGTCGCGCGGCTCGACGATGCGCTGCAATATGCCGAAGCTCTACAGAACGGCGACGCTCTCACCCTGCAGGTGGCGCAGCTTCCACAACGCGATGGCGATCGCTGGATCGGGTTGCCTGCGACGCCCGGCGCGCCGATTCCGCCGGGACGGCTCTCGTTGGTCGTGCACATGCCCGAAGCCATCGATTTCACGCAGCCTGCCATCGCCGGCCTGTTGATCGACGAATGGGTCGAGGTGGTACCCAACGCCAATGAAACCACCGGCGTGGTGTTCCAGTACAACCAGCCTGATTCTGTTGCACCGCAGGCGATTTTGGTGGCTGCTCATCCCAATCCGGTTGAGCAAACATTCTGGACGATCCCGTGGCTTCAACAAGTGCTGCGCGAGACCGTCGATTTGGTCCATATGCGCGCGGTGACTCCTGATCTGCTCGACGAAACCAGTCACTATCTTCCCGCTGCGTATTTTGCCTTCAACGCGGAAGGCCATACGGTCTCGACAGACTTTCTTAAGAGGGACTAGTCATCATGCCGTCCATCACTACATGGTCGCGGTTAGAGCCCAACGTTCGCGGTGCCTCGCAGAGCGAAACATTGCAGGCCAGAATCTACGATCCCCTTTGGCTGTTGGCGCGTCAGTGGCAACTCGGAGAGCTGCAGGGAGACGATAACGGCACACCCGTGTCGGCCAGACTGCGAGCCGAATGCGCCGAATTGACACGGTATAGGCCGTACGACCTTGCGGCGAAGCCGGTGAAGTTCGATCCGAAGCAGGTTCCACTGGAGACGCTGGTTGAGCGCGAGGCCGTACACCCCAAACCGGGTACGCTCGTGCGGTTGCGTGTGGCCGTCGAGGCCGGCCAACAGTTCTTACGGTTGATGGCACGCACTCCGTTCGGCACGAAATACCACCAGGGATTCCTTGCCGCGTTTCCGTTGGCGGCGCGCAGCGCGGCGCTCGCGGCCGATGCTGATGCCGAGGCTGTGAGATTTCTCGACGTGATGTCCGGCCGCGTTCCAGATGGAGTCTCGCTCTACACCGAGTTGAAGAAGACTCCTCCTTCCACTGTGCCGGCGATTGATCCCAGCGATGGGGAGGCATTCACGGCGACGAAGGACGCATTCATTCGCTGGTACGATACCTTGTTCAGTGAGCCATCGGGTCAAGCCGAAGCTTGGTCGTCGCAACGCATGGAATACGCCTTTTCCGTGGAAGCTCCAACCAGTCCGCAGCGAGTCTTGACATCGGAATACTACGAAGGCGATCTCGACTGGTACGACTTCGACGTGAAGATGGGCGAGACGCTCGGAGCAGAAGCAGATCACCAACCAGGCGTGAATCCGCTGCCCATCACTCGAACCACGATTCCGGCGCCGGCGACATATCGCGGAATGCCCGCTTCACGCTGGTGGGAATTCGAAGATGCATCGGTCGATTTTGGCGCCGTAGAGGCCGAGCCCGATGATTTAGCTCGCATGCTGCTGGTCGACTTCGCCATCACCTACGGCAACGATTGGTTTGTGATTCCTGTGGATGTTCCCGTCGGCTCAATCTGCAAGATCAACTCGCTGGTCATCACGGACACATTCGGTGTGCGCACGCTGGTACCGTCGATCGATCAATCCGCCCATCCCGCCTCGAGGCATTGGCGCATGTTCAGAAACAGTGGCAACGCAGACACCCCAACGAATCTCTTCTTGGCGCCGACACTCAAGCGCACAATGGAGAGCAAGCCGCTCGACGAGGTGTTGTTCCTGCGCGATGAAATGGCGAATCTGGCGTGGGGTGTGGAGCGCATCGCAGAAGGCGTCTCCGGCCGCCCGCTGAATCGTCGCGAGGACGACCTCGCTCGACAGCGCCGTGATCAACCAGCAACACCCGCTCCGTCAAACGACGGCGCCTTGAGGTGGCGCTTGTCGACAGAGGTCCCCGCCTACTGGATTCCCCTCATCCCCGTTCAAATTCAACCGGGTCAGAAGTCGATCCGCTTCCGCCGCGGCGCCACCATGCGCCAGGACGGCACGCTCAAACCTCAACCGGCACTGAGTCAAATCCTGAAACCCAGCGTGGGCCCACTCGACATTTTCGAGGAAGAGATCCAGCGAGAAGGTACATGCGTCACCCGCTCCTTTCAATATGCGCGCTGGTTTGACGGCAACCCTCTCTTGTGGATCGGCAGACGTAAGAGGGTCGGCCGCGGCGAAGGTTCGAGCGGCTTACGCTTCGACGTGGCAGAGTAGAACTGCATCCGGGAGGCCTTCCGATCGCTCGCGCAGAGTCGTGTGACGATATGAATGACCAGAAGTGCTCCTCCGAAAATCACAAGCTGATAGATCCGCTTGGTCAGCCGCGCTCAAAGAAGAATTGAAATGCACTAGGCATACCTGAGACACTGACTATGCCGTGCTGCCCACAGTCCCACCATTCACCTATGATCGCGCGATACTTCTCAGGCGCTTCCTGTCTGCACCGCAGCGACCCAATGACACATTGACCTATCCTCAGTTGGCCGGTTTCTTGTTCTGCCTGGCGAATGGGCCGGAGCTGATCCCGCCTTCAGAATGGATTCCACTCGTGTTCAACGACCAGGAGGCTCAGTACGAGACTCGCGAGGAGGCGGAGCAGGTGCTCCAAGCGATGATGGCGCTCTATAACGATTGCATTCGTGAACGAACAGACCGAGGTGTCTCTCTCCCGCCAGGGTGCGAGATGAGACCGTGGGCGATGGACAACTTGAGTGTCGATGCGCCACTGAGCCAGTGGGCGCAAGGGTTTGAGATCGGCTATGACTATCTTGTGGAGGTGTGGAACGAGTACACGCCGGATGAGCTGGATGAAGAACTTGGAGCGTTGCTGATGACGCTCACGTTCTTTGCCTCTCCGAAACTTGCTCAGGCATACCATCAGGAAACGAACGGGAAGGGGACTCTGGAGCAGTTGGCCCAATCGGTGATGGAGATCTTTCCCGAGGCGATGCACGAGTATGCTCACTTGGGGCAGTCGATCTATCAAGCGCGGCTCGACATGGGTGATCTCGATTCAAACCACTCAGCTCACGTAAAGATCGGGCGGAACGATCCCTGTCCCTGCGGCAGCGGAAAGAAGTTTAAGAAGTGCTGTAGTCTGACGAAAGGAACAAATTCTGGTCCGGTCTTCCACTGACAGGCTGGACTGCTGAAGGCGCTCATCCCTGAGATGGCTGGGGCAGAGGAAGATAGTGGGTTTCGTCTATACTCGCTGCATGGCTGATCACTCTAACTTCTCCGTTTCTTTTTCAGCTGAAGCCAGGCGGGCATTTTATGAAGCCCACCAGTCGCTGGCCCTGTTCATGATCCTGGTTGTGTTTGCGGCACTCTACGTGGCCGGGCTCTTGGGAGTGGTGGTGGGGGTGCTGGTCTCGGCTGCCGCCTATATCCTCACGCCCTGTTTCTGGAAGTGGATCGGCGGCTGACTCACAGGGTCAGCCGCCTTCCCTCGGTGCTTATTGCTGAATAGCCGACAGGAGCCAGTGCCCATCCCGCACGCGCATGAAGGTCCAGACTTCGTACGATTCGGTCGGAGTTGTTTCGCTGCCTTCGATCAGATAGCCCGGCTCTCCGCGCGGGATCGTCGTGGAGACCGTGTAGTCTCTGGCATTCCAGCGTAGGTCCACGGTCGCATAGTCCTGGTTGTCTTCGGTCCAGGCTTCGCGTACATCTCCCTTGAGCAACTCCACTTCTTCCACGTGATTCTGAACACCTCGGCTGCTGTCCTCGGCCAAGGCGGTGCTGAAATAGCTCAGCATTTCCGGTGTCAGAAAACGCTTCAAGGTCGCCACATCCTGGGTGCTCCAGGCTGATTGAATGTCGGTCAGCAGTTGCTGAAAGGCCGCTTTATCTTCGGTAGTCACAGTATAGGCAGTATCAGTTGTTGACCTGTCACTGGACCTGTTGGACGAGATGTCGAGCAGGCTTCCCCTCGCGGCGGTACCAGGTGAGAGCCCTGTGAACACCGGAGCAGGGTTCTGACGAACCTTTTTGAAATAATAGAGTGCGCCTGCTCCTACCAACATCAACAGGAAGATCAGTCCAAAGGAGTTGGATGCTGAGTTGGATGCGGCTCCTGGCTCCGCACCCTCAGTATCCGTAGTCTTGGCGCTGCTCTCCGTCGCGCCAAAGAGCATATGGCCGATCCAGGTTCCGGCAAGACCACCGGCGATTCCGGCAAGAAGGGGATTGCGTTGCCACCACGACGTGGCTGGAGCCGGTTGCATTAGCGGGGCGCCCGATGCATTCGGCGGCGGCGTGGCCGACGGCTTCTGGCTTGTGGACTGTTCAATCGGCTTGGCACCGTTGTCTTGGTAGGTACGGGATCCACGGCTACCGATCCCCATTGATGAGTTTCCGCCGCGAGCCCCGCTCGAAAAACCTCCACCCGATCCTCGCGCCTTTGCAAACGAGAGGGTCGGTAGGCCGATGAGCGACGCGACGATGCAGACGGCTATGAGTTTTGAACTTTTCAACATGGGTTTCCTTTCACAACAGGGTGGCACTTTCCGACAGGCACAGGAACATCCTAGCAGCTTTGGATGAAGAAAACCTGACATTCGCTCGATGGCGGACAGGAGGGACCCTGCGTTTGAGAGCCGCACGCCCGCGTCGATCCTTCATGCTTGATGGGACAAGAGGCGGTGCTGAGAGCGGACGAAGCGGTTGTATGTTGTATAAAGAACCGAATAATGGGCTGTCGAGGTCAACAGGTTGCTACAGGCGGACGGTGAAATTCGGCCACGACGGGAAACACCAGCGCGGCAAAATCCCAGTACCGCATGCGGATCGCCTCCGAGTGGGTACCTCCTTCAAAAACGATTTCCTCGTCATTCGTGAGCGCCCGATCGACATACACGGGAAGCCCATAGAGTGTGCCGAGCGGCGGCATGGCGCCTAGTTCGCAGTCTGGAAAGAGCTGCGCGATCTCTTCCTCGGTCGCAAGTCGCACACGGTGGGTTCCGAAGAGCTTTCGTAGGCGCTGAACATCCACTTTTTCCGTTGCAGGCAGCACAGTCGTGACAAATCGCTCCTTCACCTTCACGATAACCACTTTCGCGATTTCCTGTCCTGGTACATGGAGTGTCTGGGCGACGGCAAGGGCGTGGAACGTCTGTGAGTGGGGCAAGACATCGTAATGAACATGTTCACGATCGAGATGACTCTTAAGCGTCCGTGGGATGGGCATGGGCGCACCTCCTGTGGCGGACGATCCCCAGACGGAGATCGTTGGTGAGTGATACAGACAGCGGACTGCAGGGGGACGAGAGAACGATAGTCGGGATGATGCTCATGACTACAACTCCGCGTAGATCATGACGACCAGCCGTGCAGGGTGCATTATATTCTGTTCGAAAGTTTATGCAATATGTATTTAGGAACCCAACTTGAATTTATTTAGGAACAAGACATACCTTCATTTTCATAAGGCTGGCTTGTGAAGGGATATGTCGTATGAGGTGGCCGCGTACGCAGTCATCATGATTGGAAATGGTGGCGCAGCCGATTCAGCCCGTCAAGGGCTGCGGTACGGTAGCATTCGGCCATCGTGGGATAATTAAAGACGTTATGGATGAAGTACTCCACCGTTCCTCCGTAGGTCAGGACCGATTGGCCGAGATGAACCAATTCGGTCGCGCCTGGCCCGATGATATGGACGCCCAGGAGCGCGTGCGTCTCGCGCTGGAAAATTACCTTTAGGAGACCGTGGAGGTCGCCGCTGATGTGGCCACGCGCCATTTCTCGAAAAAAGGCTCTCCCGGTGGCGTGCGGGACGCCGGCGGCGGCGAGTTCAGCCTCGGTTTTTCCCACCATCGAGACCTCGGGAATGCTGTAGATGCCGTACGGGATCACCTTGATGTCGTGCGCCTCGGAGACGTGAAATGCGTGACAGGCGGCGAGACGTCCTTGTTCCATTGCCGTCGCGGCGAGCGCGGGGAACCCGATGACATCGCCTGTCGCGTAGATGTGGGGAATGGCGGTTTGGTACTGGGCGTTGACTGCGATCTGTCCCTGCTGATCGACGGCAAGGCCGATGGCGGGGAGGTTCAATGCTTCTGTATTGCCGATCCGTCCCATCGTGTAGAGCACCATGTCGGCCGTTATTGTTTTGCCGTCTTGGAGTTGGACCGTTGGACGTCCGGTTTCATTTACGCTGATGCTCAGATGTTCCTGCCCGAGCCGCATCGTGACGCCGTTGTGCTGCATCTGATCGTCAAGCGCCTGGGCGATTTCCTGGTCCAAGAACCGCAACATCTGAGTCCGCCGGTCGATGAGGGTGACTCTAATCCCAAAGGCGGCCAACATCGACGCATATTCCGTGCCGATGACACCTCCTCCGAGGACGATGATGCTGGTCGGGTTCTTGGTCGTGCGGAGAAAGGAGTCGGAGTCGCACAAGATCAGGTCGTCGAAGGGGATCTCCGCAGGACGGCGTGGTCGTGACCCTGTGGCTAGGACGATGGTCGAGGCATGGACATGATCAACCTGCCCATCCGATCGTACCACGTTCAAGCTATGGGGATCGACAAAGCCTGCTGTGCCCTGGACGATCTCGATACCGTTACGCCGCAACTGGTTGGTGATGACTGCCACTTCGGTCTCGATGACCTGATCCTTGCGTGTCATCAGGTCGGGGAGCGTCAGTTGCTTGGTGATTTCGGCGCCCAAGTGGTGCAACCCTCGCCGTCCCAATCCATGAATGTACTCGATCGTGTCCTTCAACGTCTTACTGGGGAGCGTCCCGGTATTGAGCGACGTTCCGCCCAGCTGTGGAGCCTTCTCGATAATGGCCACACGCTTGGACAGTTTCGCTGCTTGGACCGCCGCTTTCTGGCCGGCCGGTCCACTGCCAACCACCACCATGTCGTAGGATCGCATAGAGGATCTCGATGATCTGTCTCGCCTGTGCGCCGCGTCTACCATATCGCGGCGAGTTCCACCCACCAAGAAAATAGACGAACTCTGTCGCCGAACCTGATACAGAAGCCCTCCGGCTTCACGGATTGGCCAACCTATCAAACAGGCGCCGTGACAGATGCTCTCTGTGGTAGTCCCTCCTCCTGAAGAGGATTAGAATACCGTTTGTTGGGAGGATCAATCATGCCGGCCACAAGAGTGATACGCCGCCGTACAAGAGAACCAAAGATCATAGTAACCCTGGCTCGTGACGGCGTTGAAGGCCCTCGGGGCGACCGCCACCCACGTCGCCTGGGCGTTGGTTCCATTGATGGGGCTGTGGGCATGGCTCGCCCATTTCCTTGTCCGTCGGAAAGACCGGCTATAGCTATTCCTTTCTGACGTGTGGCCTGTCTCCATCACCTACCTTGCGCTTGCCCGGCGACGATTGAAGGACTATTGCGAGAGGAGGTAGTCCGTATGAAGACCAAGAAGCCATCCAAGGCGGTTGGAAGTTCATTTGATAGCTGGCTTGCAGAGCAGGGTGAGGGATTCAAGACCGAGGTTATTGCCGGGGCAATGAAGCGCGAGTTCGTCATGAAGCTGCGGGCGATGATGAAGGACCGAGGCATCGGGGTGAACGCGCTGCAGCGGATGATCGGTACAGGACCGTCTCAGATGCAACGGCTCCTCGATCCTGAGGATATCAGCATTTCATTGAAATCGATCGCCAAGCTCCTCGCTGTTCTTGGAACGACCGGCCAAATCGCGGTTGAGCCCAAACGATCCAAAAGACGGGTGGCCTGATGTGAGTGCTCCAGCGGCTCCGCGACTCGTAGGCTGCCAACTCCATGGCCGGTGCTGACTCTATGGTTCTTTCTTGCGAATGCGAAGGCTATTAAATGGTATCGAATCGCCGGTCGAAGGGGGAAACGGCACGGGGTGAAGTTCTGGAATGTGCGCTCGATGTTGTTCAACAAGTGGAATGAGCGCATCCACGACTCCATCTAGAACGGGGATGGCGTGTTTCAGAGATTCACGGTTTCGTCGGCTGTCGTCACTCGCGGCTCCATGCAATAGTTGATTGCGTAAGGTATAAATCTGTCTGAATACCGGGACAGTTCGTGAGTGGCCACCGTACGACTTCCATGGGATAGTGAGGCGCTGCTGACGATCTCTAATTCCCTCGGCTTCCCAGCGTTCCCAGCAATCGAGGTCGAGGAAGGGATCATCTAGTACCTTGCCAGCTTGTACGGCTAGTGGCGAGCGGCTCAGGAGAGTAGCTATTTTCCCACCGGAGACATGTTCGATCGCTTCAAGAAAGCGTGTAAAGTCACTGATCTCACTGGTTGTGCGCCCCACGTGGGAGGGAGGGGCATTATCGCGGCGCCGTCGATTCCCATAAAGCGCATTGAATGCAATCCAAAGGAATATGAACTGAGCATCGAGATCTGGCGGCATACTGCTGCCGGCCTTCCTCGACTTGCCCAGCCATGATCGAGCACGTTTGAGACGAAGCTTAACCGCGTCGGCCAGTTCCTTCGGGCCCGGCTTGACGGCCATGTTCCGTGTCATGTGGTCCTCACTTGGCGCGCCTGACACTGCCGTTGTCTGCACGGGCCCGACCGACGGCAGGTAGAAAGGCCGACGTCAGGTGAAACGGCATATTATGCCATCGTCGATTTCGGAAACACCGGGATCGGTGTAAGCCAGTAGTGCCTGTTTCCAGTCGCTGGGATGACCGCTCCGTCACGACGCGTGCACTCCCATCTCCAAGAGACCGAATGTTCGGGCATCTGTAGAGGATAGGGGCAGCCGTTCCGTCCTTCTGTGACAGGTAAAGTGGTTCCAGCCTCGATGGTTGTGCCATCAAACGTGTCATAGACCAAGTTTTTGTACTGCTTGCGCTTGGTAACATAGCCGAGTTCGTTCACAACGGCGAGAAAGATCCCACGCCTGATCTTGAGCTCAGGCACGCCGAGAACGCACCGGAGTCGATCGAGGTCTTTGTAGAAGGCCATCCGGCCGTGTGTCATGGCCGAGTTGGACCCTTCATCGGATCGGGCAGGAGCTTTCAACTCAACGGCGATACGGAACTCTGGATCGGTCCAGAATACGATGTCCGTAAAGATCGCTCCGCGAGGTTTCGGTGCTACCGTGCGGACTTCGAAGCGAACTTGGAGACTTGGCGAGAATCTCAACAAACGAGCAATCTCCCACGCAAGATGAAACTGTAAGGTGTGCTCGTGAGAGAAGTCGAGATCGCGTCGAACCTCAATCCTGTCACGGACGGCTTGCCAGGCCTCTGAAATAGTCTTTTCCCAATTGTCAGGTGTCAGTCCGGTCATCTGTGCTCGGGTCGGGGCTTTTCTATGTATTATCTGGCTCTGTAGAAGATCCCATTTGCCTTGGCGATGCTGGTAAGACCCACGCCTTAGTTTGCCAGGGTTGCAAACTAAAGCCAAGTGTACTTCTCGGCGCTTGCTTCCTCACGGATTGTCTCATCGGCATATCTGCTTGGATGCGGATTCTTTGAGAATTCGGTGTGCGGCAGTGGGTGGGGACTGGCTCCGTCGTCTGCGACGGTGTCTGTCCTGGTCCAAGTGGGACGGACACCACGCGTAGAGTCGGGGGACGGCGAGGTGGAGGAGTGGCGCGTTGAAGAATGCGAGACCAATTGGAAATCGTATGAAGGTACGCTGCTTACTAAGCCTCGTGCTGTCCTGATGTACAGTGTTCTCTACTCTTGAAGCGTGTGCAAAGCTCGTCTAATCCCGAACGACCAGCGAGCCGATCACATAGGAACTGGGTCTGCTCGACTTGGTTCCTCGTAGCCGAACCTCCGACACATCGCGCACATACTCACGGAGGATCCAGGTGCTGCCGGCTTTCAGCTCTGGCCAGTACCACCAGGTGCCGTCGCGCTTCCGGAACCAGAGTTGAATCGATGTATCGGACAGCACCGAAATCGATTCCATGTCGAAATATATGGGCACATGATTTTCGACATTGCCGACCCAGATTTTGATCCACTGATTCTGATTGTGGGAGGACAGGACGCGCGGAGTCTTCGTCCAATCGACATCGGTACATTTAAAGTCCACCAGTTTGCCGAAACCTTTACCGAGCCCGTCTCCCGGATCCGGAAGGGTGTAGCATTCGACCCCTCCTTCCATGTTCAAATGAAAGTGGGTGTGGCCGATGGTGTCGAGGTTGACATCGCTTCGTGAACAACGTTGGCGGTAGGCCCAGCAGTCGCTATGTTTCGACGAATCACACATCTGCAAGGGCCCGAATCCGATTCGAGTCGTCCTGTATGCCAGCGTTGATCTGGCTTGGCCAAAAATATGCTCCAGCGCCGCCTCATTGTCGAAATTGACCAGGCATTGTTGTGGGTTGCTGCCGTTGGGACGGGCTTGGACGACCTTGGGAGGTTGACTCTCCCGCTCTCGTTCGGCCGATTGCTCGGGTGTGGCTTGCGTCGGGGGAATCAGAGGATTTACCGGCTTCAGTTGACCACAGGCTCCTAGGAATGCCGCCAAAGCCACACAGCCGGCCAGCCTGAGACTATGTCCATTGACCTGAACTGATGAGCGCATCGTTTCTCCTTTTCCTTGCGCCAACGCGAGCCGGCACACCGCTTCCCATTCATCAACCTAACGTTTAATTGCAGCAGGTTGAACTGCGAGGCTTGCCGCTTATTTACTCATGAAAAAAACGCGTGGTATAGTCCGTCGCCCTGAACCTGAATCGGCAGCATTGTCTCAGGGAGATGGATTGATTGCAATGGATTGAGGGAGCCAGTATGGCGATTGAAGTTCCGGTCAAGTTATACCTCGATAAGCTCTTGAAGGAGTGCAGGAATGTCGCGGTCGGTCTGGCTCTGCTTCCAGGTTCCGTGAAGGCGAGGGCGCTGCATGCCGTGGCCGACCGGATTGCAGCGGACGAGGATGACATTCTTACGGAAAATGCCAAAGATGTCGAGGCGGTCGGAAAGTCCTTTGAGAAGGCCGACACGAAAGACCGGATGAAGGCCGCCGTCGCTCGCGTGCGCATGACGGCGGACCATATCAAGGAGATCGTTGAAAGACTGCATGTCATCGCCGATCTGCCGGATCCTGTCGGCGCCGTGACATCGAGACGGGAACGTCCGGATGGGTTGCAGGTTTCCCGGGTGAGGGTGCCGATCGGGGTGATCGGCGTGATTTCCGAACAGAGTCCGCTCGTCACAGTGGAATCGATCGCGCTCTGTCTGAAATCCGGCAACCTCTGCCTGTTTCGCGGTGCTTCGGAATGGAAGTTGACGCATCAGGCGATCGATGCACGATTTCGGGAGGCGGCAACGGAGAACGGGATACCCACTGGAGCCTGGGTGCTCATCGATCGCCAAGAGAAAGAAGTCGCGCTCGATCTGATGCGCTCGGGGAAATACCTCGATGCGATCATCGTGCGCGGCGGAACCGGCTTACGAAAGACGGTTGCAGAGCAAGCCAGGGTGCCGGTGCTCTGCGATGACGGGGGTCTCACGCTCCTGTATGTCGATGAAGACCCCGACATGTCCGTCGCGCAAAACCTGGTGATCAATTCGAAGGTGCAGCAGGTGGGAGCCTCCAACGCGCTGGATACCTTGCTGGTGCAGCAGGTTGTGGGACGGCAGTTCTTGCCGCCGTTGATCAACCGCCTGCTGGACCAATTCAAAGTAGAAGTACATGCCTGCCCTAAGACGGTCGCGCTCATGGGGCAAATGGCGATGACCGGACATACCGCGATCATTCCGGCGACGGATGCGGATTGGCAGACTCAGTTTTCCGGGCCTATCCTGGCTGTCAAAATGGTCGAGAACCTCGATGAGGCGCTGGTCCATATCAGAACGCACGGTCCCTGTCTCACCGCCGGAATCGCCACCACACGCTACGAATCCGCCATGCGATTCTCCAGGGAAGTCGATGCCGGCGCGGTGCTGGTGAACGCATCTACCAGGCTCCATGCCGGCGAGAGTTTCGGGATGGGGGGCGACGTGGGGCTGAGCGTGGGGAAACTGCATGCGAAGGGGCCGATCGGTCTCGAGCAGCTGACCTGTGAGAAGTATGTGGCGTTCGGGTCAGGGCAGCTCCGGTTGCCGCATCCAGTGCCGGAAACATACTTTGATGCCATCATGCTCAAGAGACCGTGAAACGTGAAGCCTATCTCGTAACCCCTCACCCCTTACTCCGCAGCTCTTTCGATTCGATGCCATAAGCCATCAGCCATATGCTTTGTTCTTCGGACGAGATACGAACGGCGCTTCGCGAGTATCTTGCTTGGTGGGGGCTCAGGCATTTCTCGTCGGACCGCGAGTATTTCGCATGGCAGCGGCAGCAGTTCTCATCGGAAGATCTTCAGCAACTCGCGCTCCACGTCGAACGAAAACGCACTGGCGATCGCCGCGACGAGATCGCTTTTTACGATCTCGCGGCGCAACCGAGGCTCTATCCCGTCCTCTACAGTCAACGCTACGAATATTACGAGGAGATCGGCCTTCGGACGGCGGCCCACCTCGGCCAGGCGAAAGAGGTTCTCGATTTTGGCTGTGGCATCGGAGTGCTGACGATCTTCTACGCGCGCCTCTTCCCGGAGAAGAATTTTGTGGGTGTCGATCGGTCATCCGCTTCTCTTGCGGTTGCACAGGAAAAGGCCGACAAGCTTGGGTTGCGCAATATACGATTTGAGTGTGTGGATGTGGAAACCGAGTCGCTCTCAGGTTCGTACGATCTCGTGGTGGCGACCCATGTTCTGGTACAGGCTGAACAAGACCACGGTCTTCCGAGCCGGAGCTGGCGGACCTTTGATCGAGGACACAGTCCTTCACAACAGCTGTCATTCGAACGGCGGATAGGGCTCGCGATTCGACTAGACCGGTTATGCCGGGTCCTGAACCAATCCGGCCGCATGATCGTGAGTGAGAAGACGAGGCAGTTGGCAAGAAGAGTGCCGTTTCAGCGCGCGTTGGCGAAGAGGGGACTCCAGCTCGCCGAGCGCCCAGCCCTGATCCGATATCGAACGGTTGAAGAAGTGGTGGACGACGGTCCGTTCTATGTGCTTGATCGGAAAGGCGAGGCGGCTCTGAACTGGGATGAAGACCCCGAGCAGGATCAGGGGCAACCCTTCGATCCGGACGCAGTTTCGACGTCAGCGGGCGATGTCGATATGCCGCTCTACGAGAACCATTGGCCTTCGGCGCAAACGGCTTGGGAACAATTGAAAGATCGAGAGGTCATTAGGGAGACCACTCGGCAAGCAGCCGATGGCCGACAAGTGCATGCCGAGCGTGGGCGCTCTCGCGGGTGGCAGTATCTTTACTGCGCCAACACCTTCGATCAACGGCAACTGGTCATCGTCGAAGAGGCTCGTTCTGCGATGCTCGATGAGTACTACCAGGAAATCCTACGTGGGTTCACCTAGGAAAGATGCTGGCTGGTACTGGCCTGCCTGGTGCCCCAGGTTCCACAATCCATACATGGCCGATATTCCCCTTGCAATCGTTTTCTACCCTCGCTAACCTTGGGCTTCTCCCCAACAGATCCTAGGCAGTCGGTCGGTCGCTTTCTCGTTTGTGTTCGTTCCCGGTGTGAATTGGAAGGAGGAATCACCATGAAAGCGGCACGCACCATGGTTATTGTCGCCCTGAGTCTGGTCAGTATCGGTTGCGCGACTCCGCCCGAAGTCAAACAGGCTTTGATCGACAAGGATCAGGCCTATGCCGAGAACGAACGGCTGATGCAGCAGTATCGTGAGCTGGTGAGCAACGTCACCAAACGGCATCAGCAGTGGTATCGCTATGTTCAAGCTCGACTGAAGCTGAACCTGGCGCTGCAATGGGCCACCACGAATCCCAAACTGACCGACGTGGCCGACGAGGATTTAACGAAAGACGATGCCGATCTGTTAGGTCCCGAAGTGATCTCTCTGATCAACGAGATTCGCCTGAAAAATTTGCCGGAGCGAAAAGAGCCGACCGGAGAGATCGTGTTCCAGGCGGGTCTGGGGGATATGAACAATCTCTTGCAAAGATTTCCTGAACTGATCGGCCGAGTCGAGCAGCGCGTTGAACAAGATTCGCAGGCGGCCTCGACGGTCGACCTGACGGCGTTCGATCAATATCGCACCAATGTGGAAGCGCTTCGGCGAATCAATGCCATCATTAAACATTACTTGGATATCGACGTGACCTTGTCGCGTGACGATGTTCAGTCGGTGGCAGAGGCCGTGCATGCGTTGCGCCGGTGATGCGTAGGGATGTATGAGCGGAAGGAGACCAGCATGATCGGACGAGCCGTAGCCGTGACGGTCGGGCTCATTCTCATGAGCCTTGTGGGATGCAACTCGATTCACAGCGACGCGGTCCGTGAACTCCTCCAGAAGGAAGGCGCCAAAATTGATGCGGCCCAGACCAATATCGATCTGTTCCAGAAAGAAACCGAGGCCCGCATCAAGTTCTTGGAGCAGGCGCGCAGCTCACTCCATGAGAGTTTCAAGGCGTTGCAAGCGCAGGAAGCCAAGCACCAATTCGTTCTCTCTTCGTACCGGAACATCGCGAGCAAGAAAGACGAGGCGGCGTACGCAGCGGCCTATCTGGTCGGCCAAATGTACCTGGTTGAATATCAGGGACTGGAAAAAGCGGTATGGGATCAATTTGAAGAAGATTTCTGCGGCCTGCGTGATACGGCTAACGCCTTGAACGATTCGTGGAAACGGACCGCGACGATTCATGCTCAATTGAAGCGGTATGCCGACGAATCGGCTCTGGCATCCATCGACCCGGAGTTTGTATCGGCGTTGATCGAGCAGGCTCCGGGACAATCCGAGCGCATCAGGGAGGTGCTGAATCGTTCACGGACCGTCAACGATGCCCTGGAAGAAGTGACGGGCTCGGGCATCATCCGCCTGAGGGCTCTGGAACGGACGCGTACCTTTACCGCCGACTTGGTCGACCTTCTGGATAGACTGAGGAAGGACGACGGGCAATAGCGGAGGCACCATGGACCTCAGTATCGGGGGGATCGTCGGATTCTTGCGAGATAACGATAGTCTGATCAAGCAGTTGATGGAAACAGGCGAGAGAGCGAATCAGGAAATCACGGATCTCTCGGTCAAAGTGGACCATGCTCGCGAAGAGGCCGAGGCGCTGGTCGATCAGTTAGGAGCCGTCGAATTCGCAGTAGGAAAACAGGATGAAACGAAGATCCGTCAGCAGGCGCTGTTGGAGGCTGTCGGCGCCCTGCGGAAGAAATTCGAAACCTATAAGAACGACCCGCTTCGACGCGGCATCTACGCGGCGGAAATCTCCAATCTCTATCTCCAGCTGTCCAACACGTTTAATAACGAGACCGTGGCCCAAATCGTTCCGTTCAGCCACGACGAGATCGAAGCCTACAAGGAGTTGATGAAGAAAGCTGTGCTCGACGCGGCCTCTCGGAAAAAGCGGGCTGCCGTCATCAAGGCTGCTGCGCAGATCTCCAGACTCGCTCTGGGAATTGCCGCAAAGTTGGCGGTGTAAGGCTGTGACATATCGAACGGAGTGGCAGACTCTCTTCCTACTGATGGTCATCAGCATCGGCTTTGGCTGCAGTCTCGATGCATCCTCCCGGGGTCCGTTCGGTCCGGAAGATCCGGAGACGCCTGTGCCGAAGGCCCAGCTGCCCGATCAGCCCCCGTCCACGCACATACTCCAATTTGCCGGTGATGACCTAGCCGGTCACTACAAGCCGAAAATGGTTGGAGCAGTTTCGGATACCGCTGTGAAGCGGTCCACGAATGCCTCGGCTGTTTTGACCGAGAACGAGGTTGCAGCATTACGGAAAGCCGCCGAAAGCGACCGCCGAGTCACAGCGCTTCTGGGAAGCCGATGGGCGTTCATCGACGCGGATCGTATACCACCCGAGGGCAAGGTTTCGTTTGGTTGTTGTCGTCACATGACAGGCCAGACAAGGTTGGTCTATTACAGTTACAGCCAAAATGTCGCAGTTGAAGTCTACATGAAGGAAACGAACCTGCTCACGGTCTTGCGTCTTGAAGGCTATCAACCCCCGGAGGGAGAGCAGGATGTACAGCGGGGGATCGAGTTGGCCAAAGCGGATTCTCGTTTGGCCGGCAAGGTTGAGCAACTTCAAGGCCATGGATTGCTTATGCAGCCGGATCGTGGGTTCTTCAGGAACGATCCCGGCTACGCCCACCGCACGATTTGGATCACCTTTTCCGAAGGGCAGGACGGGGATCCGAAATATTGGGCGGTCGTCGATTTGACCGAGGATAAGGTCTTGGAGGCTGGCCAGGAACCGCCCCGCTCATGAACAGGAATGGAATGACACGAATCTGGTGGAGCGCGGTGATCATGTTCTGCGCATTCTATCCGTCCCAGCCATTGTTTGCCGAGACGCAATCCGAGCATGTGGACTGGGGACGTTGGAGTTTCGACTGGGAGGTTCGAGACAACACGGGATTGGCTTTGCGAAATGTGAAGTACGCGGATGAGCTGATTCTCAATAAGGCCAGCATGCCGGTCATCCGCGTCAAGTATGTCAAGGAACGTGTCTGGTGGAACCCCTTTACATGGTTCGGCTCACGGGCCGACAGTGGACGTTGCGGGCCGTTTCAAGATCGCCTGCGCTGGCAGGACCTCGTGCCGATCACGAACTGTCGCGATCAGAGAGTCTGCCTGGAGAACGCCACTCAGAATAATGTGAAGTGGCTTGAGGTGGGAACATACGCTCGGATCGGTGAATATCATATTTATCAATCGTGGTATCTGTCGGAGGACGGCGAACTCCGTCCCCTGCTCCACAGCCGAGGGCTGTCTTGCAACACCAACCATGATCATCATCCCTACTGGCGGTTTGATTTCGACATCAACGGCAATGGCATGGATCAGGTTTTCGTCCATGAAGGGGGTGGGCCGGATCGGGGTTGGGGGCCTGGCTGGCGGAAATATGTGAACGAGCGGAACGATGTCAAAATTCCCGCCCTACACAAAACATGGCTGGTCCGCGACCAGCTGAACGGCCATGGTGTCTGGATTTTGCCCGGCACTGGGTATGCCCCATTAAAAGGTGACGGCGAACGAGACAAGTTCGCCGATTTCGATGTGGCGATCAGGCGGGCCAACGCGAGCGAGGACATTCCTTGGACATTCGGTGCTCGTGGACAACTTGGATATGATGAGGACAATCAGGGAGTGCAGGAGCAAGACATCGTGTTTTGGTACGTCGCTCACTTGCCTCACATGGCCGGCCTGGGTCCAACGAAATGGCTTGCGACTGGTCCAATTCTCCGTGTGCAACGATAGGAACGATGTGCAGGCCAGGACCATTCTGAAAACTAACCATCAACCATGTGCGATCCATTCAGTGAAGGAGCGACATCCCTTTTGTCGGTTCACAGCCAACCTTGCACGGATTGTTCTGGTTGACAGAATGGATTGAAGAGGAGTAAATGAGAAATAGTTCTCCGATTAGGAGACGTCCTACGATCCTCTGAGTCCTTCCGAAGCAGGAGGAGGTGGAGATGGAAGACCTGAGTCCACCGGATCACATCGGCCCGCCGAGCATTGGGCGGGTGCCTTGCCAGTCACGCTAGCCGGTTCTCCATCGGCTGCCGTTCCCCCACGTAGGGGGTCAAGTGTCGGCTCTGCTTTGCGGAGATCCGAGGCTGGCGTCAAAGTATGATCGCTGGTAAGCCGATCCTTCGGTCGTAACTGAGCACTCCTCCACCCATTGTTTTCGCGCGGGTCATCAACAGAAGAGATTCACTAGGCGTCCTAAGCGCCATGTGCGGGCGATCTCCTATTCAAAGAGGTCGCCCGCATTATCCTTGTAGTCTTTTCATGGCTTGAAGGCGGAGAAAGTCACGCGAAGCCTATACACTGTCCCGGTTCATGCTACCAAACGAAAGGAAGAAAGGAGTTGGTTATGGACAGTAGCTTCTTAATATTCGCATTCGTCATGCTCGGAATTCTCCTAGGTGGGATCGTCGTCTACAAGAAGAGCCAGTAACTCGCAGCTGCGTACGGTTGTATATTGAAGGGGTCTGCAGCCAAAAGCACCGGTTGCGAGTGTCGAACCGCCTGTAATGAGTGGCGTCACTGAACGGATGTAGGAGGGCGGAAATCGTCACTCAGGCGCCGGTGCGTGGCGGCTGAGTTCTCTTGGTCTGACGAGGTCCAGTAACCTTCCCTCACTCAGTGCCTATTTTGAAACCTCGGGACTTGACGGGAACAGAATAAACGGTCCCAGCGGTTCCTGATCTGGCGGTAGATAAGCTGGTGCCGGTTCACCAGCTGGCCCCAGGTTTCTGATGAACCGATAGATGGCTCGCAGGTCCTGCTCGGTCATCACGCGGAGGGCGAACCATGGCATCGGCGGCCGAGACTCGACTGAGCGTGAGGATTTGATCCACTGATCCTCGGAGAGCTTCTGCATATAGAGTCGTAAGTTGGTCGCGTAGGTGGTGCCCCAGGGACCTCGCCAACCCATCGGATCTCCCTTGAGCCAATCTTTCTCCGGAATCTTGCCGGCCGCTCCCGCATAGCCGGTCGTGTGACAATCATTGCACCCGGCGATTTTGATGACATACCGCGCCCTGTCCTCAGTTTTCTTGTCCAATGGCGTAGCATGACCACTTGATCGTCCCTTGTCCCCGCCAGCGGCTGCAGTAGTCATTGCAGTGATGACGATCAAACAGAGCATGGATGTGCGGACTGTCTGCATCACGCGCATGGTTTCTTCTCCCTTGTGATGAGTGCCGGCTAAGTGTCGGCAGTGCCCGTGGAAGGTGGAACAGGGAATGGGTGTTGCTCAGTATTCGTCGATTTCATCGGTCTCATCGAGCATCTCCGCCGTGATCTCATCGGCCTCGGAGGCCCACTGAGCCAGTGGAATGCCCTTGGCTTTTAAAATGGCTTCCTGCTCTGTTCCTGCGGCTGTCGTCAGTTCATACGTGACGGTTTGCCTGACTTGGAACATTCTCATAATTATTCACCTTTGAACGTCTAACATCTGATCATGGGTTTGTGCCTCGGGTAACCGGTGCATTGTAATCGATTCGGTCATAGATACCTATAGAGCGTTCATCCGAGATGACATTTTCCAGGACATGCGGCTCTTGCCTTGACTCCATTTCTGTTGCTTTGCTAGAGTGACCAATCCGGACCTAAGCGATTGAAAGTCCACTGTTTCTGAATTGTTCCACCAGCAATCTGAGGGCAACACCGTGATGAAAGCTTGGCTTTTCGACGACAGGTTTACATGCAATCCGTTCCCTCTCCGTATCGAAGGGCTTCAAGGAGAGTGGGGTGGCGGAGATTTGGTGTCGGAAGAAGAATTGCCGTTGCCTCCGCAGAACGTTCAGGCAAAACCAGGCAATGGGCGCATTACCATTACATGGGACCCGGTTCCGGATGCCATGTACTACAACCTCTACTTTCAGACGACCAAGGGTGTCCAGATCAAGTTTTCAGAGCTGACTCGTCCCATCGCCGGTCCCGAAGATTTCAGAAGCGTGATCGGAGTGAAAAAAGACAAGGCGACCTGCCTGGAAGGAGCCTCCAGCCCCTACGTCCATGACGACCTTGCCAACGGCAGCTGTTACCACTATGTCGTCACAGTCGTCACTCCCAAAGGCGAAAGTCCTGAATCACAAGAGGTGATGGCGATCCCATCGCCCTATCTCCTTGCCATGGTCATCGGTCATGAAGGAGTGGGCGACGGAGAGTTGAGTTCGCCCACGGGGATCGCGCTGGACAAGGACGGCAACATCTACGTGGCTGATACCGACAACCATTCGGTGCAAAAATTCGATAAGGTTGGAAAGTACTTGGCCCGATGGGGCGGTGAGCCAGGTTCGCAGGAAGGCCAGTTTTACTATCCCCGCGGTTTGGCTGTCGGGCCGGAGGATGCCGTATACGTGGCCGATAGCGGCAATAATCGGGTGCAGAAGTTCGATCTCGAGGGCAACGTGCAGAAGGCGTGGGGCAAGTTCGGGTTCGCCTGGCGCGGGGCCGACATGGGGCGCTTCGACGTACCCTGGGGCATTACGACGGACCAAGACGGCAATGTGTACGTCTCCGACACGAGCAACGCGCGCATTCAAAAATTCCAAGCCGACGGCCAGCCCCTGCTGAAGTGGGGCCGTGACGGCAGTTTCGACGGCGCCTTCTTTTTTCCGCGCGGCGTGGCGGTGGATTTCGTCGGCAACATCTATGTCGCCGACGAGAGCAACAGTCGTATCCAAAAATTCGATGCCCGCGGAAGTTTCTTAACAAAGTGGGGGCGAGAGGGCCAGGGTCCAGGACAGTTCAAGTCTCCGTGGGGCATCGCTTGTGACGCGTTGGGCAACGTGTATGTCGTCGACAGCGGCAACCACCGAATTCAGAAGTTCGACGGCAACGGCACGTTCCTCTGCTCGTTCGGGAATCGCGGGAAAACGGAGGGACAAGTCAATTTCCCCTACGGCATCGCAGTAGATAAGGAAGGCGCGGTGTACGTTGTCGATAGCGGCAACAACCGTGTCCTCAAGTATGTGCCGACCGAAGAAGAGATGAATCGTGGGAAGGACCAACCGACGCAAACGGTGGAAACCGGGACGGTGCAACCACCCCGCAGCCTTGCCGTCAAGGCCGGCGACACGGAAGTCTTCCTGAGCTGGATGGAAGTGTCCGGCACCCAGTCCTACAATCTCTATTTCAGCACCTCGCCTCATGTCACGCTTGAGGGGGCGACGAAGATCGAAGGCGTGACGAACCCCTACACGCATGAAGGGCTTACCAACGATACTCCCTATTTTTATGCCGTGACGGCGTTGTTCGAGGATGGGACGGAGAGCGGACTGTCGGAAGAAGCGACGGCGACGCCCGTGCTCATCGATATCACGGCGCCGCAGAATCCCTACGCGGTGATCAATCATGGGGCCTTCATGACCAATTCTCCCGACGTCGTGGTGACGATTTCGGCGACTGATTTGGATTCGGGCGTCGGGGCCTATTTTATTTCAGAAAGTCCGTTGACTCCTGTCGCTGGGACCCCAGGATGGGTGGATGCAACACCGGCGATCAAGTTTGGAGCCACGATTCCGTTCATTCTCTCGCCGGGAGACGGACACAAAACCATTTATGTGTGGTTCAAAGACATCGGCAACAATGTCTCCACGCCTGCCAGTACTACGATTTTGGTCAATACATCTGGCTACCTGTGCGTATCGAAGTGGGGGAAGCCGGGACGGGGAGCATCGCTGTTGCACGGCGGAGAGTTTATGGCGCCGATGTACGGACTGTGCGTCGATCAGCAAGGGTCGTTGTTTGTCGTCGACAACGGCAACAATCGCGTACAGAAGTTCGACAATGCGGGGAACTTCATCATTCTGTGGGGGAGTTTCGGCTCGGCCAATTCGAATTTTCACAATCCCACCGGCATCGCCTGCGACGGCAAGGGCGATGTCTGGGTGGTGGACACCAATAACCACCGGGTTCAAAAGTTCGATGGAAAGCTCGGCGGCTATCTCATGAAGTTTGGTTCGCGTGGAAACGGTGAAGGACAATTTAATGCCCCCTGGGGGATTGCCGTCGACCGCGTGCGCGGGTATCTCTACGTCGTCGACAGCGCCAATTTTCGCGTGCAGAAATTCGACATGTCCGGCGAGTTCATCATGGCCTGGGGCGGGTTCGGCAATGGGGACGGGCAGTTCTATTTCCCGCGCGGGGTGGCGGTCGATCCGGAGGATGGAGCGGTTTATGTGGTCGACATGGGAAATCACCGCATCCAGAAATTCGACACCAGCACCAATGTCCTGCCGCAACTGTTGACGAAGTGGGGAGGCAGCCCGGCGGCCGGGCACGCCAGCAGTTCGTTGGCACAGGAAGCCGGGCAATTGCGCTCGCCCTGGGGCGTCACCATCGACGGAGCCGGGGATGTTTACGTGACGGATACGGGGAATCATCGGATCGAGAAGTTCGACCGAGAGGGTAATTTCATTACCCAGTGGGGCGGGTTCGGCAACGGGGGCGGGCAATTCAATTTTCCGTACGGAATCGCCGTCGATGCGAAGGGGAGCGTCTTTGTCGTCGACAGCGGCAACACGCGGGTGCAGCAGTTCATGCCGGCGGTAGAGGGTAGCGAGCGATTGCAGGACGAGGCCGAGGAACTGGCTGAGCTGGAAAATGCGCAACGAACGCAGAAAAATTGAAGGGGGAGCGATGCTTGATAAAGAACCCCGACTGGGACTGACGTACGACGACGTAGTCCTCGTACCGGCCAAGTCGCGAGTTGTGCCCAACGAAGTCGATACCGCTACCTGCGTGTCGCGCAATTTACGGATTAATATTCCGCTCGTCAGCGCGGCCATGGACACTGTCACGGAGTCGCGGTTGGCGATCGCGATGGCGCGCGAGGGGGGGATCGGGATCATCCATCGCGTGCTGTCTCCGGCGGATCAGGCCATAGAGGTGGATAAAGTCAAGAAGTCCGAAAGCGGGATGATCCTCGACCCCGTGACGATTTCTCCCGATGAGACGATTCGCGATGCGCACCAGCTCATGGCGAAATATCGGATCTCAGGCATCCCCGTCACCAAAGGGCGCAAGCTGGTCGGGATTCTCACCAACCGCGACTTGAGGTTCGAAAACAGGATGGATCTGAAAGTCTCGCAGGTGATGAAGCGAGACCGGCTCATCACCGCGCCGGAAGGCACCAGCCTGGAGAAGGCACGAGAAATTCTCCATGAACATCGGATCGAAAAGCTGCCGGTGGTCAACAAACAGTTCGAACTCAAGGGTCTCATTACCATCAAAGATATCGAGAAACGGATCAAGTATCCGAATGCCTGTAAAGACAGCCACGGGCGTCTGCGGGTCGGAGCGGCGGTCGGGGTCGGACCGGATACCGAGGAGCGGGTCGGGCTCCTCAAGAAATCCGGTGTGGATCTGGTGGTGATCGACACGGCCCACGGTCATTCTCAGGCCGTTCTGGATACAGCGAAGATGCTCAAGAAGCAGTACCAGGATCTCGAGTTGGTGGTAGGAAACATTGGAACCGCTGAGGCGGCCAAAGATCTCCTCAAAGTCGGAGTCGATGCGGTCAAGGTAGGGGTGGGGCCAGGATCGATCTGCACCACGCGCATTGTATCGGGGGCCGGCATGCCGCAGCTGACCGCTATTGCAGATTGCGCAAAAGCTTTGCAGGGGAGCGGTGTGCCGGTCATTGCCGATGGAGGCATCAAGTTTTCCGGCGATATCACGAAAGCCTTGGCTGCCGGGGCGTCCTCCGTGATGCTCGGCGGTCTCTTTGCCGGAACGGAAGAGTCTCCCGGTGAGACGGTGCTGTATCAAGCCAGAACCTATAAGGTTTATCGCGGCATGGGTTCCATCGGGGCGATGGAGCGAGGAGGAGGAGATCGATATGGGCAGGGAGGACGCCCGGCTCAGAAGTTGGTTCCTGAGGGAATCGAAGGCCGTGTCCCCTATAAAGGTTCGTTGGCCGCTGTGGTGTATCAGTTGGTCGGCGGTGTGAGGTCGGGAATGGGGTACTGCGGCTGTAAAACGATTGTCGACTTGCAACGGAATGCCACCTTCATCAGACAGTCCGTGGCCGGCCTCCGCGAGAGCCATGTGCATGACGTGATCATTACCAAAGAGGCCCCGAACTACCGGATGGATTGGGAGTAGGACGTTCAACATTAAACGTGAACCGTGAATCGATAAGACACTTAGAGTCCGGTCCCCCTTCCTCATAATGACTCCGGCGATTAACGTGTAACGATTCACGATTAACGAACATGGAGCTCTGGCACGATAGAATTCTGGTCCTGGACTTCGGGTCGCAGTACACGCAACTGATCGCCCGCCGCATTCGCGAAGCGCAGGTCTATTCGCAAATTCTTCCCTGTACGGTCCCATTGGCGACGGTTCTTGCGTATCGGCCGCAAGGCATTGTCCTTTCCGGCGGTCCCTCCAGTGTCTATGAGGAAAACGCGCCGATGGTCGCTCAGGAGCTCCTCGATCAGGGTCTTCCGATCCTAGGCATTTGCTACGGCATGCAATTGGTGACTCATCTCTCCGGGGGGGAAGTCGCCAAATCGACACATCGAGAGTATGGTCGAGCCGATCTGACGATCGATGATGCCGGGGATCTCTTTAAAGGAGTCGGAATCGATCGATCGACCGCCGTGTGGATGTCTCACGGTGATCGCATCGAGCGGATGCCGCCGGGGTTTCGGTCGATCGCGCATACGAACAACTCGCCCGTCGCAGCGATGAAGCGGGACGATGATCAGCGCCGGATCTATGGTCTGCAGTTCCATCCCGAAGTGGTGCACACGCCGGAAGGGGCGAGGATTCTCCGCAACTTCGTCTACGAGATATGCGGTTGCAAACCCACTTGGACCATGCAGTCCTATGTGAAGACTGCGGTCGAGCAGATTCGTGAACAGGTCGGCAAGGAGCGAGTCATCTGCGCCTTGAGCGGAGGGGTGGATTCATCGGTTGCAGCAGCGTTGACCCATCGAGCGATCGGCGATCAGCTGAGCTGCATCTTCGTCGATAACGGCGTCTTGCGGGCCGGCGAACGGGACCAGGTGGAGAAGACCTTCGCTTCGCAGCTCCACCTGAATCTACGGATACTGGATGGAACGAAACAATTTCTTGCCGGTTTGAAGAGCGTAACTGATCCGGAGCGCAAACGAAAGATCATCGGCCGGCAGTTCATCAAGCAGTTCGAGGCGGAATCGAAAAAGCTGAAAGGAGTCAAGTATCTTGTGCAAGGTACGCTGTATCCCGATGTGATTGAGAGCGTCAGCTTCAAAGGCCCATCGGCCACGATCAAGACGCATCACAACGTCGGCGGCTTGCCGGCACGGATGAAGCTCAAACTTATCGAGCCGCTCCGCGAGTTATTCAAGGATGAAGTGCGTGTGCTGGGAACGGAGTTGGGATTGCCGGATGACATCATCTGGCGACAACCGTTTCCGGGGCCTGGATTGGCGATTCGTGTGTTGGGTTCCGTGACACCGGAGCGATTGGCGGTTCTGCGGGCAGCGGAAGCGATCGTCGATCAGGAAATCCGAAGCGCCGGTCTCTATCGTGAGATGTGGCAGGCCTTTGCCGTCTTGTTGCCGATTCGAACCGTCGGGGTAATGGGCGATCAACGGACCTATGAGCATGTCATCGCGATTCGCGCCGTCACCAGTGTGGACGGCATGACGGCCGATTGGGCGAAGATTCCAAACGATGTGCTCGGTCGCATGTCGAATCGGATCATCAATGAAGTCAAAGGTGTGAATCGGGTGGTCTATGACATCAGCTCGAAACCGCCGAGCACCATTGAATGGGAGTAGGAGAGGCTGGAAGCAGTCCCACTGCCTCTTGTGCTCGCCCAATGCGCAGTGACAGTTAGTAGCACTACGTCCAGATTTGTGAGGAAACGATAGAATAGATGGAAGTCAGGCTCCAAAAACTTATCGCCAGCACGGGGCTGTCCTCCCGCCGAAAGGCAGAGATGTTGATCGCCTCGGGACGAGTATCGGTGAACGGCAGGGTTGTCACCGAACTCGGAACGAAGGTCGACCCTGAGCGCGATCATGTAAAGGTCGATGGAAAGCATCTCATGTCGGCGCAACCCTTCGTGTATCTGATGCTGAATAAGCCCAAGAACGTGATGTCCACGCTGGATGATCCTGGTGGGCGGACGACGGTGAAGGATTTCTTGCGAGGCGTGTCCGTTCGCGTGTTCCCGGTCGGACGGCTCGATTTCGACAGCGAGGGATTGATGTTGCTGACGAACAACGGCGAGCTTGCACAGGCCCTACTACATCCGCGCTATCATGTGCCGAAGACCTATCTGATAAAAGTTAAGGGTGCGTTAAACAATGAAGAGATCGCTCATCTGGAGCGGGGAGTGAGGCTCGAAGATGGAGTGACGAGTCCTGCCCACGTGAAGAAGATACGAAAGGTCGAGGCAAACTCGTGGCTTGAAATCACTATCCGCGAGGGGCGCAAACATCAAGTCAAGCGCATGTTGGAAGCGATCAGGCATCCGGTCCTCAAATTAGTTCGGGTCAGGATGGGGCCGATCTCGCTCGGAAATCTGGAACCAGGAGAGTTTCGATTCTTGACGGATCGGGAGGCCAACTCATTACGCGAGTTGGTCGATGAGCGGAGGGCATTGGTTGAAAGGGGAGAGGAACTGGTACCGACGCCGAAGCGGCCGGTCAGGGGAGAGGGTTGGGCCAAGCCCGGTAGAAGTAAAAAGTTTTCTGGGAAGAAAGTGAAGGTTGCATGAAGATCCGAACTCACCGCTGTGGAGAGTTGAATGTGAAGCAAGTCGGTCAGATCGTCGTCTTGAACGGTTGGGTTCAGCGTCGGCGCGATCATGGCATGGTCATCTTCATCGATCTTCGTGACCGGACGGGCATCACACAGGCCGTGTTTAATGCCGAGCGAAACGTCAAGGTCCATCAGGCCGCCCATTCGCTACGCAGCGAATGTGTCGTGTCGGTCACCGGCCAAGTCATGGCGCGACCGGTTGAATCGAAGAATCCCCATCTCCCCACTGGAGAGATCGAGATTTTTGTCGACGAGGTTGAAATTCTCAATGAGGCGAAGACCCCACCCTTCCTGATAGAAGATGAGGCGGAAGTGACGGAAGCCATCCGCCTGAGGTACCGGTTCCTAGATCTTCGCCGTCCGAGGATGCAACGGCTCTTGAGCTTGCGACACGGCATCGTGCAGACGACCAGAGGCTTTCTGAATGATGAAGGGTTTTTGGAAGTCGAGACCCCGATTCTGACGAAAAGCACGCCGGAGGGAGCCAGGGACTACTTGGTGCCGAGTCGGGTGAACCCAGGCCAGTTCTTTGCGTTGCCGCAATCACCGCAACTGTTCAAACAAGTGCTGATGATCAGTGGGGTCGATCGTTACTATCAGATCGCCCGCTGCTTCCGTGATGAGGACCTGCGAAACGATCGTCAGCCGGAATTCACCCAGATCGACCTGGAAATGTCATTCGTGGATCGTGAGCAAGTCATGAGCCTGATGGAGCGCATGATCGTCACGATCTTCCGAGAGGCCGGTGGCGTCCAGCTCCCGACGCCCTTCCCGCGTATGACCTATGCCGAGGCGATGGGCCGATATGGGTCGGACAAGCCTGATCTCCGATTCGACATGCCGCTCTATGATGTGACGGCATTCGGCGCGACGAGCGAGTTTAAAGTCTTTAAGGATGCTGCGACCAAGAACGGTATCGTCAAGGCCTTGATCGTGAAAGGTGGAGCGGCGCTTTCACGGACACGCATCGACGCGTTGGGCGAAACGGCGAAGAGCTTCGGCGCCAAGGGCCTGGCTTGGCTCAAGATTACGGCGGAAGGGCAGCTTGAATCGGTCATCGCGAAATTCCTGGATGTCAAAGCGTTTGCCGCAGCATTGCCTGAGGCGAAGGCCGGTGATCTGGTCTTATTCGGTGCCGATAAACCCTCGGTCGTCCATGATGTGATGGGGAGGATTAGGCTTCTACTGGGAGAGGAATTGAAGTTAATCGATACCTCAGCCTGGCGACCATTGTGGGTGATCGATTTTCCACTGTTGGATTACGATCAAGAGCAGAAACGGTACGTGGCGATGCACCATCCATTTACCGCCCCGCTCGATGACGATCTTCCGTTGTTCGAGTCTGATCCGCTGAAGATGCGAGCGAAAGCCTACGACATGGTACTCAACGGGAGTGAGATCGGGGGCGGCAGTATTCGTATGCACCGCCGAGAGATGCAAAGCAGAGTCTTCGACCTTCTCGGGATCGGCAAAGAGGAAGCATCGGCCAAGTTTGGATTTCTGCTCGATGCGCTCGAGTATGGTGCACCGCCGCACGGCGGGATTGCGTTCGGATTGGATCGATTGGTGATGTTGCTCGGTAATGTCGATTCGATCCGCGACGTGATCGCTTTTCCCAAGACCCAGAAGGCGCAATGTCCGCTGACCGATGCACCGTCCTCCGTCACTCCTGAGCAACTCAAGGAATTGCGCATCAAGTTGGATTTAGTCGAGTAATGGCAGGTAATACCTTCGGCAGAATCTTTACCGTCACCTCATTCGGCGAGAGTCACGGACCGGCCATCGGCTGTGTGGTGGACGGTTGCCCACCTGGTCTCGCGCTTTCGGCTGACGACATCCAACATGATCTTGATCGGAGGAAGCCCGGTACCTCCCGTCATGTAACCCAGCGGCAGGAGTCTGATACTGTTGAAATTCTCTCCGGAGTATTTGAGGGAAAGACCACCGGCACACCAATCGCGCTGTTGATCCGCAATGAAGATCAGCGTAGCCGCGATTACGGCAATCTGATCGATACCTTTCGTCCCGGCCATGCCGACTATACCTATTGGCAAAAGTACGGGATTCGCGATCATCGAGGCGGAGGTCGTGCATCGGCCCGTGAGACTGCGGTTCGGGTTGCCGCTGCCGCGATTGCCAGGAAGTGGCTCAGAGAGAAGCATGGTGTCGTCATTCGTGGATATCTGAGCCAGTTGGGTCCTTATGAATTGGCCTTCAAAAATTGGGACACAGTGGGTCAGAATCCATTTTTCTCTGCGGATCCAGACATCGTCCCCAAGTTGGAATCCTTCATGGATGAGCTTCGGAAGGACGGCGATTCTGTCGGCGCGAGAATCACGACCGTGGCCGAGCATGTGCCGGTGGGCTGGGGCGCGCCGGTCTATGGAAAATTGGATGCTGATTTGGCAGCGGCGATGATGGGCATCAATGCGGTGAAAGCGGTCGAGGTCGGATCAGGCTTCGCGTCGGTTGCGCAACGAGGGTCTGAACATGGCGACGAACTCACGCCGGATGGCTTTGTCACAAATCACGCGGGCGGCATTCTTGGTGGAGTCTCCACCGGACAAGATATTGTCGTCACGATCGGGATCAAGCCGACATCAAGTATCCGCATCCCACGTCGATCAATCGATAAACAAGGCAATCCAGTCATGGTAGAAACCACCGGTCGCCACGACCCCTGCGTCGGCATCCGGGCCGCTCCCATTGCTGAAGCCATGATGGTGTTGGTGCTCATGGATCATGCGTTACTCCATCGTGCTCAGAACGCTGATGTGGCAACCAAGACGCCGAAAATTGCTGGTTCCATCAAACGGACTGCCTCACAGGAAAAGAGTAACGCTGCCTTGAAGACCAATCCTGAGCCTGCTGAAGCGTAATCGCCCAATCGAGGACCCTGCGAACCATCCCCACCCCTCTCCTAAAGTTCCTTTTGATGATCTTCTGTTCCGGCGTCATGGTCTTCACTCCTTTCGTGGAGGGGAGAACTCTACCGGACAGTCAGATCAAGATCTAGTACATAGGTTTATGGGCTAGATGAACGACCTGAGTTGATCATTCTCTATCAGGGCGCTACGCAAGGCATTCACGAGCTGTCTGTATCGTTCCTCAGCCCAAACATTAAACGACTCTGCGTCCTGGAATACGAGGTCCCATGCCTTGGCCGCGTCCAGCATCAAGAGCTGCTGCGGCTTGGCCGGCCCGGGGAACCAGACGACGAGGACGGCGGAGTGACCGGTGAGGCTGATGTCGGTGAAGATGTGCAGTACGGAGGACGAGGGGAGCATGATTTCCCGCGAAGCGGCTTCGACGAGCGGTTGATAAAGGCGATGCAGGAATTGGGCTGTGACCTCGTGCGGGTTGGCGGGGATCAGGAGGCGAGGATTCGGCTTTTCTCCGAATAAGTTCTCTGTCAGATAGGTGGCGGCTTCCCAGGTCGGCATGGTGCCTGAAGCAACCAAGGATTCGCAGAGGTAGGCGACCCAGTTTCGGCTCCGGGGATGTTTGCGAACCGCAGGCAACTTTGTTGCCATACGTGCCAATCCCTTCGTCTATGGCGGCGGTTGTTGGGATCGAATCAACTTGTTCCGACAAGCGAAAAAAGTATATCGGTGGCACCACAGTCGGTCAACGAATTGCCGACAATCGTGCCATCGGTTCAGCTGAGGAGATGCTACGTTTCGCGGGAAGTACTGGCATTCACGCGGTCTGCGTATTGATCGTGGATGCGCGCCACTTCCTCCGCAGATGCGACGAAGGTATCCAGCAGCTCTGGATCGAAATGTTCGCCACGGTGCTTGAGCATGAGTTCAATCGCATGACTGAGCTCGAAGGCCGGCTTGTAGACTCGCTGAGTGGTGAGCGCATCAAACGCGTCGGCAATGGCGGCGATGCGGCCTTCGACGGGGATGGCGTCGCCTTGTAGCCTTCGGGGGTACCCGGTACCGTCAAAACGCTCATGGTGAGTGTACGCGATCACGGCTGCAACTTTCAGCAACTCCGCATCCGACCCACTGAGGATCTTGTAGCCGATTTCGGCATGCTGGGCGATCACTCCGAATTCCTCCTCTGTGAATTTGCCGGGTTTCAGCAACACATGATCCGGGGTGCCGATCTTGCCGATGTCGTGCATGGGGCTGGCCGTGCGGATCAAATCGCAGCGTTCGGGGGACAGGCCGGCCTTGCGCGCGAGCAACTCACAGTAGTGACTCATGCGTTGAATATGTCGGGCGGTCGCATGATCCCGAAATTCCGCGGCAATGGCGAGCCGCTGAATAGTTTCCTCCCGCGACAGGCGCAGCTCTTTTTCAGAGCGTTCCAGCCAATCCAATGCTTGCTGCAACGCGAGCGTCCTTGTTCGGACGATGTCTTCAAGATTCTCACGATGGAGACGATTTTCCATCTCAAGTCGGCGGCGGCGGAGGGCATTGGCGACGTCAATGAGAACCTCATTGGATTCGAACGGCTTGATGATGTATCCAAAGGCGCCGACCTCCAAGGCAGCATTGGCGAGGACCGAGCTATCGAGGCCCGTGACCATGATCGCCGCCGTGTGGGGGTGCTCCTTGATAATGTGTCGCACGAGATCCATACCGGATTCTCCGGGCATGTTGACGTCGCAGAGCATCAATGCAAAGGGTTGATCCCTCAATTTCTGCCGGGCCTCTCGGGCATCTGCGGCGCATTCGGCCGGATATCCATGGGATTGAAGCAGGTAGGCCAGGAGGCGTCTAATCGGTTCCTCGTCGTCGACAACCAGAATATTGCGATTATCGAGCAGAGCTTGATGAGTGGTCTGGTTCAGCAGTATCGCCATGAGTCGGAATGTAATCGGATCATCGACGGTTCTGATTGTCTCGTTTGTTCTTTATCGGCTCATTGAGGGTTGATCTGAATGTCGTAGGAATGGCGCAGAGGTTTGCACTTTTCGTGCCACATGATGCTGCTTCGACGCTGTCATTTGAGTGCCGTCCATTTTGATGGTCTCAAGAGATCAAGGATGGAATCGCTGGGTCTGGAGAGATTTTTGGAGATACCTGGTCATAGGCTCTTACTTAGTCTCTATTCCGATGTAGGGCATACGTCAAAAGATTGTACAGAATTCGTCAAACTTGAGTAGCTGCTTTTGTACAGAGGAAGATACTGTTGGTGGGGCGACGCATCGATTCACCCGCGTACACACACTTCAGCGAGGTGTCGCTCCGGAACCAACAGGGATCACGGCTGTCATGCCGTGAGGCTCCGCCGACGATGATCGGCTGAACAGTTGGTTTGCGCTTTCTTAAGGCCTTCACTATAATTCGAATCCCACTATTGAGGAAGGGACATGAGAATGAGCGGAATTTCCGGCTTAGTCCGTTTCGATGGGCGTCGCAGAGATCAGGTCCGCCCCGTGAAAGTATCACGCAACTATATCAAGCATGCCGAAGGGGCGGTTTTGATTGAAATGGGAGACACGAAGGTCATTTGTACTGCGTCCGTTGAGGAAAAGGTGCCTCCCTTTCTCAAGGGCAAGGGGACCGGATGGGTCACGGCGGAATATGCCATGTTGCCGCGGGCAACCCATGAGCGATCGCCACGAGAGGCGGTCAAAGGAAAGCAAGGCGGCCGAACCTTGGAGATTCAACGGCTCGTCGGGCGTGCGCTGCGCTCCGTGACCGACATGTCGCAGCTGGGAGAGCGGTCCATTTGGATCGACTGTGATGTGATCCAAGCGGATGGGGGTACCAGAACCGCATCCATCACCGGCGCCTTTATCGCATTGGCTGATGCCTGTGCCGTGCTGAAAAAGCGGGACCTGTTGAAGAAGATTCCCCTGACCGACTATCTGGCGGCAATTAGCGTCGGAAAGGTCGGGGGAGAGGTGATGGTGGATCTCGCCTATACCGAGGATTCGATGGCCGAAGTCGACATGAATGTGGTGATGACCGGCTGCGGCCGGTATGTTGAAGTACAGGGTACAGCCGAACGTACGCCGTTCGCGAAGCAAGATATGGACGAGTTTCTGAGTCTAGGCTGGCAGGCTATCCAACGGTTGACCGCCATTCAGAAAGAGCTGATCGGTGCACTCGACTGAGGAGTCGATCGAAGAAATCCTCCTAGCGACCAGAAACCCGGACAAAGTCAGGGAACTCGCCGTGCTTCTCGGAGATCTTGGAATCCGCATTCGTACCCTGGCCGACTTCCCCGCCGCGCCGGAAGTCGAGGAAGACGGCACAACCTGTGAAGCCAACGCACTGAAAAAGGCGAGGGAAATGGCCTCTGCGACAGGCCTTCCGTCGGTCGCGGATGATACGGGACTCGAAGTTGATGCGTTGGGTGGAAGGCCAGGCGTGTTTGCGGCTCGATATGCTGGGGAAAACGCGACCTACGAAGACAACTGCCGGAAGTTGCTCAAGGAGTTGAATGGTGTGCCGCCGGCCAGGCGGACTGCTCGATTCGTAACGGTCGCTGCCTTGGCGATGCCGGGTGGTCACTCTCAAGCGGCCATGGGAACTCTCTTCGGCGTCATTGCTGAAGGGTTTGTTGGTACGCAAGGATTCGGGTACGACCCCGTCTTTTTCGTCCCAGAGCTTGGTCGTACGTTGGCTGAGTTGACGGTTGACGAAAAAAACCGCATCAGTCATCGAGCCAAGGCATTCCGATCCATGGCGGACATTCTTCGACTCTTGACCGGCCGGAAACTCTGAGTCGCGCGTCCTTGAGACATGTCCAAGGGAGGCATTGCCTGGACACCAATCGGAACATTCTTGTATAAGTGAGGGACGAGTCGTCGGGGCGTAGCGCAGCCCGGTAGCGCGCCTGCTTTGGGAGCAGGATGTCGGAGGTTCAAATCCTCTCGCCCCGACCAAACCAAGCTTGCTCGTGCCGGCGGCTCACCCGGCGAAGCCGCTCTGCTTTGCGCCGCCGGATAAACACCTCCAGTAATCTTGGTCGCTCTACCAAACCGCACTTCGTGCGAGGCGCCCCCTCGTTATTGTTGTGCCGTAACTCCGCCCATAGAAATCACCAATGAAATCCACAGCCGCACGTCTCACGACGATTACTCGCGGTCATGGGCAAGCATCATAAACATGACAAATACCGCACCGATGACCAGTACTCCATTGATCAACAACATCAGTATCATCAGCTCTCACCCCCATTCATGTAGAATTTGTCGTAATGCTCGCTCCATGTCTCACCTTTCGCGCATGAGCATCGTCAACATCACCATCACTGCGAAAAGTATCCCGCCCGAGATCGTCAGCATGGCCATCTCATCACTCATCATATCTGTACCCATCCTTTCCATATCTCCATCGTGGTTCATCCACGTGGAGGGTGAGTTGTCTGTTCGACATCCGACGATGAAATCTGAGTTTCAGACCGAACAGTTCTGCATCCAGGATCCTCCAGCGGTTCTCATGACAAGTCCTATGCAGTTCTTGAGCCACACAGCATCTAAATATAAGTTGGGGTATTTTCAGCGCCTACGCAGATGTACTCATCGTGACGCGGCTTGTCCATGAATCAGAATGGATTCCAGTGTGGATCAGAATCGATTCAGACAGGATCGATTCTGATGCGGATAATGTGGGAAAGGACAGTCCGAGCTGTGAGCAACTGTTCGGAAGAGATCGAGCGTCGAGACGAGAACCTTTTCAGAATGCCGCCCATTCCCTCAGTCCGAGGTGGTCGAAGTGGGCGGCTTGCCTGAGATCTGCTTCTGCCGGAGCAATTTGGTCAGGTAGGTCCGTTGCAGGCCGAGTTCGGCCGCCGTCTTTGTCTGATTCCAGCCATTCCGACGTAACGCAGCCTCAATCAGCTTTTGGCTATATACGTCCATGCTCTGATGATAGGAGAAAAACAGGATGTCGGTGTTGGGCTCCTGATTCACCGAGGGACTGTCGGTAGTCGAAGCAGTGTACGTGGTCAATGAGAGGTGTTCCGGCTCGATCCTGTCGCCCGGGCATAAAATCAATGCACGAGTGAGGACGTTTTCCAATTCGCGCACGTTGCCTGGCCAGGTGTACTGTTGCAACGCTTGGAATGCCTCATTGGTGAGGGTCACGCGTTTACACAGGGGCACGATGTTGGGCCGGTTGAGGAAATATTCCACCAGGGTGGAAAGATCCTCCATCCGTTCACGCAACGGGGGCAGAGCGATGGTAATCACGGCGAGACGAAAGTACAGATCCTCGCGGAATGTTCCTTGACGAATCGCCTGTTTGAGATCTTTGTTCGTGGCCGCGATAAATCGTGCGTCGGTCCGAACCTCTTGAGCTCCGCCGACACGGTAGAATGTCCGATCTTGAAGTATACGCAGGAGATGGCTTTGCATGGTGAGCGGCATGTCGCCGATCTCGTCAAGAAACAGCGTGCCTCCCTCGGCGATCTCGATCTTGCCTGGTTCCCGCTTGGTGGCTCCGGTGAACGCACCCTTTTCGTGTCCGAAGAGCTCGTTTTCCAGGAGATTTTCAGGGAAGGCGGCACAATTCACGGCGATAAATGGCTTGCGGGCGCGAGGGCTCCAACGATGAATGGCGCGGGCGACCACTTCTTTCCCCGTACCAGTTTCGCCGAGCAACAACACGGTTATCGGAGAGGAGGCTGCCTGCTTGGCCACAGCCAGCCGTTCGCCCATTTGCTTGCTGATGGTCACGACTGGTTCGAACTGGGCATCGACTTCTTTGCGGAGTGTCTCGACCTGGTGGTGAAGGGTGACGGTGTCCAAAGCCTTCTTGATCACGACGGTCAAATGGTCCGCAGTGAACGGCTTCGGCACAAAGTCGAAGGCGCCAAGTTGCATGGCCTGCACCGCGCGCTCGATTGTCCCATAGGCCGTGAGCATCACGATCAGCGGGGTCGTATAGGTTGCTGAAGCCCGGAGTGTATCTTCAGCTTTCTGAACGCGCCGGGCTGATGACTCGCTGACCTGCTTTAATACATCCAGACCTGACAGCAACGGAAGTTCGAGATCCAACAGGACAAGATCAGGCTCCTCTTCCTGAATCAAACGCAATGCATCCTGACCATTCGCGGCGGTCAACGGTTCATGTCCCATCCATGTGATCCGGTTTTCCAAACTCAGGAGGATATCGCGATCGTCATCAACGATCAGAATTTTCGCGCGCATAGGAGAGGTCTCCTTTCTGGATAGTCAGCTCTTCACCCTCTAACATCGGAAACTTCAGATTCGTCATGTTGTCCGACCTGGATCAAACTGTGGCGCGGCGATTGGCAGCGTAAAATAAAAACGAGACCCGATTCCTGGCTGGCTCTCCACCCAAATTGAACCGTGATGCATGGTGACGAGGGTCTTGGTGATGCAGAGGCCAAGTTGAGCTCCTTGCGCTGTCGGCATGGGCGACGGCACTCTGGAAAACTCATCAAAAACGTTTGAGAGATGGGATGAGTCAATCCCGCAGCCGGTATCGGCAACGCACGTTTGTACGAGCCCGGGTGGAGATTCGCAAAACTCCACGGTTATTCGACCGCCAGGCTCTGTGAACTTGATTGCATTCCCAAGGAGATTCACCAGAATCTGCTCCACCTTGTCGCGGTCCCCCTGCACGGATGGAAGCGGCTCGGGTGGGTTGATGTCGAGGGATACATTCTTCTCTGCCGCCATCATCTGAAGACTGTCCACAGCGATCGTCGCCGCCTGGCGGATGCAGATTTCTTCCAGGTGCAGCTCGATGTTCTTGGTATCGAGGCGCGACCAATCGAGCAGTTGACCGATGATTCTTCCAAGTCGGGTGACGTTGTGTTGGATGCGGGAGAGATAGGTGTGCTGCAGGTCGGTGAGCGGACCCGTGACACCGTCGAGCATGTTTTCCGTAAAGCTGCGGATCGCCGTCATAGGGGTCCGCAGCTCGTGTGAGACCACTGAGAGAAAGGTCGTTCGACGCCGGTCATGTTCTTTCAATCGTTCGTTGGCGCGAGTTAGCTCGTCCGTACGTTGCTCAATGCGTTCTTCGAGATGCTGCGTCAGCTCGGTCAGATCGGAATAGGCCTTGGCATTATCGATGGCCGCCGCGACATGACCGGCGATTGTTAATAGGATGTGGATGTCCTCTTCACTGCATTGCCGGGAACCTCGGCTACCGGCTAGATAGCCGATGATTTTCGCATGGCTCTGCAGAGGCACGGTTGCGACCGACCGCGTGCCGGACCTGCGCAGCAATTCAATCACGGCGGGCGATAAGCGTTGAGCGACGGTTTCGATGTCCTGAATTAGCAATGGTTTGCGGTGAATAAGGAGATCGGCTGAGATGCTGCCCTCGTGGACTGGCAATTGAAGCTTGCATGCTGCATCTTCTATCTCCGGCGAAACTCCAATAACCTTGGCGACAGAGCAAAGGTTCCGTTCCGCGCAGAAGAGTACGATCGCCATCCTGGAAAATCCAAGATTTGTGGCAAGTAATTGAAGCACCGTGTCGAGCAGCTGGTTCATGTCGAGCATGTTGGCGGACGCAATAGCGGTGCTGGCCTGTTGCACGGTCGTCAATTGGGTGACCTGCCGCCTGATCGTCTCAAGATTTCGGGTGATCGCCTGATTACGATCATGCAAAGACTGACTCATGACATTGAACACCTGTGTCAGCTCACCGACTTCATCGTTGGTGGAGGGGGCGAGCGGCGTCGGCGCATTGTCTCCTTCGGCGAGTTGCCGAGCCCCGCCGGCCAGCTTCCTCAGGGGCGTCGTGATGCGCGATGTGAGCAGATGAGCGCCGAGTATGCCGGCCACAATAATGAGCGCCGTGAGGAACGACACATTGCGCAAGGTGATCAGCAATGTCTGTTTGGCCTGTGCATCGGTAATGCCGATTCGCACCAGGCCGACCACGGGTGACAGGTCGGCAGGAAGTACGAGACCGGCGGTGCCTTCCAATTCGGCGGAAAGCCTGGACAAGGGCATCTCAGTCGAGAATGTTCGAATCACAGGCATCGCAAAATCGTACAGGGTTTCTTTCCGCATCAGAAATGGAAGGAGCCAGTCTGAGGACTCGTCTTGAGGAACAAGAGTCTGCCTAGCCGAAAGAACGAGGCGGGTGGAGAGCGGAGCGGTTAGAGGCACCTGCAGCAGCGCTTCTGAGATTCGATCGTTCGGATAAATAGGCTGCTCGGGGGTGACAGGCGAACCGTTCGACTGTCTCTGCACGCGTTTGGTTTGTCTGGCGAGGGTTCGACCGTCTGCGGCCGTGATGACGACATAGACGACATGGTCGATTGCCATCAGGCTCTGCATGAATTGACCAAGCGTAGCGCGATCCTCAAGAACGATGCCGGCGATGCGAAAATGTTCGTTATGGACGGTATTGACTAATAAGATCCCTCCGAGTTCCTCTAGATTGTCTGTCATGGCCCTACGCCTGCCTTCGATGAAATACCAGCTTAATGACGAACAGGTCGTGATGAGGATGAGGCTGAAAAACACCGTGAACTTCAAGCGGAGACTGAAAAATCGAGTCGCAGGCTCTGACCCAGGAGGTTGTCTTTTCAGGAGTTCGGAGTTATCCATGAACCGACTCGCCTAGAAGGTTTCGTCGATAGAGCCGTCGAGCTCTTTGGGAATCGAGATACCCAGATACCGGGCGGTCTTGACGTTTACTGCGATCCTGACCTGTTGGACAGGAACGGGTTTGAGAGGCAGCCGTTCTTCCCTGTTCAAGATACGCGTGGCAAGGAGACCGGCTTCTCGGCCCACTTCGTTGTAGCCGACTGACAGGCTGAGCAATGCGCCCAGGCGCGTAAACTCGGATGAAAAGCCGATGACGGGAACGCGTTTGGCCAACGCCGATTCGAGAATAAAGGGGATCGATTCATCGGTCAGCACCGTCGAATCCGGAATGAGCCATAAGGCGTCCGATTCGGACAGGAGCATCCGCAGTTGCTGAGGGATTTCTTTCTCATGCTCGACTACGAATCCCCGCAACTCAACGTCGTGGACAGTGGCTTGCGCCTCCGCTTCCTTGAAGCGGGAAGCAGTCTTGGTGGGATCGTACAGCATGCCGATCCGGCGAAGGGTGGGCAACAACGCGCGCATGACCTTCAACTGACGGTCCGTCGGAATTTCCAGCAGGACGCCGGCCATATTGGCAGCGGTCAGATGATGTTTCAAGGGATCGAGAACCATCATGTAGAGAATAGGGGTATCGACGATCTCCAACTTGGCCGCCAGTGCCGCTTTGAGACCGACGGCGACTATGAGGGAAGTGTCTGAAGCGCGAATCTTTCTGGCCAGTTGCTTGCCTTGCTCCAGATCTCCCCGTAGGTTGTACTCAATATAAGTGACTCCGGTCGGCGCCGCCGCCTTGAACCCCTCGACGGCGTCGTTGTACGCCTCCAGGTCTGACGATTTGAGAATAGCGATCTCCGTGCCGGCAGCCTCGGCCTGGACAGAGAGGGAATAGGAAAGAACGATGAGGGCGAGAAACAGTTGCCGGATCTGAGCAGAGCGCGCCCATCTGTTTCCCCGGCCTCTCAACGTAGGAGCGATCATGACGATGCGATGGAGTAATGGACAGTGATCAAGGACCCTCCGACCAATCGGCAAGTCTATATTTACGCAAGCTCTGTGCCGTTTGCATTCTGGAGTCTCGATGCCCCGACTAAGAAGCTTATTCAGGCGGACCATGGTCATCGTTCGACTCAGCGCATCCAGGAACACAAAGCCGGGTGCCAAGATGGATCAAAAAAGATTCAACCTGTATCGAATTGGATTCTCCAGCTGAATCGAATAGACGGCCTCGATCGTCGCCCAGAACAGAGCGGCCCGGGAGGGGTTTGCTCGCAACGAGCTATTTTGCGTTGCTCTGAATAGCCTTCAGATCCCAGTCCGCTACCCCGTTGAGTCCGACCTGTCTCAAGAGAGCCGCCCGCAGCTTCCGAAGCGATGGATCCTTAGGATCTTTCTCAATCAAGGAGCAGACACAACCCATCGCATCGTACCAGAATCCAGTGAGGGCATTGATGCGCACGGTTTCACGATCACAGGTCAGGTTTACCGAGGTGACCGTCAAACATTCATTGAGGTCGCATCGCTCGATCATTCCACCTGCGACGATGTCCCTGGAAGGAGATTCAGGATTGGGACTCGCCGACACAAACCAGCGGTATTGGACGTTAGGTTCAAGTGTAAGTCCCAGGCTTTTGAGATCAATGGATTGAACCCCTGCCGCGGTCGGAACGGGGAGGGAACCTTCATAAAGGGGGACAACTTTTTGGGTGTCGTTGAGTGTGAACCGCAAGGGATAGGTCGTCGGTTTCGAGAGATACCAATTGAGCGTCGGTGTTCGCTTAGCCGTCAAGCCCACGTGGTCTGGAACCAAGGCGATGAGTTCCGGTTCGTTGCTCTCCGTTCCCCGTAACGCGCCTCCGACTCGCGCGCGAGGAGTCGGTTTCTTTGGCGGTGTATAGATGAGAGGCTCTGGGTCATCCTGTTGAACGGCGTTGGCTGCTGTCGCCTTATCTGTGGCGTCCAGGACATGAGCGCCTGCGACAGTCAGGAGGAGGCTTAACCCTAGGATCGATACATATCTCATGGCGATGCTCCTTCTCATAGCCAGTTATTGAGCAATAGGAAAGGCGACCAGTAGGCCGGGTGTTCATAAATCCTATCGCTCAAGAGTTTCAACTGCGCGCGCTGGAGCGCCACGGCTTTCGAGAGGGCCGGATTGCGCAGTTGGCGATAAAATTCAGAGATCAATGTCGCCGACGCGTCATCATTGATAAACCACAGAGTGGCCAATGCGCTGCGGGCGCCGGCTTTCAGCGCGACGCCGGCCAGGCCGAGGGCAGCGCGATCGTCGCCGACGCCGGTTTGACATGCGCTCAAGGTCAGCAGCTCGAGCGGCTCCTGTCGAAATCGAAAGAGGCCGACCAGTTGATCGAGATCCTGCATCGTCATTCTCCCATCGAAGGTCAGGAGGAATGAGTCATGTATGTCGGTCGAGAATTTGCCATGCGTCGCGATATGCAGGCCTCCATATCCTCCTTCGCGCAATTCCCGTTCCAGCCTTGATGATTGAAAGGCGTTGTTCATCAGTTGATCGCCCTTATAGAGCCGTTGAATGGATTCGACCTCGTCCGC
The DNA here is from genome assembly GCA_029194725.1 of Nitrospira sp. Lineage (GTDB taxonomy): Bacteria > Nitrospirota > Nitrospiria > Nitrospirales > Nitrospiraceae > Nitrospira_D. Next base: position 1,874 of record JARFXQ010000007.1, on the reverse strand, counting down.
CACATAGGGAAGGGGTGGAAACCCTTGCACGGATTTGGTAAGGCCGGCCGTGAGGAATCGCAGCTTGTCGCGGTTGAGTGGATGTGGGTCGGTCAACGTCAAGCCGGGCGTCGTGGCGAGCGCGAACTTGTTGATCAAGAATGATGAGCCGTCGTGGAGCGCCACCAGCGGAATTGTCCGAAGGGCGCTGTCCGGTACAAACACCAAGGTCGTGATCTGCTGCTGTGAAAGGTCCGTTTCCAGCGGGCGAAGGAGCCAGTCGTATAACCGTTGGGCATGGGGCAGATATTCGCGGGTCGTGCGTTTTTCAACCAACCGACGGAAGGTCCGGATTTCCTGGGTCAGCCGCTCCGCCGTCACCGGCACGGAGGTGCGCTTGAGGCCGGACGGCAGACTCACGAGCAGTTCGAGCCGGGAACTGAACATGATGGGATAGATGACTACGGTGTCCGGCGATAAGCGATCGAACGTGGTCAGCCTCGAACGGACCGAATCGACGCAGTCGTCCTTGAAGTAGTCTCGTAGCTCAGCCGTCTTGTAGGCTTCAATCGCATCGCGAGCGCCGAACAAATCGCCCTCGGCTGCCTTGCCGTCGCCAGAACGCGATGCACGCTGCAGCAACAGGTCGGCCAGCTCAAAAAACAACGGCCTCACGGACTCATGACCGGTGTTCGCGTCCTCGGACGAGGCTTGCTCCACCTCGGCGCGGATCGGTTGGAGCGTCGATGCCGCTTGCCGGTATGAGGAGATGGCGTTGTCCAACTGCCCGATTGCAGCCAGCTGTCGGCCCAGCTGCCATTGCCAGCGATAGAGCGACTCGGATGCGTCCACCGATTGGGCCGCAAACAACGCCTTCCTGGTGAGTTGCAGCGCTTCGTCCATGCGAAATTCCGTCTCGTAGAGATGCCCGAGATAGCCGAGAGCATAGGACAGGGTTCTCTTGTCTCCCTGCCCCTCCGCGACCGTACCTGCTTCGTGAAGGACGCCCGCGGCTCGCAAGAGGAGAGGGTCACGATCATGTGGGAGTTGAGGGATGAGCCGCTGGTACATCAGCGCGATGCCGATCATACCTAGCGATTGGTTGCGCGATGGCCGAAGATCCTTGAGTTGCTGGAGTGCCGCGTCAAGAGCCATACGGCTGTTGGTTGGTTGCCCGAGGCGCAGCAGAGTCCGCGCGGCATTGGTGCGGGCTGTCACAGCAAGCAGCGGGAGCTTGGCCCTCTGAGCGTGGCTGACGCTTTCCTGAAAGGCTTCCAATGCCTCCTTGTCTTGCTGCTTCAAGGCGAACACCACTCCGAGGTCATTCAGGATGGTCGCCGTGAGCTGCGAGGAGCCTTGCTCCCGTGCTGATGCCGCCCCGCGCTCGAGATATTCCAATGCCTCGGTGAATCGCCGGAGCGTCAGGTAAGTCCTCCCTAGATGCCCGAGTACGGAAGCTTCCACGAGAGGATCGCCGTACTTGTCGGCGAGCGCAAGCGCCAGCTCCAGCGATTGGAGCGCTTGCTTCGATTGCCCCAAGCTCAATGAGGCTTGAGATGAGAGCACGAGCGCCTCGACCTGCGCGGAAGGATTTCCCTCCGTCTTGTAACGATCGGCTGCTTGTTTCCAGTGGATCAAGGCCTCGCCAAAGGCTCCCCGTTCAAACTCTCCAGCCCCTTGTTGCATCAGCGCGTCGGTTGTGGATGAGGTTTCATGCGATTCAGATCGCGTGACGAAACAACATAGAAGCGTTACGAACAAAAATAGGGTTCCCCGGAGCAGGAAACGAACCAATGGTCGGTTGGAGGCCGACAGGGTGTGTAATGTGGACATGTCCTCTGTAACCGCTCGTATCAAAAAAGATTGACGACCATTCCAAGATGAACGCCATGATC
>JARFXQ010000025.1 GCA_029194725.1 Nitrospira sp. | reverse complement strand
CCACTATGACACGGAACCCGTCCCAGCATTGTGCACTGACCGAGCGCGATCTAAATCGGCCGGTGTATTGATGTTGAACATGGAACATCCATCGTGATCAATTTGTCTGATCTCCATTTCGGCGATCACGCGCACACGAAGAGCTGGATGATCTATCATGTTTTGAATCTTTCGATCATGAAGACTCATCATTTCCTCAAGAACTGGAAGGCAGTTTCGGCCGTACACCGCATGAGTCGGGTGCAGACGACTCGCCCACTGACCGATAACAATATCAGCCTGGTCTTTCGGGCAAACCATATACCGAATGACATCCGGGTTGAGGAATGGCATATCACAGGCAGCGAGAAAGATATGTTGAGTCTTGGCCCATCGAAGGCCTGTATACAATCCGCCAAGGCTTCCACCGTCGGGAATAAGATCGCGTACCACCGGTACTGCTGCTTGCAGTGAGGGGCTGTCTTGAGCGATGACAACGCAGACCTGCTCGAATAATTCACTGAGAACAGCGCAGCTTCGCTCAAAGAGTGTCTTCTGACCGACGTGGAGGAATCGCTTGTCCTCCCCCATCCTCCTACTCTTTCCACCGGCCAGTAACACGCCCGTCACATCGGTGATCATGAGTGCGTCGCTTTTCAAAAAAAAGAGGGGGTAGGTTGCCCCACCCCCTCTATCTGCCAACTACGCTGACGCGCCTGTCTAAGAAGAAATGTTACAGGGTCTTACCCTTTTTCTTGTTCGCTCGACGGGTCAGGACCCACCCTTCGAGCAGCACCACGCCGACGGCAATAACTGCCGGATAGATATACGTTTCCCGCGGAATGGGCGGATTCATGAATGTATAGAAAAAGGCGGATACCGCCATTTTTCTCCCGGCATCGCCATTGTGACCATCCCACGCAAAGAACACAGTAGGAATGTACTGGCCCATTTCGAAGAAGGTGTCCTCGTCATAGTCCTGATCCTTCTTATTGCCGAGTGGCCGTTGAATCATGACGTACCAGCGACCGTCCTTCCATTCACCTTTTAAAAGCTTCATGCTCTCTTCATAGTTGTCGCGTTCTTCGAAATCCTTATCCCACCCCGTGCCTTTGAAGGCGCGGAGCGATCCATCGGCCTCCCACTTGACGATATCAACCGGGAATTGGTCGTTGGTACCAAACAAGTAGCGGGGTTTGATCGGCGCGGGTAATTCTTTCCACTTCACTGCTGTCTGAACGGCAATCGCATCGTTATACACCGTGTAGTTATTCTGGTGTGCTGCGATCGAGCCTTCCTCGCCTGTCTTCGGATCTTGCTCTTTAACATCGATATTGACCTGGGTTGGAGCCCAGGGAAGCTTTCCTTCAGCGACACTCTTGGTTCTGTCATCCCACTCCAAAAGATAGACGATCGATTTATCATTGTAGAGTGACCGCACCCAGATATCGTCGATCCGATTGACAAAGTTCCTAGGCTTGTGAGTGATCTGTCCTCCCATCGCCACATATCGCTTCGGAGCTTTTTTCCAAGCTTCATGTTCCATGTCGGCCGGAATTTCGCCCTCAACGAGATCGGAGGGGATCACGAAGTTGATTTTCGGCTTATCAGTCAACGGATCAATCGGGAGCGGATTGCCTAAGGCATCCCTCTCACACAGTGAATTAACGAAATTGGCGATATCCCACCGTTCATCCACCGTCGTGTTATCCGCAAACGATGGCATCGGAGTGCCATTGACACCCGTCGAGAACGTTCGGAAAATGTTGCCCACGTTGTATGGATCCTGACGGCTCCCACGGAAGTTCCAGCACTTGTGCCAATCGGCGGGCTGAATCGAGAACCCCCAGTCGTCCTTCAAATTAAAGGCGTTCCCATCTCCACGCCCTTCCATCCCGTGGCATTCGACGCACTTCTTCTCGACGACGAGTTCGGAGCCGCGCTTCTTACTTTCATCCGTTGCAGGTTTTGCCTTTATTTCGCCCAACTGTAATACTGTTTGAGTTTCCGACTGTTTATCTGTAAATTTTCGATCCTTGACCAGCTGTGTTGTGACGAAGGACAGGACTTGAAGACGCTGTTCTTCGGTCAGGATACCTTCCCAAGGCGGCATGGCCGAGCCAGGTAGGCCATGAGTAACCGTTTCAAATAGATCGTTTTGACCTGGGGTCGGTTTTTTCGCATCGAACAACGGCAACTCACCGCTCGCCGTATGGCGAATTTTGAATGTCCCTTGATTGAAGTTTCGGGGGCGGGGCCAGAGTCGATCAGCTCCAGGTCCATCACCGGCACCATCGACACCGTGACACCAGACGCACTTGGTGAAATAGACTCGTTTCCCCGCTTCAATCATTTCTGCCGACGGTTCTGGCGCGAGATCACCCTTTTTAAAACCCTCAGGAAGTCCTTGGGCTGAAACTGACGAATATCCCGCACTAGACACTAGAACCACTCCGAAGGCAGCAACCGCTGCAATTCCGGCCTTCTGAGTTATGCTGTCCATCATGTTAAGCCTCTTCTTCGTTATGTCTGGTTGGCATTCTAAAAGGGTTATGATGACTAATCCCAGGTCCGGGGATAGTACCCTGTGTGCCAATATTCGAATAAAATCACCTTCCAGATTTCGTCTACCGTTAGATGTTGTTCCCATGGAGGCATAACCGAGGCCCAAGGAAATCCTTCATTGGGCAAGCCGATGCCGCCTTTGGAAACACGCCAGAAGATGAATGTTTCCTGAAGTTGAGCAATAGTACCGGGATCGGTGAAGTTTGCAGGAATCGGGTTGAAGGCGAAGGCATGGAGCCCACGGCCGTTAAGATTATCTCCGTGGCAGAAATGACAGTTTTGGAAGAAGATCTCTCCGCCCTCACGCACGTACTTCAGGTACCCCTGATTCTTCTCATCCCATGGGTTGGCATTAGGTTTCATTAAACGCCCCATGCCTTGTTCGACGATATTGGCGTTCGTGTACTCCTGATCGTATTTCCCCTCGGGATTTACTCGATATGGATTCTGCGAAGTCTGCAATGTATAGGTCTTGCCATGAACCTTTGTGCTAGCCGGAGGCGCTGGGTGAACTGTTCGTAACTCGATCGGTTCTTCTGATTTTGGCATCATCGCGTTGTATGAGAAGCCACCGATAAGAATTGGAAGGACGATCAGATACGCGTAACGCAAAAGCTTATTCAGACCGGTCTGCGCATCAAGCACGTTCATGATGGGCTGCTTGAATTTCTTCCAATCTTCCTCACTAGCCGAGACCCACATGAAGACCGCGACGAGAGACACGGTGCCATACATGGCGCGGACGCTGAAGGGAATCGGTGGATAGACGCGGAATTTCAAATACAGCAAGACGAACGCCCAGAAGCCGATCCCCTGCCAAAAACGAGGAAGCGCCATGCCCATAGCGCTCATCATATAGCTCAACCCTGCAAAGCCCGCGACGAAGCATGCAAACTCGAAAAGCATTTGCATGGGCATATAGCCTTCGACTAAACGTACAGTATTCGAAGGGATAACATTGAAGATCATCCCTCCCAGCAGGAGAAGCCCCGCTACCCCAATCAGAGCACCAAGCGACATTAACGCTTTCATTGGAAAACTCCCTTTGGTCTCCGGATAAAGTCAACCGGACGCGATTAAATCTTCGGTGGCGGCGCTCCAGTCTTGACTTGTGATAAATAGTCGACGATTTTCTTCAAGGCACCAGCGCTCAGCTTTTGCCCGAAGACTTTCGGCATCGTGTTATCCGGGAATGGTTTTACGACATAGGCACTGGGATCCACGATAGACTCCATGATGTATTCCGCAGGAGATTTCGCGGTACCTTTATACGTTGGATCCTTTATGCGCTGTGGAGCGCTCGTACCCTCTTCAAGCTTAGGACCGATCGTCCCCATTGCCCCCGGGATCCCTGGGATCGTATGACATGATACACATTGAGCTTTAGCAAAAATCTGGTCGACAGGTTCTGATCCATCCGCCATCAACGAAGTGGCTCCCGCAGGCTTGTCCTCGGCCATTTTGGGCCGGTCGGCTTCTGGAATAAACTTCTCATACGCCTTCACGATCTCTTCAAAAGATGGGGCATCACGTCCTTCACGAACATAAAACCATGTGTCTACCGCTGCCAGCTCGGGAAGGCTGAGGGAGATCGGCGGCTTGTGAATGGCCGGCATTGGACTTTGCTTGTCGTTAGTTCCCTTCACTCCATACCCCGACACAACATAGCAGCTCGGACAAGCGTGCGATTCAGCAATATACTCCAGGGCGTTTTCAGCGGTTCCAGATCCTGGAAACGCTTCCTTTTGTTCATATTCACGCTTCGACGGATTACCTTTAGAATACTTAGGATCTGCCAACCGTTCTTTCTCGGAGCGCTCGGGAAGGCCTAAGAGATTTGGAGCTCGCTCACCCAGCATACCGGCGTGAAAGGCATGACAAAGTGGACACTGACCTTTTCCGATAGCCCCCTGCTCTTTATTCTTTCCTATCCCTCCAAAGATAATCTTTTCCCCTTCGTCAGCCAACTGTTGAGAAGTCATGGAGCTGAAATCCAACTTTTCTTCCTTGGGAGGAAACCCGCCCTCAACTTGCGGAAGCCAGTTCCCGTAACCCGAAAGGAACGCAGCCACGAAAAACATAAATCCCCCGACCTTCAACATTGCGCTGAGATTGGTAAAGTACAACGCCATGACGAAGGTCGTCACGGTAATCGTCACAAGAGACACCGGCAACAGGCGGCTTTCGCCATAAAAGTTCGTCTTGTAATTGACGATTGCCATGAACAAAAAGAAGCAGGAAACAATTCCGATGAATGTCTTGAACACCGCGCGTTTTCTGGCAGCAGGATCGCTGATGGACATCTGAAAATAAACCATCAGTCCTACAAGGATAGCCAGGGCCATCCAACTCGACGAGAGCGTTTCAGCAATCAGGTTACCCAAGGTCTTGACCTCCTACAGCTATCGAGGTGGAAAAGGAACTCCTCCCCGTTAGGCCAATTATCAAAAGGACTCCTAAATCAGTGACTAGCAGCTGGTTGCGGCACGCTGCCTGGAATGCCAGCTTTGGCCTCCACCGGAGCCTTCTTTGCCGCCAAGCTGCCCATCCAAAAGACGAAAAGAATACTGATCCAGAAAAAGAGCACGTTAAAAGAAATCATGTTGGCGGCAAATCCAACCGTATGGGTATAGGCCCAAGGAGAGTTATCCCGCATGATCTCATTGACGTGCCAGAACAGGCGAACGGAAGAGCGAATATAGCCCATCAATGCCATCATCCAGGTGAAAGCCGTCGCCAACATGATGAGGGCGTACTGTGAGCGGACGGAAATCTTACCCCACTCTATCGGCCCCATTTGCTTTGCCCCTCTCATCATCACGCTGTTCAGCGCAAACATAAAGAAGAGACATGACAAAGTCGTTGCCACTTGCGGGACAGACAAACCGACTCGCACGTTCGCTGGAATATAATACCCGTAAATAGCCAGCCAGATGATATTGACATACGCGCAGGCAAAGAATACGCCCATGAAAATGTTGCCGAACTTCGCCCAGGATACCGTCGAGACTTTATTGCCTCGCATGTACCAGATGAAGCTCAACACGGTAGTCGTAATCATCACATTGATGCCGCCATTCTTCGCCGACATGACCCCAAAGTTACCCAGCACAGGATGTTGCTGCCCTCCCATGGCCTTCAGTTCAGCCGGCGTCATCACCATGGTGTGTGGCGTAATAAAAACCAAGAATCCGCAGATAAGCAGAAACACAAGATACTTAATGTACCGTTGATACTTCTCAGCACCCCGCATGCGGCCCATTGCTTGCCACAGGTAGTAGTTGGAGCTCAAGAAGAGGATGCCAATCATCGTGGCCTGGATAATAAAGAGCCAGGCAAGCAAACCACCCATTAGCGTAATTCCCATTTGCTGGCGATACGCATACACCTCGCGCATGAGCCAATATCCCGCAAATGGCAATGGAATCAAGAAGGCAACGCCAAGCGCCATTGCGATGTAGCCCATCCAATCGTAGTGCGCGCGATCTTCATCAGTTTTCGCCGCCAGGAACTTATACGCGGCGTAGGCAGCCACGACTCCTCCACCGAACGCCATGTTGCCCAGAATGCGGTGGAGATTGAGAGGATTCCATAAGGCAGTATGAATAACATGCCAGATATTCCCCAGGTACCGACCCTGTTCGTCGACACCGGCAGGCGACATCATGAATCCAATCCAAGAATTCGCCAGGAACATGAGCAACGTGCCGATGACATTCAAAACCACCGACATGCTCAGGTGAATCCACTTCAGGAAACCCTCCTTCATCTTGTCCCAGCCATAATAATAGATATAGAGGGTCCCGCTCTCGGCCACGAACATCAATGCGTAGATATGCATGACCGGGCGGAAGATACTGGATAGATATCCGAAGAATGCCGGATACAGAGTCAAAAATGTAAAGATCAAAATACCGCCCAGAATGGCCGTCAGCGAGTAAGCCGTGAGGCTGATCTTGATAAAATCATAGGCCAGTTGATCGTAACGCTTCGCAAGCGCCTTGTCCTTGGTTACGACGCCCATGAACTCGATGATCATGCAGAAAATCGGCACGGCCAACACGAAACTTCCATAATACAAATGCTGTTGGTTGGCAAACCAGATCAAGACACGGCTTTCGAAGTTATATCGCGGATAGTCCTTGGGACCATCTGTGGTTTTAGGAGCGGGAGCACCGACTACGATACCCTCTGTCTTGTAATAGACATCCCGACCCTTCTCAACTTTATCTCCATCCTTCTTCGCCGCATCGCCAGCAGGAGCCTCTTCACCGATCGCCGGAGAAGGCAAAGCTATGACGATTGGGAGCAGAAGGAGGCCGACCATCATGCAGAGCGCCACGATCGAAAACACGCGCTTGCCGGTTAAAAGGCCCATGGGATACCTCCTTAAATACACTTACGTTAAAAATTGAGACTGTTCACCAGAAGGCCCGACCACCTCTCACGGCCTACTTTCGGAACAGGTACCAGTAGTCCAACCCCTGCATATCCATTAAGTAATGGTCAACAAACGTAAAATAGCCGACCGCGATAACAAGAGAGACAATCACTGCAATAACTGGATTATTCAACGCGCTCATTTCCCTCTTCTCCTCTTATTTACCTGGCCATTCTTGATTGAACTGCGAACCAGAGCCCTGTGGTTTAGGCAAGATTCACGATCTCAGCAGGGACATTGGATTCCAGCAAGCCAGTAGAAAAACCATATCCCGACGGCACAGGTGATGTAGAAAATCATCTTCCCAATTTTTATCTTTAGTTCACTGTCCGGTGTAGCTGTTGCCATTGTTCTGTTTACTCCCGCTCAAGAAAATAGAATTTAGCAAAAATCCAAAATCACCACAGTTTCTTGACAGACATTCCACCCTGTGCTATCAGATTCCGTCGCACGCGGACGAATAAAATAGGAGAACCCGTGACGAAAAACTCAAAAGTGTTTGACATTATAGTTTTGGCCGGCATGGTTGTCAATATCATTCTGGCCGTGTTTTTGATTCTCTACTACTTCGATTTTCTGTAAATTCATCCGACTTTCTCTCCACTTTTTCTCTGATTTCTGCCTCCGAAATGGCGCAGCGAAAACCGATCGTCTCATCTCGAAAATCCGGCATCATCTTGCTGCGGCTGGTGATTCGAACATCGCCTCCGGTCGTTGTATAGCCTCCGCCGCGAAGCACCCGGTAGGTGCCATACTCGGGGCTCGGTGGATTCTCTTCCGGCGAGCTCTTGTAGTACGTTTCATCGTACCAATCCGCCACCCACTCGATGACATTGCCGGCTCCATCCATCACCCCATAGGGACTTGTGTCAGCCTGAAAACTTCCCACCGACGCGGATACCTCATGCCCATCCTGCACTCGGGCCCAGTTGGCGCCATTGGCCTGCGGTTTGTTCCCCCATGGCCAGAGCCTCCCATCCGTACCACGCATAGCTTTCTCCCACTCGGCTTCAGTCGGAAGCCGCTTGCCTTTCCAACGACAGTACTCCGATGCGTCATCCCAAGAGACATAGACGACCGGTTGGTTTACACCACGCACCTTGCTGCCACTTTTTGCATAGCGCGAAGGCAGTCCTGGCTTTCGATGGCCTGTTGAAGCAACAAATTGTTGATATTGATGGTTGGTTACTTCATATCGATCGATCGAATAGGAATCAAGAAAGATGGTTCGCTGGGGTCGCTCGTCGAATCCGCCATCCTCAGTTCCACGAACGAATGGTCCTGCCGGAATCGTCACCATGTCCTCCGGAATAGGGTCCCCTCCGGAAACGCCCTCTCGCTCTGGTTCAGTTTCAGAACTGGTGCCTAACTCGGGCTCTTCATATGGCGTGAGGGTGGTGCCTCGTAAGATAGCGGTGATGGGCATGGCGGCACAAACCAGCACGACGAGCAGAAATACCACTTTAAATTTAGTTTCAAGCATGTCGGATTAAGATTCGGGCGACCTTGTCGCTTGATCCAGATCACTTGCGCAACGAATACCGATCGTCACGTCTGTTCGCCAGTGTTTAGCCGCAAACCGCTTTGACAGTCTCGCATTATGCTCGGTTTCCCGCCATGAGCCACCTCGCACGACTTTGAGATCCTCGCTTTTGGGTCCTTTGGGATCACGAAACGGAGATTTCTTGTAGTAGTGTTCATCGTAGGAGTCTTCGACCCACTCCGCGACGTTACCAGTCATGTCATAAAGGCCGTAGGGACTCCGTCCCGCATCGAAAGACCCAGGAGGAGCAAGATACTTATACCCGTCTTCATTGCCGTCGACGTTCGCGGCATTCGTGACAAACTTATCTCCCCACGGATATTTTTTCTTGCTCTCGCCACGGCCACCCTTCTCCCACTCAGCTTCCGTTGGAAGTCTCTTGCCGGCCCACTTGCAGTAGGCGGCCGCTTCGTCCCAGGTAACACTCATGGCAGCCAATCCCGACTTCATAATCTTCGACTGATCGTCCTCGAACACCTCGATCCTGGGCATAGGGCGCTTGGTCATTTTTGCGAAGCGCATGTATTCCTCTTGAGTGACTTCTTTTTGGTCGAGATAGAACCCTTTAAGGTAAACTTGATGCTCGGGGGCCTCATCCGGATCCCCTTCATTGCTTCCCATCGTAAACGGGCCTTCGGGGATCTGTACCATCTCCCGACCTTCATCCCCCGTTTTCGTCTTGTACATCGAGAAATCTTGAGCCGGCAAGCTGCTCGCCGTCGGGCGGGCTTCAGATTTTACCGACATGGCAAGCTCTTTCATTTGCTTTGCCTTATAGGACTCGTAGACCAGCATGCCGATCATGAGAAAGAACGACGCAAACACAAAAACGATGGAACCGACTAAGACACCCTTGTTTTCCACGGACACCTCTGCGACTTGGAGGAATTACCGATAAGACGCCGGCGTCGCACCCTGTCCCGATGCCGCCTTCTTCGCAGCACGCACATCGAGCAACATGGAAATCTGGACGCCAAGGAAGCCACCCATTGCGGCTCCGGCTCCGGCTCCGACCCACACCCGCTCCACTCCGGCCAGCATCCAGGCTAACGCGCCACCCAGCACCGTCCCAATCAGGATACTGATGAGGAATCGGCGCCCGCCGAGAAAGCCGATCACCACACCGAGCACAAGTCCAACAGCTACGGCAACGGGCATCAGCCCACCGCCCAAGGTCAGCCCGATCAGAGCACCGACGGTACCCATCACGATGATTCCTAGGGCAATATCAAACGCTTTGCTCCTCGCCATCACATTGATCTTTCATGGACCGAAAAGACGGATCTCTATTTGGCCGGAAGGGCAATCAGCGGACCAAAATCGATTTCAACACCAGGTGTCGCGATAATGGATATGCCCCAAGCCTTCTCAGCCGGCTCATGCTTGTGAATCCGCTTGAAGTCCTCGTACACGTTCACGCGCTCCTCAAACCATTGACCGATCTCCTTCGTTCCAGTCTGGACGACAATCTCGGAGCCGCTAAACATGCCGCCTTCCGTTACAGTGCCATCCGGTTTCGACTCGCTCCACACATATTTCGTAAAAACCGGGATAAAGAGGAGATCGGTATCTAGGGAGGCGTAGACCGCAGCCAGCGGTTCGGTTCCGGTCGTTGCTTTGTTGAGACGCCAGCGCCAGGTCAGAATGGGATAGGCCTTGGGATCCCAGTCGATCTTTTTCTTCTTGATCCGCTGGCCAGCATCTCTCGCCGACAGAAAGTTCGTGCCGTTCTCCGACCGCACCTTGTAGGCTTCCCGACCTTTCGACTGACTCCGCTGGTTTTCGTGATCCCACAGTGAAGGAAATCCATCCGCTTCCTTCGTCTGAAAATCTTCGAGGATTAATGGTTGATCTTGGGCAAACACGGATGGCTGCCACATAACAACGCTCACCGGCACGCTGAGAACGACTGCGGCCCAAAGCAGAACCCGACGCTTCATATCCCTTATTCCCTTTCTATGTTTCTTGCGACGGAACCGGCCTGAACAGGGGAGCCTGTTTGTCGCGCAATTCCTCCCCCATCACCGGCTGTTGTCCTCTCTCGCACATCCAGAAGAGCGCGAGGACGGCCGCCCAAAATATCACCATGTTCAACGTCACCATTTTCGTGGCAAATTGGAGGTCTGGAGTGAAGGCCCATGGCGAAACATCGGCCATCACCTCACTGACATGCCAAGACAAACGTCCCGACGAACGAATGTACCCCATCAAGCCCATGACCCAGCTAAAGGCCGCCGCCAAGCCGAACAATCCGACCATGCCGCGCAGCGGAATTTTCCCCCACTGAATCGGGCCGTGCACAACGGCTCGTCGAAGCATCAAGCGGTTAATGACCACACCAGCGACAATCACGGTCAAGGTCGTGACGGCTTGCGGAGCAGAAAGGCCGACCCGAACCTTTGCCGGCAAATAGAACCCATAGATGGACAACCAAATGACATTCAGCGCACCGACCACGTACAGTATCGCGATAAGCGTGTTTCCGGTCCTGATCCATGAGATGGTCATGGTTCGATTCGCTCGTCGATAGTACAAAAAGCTGAGGGCCGTGACGAGAATCATGATATTGACGGCCCCATTTTTGGCCGACATGACTCCATAGTTGCCGATCACGGGATGCTGCGCGCCTCCCATCGCCTTTACTTCACTGGCAGACATCAACAAGGTGTGCGGTGTCAGCCAAATAAAGAGAGCCAGCATTAAGACACCCAGCAAGAGCTGATAGTAGGACTGATAGCGTTCGCCGCCTTTGATTCGAGCCATGCTCTGCCAAAGATAGTAGTTGATTCCCAGGAATAGAACACCGATCAAGAGCGCCTGAATCACGAACAACCACGTGAGCAACCCACCCATCATTGTCACGCCCATGCTTTGGCGAAACATGAACACCGACTTCATCAGCCAGTATCCGGCGATCGGCATGGGGATGAGGGCGCAGACCATGACAAACAGGAAAATATGGCCGACCCAATCGAAATAGGCCCGCTCCTCATCAGTCTTACTGGTAAAAAACCGGTAACAGGCATAGGCCAACACAACCGCTCCACCGGACATGATATCCGCGAGGAAACGATGGACATTAAGGGGATTCCAGAGGGCGGAGTGCAACAGATGCCATTCATTCCCTAAGAATCGCCCCTGTGCATCAACTCCTGCCGGCGACATCATGAAGGCGGACCAGGAGTTGACCAGCAACAGCAACAGGGTTCCCACAATATTCGTCAGGATACCGATCGCCGCGTGGATCCACTTCATGCCACGCTCAGCCATCCGATTCCAACCGTAGTAATAGATGACCAGCAATAGGAACTCTCCGACGAACACGGCGGCATAGGCCGGCATGAAGCTCTTGAACGTCCCACCCATATACTTCATGAAACTGGGATAGAGCGTGATGAACATCGTCAACATCATACTGCCGATCAGCGCCGTCACTGATAGTGCTAAGACCGCCACCTTGGCCAGATCTCTCGCGAGGCCGTCGTAGCGAAGCGCCAAAGCCGGCTTCTTTGTCGTCAACCCGAGGAACTCGATCAGCGCACAGAATAATGGAAGAGCCAGAACAAACCCGCCAAAGTAGGTATGCAGTTGTGTCACGACCCACACCAGCAGCCGATTATCCAAGGAACCGATTCTCGGATAGACCGTTTCTTGAGGGGTGGGAGCCTCCGGTCCCTGCGGAGTTCCCTCCGTGCCGAAGTACACATCGGTCGATGAGTCTGCAAATGAGAGAGCTGGTCCATTCCACGGGCACCCGATGGCGATCACGACCATCGCAATGCAGATCGCGCAACGCTTCAACCTGAATCCTTGCCCCATACAACTACCCTTTCGTGCCGGTCTTGCCGAGTACCAACTCCCCAACCGCATCATGAGTGCCAACCGGCTTCCCAAGAATCCCCATCACAAATGGGCAACGTAACATTCCACTCGACAGCTGTGGAGCCTGCTCATTTTCCACATGACGGCGATTGCCCAGATAGTAGCCATACAACGTCATCATTGCCGTGACCAGGGCACCGATCACAGCGGCTGCCCCTAACGTAATCGTCGGCTCCCTTAGCACAAAGAGCAGCAGTCCCATCGTCACTAAATAATAGGTTGAAGCAAAGGCCATCCCGGGCCACCACCAATATTTCAGCAATTCAACCGGTGCGGTCTGACGGAACGTGCGAACCCATGATGTGGAAGGATAGAGCCCGCCGAAATAGGCGCAGAGGGCAAGACCACCGCCGACGAGCGTCACGCTCAACAATTGGGCCAACGCAGTTCCTCGAACATCCGCGATGACCATCCCTGACAACGATGCAATCGCACCCATACCAAGACCCGCCACAAGCCAGGGTCCCAATTGCGAGGCTCTACGCCGCACCAAGGCACGAAGTTGCTCTCCGTCAGGGAACGTGAGAAATGGCCGTCCCAACAGCGAGAGCTTTCGCACATATCCGATTTCAAACGCATCACGCGCGACGGCCGTGCATGAGATGATGATCGCCATCATGGCCGGCCCATCAGGATGTTGAAGATAATCGTAATTGATGATCCATAACAGGGTCAGTACCAACAAGGAGAGCTGAATGCCGTACACAGCGCCGATCCATCCGGCTAACCAGGTGAGGAGACGCGCTCCGTCTTGACGGACAATGACGGACCATGGGGCAGACCGACCAACCCGATAGGCCAGGACGGATGTGACCGTTGCCACCAGACTGCTGACCGTCAACAGTACGAGGGGATCTGCAATCGATGCGAGATGCTTGACGAGACGATACACCCCGAACGCGATCAGTCCGGGAACAAACATCACGATCCGTTTCTGTTTACGCACAGGTTCTTCCGTGACCGCTAAACTTAAACTCGGAAGAACTCGCAAGGCCATCCGATGCAACATGATATTCAGGACTGAACTGAGAGTCGAGTCGAGGGAGCAAATCGCTTCATTCTTCTCTCCTTACTCAGCACTCATTACTGTTTAGAAGAACCCATTCCAAAATACTTCGCTTTCACCTCTTCCATAAGAGACACCGTGACGCGAGACAATCCTCTATCCGCCGCGGTCCGCTCAAGTTCGATCCGAGCCATGGCGCGAACCGGAGCCGGCACTCTTTCCAGTCGCCATTCGGCTTCCGACTCCCACTCAATTCGATCCTCGGCTCGCGAGTGCAGCAACGTATCGTACGTGACCACCCGGCGGCCCTGACGACGAACATCTTGTTCCACATCTTCCCGAACGAGCGCTGCCAGATAGGGTGGCATGCGATCCAGCCGGTGCAAGGCCTCGTCGGTCCACAGCAGTCGATCAACAAGCCCGTGCGTCTGCCCCTCCGGCACGTCGATGCCGATTTTCTGACCACAACCCTTGCACTCCGATCGGATGAACCATTCAGGGGCACCGCTTTCGCCGGCACGTTCTTCAATCCCTTCTGTATGCATCCATCGACCACAGCCGCAGGTCAGCATCTCAATAGGCTACCCAATCTTCCCCGGATAAAGAATATAGAGCATGGTGTAGGTAAAACTCCCCGTGACAAACAAGACACAGTAAATAACCATCGTGAACCGACCGAGCGCGCGATGCCGCTGGGCGCCATTGGGCCAAATCCGTTGAATGGTCATCTCAATCGCAAACACAAATGCGACCACCGCCAGAAATACGAGGTACACCTCCAGCTTTCGCATTGAAAAGCCGGCGGTCGCCACACGCGAAAAGAATAACCCGAGCACCACCACGGCAATTCCGCTGAAGATAAGGCCGATCTTCTTCCAGGTCGTGAGCAACCGTGATTCCCGGAGGGACCGCACTCCGTCAACAAAGTGCTGAGCGCGAAAGCCCAACACAATCATGTATACCGCCATGACCAAGCCGATGATGACAAGAAGGATATGGAGCGTAAGCACCGGGATGAAGACATGGTCATAGAGCGATTGGGAACCGCCGAACCCCTCTTTTCCTTCAACAGCCAACACACCAAGCTGTCGAAACAGATAGTACGCGATGAAGAAGCTGAGCATCGACATCATTCCCCCAAACATCAGCCAATGGTGTGCATCGGCGTTTCGCTTGCGGCCTTGAAACCATCCCAGGATGAAGAGGCTGGTAAAGAGCGTGGCCATCAACTGGCTTAAGTCCGCTCCGATCGTGGCATGTGTCCCCAAAAACCCTGGCTCTCGTAACCAATCCACTGCTACATCCTTCGTCGCTTGTATCTCGTGAAGTGCACCGGGCAATTCCGTCCGCGCTTTACGAATCGCGCTCGCCTCGCTGAGTCGAAGCGGGCTTCACACTTCACGGGTTATGTCTTTACACCTTGGACCACGGCCGTCTTTTCTAGTTCCACGGCAGAGCCAAATCCCGCATTGGTCAGCCATTGAATCGCATCACTTATTCTGTAGCAACCGCCGCTCTGCGTGTTCACGAGTATATGGACTGCAAATGCTGTCGTCCACGCAGGACCGGTGCCGGTTTCGTCCAGGAATCGATCCTTAATGATCAACCGCCCCCCCGGCGCCAGTGATGTGAAGGCCTTCTTGACCAGATCCTGATTCATCTGGAACGTTTGATAGTGAAGAATATCCGACATCAGGACCACATCGTACGGTCCCCCGAGTTGATCTCTATTGAAATCACCAGGATGCAGCGTGATTCGTGATTCCAACCCTGCTTCCTTGACTGTTTTTTCCGTCAACTTCAATGTAACCGGCAGATCAAAAACAGTTGCACGCAATTCAGAGTACACCTGACAAAAGGCGATGGCGTTGGTTCCTGCGCCACCGCCCAGATCCAACAGCCGCTCGTTCCCCACGAGTTTCAGCCGTTTGGCAAAATCAGGTCCGCTTTGCTGCCCGATGCGATTGAGCACCGTTAACACATTGCTTCCCAATTCCGGATCAGTCTCGAAGACGTGCCGATCGACCGCCCGTCGCCCGGTTCGAATCGTGTCTTCCAATTGCCCCCAATTGTTCCACTCGGCATCGTGCAAGAGGAGCAGATGGCCGACGTACTGGGTCGAATGCCGGACGAGGTGCTTCAGCGCCGTCGCAGAGTTGCCATACAAGTCGCCCTCCTTTGACAATAACTTCATCGCAACCAGGGCGTTCAATAAGAGACGGAGGGTCGGTTCATCAGCCTGAAGCCGACTCGCGATATCCTTGGCTGTTCTCGGTTTTTCGTCTATGGCTGAAAACACGTCCAGCTTCACAGCCGTCAGGAGAATTTTGGTCTCCCAATAGTAGCCAAGCTGGAACACTTCCGCGAGCGAGAGTTCTCGTGACACACCAAACCCCTTGAGCATATAGCTCTGTATTTCAGGATCTTACCTAGATTGGAAAGTAAAAGACAAGGCGGCGAACACACTGTCGGTGACCAAGAAAATGACTCAGTAACTAGCGCCGCCTCGATCTTCGGCCGATGTCCAGTCGATACATTTGCGCCAGGAGAGGTGGCACAGTTGAACACCCGGTGAGGCCATGCGCTTGCCCTGACCCTTTGTCATGATCTGCGCCCGCGGCCCTGCGGCATGCCCTGTTACGGACGGCGCAACCATAACTGATTTAATCGGGTGATGACTCACCACGACCGCCTTCATCCCCCAATTGACAAGACTTGGGAAGAAAGTCCGCGAAAGATGTCTCCCTCCTGATGTTCCTTATTTTTCGCGCCGGCGTCATCTTGGGGTTCATTTGCTGAAGTACGAATGGCGAGGTTGACTTAGCGGCCAACGGCGCGTTAACAACTAGACGAGGGTGTCATGGCACGAACCCCTAACAACCCTGACCGAAGGAGTTTCGATCCGAACGACGGTAACTTCCATATCAGAAGCGCGAAGGATTCTGATCTGTCGCGGGTTGGACGAGACTCACCGAAGATGCCCGCTCAGAGGGGCAGACGGATGTCTGCGATCTCACGCAGACAGTTTCTTCGCCTTTCTTCGCTGATCGCCGTCCCGCTCTCGATCGCCACGCCCTCCATGGCTCCAGCCAAGGATTCACTCTTTCAGCCGCCCGGTGATCGGGAACGTCAGTCGTCGGATCTCAGTGATTCTCGCATTGGGAGCAGCTTGGCCAACGCCGTCGTCGTCAAGAACGGTAACGTGTGCTTTGTCGCGGGCGCGGACGGTATGGTGCCGCTGACCAACGGCCATGGGTTCGGCTTGTATTATCATGATTGCCGGTTCCTCAACGGATACGTCGTTCGGTTGGCCGGCAAGTTTCCGGTCGCCCTGAGCGGTACGGCTACGCACCCTTTTCTTGCCAAGTTCGAGCTGACAAATCCGCGAATCAGAACTTCCGACGGTAATGTCCTTTCCCCGGATGCGATTGGAATTGAGTGGCGGCGCGTCGTCGATGATGCGCAACCAGCCCTGCACGACCGGTTCCTCCTCAAGAACTTCGGACGTCGGCGAGCGGGGTTTTTTCTCTCATTCTCCTTTCGGGCTGCTTTCGAGGATGTCTATGCCGTGCGGGATCGGCTATCGCGGACATTGGGAGTGCTACATCCACCTACGTGGCGGAACGGCGTGCTGGGTTTTTTGTATCAAGGCAAAGACGGGTTCTACCGAAGCCTGAGCATCCAGTTTTCATCATCCGTGGACGTGACAGACGCCCAGACCGCGCATGTTCCGATCACGCTTGGGCCGAAGGAAAGTGCAGATTTGCGTGTGTCACTCCTCTTGGCGGAGTCTCGAAACCCACCTGAGGCGCAGACAAGCGTGCAGCGGTCCTCGTTTCCAGAGAAGCCGGACTCCGACGCGCCTCAGGCCTCAGGAGCCTGGTTCGACGCGCTCCCACGAGTCGTCAGCGACGATCTGGTGTTGGACAAAGTCGTCGCGCGATCATTCGTTAATCTTGGCATGCTGCGGAGTCAGATCGACCACCTCACGTACTTTGCCGCCGGAACGCCCTGGTTCTCCACCTTGTTCGGAAGGGATAGTCTGATCGCCGCGTTACAGACGCTCGCCTACGATTCGAGCGTGGCTGAGCAAACGCTACGTCTGCTGGCAAAGTATCAGGGGCAGCAGGAAAATTCATGGCGGGATGAAGAGCCGGGCAAGATCCTCCACGAACTACGCGTGGGAGAGATGGCCCGTCTCGGCCTCATTCCACAGACCCCTTACTACGGATCGATCGATGCGACGCCGCTGTTTCTCATTCTGGTCGAACGACATGCCGCCTGGACCGGCAGCCTGGACCTGTTTCATGAATTGCAAGAGTCCGTTGACCGAGCGCTTAGATGGCTTGAGACCGCCACACATCGATACAGTCACGGCTATCTCGCGTACATGAGCCAGCCCGAACGGCTGTTAGCCATTCATGGATGGAAACCGCTCGCTAATCAGGGTTGGAAGGATTCCTGGGATGCGATCGTCAACGCCGACGACAGTCTCGCCGCTCCGCCTATCGCGCTTGCTGAGGTGCAAGGGTATGTCTACAGGGCCAAGCTTGCGATTGCGCAATTATACGAGCGCGCCCACGACGTGACACGCGCCGCCCGGCTTCGACGAGAAGCCTCTGATCTCCGTGCTCGGTTCAACAGGGATTTTTGGGTAGCAGAGCGCGGATTCTACGCCATGGCTTTACAAGGAGACGGGCGACCCGTAGTCGTGATCTCATCGAACCCGGGACAGGCCCTCTGGAGCGGGATCGTGGAGGAAAGCAAGGCGAAGCGCACGGTGGATCGACTCATGGCCGATGAGATGTTCAGCGGCTGGGGAATCCGTACACTCTCGGAACGGGAGCAGGCCTACAACCCGCTGGGCTATCACATCGGCAGCGTGTGGCCGCACGACAACTCTTTGATCGCGATGGGATTCAGGCGTTATGGCTACGATCAGGCAGCCTGCCAGGTATTCGACGGGCTATTGGAAGCAGCCATGCATTTCAAATCCTATCGGCTACCCGAGCTGTTCGCAGGGTTCAGCCGCAGCCAGTACGAGGTGCCGGTCCCGTACGCCGCCGCCAACCCGCCGCAGGCCTGGGCGGCAGGAGCTGTTCCCTACCTGCTTGAGGCGGTCTTGGGATTGGTTCCCGAAGCGTTCGATCGCCGGCTCCAAATCGTTCGTCCGACGTTACCCGGCTCCGTTGATGAACTACACATTCAAGGGATGAAAGTGGGGAAGGCGCAGGTGGACCTTCGATACGAACGGACCCAGGACGGCACAGTAGGCGTCCATGTGCTTAAGGTCGACGGCGCGCTGGATGTAGTCGTGGAGCAAGTCTGAAAACGAACCAAAGCCCGGCGGAGGTTTGGGCCAAAGTCGGAAGGTTGGAACGGGAGATACAGGGTACATACTTGACCTTAAACCGCGGGCAGGAGGAGTTCGAGCAGCGGAAGCGTGGTACCTCATCACCGGGTCTGGTTTCCAGTTCTCTCTCAGTCTGACACGGCTTCGAATTTCTCACGCGACGAGATCAGGTTTCCGTTCAAGCTTCCTCCAGCTGGATAGTTTCAACATGAACCTTGGCAACTCCCTGTTCGACAAATCCAAGTCGTTCGGCTGCTCCCCGGCTGAGATCGATGATACGCTTTCCAGAATCAGGGTTGTGCTGACTCGGGAAAGGGCCGCGATCATTCACTCTGACAATGATCGACTTTCCATTTTCGAGATTCGTCACCTGTACGTGGATCGGAAGAGGCAAATACTTATGGGCCGCCGTCAACGCGTTGGGGTTGAACAGCTCGCCGTTAGCCGTCATGTGCCCTCCCGGCAGCCGTCTGGTTTCTTCCCCATACCACGAGGCCAAGCCTGTCTCTTCGTAGGTCTGTGCGCGAGCGACGGTCATCGGCACATACTGTTGACCCTTGACGGTGTACGGAGCAGTCTTCACCCGCCCAAGCCTGATCGCCTCCTTGACCGGGAGCCCATCGATGGTCTGGATGTCGTCTCGTATCAATGGATAGTCCAATGGAGCACGGACAACCTCAAAGGTAAACTCCCCGATATGATAGACAAGGTGGGTGGCCCCCTTCGTCAGTTCATAGGTACCGCTCACCACCCAGATTGTGCCTTTGACGGTGTTCTTGACGACACGATAGCCGATCTTGATGACCGAGAAGGTGGTCTCGATCACTGAGAAGGTCCCCTCGATCACCGAGCAGGACTCAAAAGTCAACAGGATGGGGAGTAGGAGCAGTAGCAGGACCAACCTATTCGGTCGGAGGCGCTCACAAACACCTCCTAAGATTGAAGGACAGTGTTTCATGAACACCTCCCTTGATGGACCAGCTCAGGTCATGACGGATTCACATCTCACCTATGTCCACCCATCCATATGCCACCAGGGGTCACATCAGACACAGAGTCAGGTATCGAGGGCAGCATTCTAGAAGACGAGTCGAATGTTCCAACAGGTTGCGGAAAAACTCGATTGGTGGGTTCCGCAGGCTCAGCGTGAACGGAAAACCTCATGACATTCAATGACCACTCCGTTCGTCCTGAGACTCTCGAGGGATGAACGGAAGGTTTTCTCGTAGTCTGTTAAGGAGGCAAGGTGATGAAGTGACGATAAAAACTGACTAAAAACACGAAGGGCAGCGGGTGCTCCGCTGCCCTTCAACTGCGCATACCGGAACGAGTCGTGGCTTACTTGATTTCAGCCTTGAGGTTGGCGGTGCCACCATCGGCCACATCAACCTCAAACTCTATCTTCTTGGCTTTCCCGGCAAAAGGATGCCAGGCGATGACTTTGTGTTTGCCGGCTGGAACATCCTTGATCTCAAACGAACCATCTTCCTTCACCACAGCAAAATACGGGTTCGACACGGGCAGGAAGAACGATTGCATAAACTCATGTTGGTCGCACTGCAAGCGGAAGTACCCTTCCTTTTCTGCACCGCCACGGAAGGTCACCGGCTTATCAAGCTTGTCGCCTTTCTTGGCAAGCCCGATGTTGAAACCGGTTGCTGAAGTAGTGCCCTTTACGGTGAAGCTATGGGGATTATGGAGCACACCCTGAACAGACTTAGGATCATCCGGGTCAGCATCCGTGTTCTCCACCTTGAACGGACGGGTGTTGACGACGATGCCGCTGAACGGCAAAAATTCACAGAACGCGGCCGTGACTTCCGTGCCGGCATAGCCATCCACAAACGCTTTGTCTTCAACGTCGGTCACGGCAACCACCGCGCCCTTCAAACCACCGTCTTTCCCAACTTCGATCTGTTTCAGAAACCGCTTGTCCCCATCCATCAAGCTCTTGTTGGGGTTCTTAGGGCAGAACTTGGGGTTCGGGAATTTTGAGAAGAGGAACTCTTTCTGCTCCGGCTTTCCGGCATATGTGACCTTACCGGTGATCGTTCCACCAGCATACGAGGTGAGAGGCGCCGCGACCATCGCGACGGCTGCTACACCAAACATAATTGTTAACGCACTCTTCATTGGACTGCCTCCTTGTGATTGACCAACATCCTGGTTCCTGACTTATCCGGTTCTCTCTCTTGCATCACACCGAAGAACTCTCGAACATTCTCTTGTCGGAGAGGCGATTATGACGTGATGGAGATGGAGTATGTATATGAAATATTACAACCTCCTGTCAATCTCAAACAAGGGTCCTAAGAAGGCATATTTCGCCTAGCGACCTCCCTAGGAGTTCTGTACAATCGCCGCAACCACGGGAGGGACGTTCCATGGAACAACAATCTACCGCCGATCAGAAAACGCCCTCTCCTAAGAAACCCTACAATCCTCCAACCCTCGTAGAATATGGCGATATTGCTAAATTAACGCAAGGCAGCCCGAGCGGAATGTTTCCGGATGGCATGCCGGGAATGTTCATGGGTATGGGAATGTGCCTTTAGCCGAGGGATGACAGAAACCACTCTCTATTTGCCATATCCAACTCTCTGAAACTCGAAGGCTTCCACTTTGTCACTCGTTGTCGACGAACATCGCCACTACCTCCAGGACCATGTGCGGCTGGCAGCGTTCCGTCAAGCTATTCGGGAATCAGTTGCGCCGGGATCGGTCGTCGTCGATCTTGGAAGCGGAACCGGAATTCTGGGCCTCCTCGCCTGCGAAGCTGGCGCCAAGCGCGTCTACTCGATCGAGGAGACCAGCCTCATCGAAGTGGCTCGTGAGATCTGTCAAGCCAACGGATTGGCAGACCGGATTCGTTTCATCAAAGGACTTTCGACACATGTCGATTTGCCTGAGCCGGCCGACGTGGTCCTCGCGGACCAGATCGGACACTTTGGATTTGAGGCCGGCCTCTTTGACTATTTCAGCGACGCCCGCAGTCGGTTTCTCAAACCGAACGGCAGAATGATTCCTGGATGCATCACCTTTTGCCTCGCCCCCGTTGAACACGAACCCTTGTGGCAACAAGTCGAATTCTGGAACCAGCCTCACATGGGGTTTGATGTCAACCCTGCTCGCTCCATCGCAGCGAACAGCGGTTATCCGGTCAAATTGATGTCTGAGCAGCTCTTGGGGCCATCGATAGAACCACTCTCAACAGACCCCAGTGTCAGAGGTTCTCAACCACTTCACTTCCAATGCACGTTGCCGATTAGCAAACCCGGGACCCTGCATGGCCTAGGCTGTTGGTTCGTGGCCCACCTGTCTCCCTCAGTCACCATGACCAATTCGCCATTGAGCGAACAGCGTATCGATCGGCGCAACGTCTTCTTTCCCATCGACCGGCCGATTCCTGTCCAAGCGGGGGATTCAATGACCGTTTCCATGCACATCCTTCCCGTTCAGATCGCCGTCACGTGGACAATTGAAATCCATAAGAATGGATCATCGCCACAGGAACCTATTTGCTTTACTCACAGCACCCTCAAAGGGATGCTCATCTCACGAGAAGACTTGCAGCGCACTCACCCAGCCTTCGTCCCGACTCTCACTCCATGGGGCGCCGCCCGTCTCACTGTGCTGACGCTCTGCGACGGACAGCGGCCGTTAGCGCAGATCGAGCAGGAAGTCCTCCGTCGTCACCCAACCTTCTTCGCTTCGCTCTCCAGCGCAGCCACGTTTGTTGCCGAAGTGGTCACCCGGTATTCCGCATGACCATTCAGACACACCTGGAGAACCACGCCGTACGGTATCGTGCGTACGGCCATATTCTGGGTTGTAGCTCGCCGCTTCATGAATTAGAACAATCCGCAGCTCCAGATGCCTCAGGGCCGGCCGACCTGCACATCGTGCTTTCCTCATCTGAGGAACCCATTCCTACGCCCACATCCTGGTACTTGACCGTGTCGCTCCCAGACGGCACACCCTGGTTGCGCTGCGCCAAGATCGCGGCAGGCTATCTCTTACGCTTTCCCGGCCTGGCCGGTTTTGTGTTTTCCCCATGGCACAATTCCATCCGCTGCATCCCGCATCGGCACACACCTGCTCACACCGTGAACCATTTGCTCCTGGACCAAGTGCTCCCCCTCGTGCTGAACTATCGAGGGAAGGAGGTGTTGCATGGAGCCGCTGTCGCCACACCCTACGGAGCCTGTGCGTTCCTCGGTCCGGCCGGAAGTGGGAAATCTACCTTGGCGGCAAGTTTTCTCTCCGCGGGATATTCTGTCTTAACCGATGATTGTGTCGTCCTCGATAGATGCGGCGAAGACATCGTCACCATTCCAGCTTATCCTGGGCTCAGGCTTTGGGATGATGCGATCGATGCTCTCTTCGGCACAACCAAAATTTGTGCACCAGTGGCGCACTATACTCGTAAACAACGTTTCCCCGATGTTGCCTCCGCCACACCCTGCCCTTCCGTCATTTCGTTGGCCGGGATCTACGTGATCGAAACAAGCAGCCCGCCACATACTGCCTCAGCCATCACTCTTGAGCGACCGACTCTTACTCAGCGGGAGGCTCTCATGACGCTCCTCTCGCTGGCGTTCAAACTGGATATCGAAGACCAATCCATGTTGACCCGAGAATTCGACTTTCTCCATCATCTCGTCACTCGGGTCCCTGTTCGCCGCTTGATCATTCCAGACTCATTCCAGGCCCTGCCCGGCATACGTGCGGACATCCTTCATGATCTGGCGAGATCATGCTAACCCTGCCGTTCGTACATCCTTTCCTGATGGCCCTTCTGACGGATAACTCGTCTGAAAAGAACCAGCCTGCCATAGTCCAACGGGATGCTTGGGACACCATCGTTGAAGAAGCCATCACGCAACGAATAGCCCCTCTACTCCTTCGCCGGCTCAACCATCCTGCCCACCGACAGGAGATCCCTCTTCATTTGCTGAATGCTCTCAAACAACAGGTGGTCCAACAGACAGTCTGGCATTCACTGTTGGCAAAAGAACTCCGAGATATTCTGGCGACGTGTGAGGAACGTGGCATTGTCTGTGTTCCGATTCGAGGACCGACGTTGGCCGAACACTTGTACGGTGGTTGCTCGACCCGCCAGATGGATGACCTGGACCTCCTCGTTCATCGTGAGGATCTCCCTGCCATCAAGGACATCCTCCAGCACCTTGCCTATACGGCTCACGAGCACCGGCCTGGGTTTCTCGAAACCTTTTCCTATTCACTGGAATTCGTTCACTCGAATCACGGCCTCGTTGTGGAACCTCATTGGACTCTGGCCTATCCACCGTTTATCGATACAGCCGCTATGGATCCGATATGGGCACGGGCCAGGAGACAGCAATGGGCAGGGGGCG
Organism: Nitrospira sp.; assembly: GCA_029194725.1. Lineage (GTDB taxonomy): Bacteria > Nitrospirota > Nitrospiria > Nitrospirales > Nitrospiraceae > Nitrospira_D. The sequence goes on along the minus strand of JARFXQ010000025.1, from coordinate 12,094 downwards.
CTACCTGGGTCCTTAGCAATGAAGATCTTCTTCTCCATCTCTGCCTTCACCTCCATCATAAAGGGCGGCAGGCTCCGCTCCTGTGGTTCTATGAGTTGGATACTGTGATCCAGCGGCATGGGTCAACGCTCGACTGGAACATCTTCATGAATCAGGCGCGGCTCATGGAGCGGACTCAGGCAGTCTGTGACGTTCTCACGATCGTGGCGGAAACTTTTCATTCTCCTCTACCTGAAGCAGTGGCTGGACGGTTCGCCGCGAACGTGCGCGACGATTCGTCGCCTTCGTCAACAATGGTCCGCGATCAGATCCTCGCTCGGCCGTCTCTCAGCGGACAAGAAGAGCTTGCGCTTCTGTGTTCTCTTGAAAGCCTTCGCCAACAATTCCAGTACCTCGCCGCGCTCCTCTTTCCCTCTGCTCAATACATGAGGCGGCGATATGGAGCATCCACTCGCATGAGTCTCATCGGCTCCTATATCGCCAGATTCTTCCATATAGGAGTCGAAGGGCTTCGCTGCGCCGTCGCATGGATCGGCACGATCGTCACCACAAGATCGAGCTCATCCATCCACCAATAGATTTCATGTTCTGAGCAGGCGACAACACGGCGCATCCTTTTGCGCGAATTCTTCGTCGAGTGCTGTGAGGGTGCTATAGTGGTGACCGGTTTACGGATCATCACCTCGATCACCACAAGCAACATTCTATGGAGACAGCTTCTCAGCTCGCCGCCTCGGCCATCAACCCTACGTTAGTGGCTCGAGTTGCCAAGGGTGAGGTCCACGCCTTTAACCAGCTCTACGATCAATCCAGTACCCTGTTATTCAGCCTGGCACTGCGTATTCTCGACAACCGTGAAGAAGCAGCGGACGTGCTTCAAGAGATCTACCTCAATGTCTGGAGAAAGGTCGTTCGCTACGATGTCGGTCGAGGCACTCCCATCGCCTGGCTCATTACACTGACGCGCAACCGAGCTATCGACCGATTGCGAGCACGCGGCCCTCGTAGCCTTCGTCAGATGGCCTCGTCCATTGATGACGGCCAGACAAGCCACGTTGCCGACCCAAGTTCCGATACTTTTGATTCACCGGCTGACCAAGACTTGCGAAGTCTGGTCGTAGAGGCTTGGGTGAGCTTGCCGCAGGTCCAACGGCAGATGATCGAGCTGGCTTACTATGAGGGCTTTCCCGATGCGGAGATCGCGGCACAGCTTAATCAGCCGGTGGAGGCGGTGAAGACTTGCATCGCTCTCGGCATGTCGCAACTGCTCGAATCACTGCAATCATATTGGGAAGCAGCTGAAGCGGTATGACGCATAACGAGTTAGAAGCCGCTGTTCCTCTCTACGCGATCGGAGCTCTCGAACGGGTTGAGCGACAGGCCCTGGAGGCCCATCTGCTCTCTGGATGTATCCCTTGCCGCACGAGGCTGAAAGGATATCAGTCAGTGGCAGTGACGTTGCCGTTCGGGATCACCATCACGACTCCTCCCCGGACCTTAAAAAATAGAATTCTGTCGTCCTGTGTGTCGTCCCCCGCCAGTGAATCAGAAGCCCGATCACGCTCCAAACCAAGTCTTGAGCCGGGCGAATGGATGAATCACCTCTTCCCGCCGTCATCCCCACCTGCCACATCATTCGGGTGGGCGTTGGGAATGGTCATCTTCGTGGTCATGACTATCTTAATGTATTTTGGATGGAACTCCTCCACCCAAGTGATCGAAGACCTGAAGAAGTTGGCCCAACTGCAGTCCCAAGCGGTGGAAACAGGCTCTAAGCTGGTGACTCTCCAACAGCAGCTCAGCGAACGTCAAGAAATCCTCGTCCAAACCCAAGAAGAACTGCAGCGCCGCATGGCTGAACTGGCAGAGGTGAAAGATCAATTGATCCAGCGAGAAGCCGAGATCGAAGAGCTGAAAATTCAGGCGACTCAGGGAAGCAGGCGATCACAGCGGATCCCCTAGGCCGAACCATTCACCCAGCTTGCTCGTATCCCGCATCGAAAACCAGTCCGCGCTCACGTCGATTTCTCTTTCATGTCCCTTTCTCCAGCTCCTATGCTAGCATGCGTCGTGACCATCACGAATTCCACGAGATCTCCCTCCATACAAGGAGAACCTCATGATGCTCATTACATGCGGCTGGCTCTACAGCAGGCAGCGCTCGCTTCTCACATGGAAGAAGTTCCAATCGGCGCAGTCCTCGTGCGAAATCACGAAATGATCGCGATCGGTCACAACTATCGGGAGGTTTCACAAGATCCGACCGCCCATGCCGAGATGATCGTCATCCGGAAGGCTGCCGAGCAGTTGAAAACCTGGCGCCTCACTGACACAACGCTCTATGTCACCCTCGAACCATGCCCGATGTGCGCCGGAGCAATGGTGCAGGCTCGCATTGCGCGGCTCGTCTTCGGAGCGTGGGACCCCAAAGCCGGCGCTTGCGGATCAATCCTCGATATTCTGAGCGAACGCCGGTTCAATCACCGAGTACAAGTGATGGGAGGACTGCTCGAACGGGAGAGCCGTGAACTCCTACAGGAGTTCTTTCGAGCCAAGAGAGATACCCTTTCGGAAAACAGCAGCCCTCCGAAGCCAACCTCCTAGCACCAAAACGCAAGCATCGGGTATTTGCGGCGCTGGAAGAACCGCTTGAAAACCTCCGCCCCCTCACAGCTGTTTGTGGGACTATGATGAATTTTGCTTTGTGCAGATCAATCTGGCTATACTGCCCCCTATCATACCCCTAGTTCAGCGGTCATGCCTTCCCCCTTCCTGTATATGTGCCCTTGGAGCGTCGGCTTCCTGGACTACCGAGATCGTCTTCCATCTCAGCCTCGAAGGTGTTGCTCGTTCATCACGTGAGATCACGCTCAAACCGGAGGCGGCGACATGACCATTCTTACTCGGCGTCGGGTGTTGTGGGATCACCTTCGCAGCGCATTGTGGGTCATGCCGACGGCGTCTGTTGTGTTTTTCCTGGTGGCGGGAATGGTCTTGTCCCATGTGCCGATCGGCGACGATTCGCCCATCCGATGGCTGGTCTTCCAGGGTCCGCCCGACGACGCTCGCCAAATGCTGATTGTTGTGTCGTCCACGATGATCACGGTGACCGGGTTGGTGTTTGCCCTGACGATCATCGCCTTGCAGATCGCCTCGGGTCAGTATTCCCCCCGATTGCTGCGCAATTTCATGCGTGACCGCGGTACGCAGTTTGTCCTGAGCGTCTTCGTAGGCGCCTTCGCCTACAGCACAGCGGGCTTACATACCGTCGGGGTCCAGAACCCCGATGAGGCGGCGTTCATGCCCCGTCTAGCCGTCTCCGGATCGCTTGCGCTTGCACTGGCAAGCTTGGGCGTCCTCATCTACTTCATCCACCACCTCTCCTCCTCGATTCAGATCGACACGATCATGAGCATGATTGTGCGAGAAACTCTGGAAGTCATCGACAACCTTTATCCTGATCGGCTCGGCTACGGGGAACCCGAGGAGCGCTGCCCAGAACCACCGGCATGGGCCATCACCCTTCCATCCGACCAGTCCGGGTATATTCAAGATGTCGAACCTGAAGCGCTCGTCCAAGCAGCAGCAAGGCAGGACGTAGTGATCCGGCTCATCAGGATGGCGGGGGACCATGTCATCGCCGAGACCCCAATCGCCTGGGCTTGGCACAGATCGGCCGATCATGTACCGGCCGAGGCTGTCCTGCGAGAGGCAATCCGCAACTCCATCCAGGTTGGTTTCGAGCGGACTATGTTGCAGGATGTTCCTTTCGGCATCCGCCGCTTGGTCGATATTGGCAACAGGGCACTGTCAGCGGCAATCAACGATCCCTACACAGCGACCCAAGCATTGCATCACTTGGCGGTGGTCCTCTGTGTCCTAGCTCGCAGACGGCTGGGCGACCGGCTGTACCATGATGAACATGACACGGTGCGCGTGACTATACCGTTCCCTACGTTCGCCGACTACTTGCGACTCGGCACGGAGCAAATCCGGCGGTTCGGAGCGAAAGAGCCGGCTGTCGCGCGGGGTCTGGTCCGGCTCCTCAAGAACGTTGGCAGCAGCACAACCAACAAGGATCGGCGCGCCGCCGCCGCCAAAAACATTCGCTTGGTGCTGGAGGACGCCACACGCGAGGCAACCCAGCCGGCGGACCTAGAGGGCCTGCTGGCAGAGGGAGCTGATGCCCTCAGTGCGCTAGAGGCTGACCGTCCTCAGTTGGTCCCTGGCTCAGCTCGTGATTGGACTCTGTAGGACCGTGTATAGTCGCAATGACTTTCCATGTAGATAATGATCCTCATCTTGAGAACAGACTCAGTACATTTTCCTCGATCTGGCCAAGCCCATGGTCCGGTAAGGAAATCTTGACATCCTCCCTTGCAATGTATAATCAGGCACTCTGATCACAGAAAGCCACACAGGAAGTGTGGCGATGGGTGCTTGGGATTTTGGAACAATCATGAGAGTTCTCACATTATATGTGATGGCCTTGATCTGCCTACCACTCGCAGGCTGTTCGCTGATCGAGTCGCCGAAGGAAGGAACGAAGGCCCGCTCCCCTACTCCTGCTCAACCAGCAAGCGTGAACGTAGCGAGCGAAGACAATTACATGGAATCGTGCCGTGCGAAAGCTGTCCCGGTTCCACCTGATTGGAAGCAGTCTTCATCCGAATGGGAAAGCCACGGCAACCTCAAGACCATATTACTGACGCCGAATGCGCTGGAAAAGGTGACAGTTGATGAAACAACGTTCGCGAGCGTCTGGTCCTATGCCTCACCCGATGTGAGAGGGGCTTGCATTGCGCTCGGAAGAAGCGACGGATCATTCCAAATTATCTGCCAGAGCGCCACGACGGGGTACGCCTGTTTCTGGGGAAACGATCCGCGCTCACCAAGCACAAGCTGGAACCCTGAGACAGCCGAAGTTCCCATCGCTTCACTCCGTGATCCCATCCAAGGATTTGCTCCTGGCACCGTGCCCTGTACCGAATGCCATCGCGGGAACAATGCCTTCCTCTATGCGCCTGACGATCCCACATGGTCCACGGTGCTGAGACCGGAGCATGCGCGCCCGACGTTTACGACTCGAGTTGAGCAGTCGTCACAGCATGGACAACTCACGTTCGGCGCGGCGACAAGCACCTATCCGCGCTTCATACCGGTTGGAGGGAAATCCGTGGCGCTGAACAATCCACTGCCGACCACGCCCGGCTGTTCAGGATCCTGCCACGAGTCTCATTTCGAGATCCTCGAAAAGAATCATACGGTTGAAGGATATGTGCGGATACCTCGGCCCATGGGTCCCAACTGCGCTGCTGACTCCCCGCCGGATGATCCAACGAGAAATTGCTATCAACATTGAACGATACCAAAGAAACCATTTCGAATCCGGCTGCCGAGACCGATGGGGGAGGCTCGCCCAACAGGAAGAAGGTAACCCGGTGTCCACGGGCTCGGGTTGCGTCGGCCAACGCCGCCATTGCGATGAGGTGTCACGGTGTGTTTAGGCAGATGATGCCGACGTGACTCATCTGATGCTCCGTCCACCTCTACCTCTGGAGGTGCCTGTAAAATCAGGGAGGGATCAGATGCGTCACTACGTGATGAGATGCTGCCTGTCTTCTCCCTCTCAATCGGTACACACCTCCACATGGCGAGCAATGGATTCCATTTGAGGAATGTCCTCCGGATATACAAATGGCGATCGGCGGGGTGCTGGTACTCGACGCCTGTGACCACGGCACCCCACCGACAAACACAGAGGATCTGGACCTGTTGAGGGCTGTGGAGGCAGCCCACCTGCCGACGAACATCATCCGGTCACGGCTTCTGTTGCTTCGCAAAGGAGGAGAATTGGACTTCAGTGGCCATCAATTTGCCATCTTTCTCCGTGACATCTATCGCAACTCGGTCGCCTACCCGGGGAACGTTCCCTCCACCCCCTCTTCCTTTATTCCGATATTTTGTCTCGGCGACTGTGGGGATTGAGACTGTCTTCCCCTCTGTCGTCAAAACTTGAATCTCAGCAGTATCGAGAGCAGTGATTGTGCCAAAGACGTGCAGCCCTTCCCCGTGCGCGGCGGCTATGCCGGGTAGTGTTGCGCTCATCAACAGGACCAGTATTCCTACTCGTTTCACCATATTGATCAGCATTTTGCCTCAGTTAATGATGCGGTGCATGAGAATGCGGATCAAGGTCTCCGCCTTCCAGAAAACGGTCGATTCGTTCCTGCTCTTCCCGCTCCACCTGACTCATGGGGTTATACCGCTCCATTTCTTCCAGTTCCTTGCTCGTAATGCTTGGGAGATGGCGGATAAAATGCACCAGCTTCCAGCTATCGAGATCTGGTTCGTGACGATCTTTCCCCCATGCCGGCATTCCAGTAAATCGAACGCCGTTATGGATGATATAGAACAGTTCTCCGTCAGAGAAGGACTGTGTCTCTATCTTAGTCAGATCGGGGGTTCTTGGATAGAAGTTCTGCCCGATCACGGTAGAGCCACTTCCATCATTCCCGTGGCAGCTCGCACAGTGGTCCGCAAAGTGACCTCGCGCTTCTGCGAGTACCTCATCTGTGGCAGGAACAGGGTTTTTCATCTGCTTCTGGGCTTCGGGCATTGCCAAGCGTCTGAGCTGACGCGCGAACAGAACCTCAAGCTTCATCGGCTGTTCCTTCGCGCTAAAACCTGATTGCAGGACGAACCACAGCATCGCAACATTTCCTGTCACGAGGAGCGTCGCCATCGCGAGCATCACCCAGACGCCTTTGCTCATTATCGGCTTTCCCTTGTTGCCCCTTACTACGACAACGGGCCCTAGACTTCACGGCCCCTCACGTTCGGAGGGGACTTGAGAATCGACACCCTTGCCTCGCCACATGTTCCCTCAAGCAGATAAGGGAGAAGACGCACACGGGATGCCATATTTTCCATCAACTGTTGATCTCGTGATCGTGCTGCAATCATCTGGACGCGTGCGCCCTCGGTTGCGTGTTGTGCGAAATACCTGACTGCTCGCGTTGCCGGTGGTATGGATGGATGTCAATCATCACATTCGCTTCGTCTAACTCTGCTCTTACTAAGTCTCCTTCTTTAAGCGCGCCAAGTTTGCTGCCCGCTAACGCGTCAACCGGGAAGGACTCCAACCCTTCACTCGTAAAGATCTCGACTACCTCCCAGAACGGATCCGCATAAGCGAGGTTCCCAACCAGAACGCGATGCCGGTGGATAGGACGGTTTGGATCGTGAATGTCCAGCAGAACATTTGATTCATCCAACGTCGCGATCACTTCATCTCCCACCTTGGCTTCGTGCAGTCCCATGCGTTCCGCCTTCTTTACGCTGACCCATCGCGGCGCCACTTTCTTGCCTGAAGCCCCTTCCATCTCAAGGAACATCAGCCCCGCTTCGATCTTCGTAATCGTGGCTGACACATTCCTGTGACTATATGGTCCACCAAGATCCGCATCGTGGGCACCAGCCGATGACCCAAGTAGCAGGACCGCGAAGCAGGTGGTCGCGTAGCATATGAAATGTCTTCCAGGCATGACATTCCCTCCTTTTTGGATTGTTCACCAACTTGTGATCACACCGATATCTTGCCGAGATGATCCTTGAACGACCTTGCCGATGGGGGAATACGGGATCACCCGTGGTATGGAGAGCGATAGCGGCAGACTGATTCGGGACGGAGCTTCGGTGACGACCTTGCCCGTTCCCAAGGTTCTTCAATGAAAAGAAACTGTCAGTTTCGGATGGAGTCTCGAAGGGTTTGAGATCACATTGGTTGGCTCTGAGGGTGCCAGGATACCTAGCGTAAAAGGTGAAAGGGATGAGGAGACTGGCAACCCCAAGTCTCATCACGCACCTCTTCGGTGGTTGTTAGCCTAAACCTCTGTTGAGCACAAGGTCAAGGAAGATTGTCGGACCCTGATGGGACTCAAGCCACCTTCGCCTTTGTGTCCGTACAACGTGAGGGACTCAAAGGTGCTCCAGGCCGGCCTTCACGTACAGGTCATCGGCCCAGACGTAGACGACCTCCAGGTCATCGAGCCGTCACCGCTTCCAGGTCGTAGACTCGTCTTGCCACTGCGCCTTGAGCCGTTGGATCGAGGCGGACGACAATGACACCCTTTCGCCCAGCAACCCTCGGGGCGCCAACTCGAAATCGGCGAGCGCCAAGCCGTGCAAATGCACTTGGGGGGAACAGCTCCCTCACCTGTTTGGCCTGGCGCTGAGGCAACAGCAGGAGACGATTGATGAACCGCTCCGCCAACCTCCGTGGCCGCAGTCGCTGGACGAACCGTCGAACGTGGCCGCGCACAAAGTCCCCCAAGTGGTCCCACAGATTCCTTGACTCGACTCTCGGCTTTATGCTCTACTCCCTCACGGCGGTGCCTCATCCTTGTTGTGTCGGGGTCCATGCAGCCGGGTTTCACCTAACCAGGTTGTCACCGCCTTCTTCCTATTTCCACACCCTCTGTTTTTTTATACCTCGGGGAGAGATGGGATTTGTCGCTAGCGCTATAGCTAGACCTTGGTCTGACTGACCGAGAACTGGATGTAGCATGTGGACTAACAGCCAGCTGCTGAAGTGCGAACAGAGATGACGACCTTGCGCTTCGTAATCATGGTCATGTTGACGGTCACAACACTCGCCACCGCTCCTGAATTATCGGAAGCGTGTCTTAGCTCTCAGGAAGGACATGCAGACTTGCACCCAAGTAGCACGTTGCTCGAGTCAGCCTCGCCTGGTCGAATAGTGCTTCGGCCTGAAGGAGTCCGTAGCGTTCTGCATCCACCGCAAAATCTCGCACAGGTCGCTCCCGGCGAAGTGCTACGCCGGGTAGGTGCGAGCCAGCGCTTACTGTTGCTGCTGTGCGATCTCCGCGCCGCACAGACTCCCGAGACGCTGTTCCACGTCTACCTCAACTTGCCGGAACAGGCCGACCAGGCCACGCGCGCGAATCATTTACTGGCGCAATTCAACTTCTTCGCGGCGTTAAGGCCCGGCGACCAGATGACCCCCGTCTGGCAGAGCGTTGACGTGACTCAGGCGGTCGGCGCCTTAGCTGAGCAGGGCATGATCGAGACGGAGGCTACGCTGACCATCTTGGCGGCGCGGCCGTTTGATCCCAAATCCCGACCGAGCCTCGGGCGTATCGCAATCGTCCAACAGTAACGTCCAGGGTTGACCACACCTAGAAAGGAATACAAATGAGTTTCTTGGACCGTCGCACACTCCTCAAAGCCGTCGCCTCAATCCCACTCGCAGTATGGCTAGCACGAGATACCTTCGCTCAAACAGGTCCGTTAGTACGTTACGACGTGCTCAGCCAGGAAGGACAGGCGATGTTAAAAATTTACGCGGACGGTGTTGCTCAAATGAAAGCTCTATTTGAGAGCGACCCGCGCAGCTGGCTGTTCCAGTGGTATATCCATGCGGTGCGCGGCGATCGTACTAAGACGTCGGAGCTCAACCGGATCTATCCCGCAGCCACAGGACCAGAGCGTGCGCTGGCCAGCGCTGTCTGGAGCACCTGCCAGCCACACTTCAACAGCGCCAACCAGCCCTTCTTCCTGCCATGGCATCGCATGTACCTCCTCTGGTTTGAGAGAATCATACGCAAGCTCACGAACCAGCCCACCTTCACCTTGCCCTACTGGAACTATTCGGCAGCAGGACCTAATCATGGAATCATCCCAGCAAAGTTTCGCGACCGGACTAGCTCGCTATACGTGCAAAACCGAAACTCATCCGTCAACGCAGGCCGTCCAATCGACGCATCCAGTCCTGGAGCGCTCGCCACGACAGCACTTACCCAGTGCAGCTACAGTCCGCAGGGCGCAATCCCGGGGTTTTGCCGAGCGCTCGATTCTGGATTACACGGGAATGTGCATGTCCTCATCGGTGACAGGAACAACATGGGGTCGGTGCCCTGGGCAGCACGTGACCCAATCTTTTGGCTGCACCACTGCAACATCGACCGGCTATGGGCAAGCTGGAATAAAAGTGGTCGTTCGAACCCAACCAGCACATCATTCCGCAACACGACATTTAAGTTCGCCGGCGAGAATGGACAGGAGGTGGTCGGGAAGGTGAACGATATGCTTTCAATTTTGAAGCTGGGCTACGCCTACAGCAGTTACGAGCAGGTGCCACCTTGTCTGCAGCCGAGCAGCACAGCCTCCGCAGAGTCGGCAAGCCCGACAGAGTCAGTAAGCTCGGCAGAGTCGGCAAGTCCGGCAGAGTCGATCAGAACGGTCAGGCGCGTTCTGGCTTCCACCAGGCGCGTGCCGCTTGCGTCCGAGTCCGTAGGGGTCCAGCTTAAGATGCCCGAGGCGCCCACCGCCACGCCTGAACCACCCTTCGATAGACGGATACGTGAGTTGGCGCCTAGCTCACGCCTGTACCTCGTTATTTCAGGGCTGCAAGCAGCCGCAGCCCCGGGCATCCTCTATGATGTGTACTTGGCACCCTCCGAGAAGACCGTGGCAAAACCATCTGTGAGGCACCGAGTTGGGACGGTGAATTTCTTTGACGCCGTGAGCCATGGTGAACACCAGCAATCCCTCGTCAATGACGAACGCTTCGTCAGTTTCGAGGTGACGGGCCACGTACGTCGTTTGCTGTTGGAAGGGCGTCTAAAGGCCGAACCAACGATCACCATCGTCCCGGCTGGAGAGCCCGCAGCCGATGCGATACCTGTTGTTGGGGCGATCGAACTCGCTCACCAGTAGGCTTAAAACTCGGAAAACAAACTCGCATGGGAACATCAATTAATACATATACGCAATTGGGCAGCATCGGCAGGTCCCCGTTCAATAACGGTGGCAGATGCGGTGACGGATCGGCCAAGAGATCGAGCGGTACTTGAGGTAGGGGCGAAGGGAGCTCCGGTGCGGTAGAAAAGCGTTGTGGTACGCTGGCAGACTGCTGACAAGTAGAGGTTGACGCGTCACCGTTTGTAACAACGAGAATAGTACTCGCGTCAACCATCTCAATACAGTGACGATCGAGACAGTGGACATACCACCGGCACAGTTGCATGTGAATCACTGACATCCATACAGAGGTGTTCCTATGTTGACGCGTGGGGCCTTCATCAATTCCATCTCTCGACCGTACATCATCTCGATGGCCTATAGCTCTAGGATGTTGATGATGGTCCCGTTTCTAGCCCTCATCGGATGCACTGGAGAGGGACAGGGAGGTCCAGTCATTTCTAGCCTTTCTGCGCCGGCAGGCGCGACGGCAAGTCTATCGTTGGATCTAGCCACTGACCACATGGAAGGACATCAGGCTAGGCAACTCCCGCTCACCTCACATTCCACCGATGTAACGACAGATTTCGCCTCGGATCTCAGCCCTGGTCCTCTCTCTACCGATGGTTCGTCTCCCAGTTCAGATTCATCGGATGATATCCCAATGATTACCGTGACGTCGACATCGACGGGAGTGACTGTGCGTTTGAACTGGCAGCATCCCGCGGATGCCGGCATATTCGGTTACTACGTTTATTATGGAAAGCAACCAGCTCAAGAATCAGGTTCATGCGCTGCTTACGAGGCAAAACAAGCGGTCGACGCGCCACCTGCGACGATTGCTGGGCTAGAACACGATACGCTCTATTATTTCGCCGTGAGACATTTCAACGATTCGGAAGATGCCTGCTCGGAAGAGATTATGGTGGCAACGCCACCAGCTCACACCTAGTAAACAAAACTCACCACAAGGTCGCGAGTCCTCCAGCACCCGCCGGAGCTTCCTCCTCCTCCCCGCGTTGTATCCCCGCCTTTTCCTGGTCTGGCGGTATCGGAACCTCCTTGTCCGATCACCCATCCTCGATGGCTTCCACTGCCTATTTGAGGCTGTAATACCAACGGTCCTATTTTTTGACTCATAGGGGATTCCCAAGACCGGGCGAATCTGATTCTCTTGTGCATGGGCACAGGAGATTCTATGAACCCGGATTCCGCAGTTGATCGGTTTGGATGTAGAGTAGTCGGTCAAATTCTCCTGTCTGGATAGGAGGTTTGGCATGCGCATCCGTCAGCCCTCTGCGTCACCGCTGTACCCCAAGATTCGGTTTGC
>JARFXQ010000006.1 GCA_029194725.1 Nitrospira sp. | reverse complement strand
GGTGATGGTCGGTTGCCGGAAACAGGATGACCGTTTGCGCCTGGGGAATCGTGTTGACGTTGAGCGAGGGAGGGATCGGAGTGGATGTCGTGTGGCCTTCCGCCAAATGAAATGGACGATGGCACCCGGCCGAGAGGAACAACAAAGCCGCAAGAAGCATCCCCGTTAGCGATATTCTCATGGCTGTCACACCACTATTGCTAATAGCCACATAGATGCCCTAAGGTCAGGGGACTAGTATGTGCCACCATTCCATCTGTGGCACATGAGAGGAAACCGTCACAATCGACGGTTCCGCATGAATGAGAACGATCACAAGCTGCTTATCCCACGGCACTCCGAGGAAAATCAACATAGAACAGCCGGGCGCGCCTGCTACCCATCGCGCTCGAGGCGAGCGCCGGCAAGGCGTTGCAGTTGATCACGACCCCGATCTCTGCGGCTCAGCCGACCCTATAGCCCCGTCCGATCATGCAAGCTGAAAACACGTTGTACCTGGCGAGGCTCTCTTCGTAATTCTGTTCAGTTTGCCGCTGAGCCGCCTCCGTTTGCCGCATGCTGTACGGTTTGTGTGAGATCGAATCCGGTTTGTTCACTGCCTCATTTGTCATAGGCGAATTCGTCTTCCTCTCGCTGATCGTTTGACTCGCTCGCACTTTACAGATCTTGTGAAAAATCGGCTTGGTCGGAGCTAGGTCCGGATGGAACCGGCGGGAACGAGGTGTGCCGCTGAGGAGGAATGAGGGTCAAAACGTATAGGAACCGCCGAGAAAGAGATTCGTATCGTAGGCGATTTCTCCCTCGAAACTCTGCTTTCGCTGTGACCGCTGAAATCCTGCCAGGACGGCCACCCGCTCGGCCACGCGATAGCGGAACGTACATTGCCCCTGCCAGACGGTCTCGTGGCCCCCCTTGCGTTCGTCCCCTTCGATCCCGGTGGTCCAATCATTGCGCTCGAAATGCACCGAAATCTCCGCCGACAGTCGATGGGTCACCTCGGCTTCAAGTCCGATCGTGACGTAATTATTGACGTAGGACGTATCGTCCTCGAATTGCGGTTGGTTTCGCCCATCCGCCAACCCTCTCTCGTAGTGATAACCGGCAACAATCGCATAATGTTCCATGAAATGCCAGACAAGGTGCGGGCCTATCGTCCAAAACGTCGTATCGCGTTGCGCCCATTCGTCGTTGTACAACCGGGCGCCGTATCGCGCCAGCAGCCGGACTTCCCATTGCTTGGACAGATTGTGCTCCAACCTGAGGGATCCGATGTGGCTCGTCACCCGCTCCTCCTGAATCGAGTCCGTGCGCCGGCTTTCATTATCTCCCAACAGAAGATTCGGTGCGGTGTAATAACGGAGGCGGACTCTCGTGTTCGGGGAGATGTGGTGGAGCATCTGCAGGCCGGCCGTGCCGTGATTGAATCCCGGATCGACGGCATAGACGTAACCCTGCCCTCGGAACGAAAATTCGGTCCGACCCCACCGGGACGTCACGGCTTTCATGACATTGACCTCCGGCTCGAACACCATATCCGAGCCCTTGCCGATCAGCGATGAATCCAGAACAGGTTGGGTCGGATCGCCATCGAGGTTGAAACGTCGCGTGGCGGAGAACAGGGCGACATCGTCGGTGTAGAACAGGAAGGCCCGTCCTTCGATCGTCGTCTCGGCGAGCGCCGCGGGCGCCGCCACGAGCAGGAGCAAGACGGGAAGGAGCAGTCGTCCCGATATGCGGCGCTTATTCAGCATGTGAGACATGTGAGAAGAACGACCGATCGGGAAGCCGGAAAGGCTTCCAACTGAGTCGCTCTATGGCTAAGCGCCCAAGCCTCAACGCGAAGTGAAGAGAATTTTGTAGCCTATTCACATTTTCGGCGCAAGAGGCTTTCCGAGACCAACTCTGACCCGTCTACTGGCAAGCATGATAGGTGTGCTCGGCTACTCTCACCGGCAACGTGCGGGCATCTTGAGCTCATGATGCGAGTGGTCCAGCATCTCCCCATACGCACGACCATGACGCTCGATGATCCTCATCGATTGAACCAGCCCTTGTCACGCCGTATTGAGAAGCTATAACAACTTCAGGGCCGCGATCCAAACTTGCGCCGGGATTGCGCTCGCTACAGGGAAAAGGTCGGGGTGCCGGACAGCCCAGCATCGGTCAACACGTACCTGGATAACCCGGTTTGCCTTCGCATGGCCAACTCGCTTCATGTACCGATAATTGACATACAGCCATCCTGACGGTACGGTTTGCCATATGAAGACCACGCTCAATATTGATGACACAGTGATGGCCCAGCTCAAGCGCGAAGCGGCACGCCAGGGAAGGACGATGTCTGAGCTGGTAGAGACCGCGCTGCGGAACCTGTTCCGGTCCCAGAAGAAACCTGCGGAACTTTCGCCGCTGCCCCCACTTCACAGCGGCGGCGCACTGGTCGATGTAGCGGATCGCGATGCGCTCTACCAAGCGATGGAAGGGCGATAGCAGGTGTTGGTGGAGGTTATCGCCGACCTCCCGGCCCTTGCCGGCAATCTATTCCACGACGCGCACACGGCCATCCTCATGCGCGAGCATGGCATTCGCCGGATCTGCACGCGCGACACAGACTTCCATCGTTTTGCCTTTCTCGAAGTCGTTGACCCGCTCTGAACTCCTCCTCAACCGCAGGCCAAGATCAGACGATGTCGCTTTCGTTCACGGACGTTCTTCGCACCTGGAACGGTGATAGCCCCTAAAGCCTCACGACTTTGGCAACTTCACCGTACCGGCTACGCTGGCGGTTTCTCCATGATCGATCACTTCAGCTCCACCGTCACGTTCTCGATCGTGAAGGTATTCAGCAAGCAAGCCTCCGCCGTCATGTTCGCATCGTTTCATCCTTCATGATCCAAGCAGGTTCACGCATGCATAGGCCGACCACCACTAAGGGCGACCCAGCCTCGCACGATCCGGTACCGGAACCAGAGCCCGAGCACGATCATCGGGAGTCACGCGATTAGGTGATGTCTTGACATCAATGCCTGTGATGCTATGATGCCTACATGCGCACCACTGTCCGTATCGATGATGAACTCCTCCGGCAGCTGAAGGAACAGGCACGTAAGGAAGACGCCTCCCTGACCCGTCTACTTAATCGAACGCTCCGCGCAGGCATGCGCGCGTCGCTCAAACGATCTCGGCCGAAACGACGCCATCGCGAGCAAACCTACACCATGGGTCAGCCGAGGATCAAACTGGACAAAGCTCTGGCGCTGGCCGCGGCACTGGAAGATGAGGAGATTGTCAGAAAAGTGCTCGGCCGAAAGTGAAGCTGATCGACCTGAACATCCTCCTCTACGCCGTCAACGAAGATTCTCCTCATCATGGAGCCATACGGGTCTGGTGGGAGGAAGCCCTCAATGGCGACGAATCGTTGGGACTGCCCTGGATCGTCCTTCTCGGATTTCTCCGCATCTCAACCAACCGCGACATATTTCCACGACCACTGGATTCCGATTCGGCTCTCGATAAAATCCACACTTGGTTGTCTCTGGACAGCACAAGGCTGCTACCGGAAAAAGATGAGCACTGGGAGATTCTCAGGTCCTTGTTGGAAGAAACCGGCACTGCAGCCAATCTGGTGACCGACGCGCACCTGGCCGCCCTCGCAATCAGTTATGGCGCCACCCTCGTCTCATGCGACAACGACTTTGCCCGGTTCAAGAGGCTGCAGTGGGAGAATCCGATAGGCCGCAAACCACAGCGACGGTCTTGATCGGGAGTCGTGGTCGCACGTCGACCGACTCTCCTCTCCCCTATCCCTAGCTCCAGCTCGATTCACCGGCTGCGCCTTCGAGAATTTCCACCTGCCGTCCAAGACCTCTGTGCGCGGCGATAGAGGCGCACTGTGTCGTTGCATCCTCTTGATGACCGGCAGGCAGTTCACGCACACATGGGCCGACCACCGGTGAGGGCGACCCAGCCGCGCATGATCCGGTACCGGAACCAGAGCTCCGAGCGCGATCATCGGCAGCCAAGTGACGAGGAGGCCGATGCCAAAGGTCACGATGATGAGGATCACGCAGAGCGAGATCCAGAGCAGCCCGAACCAGAACATACGGATCTGCCGACGAAAGTGCGATTCGAGCCAGGTGCCCCGCATCTCGCTACAGAGCATGTGTGGGCATCTTGACATCATGATGCGGTTGATTTAGCATCAAGGCATGCGTACGACCATGACGCTCGATGACGATGTCGCCGCTAAGCTCAAGGCAGAGGCGCGTCGCTCAGGGCGCTCCTTTCGAGAGATCGTGAATGAAATGTTGCGGCGTGGCCTTTCGACGAGGCATGGCCGGTCCCCGAAGGAGCCGTTCAGGGTGGCCTCCCGAGATCTCGGGAAGCTCCTACCAGGCCTCACCCTGGACAGTGTCGCTGAATTGCTGGAACGGGTGGAAGGTCCGCTCCATCGATGATCCTCATTGATGCCAACCTTCTCCTCTATGCCTATCACTCCCGGTCGGAGCAACACGAAGCGAGCAGAGCCTGGCTGGAGAGCACCCTCTCAGGTACCGAGCTTGTGCGATTCGCTTGGCTGACAATCTGGGCCTTCCTCAGAATTTCAACGAATCCTCGCGCCTTCGAGCGTCCACTTACCGCCGCAGAAGCGGAGGCGGTCGTGGCATCGTGGTTCTCCCAGCCACAGGTCGGAATTCTGGAGCCAGGTGACCGCCACTGGGACATTCTGCAAGGGCTGATCCGGACAGGGCAAACTGCCGGCCCGCTCGTCATGGACGCGGTTCTCGCGTCCATCGCACTCGAACACGGCGCGATCCTCCACACCACCGATCGCGATTTTTCTCGATTCCCAGGCCTTAAATGGACGAACCCCCTGGCTCCGAAATAAGATCAGCCGGCTGTGCCTGACTTCCTCCAGGCAGATGGATCTCACTTCACTTCAACCATGTCGTCTGGCTTTCAGGTCTTGTCGAGGAACGCTTCTGTCGGGCGGTAGAAATGTAGATACGTGAACCAACCCCTGTCCGGAAGAGCTACAATAACAGCAGGGCCGCGATCCAAACTTGCTCTGAAGTTGCACCCACTTCCTCTTGGGCTCGGAAAATGCCAACTTATGTTTGAGGAACAGACGTTCACATATTCAGGCGTCAAGGGATCCCAAAGGGGGAGTCATATGGCTGCGGAAACCAGCAAGGTCGGCAAACGCGGAACCGTCGTGATCCCCGCCTCGCTCCGCCGCCGGTATGGCTTCAATGAAGGATCGCTCGTTATTGCTGAAGAACGGGCTGAGGGTGTGCTGATCCGTCCGGCTGCAGCCCTCCCAGTGGAGATCTACAACCCGGAACGCCGCGCGGAGTTCCTGCTGTCCAATGCTGTGAATCCGGAAGACTATGAACTGGCGCGAAAAGCAGTCCGGAAGTTGGGCTTGGACCAGGACGCCATTTCTCACTACAACCCCACCAAAACGTAGAGCGTGGATCGAGTCTTCCTGGATGCCAATGTGCTGTTCTCCGCCGCCTACCGGCAGGACTCCCGCCTCAGACAACTCTTCAAACTGCGTGGCGTGGCCTTTATTTCTTCGGCCTACGCGGTGGAGGAAGCCCGTCGCAACCTCTCTACTCCCCAGCAACGTAAAGATCTGGAGCAACTCTGTGCATCCATGGACATCGTCCCTGCCGCTCCGTCTGAATCTCTTCAATCCCCAGAATTCGAGCTACCGGAGAGCGACCGACTGATTCTCATGGCAGCCATCGGTGCTCGCGCAACCCATCTGCTCACCGGCGATGTCAAGGATTTGGGCCGTTACTATGGTCGGACTCTTGAGGGACTGTTGATCCTGCAGCCGGCCACGTATATGCGGATGAGCCGGGGAGAGAGCCGTTAGCGCGATTGCCTCGTTTCACACGAGCACGTCTTGAAAATGCAGTGGCCACTCACGGTCGGCAGAGCGTTTCGCGCCCTCATCTCCAGAGAACGACGTGGATCGGGACGCGGTTGATCTCCCATCGCAGGTCCGCCCTACTCAAAAACTGAACAATGGGTCGGCCGATCAGTCTTTCCAATCGATCAGCGGGAGATCACGAGCCACATTTTCCCGCGCTGTGACACCGCGCTGAAGCAACTCAAACCGGGCCCGTTGCGACAATGTTCCACTCAACCAGATCTCGATCTGTGCATCATTCCCCGCCATAGCGGCCCGCTTGGCGAGACGCGTATAGGCTGACTCGGTTCTCTCGCTCCAAATCCCATGGTCCACAGCCAGTGGACAAAACAGCGTTCGTTCTTCGGTGAAGCCGACAGGAATGCGACCGACAACGTCGATATTCACGATGGGTGCTTTCTGCTGGTTGTAAGCCTGCAGAAGTTCAGCCTCTTGCTGGTAAAACAATGCTTCTTCCTCCGACAGGGCATTCAAGGCCGCGCCGAGAAAGCGGTCTCGGTGCGACGCCTTCGCGAGACTCTCCAGAGCAAAGGCAATAACCGCCTTATGCCGGGGACTGTACGACGGATGGGCCAGGAACTGGCGGATCAGTTCCTCGTCGATCTGCATGGCCTTCAACTTTTTTTCGCTGAGGCTGACCAGATCCGACGGTCCCTGTTCCTCCAGGGCTTGATTCAGCACCTGTACGGTTGTGAGAGAGCTCAACATCATGGGCAACGGGTTGGGTGCCGGCACCAACACCAAGGCAAAGGTGGTCGCATATCCGGCCACATGCGCCCAGGCGGCGCGATCCAATTCATGCTGGAGGACTGGATTCGTTGAGTATGGATCGACATGGTAATGAGCGGCGATGCGGCGTTTATATGCGGACATTTGGGCAAACGATTCAACGGTGTTGTCTTCATAGGGCCCTGCCTCGTGCGAAAGACTGTCTTTGGATGATTCGATCAGCCGAGCGATTCCCAATGGGATTCCGAGAAGCGTTTGTCCTGGCTTCGAAGCAAGGCGTCCAAGAGCTTTTAGGGGAGTGACCCATTCGTGAGCCGCGGCCTCGGCCGTCAGCCCGGCGAGGTAGCGCTCATGCAAATCGGCGATGGCCGTCAACTCGCGTCGCAGCCGAACGAACATGGTGTTGCCGCGAGCGACAAACCGACCATGCGGGGATGACACGGAATACACATTTGTGTACCCGTCGTGGAGGATCGGATCCTCGACACGGTATTGTGGGCCCACAACGAGATCCGCTCCTAGCACCTGTTCGGCCGGTTCCTCTTCCGGTACTTCGTATGGCTCTCCCCATGAGTCTATAGCGCTAAACAGACCAATGATGAGAACCACGAGCGTCGAGCAAGTCAGCCGAGCCGTTCTCCCTGTGTCAACGTTGGTTGCTCGGGCAGGTCGGCAGGAGAGAATACGCATGACCGGATCTCATCGCTCATCGAACGGAAATATGCGCGTCCAGTCTCGTTTCATATCCACGACGGTCCAGCCTTTGGCCATCGCCTCATCAAGCGCCTTGCCGAGTTTTCCGACATGGGAGGTGCGGTCGTAGGCCCACTCACGTTCGGCATCAGTATGATGGACCAATCCCATGAACCGCAACCCGGACCCGGCGGCAGTCCATTGCAACATCTGCTGGTCACCGTCGGAGTTGCCGAAGGCAAAAATTGGCCGGCGGCCGATGAATTTCTGGATGCCTACGGGCTTCCCGGCTTTGTCGTTCACAAAATCGACGGCGGGCAACTTCGCGATGACGGGCGTGCCGTTACGCATCTCGAACTTCTGCTTCCCCATGCTCCCCACCACCTGCTCCGGCGAGATGCCATATACCTTCTCGACCCAGGCACGCATGAACTCCACTCCACCACCTGAAACGATGAAGGTCTTGAATCCATTTGCGCGCAAGTACGCCAGCAATTCGAGCATCGGCTGATACACAAGCTCGTGGTAGGATCGTTTGAAGCGTGGGTGCCTCGCCGTGGCCAGCCAGTCCTTGACGATGCCGTTGAACTCGTCGGTCGTCATGCCCGCGTGCGACATAGCCAGGACATCCAGCAGCCCCTTCTGCCCGCCGGCGGCAAAGGCCTTCTTGTCCCCTTCCAACAGCGCCTTAAACGGCTGCTTCGTCTTCCACTCGGGATGTTTCGGCGCGAGCGCCTTCACTCGGTCCAATGCAAATTGAACTTGAAAATAGATCGGCTGTTCGGCCCAGAGCGTGCCGTCATTGTCGAAGACGGCGATACGCTCGGGGGGCGGAACGTAATCGGCACTGCCTTCCTTGGTGACCTGTTCGACGAACGTAACGATGCTTGTCTTTACCGCGCTGTCGTTCCAGGATGGGAGCGGATCGTCCGACGCCGTCACGACGCCGTGCATGACGACAATCAGCAGCACAAGAAGATACAACACCTTGTTGACTCGCGATGCCCTCATCCGTCCTCCCTTTCTGGATTCAACCATGGGGTGGATCGGCCACCCCAATCGCCCCCTCATGATCCGCAGGTGGCTTATACGTACATCGGCCGCCTGTCACTAAGGGCGACCCAGCCACGAATGATCCGGTACACGAACCAGAGCCCGAGCACGATCATCGGCAGCCATGTGATGAGGATGCCGATCCCAAAGGTCACGATGATGAAGACCACACAGAGCGAAATCCACAGCAGTCCGAACCAGAACGTCCGGATCTGCCAGCGAAAGTGCGATTCGAGCCAGGTGCCACGCGCCTCGCTTCGCTTGACGTAGTTCAGGATGACCGCGATGATCGACGGCCAGCCGGTGAGAAATGCGCCGACGACGGTCGCGGTGCCGAGGATGCCGGTGAGTAGGCTGAAGGCGTGCAGCCCATACACGACCTGTGTCCAGGTGACGAGGGAATCCGACGCTCGCAAGGTGTGGTTCATCACGATGCCTTCGCCTCTCTCTTTGTTTGCCGCCTCATGCAAACTCGTCTCCTCTCGTCGAGTACCGGCCCCAACCCACTGGACCTATGACGCGACACGTCATAGACTGGCCTCGAATGATTCGTTCCTTTCGATCACGGAAGACCGAAGTCCTGTTCGCCGACGCGGAAGTCCCTCTGTTTCGGAGCTTTGAGCGCATCGCGCGCCGGACGCTGCTGTACCTGCATCGCGCGAGATCGCTGTCCCGCCAGGTCGCATCAGCGCGATCGTCAGCGGAAAACGCGCGATTACCGCCGACACCGCTCCTCGGCTGTCCAAGTGTTTCGGCGTTGCTTTAGACCCTGTGGCTTGGGCTCTGGGCCGACTTTGATCTCAGAATCGCCGAACGGACGGTTGGACCCGAGATCGACAAGCGAGTGCACCGCCACGTGGCCTGATCACATCATCCGCCGCTCGGGCGCGGTCACCAACACGCTTCGTGTAACGACATGCTCCCCGAGCGATCCTCAACGCTGAGCCGGATCGGCGATGTAGATATCGAGCACTGATTTCCAACTGCTACGTGGATGCATCTTGCCGAACGGCGCATGAGCCCGTCGATGCTTACTTCGCCTTTTCCGCCGTTTCCTTCACTTTGGCGGTCCCACGCTCCATTTCAGCCTTCGCTTTCCCCTTTGTTCGTTCCATCTCCGCACTGACCTTGTTACCCTTCATGTCCTCGACGGCCCCCTTGGCCTGCCCCTTGACCTCTTCCGTCGTCGCCTTAACTTCTCCCTTCGCCTTTTCTATCGCGGCAGAGGTCTCTCCCGCCATCGAGGTATCCGCGAATCCCAAGAGCGCACCGAAACCGATGGCAACGATGAATAGCTTCTTCATGGCATACCCTCCTGTTGTAAATGTTTTCCCCTATTTTTCAGCCGACTGTCCGAGATTCAGGTCGATCTCCCCAGTATCCTCGAATGGAATCGTGAAGGTGGAAGGGGACTCCGCAAAGGCTTTCCCCTTGAGACTGTACTGAACGTTGGTAGCTCCCGAGGTAAACCCCTGAGCCTGGCGAAGCATGTTACCCAACCCTGTAATGACCTCCCCATTGATCACCTCCGAGGCGAACCGCGGGACGGTGACTTTCGCTCCTGACATGCCGCTGCCGAATGCTTTCCCATTCAGCGCAATGTCGAACCGGACTCCGTTGATGCCGAGGTCGAAATTATTCGGGTTTTGAATCCGGAGCTGCACGTCGAAACGCTGTTCCATCAGCGTCATGTCTTTCGGCGCAATGTTGGTGATCGACACCTTCGGTGTCTCGAAGTCTCGCGGCATCGTGGAACAGGCGGTCATCATCAGAAGGATGAGCGCCGCACTCACCGCGCCACAGTTTTTTGCATCCCGCAGAGTTTGCATAAGTAGTTCGCTCCTTTTCAACTCCGATCGATCCGACCGACACAAGCGGCCACAGAGGCTTCCAGGCCCTTTGAAATTCGACCGGATCACTCCCCTTCACTCACGCGCACTGCGCATGACCCGTTCCCTTTCGGTGACGGGATCGCCATCGGCCTGCACGACGGCGCTCATCGGCATCAAGTCGATGGTGACTTTTTCGATCTTGCCCGTGAACTTGAACGGTGGCTTGTAGTCTGGCGTCACCGGCGTGCCCGTGTCCTCTCCGAGGCCGAAGCGGCCTGCGACGGTTTGCTCGCAACGGCCGAGGCCGATCTGCTCGCCATTCAACAATGCGCTTGAAGATCGGGTGCGCTACTTCATGACGCTCGCTAAGAGGTTCTTCGCCTGGTCCCCGCCCGCCTTTCCGACAAAGTCCGACATGGTCTGAGAAAATTTCGGCACCATGTCCGGGCCCATGCCTAAACGGGAGAAGGCGGAAGTCAAACCAGCTTGATCCCCGATCGGGCCGGTCACAGCGCCGAGGTCATTGGCAGCCTTCATGAAGGAATCAGCGCCGGGAATGAACTTCGTCAATGTCGTGAAGTCCATTGAGGGAAGCTTCTCTTTCGCAAGGCTCAGAATGGATCCGACCCCACCGTTCGCCTGATCTGCCGTCACGCCTAACTGACTGGTCACCAGTTGAGTCAACACGTTGGTGACACCCGACGATTGCAGCTCCGCACAGCTCAAAGGAAGAAATGAGAACACGACCAGCAACAACGCAAGTGATCTGCGAAACATGTGGCACCTCCTTGTTCGTCTTCATGAGAGAGATCGGCGGCCCTCATAATATCGATCCCGCCACCGTTAGGGAATGGAAAAATTGGCAGGCCTGGACCAGGCCTTGCCTGGCCGTTATTGAGAGGTACAATGGCGGCGATGTTGGACTGGAGTCAGTGCAGTGCGGTCGAGCCCGTTCCCCGAACGGTCGGTGGAGCCTGGATGTTTAAAGGAACCCGTGTGCCGGTGCGCGCCTTAGTTGGAAACACCGAGGGTGTGGCTCGCGTGAACGACTTTCTGAACCGGTTTGCTGGTGTGATGGAGGAGCAGGTCGTCGCAGTTTTGGAGCAAGCTGAACAGAGTCTGGTCGAGACGTGAGCCCAGCCTCATAGAAAAACCACGCGCGTGGCGAACGCCCTCAGCCCTCGATACCGGTGTCCTGATTTTGGGCAGGCGCTGTCGGATAGGCTCCTGGGTACCGGACACATCGATGCCATCGCATCGCCGCTATGCCCCCTGCTTCCCCTTGCCTCTCGCAACCACGGCGATCACCTGAAAAAGCTTCTCGACGCGAGCCTTGTATTGGTTCATGAATTGAGCCGTCCACATCTTGTTATATTCGATCGCAGCACTCTTCTTCATTCCCGCATCCTTTTCACCAACCGGAGAGGAATAGTGGGCAATGAGACGGTCAAGCTCATCCTCACCAAAACTCCTCGAATAGGCATGCTTTAAATGGTCATGCAGGCTCTCGACCTGCCCTATCGATCTTCTGATGTCTTGCAAGAACGCTTCAATAAGCCGCTCGATCTCCTTCTTTTTCTCATCAGCCACACCGGCATAGGTGTGTCCAACCGATCTTCTTATTTGTTGTTCGTATTCACTCATATATTTCTGAGTAAGGAAGTCATATTCCGACTCGAGCTCTGAGACTCGGATCAGAGTCAGCAGCTTCTCAATCTTGATCGACTTGGAGTTCTCAATCGTTCCCGCTTCGGCAGGAGCCGCACCAGGAATCAACGTCACGCAACAGGACCAACCAAGTAGAACAGCCAACGTAACTTTTACATACTGCGCCCGTTCCAAGTTTTTCATAGTTCTCACCTCTTGCGACCGAGTCTACATCGTATCGACCGATCGTCAAGAAATAGAGAATCTTCTATCACCAGACGTGACTCAACCCTCAGACCCGTAGTCAGCCCAACGTCGTTCGCAGACAAGAAGGCCAAGGCCTCTTGCGGGGGCGACGCACGGGCACGCGTGGCAACGGCGGCGATTATCCCGGCAAAGCCTGATACCAGCCGTTGGCCTGAACGAGGGTGATCTTACAGTCGAAAAGCCGGCTGAGTTGATCGCCGGCGAGCAACGAGGACTTGAGACCGTCGGCAAGGATCTTCCCGCCTTTCAGAAAAACGACTCGATCGATCTCGGGAGGAATTTCATGCAGATGATGCGTCACAAGTAGAACGGTTTTCCCTTTTCTGATCTGGGCACGCAGCAGTTCGAGATACTGAAAACAGACCTTGAGGTCGAGGCCGCTTGTCGGTTCATCCAACACCAGCACCGCTGGATCATGCACCAATGCTCGGCCCAGCAGAAACCGTCGCTGCTCGCCGGTGGAGAGATGACCGAAGCGGCGGGGAGACAACGCCTCGATCCCCAATTCCTGCATCACCTCATGTGCCCTGGCCATCTGTGTTTGCGTGAATTGTTGGTATTCGTAGGTATCGTTGCTCGCATAGAACCCGGAGAGGATCACATTGAGTCCCTCGGCACAGATCAGATAGTCTCGTTGGAGATCGTGGGACACGATCCCGATTTGTTTCCGCACATCCCAGACATTCCAACGCTCGTCACCGAAGAGGGTCATCCGCGTCTCGTCTTTCGCCATTGCATGGACTTCGCCTGACAACAATTTGAGAAGCGTGGATTTCCCCGCTCCATTGGGGCCAAGAATGGCGGCATGTTCTCCGGCTCGCAAGGCGAAAGAAAAATCCGTGAAGACGCAGGTATTTTCTCGATAGACCGTGGCGCGCTCGATATCGAGAATTATTGGAGAATCGTCCGATCGGCTCAATCCTTGGACAGAACGATCAATGGGCCCCACGACTGGTCGACCCGCTCGGCGAGCCCGTTCAAGACCTTCGCGAGCCAACGCATCAGCCCGCTCATTCTCCGGGTGTCCGTTATGGCCTCTCACCCAGTGCCATTCGACTGTATGCTTAGCAGCCAGCGCATCGAGTTGCCGCCACAAGTCTTCATTCTTTACCGGCTCCTGCCCAGCCGTTTTCCACCCACGCTGCTTCCAATTGAGGATCCATTCGCTAATGCCTTTCTGGACATATTGCGAATCAGTGTAGACTCGTGCCCTCACTGGCTGCGCGAGTGACTGCAGCGCTTCAATGACAGCGAGCAACTCCATCCGGTTGTTGGTGGTCGCCGGCTGACCGCCGCAGAATTCCGTTTCAACGTTGCCGTTCCGCACCAAGACCCCCCAGCCCCCAGGACCGGGGTTTCCGCTGCAGGCGCCGTCTGTATAGATGTCGATCATACAATTCCTCGTCGATTCCGTCGTTCGCCTAGTGAACCTCTGATTCAGGCACGTTTACACTAAGCACTCTGTATCTGAGGGTGGCCAACAGAGTCATTCGTACGGAATGAGAGGGGCTCGGAACGTCGTTGAATCCAGACAGGAAAGAATCGTCACTATTTCGTCCTGGGCGGCGGATAATTTTTGAACGCCTTTTTAATCGCCTTCTCGGTCAGTGCGATGTTCTCTTCGACGCCATCTCTCAGCTCGGCCACCATGGTGGCTCGCCACACCAGTGTCTTGTTGGCCGGTTCGACCAAATCCGTAATCAATGTCCCTTCTCGATACTCATACGACAAGTCCCCGCTGTAGCCGCCACCCCAGCCATATCCGTCTCCCCAGCTGGACGCCCGAGCGCCAGGCCTGCTTTGCACTTGCTCCTTGTCTTTCACACCCACCCAGTAATGCACCAACAAATCCGGATGCTGATCGAGGCCTGTCTGCGTCAACCCCTTCTGCCGAAGTTCCCCCTCGATCATGCGCTCGAGTCGATCCCGTACCACTGCGTTGTCCAGTCGCCCGCCTTGATTCAGGTCCGTCATTCCGCTAAACGCAAATGTCTTGAACCGGCTGAAATCGACGGTCTGATCGAAGTCGGTCCTGACATCAATCGCGCTACAGCCTACGGCACAGGCCACGAACATGGCCGCTACTCCGCTCCACCATCTCTGCATGGCGTAACTCCTTTCTCGAACCAGCCTGGCTCCTTTCGAGCACGTGCCGGGAGCTTCCTGCTCCGCCCATAACGCCTCCCACCACAAGGAAAAGGCCGACTCCGACACCACACCGCCCCTGATGGACGCCCACTGTATAGGCTGGAATCGCTGGAGAGTCAACGGCACGGTGCGAGACAGGTGTGAGAAATTCCGCAAGGACAGATCCAGATGACCGGCAGCCACTGCCGGCATTCACGCCCCGGGGAACTCGGGAACAGCTCAAGCACAACCAACAATTTCTTCTCCAGCGTTCTTTTTCAGCACTAAGCCCCTTCTACTGCCTGCCGTTCGAGTGGGCTTCAAGACGACTTGTCCTTGCGGGGACGGCCGACAGGCAACTTTCCCTTTCTCTTCTTGAAACGCTTCCCTTTTTCAAGTTTTTCGAGCGCGGATTGGATCGCGGTCTCGACGACACCGGTGAGCGTCAGCTTCGGGGTCCAATAGACGACGGTTCGCAACCGCTCGACCATATCGGCTGAAAGAGACAGCGTGACCCTTTCTTTTCGCTTCGTGGTCTGCCGTTTCTGTTTCATGTGATCATCTCCTTCACAACGTGGCTGGTGTTCGCATTCACCACTTATACTTGCATATCATGCTCTATTCTACATACGCAAGTGGACCTTGTGACGCCAAGGCCAGCGTAGGCGTCAAGGTGAGTACCGAACGTGCTCAGACTCGCGGTCCAGAATGGCCGACCTCCCTTGGGCAAGGCGACTCATCTGAAGCAGAACATGCCGCCGTGCGAGACGCTCGCGTCGTTCAGTAGGCTAAGAAAGAATCCTCCGTTCCTCCTTCGAGCGCCTCAGGACGAACGGAGTGGTCATCGAATAGACAGAGGTTTTCCCTTCATGCTGAGCCATTCGAGCGGCTCAGGGCAGGCCTGTCGAAGCACGGAGATCGAGTTTACTAGGGGAGTCCCTCATATGTAGACCGTGGCCGGCGTGCTACAGATAATCATCTCCTGAAGGTATCCATCATGAACTCCAACTCCGCAACGCCGGTCAAGACCCACGCAGGGGCCGCATTGTTGAAAGCCAGGTATTCGACGGATGACGTTTTTGGTCTCGTGCCATCCAATGCGTGGTTCGATCGTCCCGTACCCGAACGTCACCGCCTTGTGTTCTATCTGGGACATGTAGAGGCCTTCGATTGGAATCTGATCCGATCCGAACTGCATCTTGAAAGTCTCCATCCCACATTCGATCGCCTGTTCGCCTTCGGGATCGATCCAAAGGCCGGCGAGGTGCCGGATGACATTCCATCGGATTGGCCATCGATCAAGGAAATCTCGGACTATACCGCCCGAGTGCGCCGACGGATCGATGAAGTCGTGCAGCTTATTTCGCCGATGATCCTGCACATCGCGCTGGAGCACCGACTCATGCACGCGGAAACATTCACCTACTTGCTTCACAATCTCTCTGTCCCGATCTGGACGCCTCCGGATCAGGGTGCGGCGCCAACGGCCTTCTCCTGTGAGATCAACAAGGACGACGCGATCATTGCGATTCCGGCCGGCACTGCTACCCTTGGCCGCCATCGCGGATCGGACGATGAACCGAGCAATGGTCGTGATGGGTTTGGCTGGGACAATGAATTCGACGCCCATGCGACTTTTGTCCCGTCGTTCGGCATCAACCAATATAAGATCACGAATCGACGCTATCTTGCCTTCGTCGAGGCCGGCGCGACGCCGCCGCATTTTTGGAGGAGCCGGGGCAGGACTTGGTACTGGCGCACGCTGGGAGCGGAAATTCCCCTCCCGTTGGACTGGCCGGTCTATGTGACGCATGAAGAAGCGACGGCCTATGCCGGTTGGTCTGGGCAAGCATTGCCCTCGGAAGCCCAGTTTCATCGCGCAGCTTACGGTACGCCTTCAGAAGGAGAGCGTGCCTATCCCTGGGGCGACGATCCACCGACGTCCGATCGAGGAAATTTTGATTGTCGTCGGCGGGATCCTGTCGGTGTTGCATCCACTCCGCTGGGAGCCAGCGCGTTCGGGGTCGAGCAATTGGTCGGCAACGGCTGGGAATGGACCTCCACGGTCTTTGCGCCTTTTCCCGGTTTCCGCCCCTATGAATGCTATCCGGGATACTCCGCGCCATTCTTCGACGTCGATCACTATGTACTAAAAGGCGGGTCACCGATCACGGCGGCCCCGCTGCTTCGTCGTTCGTTTCGCAACTGGTTTCGGAGGACCTATCCTTATGTCTATGCCACCTTTCGATGTGTTGAGCGTTGATGCCGCCCCGCGAACCGACGCAATCGACGCATTTGCCGATGCAGTGCGCCACGGGTTAACCCAACCACAACGTGAACTCCCGTCTTGCTATCTCTATGACGAGGTCGGAAGCGCGCTCTACGAAGCCATCACGTTGTTGCCGGAATATGGCTTAAGCCGAGCGGACGAGCGGCTCCTCTTTCGTCATGCGGACCGCATCCTGGGTCTCTTGCCCGACCGATTGATCGTGACCGAGTTGGGCAGTGGCAGCGCCCGCAAGACCCGTTGGTTGCTCCAAGCTCTCGTCAACCGCGCGGCGCCGCTCATCTATATTCCCATTGATCTCTCCGCCTCAGCGTTGAGGAACTGCCGGAAGGAGCTCTTCGGCCTCGGCGGCTTGAGTCTGGTCGGCCTCGAGCGGTCGTATCTCGAAGGACTTCAGGAAGTTGCGGTAAATCGTCCACCTGACCACACCCTGTTGGTGCTGTTTCTCGGTAGCACGTTGGGAAATTTCGAGCGATCCGCGGCCGAAGAGTTCCTGAGCGGGATACGCCGAAACTTACAACCGGGGGATGCGCTTTTGATGGGGACGGACTTGGAGAAACCGAAAACCGATCTCCTGCTCGCCTATGACGATCCACTCGGTGTCACCGCGGCGTTTAATCGAAATCTCCTTGTCCGAGTGAACCGTGAGCTCAGCGGGGGCTTCGTCTTGTCGCGCTTCCATCATGATGTGCGCTATGACGAGGGAGAACGCCGCATCGAGATGCACCTTCGCTCTGATCGGCGGCAGACGGTGCGCATCGAACATGTCGGCCTCACATGCGAGTTCCAATCCGATGAGACCATTTGGACAGAGAGCTGCCATAAATTCAATCTTGATGAATTGCGCGCGATGGCCGTCCGAAATGGGTTTCACAGCGCAGCGCAATGGATCGACAATGACTGGCCCTTTGTCGAGAGTCTCTGGTTCGCAGATTAGTCTGAACCATGCCACTATGGCTCTGGTCTCCTTTCGCGATGTTTCACTCGGTTTCGGCCAGCGCTCCATTCTTCGCCACTTCAGCCTCGACGTAGAGGTCGGTGAGACCCTGGTACTCCTTGGTCGGAGCGGCTCCGGCAAGACCACGGCGCTGAAGACCGTCAATGCGATGTTGCTCCCGACGAGCGGCAAGGTCCTCGTGGAGGATCGCCCTACAACGGCATGGGATCCAATCCAGTTGAGACGCCGCATCGGCTATGTCATCCATGACAGCGGGTTGTTCCCTCATTACACCGTCGCCCAGAATGTTGCCCTCGTCCCGCAACTGGAGAAGTGGCCAGCCGCCGACATCGAAGCTCGCGTCACCAGTCTTCTGCAGAAGATCGGCATGCCCATAGAAGAGTTCGGCCCTCGCTACCCGGGCGAACTTTCCTACGGTCAGCGTCAACGCGTGGGGGTCGCCCGAGCGCTTGCGGCTGATCCCCCGCTGCTTCTCTTCGACGAGCCCTTCGGAAACGTGGATCCTGTGATTCGCTTGGAGCTTCAGAGGCAGTTCATCGAATTGCGACGGGAGCTGAGGAAAACCTCTATTTTTGTCACTCATGATGTGCGGGAGGCGCTGTTTCTGGGCACGCGGATTGCCGTCCTGCTCGATGGTTCAATCGAGTTCGTCGGGCCGCCTCGGGAATTCTTGCAGGCGTCGACGCCCGAGGCCTATGCGTTTCTGAGCTGCCTGCGACCACTGGAGGTATGATGCCGAACAGTCTTCTGCATGAACTTGTCACGCTGACGACTCAACATTTCTTTTTGGTCGGAGTCTCCATGCTCCTCGCCGCGATTGTGGCGATTCCTCTCGGCATCATCCTCAGTTGGCGCTCCGGATGGCGCGATATGGCACTCGGGGTGGTCAATGTCGTGCAGACCATTCCGAGCCTGGCTCTGTTCGGATTTCTGATTCCCGTTCCCATCCTCGGCGGTATTGGGACGCATACCGCCATCATCGCGCTCGTCCTCTATGCTCTGCTCCCGATGCTTCGCAATACCGTCACCGGCATTTTGAGTATCGATGTCACCGTGCGGGATTCCGCGAC
Organism: Nitrospira sp.; assembly: GCA_029194725.1. Classification (GTDB taxonomy): domain Bacteria; phylum Nitrospirota; class Nitrospiria; order Nitrospirales; family Nitrospiraceae; genus Nitrospira_D. The sequence goes on along the minus strand of JARFXQ010000006.1, from coordinate 209,321 downwards.
GGCACTGGGCATGACGACGGGTGAGCGGATGTGGCTGGTGGAGTTGCCGCTGGCGGCTCCGACGATCCTGGCCGGGGTCCGGATCGCCACAGTCACAACGATCGGAACCGCAACCATCGCGGCTGCCATCGGAGCAGGGGGACTCGGAGTATTTATTTTTCGTGGGCTCGCGGCCGTGGACAGTATGCTTCTCCTTGCGGGCGCGATCCCAGCGGCTCTCATGGCCCTTGCGGCTGACCGAGGACTGGAATGGATGGAACGCGCACTCTCACGGCACTGATCCTCGCAATCTCAATCCTCGGCTGCTCGGATGAAGCACCGCCGATAACCGTCGGTTCCAAAAATTTTCTCGAACAGATTCTGCTCGGCGAAATCGCCGCACAATATCTTGAGCACCGATTGGGTCGGCGCGTCGAACGCAAGCTCAATTTAGGAGGCACGCTGCTGGTCCACAAGGCGATCGTCAACGGCGACATCGACCTCTATCCAGAGTACTCGGGGACCGCTGCGACGGTCATCCTGAACTTGGCGACTTCCAACAACACCGATGATGTGTTGACGCAAGTACGACGGGAGTACGAAACACGCTTCCATCTTCGTTGGTTCAATCCGCTCGGCTTCAACAACAGCTTCGCCATGGTCATTCGCAAGGCAGACGCGAACCGCTTGGGTGTGCGCTCGCTGCAGGATGCGGAACGTCATCCCTCGGGGTGGGTTCTCGGGGTGGGATACGAGTTCCAACAGCGTCCCGACGGCCTTCCGAGCCTCTTGCGCGCCTACGCATTGCCGCTACTCGGGACACCGAAGGTCATGGACTTGGGATTGCTCTATCGGGCCCTGGAGCAGGGTGACGTCAGCATGGTGGCGGCTAATTCTACCGACGGACTGCTCCTCTCACTGGACGTCACCGTGCTCGCGGATAATCGGAACTGTTTCCCGAGGTATGACGCTGCTTTCGTTGCCAGGAGCCAAACCATTGCGCGGGAACCACGACTAGCGGCAGCGTTGCAGGATCTCAGTGGGAGGTTTTCCGACGACACCATGCGGCGGTTAAATCATCAGGTTCTCGCTCTGCACGGTCGCATCGAGGAAGTCGCCGATGAATTTCTCCGTACAAGCGACCTGCTGAAGGAACCTCCATCGCCCTGAGAGCGCCGCCGCACAACCGCCGTCAGAATCCCAGGCGGAATCCACCGCCTCCGCCGATGCTCCCTCCTGTGCCACCTCCGACGCCGATCGAAAATCCAGGGCGAGGATAGGCAGAGCCATAGGATTGAGCCGGCCAAGTGTGTAGATGTTTCACGATCAACACAGGGTACCGATACTGGACGTCGTCAAGGGGTTCGGTCTTAGCATCGGACACTTCTCCAACGATTGTCATCGTTGTTCCTTTGACGACGGTCGCGGGGTCGAGAAACTCCTGCTGAATTGCGAGGAACCGCCCCTGCGATCGTTGTCGGTCGAGAATCGGTTTCTCGCCCCTATCGAGCGGCAATTGCAGAAGCTCGATCTGTGTCCCACCCTTCAGTCGTTTCGCCTTCAACACCTCCCCGCCGAATATCACGATTTTGCCCTGGTATGAATCAGGAGCAGTCGCAAGTTCACGAAACAAGACCGCTCGGTCGATGAGTGGCTCCAGTTCTTCAGGAATCACTTGTTGTGAGGAACAGGCTGCCGTCAAAACCAACGCAGCCCACCACGGATTGAATGGCTTGAGATGCATGTCCACACTATAGCGCGGTGGCAACGCTGATTCTACTCGTCCTGGTTTGCGAGAACGACGCCTTAGGGGCTTTCTCCCGTGAATGTTCTTCAGCTATGATGCAGCGTCCTAGGGCGACTTTTCTGGGTCACCGACCCTTCCCCCACTCCGCGTAGAGAGGTGATCATGTTGCGATTCGTACTGGCCATCATGCTGGTGTTCATGTCCGCGAGCCTGTCTTCCTGCGATAAGGCTTACCTGGCGACTATGGAAAAGATGGGCTATGCCAAACGCGACATCCTCAGTAGTCGTGTTAAATCCGCAAGGGATGCGCAAGAAGATGCGAAAAAAGAGATTCAGAGCACCCTGGAGCAATTCGGCAAGGTGGTCTCCTATGAAGGAGGAGATCTGGAAGCCACCTATAAGAAACTGAACGGTGAACTGGAGACAAGCGAAGACAGTGCCGAGGCGGTCCGGAAGCGCATCGCGGACGTCGAAAGCGTGGCCGATGCGCTCTTTTCGGAGTGGGAGAAAGAGCTCGGTGAATACTCGAGCGCCGACCTGCGCCGGAAGAGCCAGGCCAAACTCACTCAAACAAAGGGCCGCTACCGAGAGATGCTTGCGGCCATGAAGCGCGCGGAGCAGCGGATCGAACCGGTCCTCAAACCCCTGCGCGATCAGGTCCTCTACCTGAAACACAATTTAAACGCGCGCGCGCTCTCCGCCATCAAAGGAGAACTCGTCAAAGTGGATGCGCAGGTCGATCAGCTGGTCAAGGATATGAACCGTTCCATCGCCGAAGCCGACAAGTTCATTCAGACAATGGAAAAGGAAGCGGACTGAGTGTGTACTCCGTGAGGGAGGTCGCCTATGCGCATCGACGACCAACGCGAAAGCGACAACATTGAAGATCGTCGCGGCATGGGCCCGGCCCGTATGGGGAGAGGCGGCCTCGGCATCGGTACCGTTGTACTGGCGCTCGCAGTCAGTTATTTCACAGGCGTCAATCCCCTGACCGTGCTGAATCTCCTCAGCGGCGTCCAGAGTATGACTGAGCTGTCGGCCCCATCTGAATCCGGCCCGGTCGGCGCCCCTCAAGACCGACTAGGCAAGTTTGCCTCCGTCGTCCTTGCAGACACCGAAACGACTTGGAAAAATCTTCTCGGTCCTCGGTACGAGGAGCCTCGTTTGGTGCTCTTTTCAGGAGCCGTGCAGTCGGCCTGCGGCACGACGTCGTCGGCTGTTGGGCCGTTCTACTGCCCCAACGATCGCCGGGTCTATTTGGACCTTGCGTTCTTCGACGAAATGGCGCATCGTCTAGGGGCGGCTGGTGACTTTGCTCAAGCCTATGTGATCGCCCATGAGGTCGGCCATCACGTGCAAAATCTCCTTGGTGTCGCCGAAAAAGTACATCGCCTGCGACGAGAGGTGTCTGAAGTGGAAGCAAACGCGCTTTCGGTTCGGATGGAGCTTCAAGCAGACTGTTATGCCGGTGTCTGGGGTTATCACGCCAATCGTGAACGAAATTTGATCGAACCTGGGGATTTCGAGGAAGGACTCCGCGCGGCAGCGGCCATTGGTGATGATCGATTGCAAAAAATGTCTCGTGGCCATGTTCAGCCGGAAAGCTGGACACACGGCTCATCTGAACAACGGATGACCTGGCTCAAACGCGGACTCGAGTCCGGTGATCCGTCTGCCTGCAATACATTCGACAGGAAACGACTATGAGCGACGTACCAGCTCAGACTCAAAGCGGTGCCTTAGCCAAGGCACTGGGATCACTCGCGTCCGACCCTCCCTGGGCGGCCAAGTCGTTCCTCGCAGCCAGCGCGACGACCGTTGCCGGGGTCGGCGCCTGGCTCACCGACATGATGTCGCCGGCCCTCGCTCGTGGGGGGGCCAGCTTTCTCGGCGGGTTCTTGATCGGCTGGGCATTCCGAAAAACCGTGAAACTCGCTCTGTTGATCGCCGGCTCATTGCTGGTGCTCATCGCCATCCTCAAAACCACAGGCTGGATTCACCTGGATTGGACCTTGATTCAAGCGGATACGACTCGTACGCTTGATTGGGCTCGGGGCAAAGCGCAGAGTTTCAAGGAAGTGATGGCCGGGTATCTCCCCGCAGCCGGGGCAGCCGGCGCCGGAGCAATTTTCGGGTTGCGAAAGAAGTAACCTCCAGCAGGCTGCGGAAAAATTCGAATTGTGTGCTTCGACAGGCACGAACGGAAAACCTCTCCAAATTCAATGACCACTCCGTTCGTCCTGAGGCTCTCGAAGGATGAACGGATGGTTTTTCCGGAGCCTGCTAGAGGTTGATCTCGTTCATTCCGCTACACCTCCCCTAACCGGACCGGTCCATGAGTTCGGCGGGCTTGTTGAAGTTCTTTGACATGCTTCCGCAGGGCCTGGCCTAAGGGGGAACGTTCGACTTCTCGTTTAAATCGGTCACTCTCACGTTCAACCTGTTCAATCGTCTCGGTCAGTTGTCCGACTAAGCGCCGACCCGAACCGGTGATCCATCCGAGATGGTGATCTGCGTACTGCAGATCTTGTAGTGAGTAACGGACCGACGCGATCTCCTCCAAACAACGAAACCGCGCTCGTTGCAAGTCTCGCTGTGTAAGACCGGCCTGCTTCCATCTTGCCGTCCCATCTCGTCCCGAAGCCCAGGACGAAAGCCGCTGGAATAAGAGCGCTCCCATGGTGAAGGTAAAGGTCGCATGCAGAATGCCGCGCAGCGGCCGGAGGCTCCGTCGCCACGGTGAGTAGAAGATCTGCTGGTGATGGTCCCGACGGTACATGACATACTTTCTTAATAAGAGGTTCAAGTGATGATGGCTGTTCTCATGGATCAGGTCGTCAATCAAATCGAGATTGCCACGATCGAAACAGTTGATGAATGAGAGTCCTGGCCGATGCCGGTAGCTGAAACTGACAACCCCCTTTGCCTGCAGTGGGACAACGCGGAAAGTTAAGAGCGCCAGCACATCGTGACCTTCAGGCCAAGCGTGTCGGATGGTGTGCCAGGCGCGAGCGATACGCTCCACCTGTCGCTGTGCAGTGGGTTTCACTGTCTTGGGTTGTCTGCCCTTCCCATAGACAAGGGTCGGGCCGACGGTGATCGGACCGTTGTCGGTTTGAATGGCAACAATTGGTGCATGGTACGCCCACTGCCCTCGCCCCATTTCTCCCCATCTCAGCCATATTGAGGAAACTATCTTGCCGGTCTTCGCTGTGATCCCGGTCGGCTCTATTCGAAACGCGACGCGTCCTGACGACTGCCTCAATGCTCGCTGTACCTCATGCGGCGCTGAGCACCATCCTCCATCGAGGCCCACGGAGAGCGTTCCTGCTGCTTCGCTGCGTTCGAAGTTATCCACCAGCAATCCTGACACATCCCATGATCCCATCTTCCTCTGACCGCACCACTTGATCAACGACGCGGGATCAAACCAGAGAAACTCCTGGGTCAATTCCTGCGCCAATCGTCGGCATAGCGCGAACAGCCGCTTCTCCAATCCACTCGCGTGAGGTCGTCCCTTCGGAAAGAGATCATCCAGATAGCCATGTTCAAAAAACTTCTCCCGACATTCGTCCAACAACTGTTCTGCAAACTCAGGCCGATCCTGTTCCTTCTTAAGCTGCCTGAGCACATCCAAGAAATACACGAGGTCATTCAGTGTCTCGATCCATCCGACAACTTTCCAGTTGGAATAGGCCTCCAGTTTGAGGTTTGAGTGGAGGCTGTCAAAGAACCCGGTCGAGAGTGTCAATTCTCTGGCCAGATCAGAATAGGCTGCATGCAGTTCCCGGCAGAGGTCGATCAACAACCGCCGCATCGAGAGGCGAAACTCATCCTGTAATTGCGTGAGCCGTTGCGGATCGAGAAGGGGCATGGCGGAACAACTAGGCGTGAACTGCCGAGAGGACTCTAGCGTAGCGGGAGAGAGGACGCAAGCAGGCTATGCGAGGATGCCGGATCGGTCTTGCGCTTGCAGGTCCTTGCGGCACATCGTAGAGTGACGGTTTAAACGGTTGTCCTTGCGTCAAGAAGTTTGTGACGCTATCAGGCATGGGGAAATAGGCAGTGGCCTGTCGAGCCGACATCGGAATTGACTCATGGCGTTGAATGCTGACGAGATCATGCAGGTGCTCCATGAGATTTCTCCCGTTCTGCGTAGAGGATGGATTCAAAAGATTCATCAACCGACCGTCCATACCTTGGTGTTCGAGGTTCGGGTACCGGGGCAGACACATCGGCTCGTGATCTCCTGCGAGCCGGAAACTACTCGACTGCATCTCGCGAGCCGCTCACAGCCTAATCCACCAGCGCCTTCGCCCTTCTGTCAATTCATGAGAGCCCATTTCCACGGAGCGAGAATTGACGGTATCCACCAAGTCGCGAATGATCGCATCGTTGAGATTCAAGCCACTGGGAAGGAAGGGTCCCGCACGATCCTGTGTGAATTGACCGGCAAAAAGGCCAATGTCTTGATCCTCGATGCCGAGCGTCGAGTGCTGAGAGACCTCGCCGGCCAGCGAGCACTTGTCGGACAACTCTATGCACCACCAGCAGCCCGTGAGATCCGCCAAGAAAGAACGCCGGTTCGGTTCTCGGGAATCGCCGACTCTCTGTTTCCTGTTTCAGCGGCAATCGAGGCGTTCTACCAGAGGCAGGATGCGGCACGGGAGATCGTTCAGGCCAAAGAGTTACGCATAAGGTTCCTCAAGAAGTCACTCAAGAAACAAGTACGATTGATCGAGGCCTGGCGTAGCGATCTCTCAAGAGCCACCGCCTATCGCGACTATGCCAAGTATGGAGAATTGATCAAGGCTAACCTCGGTGCGATCGCGAAAGGAGCTGATCATATCGAGATGACGGATTATTTCGATGACAGGCTTCCTACCATCACGATTCCGCTCGACCCTATGAAATCTCCCCAGGGCAACATGGACGACTACTTTCGAAAACATCGCAAATTTCTTGCCGCTGAACGTGAACTCAGGCCACGTATCGAGCGAACCGAGCAGGATGTGTGTAGAATTCGCCAAGAGCTCAAGGACATCGAGCAAGGAACCTGGATTCCAGCGGCGGTATCACCTGCCCACCTGAATGCCTTCTCCATCGTTCGCGCAACCACCGACAAGAATCAACTCGCGGCTGATCAACGCCATGGCCCGTTCCGTCGGTTTACCTCGACGGATGGACTGCCGATCTTCGTCGGACGCAATGCCCGAGAGAACGACGAGCTGACGTTCGGCCTGGCCAAGAGCGACGATCTCTGGCTACACGCTCGCGGGACGCCGGGTTCTCACGTCGTCGTGAGATTGAGCAAAGGAACCGATCCCCCACCGGAAACCCTCCGCGACGCCGCCATGTTGGCACTGCTCTACAGTGATCTCAAGAAAAGCGGTAAAGGCGATGTGATCTATACGCGGCGCAAGTGGGTGAAGAAGGCGAAGGGCCAGGCGCCAGGAGCGGTTGTCGTCACACAAGACAAATCGATCTTCGTGGCGTTGGATCGGCACCGACTTGATCAGCTGAGAGGACGCTCTTAGGTACCTTCACAATGTTTGATTGCAGCCATGCAAGCCATGCTGCCCGGATGAATTCGAAATCACTCGAGCGGACATTGCCGTAGCTAAAAACGGTCCGAATTGACGGATACGTCGCTCGGCACATTCGCTGCACGTGCCGTTGAAACGAATTGGAGTCCGGACATCACCCATGAACGATGGAGATCGCAAGCTGAGGTATAATGATTTTTTCAACAACCTGTAAATGTCGTGTCCCAGAAATACGTTCGTGGTGAGCCTGTCGAACCATGAACGGAACTGCCTGAAATCTCCCGCCCTTTGACCAGCTCAGGGCGAACGGATTTTCGACGGAACTTAGGGGACACAATACTTAAAGGAGGTCTCATGAGGAAGGTATTGACAGCCCTTATTCTGTCGACGTTGCTGATAATGGGTTGCCAGTCTCAGAAAGCATGGGTATATGCGCCGAATCAGTTCCAGGACAAGCAGGCACTGAGCAGCAAGAAAGCCGTCGTGCAGCCGTTTGATGACTTGCGTGAAAACAATAACTCAAACAACATAAGGTTTTACCTAGTCCCTTTGTTTCCCTTTGGTTGGGCAGACCTCAAAGTTCCTGAAGGGGCACAACACCATGTATTCTCAGATCTATGGATCAATTATAAGCCGACAGAAGACTTCCCCAAGGCTCTTGCGTCGGAGGTACAGAACGCTCGCATCTTTAAGGAAGCGCATTTCGATTTCGGACGAGGCGACGCCGACATTATTGTGAGTGGAAAGATTCTCAATACTGAATACTCCGGGAAGGTATTTTCATATGGCCTGAGCGTGTATGGTTCTCTACTTTGGGTCGTTGGCCTACCAGCCGGGACAGCCTCGAACGATCTGTCCGTCGAACTGCACTGTATCGATGCGAGTTCAAACCGCCAGCTATTCGCAAAAACCTACAAAGTTCCAACCTACAGCAGATGGGGATGGATCTACTCGATGCCGAACGATTTCAACTACCCGGATATGCTCAAGGATATCTACAAGCAGTTCGTCAGCGATCTAAGCGCGAGCTCCGTCCTCTCGCCATAGTGACCGTTATATTGCGAATCGATTCAGCATATTTGCAACGGCCCCACCCCCTGCCACCGTTCGCCAAGTGCTCATAGGAGATGTGGCCATGACGAACCAAGTGACAGTCGCAGAAGAACCCGTCTCGATTTCCATTGCTGTGGATCCAAAACTAATCGGTATCCGACGATGACTCATCCTTCCCGCCATTCGGTTGGTGGTAGGCCTCATTACCACTGTTGTGACCCTGATTGGGAGTTATATTGAAGTCCGTTGAATTTTGAATGAGTGGCTCCCTCCGTGGAATACTCCACGGGAACCATAACCAAAGGAGCCACCGATGAGACGAGACACGAGGCAACGGAAGCACGCCATGGCGGGACTGCGGGCGATGGCAGGCGAGGAACGGATGTTAGGGACCATGGTCCGCGTCATCAACTCGGGCAAGCAGGCGCTGGATGCGGTGATGCTGGAGATGGGGCGTATGGTGGCCGAGAGTGTCATGCTGATTGAGCGCGAAGAGGTGACGGGACCTGACTACTATCCGACGGACCCTGCTCTCCAGAAGTGGGCGCATGAGGACGGATCGATCTTCATGGGTGACCAGAAGGTCAAGGTGACGCGCCCCCGGCTGCGGCACGTGGAGCAGGGGGAGGTGACCCTCCAGTCTTATGCCAGGATGCGTGCCCCTGGGGCGTTCTCTGAGGAACTGCTGGAGAAGATTCTCAGGGGAGTGTCGGCCCAGCAATACGCCGACACCGTGCTCCATGCGGCTGGGGCGTTCGGGGTGTCCCCCTCCACGGTCTCACGCAAGCTCGTGGAGCTGACGGCCACGAAGCTGAAGGAATTCCAACAACGATCGCTGGCCGACTGCGCACCGTTCGCGGTGTTCCTCGACACGATCCACCGGGGCGGCGAGGCGTTCCTCGTGGCGCTCGGCGTGGACCGGAGCGGGGAGAAGATTGCCTTGGGGTTCTGGCAAGGCTCCTCGGAGAATCACGAGATCTGCGAGGCGCTGTTCGGGGACCTGGAGCGTCGAGGGCTGGCGCTCTCCAAGCGGATCCTGTTCGTCACTGACGGCGGCAGCGGGCTACTCAAAGCACTCCGGGCACGGTTCGGCAAGAAGCTGGTGCACCAACGCTGCGCCATTCACAAGAGCCGGAACCTGCAGCGGCACTTACCCAAACAGGATCGCAAGGCCGCCCATCAGCAGCTCAAGACGGCGTTGGAGCAGACGAGCTACGCCGATGCCAGGCAGATGTTGCGAGAACTGGAAGCGTGGCTGCGGAGCAAAAACGAATCGGCCGCGGATTCGCTCCTGGAAGCCTTCGAAGAATTATTGACGCTGCATCGACTGAAGGTGCCGGCACTACTGCGCAAGACACTGATGTCCACCAACCCGATCGAGAGCATGTTCTCACTGGTCCGGCACAGCGAGCGCAACATCAAGCGTACGCGTGGCAGCCTGATGCTCCAGCGGTGGCTGGGGACCGTGCTGCTCTCCTGCGAGAGCCGGTTTAAGAGGGTGAAGGGCTATGCCGAGATTGCGCAAGTCATTACAACCATTGAGGCGGTGCACGCGGAGCCGCAACTGGTTCAGACGAAGAAGGCCGCGTGAGACAACCATGGAGGCCGCTCAGGATATTTCAACGGACTTATTGACAACTTCCCTGATTGCGCTCATCGTCATGTTCTCCAGTCTTCCACATTACGATGACAGCACGGCCCTTGTTCTTAAGCTAGCTGTAGAGGTTGGATTAGCTCTCTTTTCAATCTACGTCGCGATTTAATTTCTTAGGGAGAAGCGCAATGTGAGATCGATTATTGTGACGCTGATACTCGTGGCGAACAGAAATGGAAGTTTTTCTCGCCCTGTGACATGTTCAGCACTATGATGGGACCGGGAGCACCCACATGACAGAGCAGAGGGATCGATCATCAGAGGTTTCGCCGACCATTCTCGTCGTAGATGACGAATCGTCGATCCTCAGACTTTGCAAAGCGTTGCTTGAAGGAGCCGGGTTTGCTGTGCTCGAGGCCGGCGATAGCTCCGAAGCTCTCAAGATCTGTACGCAGCATGAAGGACCGATCGATCTATTGCTCACGGACTTGGTCTTGCCTCCACCGGGCTTTCAGCTGGCCGCATCCTCCAACCAATTCCCGCACGTCAACGGTCATGAGCTGGCGGTCCGCGCGACCATGATCCGGAGCGGTCTCCACATCATCTTAATGTCGGGGAATCCTGATAAAGAACTGAACAGCCATGGGATCAGGCGGGGGACACTCCCGTTCCTAGCGAAGCCCTTCGAGCGTGACCGTCTGATCGCCCTCGTGAAAAACGTACTCGCACAACCGGCGCCGACCCTCGCAGTGGAACAGCGTGGCCGCGCGGCCAACGACACAGACTGGTTCGGTTGAACCTGGTACCCCTCATCCCCACTTACTTGCTCATCTGCTATGCATGCTCCGTCATGAACCATCCTGCGATCGATAACCGCCGATGCTGGCCGGCAGTGGGATCCACTCGGCAGACCCGATGGAATCGAGGGACCGTAAACATGACCAGCGATCCTGGACGAGGTTGGATACAGTGGGTCGGCGTAAGATTAATAGGCCCTCCATCCCGATCTGCCCGCCGCTCATAGATGATTAATTCCCCACCCCAATCAGGCTGCCATTCCTCATGAAAATAGGTGACGATGGCGATTCTACGCTGCAACGCCGGGCGGCCTCCCACCAGCCGGCCTTGATCCGTATCGTCATGGGTCAAGAGGCAGTCCCCCGCTGAATAGGAATAGTAGTTGAATCCCAGGTGACGTCCGATGATATTGGGGAAAGACTCGATGTAATCTCGAATGCAGGGCAGCTGTAGTCGCGACAGAAATCGCTGTCCCTCTGCCGAGCCGATTTCAGCCTTTGCCCAGTTTCCGGAATTCGGAAAGTCTTCTCGAGCGTTCGGTAGATCCGAAAGGCTTTTCCAAGGCGCCTGGTTCATCTTCTCCCGAAAGAACCGTCGCTCGTCGGGCGACCAAAAGTCCTCCAGAACCAACAGCGGGTTTCTCTGAAATGAGAAGGAGGATAACTCAGCCAGTCCTCTTGTCGATTGCAAAACGCTCATGCTTCTTCACGGCCCTTCGGATGAATCATGCCGGCTATCGATCTCGGTCTATTATCCCCCCCGTCCAGGTCACAAAGAAAGAAGGGGCTGCCACTTTCCGTGGCAACCCCTTCAGTGTGCTCCATACTGACCGATCAATTACCAGCGATCGCGCTTTCCACCGCCTCCGCTCCGACCGCCGCCACCGCCGAATCCACCACGGCCCCCGCCGCCTGTACGCGGTTCTTGAGGACGTGCTTCATTGACTGTCAAAGTCCGCCCACCCATATCCGACCCGTTGAGAGCCGTGATTGCAGCTTGAGCTTCGGCGTCCGAGGACATTTCCACGAAGCCGAATCCACGGGATTGGCCGGTGAACTTATCCGTGATGATCCGAGCCGAGGCCACTGCGCCATGGGCTCCGAATAAGTCACTCAATTGCTGCTCGGTCGCCGAATAGGGCAACCCACCGACATAGATCTTCGAACCCATCGGGGTTCCTCCTTTAAGATAATGACATTGTCTTGAACACGAGGAACGGGGAAGGAGCGGGCCGAAGACGCGATCGATGCAGCGACTTAGGTCTGACTTCCGACAAGATTCCCGGACAAGGCAACATCGGCATTGCGGGTCTCTTCTGAATAGAAACTCGGCATCGCCGAGACCCAGGGCGACACGAGCCGAAGTTAGACTAGCACAGGGATTCGGCAATTACAACCATACTCCCCGACCTTACTCCCCGACTCGAACCAGGAGCCCTTGGTCCTTACAATAGGCGACCGTCCGATAGAACCATGCGACGACGCCGACGAGCAATGCCCCGTTTAGGCCAACCGCCCAGGCAAGGTCCTCAATTGGTGGTGCGCCTGCACCTAAGGCAGTCCGCATGCCTTCAAAGACATGGGCCGCCGGATTCGCCATCGCGATCATCTGCAGCCACGTGGGCAACACTTCCATGGGGTAGAACACACAAGAGATCGGCTGGAAGAGAAACACCATGCTCCAGGCGAGGACTTCAGCCTCTTGTCCGAACCTCATGATGAGTGAGGTCGTAAACACGCCGATAATCCAGCCGGTAATGACCAAATTGAGTACAAACGGCATCAGCCATGCCCCGACGATCAGGATGTTATATGAATAGAACAGGAGGGCACAAACCGACATGACAATCGAGACGATCGTCACCTTCATCACGCTCATCGCCATCGTGGCGGCCAGAAACTCGCTCGGTTTCAACGGACTGGCGAACAGATTCATCAAGTTACGGGCCCAGAGCTCTTCGAGAAAGGAAATGGTGATCCCCTGTTGCGCTCGGAACAGCATGTCCCAGAGGATCAACGCGCCCAAGAAAAAGGTGACGAATCCAGGGACCTGGCTTTGATATCGGGCGAGGTAGAGCGTGATGAACCCCCAGATGACGAGATCGAGGAAAGGCCAGTAAAAAATTTCCATGATGCGGGGCAAACTGCGCCGGTAGAGGTATAGATGCCTGACGATCAATGCCGTGATGCGGTGCAGTTTCATCGGCACGTCCTATCATCATGTTCATCGTGGCAGTTCCCGCATCCCTGATGTACACCAAGCAGGTTCTCCATGAGGTGCCGGACCCCCGCAGCCAAGTGTGTCCCCGCCCGTTGACCGTCTGGCATCCGGCGTAACCAAAGGACCACCAATACAGTCGGCATCCCCATGAGCCCAGCTGCGAACACAGACGTCATACGTTCAAGATGACCCATCCACCACACAAGAACGATTGCCAAGACAAGCGGCACAGATCCTCCAACCAGACTCATAAAGAGAACACGCCGGCCGCAAGTGTCTCTCCTCAGGCCGACCAGGCTGATCACCGACCAGAAGAGACCCCAGGCTGCACTAAGCGCAAGCCCTCCTGTAAGGAATCCAACTACCGCGTCGATCAATAGGTCTGTCACGATGACGACTGCCCCTGCTCCCGTGCAAACTTCAAGAATACCTCCTCCAGATCCGCCTTCCCGAATCGGTCGACAATGTCTTGCGCCGTGCCCTCCGCCACGATGCGTCCCCGCTGAAGAAATATGATACGATCCGACATTTCTTCCATTTCACGCATGTTATGCGACGTGTAGAGAATGCTCAACCCGGATGACCGCCGCTCTTCTTTCAGCAACGATCTGATCTTGTCGGCGATATCGGGGTCCAAACTCGCCGTCGGCTCGTCAAGAAAGAGGATGCGCGGTTCAGTCAGAAACGCTTTGGCCAAGGTGAGTCTCGTCATCTGCCCCGACGACAGTTTGCGGGTCACCTTGCCACGGAACTCCTCCATCTCCAGCTTCTTGACGATGTCGTTGACGCGCCGAGCCATATCCGAAATTCCATAGAGCCGGGCAACGACCCACAAATTCTCCTCGACCGTGAGCGACTGGGGCATGGAGATGTAGGTAGACGAAAAGTTGACCTGCTGTAGAATTTCCTCACGATGAGTCGAGAGATCCAGATCGAACATGTGGATAGAGCCGGCCGTAGGCGTCACGAGTCCCAACAACATCTGTATGGTAGTGGTCTTCCCGGCTCCGTTCGGTCCCAACAGCCCCAGGATTTCTCCCGGTCTGATCTCAAAGGACACTCCATTGACCGCCGTAAAGTCACCGAAGCGCTTGGTCAGATCCGAGGCTTTCAATACTGGGCTAGACATCAGGTTGACGAACGATTAGTTGAAGAGCAAAGCGCCGCTGATCTTCTCCGGGATATGGCAGGTCTCGCATTTGCGGTCCAACGTTTTCCCGCCGTACTGTGTCTTCCCATCATGGCAGCGAAAACAATCGCTGAGCGCCCTTGCGCGGAGGTAAGAGCCTTCCGGATGAGGCGGGTACCAAGGTTTGCCGTCGGCCGATACATGTCCGCGTGGAATGACGATAGGATAACCCTTGATGGGTTCATCATGCACGACACCGGAATGACAGGTCGTACATCCTTCATTCTGTCCACGGGCTCTGAACGCCTCCATATGCCGGCCATGGCTCATGACCAACCCCACCTCTTTCACCGGCGACGGAAGATCGCGCGGCGCCGTTTCAGACACACGAAGGATATGACGATGGCAACCGAGACAGACTCCGGAATCCACTCTTGCCTTGAGGTTATACGCATCGGTCGGCGTTCCAAATACATAAATCGTCGCATCTTTGGCTCCCGCCAAGACTTTGTCGGATAACCAGCCCTGAATCCCAGGCCTTACATGGCAGGCGACACAGGTGACTTCCTTATGGGAAGATTTGGCCCAACTCTCATAGGCAGGGGCGATGGTGTGGCATCCGGCGCAGAATGTCGGCTGATCCGTGAGTGGAATCGCAATTCCAGCCAGAGCCAAGGCTCCGGCACCAAAGCTCACCACGAGCGTGGCCTTAGACTTCCAGCTCATGCTCCCGGCGTCTAAGAGGGAACTGCTTGATCAAGAGGTCGGCGACCCCGGCCACATCGTCCAGATGCAGCACAGGCACAGGAAGATCGAGCGGCTTGTCGGAGACTACCGCGAGAAGACCGTCGGAAGAGTAGGCAATTTCACCGGGCTGATCACGAACGATGACGATCTTCGGATACCCTTCGCTTTTCCACCCTTCGGCGATAATGAGATCGTAGGAAGCATCCAAGAAACGGTCACGAACTTCCTCCACCTTCAGCTGTTCGGAGACATCGGCAAACAACGCAAGGCTGCCCTTCGATACCACCACAACAGTACCGGCACCGGCACGTTTATGACGCCAACTATCCTTCCCTTCCGTATCAAGATCAAACCCGTGGCCGGCATGTTTAACCGTCGCCACACGGTATCCGGCCTTGACCAACTCGGGGATGACGCGTTCGATCAAAGTTGTTTTGCCGCTGTTCGACCGGCCGATAAAAGAGATGATCGGAGTAGACATGAAGATTCTATGTCATCGGTCAATAGTCATTGGTCGTGGAAGCGAGAGCGAGCTTCTCCACATGACCGATGACCAGTGGCCAGTGACTCCTTCTCTAGCAACAGGACGACCGATGCCCGCCGGCACTCCCATGTTCAGTCGAGGTGAGCCACGCTTCGCCGTTCAGTAACTGAACCGCTACCTCGTCGCCGGGATTCAGACGCTCAACCGGCACCGGCACATCGATAAGACAATTCGCTTTCACCATGGATGTCAGAATACCAGAACCCTGGTCTCCGGTTGTTCGGACCTTGAAAACACCTTCTTCCCTCGTGAGAATCCCGCGGAGGAAATGCCGCCGATCGGCCCGCTTGGAAAATCGTTCCTGGAATATGGCCTGAACCACCGGACGTCCATAGCTCCGACACCCACTCATTTTGAGTAATGCCGGCCGCACCAATTGCTCGAAGGTCACCATCGACGAGACTGGATTCCCTGGAAGGCCGAAGGCAAGTTTCCCCTGAATCTTGCCGAACGCCAACGGCTGACCTGGTCGGATGGCGAGTTTCCAAAAATTCATCTCGGCGCCGAGCTCACGGAACACAGCTTTGGTGAAATCATAATCACCCATCGACACCCCGCCGGACAACACTAACATGTCGGCGTTCAACCCATGCGAGATCTTCTCTTTGAGGGCCGTCGGCGTATCACTCGCGATGCCGAGCAACAACGGAATGCCCCCCGCTTCCTGCACAGCCGCTGCAATCCCGTAACTGTTCGAATTGATGATCTTCTCCTCGCTGAACCGCTCGTCCAAGTCAGCCAACTCATCACCCGTCGAAAGGATCGCCACTCGCGGCCGCTGGTAGGCGAACAGGAACGACTTCGCGAGTATCGCCAACATCCCTGCCTCGCTGGGACGGATTCTGGTCCCTTTGGCGATGATGCAGTCCCCTTTCTTGACATCCTCCCCCTGTGGTCTGATGTTGGCTCCTTTCGGTTCGGCCTTAAACACGCGGACCGAATCAGGTGTTTGTTCGGTATCTTCGACCTTCAGGACTGTATCAGCCCCTTTAGGAATTGACGCCCCAGTCATGATCCGGATGGCCTGACCAGAACCAACTGCTTTTGATGGCATCCTACCAGCGGGAACATCCTCAATGACCGAGAGAGTGACAGGCTTCTGAATGGCTTGCTCCTGCTTGATATCCTCCCATCTGACCGCAAACCCATCCATGGCTGAGTTATCCCACGGCGGATTATCTCGCTCAGCGACGATGTCTTCACCCAGGACACGACCCAAGGCGTCCAAAATCGAGATTTTTTCAAGACCCAACAGCGGTGCAGCATCGAGTACGATCTTTTGCGCATCGTGTAGTTGGGTCAATCCGGTCATAGCATCCGCAGCTTTCACTAGCTGCCTCCCTTCAGCAGTCCCGTGGCCGTCCGCCCCACTTTCACCAGCGATGCGCCTTTTTTGCAGAAGGCTTCAACCTGATTGGCAATCCGGTGATACGCTTCCGCCGTCGGCGTGTCGGAGTTGAACAGCGCAAACGGTTCCCCCGCGTCTGACTGTGTGACGACGTCCGGATCGAGCGGAATCCGCCCCAAAAAAGGGACTCCCATGTCTAGCGCAGACGCTTCACCGCCACCCTTCCGGAATACATCAATATGAGCATGACAATGCGGACACTCGAGCCCGCTCATATTTTCAACGATCCCGGCGATCGGCACCTCGCTGTCCTTGCAAAACGTGACGGATTTTCTGGAATCCAGGAGCGCCACTTCTTGTGGCGTCGTGATAATCACGGCACCGCTCACTGTGCCGAGCAGATCGATCGTCGTAACCGACTCATTCCCGGTTCCCGGCGGGAGATCAATCAGGAGAAAATTCAAATCCTGCCAATCGACACCCCCGAGCAGCTGATTGATGAACTCGTACTTATAGGCATCGCGCCAGATAATCGGGTCATCCGAGTTCTGCAGCAGAAACGACATCGAGGCAATCTTCAAATTGTACGCTTGAAATGGAATAATCCCCCCGGAGGTGCTGATCTTCAGCTTCTGACCTTCCGCACCGACCATTTTCGGAATGTTGGGGCCGTGAATATCCATGTCACAGATACCGACATGCCATCCTTTGAGGGCAAGGCTCACGGCGATGTTCGTCGTGCACGTGGTTTTCCCCACACCTCCTTTATTGCTCATGATGAGGACTTTGTGCTCGATGCGCTCCATGCGTTTGGCGACCAGCCATCGGCTATGGCCTTCCTTATCCTTTTGGCACCGCTCGTTCTCGTCGCAGATGGCGCAGGCCCACATATAGGTGCAGGCGTCACTGCCTCCGTGGTTGATAACGTTAAGTTCACGTGCCATGAGATCCCTTTTCCGCGACCATTGCCGTCGATCGCCCTCGTCGTTAGTGGTGTCGTCCTCCAGGAACGCTTACATAGTCGTCGCCGGAAGATTTCGGCATGGACATACCTGAGGCAGCCCCTCCGACCCCTGCCCCAGCCATGGCGACCGTCGGAATACCTGCCTGATGACTTTCAGCAACTGTGTTCTTGCCGAAAAACTTCGCGCCGAAGATACCGACCCAGTACAGAAGAAACATGGGTCCTGCCATCAGGGTTTGATTAAACGGGTCCGGCGTCGGAGTCAGTATCGCGGCAATGACAAATGATCCCAACAACGCCCACTTCCAATACTGAATCAGCAACGGGGCATCGACCCAGCCCAACTTTGCCATGAGCGTGATGGCCAACGGGACTTCAAAGATCAGCCCGAAGACCATCAAGAACCACAGGGAAAACCCGACATACTGGGCGATCGAGATTTGCGGCACGAATCCGGCGTTCACTCCGTACGAAATCAAAAAATTCAAGGCGAATGGAAGCACGAAGAAAAATGAGAATCCGGCTCCCGCGTAGAACGCCAAGGCGCTCACACAGACGAACGGCCCGACAAACCGCCGTTCCTGAACGTGAAGCCCCGGAACGACGAATCTCCAGATCTCAGTCAAAAGATAGGGCATGGCGAGCACGATAGCGAACAGGCCCGCCACCTTGATGTTCTGCCAGAGTGCCTCCGCCGGAGCAAGGAAGACAAACGGCACCGTCGGCAAATCGGTTGGTTCCCAGGTTAATTTACTCGGCACGAACATATTTTGGAGCGGAACTCTCAACCACTTGACCAACGTATCGGCATAGAAAAACGTCCCCATGAACACGACCGCCAGAGCGATCACCGCACGGGTGAGCCGGGCCTGGAACTCGACGAGGTGCTCCATGACCGGCATCTTCTTGTCTTCCAGCGGCTTGAAGACCGAATCTTGCAGCCACCGGTTCAGCTTATTCAGCACACAGCCTCGTACGTTTCGGAATCTGTCGATCTGATGATCCGACGATCGGGCGTCCGGCAATCAACAGATCGACAGATCATCAGATGCCCTGTGCTTCTTACTTCGGATTAATGGCCACAAACAGGCTGTTTCCTTGTCGATTGACCAACAGCACGGCAACTTCGTCTTTCTTGATCCTTTCCGCGGCCTTTTGATAATCGCCGAGCGACTTGATCGACTCGTGATTGACTTCTTGGATCACGTCACCACGTTGGAGTCCGGCTGCCTCTGCCGATCCACCGGGATCCACCGACGTAATGACCACTCCGACCGTCTTCGCGGAAATGTTCAATTGGCTCATCAACGCATTATCCAGCGTCTGGACACGCAATGACGCCAGCACATTGTCAGGAAGCTTCATCGTTTCTCCCGACTCCTTGGGCGGCGCCGGTTCTTTCCTAGCCAACATTTCATCCGACGGGCGTTCGGCCACCTTCACGACGAGCAGCTGTTCCTTGCCTTCGCGCAAAACTTTGATCTGGGCGTCTTTTCCTACCATCGTTCTTGCCACGAGATTGCGCAATTGGCTGACGCTTTGAACCTCCTTGCCGTTAAATGCCACGACCACATCGCCTCGCTTCACGCCGGCGGCGTGGGAAGGGCCATTTTCATTGACATCGCTGATCAACACACCTTTCCGCTGTTCCGGCAGCTTGAATGATTTCGCCAAGGCCGGCGTAATTTCCTGGATCGCGACGCCCATCCATCCCCGTACGACCTTGCCAGTTTTCTGCAGACTCTCCACGATATCGAGAGCGATGCTGCTGGGAATCGCAAACCCGATGCCTTCCGATCCCCCGGTTCGCGAGAAGATCGCAGTATTGATACCGATCAGATCTCCATTCATGTTGACGAGAGCCCCGCCGGAATTTCCGGGATTGATCGCCGCGTCGGTCTGAATAAAATCTTCGTAGTCGGCTATGCCGACGTTCCCGCGCCCAAGTGCGCTGATGATGCCGAGGGTGACGGTCGAACTCAGGCCAAACGGGCTTCCAACCGCCAGCACAAGATCACCCACCTGCAGCTTTTCGTACTCAGCCCACCGCAGCGACGGCAGATCCTTGGCGTCAATCTTGACGACCGCCAAATCCGTCTTCGGATCTGTACCCACCACCTTCGCCGAAAACTCGCGCCGATCGCTGAGGGTCACGGTAATCTGAGTGGCTCCTTCAACGACGTGGTTATTGGTCACGATGTACCCATTGGAATCCAAGATGACTCCGGAACCCGCACTCTGATCCGGACGGCCATGCGGCATGGGTGGAGCATGCGGAATCGGCGGAGGGGTCGGCGCTTCTCCTCCTCCTGGCTCCTCCCCTGGAGGGGGAGCTCCGAATGGACCGGGAGGAACCCCTCCTCGTCTCCGGCTACCTTCTCCTCCGCCTGTCACTGCGATATTCACAACGGCTGGGGTGGTCTTTTTCACGATATCCGAAAAGCCTTGAGCCCATGCTGGAGGGACCCCTGCAGCTGACGCGGATGACACGCATCCGCTGCCGGATAGAGCCCATACAATCAGTCCACTGCCGAGAAGGACCTTCGTCGCTTGCTGACTCCAGTTTGCCATAACTGAATTCCTCCAGGATGTGACTCTCAACGAGAGTGCTATTGGGAACGAGCATCTCCACATGACCGAACAGTTCATATTACACTACTCTTTCCTTAGGCTTCAAAGAGGAAAAGTCCTCTTCTTTCATGACTCCGGCCATAGGGAAGCCTCATGAGTAACTCTCAGTAGATTCCGACGTTGCTCTACCTCTGTGCGCCGGTTGCTTTCACTTGATGTTTCCAGTACGGTGACGGACGACTCGAAGGAGTTTTTTCCACAAGGCTAGGACTTGTTTCTAGGAAACCCATTCAATCGCAGAGGACAAGCAGCAGGGGTATGGATCGGATGTACGCTCCTCGTTCTTGCTGCTTGCGTCAAACACCTGGAATTCCCACCACTGGGGGAGCCGTTACCCGCCAGCGCCAAGCTGGAAATTCCCCCATCGATCAAAGACCTGACGATTCGCTACAGCGATTCCTGTGGGCAGCTCCAGGAAATTCCGCTGGGAGATCGCCTGCAGGAAGCCTTACAGGAAGGAATTCGTCGAACGTTCAAGACGACAGTTGACGAAGGCACCAGTGAAAATTCCACACCCGATTATGTCATTCAAGTCGACCTTGTCGATTCGTCCTTTGACCTGAATAAGGAGGCGCTGTATGATCGAGCTCCTGCCGTCTTACACCTCAATGCAACCGCTCGTATCCACGACCGGGCGGGAGTCTTTCTCCATCAGACGGACATCAAGATTTCCCGTCAGGAACGGTTGCGACTCGAACAGCTCTCGAAGAACTGCGCCTATATCATCGAACCCTTCGTCCGCGACGCCGCCATCGATTTTGCAACACGTGTCTCTCTGTATGCCAGGCAAGTCGTAGCCGGCCAGTCTCCCTCATCCTCGGCCGAACCGAATCCCACGCCGAATACTCCTGCCTCAACTGCTTCGAACCTTCGATTCAAGGCAACGCTCCTCGACGAGAACAGCAATCTGATTTTTGAAGCAGGCGAGCATGTGCGGGTGCGAGTGGATGTCGTTAATACCGGGACACAGCTGATTGAAAACGCTTCGGCCTCACTCACCGGAACTCCCGCTGTCATCGAACGGTTTCCCACGACCAACTTGAAGATTCCATCTCTGCCGCCAGGCCAGACCAAATCTCTGGAATTTGTTGCCACCTTACCCCTGCTCGCGCAACCACAGCCGGCCGAGATTCGCGTTGTCGTAGAGGAGCGCAGTGGGGTCGCAGCTCCACCGCAAACGCTTTCCTTCACGATTGCTCCAACCGGATTCAGAGGGGACAATATCGGTCACGTGCCGGCACAAGCAGCAGGTGTTCGGCGCCCAGACACCTCTGTCATTGCCATCGGCCTCAGTTCCTATCTCGACCCCCGGATGCCGCCCCGCAAGTATGCCTCACATGACGCAGAAACGATTGCCAAGTATTTTCAGGCGCTCGGAGGCGTCCCATCATCCAACATTTCTCTCTTGACGGATCGCAAGGCGACTCATTCACAGATCGAGAAGGCCCTCTTTGAATGGCTCCCGACTCGTCGCATGAAGGGAGCGACCGTCATTGTCTATTTTTCAGGCCAGGCCCTGGTATCCCCGGCAGGAGAGATCATGCTGGTGCCCTATGATGGAGCGAAGGCCGCCACCACCCTGTACCGGCTCAAGTCACTCGAATCCGTCCTGGCAAAACTCAACCCGCAACAGGCCATCCTGGTCTTCGAGGGGAACATCTCTCCGATTCAAGACAACCCCAAGACGACCATCATCCCGCAATGGGACTTGCATGGTGATAAGACCATCCGATTGATCGCCGTGGAGGGACTTGGCAAGGGGATCGACGACGATGGCCATGAGCACGGGCTCTTCACCTACTATCTGCTACGAGGTCTTCGCGGTGAGGCGGATACGAATCGAGATGGCAAGGTGACCCTTGGAGAGGTGAGCGGCTACGTGCGTCAGAAAGTCGCATGGGCAGCGAAGTCTCAGTTCAACCAGGAGCAACGGCCCTTGCTCTTTCCTCCCCTCAAGCCAGACGACCCGGCTGCCTCGCTCGTTTTGACTGCACTTCCTTCAATTACCTCTTCCGAAGCGCCGTAGATTGCGCGATGTACGACAGCTTGCCGGTATGTTTGTAGGACGGAAAGCGCAATGGTATCGTTCTGCCACGAAAATAACTACCGATGCTGCAGGTCGTTCGGTGATTCCCAAGAAGCTGCGACCGGAAGCAGGTCTCCGGCCGGGCATCGAACTGGAGATCCGCTGAAGGCAGGAATTGATCGAAATTGAGACGACACCGCTTCCTGTCAAGCTGAAGAAACGTGGCCGGTTTCTTGTCGTGAAACTAGATCAGCCGATCACGCAACTCACGAGAGACTATCGAACGGACACGCCGGCAGATCACCCGTGATAGGCTGGCCTCATTCTAGATTGGTAGTAGCAGGCAACTCGCTCTCACAATGCAAAATCCAACCCTACCTTTTTCCTCGCGTGATCGAGCCACCTCTATAGCCCGCTCGAAGCGCTGCCCGATTCGCGCTGAAATCTTTCGCATATTCAATGACGAAGAGTTCCTGCTTTAGGGTGAGTGGACGTGTGAGGTGAGCCTGAGCAGCGGCCATGGTGCGCACAATGCCACAGTATCGATCTGAATAAAATATTTTCTACCCAATCATTGATGTGCAAAACGGCCACTGGTGCCCTGATCGACTCAATGTCAGTGATATTGCGACCAACGTGGAGGATGGGTGCCGAGTTAATGGACTCGCCGACGCCACCCAACGATTCTGGCATGCCGTCGGCCAGGGAGACAGCCGGCGCGACCCTAGACAGGCGCTGGAGTGACCGATGCGCGTCACGGACGAACCGCCTCGCTCGTGCGGGTTGCGAATTTCCCCATCTTCAACGCCGCCCACCGTGCCGCCAGAGGGTTACGCAGCATAGCGCCCACCGCCACCGAGGCCGCGACAATGGCGGCCTCTTTTACCCATGAAGATCGTTCGCTCTCTTCGAGCATCGCGATTTCTTCTTTGAGCTTCTTTTCGAGCAATCCATATTGCTCAATCGCCTTGGCCTGGGCCTCAGACAGTTCCTCAAGCGCCTTGATCTCCTCGTTTGATTTCTCTGATAATCCCTTCATTTTTGCGTCTTTTTCCTTCAGGACCTTGATCAACTCGCCTCGATGCTGATGTTCCGCTTGCAGGCTTTTGACCCGAGCCATCATGGCCACGAATTCATCGCGATCCAGGCAGACCTCGGGAGCGGCATAGGCCGGTGAGGCCATCAAGATTACCACGCAGGCGATTAGTATCCTCATGGCCGTAACCTCACTTTCACGCCGAGGACCTCCTGCGCTTCGGCGATCAATCCGACATCCGTCTGAGCCACATCTCGCACCTGCGCGATGATGTCCCGAGAGACCGGCGCTTGTCGTTCCAAGGTGTTGATATGCGCGGTCAATCGGTCTGTGCTCTGCTGCATCTGCTCCCGCTGTTGTCGTAGCAACGCAATGATCCGCGTCAGTGAGTGATTGATCTGCTCCTGTGTTTGGATAATCCGCTCATCCGCTACCGTCTCGCCGTTCGCTGCCGGAGCCAGCCGCTGGACAATCGGCGGCGAGGGCTGCAAGAGTTGCATCACGAGGGCTCCGGCAAAGAAGCAGGCAAGCCCGATCGCCAACGCGGCCAGCCTGTGCGCTCGACCACTGGCCTGCATGATCATCCGCAGATCCTGATTGTGTTCAATGAGTTCCGTCATACCGTTCCTCCTTTCGATCTGTGATCATCCGCATATTATACCGATCAGAATGGCCGCGCCAATCCCCATCAGCCATGTGGGTTGGTAAAGCTTGAATCATTGAGCGCCTCGCGAATGACCTTCTGCTCTGACATGATTCGTAATACCATGTATGCCATAAAGTTCATTGATGATCTGGCCTCACCCTTAAGTA
Source organism: Nitrospira sp. (assembly GCA_029194725.1). Lineage (GTDB taxonomy): Bacteria > Nitrospirota > Nitrospiria > Nitrospirales > Nitrospiraceae > Nitrospira_D. The sequence continues at coordinate 185,146 of JARFXQ010000006.1, read as the reverse complement.
ATCGCCTTCAACTCACCACAGATGGCCACAAGTCTTATTTGCGAGCAGTGGAGAATGCATTCGATAGTGGGATTGATTACGTCATATTTGAAATGCTGTATGCTGCGCCACCGATCGAAGGCGTGACGCGGTACAGTCCCGCGCAGTCCTGCGGTATCAGGACCCACAACGTGCAGAGGAATCCCGACCCTGAGCCTATCTCCACGAGCTATGCTAAGCGCCAAAACCTGACCATGGGCATGAGCATGCGGCGATTTGCTACTGAAGGTCTGATTAATTCACCTTTGCACGCAGAATTCTGTTTCTGGGCAAATCGATTCGTGTACTCAGTTTGAAATCCAGTGATCCAGGAGCGCCATTCTCGCGATTCGCCTGCCACCGGGCCGCCCATGCCTGTCTTCACACACCTGTTCACGCGGCTCCCGCCAAGAGTCCGCGCCGCGCCACGTACAGGTTCGCCAAGCCGCAGCTGATCTGGAGCCAGTGGGTGTTCTTCGCCAGCCCCCGGTACCGGACTTTGGCCCACCCAAAGATCCGCTTGATCACCAAGAACACATGTTCGACGTTGGCCCGCACTTTCGACTTCGTACGATTGCTCGCCCGATCACGCTCACTCAGGGGGCGATGCCGATGGGCCTTGGCCTGCACGAAGCTCTTGGCCTTGGGCGCGTGATGTCAGATCACCTCGCGTTGTCCACTGTAGGCCGCGTCACCCCACACTCGTGTCTCGTTTCCGTGCAGCAACTCCGGCAACACCTGACTGTCTTGCACATTGGCGACGGTGGCGGCCACGGAATGAATCAGCTTCGTCTGGCTATCGACGCCGATATGCGCCTTCATCCCGAAATACCACGGAGTGCCCTTCTTGGTCTGATACATCTCGGGGTCCCACTCCTTGGTGCGATTCTTCGTCGAACTGGACGCACTAATGCTGGTGGCATCCACGATGGTCCCACGACTGACCGTCATGCCGCGGGGCGCCAGATACGCGCCGATCCGCACAACGAGCTGCTCGCCCAGCTGGTGGGCCTCTAAGAGATGCCGAAACTTGCTGAATGTCGTCTCATCGGGCATGGGCTCGCGGCCCAGATCAATGCCCACGAATTGCCGAATGGCGCGCGAGTCGTACAGTGTCTCTTCCACGGCCGGATCCGAGAGGTTGAACCCCTCAGACAATGCCGGAGCAGCATGCGTTCGGCATCCACCGGCGGACGCCCGGGGCCTTCGGCCCTTGGATAGACCGGCTCGATCACGGCCACCAGGTCCGCCCACGGCACGACACGGTTCATTGCGTCGAGAAACTGCTCGCGGCGGGGTGGTGCGATACCGTTCACACGCAACCTCGGCAAAAGTCTGCTGGTGCATGGGCGCGCCTCCCGTTCAGTGCCACGCTACCCGTAGCACATTCCGAGAGAAGAATAAATCAGACCTTCCTTAGGTTTGATCTCCTCGTCTATACTGCGAGCTCTCTTGTCGATCTGACACGGGATTGGGTAGAAGCCGAGATCGTCGGGAGGAACTTTAGCTTTCAGTATTCTGATCATCTACGAAAGATGTTGTGCCACCTGGTAGGCGAATCAGCAGTGCGGCTTATCGAGTTCACTTTTGAGACCGACTATCCGGGGAAGCTCGAGCAGATGAAGGCGATCCTCGGAATGCTCTGGAAGAGCCGTGGCCTTCTTGCCTACACGCACTCCGCTGCGCCGGTCGTCCAACAGGCCACAATCTATGCCCCTAGCTGGACGATCAATCAGCAGCGTATACTTTCACGATCCATTGATCACTATGAAGAGAGCCTTCGGAAAGCCTTTTCTAGAACAATTACAATGCCATGATGGACCAGATGCTCATAGGATCGGCTTGGATTGTGAATAGGCGCATTGGGATTTTAAATCATGCATGGCGCAGGAATACCGATCCGACTTTGCCGTCCGATACCCCACAGCAGACCCCACGCCTTCCGCCCCCATTTTCCCGCGAGCGATACCGCAGCTAGTTTGGCTGGTCGTATGTCGGCGGGGCCCACGGATAGAGGCGAGGAATCCAGATTGTCAGTGCCGCCGCAACGGCCAGAGCGCAGATCGCACCGACAATAAATTGTGTCCAGGTGTTGGGCCGGATGGCCCCAAGAGACACAATGAGCAAGAGCATGGGGATGTCCAAGAAATGGGTGAACGTCGGCACGTGCTCTTGTCGAGCACGAGTGAGTTCCGGCGTCACGCCTCCCTGATTCAACGCATCATTCGTCAGGCGACGGAGTCGCATGAAGTAGAGTCGAGTGACCGTATTGCCTTCGATGAATTCAAACGCAAAGAGAAAAATCATACCCGCAAGCCACGGCTGCTGCATGAATCCCCATCCGCCCCACACCTCTGCTGTCATCCATGCGCCTGAGATCAAGAGGATGATGGCGCCGGGTACCACAACTCCGTCATAGAACACGGCAATGTTGCGCACGGCCTCGGCGAAGAGCGCGAGGTCTCGAATTTGCCGCGACCGCAGATCAGCAATCCACACTCCAATCAAGCCCGCTCCAATGAGCATCAGGCCGACTAAATGTGCAAACCGGAGGATCAAATAGGTCACAGGTTCCTTTCTTCCCTCCAAGGCTAAGGGTATGCACTCGTTCATCTATGGAAAGCAAGCGCTCCAAGCGCCGTAGAGAGGTTCACCTTCCACCATCCAGAAGCCGCCACGCCTTCCGGCTTTTCTTTCAGGATGGTTCACACAGCCTACGTCTTGATCGCTCTACATTCCCTCTACGCAGAAAACTACGGCTGTGAAGCAGTTGAACCCCGTACCGTCGTCGCTTCGCAACAAGAAGAGAGGGTGGGGAGTTGCCTCCCCACCCTCTCTTGATTCGTAACAGTTTCAGCAGAGCGATGACTCGTCCTGGGAACGCTCCGCTCCTACGGGTTGGTTACTTGCAGGTGAATACTCCCCGTATCCGTCATGGCAGGATTGATCGTGATTGTATAGGTGTCCGTTGTAGCCAATGTCACAGGATTCAGGTTGAAACTCGCCGCTGAGCTCGTCGCCCCGGCCTGCAGGACGCCACTCGGCGTGTAGAGATTCACCGTCACGTTGCCGAGCTTATTGTTGGTGACTTTGATCGTAACCTGTTGGTTCGCCGCGCCCAAAAACGTATAGCGACCATTCTGGCCTGGTCGGCTGATCATAATCTGCCTGGAAGCGGCATTCATCTTCAACGAGTCGGACACCTCGGTCGAAAGTGTCAACGTCATGTTGCCGGTGTACGGGCCGCCTGGACGAACCAGGACAGTATAGGGACCGGTGGTGGGCAAGGGATTAGGGATTTCAAGCCCCCCGCCCGCCGTCCCAACCGCAGTTGAAGCCAGAGTAGTTCCATCCTCACCAAGGAGCGCAATGCTGCTCGCGGTGAGGCCCACAGACGTGAGCCCCAGGCTCACCCATTGTCCGGCGTGACCATTGAACGTATACCGAGCCGTTTTACCTGGCTTGTTAAGACTGACCGTCACCGGCGCTCCATCGAGTGCGATCGTGCCAGTAACGGGAGAAGACAGAGCGAGCGTCATGCTGCCGGTGTGGTTGCTGACTGGATCCACCACGATGGTGTAGGTGCCCGTTTCAGGCAAGGCCGTCGCCGGATCCAGGCTGCCCCCGCTGGGGCCGATCGTGGTTGACGCCAACTTGGTGCCATCCGGTTTCAACATCGACAGCGTGCTCGAGGCAATCGAGACTCCGGTGAGACCGAGATTCACCCACTGGCCCGCCGTCCCATTGAACGTATAGAGCGCTCGTTGACCCGGCACTGTCAATGTCGGCGTCACCGCCACTTGGTCGGTCATGATGGTGCCGACAAGATCCGGAGCGTTGTAGAGCGCGAGCTTCGCATTGCCGGTGTAACTCAGTTCCGGATCGATCAAGACCGCATAGGTTCCCGAAGTCGGAAGGACTTGCGCGTCGACCACGGCGCCCGTGTACGCAAACGAGGTCGGTTGGCCTAAGGGACTACCATCCGGTTTGAGGATGGAGACGTACCCGCTCCGGATAGTGACATCACTCAACTGTAAGCTGACCGCTTGGCCGCCGGTACCTGGGAAAGTATAGCGGGCGTTTTGCCCGGCTCGGCCGATGGCAATCGGCACCGCCGATCCTTGGGGGACGATTTCTCCACTCAGTTCGCTGGAAACCGTAACAGTGACACCCCCGGTGTACGTGCTGATTGGATCGAGGAAGATCGTATAGGGCCCAGTCTCCGGCAATTCTACGAGATCAACACTACTGCCGTTCATCTCGCTGGACGAGATCCAGAGAGCCTGTGCATCACCAGTCAACTGATAGGATGTTGTGGATGTGAGAACCTGCGTCAGTGAGGAAGGGTCTCGATACATGGTCGAATAATACTGCTTCACTGCTGAAGGCTGGGTAGCTACTACCCCGCCGTCCGGGCGATAGACCAAGACCCGAAACTGTGTGAGTGTCACACCACTAAAGCCGATATTGATCCGCTGACCGGCCGTTCCATCGAAGACCAGCAAGCCTTTCTTATTCGGAGTGGTAATCTTCGCGATGACCGGCGGCCCATTGACAGCAATGCGGCCATTGTATTCGAGGTCCGCTGCCACGACACCTGGGGGAAGGCCAGTCTCTCCTGCATAACTCTTCTCTGCGGCAACACTGGAAATGATTCCCGCTAATACAAGCGCGAGCGATGCTGTTGCTACTGCTACTCGGCACTTCACCCACGGCCATAGGCTGCACATAGTCGCTCCTCCTAATTATAAAAACCGACGGCTCCTGGTGGTTGCCACCTCGCTTGAGTTGTCTCGCGGCCCTGAGTTGACGCGCGGACTCTACCCTTTTTCATGTCCGTGGCGCAATCCCCCTAGCCGCCCTTTAGACGATTATCTGCATGATCCCCCCAACTGGGGGATTAGGCGACCCAAAGCCCAATTGTCCCTTGATATGAGGAAATTTGCGGGGTTAGCCAAGCACACAAGAGTGGCAGACCTGTCGGCGGCAAAAAAAGAGGGTGGAGAGTTGCCTCTCCACCCTGTCTTACAACTCACCGAAAGCTTCTCAGAGACTACTCTGCCTTGCAGAAGCTCCGTTCATAGTTGATGATCGTCCAGGCTTCTTCTTCTGTGATCGCGGCGGGGATCAAGGAAACCATGCCCGTTCCGGCGCTGCCGTTCTTAATGACCCAGAAGAGCTCGCCATCTTTCCGTTTCTTGTGGAACTTGCAATTGGTGAAATCCCGCGGGCTTGGGTTCAGGATCTTCCCGGCTTCGCCCTGGCCATCGCCGGCCTTGCCATGACAATTGAAGCAGGTGCCCTTTCCTTCATATAGCGCCTTGCCTTTGGCGATGCTCTCCGGGCTCGAAGCGACCGGATTCTTCAGGGCTTTTGCGTCCGCTGCTTGATCGGGCGGAACACGAGGCTTCAAAGGATCTTTTTCCTCAGCCCCCACTACCGAGACTGAGAGAAACACGACTGCTGCAGTGATTCCTAAAAACTTGGACAGATACCCCATCACACGTCCTCCTTTATGTTGAACCCACCGAGCCTGAGTGACAACCCAGGCCGCCGACTTGTCTTCATCATTTTCAAGAGCCAAGTAAAACGCACGAACTATACCAATGGCCTTGAATTCCTGTCAAGAAACACCCCTTGCTCCATCAGCCATCTCGTCTTCTTGTTGCATACATAAATGGGGATCAACCCTCCTGCCACCACCAACTTCCAATCGAGCAAGAGAATGTTGGCATTTATGTGGTTCGCTACAGCCCATTCCAAATTTGCATCGATTTCGTGACACCTTTGCGCCTCACCCGCCCTCTCCACGCCTCACTGACAACGATACAATAGCCACTAGCTGCGGCATCATGAAATGTAACCATGAAAATCCATCGAGAAATTGAAGATCCAACGAGACGACGCTTGATCGGATTATTAGCAGGTTAAGACCAGCAGGCAAGCAGGGACAGATTGACCGAATGTGATTGGAGAGGCGTGGTACTATCGTTTCAACACAATGTCCCGGGCGACTTTTCCGCTCGGCCCGAACGGTTTTTGAGGTTTGCCGTTTAACTCGGCTTTCACTCCTCCAGCATTTCCAAGGGTCAAGATGAATTGATCCTGTCCCTTCCAGTGGGCTTTTTCGCCTGGTCGTAGCAACGACTCTTGAGGACTCCCGTTATCGATCTGCACGACGACCCAGCTCAATTCCGTCGCTTCCAAGTCCAACACCAGCTGACCATCCCCAAAACTCTCCGTTGCGTTCAGACCGATACCGGCTAGCGGGCCATCACTGCCGGGGGAGGCCGGCGAGGCCGTAGAAACCGTTTCCGGCTCTGATCGAGAGGCTGCGCCTACAGGTGTGACAGGTTCCTGTCTCGGTGGGACTTCGGTCGCCTTTGCCCCTCCGACTGGTGCTTCGGTCGGCTTCGGAACCTCTGCGGTACGCTCATGATCACGGGCCATTGAGGCCGGAACCTCTTTCGCGGCTTGAGTTGTACGCTTCGTCGCAGGCCCTTGTTCAGCAGCCCCACGCCGAAAGACCGCCGATTGCTCTCGACTAAGGAGAAAGATGAGCGTCAGTACAGCGATACTGATCGCGATCGTCACCGCTTTCCGATTGGACTGCCGCTTGCGGTCTTCTTCGATCTGCCGCACCTTGAGACGTTCACGCTCGTCCTGTTTCTCGTAAAATGAGCCAGCCGATTGGATAAAGCGGTGAATCGCATCTTCTTCATCCAAACCCAGCGATCGGGCGTAGGAACGCACAAACCCCTTGGCGAAGACTTGGTCGGGCAGCTTGGCAAAGTTCCCATCCTCAAGCGCCTTGACGAAATCAGTGCGAATGCGGGTTTTCGATGCTACCTCATCAACGGTCAACCCTTTCGTCTCTCGGACTTGTCTGAAGAATTCGCCGACCGACTCCATAAATCTCCTACTTCAATCGCGTCAAGAGTTCATCTGCGGCTCGCGCCAGCTCTCCACCTTTATCTAGAGTCCCCACTTTCTTCAAACTTTCCCGAGCTCTCGTCGTATAGCCCAATTTATAATACACCCGACCAAGCTCAAGATGCGTCCTGGCAGGTGGAACACTCGGAGGACTTGCCGATACCGCATCTTCCAGCGCCTCCATCGAAGCCTGAAGATCGCCTTGCTGTGCTAGTGCACGACCGAGATGATATCGAGCTAAGTCCGGCGTCGGATAGAGGGGATTCGCCAGGGCCTGCCGATAGCATTCGATCGCCTCCTCCCACCGATCCTGATTGGCCAGAACTTGTCCCAGATATGTATGGGCTTCTGAGTAGGTTTCATCGATCTTGATTGCGGCACGGAATTGCTCTTCTGCGTAGGATAGTTTTCCCTGCAGCGCATACACATGGCCCAGTGCGTACCGCGCCTCCTTATTGGCTGGATTCAACTGGACGGACTTCTGGAACGAGACGAAAGCCTTTTGGCGATCTCCTGGGAGGCTGGCGATACCCTCTTGATAATGCCCTTGCGATTTTTGCATCACTTCTTTGTCGCTCGCGCACCCTCCCAACATACTTACGAGGCCTAAACAGATCAGCGGGCCATAGTCTCGCCGCCGATGGAACAGCCGATCGCGCTTGGTCATTGAACATCCTCAAAGTGGGTGAGCCGCTTAAACTCAGCGAACCGAGCCTGAATCTCTTTGTAATCCAGGATGCGCAATCGGTCAAGACTAAAGGATTCTACGGTAAATGACGCCATCACGCTCCCAAAGATGATGGCCTGTCTCATGGCCTCCGGAGACCGGTTTCCTGTTGCAGCCAAGTAGCCCAGAAATCCACCGGCGAAGGTATCTCCGGCACCGGTCGGATCGCGGACGTCTTCGAGCGGAAAAGCCGGCGCACCAAAAATCTGCTTTTCGTTGAACATGAGCACACCGTACTCGCCCCGCTTGACGATGAGATGCTTGGGTCCTCGTGAAAGCACGAGCTTCGCCACCTTCACCAGATTGGAATCCTGTCCGAGTGCGCGCGCCTCACCGTCGTTGATGATGAGAATGTCCACACTCTCCAACACCTTCCAAAGCGCCTCGCGCTGACCGTTGATCCAGAAATTCATCGTATCGCAGGCTACCAACGCGGGACGTTTCACCTTGTGCAGAACATCGAGCTGAAGCTCCGGATGGATGTTGCCCAGGAACAACACGTCGGGCGAGCGATAGGCCTCCGGGATCTGAGGGCGAAACGTTTCGAACACATTGAGCTGCGTATCCAGGGTATGTGCCTCGTTCAACTGATGCGTGTATTCCCCCTTCCAGCGAAAGGTCGCCCCTGGGCGGCGTTCTAGGCCGGTGAGATCAATCCCACGGTTTTTGAGAAACGCGATATGCTGGTGGGGGAAATCCTCTCCAACCACGGCAATGAGTGCGACTGACGTGAAGAAGCTGGCCGCCGTTGAGAAATAGGTGGCTGACCCTCCAAGAATCTCGGTTCCTTCGCCGAAAGGAGTTTTGACCGTATCGAGTGCAACCGATCCCACGACCAACAGTTTCCCCATGACTAACGGACTCCTTTCTTCGGTGTCAGCGCACGGTCAATAAGCACGGCGAGCTTCTTCCGAACAGCTGTAGGAATTCGGTTCGGCGCCGTCAGAATGGCATTGTCCAATGCCCGATGACAGGGGCAGTCTCTCGAATCGACGAAGGACGGCACCATCACGCGGAGTATCTGTTTGGCGAGGGCCACGTTACGATGAAGCGTCCCCAATACCGCTTCCACTGTGACGGCCTCTTCCGTCTCATGCCAGCAGTCATAATCGGTCACCAGCGCCAAGGTCGCGTAACAGAGCTCCGCCTCACGCGCCAGTTTCGCTTCCGGCATGTTAGTCATGCCGATCACATCGACACCCCATTGCCGGTAGAGTCGTGATTCCGCTTTTGTCGAAAACTGAGGCCCCTCCATGCACAAATAGGTCCCGTTGCGATGCACATTGGCGCCGACCTGTTCTCCAACCGCCAGGAGAGTCTGTCCGAGTTCGGCACAAATCGGCTCGCCGAAGGCCACATGCGCCACAATTCCATTGTCAAAAAATGTCGAGACGCGCCGCTTTGTGAGGTCGATGAACTGGTCCGGCACAACGACGTCGCCCGGGTGAATTGATTCCTTCATGCTACCGACCGCACTGATCGAAATCACATGGGATACCCCCAGAGACTTGAGCGCGAAAATGTTCGCACGGTAGTTGATCGCGCTCGGATTCAACAAATGCCCCCGCCCATGCCTCGAAAGAAATGCGACTCGAATTCCGTTGAGCGAGCCCACGGTAATGGCATCGGAAGGAGCCCCGAAGGGTGTACGGACTCGCATGGACCGAGTGGAAGTGAGCCCGTCAATATCATACAGCCCGCTTCCTCCGATCACCCCGACGGTCACCCGTTCATCCTGTCTTTTTCTCTTCATGCAGATCCTTTCCTACGAGGCCGGCTGCAGCGCCGCAGACCGCTTCTGCTGTCCAAGAGCTCTCATAAATTGTTCGATATACGCGATTACTCGTTCCGCCGTCCGCTCATACGGCTCGCTGTCCTCGACCCATAGCCATACAACTCCGGTTTCCCTTCGAAACCAGGTCATCTGCCGTTTCGCAAAACGCCTCGTGTCGCGCTTGAACCGACGCACCATTTCATCGTAACCACACTCATTTTCCAAATAGGCTCCGACCTGGCGATAGCCGAGACCTTTCATCGAACCGAGCTCGCGCCCGTATCCCTGTTCGAGCAGGAATCGAGTCTCTTCTACCATTCCATAAGTCAGCTGCCAATCGATTCGTTGTTCAATCCTTTGATACAGGGTCTCCTTCCTACGCTCAAGGCCTATCAGGAGAGCGGAAAACGGAGTCTCGCGAAATCCATGTTCGGCTTGCATGGTCGACAGTGGACGCCCGGATAGCCGAGAGACTTCCAATGCCCGCATGACCTTGGATTCATCATTCGGATGCAACCTTGCCGCCGTTTCAGGATCAACACGCATCAGCTCCGCATAGAGGCCATCTCGTCCCCACTCGTCCCTCGATTTCTTGAGCTCTGCCCTCACCTGGGGATCGGCTTGGGGCGCTGGACACAACCCTCTCACCAAGGTTCGGATATACAACCCGGTTCCACCCACAACGAACGGCAACCGCCCCGCATTATATAAGCGTTCGATTTCCACCATCGCGACTCGTCGATACCAACCGGCATTAAACGTTTCGCCGGGGTCGACCAAATCGATCAATCGATGCGACACCGCCTGACGCTCCTCAGCGGTCGGCTTATCAGTTCCAATATCCATCCCGCGATACACTTGACGAGAATCCGCCGCCAGCACGTCCGTCTCAAGGTGTTTGGCCACTTGTGTTGCAATCCGACTCTTACCGACGGCCGTCGGACCGAGAAGCACGACAAGGGGACGATAGTGGAGCAACTGATCTGATCGCATGTCACGCAAACGCCGCCGAACAGATGACAAATCTATCTGCCGAGATCAAAGCTCTCCCCCAAATATCCGTAGCCTGGGTTTCAATCATCGGCTACCAGCCTGCTCGTCCGAACATTTTCTCCAGGTCTGTGATGCCCAGTCGAAACGACGTTCTCCGCCCGTGCGGACAGGTCGTGATCTCCCCTTCGGTACGCCAGTCCTCAACCAGAGCCTTGATTTCATCCGGTTTCATCGAGCGACCGGCACGAACCGCCCCGTGGCACGCTAACGATGCCAGGACCGATCGCACTCGTGCCTCCAGACCAGGGGCACTGTCCCATTGTGTAAGATCGTCAATGAGATCCTGTAGAAACGTGGTCGGTTCGATCTTGCCGAGCCCGACCGGAATCGCCCTGACCAAGACCGTTGAGGAACCAAATGGTTCGATTTCTACCCCCAATTCTTCCAGATGGCGTTGGTAGCGTTGAAGGAGTACCGTCTGAGGTGGCGACAGTTCCACCGGGTCGGGGATCAACAGGGGTTGAGCTTGTATACCACTGGTCGTCCAAGCTCGATGTAATCGCTCAAACAAGACCCGCTCATGGGCCGTGTGTTGATCAATCACCGTCAAATCACCCTCGACTTGAGCGATGAGGAACGTCCGATTGATCTGCCCCAGCGCGATCACCTCAGTTGAAGGCACTTGAGCGTAGGGCTCCGCCGCATCGCTCACCAACGGCAATTGGGTTCCAGGGGTAACCTGCAAGGTCGTCGATTCCGTTTCAACGGATTCGGACGTGGGGAGACCCGCCACGATGGAACTCAAGGTCCGTCGCATGGAGGACTCTACGAACGGAGTCTTCCCCGGATCAGCCAGCTTTCCGCCACTCAAGGCTTGGCAGACCGCTCGCCGTACGAGTTGATGGATCACCTCATTGTCCGAAAATCTCACTTCCCGCTTGGTCGGATGGACATTCACATCGAGACGATCCGGATCAATTTCCAGAAACAGCACGAATCGCGGCTGACTCCCCTTGGCGAGGAATGAACCATACCCTTCCCCCACGGCATGAGAGACTGTGGCGCTGCGCACAGGACGGCGGTTCACAAACAACTCTTGCGGTACGCGAGAGGACTTTGCATGGACCGCATCCACAATGTACCCGCTGACACGAGCTCCGGGAAGCGAGACCCTGATCCGCAGACTTTGGTCTATAAAGGTGCGTCGATAGACCTGGGCGATCCGATCATCATCCGAGGGGGCAGACGGATAATTGAAGATCTCCTCGCTATTGTGCGTCAAACGAAAATGGACGGACGGCCAGGCGAGCGATGCCTGCTGTACGACCCGGCTGATATGCAAGAACTCCGTGAGGGTCGACTTCAGGAACTTCTTCCGAGCCGGCTGATTGTGGAACAACTCTGCAACTTCGATACGTGTTCCCGTGATCGGAGGACCCTCGGCGATTCTCTCAACCTCTCCCTCGACGACTTCCAGCTCGGTCCCCACTTCAGCGGAGCGAGTCGCCGTCATCAATCGAACATGGGCAACCGCGGCGATGCTCGGCAGTGCTTCGCCCCGAAAACCCATCGTGCGAATCGACCAGAGGTCCAGATCAGACCGGAGCTTGCTCGTGGCATGCCGCTGAAAAGCACGCGGGGCATCTTCCGGACACATGCCTTCCCCGTCATCGCTTACTCGAATCGAGGTAAGCCCTCCCTCCCTCACGTCGATCGTGATGGACCGACTCCCCGCATCGAGACTGTTCTCGAGAAGCTCTTTGACAACCGCCGCCGGGCGTTCGACCACCTCGCCCGCTGCAATGCGGCCGATGACCGCTTCCGGAAGAATACAGATCTTGCCACTGCCGTCGGTTCTCAACACGGCACGATGCTCCTCATGAGTGAGAATGTGGTGATGGGGCGGGGCGTCGCGCCACGGCGACGATCATCGGATCTCGGCCAACTTATACTTTGCCAACTTCGATTCGTCCGATGAAGGGAACTCTTCAAGCACTCGCTTCAGATTTTTTCTCGACCTACCGAGATCGCCGGTCTCGGCCGTCGCCAAACCAAGCTTATACAGTGCCGCGGGAACCTTTTCGTTTCCTGGATATTCCGTCACGAGATAATCGAAGGTTTGGATGGCCCGCCCATAGTCTTTCAAGTTGTAATACGATTCTCCTAACCAATATTGAGCGTTCGGAGTCAGAGACGTACCGGGAAAATCCTTGATGAACCGCTGAAACCCTGCGACCGCAAGCTCGTATTTCCCGCTCAGATAATCATTATATGCCAGATTGAAAGCGGACGTCGGCGTGATCCCGGATAGCGCAACCGTCGGCTCTAGCGGTGGAGTCTGTTTGACAGGCCTTGATGCACGAGATTCTATCGAGGAATCAGGCTTGACGGATGCCTGACCGGCAGCTTCTTCCAGCTTTGCTAATCGGCTTTCAAGTTTTTGAAAGCGTGCCGCCAGGTCATCGAATCGCGGTTTCGCAGAATCCGTGTCCTTGCTCCGCTCTACGGCATCCAATCGTCGCACCACGGCATCCACCCGTTGATGATCCTGGTCCTGCGTTCTCGAGAGAGTCGAGAGCTGGTGGCGCATTTCCAGAAAATCGGCATGCTTGGCACAGCCGACAAGCACGATCGTTGACGCCAGCAATCCACAGGCCACAGAACCGGACACGAGTGTACGGACACACATGGTGTTACCGCACCTCCTTGAGTTGAGCCAGTTTGTCCGAGGCTTTTCCCGCTTCAGCAGTTTTCGGGTAGAGCGTGACCACTTGCTTAAAGGCGGACGACGCTCGCTTTCTATCTTTTAGCGCCAAGTACGCATATCCTTTCTTTAAGATTGCAGCTGGCACCTTTTCGCTACCGGGATAGTCGATCTCCACTTTATCGTAGGCATCGATCGCTCTCTGGAACTCTTTCTTACCGAAGTGCGACTCCCCCAGCCAAAAGCGGGCATTCGGCGCGAGGGTAGAGTTTGGATAGTCATCGAGAAATCCGGCAAATCCTTGCCGAGCGCCTTCCAAGTCCCCGTCCCGAAACAGGCCTAACACCTGCTCATAACGAACCCGATCAGCTGGATCGGCGCTGGCCTGAACCGGTTCAAATTTCGGCAATTCTTGGGGAGGAACGATCGTTGTCGCAGCTCCCATAGCCTCCGACCCAACGGGCGTTCTTGAGGCTTCCCCTCCATCCTGCAGAGGTTCATTCGACCCCACCACGGACTGTTGCACCGGTTTGTGAGCCTGTTGCAGAGGAGTAGACCTATTTGATACCTGCTCAAGAGTTTTCGCCACGGCATCGATTCGACTGTCCTGCTCGTCAAGGCGAGCCGTAGCTTTTTTCCCAACCGCTTCAAGCGCCTTCGTGATGGAAATGACGCTTCGGTTGACCTCTTCCGCATGAGCCGCCCTCGCTTTTGAATCGGTATCGATTCTCGAGGTGAGATTCTTCGCGGTTTGCTCCTGCTCACCCACACGATCATTCAGACCGGTCAGCGCCTCTCGAAACCCCGTCATGGCCAGATTGAATTGGGTGAACTTTTGAGAGATCTGCTCAATTTTATTCTGGTGCTCCGTCAACTCCTTTTGGTGACCTTCCAGCTTGACATCGACGCGTTTTGCCAACCCCTCGTTCGTGCGTTGGACGACGTCAATGACCTCTCTTTTCAAAGTCTCCATCGCCTTCGATAGCTCGTCTAGCCGGACCGACACCTTCGCGTCCTGAGTCTCAAAGCTCTTCTGCATCCATAGATACCGCGTGCTGCTGTCGGATTCCAGTTTGGCCGCCAACTGTTCCAGCTTTTTTGTCTGCTGCTCCAACTGGGCCGACCGATGCTTGAAATCCTCTTGTTTGCTCTGGAGCTCTCGTGCCTGGTGCAGAGCCTTTTCAAGCTCTCCTCGCAGCTGTGGTAGGTCATGTTCTCGTAAGGTCGAAATTTCTTGGTTTTGCCTGGCCCTGGCCTGGGACAGCTGTTGCTGAAGGTCTTTTTCAGTTTTTTTCAGGTCGGACTGCTGCGCGACACACCCCGGCAAAAGGAGACCCCCCATAGCGATACCGAGAAGCATACTATATCTTGTTCGTAGCTGAAGCGTCATGTCCTGAGTTCCGAACGACCACCGACAATCAGGGCTCTTTCAGGCCAACGGTCCTGCCATCGCACTACTTCACTGTCTTGACAACGAGATGGCCACGGCGATTCTGCGAGTAACAAGCTTCCGTATGTTCCGTGCAGAACGGCCGTTCTTTGCCGTAGGAAACGACCGACAAATGAGTGGGGACCACTCCCAGTTCGACGAGATAATTCCGAACGGCCTTCGCACGCTTCTCACCCAGCACCAAATTGTATGCTGAAGTGCCACGTTCGTCGCAATGTCCCTCGATTTTCAGCTGTGCGTACGGGTTCGACCTGGCCCATTCCGCATTGCCGGAAAGCGCGTGGCGCCCATCCTCGGTGATCGAAAAGCTATCGTACGTGAAAAAGACATCCCGAAGTCCGGCTGCCACCGAAGCCACTTGCTCCGCACGAATTTCAGCCAACTGCCGAGCGGCCGCGCCGGAATCTGCTTTTGCGATCACCCCGTTGGCGCGGCCGGCACCGCCTTGACTACTTGCATTGCCGCCATTTCCCCCTAGTCGCTCTTCGGAAGGATTGCGATCCAGTCCCCGTAGGCTATTCGCATCCTCACGTCCGGAGAACGATGTATCGGGAAAACTTGAACTGGCCCCTCCTTTGGCTCCTCCCTTAGCCATCTCTCCTCTGGCCATCTCTTCTTGTAAAGCCTGCGCATCTCCTCCCGATCGGACCGCCTTCTTCGAGCAGGATGGAATTCCCAGGACGATGATACCAAGAATCAACGGCAAGTAGCTGGCTGGCAACGTTTTCATTAGATTCCTTCCTTCCTGTGAAATATCGCCCCTTTTTCTTACAGCGAAGGACGATTGCCGTCAATGCCTTCCTGGATATTTACGATGCCGGAGACCAGGACGGTGCGCTATTGTGAGTCCCGACAAATGTAATACGCTCGAGATCTTTACCGTCCGCATTGATCATGTAGATCTGACTCTTCCCATCCACCGTCGAGCTGAAGACAAGATGCCGACCATCCGGAGACCAGGACGGAGAATCATCCACCCCCAATCCTGCGGTTAGTTGAAGATGTTTCTGGCCATCAGGCGTAATCACGCACAGTTTGTACTCTTTCTTGGGAGTCCTGCATACATAGGCGATCCAATTTCCGCGAGGCGACCAGGCCGGCGCCGCGTTGTAGTCTCCATCGAACGTCAAGCGACGCACGTTGGATCCATCCGCACTCATAAGGAAAATTTGTGGTCCGCCGCCTCTATCCGAGGTAAACGCAATCTCGCGCCCCGAGGGAGACCACGAGGGAGATAAGTCCCCGGCCGCATTCGTGGTGAGTCGCTGCACGGCTTTCGTGCGGGTATCCAAACGATATAATTCGGCGTTTCCTTCATGGCTTGAGGCGTAGGCCAGCGCATTCCCATCGGGAGAGAAAACCGGAGTGATGTTCAACCCTCCTTGCGCGACGAGCGTCCAGCGTTTTCCCGTGGCAAGCTCGATCATGTCGATATCCTGTGTGTTCCGATTACGGTACGTCGTGAAAACCAAAAACCGTCGATCCGGCGACCAACGAGGCATCAGGTTCAAGAACCCGTCGGCCGTCAACTGGCGAGGCTCGTACCCATCGTAATCCATCACGAATAACTCGCGAGCCGTTCCCAGCTCCGAGACATAGGCGATCTTCGTCCGCGCGATTCCCGGTTCTCCCGTATAGCGAAAGACCAACTCATCGGCAAAACGATGAGCCATGAGGCGGGCAACCGATGTCGAGCCGACATATCGCTTCCCTCCCACAACTTCGTTGCTGCCTGTATCATACACGTACCCATCCATACTGAGATCGGCGTCCTTGCTACCATTCTTGATTCCCGCTTTACCCCAGACAATGACTGACACCCCGTTCTCGGCGGCTTGTTTGAAGGAAGGATCAGGCTCTGCCCCGAGCTGAGCGACTTTGATGCCGAGACTCGGTAAATCGACAAGCGCGAACACCTGCGAGCGTCGGACGTCCGCCTTGAGTACTTCTTCGATACGCGTGCCCAACTTCACACGTCCCTCGGGTGACTCCGATCCACCCGCGTTTTCAATCGCGGCGATCCCTAGGGGAATCCTCTGAAAATCCGGCCTAGTTGCCTCAAGAAAGACGTCGGCGGCACCGGATTCAATGATCCAAACGACGCCGATTGACACACTGAGGATGACAGACACAGCAGCTCGGAAGGTCATGGTTTATCCTTGCGGCTCTCCGACGGTAAAAGTGAAGTGGGCGTCAAAATACGGATCAACGATATCAGACGGAAACCTCGGCAATGGGTTTGCGCTGAGAACCGCTCGTTTCCCGGCTAAATCATAGTACTCATTTCCTGAGGATTGCTCGATCGTCACACCGGTGACCGAGCCGTTCTTATGAAGTCTGAACTGGACGATAACGACGTAGGCTTGACTGGTCAGATCCAGGGGCGGAGCATTCCAAGAATTGCTGATTCGCTGTCGCACAAGCGCCAGATAGACGCTAGATCCCTGAGTCATCCCTGGAACCTTCAATGTGGTGTCGACAGCCTTGACGTTCTGGACCTTTGCTTCAACTTGAGGGGCAGGTTTTGACGGTACTTCCACTGGGGACGCCGCTTTAGGCACCTCAAGTTTTTTGATCTTTCTGAGTTCCTCATCCAGTTCCTTCGCCACATCTTCCGTCAGGGAGGAGGGCTGGGCGGAGGCAACTAGCCTTTTTGAGGTTGTTTCCTTGGTTTCGGTGAGGACCGGTACATCGGGTAGCTTGATCACCGGTGATTTCCTTGGCTTGTCCTCCGGGCTGATGTCGCCCTGCTTCGGAGCATCCGGAGGCAACTCAATATCTTTCATGATATCGCGCATGAGATCATTCGACGATTTTGCCGGAGCGACCGGAGGAGGAACAGGTGCGGCTGTCACAGGCGGAAGGGACACAGGCGCAGCTTTCACGGGAGGAGCAGATTTCGGCTGGTCAATAGGTTTGAGTGGCTCAACAGGTTTAGAGTGCTCAATGGGCTTAGGCCGTTCGATGGCTTTGGTTTGCTCGATCGGCTTAGCCTGCTGTACCGGCTTGTGTGGTTCTACCTCTTTTTTAATCGGCTGACTTTTCGGCGGTTCAACAGCCTTTTCGGGAAGAGTCGGGAGACTTGCGAGGGAAATCTCAATGGACGCCAGGGGCCGTTCGCCATGTCGTGGCAGTCGAACCCAGGCCACCATCGCCAGCATACCGATATGCAGTATCAGAGAGACGACGACGGCAAAGCTTAAGCGACGAGTCAGAGTCGCCTGCCATTCATTATCCGAGACCATGCCGGCCGTTGCCCAAGCCTGCACTGTGGACCTTATCCTACTGGTTGGGTTGGGATGGCGTACCCTCACTGACACGTTCGGGTCCGGTGGGATCAGTCACCATGCCGAGTTTTTCGATGCCGGCCTTCTTGACTCCATCCATCACCTGAACCACGATTCCATATGGCACGTCGCGGTCGGCGCGTAAATACAATGAGACATCGGCATGCTCTTCCTTCATCACGCGCAGCTTCCGCTCCAGCTGAGCCACGCTCACCTGATCTTTGTCGAGATACAGACGTTGATCCTTTTCGATCGTCAACACCGCTCGGATCTCCGGCTTGATCGTGTTCGATGCGGAAGCCGGCAGCTTGATGTCCATCCCTCGATAGAGCATCGGTGCCGTGACCATAAAGATCACCAGGAGCACCAGCACAACGTCCACGAGCGGAATCACGTTGATCTCGGCTAAAAATCGACGCTGCCTTGCCTCGAAGATCATCCCTTCGCTCCAACGGGAACCGGCGCGATAGGTCTCGTTTGGGTTGGGATCAAGGCAAGGAGTTCCACCACGACCGAATCCATGTGCATTGCAGAGCGCCTAATACGTACAAGAAAATAGTTATAGGCGACGACGGCAGGAATCGCGGCAAACAATCCGGCTGCGGTCGCGATCAAGGCTTCGGAGACCCCGGGAGCCACAGCCGCAATGCTGGCTGTGCCTTGTGTGCCGATTTCCCGGAATGAGTCGATAATACCCATCACCGTTCCCAAGAGGCCCACGAACGGACAGATATTTCCGGTCGTCGCAAGAAACGGAAGAAACGATTCCAACTTGGCGATTTGACCTTGAGCAAGATGGGCCGCCGTCCGTTCCATCACATGTCGATCATACGCGACGGAACCGTTTTCATTCACCTCGGTTGGAATGTAGCCGATCCGTTGAATAACGGCATGAAAAATCTTCGCGCAGGGACTCCCAATGGTCTGTTGGGCATGCCGAGTGACTTCCTCCACATCTCTGGCCCGCAGCAACAGGGTCATAAAATGACGGTCTTTTACATCAGCGGTGCGAAATACGACCAATTTGTAGAAGATGATGGCCCATGACATGATCGAAAAGCAGACCAGGAGCAAGAGAACCACCTTGGACACGATCCCGAGCGACAGAACGACGCCTAGTGGGCCGGTTTGAAACATACGAGTCTCTACTCTCCCTCCTCAGCGCTCATAATTTCCTGACAAAGTGGAGTGTACCAAACTCTGAAGATAATGGCGGGGCCGACGGGATTTGAACCCGCGACCTCCAGATTGACAATCTGGCGTCCTAACCAGGCTGAACGACGGCCCCGCAAAATCTATCGCTGGCAGAACAGCAGCACGATAAGACCAAAATCGTTGGTCGCCGATCAATTCCCGCGTGTAGGAACAGATCCTCCGCTCGGCAAGCTCATTTCCTGTCTCTGCGTACCAAACATCTCGGAATGGTAGGCGGAACAGGGATTGAACCTGTGACCTCTGCCTTGTAAGGGCAGCGCTCTCCCAACTGAGCTATCCGCCCGATTTTCTTAGCAACCTGCGCGGAGGGTATCAAGTCCGTGCTTTCTTGTCAACGTGTTTGCACACTGTTGTCAACCCAATTTAGAAATGTCCTCTTCTTCCCAAAGTAGAAATGTCCGGTTTATGGTCCGGCTGCTGCCGCGTGTACGCCCCGTTTCTGCAGCAGCCGCTTCCTCCACGGATGGTCCGGCTTCGGCACGATCGGGCGCCGAGGTCGCTGCCCCGCCTTGGCCTTCACGGCGGGGACTGCGGGCCGCGCCGCGATCGCGTGGAAGCCGAGCGCCCGCCCCTGGTGCGTGAGCCGCAGGGTGCCATCGAGCCGGTGTTCCACCAGGACGTGGGCAGCCCGGACCGTGTCGTGAATTTGATAGAGCTGCCCCTGATGCACAATGGTGAAGTCCTTCCGTAGGCAGCGGGTGGTCTTGAGGCACAAGCTCCCGTCCAACTCGCGGGCCGGTGGCGTCGGTCGATGCAGATCCGCCGCCTGAGCCGGCGGCACCGCAAACCGCCGGTTGTAGACCGGCAGATAGTGCTCCACGAAGCGGTTCGCGTCCTCCACGGTCGCGCTCCCGGCCAAACGCAGCGCTTTGACCAGTCGATCTTGAAACGTCTGAAACAGCCGCTCCACTCGCCCCTTGGCTTGCGGGGAGTGGGCCGCGATCAGCTCCACGCCCAACTCGCGCAACGCTCGGCCAAACTGACTCGCCGGTTCCACGCCGGCCAGTTGCTCGTCACCCGTCGGCTCGACCGGCGACTGATACGTCGTATGCTTGTCCGCATAGAGTGCCAGTGGCAACCCATAGCGCCGCACGTAGCGTTGAAAGCTGTCCATCGCCGGGATCGTACCCTCGTACTCATAGAACCGGGCAAAGACGCGACTGCTCGCATCGTCGATGTACGCCATCAGGACGCAGGCCGGGCCGCGGCCCTCCAGCCAGTCATGATGCGATCCATCCAGCTGCACCAACTCCCCGACATGCGTCTTCCGCGCCCGCCAGGCCCGGTGTGGGCGCTTCCGCCGCCGGAAATGCTCGATCCCGCGCGCCCGTAGCCACAGCCGCAGAGTCTCGTCGCTGAGCGTGATCCCGTGGTGCTCGGCCAGTTTCTCCGCCGCCAACGTCGGCCCAAAATCGCCATACCGCGCCTCGTACAGCTGCAATGCCTTCGCCTTCCTCTGCTCGGGAATCCGCCGGTTCGACGGTTTGCCCCGTGCCCGATGCACCAGCCCCTGGTCCCCCTCCTGCTCGACCCGCCGCAGGAGGCGTCGCACCTGCCGCGCCGTCAGTCCCAACAACGCCCCCGCGTTGACCTGCGTGATCTGCTTCCCCACCACCTGGCCGATCACATGGACCCGCCGCAGTTCCTTCCCACTCATGAGTACCCTGTCCTCTCCGACCATCCCGCCCTCCTTGTGAGAGCGGCCAGTCTACCAATGACGAGGACATTTCTACTTTGGTCAAACCGGACATTATCATTTTGGGATTACAGGTCATCACGAGCCAGTAGTTTTATTGACATGCCGAAACCCTTCGGATATGGTGCCCTTGAGCCACCAAAAAACCACCGCCTGCAAACTCATAAAGAAAGAAGAGCGGCGACGTGAGAAAATCGCCCTGGGTGCTACTCATTTTCGTGTTGATTGGGGGCCTCCTTGGCGGGATACTCGGGGAGATTCTCCACGTCATGGCACCTCAAGGCACCATTCAAAACATTTTTGCGACGCACTATAATCCCGGGATCAATCCGCCGCTCACCATCGACCTTGTCCTGATCAAACTCATCCTAGGATTCAACATCAAGGTTAACATCCTCAGCATCCTTGGGATGTTCATCGGTATCTACCTGTACAAGCACGTCTAAGATTTCGCGTTCAGAGCTTGAAGCTGGAGCGATCGAATTTGATTGCGCAACTCTGCGGCCCGCTCGAAGGCCAGCTCTTTGGCGGCAGCTTTCATTTCCGACTTCAGCCGCTCGATGAGTTGATCCGTTGATTCTGAGCTCTCATATGGCTCGATCGATTCAGCTGCAAGATCCAACCGGACATAGTCCTTGTCAGCCCCCACATACTCAAGGGAAGGAATGCCCTTTGTAATACCGACCGGAGTAATCCCATGAACCAGGTTGTACTCGGCTTGAATCCGGCGACGTCGGTTCGTTTCCTCGATCGCCTGTTTCATCGAATCCGTCACAACGTCTCCATAAAAAATGACTCGGCCTTCGAGATTACGCGCGGCTCGGCCGGCCGTCTGAATCAACGCACGGTATGAGCGCAGATAGCCTTCCTTATCAGCGTCAAGAATCGCCACGAGGCTCACTTCGGGGAGATCGAGACCTTCGCGCAGCAAATTAATCCCGACCAGCACGTCAAACGTCCCGCACCGGAGGTCGCGGATGATCTCGGCTCGCTCAAGGGTTTTAATGTCGGAATGCAGGTAGCGCACTTTGATTCCCAAGTCGTGGTAATACTCAGTTAGATCCTCCGCCATCCGCTTCGTTAAGGTCGTCACGAGCACCCTGCCGCCCTTGCCAACCTCCGAGCGGACCTGCCCGAGGAGATGGTCCACCTGCCCCTTCGCCGGCACGACATCAATGACTGGGTCCATCAGACCGGTCGGACGAACGATTTGCTCAACCACATCCCGACCGGCATGCTCCAGCTCGTAGCTGCCGGGTGTTGCGGACACATACACCACCTGATTGAGGCAACTCTCGAACTCAGAAAACTTCAATGGACGGTTGTCGACCGCCGACTGAAGTCGAAATCCATACTCCACCAACGTCCGTTTTCTGGAGTAATCTCCCTCATACATCCCGCCCACCTGAGGAACCGTCGCGTGAGACTCATCAACGATCAATAGGAAATCCTTTGGGAAATAATCCAATAATGTGGGAGGCGGTTCACCGGGCTTCCGTCCGCTGAGATGCCTCGAGTAATTTTCGATCCCGTGGCAATAACCCATGGCTCGAATCATTTCCAGATCAAACTTGGTGCGCTGCTCAAGCCGTTGGGCCTCCAGCAGCCGCCCCGTCTTCCTGAACAAGGCCAAACGCTCTTCCAATTCTTCCTCAATGCCGGTGATGGCCCTCTCATAGCGATCCGGAGCAATGAGATAATGGGTGTTCGGATAGATCGCGACCTTGGGAAGCTTGGCCAATGATTTCCCGGTGAGCGGATCGATCTCATGAATGGCATCCACCACGTCTCCGAACAGCTCGATGCGCACCGACTTGGCCTCGGACGAGGCAGGAAAAATCTCGATCACGTCCCCACGTGCCCGGAACGTCCCGCGATGAAAATCCACATCATTGCGCTCGTATTGAATCTCCACCAGTTTCGACAATATCTTTTCTCGCCTCGTTTCGACGCCTTCCTCCAAATAAATGAGCATGTCATGGTAGACCTCCGGTGACCCCAGCCCATAGATACAGGACACCGAGGACACGATCAGCACGTCGTTTCGTTGCAACAGCTCGGTCGTAGCGGAGTGGCGCATCTGATCGATGGTATCGTTGATCGAGGCATCCTTCGCGATATACGTATCGCTCTGTGGGATATAGGCCTCCGGTTGATAATAGTCGTAATAGCTCACGAAGTACTCGACGGCGTTATGGGGGAAAAACTGCTTGAACTCCTGATAGAGCTGCCCGGCCAACGTTTTGTTGTGGACCAGGACGAGCGTCGGCTTCTGGACTCGCTCGATCAGGTTCGCCATTGTGAAAGTCTTGCCGGACCCCGTCACTCCAAGCAATACTTGGTGTCTCTTCCCGGACTGCACCCCGGCGGTCAACCTTCCGATGGCTTCCGGTTGATCTCCGCAAGCGTTAAAAGGAGCCTCTAACTTAAAGGGTGGCACGATCCCCCGGTGAAACAGTATGGATGGAAATCAAGATGGACATCGATGACTCTTGATGTCGCAACCCACAACGTAAAAAGGGCCGCCGGAAATCCCGACAGCCCTTATCGCAGCGGAACAGACCCGAGGTTAGCCGCGACCGCCTCCGAATCCCCCACGCCCTCCTCCGCCGGAGCGGGGCTCTTGAGGACGAGCTTCGTTCACCGTCAATGTACGACCCCCAAGTTGTGTGCCGTTCAAGGCGCTAATCGCCGCTTGCGCTTCGCCATCGGACGACATTTCGACAAATCCAAATCCTCGAGATTGCCCGGTGAACTTGTCTGTAATAATCCGCGCTGAGGCCACCGTCCCATGCGCCGCAAACAGGTCGCTTAGTTGTTGCTCAGTCGTCGCATAGGGCAATCCACCGACATAGATCTTCGCACCCATCTGACTCCTCCTTTGACACAATGATGTTGTCTTGGACTCGAGAAAACAACGAGGCAGGAATGGGCCGAGGGCGTCAACACAGCGGCGGCTTAGCTTTGGCTTCCGATCAAATTCCCGGATTGGCCCAATACAACATCTATCCAGGCCTTGTCACTTTCGGCGTCGGTTTTGCCAGGCCTTTCTCAAACCGACAACGTTATGATACTCCAGGCTGACGAAAAATGGCAAGATTGAGGCCAAACCGATTGAGGCCAAACCGGTCCGCTGGTGAACCCACGTTAATAGGCCGGAGGGGTGGAAAGCGGTCGGTGCGAAAAGAGAGGAACTGCGTGGAAGCTGTCGAACAACACGGTAGATGTCCCAAGAACGACTAGCCCAATTTGCCCCAATCCCAAGACTTGGTCTTCAACCGAAAGGACAAGCACTCCGTCTACAAACACTTCGATAAAATCTTTGCTGATGATCGTGTTTCGTTGAACCCTGAGTGAATGCCAGTCAACCGCCTTCAAATTAACCGACGCCTGCGCGAGGGACAATTCCTGTCCATTCGTCAAGCGAACGAGCTGCACCTTTTGACCGATCGAATCGACGATCGCCATGTAAAAATTGCGCGTGTCTCGCACACCAAACGCTATGCCGCCGAGCCCGGACGTTCCTTGCTGCGCATGAAAGCGAACGCTGAGATCCGGATACTCATACTCCAATCCATCGGCCAGAAGCACCTGATAACAGGGCTGCGTACAACTCGATGAACCAGCGATAATGTTGGGAGGAGAGGGTGCGGTCGCATGCCCCTGAACCACCCAATTTGCAAGCGGCTCATCATTGGAACCGCCCCTTACGAAACCGCCGGGCAAGGTATTGGGTTGATCCTGATCGAATGTCCACCTATGGAAGAGCCCACCCGTCGCTTGTTTCTTCAGATTACCGGCCTTCTCTTCCGTTGTTTCCTTCTGAACTCCGTAACTATGGCTATACCCCATGACGAGACCCAGGCCAGCCACCAAGAGAGCGAAGAACCCTTGCTGGACTTGCCTGATGACAGAACCGGTTCGATATTTCTCCAACACAAACAGTCCCTAAATACTATAAGCTTTGTGACTTGTTAATTTGAAGAATCTCTCGTTGCAGACGATCCCGCTCGGCGAGGATCTTCTTCCGTCGTTGCCATCGATCACAAGTCCACCAACGCAGTTTTTCGCGGAACGTCACCGCGGGCGTTGGGGCACTGCCGCCAGGGGCATGTTGGAACGAATACCCTTCATGAGTATCGCGCTGCTCAAAAAACCGCCGATACAGATGATCGTACAATCCCTTTCCTGATTCACCACCCGCCATACGCATCCCCTCACTTCAGAAACAGTTTCAGCTGCTCCTCACGTCGTCCGAACATGTCACAGCCACCTACTGCCCGTCGAATAGTACCTGTGCTCAATGCGACTCCGCAACCTGCTTTCCCTCGTGCTATGATCCCACATCTGAATGCAACCTGACCTGATCAGAGTATCATTATGAACCTTGCCTGTTCCGCCGACGATTCCAGAGTCGGCTGCATCATCTTCCTCGCGACCGTCTGCCTTCTTCTATCGCCCAAGCCAAGCCAGGCTCAATCGCCCGCAACAGGCCTTCAGACCGCCATCGATTCGCTCTCCGCAGAACGGATGAGTACCGACATCCGAACGCTCAGCGGCCCTTCGTTTAATGGACGACAAAGCGGCACGAAGGCAGATCTCGAATCGGCTCGGTGGATCGCGCGGGAGTTGCTTTCGGCAGGTTTGCATCTACCACCCATTCGCAATGGCTCGCTGATCGTGCCTTTCTCGACGGGAAAGGATGGTACTGCATCAGGCCTGATGGCCAGCCTGATACCCGCTCCTCTGATAGCGCCGGGTCCGGTCGTACAAGTCGGCACGAAAGATCATTTGGTCACCAGCAATCTCGGCTCAGACTATTTTCCAGTCTTCGATTCGCCCTCCGCAGATCTCCAATCCAAAATCATCTTTGTGGGGTACGGCATCGTCGATCCTGCGCAAGGCATCGATGACTATGCGGGCATCGACGCAACTAATTCCATCGTGCTGTTTCTGCGAGGCAAGCCGGAGCATTACCGCGGTTCCATTAGCCATGCAGACAAGGTTCGATTCGCGCGGGATCGCGGCGCGATCGGCTACTTGATGGCGACCGGGCCACTGCTTTCCCCCTATGAGGTCCGTCGTGGCATCACGGGGAATCCCAGTGCCTTCTATGGTCAATTACCTCCTGATCACGCCCTTCCTGGAGCCTGGATCAGCACGGCGATGGCCCAAGAGATTCTCGCTGAATCGAAGGGGGACATTCCCGATCGTCTGCGTGTCCTTCAAGGGCGCCTGAACCAAGCACCTCCGTCCCAGGCCATAGGGACAAACCATTTTGCATCGCTTCAGTGGAAGACGACGATGGAGGACGGAATTCTAGTCAATGTCGTGGGGATGATCCCTGGAACCGAAGCAGAGTCTGTGATCATCGGAGCCCATCGAGATCACTTTGGTCGTCCGGGAGGCGTGCTTTTCCCCGGTGCGGATGACAACGGCTCAGGCACGGCGATCATGTTAGAAGTGGCGCGAGCCCTTGCAAAAGGGGAGATGCGCCCGAAGCGAACGATCCTCTTTGTCTCCTTTAGCGGCGAAGAGCGCGATCTGCTTGGGTCACGTCTGTATACATCGCGACCCATCACTCCACTCAATTCTACGAAAGCCATGATCAACATCGACCATGCCGGCGTTGGAAATGGGCGGCTCACCGTAGGTGTGACAGGATTAGAAAAGGAGGCCTTGCTTGATGTAGGAAAGGCAGCGGCTGTGCACGAGAAACTGGATCTTTATGGCTATTTCCCCGGCGGCGACCACGTGCCATTTAAAGAAGCCGGTGTACCGACGGTCACTGTCGTGAGTGGCGGTGTGCATCCGCACTTTCATCAACCATCGGATACAGTCGACACCATCGATACAGAGATCTTGAGCACCGTGGCCCGGTATGTGCTGGCGGTGACGTGGCAACTCGCCTACCAACCATGAACCATAGCGAGCGGATGACAGGAAGAGACTGTTTCAGGACATCGAGTCTCTGCAGAATGCGAGTACTTAAGTGAAAAACAGTTTCGCTCAGTGGCTTAGGGAATCTCGTCAAGGATGTCCGACTCGATCGGAGGCAAGGGAGCCGTTTGACGTGGCGGTCCAGGAAGGACGATGTCCGTACCTGTCTGATTCGCTCCCTGGATAAGCCCAATGGACAGTTGTGGACCCAACGTCATCACAGCGCCGCTCCAAGCCTGACCAGTGGTGGGATTTCGAAAGTTATAGGTTTCAAAGTTCTGTCCCGGCGTGTAGAGAAACCCTTGCGTTCCCTGATTGTCGATGTACAACCTACCCCCAGGCAATGTGAACATCGGAGCGACCCCGCCGGAAAACGACCGCACACTCGACGTAGTCTGCGCCAGCGCAGATGTGCCGGTACAAACTACCAGCACTGCCAGCGCACACAGCAGACTTGCGACTCTGGAAAGTGATCGTAATCGCGTCATCTTTTCTTTTTCTTGAGCGCGGAACGCCATAGTAATATCCATGACAAAGCCCTCCTCGCGGGTTATAGTATGCTCGCATTCGAACTGCCGATCAAGGAGGAAGTTATGAATCGCGGATCCTCAACTCATCACCGCCTTGCGACCATTGTGATCGTCGGCTTGTGGTGCGTCTCTGCACCACCCAATGGCTGGGGCTTAGATGTGACCGAACGGATCGCTGCGGAGCGGCGTGAAAGCGTGTCGCTCGCCGATGCAGCGCTGCGCGCGCTGCAGAACAATCTCGACGTCAGTATCAGCCGCCGCAATAAGGAAAGCCGGTTGGCGGACATCATTGTCGAACAATCCAAGTTCGATCTCAATCTCAGCGTCAACGGCCAATACAATCGGACACTGAACCCGCTCAATCGACCCGTATTCGGAGGTACTAGACCTAACCTTAGTGAAATTACGATTTTCGACCAGATAAACGGTTCTGTGACCTTCGATGCGCAGACCAACCTCATTACAGGCGGCAATTTCGACGTCAATTATAGCCCGTCCCATACCGGCGTGAACGCGAATGTCGCCCAAGGATTTCTCTTCAATCCTTCCTGGACAGGCGGCCTGGCCTTCACATTGACCCAACCGTTGCTCAGGAACGCCGGGATCGAGATCAATAAGACCTTCATCAAGGTCGCCCAAAATAATGCCGAGGTCGAACAGCATGTCTTCCGAGACCGAGTGCTGACCGTCATCACCACGGTGGAACAAACCTATTGGGAGCTGGTGTTTGCGAATGAAAACTTGAAGGTGGCACAAGCCGCCATGAAGGCCGCCGAAGAACTCTTAGCGGCCAATCGCGCCAAGGCGAAGGCCGGCGTCATGTCGATCGTCGACGTGCTCCAAGCGGAGGCTGCCGTCGCGTCCAGAGTGGAGCAGATCCTAGTTGCGGAAAAAGCCATTCGCGATCAAGAAGATCAACTGCGCCGTCTTTTGAATCCGGGCGAAGAAGACCTGCGCCAAGACGTCCGCCTCACCCCCGCGGATATCCCCGTCACGGTCCTTGAACCCCTCAGCCTCCAGGAGGCCATCGATACGGCGATCGAACAGCGGCCGGAAATCGTGCAGGCGAAGAAAAATGTCGAATCGGGTGAACTGAATAAACAATTCGCCCGCAACCAGTTGTTGCCCACCCTCTCATTCCAAGGCACGGCAGGACTCGCCGGATTAGGGGCCGACTACGCCAGTTCCGCCGCCAGAAACTTCAGTGGTGATTTTTACAATTATGGAGCGGGACTGGTGCTCAGTTATCCGCTCGGCAACCGTGCCGCCATCAACACGTACAACAAACGAAAACTGGAGGCCCGCAATGCCGAGGATTCCCTCGTCAGCGTGCGGCAGCAAATCATCGTCGGCGTGCGAGAGGCAGTACGCCGGGTCCAGACTGACTTTAAACGTATCGAGACCACCAGGTCGGCGCGCATCATGGCCGAAAAGCAGCTACAGGCCGAGCAGGAACGGTTGAAGGTCGGGCTCAGCACGACTCGCTTCGTGCTCGATTTCCAGCGCGACCTCGCCACTGCCCAAGGCAACGAACTGCGGGCCATCGTCGATTACAACAAGTCGCTGTCCAACCTTTCTCGCCATAAAGCGACTACGTTGGACCGCTATCACCTCGAACTTTCGTAACGCTCCAGTGGCGTCCGAGTCAGTTCGGCCTACTCCAAGCCGAGCTTCTTCTCTGGGAGCAGCGACAGTGCTGCTCCCAATTGGAGCGACATTCGGCTACTACGCTCTTCCCGCTTCCCTCAAAGAACAGCTGCTCTTCCAATTCGCACCGCAGTTTCTCGCCTATATGGGACTCAGTTTCTGGGCTGCACGCGCCGCGCAGGTCCCGGTGCAACTCGGGTTAGAAAGGAGAAAAGTCTGGAGCGGGTTCCGGTGGGGAGTTTTGACGGGACTGTTGCTCGGCGTTCTCAATACGTTCGTGATTTTGGCCGTCTATCCATCACTTGGCTACGACATTACGTTCCTGAAGCAGACGCCCCATGGTCAGCTTCCAGTTCTCGTCATGGTGCCGTGGCTTATCTGCTGCATCGCGTTGTTCGTGGAGCTGAACTTTCGAGGCTTTCTCTTGGGGCGCCTTGCCGAACTCGAATCGCGTTGGCGGGATTCCAATTCCGGCCGATGCCTGTCTCCCCTAGCCCTCACGGCCAGCACGCTCACGTTTGCATTCGACCCGTTCATGGTGAATACTTTTCGATATCTCCACTGGATCGCCATCTGGGACGGGCTCATCTGGGGAAGCATCTGGCTCAGAACGCGCAACCTCTGGATTACGATTATGGCTCACGCGGTCGAAGTGATCGTGATGTACAGTGCGGTCAAAGCGACGATAGGATGAGAATTTGTCGACCTGGTGATTGGAATCCAATTCGGCAGATCATCAGATCAACAGATCGCTGAATGATTCGCTCATGAACCCGTCCTTCTCCAGTTGTCTTGTCAACGATGTCTTCGGCGATCCCGGTATGTACGTGGAAGTCCGCTGGTCGAAGCGAGCCTTGCTCTTTGATCTCGGGCATAATGACGGATTGGGGCCGACCAGATTGCTCAGGGCGAGCGAGATTTTCATCTCCCATACACACATGGATCATTTCATTGGATTTGACGCTGTTCTTCGCGTCGCGCTTGGACGGGGCAAGACCCTTAAATTATTCGGACCTCCTGGCCTGATCGACAATGTCCACGGTAAACTTCGCGGCTATACCTGGAATCTCGTGGATGGCTATCCCCTCACAATCGAAATTCGGGAATTCCACGAACGTGAGGTTCGGCAGGTATCATTCCGCGCAAGCAACGGCTTCCAGCCGTCCGAGCAAGCAACCGTTCCAGCACCAGCTACCAGCGGCCCGCTCTTCACCGTGCTCAAAGAGCCGATGTTCACGGTCAAAGCCGTGGCCTTAAATCATCGCATTCCTTCATTTGCCTATTCGTTAGAGGAGCAATTTCACGTCAACGTCAACAAGCAAACATTGCATGAGGCGGGGTTACGGGTCGGCGCTTGGCTCAAAGATGTGAAGCAGCATATCTGGCAAGGCAAGCCGGACGATTTCCGCTTCACCGTGGCGCTCTACGATGAGCATCGACGGGAAGTACGGGAATTTATTCTGGGAGAAGTGAAGGAACGGTTCTTGACCATCTCACGGGGGCAAAAGATCGCCTATGTCGTCGACACCCGGTACGACGAGGAGAACGAAGCCAAGATCGTCGCGCTCGCTCATGGAGCGGATATCTTCTATTGCGAGTCGCCGTACCTGGATTGCGATGCAGAAAAAGCCCGCGACCGGTATCATTTGACAGCCAGGCAAGCAGGGCTCATGGCGCGCAAAGCTCAGGTGCGCGACCTCGTCGTATTTCATTTTTCACCTCGGTACACCGGCCAGGGCGAGGCGCTGGAGAGAGAAGCGATGGAGGCGTTTCAAGAAGCATAACGAGGAGGACTTTTCGTGACCGATCTTGCGAAGTACGTGGTGTACTTTCTCTTAGGCGGCAGTATCGTAACCTTCTCCACCTATCTTGGCTCGCAAGGCAAGTCGTTCCTGGCCGCCATGGCCAGCACCTTTCCCGCCATCACCGGAGTGACCTTTATCCTGCTCTATGCCGGTGGCGGTGGAGCGACCACGATCGATTATGCCAAGAACTTGCTGTGGTTCGTCCCACCTTGGACGGTCTATGTCATTGCCATGATCATAGGAATTCCCCGCCTTGGCTTCTGGCCTGCGATGGTCGGCTCACTCGTCCTCTATATAGGATGCATCGGACTCGTGAAGCTGGTGCTGCGATAGGTTCGGCAAGGTCACAGAGAAATGCTACTCCACTACGACCGCTGTGCCGTTCGCGCTGACCATCAACATGCTGCTGTTGGTGCCGATGGTTTCATAGTCGATATCAATGCCGACGATTGCATTGGCACCCAAGTTCCTAGCCTGCTCCTGCATTTCCTCAAGCGCAATATTCTTGGCCTTTCGGAGTTCCTTTTCATAGGCCGCCGAGCGACCGCCCACGATATCCCTGATCGACGCGAAAAAATCCCGAAAGATATTCGCGCCCAGGATCGCGTCTCCGGACACCAATCCCAAATACTTTACCGTTTGCTTCCCTTCGATATTGTTCGTCGTCGTAAGAATCATGTGTTTTCCTTCTGCTCGATCCAACAATTGTACGTAGATGATTGAAGTTCCCGCGGGGATCGGATTCTATGAAGCCTTTGCCGACTTGAGATGAAGCTCCGCATGGACTCGCTCAAGCAGAAAAAGCTTCAGAAGCGTCTGATAGGGAACATCTCGTTTGTTCGCTAAGGTCTTAAGTTGGTCCAGCAAAGATTTGGGCAACCGCAGTGAAATCGTCTCCGTTGACGGCTTCAGCTTTGGAAAGATCATTCGGCGGCTTTTTGAGTAGTCGATATAGTCCGTTGAGTCATGGGTGGACCAAAAAGCGGCTTCATGGGCTTCACTCTTGAACGTCGGTTTTGCTTTTAACTTGCGCATCGTACGTCCTCCGTTCCTTCACACTCATGTCCCGCGCGGAAATCATGCGCACCTTCCTGTTGCGGACTGTAAAGACCAGGAAGAGCTTTCTACCGCTATCAGTTTGCCCCAGCACAGAGTAACGAGCTTCCGTCAAAGCTCCTTCTCATGTCTATCCCTCACACATCTGGACATTGAGCTGCCCGTTCAACTGTCGCTCTACCCACGAGCGATAACGACCCCCGAGGGTGGATCGTTGTGGACCCTCCCTCCCAAGTGTCCTCGTGCATTGACCGACTCATGCACAAAATCGCCTGGATTGCTCGTGCGCTGCGGATCTTTTATGGGATCGAAACTCTCGGAGACGACGGCATCCGCAGTACAGAGAGCCTCACGCACCTTCAATTTTCCGCTTCGTCTTCATTCCACGTTCCATCAAACGCATAGAGCGCCATGGGGAGTTCCTCCTTTCATGATATTCACCAGTATTCTTCTATAGTGTTATGGAAGGTGACACGAGCCTTGTACTGAGTCCCTCAATGGCCGACAAGCGTATCTCGTTCCCACCGCCGTTAGGATTGCGTTTAGTGACACTAAACGCTAAGATACATGACATATGGTACACCGGCTATGGTGGAAGAACAAGCTCGAACGGGCGTGGAAAGAGCGCTCCATCGTCTGGCTCTCCGGGGTCCGTCGGGCAGGGAAGACATCGCTCTGTCAGTCGCTCGACGACACCGAATACTTTGACTGCGAACTTCCTCGCACACGCCGTTGGCTCGACGATCCTGAAGCGTTCCTCGATCAGCATCGTGGACAGCGGCTGGTTCTCGACGAAATTCACCGCCTCACGAATCCGTCCCAACTACTCAAGATCGCAGCCGACCACTACCCCGATACTAAAGTGATTGCAACAGGATCATCAACGCTGGGAGCCTCCAGCAAGTTCCGAGACACGCTGGCGGGACGGAAAGCCGAGGCCTGGCTGACGCCACTCACCCTGGAGGACCTCGCCGCATTTGGAAAACCGGACTTACACCATCGATTTCTGCGTGGAGGGCTGCCTCCCTTGTTTCTTGCTCCATCGATCCCTGAATCGGCATTTCAGGAATGGATGGACGCCTACTGGGCGAAGGACATCCAGACCCTGTTCCGCCTGGAACGACGGCACTCCTTCGAACGGTTTGTCGAACTTCTATTTGCGCAGAGCGGCGGACTTTTTGAGGCCACACGATTCACACGAGCCTGCGAGGTCAGCCGCCAAACCATCATGAATTACCTCGCCGTCTTGGAAAGTACATATCTGGTCCATCTCTTACGACCATTCTCTAGCCATCGAGCCACCGAGATCGTCTCAGCCCCCAAGGTCTATGCCTTCGATACAGGATTTGTCTGCTACCACCGCGGCTGGACCAGCCTCAGGCCAGAAGATCTCGGCTTGTTGTGGGAACACCTTGTCCTGAATGAACTCCACGCTCAGTTACAAACTCGCCGTATCGGGTACTGGCGCGACAAACGCGGCCATGAAATCGACTTCGTGTTGGCTCGCCGGGGACAAGGTCCTTTGGCTTTGGAGTGCAAATGGTCGGCGGATGATGTGGATCTCGTCAATCTCAAAGCCTTTGCCCATTTGTACCCCAAAGCAGACCTCCGCATCGTAGCGCATGACATCGACAAAACGATTCAACGGCGAATCGACTCGCTCACCATTACCTATTGCAGTCTGAATGCTTTACTGAAGTCACTAGCGGGAAATACCCCCTCGCTTCCAACGTAATGTCCCAAAAGTCTGTGTCAGAATCCATTCGTCCTGAACCCTTCGATAAACTTGGGACAGGCCGGTCGAAGTCTGCGGTGAGTTCATCGAACCGGGTGAACGGAGATTTTTCCTGAAATCCGCTCGATCGCCTTTCGATCCGCTCTCCCAATGTAAACCGACGTGCACGTAGAGCTTTATCAAGCCGTGGAATCAGCCACAGCAGCAACTCATGACACGATTGCACGGCCTGAGGAACCGTCGTAGGCATCACTTAACTCCACAACCAGGCAAAGAGTAAAAGAACAAAGTGTAAAGGGTTAGGGAATGTTTTGAACGAGACGGAAACCAAGGACGCCGTCCCGGATGCCGGGCGTGGACCCGCCCCGGCCCGACGAACGGAGGCCCCCCGGGACGTCGCCCCAGGAGCCACTGCGGCCCACGCGCCGGCCACATTCCCGATTGCCGGCTTCCAGCCATGCCGATCCGTCCGTTGGTGCTTGCTCATAGGTGTCATGCCAGCAATCCTCCACCCATTCGTAGACATTGCCGCTCATGTCGTAGAGGCCGAGTTCATTGGGCTTCTTGCTGCCAACTAACTCTGTACGATTCTGGCCATACACCGCATAATCGGCTAGCTGCTTCTCGTCGGATATCCCTGCCCAGGTCTCATCTTTTCCTCCACTCCGCGCCGCATATTCCCATTCCGATTCTGTGGGAAGTCGATAGCGCTTACCTGTCGCTTGAGAAAGCCACTTTGCATAGGCCACGGCCTCCTCCCATGAGACATTGATCACCGGCCGCTTGTCCCTCCCCCAGGT
Organism: Nitrospira sp.; assembly: GCA_029194725.1. Lineage (GTDB taxonomy): Bacteria > Nitrospirota > Nitrospiria > Nitrospirales > Nitrospiraceae > Nitrospira_D. The sequence continues at coordinate 150,836 of JARFXQ010000006.1, read as the reverse complement.
TTCATCGCTTGGTGCTCGACCTCCGGTCAGCTCCACGTACCGATCGTACTCTTGAAATGTCACTTCATGCTTCCCTATCGCGAATGGCTTGATCGTCACCTGTCGGACCGGTTGTTCAGCCTCGGACCCAAGATTGCGGAGGTCTCCCTGTCGATAGCTCCCTCCTGAGATCGTGACCATTTCCGGCTCCGTCACCGAGACCACATGCATCCGGGCCATGACAATGGAGCTGGCGTATTTGAGCGTCACCCCCTGTCGTTCCACCCAGAGGAGTGGGCCTCCGAACACCAGCAGGACGAGCAAACCCATTGCGACGCTGCGCCATCGATGGCGCAGCATCTGTGTCTTGCTGGCAATGACAAACTGACGCTCACGCGCGGAGAACGAGTCCGGCTTTTTCTTGAGCCATTCCAACGCCTCGGTGAGGGGAAATCCACGGAGCAGGAAGTCCTGGTTTCTCTTCTGCTCTTCATACTGTTTGACGGCTCCCCTCAGCCGCTGCTGCCAGAGCAAGAACGACCTGTTTGTCTGCAGCCACTCGACCAATCTCGGCCAGGCACGAAAAATTGCTTCATGCGCGACCTCAAGCGTTCGTCCCTTCCCATCCCCACCCGAGATCAGCAGGCGCGCTGAGACAAACCGCTCCAACACGTCATGGGTGGAAGCAGGCAGGTCATTCCACGGGACTGGTTGCTTCGCATACTGGTCTTTGTCATTAATTCGAACCATGGACAGGAACGCTGTGCGCAGATCCGAGACGTTCTCTTCTGACAGTGGCCTGGCGCTCAGGACCGCTTCCGCTGCTCGTGCGAGGCACCCGTCGAGTCTTCCCAGCTTGTCGCGATACTCCTCCAGCGTCAGCAGCTTGTCCTGGCCGAAGCCTTCATAGAGTTCACGGAGGGTAAAGGCGAGCAGCGGCAAGGCATCCGCTGATTTGTTATCGCTGATCATGGCCTGGACCAGGCCGGAGCCCAGCTCAAGACCGGCGATCCGTGCCGGACCTTCGATCACAGACATAAACTCGTCCACATCCATCTGCGGCACAGTAAACGGTTCGAATCTCAGCCCTCGCATCGCGGGATGGTCCTGAAAGGAGCCAAGAAAATCGGAGCGCAACGTGGCCAGCACCAGGAGATGGCTGTCCTCGCGATCCAGCACGGCGCGCAGAAATGCTAGAAACCGCTCTCCTTCTTCGTTGGCACCGATGGTCAGCAGCTCCTCGCATTGATCGATCATCAGGAGCACAGTTGCCTCTCGGGACCCGGAGATCTCACGCAATGTTTTGATCATCGCCAGGAATGCATCGACAGATTTCTTGGTCTCGTGCTCCTGCCATGTAATTTGATGTCGTACATGCGCGAGGTCCGTTGTTGTGCTTGTCTGTTCATGTGTAGTTCGGCTGAACCGTTCACTGAGGACCGTGGCCAGCTCATCAAACGGAACCTTGAGCGGCCGGAATGGCTCAACCACGAGCCAGCGCGAGTCCCGCTTAAGTCGTGGAAGCAGACCCGCGCGCATCAAGGAGGACTTGCCACTACCCGAGGCACCCAGCATGAGGGTGAGCCGAGGCCCACCGAATTGTCGGAGGCGGTTGAGTAGGGCCAGCCCTTCGCGGATCTCCTTATCCCGTCCGAAAAAGATGGCGGCGTCCTGTTCTTGAAAGGCCGGCAAGCCTGGATAGGGCGGCCTTCGATGATCCCAGTCGAACAGGTCTTTCGGATCCAGTCCGGCAGCGACAAGTCCTCTCTCCAATCGCTGGTAAGCCTCATCCCATCCAGTCGTAGCATCGATGACCTGAGCACTTGTGATGAGGCGGTCAACCTGCACATCATTGATCTTGATTGGAAACACCGTCTTGCCCAGCGCCTTGGCATGAGTCATTTCGGCAAAGCACCAGCGAGACGCCATAGACGTCTGGCTACAGAGAACAATCACGGCGCGACACTCGCGTAACTTGGCGTACAACTCTTTCTCCCAATCTCGTCCTGCAGGAATCCCATCTGCAGGATCGAAATCGAGGAAGATCGATCGGTGCCCCCACAGTTCCAGGCGGGCCTTCACTTGTTTGGCGATCTCGTTATCTTTGCTGCTGTGACTGAGGAAGATGCGGCTCATGAAATTATGCCAACCAAAATAACGTATCCCCCCACCAGCAACATGAACAAGGGGAATACGTACGGAGGGCATTCTACGCTTTCGGACGACAAAGGCAAGAACCTAACCTTGAACCGAAAACAACTTGAGAGCGCTGAGACGAAATGCTCGCGGGTGGCGTGGCGAACGGGGCGCCCCACCGCGCGCAACGGAAGGGCCCCACTGGGGGATGGGTGGAGTGAGCACGGTGGGGCTATTCGCCGCGACAGGACCCCCAGGATGGCCAATTGAGGCTGAGATTATTTTCGGCTTGCGGCTAACCTACCTTGTCCCGTACGACCAACCCTGTTCCTTCATTGAACCAGCCCTCGTCAGTTGCTACCATGATCGGTCAACTCTTTACAGGAACTATCGCCGTGCCGAACCCTCCGAACGCCACTCCCTCAACCAATCACCTCATCATTGAGGGAGCCCGGCAGAATAATCTGAAGAACATCTCGCTACAGATTCCTCACAATCAAGTGACGGCGATAACCGGTGTGTCTGGATCGGGCAAATCCTCGCTCGCCTTCGACACGATCTTTGCGGAAGGTCAATGGCGGTATGTGGAGTCGCTCTCCACCTATGCCCGCATGTTTCTCGACAAGGTGGCCCGCCCGGATGTGGATCGTCTCCTCAATGTAAGGCCGGCCATCGCGATTGAGCAGAAGAATCAGGTGCGGACGGCTCGTTCGACGGTCGGGACGACGACAGAAATCGCGGACCTCTTACGTCTGCTTTTCGCCAAGATCGGCAAACCCACCTGTCCTGATTGTCATCAGGAAGCCCGCTCCTTTCAGCCTGACACGGTGGTGGACGATCTCCTCAAGCGATGGCCCGATGCCAGGGCGATGGTGCTATTTCCAATCGCCACTCCCTCATCCAAAGAAGAACCTACATTCGTCCAATCACTGCTGACACGGGGATTCACCAGAATTAAGACCACAGACGATGTGCTCGACTTGCATGAGGTCGAGCCGCCCTCGCTCCATAAGTTCCCCTCGCTCTTCATCGTTCTTGATCGTCTGGTGATCCGGGAGGACAACCGCACTCGTCTGGTCGAGGCGATCGAAACGGCGTTTCGTGAAGGAGAAGGCCGCTGCTCAATCGACATCATCGACCATGGACGGCAGTCTTACAGCACGAAATTTCTCTGCCAGAGTTGCGGACGCACCTTCGAACCTCTGAAACCGATTCTCTTTTCGTTCAACCATCCGCTCGGCGCCTGTCCTGAATGCAAGGGATTCGGCAATGTGCTGCGGTATGATCCGGAGCTGGTCATCCCTGATCCAACCAAGTCACTCGCCCAAGGAGTCGTCGAGCCCTGGAGCAAACCCAGCTCCGCCTGGTGGCAGAAACAGATGTTGTCCGCCATGAAACGGCGCGGGGTCGACGTCGAGGCTCCGTTCAAGTCGCTACCCAATGACCAGCAGCGATTACTCTGGGAAGGCGACAAGTCGTTCGATGGGATCAACGATTTCTTCGAGTACCTGGAAGGCAAGCGGTACAAGCTCCATGTCCGTGTCTTCCTCAGTCGCTACCGCACGCCATTCGACTGTCCTAGTTGCCATGGCAGTCGCCTTAAGCCGGATGCGCTGTTCGTCAAAATTGCCGGTGCCGACATCCACCAAGTGATGGAGCGGACCGTAGAGAGCTTTTCAGAATGGGCAGAATCCCTACCCCTATCGCCCTTTGAACGAGAAATCGCCGCTGATATTCTGCGGCAGCTCAACGCGAAGCTGGGCTTTCTCCAACGAGTCGGCCTCGGGTACCTGACGCTCAATCGGCAAACCAAGACCCTCTCCGGCGGCGAGGCGCAACGGGTCGCGCTTGCCAATCAGCTGGGATCTCAGTTGGTCGGCACACTCTACGTCCTCGATGAACCGACCATAGGCCTTCATGCAAGGGATACTGATCTCTTGGCCGGGATTCTCCACGATCTGGCCGACAGCGGCAATACGGTGGTCGTCGTCGAACATGACCGCCGCATGATTGAATCGGCCGATTACCTGGTCGAACTCGGTCCCCACTCGGGCGAAAAAGGCGGCGAAATCGTCTGTGCGGCATCCACGCAGGCATTCATCCAGGACCGTCGAGCAACCACCGCCCGATACCTGCGCGGCGAAGAACAGATTCCCCTGCCCGCCAAGCGACGATCTGGCAACGGCAAGATGCTGGTGATCGCCGGCGCGACTGAACATAATCTGAAAGACCTCTTCGTTCGCATCCCCCTCGGCATGCTCGTCTGCGTAACCGGTGTCTCCGGTTCAGGTAAGAGTACGCTGGTTGAAGATACCCTCTACCGATCCGTCGCCCGAGCCTTCCGCGTGGAATCCCTTCCCATGGGGCGGTTCAAGGCCATCAAGGGCATCGAGCATCTCAAAGGCATCCGTTTGATCAACCAACAGCCGATTGGACGTACACCTCGCTCCAACCCGATCACGTACCTGAAAGCCTTCGATGAGATCCGCCGGCTGTTCGCGTCCGAACAAGCAGCGCTTCACCGGGGACTCACCCCGGGACACTTTTCGTTCAATGCCGCCGGTGGCCGCTGCGAACGCTGCGAAGGCAGTGGGGTGGAAAAGTTGGAAATGTATTTCTTCGAGGATATCTATGCGCCCTGCGAGATCTGCGAAGGCAAACGCTTCAAACCGGAGATCTTGAAGATTCGTTATCGCAGCAAAAATATTGCCGAGGTGCTCCACATGACGGTGGAGGAGGCGCTTTCGTTTTTCACCGGGACACCGAGATTGCAAGAAAAGCTGCATCTCCTCGCATCCATCGGCCTCGGTTATTTGCGACTCGGCCAATCAGCCACCACCCTGTCCGGCGGAGAAGCCCAACGATTGAAAATCGCCGCTGAATTAAAGGACTCCTCCGCCAAAGACGTGCTCTATATCATGGACGAACCAACCACCGGGCTCCATTTTGAAGACATCAAGAAGCTCCTCGCTGTTCTCCACAAACTCGTCAACGCCGGCAACACGCTGGTGGTCGTCGAACACAATCTCGACGTCATCAAATCCGCCGACTGGATCATCGACCTCGGCCCCGAAGGCGGCGCAGCGGGTGGACAAATCGTCGCCGAAGGAAGGCCGGAACAGGTGGCAAAGGTGGCTGCGTCACATACAGGGCGGTTTCTCGCAACGGCTCTTGTATCGTCTTCAAGCCATACTGGTCGCCAATAGGGTCGATTTCATCATCAAAACTTTTTGACACCCGCTTTTTTTGCAGCCCTCTGCAAATCCTCATCGAGGGTCGCGAGATCCAATCCCAATCGCAAGGCCAGTTCGAGGTACGACGCATCATATGCGGAAAGCTTGTATCGCCGTGCGAGCTGAAGGGTATCAGACAACGACTGTTTGAAGGTGGCCTCGTCCACCTCAATATCGACCTCGTCCAACATCTCGAGGAATGCTCCGCTGCGAGCCTCCGTCACCACAGCTTTTTCCTCCGCTTTGGCGACCACATTGGCCACTTCCAATCCCCACGTTACAGGAACCAGGGCTTGAGCCTCTCGCATCGCGTCGAGCACACGACCAGCGTAGGCCAATTCATGCGGCTTGCCGTCGCCGAAAAACCACCGCATGGTCACTGAATTGTCCAAGACAAACCTCACGTCCGCCCCTCTTCAATGAGGGCTTGAATATCGACGCCTCGCACCGGGTCGGCCAGCATGAAGGCCTTCAGCTTTTCAACTGCTGTCACTCTGTCTTTTGCTTTCACGCCTGCGCTCGGCACGAGGTCCGCAATCGCTTCCCCACGATTCGTGATCGTAAAGCTCTTACCTGCTTTGACCTGTCTCAACAATTCAGGAAGTTTGGTTTTCGCTTCATAAGAACCAACCTCAGTTTTCATGACATCGTTCTCCCATGTGAGATTACAGCAGACCAGTATATAGACCAGGCTGATCAGAATCAATGACCCAGACGATAGTTGGCGGGAACGAACCCACGACAAATCTACACTTTGATGACATCAAGAAGCTCCTCGCTGTTCTCCACAAACTCGTGAACGGCGGCAACACGCTGGTGGTCGTCGAACATAATCTCGACGTCATCAAATCCGCCGACTGGATCATCGACCTCGGTCCCGAAGGCGGTGCGGCAGGTGGACAAATCGTAACCGAAGGAAGGCCGGAACAGGTGGAAAAGGTGGCTGCGTCACATACAGGACAGTTTCTGGCGAACGTATTGTACAGCTAGCGTGATAACAACCGCAGAAAAAACGCAATCCGTTACGAAGCCCAGGAATTCAACGTCTTACCGCTTCTCAAGTCCAAGGCTGGCGCTCCACTGCTCTATGTAGGACCAGTCGATCTGGAGTTGCGTCTTGTTCATCTCGATCTTTTCTAGGTCCGCCTGGTCTTGCAACCGGTCGGCGATCATCTTCATGAGCATCAGATCTTCCAATGCAAGTGTGGCTATCTGTTGACTACCAAGGAAGATCTGTCGGCGACGTGCCAGTGCAGACTTCAAAAATTCAGAGTCGGCCAACAAAAAATCGACAACGACTTCGTGTGTGTTGTGCAGTCCCGTGCATCGCCATATCGACAGGCCCTTTAGCTTCATCGGCCTGGGATGCACAATGATAGAAGTGAAGACCTGTGATACAAGAGACTGAATGCGCTGCTGAGAGGGAGAATCGAGAAGAATGAGGAGATCAATATCCGTAGTCGCTCGCGGTTCAACCAGCGCACTGAATGCCCACCCGCCGGCCAACGCATAGAGGACATTTCGGCGGTCCAACTCAACTAGAAGCTTAGCCAATGTATCAGCTAGGTCTGATTCGGCTGCCATGCCCGTTCTTTTGCCACGCGGATTTCGTGCATGACGTCGGCCATAGTGCAAGCGGGATTCTGCTGTCGCATCGTGGCAAGACGTAAAGCTAGCGCCAATTCGGTAAGTTCGATCCCTCGGAGCAGATTGGCAGCCATCCGCTCCTTTTCTGCCTTATCGTCGCGTGGATGCATCGCGGCTTCCTCGCTTGCAATGGCTAGAAGTGTACTAAACGACTCCGAACTGAGCAACTAGTTGTCTCTCACTTGCCCTTGCGCCTTGTCAGCTTTCGGCGCCTGCTGCTCACTCGCCAGCTTCTTGTGCAGATACTTCTTGCTCACCGTCGTGATGAGAAAGGCCAGGCCGATGGCGATGGGAACAAAAATCGCCAAGGCGAGATTGGCGCTCTTCAACCAGCCCATCTCCTGTAACCCTTTGAACACATATCCACCAAGCCCCGCGAGATAATAGGCGATCACGATCACTGACAAACCTTCGACCGTATGTTGCAAGATCACTTGGCTCTTGGTCGTCTTGTCGACGCTTTGAAGTAATGCCAGGTTTTGTGATTCCACGATCAAGTCGATGCGGGTCCTGATGATCGCGATGATGCCCTCGAAACCCCCGCGGAGCGTATCGATGCGACGCAGGAGTTGCTGATAGCCTTCCGCAACTCCTGTAATCCCTCCCAACACGTAATCTGAGATCGGACGGTAGGAGTCCATTGGCTGCTCGGCGATGGACGTCAGCGTCGTGTGCACGATCTTGTCGTAGGGCAGCGAGGCGGACAACTCGAAGTGTAGCTTTCCCGCCATACGGTTCGTCTTCAACAGATCCTGGGTGAGGGTATTCATCCATCGCTGCAAGATTTCCGAGTTTGCGCGCGCGATGTGGGACGTAATGATTTCTCGCTGCTTCAAGTGAACCTGCTCAAATTTATAGATCTGGTCGATGGCGGCGGAGGATAGCGGCTTTTGCATCAACAACAAATGATAGTAGGTCTCGATCCGAACAATGGCATCGACGATGTCTTTCAGACGTGAAGGATCGCCTTGCGACGATCCGACGCCGACCCAGTACCGCTCTCGCCCTTGGTCATCCGGTGTAAAGCTCGTCGCGACGCATGTCTCTTCATTGAAGATTCGGCTTCCGTACAAGACGGGGCCTGGCAGCAGCCCACGCAATTCGCTCCGCGGTGGCAGCGTGCCCGCCGTCAGAAGAATGTCCAATCGGCAGACCATCGACCCAAGCGGCTCCATAGGAAACGTGTAATCCGGAAACCTCAATGGTCCGAAGGTCACTGTTCCGTTCGCTTGCGACGGGACATGCCAGAGTTGGTAGTTGTAGTATTCTGTATGCGCCTGCCAGATGAGAATGAGCCGATCGCCGTCCTCGGATTCCTTCATGCCGTAGCCGAAATTGTCCCGGAGATCGGTCGTCTCGGCGGGAACCTTAAAATGTTCCAATAACGATTGGAATTCCGATCGACTGGCTGGACGTTGCGTCGGCGGGTCGGACATCCGAAACGCTTCGTAGTGCATATGGGCAGGCGCGCGCAACCATCTCCCAATCGGCTGGTGCGGACGTTCATGCAACTTTCTCAAGAACGTCTCAGTCCTCGACCCAGATATATCCGACTGATGCACGGTTCCTCCTATATGATACGTTGTGCGAATGCGCTTATTATAAACCGGGCCGCTTCTCAGCCGTGACAGCGATCACGAGCAACTGATCGGCGCGTCGCACATTGAGTTGCAACACCTGTCCAGACTCAACCTGGCAGAATCGTTTGGCTTCCCGCTCAGTCCTGGCTTCGGACAGCGAAGCCCCATTGCATGCGATGATCCGATCGCCGACCTTGAGTCCGGCCTTGTCCGCCGGCGTCCCACTTCCTAATTCTTTGACGACATAGAATCGACTCACATCGTCCCCCTGCAGTTCCCAACTCACGCCGATCTGCCCGGATCCCAACAATCCGGTCTGCGCACCGAATCGAGCAAGCATCCGATGGACAATCAGCCGAGCAGAACCTTCAGGATCGTCGGTGGTCGGATCGGTCAGATGTCCTTGACCGCTGAACAGCAACAAGCCCGTCTCAACGTCGATCATCCGCAAGGTCAGCGAGACACTATGGGCTCGTTCCTGCTCACGCCGTTCCCACTGCTGCACTTCTCCGACAATAATGGCGTGAGCACCGATCAATTTACCCACCTCAAGGGCATCCGCATCGTCGGCATGGGTCAACTGGATCACCTGTTCCTTCAACACTTCATCCAGTTTGGACCGTTCAACCATGTCCACATCCAGATCCAACATGAGATTTGTCACGATACCCGCCACGCGTGAGCCGGTTCCTGGAGCGCCGTCGGCATCTTTGAACAGCATGACGGCCATCGTATGATACTGGTCGATCGTCTCGCGATTGATCGGCCCGTTGCCCGTCACCACCGGCTCCGGTCGGACCCCATGTCCATATCGTGTCGATGTCATTCCGCCGGCGGTGACGCAGACGCGCCGCCGCTGAAGGATCGCCGCCGGAGGTCCCCAGGCACAAAGTTCATCATCCACCAAGACCACATGGTGCGGATACTCGCGCTGATCCGATGCGAAATTCGTAAAGGGATACAGGATGCATCCGCCGAACCATACTGAAATCGGGCAATAGGCGATCTCGTACAGCCATTGTCTCCTTGCCGTCAGCGAATATTCCCAGACCAGTATCCGCCCATCGTCACGGAGAATTCGGTCCGGTCTCCCGATTTCCTGTAGGACCTGCGCTTTCGTCATGGGAACCGACAATCGATCCAGTTTCGCCTCTGATTTGACGATCGTGTAACCGACGCCACAGCCGGATAATAGTGCCGGCGCCATGGCTGCGATGACCAGTGCAACCTCCCGGAGCCGGACAGCGCAGAGGGAGAGGAAGGATTGCATCAGGCGTGAACCCTACCATTCGACAGGGCAAGCTTCAACGAGGATGTGGTGGATTTTCCCGCAGAAACTGCCCTGAACATTCAGTTGCAGGAGGGATCGAAAGGCATTTCGGCGTATGGCTGATACGTGTCACCCAGCGTGAGGAGGATATCTCCCCAAACACGCGTCGGATCTTTTTCAAACACCACCTGAGGGTCCGCCGGCAACGTGATCCACGATCCGGTCTTCATCTCATTTTCCAGCTGGCCCGGTCCCCATCCCGAATACCCGAGGTAAGCGCGGAAGGATTCCTTCGTTTCGACCGCAGTGAGGATGCGCTCGACCATGCCGACGTCCCCGCCAAGACAGACCCCGTCGAACACGTGGTGCGCATTGTCCGGAAACTGATCGCCCCGGTAGAGCAGCATCACTTGATTCGTCTGCACAGGGCCACCTGCATAGAGCACATGGCCGGCCCCCTCGATCACCGGAACCTGTGGGAGCGCTTCGGAGATGGACATGGCAGTGGGACGATTCACGATGACGCCGAGCGCTCCTTCCGAGCCGTGCTCACACAGCAAAACGACGGTCTGGCGAAAGTTCGGATCTCGCAGGCTCGGCGCCGCGATCAGAAAAATACCTTTGCGGAGTTCGGTATTCATGCACGAATCCTACGCTGCCCATACAACTTGCGCAAGCACCGGATGTGAACAGGATGTGTGACGCGGAATTACATCTTGTACAGCGAGGTGCGACGGTCGCGAAACAGATCGTTGTAGCGATTCACACTCTTGTTGCGGGCTTCCGCCGGATCGATCTCAACAATGGTCAGCTCTGCCTGGTCACGAGAGGCCCGATGTTGAATAACTCCTTTAGGCGAGACCACTTCGCTCTGGCCGATGTAGGTCAACCGCTCCTTGCCACCCCGTGCTTCGCTGCCGATGCGATTGCACGTCACGGCAAACACCCGATTCTCGAGGCACCGGACCGGCATGGAGTCCGGACAGTTCGGCAAGACCAGGTTGGATGGATGGCAAATGATCTCGGCTCCCTGCATCGCCAATGTCCGCGCGGCCTCCGGATAGTACCAATCGAAACAAATCATGATACCGATCTTCACCGGCCCGATATCCCACACGAGAAACCCTGAGTCACCCGGAGTGAAGAACAGCGTCTCTTCGAAAAAAAGATGGGTCTTCCGATAGCACCCAAGGAATCCGGACGGTCCCACGAGCACGGCGGAGTTATAACAGCTGGAACCGGACCGTTCAGGGAGCCCCCCCACGAGATGCATCTTCCGACGTTTCGCGATGTCGATCAGACGACGTACCGTCTGGCCGTCCGGTACCGGCTCAGCGAGCTGTTGCGCCTCCTCTTCAGAGAGAAACTGATAACCGGACGCGAACAACTCCGGCAGCACGAGGAGATCCGCTTCTACCTGTTCCAGCTTGGCTGTGACGACGTCGAGATTCTTCGCCACTTCCCCGAACTGTGGATCGAACTGGTAAAACCCGACTCGCACGGCACGCTCCGCTTCATAAGAAAAGCGGGCAGGAATTCTGTCCCTGCCCGCTTCACCAAAGGAACATTGCAGCAACTGGAGCTGCTCTTCGTCGACTACTTCACTTCAGCCAGATGCATGGCCGCCGCTTCGGCATGTTCGGTACAGGCATCGGCATGTCCGGCCTTGCCATGTTTCACGGCTTCCGTCAGGTGTTTCACACCTTCCGCCCCATGTGGGTTTTTCGCTGCCGCCTGAGCATGCTTGAGTGCTTCACTCGCATGCTCAACACAAGCATCGGCATGGCCTTCTTTTCCATGCGCCGCCGCGCCTTTCGCGTGTTCAATGGCTTCGGCAACATGTTTATCGGTGGCGAGCGCTGAACCACTCAGCGCCGGGACGCCGACCAATACGCCGATTCCGAATACCAACATTACGCTACGACTGACTCTTCTCATCATGGCTGCCTCCTTGATGGTTGAAGATTCGCAGTTTCACGTGTAAGGATTTCATAAATTCACCTTACACATCGCTGCTCGGACTGTCAAGAATGTTTGGAGGCAGCATCGAATCCGAGGATTCTCTGGAGCGCATGAAGATCTGTTTCGGCGGGACAAGCGAAGTCTCGGCTCCATTCCCACCACGATCCCGGACAATTACTGACCGTCAGATACCCGACCAGTTTGCGGATGACGTACAGCCAAGCCGGACGCGAATAACCTCGGCAGGACGATAAGGTCCACGTCGGCCTGTTCCAGCTTAGCCGTGACAACATCGGGGTTCTTCGTCACCTCGCCGAATTGTGGATCGAACTGGTAAAACCCGGCTCGCACATACACTCTGCTTCACGTAAAAGCGGGCAGGGATTCTGTCCCTGCCCGCTTCAACAAATGCACCTTGTCGCAGCCGTGGCTGCTCCTCGTCGACTATTGCTCTTTCACTTCACCCAGGTGCGTAGCCGCCCCCTCGGCATGTTCGGTACAGGCGTCTGCATGCCCGGCCTTTCCATGCTTCACGGCTTCCGCTAGGTGCTTGATACCTTCATCCAAATGCGGGCTCTTCACTCTCGCACCCTTCGCACTCTTGAGCGCTGCATCTGCATGTTCGGCACAGACATCCGCGTGTCCTTCCTTGCCGTGCAACACGGCGGCCTTTGTATGATCAACCGCATCTCGGACATGTCCGGCGAGCGCCATGCTGCTCAGCATTGGTATGCCGACCAACAGGCCAAGCCCGAGTACCAACCTCGCACTACGAATGATTCTTTTCATCATGGCTGCCTCCTTTATGGTTGAAGATTCGCAGCTTCCATGTGAAGAAATGTTGTGAAATCACAGTTACACAGCGCCTCTCGACCTGTCAAGAAGGCTTGGCTGCTGCATCGAATCCGAGGATTTTCTGGAGCGCATGAAGATCTTTTTCGATGGGACAAGCGAAGTCCCGGCTCCATTCCCACCACGATCCCGGATAGTTGGTGACCTTCGGATATCCGACCAGTTTGAGGATGAAGTACAGCCAAGCCGATCGCACACCGCCGGTACAGTAGCAAACGACGTCTTGCTCGCGGCCTACCCCTTTTGCATCCAATAGCTCCTTGAGCACGGATGGATCCTTGACGGTTGCATCCTTGTTCAAGAAACCATTCCACGCCACATGGATGGCTGAGGGGATGTGACCGGACCTCGGGAGACCGGACACCTCCTTCCCAAGATATTCTTCAACGCTCCGAGCATCCAGAATGGCCGTCTGAGGATGAGGCTTCCTGATGAGGCCTTTCAGCTCGTCCTTCAGCGTGATCAACGCCCGCACCGGTTGAGCCTTGAAATTTCCCATCCTTTGAGAGACCGGCCCATGTTCGAAGGGTCGCTTCTCCGCCGTCCATTTCACCCATCCGCCGTCCAAGATACGCAGTCGCTTGTGACCCAGATATTCCAGCATCCAAAACATCCGCCCTTCATCGCCCCAATTGTCGAATGGATTGGAGTAGATCACGATATCGCTGTCTTGATTGATCCCGAGCCGACTCAGGGTACGTTCAATCTGGCCGAGATCGGAATTGAGCAATCCCTTGGGCACAGCAGTGGGATCACTGTACTCATGCCATGTCGTATGCACCGCCCCGGGGATATGTCCGCCGAACTCATACGCCGCCTTGCCACGGACATCGATGACGACAAGGTCAGAACGGCCCAAGTGCTGCTGAAGCGTTTCGGTATCGATCAATAACGGATGCTGCATGATGTCTTCTTTCTTTACAGTTCGCAGTAACGTGATTTAAGCATTTAGTAACGCGTTGATGTGCGCATCCACTGAGTGAGCCAACGCAGTCAGATTGTAGCCGCCTTCGAGAGACGACAGGATGCGGCCTTTCGCATGGCGCTTGGCGATACCGACAACGATTTCCGTCAGATCGGCATATCCTGCCTCCGTCAAACACATGCCGGCCAACGGGTCATCCTTGTGCGCATCGAATCCCGCTGAGATGATGACGAACTCGGGCTTGAACGCGTCGGCCGCTGGGACAAGCGATTTGAGGAAGATCGCGTGGTACTCCTCATCGCCCTCCCCCGCCTCCATCGGGACGTTGACGGTCAATCCTACCCCCGCTCCTTTGCCTCGCTCGGTTCCTCGGCCCGTGCCGGGATAGTGCGGATACTGATGTGTGCTAAAAAAGCACACGGATGGATCATCCTCGAAACTGTGCTGTGTCCCGTTGCCATGATGGACATCCCAGTCCACGATCAGCACTCTAGTGAGCCCGTATTTCTTTTGGACATAGCGCGCTGCGATGGCCACGTTGTTGAAGAAACAAAACCCCATCGCCCGCCCTGCTTCGGCATGGTGTCCGGGAGGACGCACAGCGCAAAACACGTGATCGACTTGGTGAGCCATGATCGCATCGACCGCTGCCAACGTTCCTCCAGCTGCCAGGTAAGCGGCGTTCAGCGTGCCGGGCGACATCGACGTATCAGGATCAAGAGGTACCCGGCCGACAGCCGGCGCTTCCCGATTGAGCATCGCAACATAGTTGGGGGCATGGACCTGTGTAATCCATTCCTCCTCGGCTCTTCGAGGTTCAATTCTCACCAGACGAGCCGCAGTCCCGCTTTGCTCCAACCGTTGCATGATCGCACGCAGCCGATGAGGAGACTCCGGATGCCCAGGTCCCATGTCGTGCTCAAGATAGGCCGAATGATAAACGAGACCAGTTTTCCCCATAACAACTACCCGTGAAGTATCAGACTATCACGCAGAAAACGCCATAGACAACGTCGGCGAGCCCGTGCTACGGTCGATTTAACGTCGTGATGGATAGATACTAATGCCCAACCCTCGAATTGAACCGCTCAAGAAACTTCTTGCCATGGATCCGAATGATGACGTGGCCTGGTTCGGCTTGGGGAAAGCCTATATGGATGATGGCATTTTCGAGGAGGCGGCAAAGGCTCTGCGCCAGTGCGTAACCGTCAAGCCGACCTATTCGGCGGCCTACCTCGCGCTCGCTCAATCGCTCCAGAGGCTCGGAGGCCTGGAGGAATGTCGAACCGTCTGTGCCATGGGGATAGAGGTGTCGACAAAGAACGGCGATGCCATGGTCACAAGAAACCTCGAAGCGTTGAAGCAGTCGCTCCCATCGTGAGGTCTGGTCTCTCGTCCAGCCTTCTCTTTCGCCTTCCACCTTGGGCTATCCGCATCACGCGCCGCCGGCAAGTGCCGCTTGCAACGGCTGCTGAACGCATGCGATTCGTGATCCAACTCGCCCTCACGAACGTCACCGCTCGAACCGGTGGGCCATTCGGAGCTGCCGTATTTGAGTCTCACACAGGCCGACCAATCGCTATCGGGGTAAATGTCGTGGAACCCTCCAACTGTTCCCTCGCCCACGCTGAGATGGTGGCGCTCGCGAATGCACACCAAGCCCTGAGACAATTCGATCTGGGGAGCAACGGCATGCCGACGCTCGAACTGGTTACGAGTTGTGAACCCTGCGCCATGTGTTACGGCGCCATCATTTGGTCCGGTGTCCAAAAAGTCATTTGCGGCGCGCGAAGATCCGATGCAACCTCGATCGGGTTCGACGAAGCTCCCAAACCCAAAAATTGGATCGCGGAGCTGAAGAAGCGTAGGATTACCGCAACCAGAGATCTCTGCCGAGAGGAAGCCATCGCTGTGCTTCGGCGATATGAGCGATCCGGAGGTCGAATTTACAATACCCGAAAGAGATGATTGAGCATATTCAGCCGGAGATAGTGTCATGACCCATAAGAACGAAGAAATCCTTAGCCCATAGCCAAGGTACAGCTAGCGCCACAGCCGAATATCTCGCGCCAAGCTCCCTGCCCCTCCAAAGTAAAAATTGGCCTTAAAAATCACCAGATCAGAATTGGACGTGAGACCGAACCCCAGGCCAAAACTCGCTGGAACCTCTCCGGGCAGCATCATATGCAAGACCGGCATGATGTAGTGCTGTTGATCCGGCAGCGGGTGAGGATCCTGTAGTTGGCCGATCGTCCCATAAGGCTGGAGCCCTAGGGTCAGTTTTTCGCTGACCCAGTATCGAACCTCGGCTCGATAGCCAAACGAAAACCACTTGGACGAATCGGCCCCGACCAAGCCATGGTCTAAGTCTGGGGCGTTTATGATGAACGTCCAGCGGCCGATATCCTTTTGAGCGACGAGCATGATCTCTCCCTCGACGGTGTTATCCTCGAACTGCTTGTTCCACCATTCGATCTCCGCATACCATCCCAAGTTGACGGGCAGCTGGTCTTTCTCAAAAAGCCGGCCGCGGAGCCGAAATTTCGAGCCGGCATATTGAGGAGCCATCAGGGGGGATCCAGGAATGGCCACATTCAGATAGTAGGCGAAGTCAATTTTTCTGGTGAGGCCATACTCGAATTCAGCAGCCATCCGAGTCATGTATTGACTAGGGAATGTGCTGTCCGATGAAGTACCGCGGCCTGGCTCCCGAAAACCGGACGGCACGAAACTGGACAACAGCTGAGGGTCGAAGTGCCCTTTGCCGCCGGTTTCATAGGGGTAGATCTGAAACTCGAAGGGATCAAGATCGGCGTATGCCTCGCCCGCAAGCAGCACAGAGAGTAGTACCATCGAAAACCATACCCAGAGCCTCATCATAGCCTCCTATTCCGTCAGGAAACAGACGGACAACAGAAGGCTCTGGACTCTGAAGATCTCTGGCCTCCGACAGTAGAGTAAATACGGAAGGTTTTTCGATAGACACCCCTTTGGTTCGATTCTGCGTGACCCGCCTTAAGCGTCCCACCCGTCTAGTTGCAAGAAGAGGCTACTCGATCGTCATGAGCTCACTCCACCTACCGCCTGCAGCCAAAAGTTCCACACCAAACCGGCATACACGGCCGGCAGCAATTCGGGCAGCACATAGCCGCACGTGATGAGACAACCCATGACTAGCGCTCTCATGCGAACCTCCCTTGACTGGGGAAAACCACGCCGTCATCGCGTAGAAACGTCCGAAACCTCGATGACTCTCGATGGAATGTTACGGATCTTCCGTTTGCCTCTGTGTAAACGAACACCATGAGACCAGCTATGTGCATAAGCCATGCTTGAAAACACTGGCCAGATTTCAGATAAAATCGCTGACTTGTTCGAATACCCTTGGGACAGTACTGAGCGAGCGTGACAAATTGACACTTCCGACCGGAAGTCACAGTGTTCAAGAGGATATGCGATTGAAATGGAGGAAGGACGGAACAGAAGCAATCCGACCCAGAGACTCCACGAACAAGTCCTACCAGACGATGTCAGGCAGGAGTTATCCATCCTCTCGGCTGAGAAGACGATTGGGAGAACACTTGGATAATCGCGCCGACCTTGATCTGACCGGCTATTACAAACTCTACGCAGCGAAGAAATCGATCCGTATCGTGTACCGGATCATCGATCAAGAGATCCTGGTCGAAGTCGTCGCCATTGGAAGGCGAGAAGATCTCGCGGCCTATCAGGAAGCCCTCAAGCGGCTCAAGCCAGGGGACCGAGCGAAGAACACGTAAGACACGTGAAGAGGGAAAGGGTAAAAGGACAAAGAGCAAAGGGTTAGGGAAGGTCCTGGGCAAGACGGAAGCCGATGTAGTCGTACCGGTAGCCGGCGTAGATCCAGGACCGGCTCGAGGCACGCACGATCTCCGGAGCGTCGGGCCAGGACCCGCCCCGGACCATACGCTGGCCGCAGTTCCCACCGCCCGCTTCGAGCCATGCAGCGCCGTCCGTCGGAGCCCCTGTATAGTTCTCGTGCCAGCAATCTTCGATCCATTCCCAGACATTCCCGCTCATGTCGTAGAGGCCGAACCCATTGGGTGCTTGCTGCTAACCGGCTCCGTACGACCGACGCCATAGCCCGCATAACTCTTCAATTGGTCCTCGTTACAGGTCCCAGCCCAGGTCTCATTCTTTCCGCCGCTTCGCGCCGCATATTCCCACTCAGCTTCCGCGGGCAAGCGATAGTGCTTGTCGGTTTGTTGAGACAACCATCGGGCACAGGCTTTCGCATCGTCCCACGACACCTTGATGACAGGTGTTTGACCACGACCCCAGCCCTCGTCTTTTGGCAAAATGTCAATGTATTCATGAAACACTACACTGGTCATCACAGAATCTGCCGAAAGGCGTCTTGCTGCCATTCGCTCAGTGCCCACGCTGCGGAAGGATTGTGAATCAGCATGCGCACGCGGGGCTGAGTATGTTGATGTTTGGTCCGTTCAATCACTTCGACATTCGCAAGTCTCAACACCGCACGGGAAGGAATCGGTTCGACGTCCCACAGCGAAATCAAGACCGCACTGAGGGTAGAAACTCCGGTGAGCAAAACCGTCACTGAACCGGCTAGCGCCTTCAGATCCAGCCAAATCGGTTGCGAACGAGCGTACCTTTCCCCTTGAAGGTCAGCTCGTGGAATCGAGATACTGAGCATGACCGGATCGCAATAGTCGGCCAATTGCTTCGCCTTTTGTCGGATACGCGCCAGAATCCGGTGGATGAGGATCACTCCTCGATCTTCTTCCTCGCCGAGGACCTCCTCGCGCTCAAGCCCACGCAAGGGCAATCGTTGCCGCTCCGCCGACCCTACCATGGCAGTGACTTCCACAAAGAACCGTTCACGGCCTGCGTAGCATTCGAGATCCGCTGTTCGCGCCTGCGACTCAGGCAGGAATACGACCCGGCACTCGGCGCGAATCAATTGGGTGGCTAGTTCTAGCTCGGCAAGAGCCGATTCCCTCACCCCATAGTCATCGTGCGTAAGCCGGTGCACGAGTCGGACCAGGCGTGGGTGACTCGATCGATCGGCGCAGTGACGGTGAAGCGTGCTCCAGCGATCGCGCAGTTCCTGAGAAAGTCCTTCTTCCTTCCGCTTCCAAGCAGGCATCGGACCGGGATGCCCCCCTCGCAGCTGTGCGACCAGCCTAAGCGATGTTCGGGGGCGAAACCGTCCCATGAGTCACGCAACCTCCGAATCACCCTCATCACTCTATGTCAATCCGAGAGCCTCCGGCTGCCGCTTGGCGAGCTCATCGTAGACCTCATCAAGCCATCGACCCGCGCATCCCAAGACCTCTCGTACCAACGGTTCAGGCTGTCCCGTTTGTTTGATCGTCCATTGTGAAACATATTCGAGGAGCGCTTCCCGTTCGAAGGGTCTGGTCGAATGAGCAGCCAAGGCAGACAGCTCTCCGAGGCCTGTGTGAAGGATGTCCGACACCGTGTCCCGCGCATACGACGTGCTGGCAGTTACATATTGGACAACACGATGGAGTTCGTGGTCGTTCATGTTGCAGTCCGTGAAATGAATCTTTACACCCCGGCAACCGACTGTCAATCCGGCTGGGCGTCTATTGAACTCTAATCCTTCTCTCGAATCACGGTGCAGCCGGATGATAGGATGCAACCTGTTCGTTCTGGGGAGCTACGCAAAGGAGATTGGGCATGATCGTGAGACGTCCGATTCGACAGAAGACTTTATCCCCGGCGGTGTCTGCCCGCTGGGACCTCACTCATCTCGTCAAAAACCCTCTGAACGACTTGGCACGGCATTTGGAAACGCTTGAGGCGCAGGTCGTGCAGGTTGAGTCGGCCCGGGCTCGGCTCCATGCAACAATTGCAAGCGCTGAATTCCGATCGATCCTGACGGTCACCGAGTCGATCGCAGAGAGCTCCGCCCGGCTTGGCGCATTCGCCTACCTTTGGTTTTCGGAAAATACCAAGAACACCAAAGCACGCTCGTTTAAGTCGCAGGTGGAGAAGCGGCTCACCGCTGTAAACAATCGCCTGCTCTTTCTTGACCTCTGGTGGCAGGGAGTCGATAACGAGAATGCGGCAAGGCTGATGGCCGACGCCGGTGACCTTCGATACTACCTGGAAACCATCAGACGTTACACACCTCACACGCTTTCTGAATCGGAGGAAAAGATCATCAATGTCAAGAATGTGACCGGCCGGAGTGCCGTTAATACACTCTATGACGTCGTGACCAACGGGTTGGCATTCACGATGAAGATCGGCGGAAAGATACAGACCATGAACCGCGAGCAACTCATGAGTCACGTGCGGAGCTCCAAGGCATCCATCCGCCAGGCCGCCTACAGAGAACTCTATCGTGTGTTCTCAACCCAACGTGACCTGCTCGGAGAGATGTATCGGACGCTGGTGAACGACTGGAGAGCCGAGAACGTCGAACTCCGCGGGTTTGCTTCCCCCATCGCAACCCGTAACCTCGGTAATGATGTGCCGGACCAAGCCGTTGACGTGCTGTTGTCCACCTGTGCCAAGAATGCGGAGATTTTCCAGACCTACTTCAAACTGAAGGCGAAGATCTGCAAAATCTCCCCCATGAATCGGTATCATATCTACGCTCCCCATCGGGCAGAAACCAAGAAATATGCGTATGCGGATGCCGCCAGCATGGTGTTGGGCGCCTATCGTGGTTTCTCTCCCAGGCTTGCGGAGTTGGCCGAGCAGGTTTTTCGTGATCGACACATCGACGGGCCAACATGTCCGGGCAAACTGGGAGGCGCATATTGTCATAGCGTGGTTCCGGGATTGACGCCTTATGTGATGTTGAACTACACGGGAGAAGCCCGAGACATCGCCACCATGGCCCATGAGCTCGGTCATGCTATCCATGGAATGATGGCAAAAAACCACTCGATCTTTACTTTCCATTCAACCCTCCCACTGGCGGAGACAGCCTCCGTCTTCGGTGAACGTATTCTCTCTGATACCCTCATGTCGAACGAGCACAGCAAAGCCGTTCGCCAAGGCCTACTGCTGAGTCAACTGGATGACATCTATGCAACCGTGCTACGGCAGGCCTATTTCATTCGCTTCGAGAAAGTAGCGCATCAAATGGTAGCGGAAGGAGCTACAGGAGACCAACTGGCACGAGCCTATCTCTCAGAGCTGAGACAGCAATTCGGCAAAGCCGTACGAGTACCGGACGAGTTTCAATGGGAGTGGCTCATGATTCCCCATCTCTTCGCCAGCCCGTTCTATTGTTACGCGTACAGCTTTGGAAATCTGCTCGTCTTGGCCTTATACAGAATGTATAAAGAACAAGGAGAATCATTCGTCCCAAAGTATCTGGACCTGCTCGCCACCGGAGGATCTCAATCACCCCAAGCCATCCTCAGCAAATTAGATGTGGATATGACATCTGCAGCCTTTTGGCAATCGGGGTTCGATACCATTAAGGACATGGTGCAGCAGCTGGAAGAAACCCTCCCGTAACCCTATCTCATTGATGAATAACGGTTAAACCGACACCTGACAAGATTTTACGAGGAGACTTGACAGAATGGTTCTGCAATGGCACACTGATAATGCTTCTCATAATCGCTCAATGGTGATTGAATGTTTGTTTGCTTGTGTCGAGGAATCACGGAATCAGATGTTCGAGATGCGGGGCGAGCAGGATGTGTGATGCCCTGTCAGCTCAAGTCCAAATTTGGCCTCAAGCAGAGCGGCAGCTGCGGTCGTTGCGCAAAAAACATCCATGAGTTTGTCGAGCTCGCTGTCCAAGGAGCATCGCCCGGCATCGTGGACCGGTAGGTTCAGCGATTCTTTGACAGGTCAATTCGCAGCAGAGATTTCGGTACTGATTCGGAATAGTTCAACGGGAAGCCCCACCCTTGATGAGCTTCGCCACGTCGGCAACACGCCGGCCCAACGCTTCGGCCTCGGCGAGCTCTTTGTCATCGATTCCCGGACTGTCACCCTCGGTTGTGGCAGACGCTCCAAAGGCACCACCACCGCTCACCACAATCATTTGATTTCCCAGCATCGCGGCGAGGATGGTCAACATCGTGATCTCTTTTCCGCTTGAAATTTGCCCTCCCGAGGTAAAGGCAGCTCCAACCTTATTTTTCATCTTGAATTCAGGAAAGACGCCGAACTTGAACTGCCAATTATCGAAGAAGGTCTTCACTTCTCCAGACATGTTGGACCAATAGACAGGAGAGCCGACCACAACCGCATCGACAGAAAACAACTCTTGCGCGGTTACTTGCCCTACACGCTTTAAAACAATTTGGGTACCGGAGACTGACTTTGCCCCCGCCACCACTGCTTCCGCCATGCGTTCGGTGTTTCCCGAAAGCGAATGATAAGTCACGAGGATTTTGACTGCGGGTGAGGATTCGTCCGCCCACGACCTGGACAGGCATCCGGTACAGAGCGCGAACAAGGCCAAAGCGACGGCCAGGAAACGCCGTGAATCACTTGAAGCATGCATCTTCGTGGGGTATGGTGACACAACGTTAGGTTCCGGATGAAAGCAGATCGAAGGGTCAGCGACGAAACGTCTCTTCCTCCAGATGCTCCTCAACCGACACTTCTGTCAGCGTTCCACGGTAGGTACAGCGGTGGCACCGAATCCGCCATTCTTCGATCCACTTCTCTTGGACATAGGACTGGCGACATCCAGGGCAGACGAACACGCCCTTCTTGTATAGCACCCGTCGTTTTTCCTGCATGATTCCCTCTTTCACGCGGCGCCTGAGAATGGCACATTGCCCGAAGGGATTGCAAGATTGAGGGAAGGGAAACACCATCTCCTCGCAACGGCTCCAATACGTTCCTTGACTGATCTCAGCCAGATGGCTACGATGCAACCCATGCCATTCTCGAATGTAATTCGCTTCTCTTGCTGCTCCATGGCGCTCATTGGATCACTGCTCTTCGGCATGCCGACAACCAACGCCTCTGACGGAGGGCTCATCCATATCCAGACTCCCTCGGGCCTCACGATCCATGCCGAGATCGCCGATACGCCGTTGAAGCGCACGGTCGGCTTGATGTATCGGGATCACCTGAAAAAAGATCATGGGATGTTATTTTTCTTCAGCCAGCCGCAAGCCTGGTCATTCTGGATGAAAAACACCAAGATCGCACTCGATCTGATTTGGCTCGACGCCAAGAAACGGGTCACCCATATCGAACGCAATGTTCCGATTTGCACGAAGACCGACGACTCCTGTCCTCAATACCGCCCTAACAGTGATGATGCGATGTATGTGCTCGAAATTGCCGGTGGTACGGTCGACAGGTACAGGATTGAGAAAGGAACAACACTGCTATTCGGCCGGCCGTAGCCTCTTCTTTGGGCCCATTGCTTTATGATCGTTCCTGCCACGACCGAACGCGCCGTGCCGTAATGACGCCCTCTACCCGTTCGATGGTTTTTAGCACGCGATTAAGGTGAGCTGTATCGGTGATTTCGACAACAAAATCCAGCTGGGCCTTGCGGTCCTCCCGAGTGATGATTTCAGCTCGGCTGATATTTGCTCTGCATTCGGCGATCGCTGAAGAGACGTTCGCCAACACTCCCGGCTTATCCGCAGCAATGACGGCAATTTTTACCGGATGCTGACTCGGTGTGGTAGTATCCCACTCCACTTCCACCAAACGTTCTCGATCATAATCCAAGGCTTCCAGATTGGGACAGTCGACGGAATGGATCGTCAGACCTCTTCCGCGCGTGATGTATCCCAAGATCCTGTCTCCGGGAACTGGATTACAGCATCGCGACAATTGCATCAACAGATCGCGCCCGCCTTTCACTTGGACGCCCGGCTCCCGTCCACTCGTACTGGCGACTTTGCGGGCACTGGTCGGCTCGGATTGAATCGGGACACCAGCGGATGGCAGAGGCATCAATTTTCCAAGGATTTGAGCAGTCGCGACGTTTCCAAATCCCACAGCTGCCGCTAGGTCGTCGATCGTCTCATAACCCTCTTGTTTCGCAGCCTCGAGAAGGGAATCAGACTTCAACACCTGCGCCGGTGCCAAACCATGGCGCCGTATCTCTGCCTCGAGCAAACGCCGACCGATTTCCAAGCTTCTTTTCTGCTCCTCCGCCTTGATCCAATGCTTGATTTTAGTCTTCGCCCGTGACGTGCGTACGAACTTAAGCCAATCTTTGTGCGGAGTCTGGTTGGGCGATGTCAGAATTTCGATGGTGTCGCCACTCGTCAGCTCATGCTTGAGCGGAACGATCTTCCCGTTGACCTTCGCCCCAACACAGTGGTCGCCGACTTCCGTGTGAATCGCGTAGGCGAAGTCTACCGGCGTGGCCCCTTTAGGCAGTTCCTTGACGGTTCCCTTGGGCGTAAAGACATAGACCACGTCGTGGAACAACTCGAGTTTCACGGAATCCATGAATTGGCGATTGTCGGGCAGATCTTTTTGCCATTCGATGAACTGCCTCAACCATCCGAAGGCCTTGCTGTCTTTATCATGTACCCTCCCCTGTTCTTTATACTTCCAATGTGCCGCGATCCCGTACTCAGCCACACGATGCATTTCTTCCGTGCGGATCTGAAACTCCACGTGCTCTCCCTTCGGCCCTACCACGGTTGTATGGAGAGATTGATAGAGGTTCGATTTGGGGATCGCGATGTAATCCTTGAAGCGGCCCGGCAGCGGTCGCCACAACGAATGGATGACACCCAGCAGCGCATAGCAGTTCATCTTCGTATCCGTAATGATGCGCAAGGCGGTGAGATCGTAGACCTCTTCAAACGAGATCGATTGCTTCTTCATTTTTTGGTAGATGCCGTAGAGATGTTTCGGTCTCCCGTACACCCCTCCGACAAGCCCATTTTCTTTCAGAGCGCTTTCCACGAGCGCTTGCACCTCCAGGATGTACTGCTGACGATCTTCATCGCGCTTGTCCACGCAGACGCGCAAGGTTTCATAGGCATCCGGCTTGAGATGTTTCAAACACAAATCTTCCAGTTCATTCTTCACCCATCCGATCCCGATGCGATTCGCCAACGGTGCATAGATCTCTAACGTTTCTTGTGCGATTTCTTGCCTTCTTTTCTCACCGAGATGTTCAAGGGTTCGCATGTTGTGGAGGCGATCGGCCAGTTTGATGATCACGACGCGGATGTCGTCCGCCATCGAGAGCACCATCTTGCGAAAATTTTCAGCCTGTTTCTCCTCTGAGCTCTTAAAGGTGATCTTCCCGATCTTGGTCACTCCATCAACAAGATGAACGACTTCCTTCCCGAATTCATGCTGAAGCTCAGCGGCTGTCGCGACCGTATCTTCCAGTGTATCGTGTAAGAGTCCAGCTACAACCGCGGTGACGTCGGTTTTCAAAGACGTCAATACTCCAGCCACCGCTACAGGATGCCTCACATAGGGCTCTCCGGATCGACGGACTTGTCCCTCATGCGCCCTCGCGGAAAACTCATAAGCCTTCCGTACCACGCCAAGATCAGCGTCAGGCTGATAGTCCTGCAAGCGATCCAACAATTGGTCGATACTCGTCACCGTTTCGTACATCTTCTATGACTCACGACCTGCCGCCCTTATATCTCGGAGGCGCAGCTGAATCCGATCATAACCATTCCAGTGATTCAGTTCTGGCGTAAACGCAATGTCGATAGGCGTCTTGAGTGACAATCCGTACTCCTCCAACGATTTCATCCCGAATCCAATACTGTCAAACGGTACCGACCCTCCCTGGCGGACCGTCATCTTCAAATGCTTCTCTCCGACCAATCGAGCGTTGAGCACGTCCAGACCCTTGACAGCGAACGTCGGCTCCGGGTTGCCGGCTCCGAATGGATGCAACGTCCCGATCTCCCGAATCAACTGCAGCGTGACTTCGTTCAGCAGAACTTCTGAATCCACATGCAACATGGGAACACTTTGAGTGTCTCGGAGCCATGTCTCGGCGATGACGGAAAAGCGCTCCACAAATTCTGGTAATCGGGCTTCCTGAATCGTAATCCCGGCCGCGCTGGGATGGCCACCGAATGCCATGAGCAGGTCTCGACAGGCCGCTAAAGCCTGATACAAATCGAACCCGGGCAGGGTCCGAGCGGACCCTTTTCCGATACCCTGTTCATTCACAGCGATGACGATCGTCGGGCGATGGAACCGCTCCATGATACGGGCAGCCACGATACCGACGACCCCGAGATGCCACCCTCGTGCATACAGTACGATGCCGCCCGGCCATTCGCGTGCTTCCACCTGCGCTAACGCTTCCTGCAGGATCCCGGCCTCGAGATCACGCCGGGCTCGATTCAACTGTTCCAAATCTTCAGCCAACTCCTCGGCTTCCCGTTCAGATTCCGTCGTCAGAAGCTTGACTCCTTTGATAGCCTCGTCTAATCGACCCGCTGCATTAAGTCGAGGCGCAAGTTTAAACGCGATGGTTTCCGCCGTACACTCACGACTAATACCGGCGACATGCTTTAGGGCTCGTATGCCGCAGCGCGCCCCTCGTGAAATTTGAGCGAGACCTTTTCGAACGAATAGTCGATTTTCATCTTGCAGCGGAACCACGTCGGCGATCGTCGCAAGCGCAACCAAATCCAAGAGCGACTCCAGCGGCACCGAACCGGAACCGTACTTTCTGTCATAGGCCTGAGCAACCTTGTACGCCAGCCCACCTGAACAGAGCCCCCGAAAGGGATACCGCGCTTCTGGCCGATATGGATTCATCACCGCTAAAGCCGGCGGCATTTCCATGTCGCTTTGATGGTGGTCGGTCACGACAACATCGATTCCCAATTGATTGGCAAGATTGATCTCACGATGCGACGTCGTCCCGCAATCGGACGTCACCAAGAGAGAGACACCCTCCTTCGCCAAGCTCCGAACGGCGTTCTCATTGAGTCCATACCCCTCACGCAGACGATGAGGAACATAGGCTCGGACTTCGGCACCGAGTCCACGGAAAAATGAAAGATAAATACTCGTCGCCGACATGCCGTCCACATCGTAATCGCCATAAAAACAGACGACCTCGCGCCGTTGCATGGCCTGATACAGACGGTCAACAGCCCGTTCCATATCGGGAATCAAGAAAGGATCATGAGTTCGGAGATGAGACATCCAGGCTGTCGCCTGGTCTACACTCGTGACACCCCGATTGAGCAACAACGAGGCAG
Organism: Nitrospira sp.; assembly: GCA_029194725.1. Taxonomy (GTDB): domain Bacteria; phylum Nitrospirota; class Nitrospiria; order Nitrospirales; family Nitrospiraceae; genus Nitrospira_D. The sequence goes on along the minus strand of JARFXQ010000006.1, from coordinate 124,065 downwards.
TCACCGATGAGATGGACAAGGCTTGTGATAAAAAACCCCGTTGAATGGGATCGACCTGACGAACGACCCACAGCTTAGACTTCATCCTCGTCTCCTTAAGAGGCTGGGCCGTATCACAATTCACACCACGAATCACAGAGAAACGAGGCAGACTGTAATAACTCGCTTCTGCTTTGTCAAACCGATGGCCTTGTAGAAGGAGCAGGACGAATCGAGCGGGAGTGGGGAGTTGGAACCGGTGTTATTCTCCTCCTTTCTGAACGTAGTTCTTCACAAATTCTTCGGCGTTCTTTTCAAGGACATCATCAATTTCATCGACCAGCTTATCGATGTCTTCCTTGATCTTCTTGCCGGCTTCGACCACCTTGGGATTCGCCTTGACTTCTTCCTTACCTTGCGGCTCTCGTCTGGGCTCCTGTTTTCGCTCTTGTTTTTCCATCCGAGCACCTCCCGGTAAACAAGGACAGGTTTAATTAACCTTACTCCAGCATTCGCAAAACCGTCAAGCTAACGTAAAAACCATGAGGAGACTCTCGTCGAGAAGAAGAGCCGTCTCATGGTTTCAGAAACCGACAGAAGAGAAAGACTGTTTGATCATGCAGAAAGCGTGAGCCACCCTCCTCATGATGGCTCGACCAACGCTTCGCGAGATACGAGAGATGCCACCCTACACAATGAGCGAGATAATAAGCAACGCCACGATATTAATCACCTTGATCATCGGATTCACGGCAGGACCAGCTGTGTCCTTGTATGGATCACCGACCGTATCACCGGTGACCGCCGCCTTGTGTGTCTCGCTCCCCTTCTTGCCCTGCTCTTCGATAAACTTCTTGGCGTTGTCCCAGGCGCCACCACCGCTCGTCATGGAAATCGCGACGAACAAACCGGTCACGATGCTACCCACGAGCACCCCTCCCAGCGCCTGAGGGCCAAGGATCACTCCTATCAAGAGGGGCGAGACCACCGGAATCAATCCTGGGATCATCATCTTCTGGATCGCCGCCTGCGTCACGATATCCACACAAGTTCCATATTCCGGCTTACCGGTCCCCTCCATAATGCCCTTGATCGTCCGAAATTGGCGCCGAACCTCTTCGACGATCAAACCACCGGCTTGTCCGACGGCTTTCATGCATAGTGCGCCGAAAATAAACGGCAACATGCCTCCGAGGAACAGCCCCACTAAGACTTTTGGATTGGAAAGATCAAATGCAGCCAGTGAGGGATTGCGGGCTGCGACCTCGCGGGAATATTCCGCGAACAGCACGACCGCCGCCAAGCCAGCGGACCCGATCGCATAGCCTTTTGTGACCGCCTTGGTCGTATTGCCGACCGCATCCAATGGATCCGTGATGTCGCGAACTTCCTTGCCGAGATGCGACATCTCGGCGATGCCACCGGCATTGTCGGTGATCGGGCCAAAGGCATCGATCGCAACGACAATCCCTGCCATCGAGAGCATGGATACCGCTGCGACGGCAACGCCATACAACCCGCTGGATTCCGCTCCCCCGCAAATCCAATAACTGCCGAGAATCGCCAGGGCAATCACCACGACAGGAGCCCCCGTCGCCTGCATACCCACCGCCAAACCCGCGATAATATTTGTCGCATGGCCGGTTTCACTCGCCTTGGCGATGTACTTCACCGGCTCATAGCTCTTGGAGGTGTAATAATCCGTGATAAACACAAGTGCCAATGTCACGGCCAAGCCAAGGAGTGCTGCGATGTAGTAGCTGAATCCGCTGACGCCGCCTACTCCACCCATGATCATGAAGGTGATCGGCAAAAATGCCGCAGCTGCGATCCCACCAGCCACAAACAACCCTTTATAGAGTGCCGGCATGATTTCCCCGCCTGGAGTGACTTTGACAAAGAGAATACCGATAATCGTGGCAAAGATCGTCACCCCACCTAACGCTAACGGATAAAGGATTGGAGCGGTCGCTCCCTTGAACATCGTAAAGGCCAACACCATGGCTGCCACGGTCGTCACAGCATAGGTTTCAAACAGGTCTGCCGCCATTCCGGCGCAATCTCCTACATTGTCACCCACGTTATCCGCGATCACGGCCGGATTTCTCGGATCATCTTCGGGAATCCCCGCTTCTACTTTACCGACCAAGTCGGCACCGACGTCCGCTGCCTTCGTATAAATACCGCCACCGACGCGTGCAAAGACGGAAATCAAACTGCCACCAAAACCAAGACTGAGCAATGCGTGAATGGCTTTTTCCTGTCCAGCCATTGATACGGCAATGGTATAGAACCCAGTAATAGCCAGAAGTCCGAGCCCGATCAGCAGCAAGCCTGTTACAGCTCCACCGCGGAAGGCCACGATCAATGCGGCATTCATGCCGTCATGTGCAGCTTGAGCCGTCCGCACATTGGCGCGAACCGCGATAATCATGCCCACGTAGCCGGCAACGGCCGAGGCTCCGGCTCCGACCAAGAATCCGAACGCCGTGATCAGTCCAAATTTATCCGACAGGGCTCCAGCCGCCGCCAGAATGACGAACAGGCCCGCTGCGACATACCCGACGGTCTTGTACTGTCGATTCATGTAGGCGCTGGCCCCTTCTTGAATGGCTTTTGCGATTTCCTGCATCTTGGCATTGCCGGCATCGAGCCTGAACACCCACATCGCGAGGTACAGCCCATAGGCGATACCAGCCACAGCCGCTATAAGAGCAAACGTTACAATCGATGAGTCACTCACGGGAAATCCTCCTGCTGGTTAAACGGACTCCTTATGTCACACGACTCTCCGTGGCTTCAACCCATCCAAAGTACATGCGCGAGTGGGTAAATCCAAGGCGGGCGGAGTCGAACAAGAAGCTAACCACCCGAAAAGCTGCGCCATTCTATAGAGTCGCACGGAGGGGATCAAGACAAAAGGCCGTCCTTCTAGAAAACACCAACCTCAGCTACACCCATCGACCCTGGTTGTTCTGATGCCATTCCTGGGATAATTCTGTCCTCTTCAAATAAGGACTAAGGATTTGCTACCACAACGAGTGATAGGATGAGGAACATCTTCCAAGCGAGACAAGGACTTACCCAATGAGAACGTTTATCCTCTGGACCACCCTATGTATGTGTTGTACCGGCCTTACTGCTTGTGGAGAAAAAGATGAGACTCAGGAAAGCGCCCCGTCCTCAACCACTCTGAAACTCCAAACCGTAGCCAGCAACCTTAAGGTGCCGGTCTTCCTCACGGCGCCCCGTGGTGATGCGAATCGTCTCTTTGTCCTGGAACAGGGAGGCACTATTAGGGTACTTGATCGGGCAACCGGAAGTGTGCTCTCGACATTTCTGACCGTGACGGGCATCACGAGCGGAGGAGAACGAGGGTTGCTGGGTCTGGCCTTTGACCCAAACTACAATACCAACGGTCGGTTCTATCTTTACTTTACGGACACCAACGGCGCAATCACGATCGCTCGACTTCTGGTGTCGTCGACAGACCCCAACCTCGCTGCTCCTGCATCACAGGTCACTTTGGTCTCCATTCCCCATCCAACCTTTGATAACCATAACGGAGGCATGTTGGAATTCGGACCGGATGGTTGTCTGTACGCAGCCGTTGGAGATGGGGGAGGTTCCGGGGATCCGAACAATAACGCCCAAACCCTCGGAAGCCGACTGGGAAAACTACTCCGGATCGATTCGAACACAGGAACAGCCTGCACCAGTGGAACAGTCAACCCGTTTATCCTCAGCGGAGGCAACCAGTTGATCTGGAGCTATGGGCTGCGGAACCCCTGGCGCTTTTCGTTCGATGGAAACGACCTCTATATCGGCGATGTCGGCCAGGATGCCCGAGAAGAAATCAATGTGTCGGCGGGGCCCAACGCCGGGAGGGGACTCAATTACGGTTGGCGACTCATGGAAGGATCAGTTTGTTTTAACCCAGCCACCAACTGCAATAACGGGAATCTTACATTGCCGATTGTTGAGTATACCCATGACAACAGAGCTTGCTCCGTTACCGGCGGTTATGTCTATCGAGGCCAAGCAGCACCAGCAATCCAAGGCACCTATTTTTATGCTGACTTTTGCGCCGGGTTTGTCCGCAGCTTCCGCTTCAATAACGGCTCGGCTCTTGAACAAACAGAGTGGCCCCTGTTGGCTGCCCCTTCGATCACCAGTTTCGGCCAAGACGGCTCGGGAGAGCTTTATATTTTGACCAAGGGTGGCACCGTGTCTCGGATTGTCCCGAATTAGAATTCTTTCCATTTGTGATGTGCCTCAGCAACTCCTCATGGTCACATCGTCCTTCCAGCCTGCGTTCATCGTGATCGTCGTGTTGAGCAGGCACGAGATCGGACAGCCGGCCTTGGCCGCCTGCGTCACCTTTTCCCAGGCGGCCTGATCCGTATTGGGCACCCTGCCTTTGACATCCAATAGGATCCCCGTCACCATCCATCCGGCTTCGAGTTTCTCGAACGTGACGGTGGCTGTCGTCTCCAGTTTCTCCGACACCAGGCCGGCATTACTCAATTGCGCGGACGCCGCCATCGTGAAGCAGCCTGCGTGAGCTGCTGCGATCAATTCCTCCGGGTTGGTACCTTTCCCGCTTTCGAATCTCGTCGGAAAGGAATATTGCGTCTGCGACAAGACGCCGCTGTCGGTCGACAGAGTACCTTTGCCGGTCTTCAAGTCTCCTTGCCAAACTGCCGAGCCCTTCCGTTGCATGATGCCTCCCTGTGGTGATGGAAATACGGAAAGCTCTCTGGCGCCCTTGTCTCAGATCAGAACCAGTGGGCATGACCGCGTGAGGCTATTTCGGAGGAAGGGAGATGTGAACAGAACAATCGACACACTTGGTAGTATGTCAAGAAACCGGCAGCCGAACGGGGAAAACCGAAAGTAGAATGTCCCCCTATACTCCGTGTCCCTCTATACTCCACGTATGTGGGCGGGCTCACGGGCGAGGGGTCTGTGGCACTCTTGCGCCGAATGCGGCACGGTCGGCGCAACCTATGCATCTCATCCTGGATGGCCACCGGCACGCAAAGCCAAGGCGGTTACGAAGCATGTGATGGGACTCACCAGCAAGCGGACTCTGCACTATCTGCCCGGCTACGCTCCGGATCTCAATCCAGATGAACTGCTACGCAAAACGGGCTGGCAAGGCCGGACGACCGTTGCAGAAGGGCAAAACCCCGGACGCGCGGGTGACTCAGTAGCTAACGGAGATCCGTCGCCGGCCCGTATTAGTGCGGTCCTTCCTCCAACATCCAGCCGACGCCAAGGCCGTCGCCCAGAATGAGGCGAAGATCAGGAAGTTCCTGGAAGCTTCGCTCCCCTGAAAGGAAGGTGCGCGATCGAGTCCGCGCACTATGACCTGACTGGGTTGCGCGCAGAAAATCAGCTTGCAGTGGCCTCTCAGTTGAGCTAAAAGCGTGCTCGCCGTAACAGGGTTTGCCTCCTCACCCCAGGTCATTTCTCGCTCTGGCCGACATGGAGCCGCGACATGCGTTCTGAAGAAATTACGCAGCAGGCGATCGAGACGATCATGCGCCTCGGCCTGGTGGCCCTGCTGATCATCTGGTGCTTTGAAATCGTCCGCCCCTTCATCGTTCCCATCGTCTGGGGCATCATCATCGCGGTGGCGATCTTTCCCCTTCATCGGAAGCTGCGCAGCTTGCTCTGTGAACGAGCGGCAGTCGCTGCCACGGTGATCACGGTGGCCTTGTTGCTGCTTATTGTAGGACCAGTCGTGCTCCTAGTCTCGATTTTGGCCGAGAATCTCCAGGTCCTGGCCCAACAGTTGCGCGAGGGAACCCTGGCTATTCCTCCGCCTCCTCCGACGGTGAACGACTGGCCGGTGATCGGCGGACCGATTCATACTTTTTGGGATCTGGCAGCCAGCAATCTCAGTGCGGCTGTACACCAGCTCGCACCGCAGTTGAAAGGAGTTGCAGGACCGTTGCTGACCGCCGCGGCGGCAGTAGGATTGAGTATGGCGCAATTCGTTCTGGCCGTGGTGCTCGCCGGCGTATTCCTCGCCTACTCGGCAGAGGGATATCAGCTTACGCGTGCGATCGGGCGACGTCTAGCCGGGCAACGTGGCGTGGAACTGGTGGATCTGAGTGAAGCCACCATGCGCAGCGTGGCGCGCGGGGTGCTCGGGGTCGCTGTGATTCAGTCCTTTTTGGCTGGGCTTGGTCTGGTGATGGCTGGAGTGCCGTTCCCCGGTCTGTGGACGGTTGTCGCCCTGATCCTCGCGATTACTCAAATCGGCGTCGGGCCGGTGATCGTGCCGGCCGCCATTTACGTGTTCTCCGTGCATGACACGTTACCGGCCACGCTGTTCCTGATCTGGACGCTCTTCGTGATCGCGATCGACAATGTGCTGAAACCGCTGTTCTTGGGGCGAGGGCTCGAGGTGCCGATGGCCGTCATTTTCGTCGGCGCGATCGGAGGCATGATCACGTCCGGCATCATCGGTCTGTTCATCGGAGCCATCCTCCTGGCGCTGGGGTATAAGGTGTTTCTTTCCTGGTTGGATAGGCAATCGACGGCAACGGCCGACTCGGCCAGACAGGTCACTCAGGAACCATAATCATCGCTGGTCAAGGAGTTCGGTTCATCTCACCGATCTGCTCGCCACCCGCTCCTGTGGATAGCAGGTTACTGATCCGACCATGAAAGAGTTTGCACTTTGTTGGTAAGGACATCTCGAAAAACCGCTGTTTATGCTCTTTTCAGGAATCAACGTACGCACTATTAGCGTTCGTCTCAGTAACTTGCCCGGTGGATGGTATCCGGATCGATATGGACCATCTGAGTCCCGGAAGGAAGATAGTCTCGCTCCACCACCACCCAATTCCTCTCCCCTGCACCGCCACGGATCACCGCGTTCCAATCGATCAGTTGGTTGATCCCAACGACCGGATAGCGGTACTCGCTCTCATCTAACAGTCTGGTCGTTGCCCCTTTGACGCCCCACTGACAGTAATCGGGGTGCCGGCAGGCACCGTCGCCGGATCGACGGATGCCTTGTAAAGGGCCAGAAATCCGCCCCTGGAGCGAAGACGATCGGTGGTAGGAAACCCTGCGGCTTCCATCGGAAGTTCTAACGCCCCAAGCTCAGTATGATCGCTCGTGCGTTTGGTCAGGATCACAATGCTGCCGAGCTTGACTGCCCGTCCCACGTAGGAATCGGGAGCTGCACGCACATCCTCAAAGATCACGCCCTGGTCGGTCTGCTGTTCCAAGTCAGGAGACATGCCGATGGGGACCGGAGCCCAACGAACCGGGGACGGTTCCCCGCAGGATGCAGGCATCACAATCCGATGAAAAGGGGGACGATGAAGACAGGCCGAAGCATGATGATCAACTGAATCACGCGAAAGATGAAGAAGGCAACTACGCTTCGCGGTTTACCAGGCGGAGCCCCACGGCTTTACAACCGTGGTCCCTTTGGTGTCCTCGGCCGCACCCGCCGAAGCCTCTGGCGACACATGGATAGACTCTATAGGACCTTTATGGCATTGTGCGGACATCATCGATTGGAGACTGGGAAGACGCAGGCATGAACAACGCACCCAACGCGTCATGACAAGAAAAAGAGAAAAACTCACGACGGTCCGGCCTCCTGGCATGACCACCTCTTCCCAGTGGCATTGGGGACTTCTCCTGCTGGCCCTGGCCGGCTGCGCGCAGCCAGAGCCGCCGAGGCTGGGCGACTCTGCCCAGCAACCCGCGCCTCCCACGAGTATTGCTGGCAGCACAGCCTCGACTATTGGCGGGACGTGCAGCCGATCTTCGAACGCCGCTGCGCCATCTGCCATGGCTGCTATGACGCACCCTGCCAAGTGAACCTGACCGCCTATGAGGGTATCGTACGCGACGCAAACAGAACGCCCATCTACGACATCTCACGACTTCGTACGGCTGAGCAGACCAGGCTATTCGAGGATGCCCATTCGGTTGCAGCTTGGCGCAAGAAACAGTTTTTTCCCGTCCTACAGGAGCAAGCCCACTTCTGGCCACACAGCGATAAGATTCACGAGATATATCGTCGGATCGACCCGCTCGGATCGGGACTGCTCGACTTCAACCGGTTGGAGAGTCGATAACGCAACGGGAGTCCCGCGAACTCATGGCCGAACGTTGGTTTGCTGTTCGGGGAGAGACTTGCTATAGTCCGCTAGGGCAATTTCTATGGTCTTTGAACCAAACTACATCATCGTCGATGGACAAACCTTTACGAAGGCAAAACTCGCCTTGGATAATCACGTTTACAAGAACTGTCAGATCGACGATTGCGACCTCTATTATAGCGGCGGGCAATATGAGCTCCTCGACACCCATATCACTAACTCTCGCCTGATCCTGAACCACCCTGCCAAGGGCATTTACAATGCCCTGCAGATCTTCAAAATGAAATCACCCGGATCTCGCATCATCTTCGAGTAACTCTCGAAGCAGGCCATTCTTGTCCTATACCTACGATTATACAAGGGTCACAGCTGGGGAAAGCATCTCCAGGCGATACTGGCGCTTCATGAAGATGGCGCTGACCCGCCTCGCGCGAACCAAGACTTTCCATTTCGACGGCAAGACATACGAATACCTGTACCACCCGTATAACAAGACCTGGAAAAACGAACGTGGCGTCGAGATCCCCATCTTCCGTGAGCTCCTCCTAAGACATGAAGGCAGGCGGGTTCTCGAAGTGGGCAACGTCTTATCTCATTATTTTCCCATTCATCATGAGGTCGTCGATAAGTATGAGGTCAGCTCCGGCGTCATCAATAGGGATATCGTCGAGTTTGTCCCTCAGGATAAATACGATCTAATTGTCAGCATCTCGACCTTGGAGCATGTCGGCTGGGACGAGCAGCCTCAGGTACCAATCAAACTGCTGCGGGCAATTGATCATCTGCGATCCGCCTGCCTGGCCCCGTCTGGCAAACTCGTGGCCAGCTTGCCCATCGGGTACAACCGTTACTTCGATTATTTGCAGAACCGCGGCAAGAGTCCGTTCACAACCCAACATTTTCTCAAGCGCATTTCAAAGCAGAATTATTGGGTCGAGTCCGATTGGGAGCAATGCCGCAACGTGCCCTACGGCCGGTTCGTCGCCCATGCCATCGTGATAGGGGCTATCCAGCTATAACACAGCCGGCGGGTCTAAGAACGCAAATTTGCTGACGCGCCGTTGGGGGGATCCTGCTTATCGGGCGATATACCAAAGCATCCCACCGTGCTATACTCCCGTCCATCAAATACGAATGAAAGCTGGGTGCGGTGAAAACGGCCAAGCGCACATCAAAATCAAACGTGGTCATCCCGTCCGCGTGGGTCAAAGGTTGGGGCAAGCCCGTCGTTGCATACCGAGGGGCCGAGATCCTGATCTTAGAATCACCGGCACGCGCCGCCAGTCGCGTCCGACTCGCCCGCATGGTGCGCAAGCTCCGCCGTGCGACACGCGAGCTAGGAATTACACCCGATCAGATCGCCGCCGAAGTCGAGGCGGTGCGACGCAAGCGTGCGCGTCGTTCTTGACACCAATGTTTTAGTGTCGGGCCTATTGTCCGCTGTAGGACCTCCGGCGCGGATCGTACAGGCTCTCCTGCAGCGCCGCATCATTCCAATTATGAGTGCGGCTACCTTTGCGGAACTTGAGACGGTGGTCCGTCGGCCTAAACTCCAGCCCGCCTTTGCCCGAGCCGGCGTCAATCCGGAGAACTTCTTGACCTCCGTCCACGCCCAAGCCCAATTTGTCGATCCTATCCCCACACAACTTCCTATCCGTGACGAGGACGACCGCCCTTTCCTTGATGTAATGGCCACACCCCCTAAACCTCAGTACTTCGTGACCGGCGACCGGGGTTTTGAATTCTCACACTACAGCGGCGTCCCTGTTATCTCGGCCGCTGAGTTTGCGCATCTGCTCACACGCCGATAAGCCTGCCACACTCATCTTCCCGGATCGCTGAAACACCGGAGAAGACTCACGACTTGGTCATGCACAGAACGAGATCCCTAATCACAGTGTACGACCCTTTGTTTAACGTCGCTATGGTTGCGCCACCAGGCTACGAACATGGTGGCCTGCCTCGTGAATCGGATTAGATTCGTTCACTGTATCTGATCAGATATATCGGTGGAATCCATTCAGATACACCCACCTGTGATCAGCGGGATTGTTGGTATACGTACAACTCGACGGGTAGGTCTTATACTGTTGCAACTACGTAGAACGAGAACACAGCCCGATTTCTTCGCGGCTTTTACCTCAGGTGGTATCGCGTTTGCTTTCAACACCCATTAAAGCACGCTGGTGGCGTCGCACACAGGCAGCGGTGACTCGGGAGGCATCAGTCGTCGGCTGTGTGCGCACCATGATGAACCCATCGGCATGGAAGGAAAGGAGGGAGGAAGCCGATGTGAGAAAGGACAGCAGGAGAGCGCATGGAACTAGTGATGAATCATGAGGAGGACTGAGGCTTTCAAGGGGAGCCTTCCCCTCGCCCACCCTGACCAGATCAAACGGGTCAGTACAAACCATCGGAGGAGGTCATAATGCCTCATATCATTAACGGAAACAACGGTAACAACCTTCTCAACGGAAACGCCCTGAATAACATTATCAACGGATTTGGCGGCTCTGACGTGCTCAACGGTCGCGCGGGCAATGACGTGCTCAACGGCGGCAACGGTGCTGACGTGCTCAAAATGGGGGGCGTGTCAAGTTTTCTGTGTAACTGATTGTGGTTAATCACTGGTAGGCACCCGATCTCCTAAGATCATGGCAAATTGATTGCGCGCCCGTTTCCACTCCGGAATCGGGGCGGTCCAGTTCTTGGCGAGACGCTGCAGGCCCAGAGAGAGGACTTTGAGGATCGCTTCATCCGTGGGAAGCGCCCCGCGCTTTTTTAACGTTTTCCGTAACGAATAGTTCAGGGATGCAATGGCATTCGTGGTGTACAGGACTTTGCGAATGGCTGGAGGATCGTCAAAAAAGACCGTGAGCCGCGTCCAGTCTCGCCGCCAACTCGTGCTGATTGTGGGATAGTGCGCATCCCACGTCAGGGCAACGCGGTCCAAGGCCGCTTCGGCTTCCGTGACCGTCGGCGCTCCATAAATGGCCCGCAGATCTCTGGCCACGGCACGCCGCTCCCGCCACCCCACATCCCGCAAGGATTGTCGGACTTTATGCACAATGCAGAGCTGCACCTGGGTACGCGGGAAGATCGTCTCCCAGGCCTCGGGCAACCCCGTCAGCCCATCGACACAGGCCACGAAGCAATCTGTGCCCCCTCGTTGCTGGAGATCCGTAAAGACCGCTACCCAGAATTTGGCGCCTTCGGTCTCACTGACCCAGAGGCCTAAGAGTTCTTTTTCCCCGCTCAGGTGACGCCCAGCGCCACAGAGACCGCTTTGGGTTTGACGGCTCCGTCATGCCGCGATTTCACAAAGAGACAATCGAAATAGAGAATCGGATAGACCGTTTCCAGGGGACGACTCTGCCAGAGGCGCACATCCTCTCAGACCGCATCGGTAATGGTGGAGATGAGTGGCGGCGACACCTCCGTCCCATATAATTCTTCGAGGTGGCCTTGAAGTTCCCGCGTGGTGAGCCCATGGGCATAGAGGGCCAGCACGTTGTCATCAACCCCCTCACGCCGCCGCTGCCGTTTCTTGACCATGGTCGGCTCAAACGTACCCGCCCGATCGCGCGGCACCGCCAAGTCAATCGGGCCTTGCTCGGTCTGTACCGTCTTTGGAGTACTGCCATTCCGAGCATTATCTGATTTCGAAGGCAGGCGGGCATGAGGCGCATACCCAAGATGGGTGGTCAATTCAGCAGCCAGGGCTCGTTCCACCAACCGTTTCGTGAGGCCTTTCAGTCATCCAGGTTCGCCAAGAATCTCTTCCGGAGACTCACAGCCTTGTAACAAGTCATCCAACAACGCCTCCGTTTTCGTCTCTGGCTTGGTCATCAACCCCTCCCTCCTCTATAAAAGAGGCATGATAACCAGTTACACAGTTAATCTTACACGCTCCGGGATGAAGGCGGTCGAAGCCGGCTCGTCCGTATTATTCCTGACTCTCGAAGCCCTCATGGGCCGTCTGATCCGGGCACGGCAGGAGAACCGGCTGGAGCGTACCCTGCAGCAGTTCACCTACCCACGCCTGCTGATTCTGGATGAGTTAGGGTATCTGCCCCTCTCACGGGAAGAGGCGAGCCTGTTCTTCCGGCTGCTCGTCCGTCGCTACGAGCGCGGCAGCCTGATCGTGACCAGCAACAAGAGCTTCGCCGACTGGGGCGAGGTCTTCAGCGATCCGGTCTTGGCCACGGCGATACTGGATCGGCTCCTGCATCACGCGACCACGCTCAACATCAAAGGGGAGAGCTATCGGCTGCGGGAGAACAAGAAGGCCGGACTCCTGGGTCGGCGGTCCGTCACGACCGCTGAGGAGGGAATTGTCGATGCCTCGACCTGAGCACGACGACCGGACAATCGCATCGGCGAAAAGGGGACATCTCACATCGGTGATTGGTGGACAACCAACTTCGGTCTTGACAGAGGCCCTAGAGATGACTCTGAGATCTCGAGCCACGGCTCGTCGTTCTTTCCAGACCACATACCGCCGTGATTGCCGGATGTTCTGGACGATGCAGAGTTGGACGTGGGTGTGTGGAAAGCTGCTCTCCAAGGCTTCAGGTCAACCGGTCAAGCCATCCCCACAGGCCACGAAACAATCTTTGACGCCCCGCTACTTGAGCTCCGTACAGACGGCCAACCCAAATTTCGCCCCTTCCGTTTCACTCCCCCAGAGGCCTCACCATTCCTTTTCCCCGGTGAGGGTGACGCCGAGGGCGACAGAGACAGCGTTCGTCTTGACCGCTCCTTCGTACCGAGACGTCACGAATACCCAATCACAAGAGAGATTGAGAGAGACGGCCTCCACGGGCCGGCTTTGCCACAGGCGCACATCCTCCAACACCGCAGCCGTGATCGTGGAAATGAGCGTGGGGGAGACCTCCGTCCCATACAATTTTTCCAGATGGCTTTGAATCTCACGAGTGGTCATCCCGTGCGCATAGAGAGCCAACACCTGGTCGGCAACGCCGTCGAACCGCCGTTGCCGTTTCTTGACCACCGTGGGTTCCAGCGTACCCGCTCGATCGCGTGGCACAGCCAGCTCCATCGGCCCTTGATCTGTCTCGACCGTGTTGGCGCTCGGGCCATTACGGACATTGTCGTGCTGGGCCTGATGACGGGCATGCGGAACAGACCCGAGATGATGGGTCAGTTCCACCGCCAGCGCAGGATCCACCAACCGTTGCGTGAACCCTTTCAATAACCCATGGTCCCCCAGAATAGCTTTCGGAGACTCCCAGTCCTTTACTCATTCATCAAGCAACACGGGCCTGTTAACGCTACTGAAAGCTATCGACGATGAACGCAACCGTGATGAACGCGACGAACATGACATCGAGTTTCTCGAACCGCGAGAAGAGGCGCCGAAATCCCTTGAGTCGGCGGAACAGCCGTTCGATCTCATTGCGTCGCTTATACAGGACTCGATCATATTCCCATGGTACGCGGCGATTGTGTTTGGGCGGCACCACCGGCACATACCCGAGCTCCACGGCCAGTTGCCGCGTCGCATCGCCTTCATACGCCCGATCCATCAACAAGGGGGTGGGGCCTGGCCTTTTCCCGAAGCGGTGCAGCAGCTTGCGCCCCTCAGGGGCATCGGGGGCCTGGCCCGGCGAGAGGGCAAAGGTTAAGGCCGTTCGAGCATTCGCGGCAACCAGATGAATCTTGGTCGTCCATCCGCCGCGGGACCGGCCGGTGGATTGCGGGCCGTTTTTTTTAACGCCCCGGTCCCATCGGGATGGACTTTGACGAGGGTGCTGTCCAAGGCCACGGCCTCGATCTTGACCCTGATGATCTGTGCCTGTTGCAAGTGGGCAAACACGCGATCCAGCACCCCGCTCTTTGCCCAACGATTCATGCGGGTATAAATGGTGTGCCAGTTGCCGAACTGCTTGGGAAGCCCACGCCATTTGCACCCCTGCTCGGCGACGTACAAGATCGCGTTGAGCACCTGCAGATTGGTGAGCGTCACGTTGCCGCGCTGTGTCGGTAAGCATGGTGCGATGTGACGATACTGAGCCTCGGTGCGTTCCATAGGCGCAGTATCGCATAAATATGATCCGTAGTGTTAACAGGCCCACATCTGTTTTTGTGTTGGGCTTGGTCATCATTCCTCCTTCAGAGCAATAACTCCGTGATGAGAACCAATTACACAGTGGATCTTACAGGCCCGCTCCCGGAACTCCTTCGTAGACTGCTGTCGCGGAACTTGTTCCATCTCACACCTCCAGACCTCAGATCATAGGGTGAAGGCGTCCACTCTTTCGAGCCTAGCACAATGAGACCCATCAGCGGCTCAGGCCAGCCTTGGAGCAAACGAGCGAGGCCGACACCCGGCTGATGCTCCAGGAGTTGGAGGGATGGCTGCGGACGAAGAACGAGTCGGCAGCAGAGTCGCTTCGGGAAGGCTTTGAGGAGTTGTTGCCCCTACCTCGGCTCCAGGTCCCTGCGTTGCGCCGCAAGATGCTCCTGTCCACCAATCCGATCGAGAGCCTGTTCTCACTGGTTCGGCACAGCGAGCGGAACATCAAACGGACACGGGGCAGCCGGATGCTCCAGCGGTGGCTGGGGACCGTGCTCCTTGCCTGTGAGGGGCGGTTCAAGCGGGTGAAGGGCTATGCTGGGATGGCGCAGTCCGTACCATGAACGAGAGTGAACAGGCCGAGCCACCATCAGTTTCAACGAAGAAAGCGGCATGACATCAACCATAGAGCCCCTCAGAATATTTCAACGGAGATATTGATAATTCCTGCCCTGCGGCTGATATCCGAACGCGACTTGCTCGTAGCGGGCTATTCTCGGTTGAAGGCACTGCGCACGCTGCTGCGCAGCACACTGTGCCCGACGGTTTCGAATCAATGGTGGCTTACACTACTGCAAAGATAATCGATTTCGATCATCTCGACTTGCCTACAATCGAGACTGTCCTATCTCTGAGATCCGGCAAGTCGTTACAGCCGCCAGTATTTTATCGACGCAGGAATGCGACTTGGATCAAGGATGCTCTTTACGTCGATAACAACGCCTTGCTTCTGATTGCGAAGAGGCTTCAGTAGATCGACGACGCTCATGTCGGAAAACTTCTTGTGCGCAACGGCAACAATTAATCCATCAAGATCTTTCATCTCTTTCCATTCGATGAGATGAATGCCGTACTCTGCCTCGGCTTCCTCGCTTTCCGCGATAGGATCATGCACGAGCACTTCGATTCCATATTCGCGAAGCTCGGAGATGATGTCAGGTACTTTGCTGTTACGGAGATCCGGCACGTTTTCCTTAAACGTCAAGCCGAGCACTCCGACTCTCAGCTCATTAGCAGGGCGCGACGAGTGGCTGAGTAGCTTCATGGTGTGTTCCGCCACAAACTTTCCCATGCCGTTGTTAATGCGCCGACCAGAAAGAATCACTTGTGGATGATAGCCCACTGATTCCGCCTTTGAAGTCAAGTAATAAGGATCCACTCCGATACAATGGCCACCGACAAGACCGGGAGAGAACTTGAGAAAATTCCATTTCGTCCCGGCGGCTTCAAGAACAGATTTGGTATCTATTCCTAGTCGATGAAAAATCAGGGCGAGCTCGTTCATCAATGCAATATTAAGGTCTCGCTGAGTGTTTTCGATGACCTTGGCTGCCTCTGCTACCCTGATGCTTGATGCTCGATGAACACCCGCTTTCACAACTAGCGCGTATGTGTCGGCTACAATGTCCAAAGATTCAGGGTCTTGCGCCGATACGACCTTGGTAATCTTTTCGAGTGTATGTTCTTTATCCCCGGGATTTATTCGCTCCGGTGAGTAGCCTAATCTAAAATCCACGCCCGCTTTCATCCCAGAAGAGCGTTCCAAGAGCGGCAGACACACTTCTTCCGTCGCGCCCGGGTAAACAGTCGATTCATAAACCACGATGGTACCCGAAGATAAGTGTCGCCCGATCAGCTCTGAGGCTTTTTCTAAGGCGGTAAGATCAGGCTGTAATGCTTCATTGATGGGAGTCGGAACTGCAACAATAATGAAGTTGGCCGACTTAAGATCCGATGGCTCCGATGAATATTTTATTTGAGCAGCAGCTAGATCATTTTGTGACACCTCTCCTGTCCGATCGATTCCTTTTCGCAATTCTTCAATTTTTCTCTTATTGATGTCAAACCCAACGACCGGAGCAATCTTCCCAAATGCCACGGCAATTGGGAGGCCTACGTATCCCAATCCCACAACCGCAATTGAACGCGATGGTCGTTTATCCATGCCACCCCCTGATGAGTAATGAACCAAATGACACTAAACAATGGCAGAAGAGGTCTTGGTCGTCAAGGAAAGCCTATCCCTTTCGTAACCTTGACAGAAGAATGACCCATCCAGTAAGGTCCCATTCTAACAATTTCTAACAATCGGGTGAGGTTCACCTTGAGCGTTATGGAGGCAATTCCACCAAGTTTCTCGCAGGTTTCATTCCCCATGCCGTAGGGAAGTTTTATCCTTTGAACGAGATTGGCACATGAATATTCCTGGGTTTCCCAGCCGACAGGGACTCTACGATCCACAGCACGAGAAGGACTCTTGTGGGATCGGCTTTGTCGTCAATATCAACGGGAAGAAATCCCATGACATTGTCCGTAAAGGGCTTCAAGTCTTGGAGAATCTGACCCATCGAGGCGCGCAAGGCTGTGATCCCTGCACAGGAGATGGAGCCGGAATTCTTCTGCAGATCCCGCACGCCTTCTTGAAGCGGGCCGCAGGGGATGCCGGCGTGTCATTGCCGGAAGTCGGAGAGTATGGAGTAGGACAGTTGTTTCTGCCGCCCGATGCAGAGTCCCAACGGCTGTGCGAGAAGCTCTTCACTACAATCGTTGGAGAAGAAGGTCTGCGCCTGCTCGGCTGGCGTGATGTGCCGGTCAAAAGCGACATGATCGGGTCGGTAGCGCGAACGACGGAGCCCTTCATGCGGCAGATCTTCGTCGCGCGCGACGCGCTGAATGAGGCGCAGTTCGAACGGAAACTCTATGTGATCCGCAGGCGGGTTGAGAAGGCCGTGGCAGAGTCGGCCATTCAAGGGCGAGAACATTTCTACGTCTCCAGCTTGTCGGCCAACACCATCGTCTATAAAGGGCTGCTCTTGCCGCATCAACTGGCGGCCTACTACCAGGACCTCACCGATGAACGGATGACAAGCGCGCTGGCCTTGGTGCACTCACGCTTCAGTACGAATACCTTTCCTACTTGGCCGCGGGCCCATCCCTATCGATATCTGTGCCACAACGGCGAAATCAATACCCTGAAGGGGAACGTCAATTGGATGAGAGCTCGTCAAGGCCGCCTTCATTCCGAGCTGTTCGGGAAGGACATGAAGAAATTGTTCCCGATCGTCTCCAACAATCAAAGCGACTCGGCCTGTCTGGATAATGCCCTCGAATTCCTGCTGCTTGGGGGGCGATCGCTGCCGCATGCCATGATGATGTTGATTCCCGAACCGTGGGTGGCGAATGCCCAGATGGATTTGGATCGTCGAGGCTTCTACCAGTATCACGCGGCGATGATGGAGCCGTGGGACGGGCCAGCGGCAGTCTGTTTTACCGACGGCAAGATGATCGGCGCTACCTTGGATCGTAACGGTCTCCGCCCCTGTCGCTATCAGGTCATGACGGACGGCACGGTCGTTTTGGCGTCGGAAGCCGGAGTCTTACCGGTTCCTGCAAAGGAGATCCGCATGAAGGGCCGGCTCATGCCCGGGCGCATGTTCTTGGTCGATACGATGCAGGGCCGGATCATCGACGACGAAGAGATCAAATCCGACATCGTCAAGCGGAAGCCCTATCGCAGTTGGGTGACGCAATACGGTGTCTCGCTCGATGAGCTGCCCGAGCCGTTGAATGTTCCGCAGCCGGATCATCCGACGATCAGGCAGCGGCAGCAGGCCTTCGGCTATACGGTCGAGGAGCTCAAGATGGTCATCACGCCCATGATCGTGAACGGCGAAGAGCCGGTGTCGTCGATGGGCACCGACACACCGTTGGCGGTGTTATCCGATCGACCGCAGCTCTTGTTCAAGTATTTCAAGCAACTGTTTGCCCAGGTCACGAATCCCCCGATCGATCCGATTCGCGAGCAGCTCGTGATGTCGCTCGTCACGAACATCGGTCCGAAGCCGAATTTGATGGATGAGTCGCCCGAATCTTGCCGCCGCATCAAGGTGCAACAGCCGATCTTGACGAACGCGGATCTTCAAAAGATTCGCGGCCTGTCCGATCCGAATTTCAAGAGCAAGACGCTCCGCATGTTATTCCGCGTGACGGAAGGGGCGGACGGTCTCGGTGCGGCGGTCGATGAACTGTGTAAGGAGGCGTCACACGCGATCAAGGAGGGATACAAGTTCTTGATTCTCAGCGATCGCGGGGTTGATGAGGCTTGGGCGCCCATTCCAAGCCTCCTCGGTATCTCAGCCCTGCATCATCATCTGGTGCGGGAATGCACAAGAACCGAAGTCGGATTGATTCTGGAGACCGGAGAGCCGCGCGATGTCCATCAGTTCGCCTGTTTGATCGGCTACGGCGCCGGGACGATCAATCCATACCTGGTCTTCGAAACACTCGTGGACATGGAGCGCGACGGCTATCTGCCGGAAGGCCTCGACGCCCAGACGGCGGAAGGCAAATTCATCAAGGCTATCAACAAGGGCTTGCTCAAGATCTTTTCCAAGATGGGTATCTCGACCGTGCAGTCCTACTGCGGAGCCCAGATTTTTGAGGCCATCGGGTTGAATCACGAAGTCATCGAGCGCTACTTCACCGGCACGGCCTCGCGCATCGAAGGAGTCGGGATTCGCGATATTGGTGAAGAAACGCTGCGCAGACACCTCACTGCTTACGAACCGGCGCCGATCCGTCAACTGGATTTCGGCGGAGAGGTTCACTACCGCATTCAAAGTGAGCACCATAACTGGAATCCCGAAACAATCTATAAGTTGCAGCATGCCAGTCGCGCGAACGACGCGAAGACCTATGCCGAATTTGCTCAACTCGTCAACGACGAGAGTCAACGGCGATCGAACCTGCGGGGCCTGCTCGATTTCAAGTTTGCCCCGCAGCCGATTCCCATCGAAGAAGTGGAGCCGGCGAAAGAAATCGTCAAGCGCTTCAACACAGGCGCGATGTCGTTCGGGTCGATCAGCAAAGAAGCGCATGAAACGCTCGCGATTGCCATGAACCGGCTGGGCGGCAAGAGCAACACGGGGGAGGGCGGTGAGGATCCGGCGCGGTTCATACCCTTGCCGAACGGCGATTCGAAGAACAGTTACATCAAGCAGGTGGCATCGGCCCGATTCGGAGTCACGGCCTATTACCTCATCAACGCTCGGGAATTGCAAATCAAGATGGCGCAGGGAGCCAAGCCAGGCGAAGGCGGCCAGCTGCCGGGACATAAAGTGGACGAAAATATCGCCAAATTTCGCTATGCGACGCCCGGTGTACAGTTGATCTCGCCCCCACCGCATCACGATATCTATTCGATCGAAGATTTGGCCCAATTAATTTTCGACTTGAAGAACTCAAATCCGGATGCCGGTGTATCAGTGAAGCTGGTGGCGGAGGTAGGCGTCGGCACGGTCGCAGCCGGTGTCGCCAAGGCCCATGCGGACAAGGTGCTCATCAGCGGCGATTCGGGCGGCACTGGTGCGTCACCGCTCTCCTCAATTAAGTACGCTGGGATCCCTTGGGAACTGGGCCTGGCGGAAACTCACCAAACGCTGGTTCTCAACGACCTGCGCGGCCGCATCCGAGTCGAGACCGATGGCCAGATGAAGACCGGCCGCGACGTCGTCATCGCCACCTTGCTGGGGGCCGAGGAATATGGATTTGCGACAGCGCCGCTGGTCGTCGAAGGTTGCATCATGATGCGCAAGTGTCATCTGAACACCTGTCCCGTTGGCATTGCGACGCAGGATCCAGAGTTACGCAAGAAGTTCGAGGGCAAACCGGAACACATCGTGAACTATCTCTTCTTCGTGGCCGAAGAAGCGCGGCAGCTGATGGCAAAGCTAGGTTTCCGGACAATCAACGAGATGGTCGGCCGCGTCGACAAACTCAAGATCACCAAAGCCGTCGATCATTGGAAAGCCAAGGGGTTGAATCTCGCGCCGCTGCTGACGGCCCCTGATGTCCCGGCTGATGTGCCGCGCTATTGTGTCCAGAAGCAAGACCACGGTCTTGCCGGCATTCTCGACAACAAGCTCGTCGAGCTTTGCAAGGCTGCGATCGAGAAGGGTGAGAAGGTCAGGCTCGAGCTCCCGATCAGGAACATCAACCGGACCACCGGCACCGTGCTCTCCAGCAAGATCGCGAAAAAGTATGGGCCTGATGGGTTACCGGAGGACACGATCTCGATTAAGTTCGTCGGCTCGGCCGGTCAGTCGTTTGGAGCGTTCCTTGCGAAAGGCATCACGTTGACGTTGGAAGGAGAGTCCAACGACTATATCGGCAAGGGATTGTCTGGTGGCAAGATCATCGTCTTCCCCCCGAAAGACATCCTTTATAATCCAGAAGAGACGATTTTGATCGGCAATACATCGCTCTATGGGGCAACGCAGGGGGAGGCGTATTTCTACGGGATGGCAGGTGAGCGGTTTGCCGTGCGGAACAGCGGGGCGCGCGCCGTCGTCGAAGGGACGGGCGATCACGGTTGTGAGTACATGACCGGGGGCGTGGTCGTGGTGCTCGGCAGGACTGGTCGTAACTTCGCGGCCGGCATGTCCGGGGGAGTGGCATTCGTGCTGGACGACGTTGGAACATTCCAGGGCCGCTGTAACAGCGGAATGGTCGAACTGGAAGCGGTCGCGGCGGCCGAAGACAAACAGCTCCTGCATGATTTGATTGCAAAACACTTCATGTACACGGGTAGCCGTAGGGCCAAGCAGGTGCTCGATGAGTTCGAGGCCACCTTGTCAAAGTTTGTGAAGGTGATGCCGGTGGATTACAAGCGAGTCTTGGAAGAACGGAAACGCAAAGCGAGCGCGGTGCACTAGGATAGGACTGAGTGCTGAGATTCAGATTTTTACTCAGCACTCAACTCTCAGCTCTCAGGACTAAAGCAGATGGGTGATCCAAAGGGTTTCATGAAATATGCCCGTGAGGGCCCGAAGCGGAAGCCGATCGAGCTGCGTGTGCTCGATTGGAAGGAGATGTACGAGCCGATCTCCGAGGACAAGCTGAAGGTTCAGGGCGCGCGCTGTATGGACTGTGGTGTTCCGTTTTGCCAAGGGAACACCGGTTGCCCCGTCGTCAATCTGATTCCGGAATGGAACGATCTCGTCTATCGCGGGCGATGGCAGGACGCGCTCAAAGCTCTCCATACGACGAACAATTTTCCCGAGTTCACCGGGAGACTCTGTCCGGCGCCCTGCGAAGGGGCCTGTGTGCTGGGTATAAATGAGGATCCGGTGTCCATCCGCATCATCGAATGGAACATCGTCGACCGAGGCTTCAACGAAGGCTTCGTGACGCCGATCCTACCGGTCGTGAAAACCGGCAAGACCGTCGCGATCGTCGGTTCCGGTCCGGCGGGTTTGGCTGCTGCGCAGCAACTGGCTCGATTCGGCTATGACGTGACAGTCTTCGAAAAATCTGATCGGATCGGGGGACTCCTTCGATACGGCATTCCCGACTTCAAAATGGAGAAGTGGGTGATCGACAGGCGGCTGGAGCAGATGAAGGCCGAAGGAGTGAAGTTTCAAGCTGGCGTCACGGTCGGCAGAGACATCACCGGCGAACAGCTGCGTCAACAGTTTGATGCTGTAGGTCTCACAATTGGTGCCGAGCAGGCCCGTGAGTTGCCGATTCCTGGGCGTGAGCTGAAGGGTGTGCATTTTGCGATGGAATATCTCACTCAGCAAAATAAACGCACGGCCGGCATCCCGTTCAACGACGAGCCGATCACGGCAAAGGGTAAACGGGTGGTGATTATCGGTGGAGGTGATACGGGATCTGACTGTCTCGGCACCGCGCACCGTCAAGGCTGTCTCGAAGCGCATCAATTTGAATTGCTGCCGGAACCGCCCCCGGAACGAGCCGAATCGACCCCCTGGCCGCTCTGGCCGATGCAGCTGCGCACCTCGCACGCTCATGAAGAAGGCTGTGACAGGCAGTGGAGCGTCTCCACCTCGAGGTTCACCGGCCACAATGGTCATGTCACAAGACTCCATGCAAATCGGGTCAAGTTCGAAAGTGGAAAGTTTCAGCCGATGCCGGATACTGAGTTCGAGATGAATGTCGATCTGGTGCTGTTGGCCATGGGGTTCACCGGTCCGGTCAAGAACGGCCTGCTCGATGACCTGGGCGTGAAGTATGATGCGCGCGGGGCGGTATCGGTGGACAAGAACTTCATGACCAACCTCGACGGAGTTTTTGCTGCCGGCGACACCAAACGCGGTGCCTCGCTCATTGTCTGGGCCATCGCCGAAGGCCGCAAACTGGCGACGGGGATCGACAGGTATCTGCAAGCCGGCAAATCGGCGAAATCAGACCGCTGAAAGCGCCCTCCCATCACGTTTTCGGATCGCTCAAACCCTTAACGTACAAAAGCCGTGTGTTTCGACGAAGCCACTAAGTACGTAATTCATACGGAAACAGAGGGCACATGGTTGGACAGCTTGGGATGTAAGCCCCACATGAACGAGCCATCGGTACAGGCTCAAGTCGACGCTGCGAACGCGTATGAAGCGCTGTTCGTGCCGGCGCTCTTCGGGCGCTGGGCGCCAAGAGTCGTGGATGCCGCGCATATCCAGCCTGGTCAACGACTACTCGACGTTGCATGCGGCACCGGAGTCCTCGCTCGTGAAGCAGCCTCGCGGGTGGGATCAGCCGGGCATGTCGCGGGGATTGACCCGAGCCTTGGAATGGTCTCAGTAGCTAGACAGCTCGCACCTACGATCGAGTGGCAAGAGGGGATCGCCGAGTCACTACCTTTTCTGATCAGTCCTTCGAGGCTGTTGTAAGTCAGTTTGGCCTCATGTTCTTTGCGGATCGGCGCCAGGCCATCCACGAGATGCTTCGCGTCCTGGCACCTGGTGGATGGTTAGCTGTGGTGATCTGGGACTCGCTCGACAACATACCAGCCTATGCCGCTGAGCTCGCACTACTGGAACAAATGGCCGGCCGGCAAGCGGCGGATGCCCTGCGAGCACCATTCGTGCTCGGCAATCGGAAAGATCTCGCCAAGTTGTTTTCGGAAGCCGGGGTAGCCTCAGCCCAAATTGCCACTCATCAAGGGACTGCGCAGTTCCCTAACATTCAGACCATGGTCGAAGCCGACCTGAGGGGTTGGTTGTCGGTCATGGGGTATTGCTGACCGAGGACCAGATCAGCCGCGTATTAGAGGCTGCTGAGCAGGCACTCAGTCCTTACGCTACGGCGGATGGACGAGCGGTGTTCCAGTTGTCGGTCCATCTCGCGACCGCGAGGAAACCTTAGCGCTCTGGGAACAGGTGGCCATGGTGGAAGGTCGATTTGCGCGGCCTGCGTCAATCAAGGTTCCTGGAACCATTGATTGCTGTTCATCACCTGAGACGATTCCTGCCGATAGTATTCTTGATTCTTGAGAAAACCGGCCGCTTCACGGTCAAGTACGAGGACGACGCGGGGATGCAGTTGAATGGAGGAGACAGGTGTGAAAGCGCTCAATGGTCCTTCGACGGCTTTGGCGACGACCTCGGCTTTGTGTGCTCCAAAGGCCAGCAGCAAGAGAGTTCGCGCCTCACGAATGGTGCCGAGACCCATGGTCACAGCCCATTCCGGGATTGGCTCGCCGTCGAAGATTCGAGCAAGATTGTGTTTGGTTGACGCGCTCAGGAGAATGCGTCTTGTTCGAGAATTGAGACTGGAACCTGGTTCATTGAATCCTAGGTGGCCGTTCTGTCCGATCCCTAGGATCTGCAGATCGATACCGCCTTGGTTTCGGATAAACCGTTCATAGGATACACAGTAGGAGGCAATGTCTTCCTCGGCCTGCCCGCGCAACAGATGGAGATGAGCTGGATCGAAATTGACATGGTCGATAAGATTCCTATGGAAAAAGCTGTGATAGCTGTGTGGGCTGTCGTTCGGCAACCCAATGAACTCGTCGAGGCTGAAAAGCCGGACCTGAGAAAAATCGAGACGCATCGTGCGGTGCAGGTCCACCAGGTTCCGGTACAATCCGAGCGGCGTGTTGCCAGCGGCGAGTCCGAGCCGCAACGCTGGAGTCTGGTTGATCGCCTGGGCGACCAGGCTTCTCGCTATCCTGCTGCCTTCCTCCGGTGTGTCTGTGATGAGCACCAACATCATTCGTCCGGAGAGAATAATTCGTTCGCCGATGCTTCGCGGATGATTCGTTCGTACAGGTGTATGTATTCTTTCGTCATGCGTTCGGCCGTGAACCGCTCTTCGAAGGTTCTGCGGCATCGGTGGCGATCGATCTCGCCGACGCGGCGGACGGCTTGCCTCATCTCATCCTCATCTCGACAGAGAAATCCGGTCGTCTCATGGTCGATCAGCTCAGGATACGATCCGTGGCGATAGGTCACCACCGGGGTGCCACAGGCCAGCGCTTCGATCAACACCAAGCCGAACGACTCCGGTCGATGAGGGCACAGCACCGCGCTGGCATTCCCGAGGAATTCGCCTTTTTCGCAATCGGTGATCTCTCCGATAAACTGGATGAGCGGATGGGCGAGGTGAGGGGCGATCTCGGCCTCAAAATAGTCACGGTCGACCGGGTCCACTTTGGCGGCCATCCGCAGCGGCACGCCCAATTGTTGAGCGATCCGAATCGCCACCTCCGGCGATTTCTCAGGCGACATCCTTCCCATGAACGCAACGTACCCCTGGGGTTGTGAGTGAAATCGATAGAGATCGACCGGGATCCCGTGGTACACGTTCGCTTGCCAATTGTTGTAGGGAAAGAGCTCGCGTTGTGCATACGAAACGGAGACCACAGGAATCTCCCAGAACTCGCGGTAAACCTTGGCCAGTTCCGGTGCTCCCAGGTGTCCATGGACCGTGGTAATGACAGGAATCTCGGACCGGCGGGCAAGGGGAAATCCCACGAAGTCCAGATGAGAATGGATGATGTCGAACTGGTGGGACAGGTTCCACACCTGTTCCAGCATCTGCGTCATGATGGCGTCTCTATTGACGAACGGCGTATGGGTCAGCGCGCGGTCGCACATAGGGACGAGCTTCGCGCTCGTGTCTGAATCACCGCTGGCAAATAGCGTGACGTCATGGCCAAGCCGGACCAGCTCTTCCACGAGATGGAAGACCACTCGTTCCGTTCCTCCATACTTTTCGGGAGGCACACTCACGCTCAGGTGAACCAGTTGAGCGATCTTCATGCCGGATCTCTCAGGACAAGGCCGCTACTGACGGCCGGGTACCATACTGCCCGCGCCGTGCGATTCTTGAGAGTGGGGTGATGCGCCTTGCCGAAACCGTGCAAGGACATTTCTTGTGATCTGTTGAACCCTCGTATTAAGACTCGACTTTCGCAGCTCCGGCACGTTGAAATCGTCGAGTCCCCAACTCCATTGGATGGTACCGGCTGCGAACACCGTCGCCCCGTTAGGAAGGGCATAGATTGTCATATTGGCCAGGTGAGGTTGACCCTCGAAGGTGTATGGGGATTCGGCGAGAATCGTGGTGCCTGGTGGAGCGCTTCCGAAGACTCGATCGGCCTCATAGCCCAGGAGCCGCGGCAAGCGGTCACCCGCTCGAAGTTCAGTACCGATCATGGTCCAGTGGTCGGCTTTGGTTATGACAATATCAGCATCAACGGGATTGCCGTCATACATCACGCCGATCAATGACTCCTCAGGTCTGTTGACGGATTCATCACGCCAGCGGACCGTCATGAGATGCCGTTTCTCCAACTCCTCCCGAGCGTAGGGGTCGCGCGTCGGTGCATCGTCTTTGTATGAGACGATTGTGCGCTCCGGCTCGCCCGTGATCGCACTTGGTTCCAACCGGATCTGCCAATAGCACACATTTCCCGAAAAAAACGCAAGGTGCACGCCCCGGTCGCGTCCCCCTTCAACATGTGCGCGCATCTGCCATGTCCAATATTCATCATGCCCGACGGAGAGCCAGCCTTTATGGCGGTCTAGGATTCGAGCGTCAGTGTGGGTATCAACATTCGTACTATAGGTGACGTCGTAGCCTTCCCGTTCCAACCATCGTACCATATTGTATTCCCAACCCGAGGGCGAGGATGCATCCGTTGGGGGCACGGCATTGTTGGTCAAAAAGTCGCCGGCGCCGTTGCCATAGGCGGCGGCGGGATTGCTGCTGATAGCATAGGGCCGATTAAACGACACCTTGTAAGCGCGCCGACCCTGCGTGCTGTTGAAATCATAGAGCGATTTGCCGCCCCAATTATTATAGGCCTGATAGGTGGTGACGCTGGATTGGAAGAGAAAGTCGGAGGGGCGCGTCTCATCCCGCACGACAAAAATGATGTAGGCTTGCGCGCCGCTGGTCTCCGCCGTCAGTCTGGCGAGATAGATGCCGCTGACCCATGCTTCCCGATCGGATTCGTTTCCGACCACAAGGAGGTACGGATCGCGCCATGCACATTCAACGAATCCGGTCTGACCGTCCATCGACGGCATCGGTTGCGAGATGCCCGGGAGGGTTACGGGGCCGTGCGTCAGCCTCGCGCCGGCTCCGCCGTACCACCCCATTCGATAGATCTCAAGTCTGTAAAATGGGTCCTGCGTGTGGACGTAGAACTTGATTGGGCGCCCGCGATTGACGCTGGTGAGTGAGGCGTAGCCCTCGATTTCGTGATGCAATGCTGGATTGGTCAGGCGCCACTCTGCCGTGCCGGGACGAGCATTCTCTCGTTGGACCGGATTGGTTTCCGCCAGCGCATCTGCCTGCATGAGAGCGTTAGGCCAGGTTACCATCAAGAGGAGACCAACCAGTCGAAAGCATGGATGCACGACACCTCCCGCCGATGAATCAGATCAAGGCGTCGCCGCCCCTCATTGAAGTGAGCATTCCTATTAAATCACATTCTTGAGCTGCGACGAAAGCGTCGAGATCGGCATTGTGTCTCCCGGCAAAGTGTCATCATATCAGTTCGAATGCTGTTTCACCTCCACGAGCATACAGCGGGACTACTAACGAGAGGGGAAGAGAGTCCAAGAACAATCTGAACGGCTGGTATTTCTCTCCGTATTCGCTAGAATAGCTATATGTACGTCTACGAGCCCATATTTAAAATCTTGAATGCAGCGGGTGTGCGGTATGTGGTAGTGGGCGACATTGCTACTCTGTTGCATGGGTATGCTCGATTGACGGCAGATGTCGATCTGGCCGTTGATCTTGCGCCGCAAGAAGCCCTCAGAATGATTCGTGCTCTGGTTGGCAAAGGGTTTCGGCCGCAAGTTCCGGTATCGGCGGAAATGTTTGCTGATGGAGCAGTCCGCGAACAGTGGCGTCAGGAAAAACATATGCTCGCCTTTTCACTCGTTGACCCGACAAATCCTATGCGCGTCGTCGACTTGCTGCTTAAACCAGAGGTTTCGTTTGAAGAGCTCTTGGCTCGGTCCCAGGAAGCAGTAGTGGGGGAGACCTGTGTCCGAGTCGCGTCTCTTGATGACCTCATTAAATTGAAACGGCACGCCGGCAGGCCACAGGATTTGGTAGACGTGAAGGAACTGGAGGCTATCCGGAACCGGAAGGGAGTTCGCTCACATGGCGGACAAAGGTGAGGTTGCTTCAGGGGACGTACAAGCGGAACATTGGGACGTCGGAGATCAAAGCCTGCTTGCTGCGACGCTGGCGGCGACGCCTACGCAGCGGATAGCCTGGTTGGAGGAGGCACTGCAGCTGGCCTATGCTGCTGGCGCATTGAAGCCGAGGAGGTTCATCAGCAAGGAAGAATGGGATGCGATGGGATCGTCGAATCTGTGATCGCCTTGGCGATTGCCTCCATGCTCATCCCTTCCAGCTCTGGATGGGTTGATGTGCAAAAGTAGAATGCGTTTGTTTTTCCGATCTGGTGTCCATTGAAAATCCAGCCAACTCTCCTCCCAGCTCGATGCCTTGACCCAACTTGACGTAGAGGAGAGGCGAAACCGAATCGAAGCATATTCGTTGTGCGTGGAGCTGGCGCCATAGAGTAAGTAAGTCATGAAGAATATGATTCGCTCAGCGGAGTACATAAAAAAGACTTGACCCAGATCTCGCGCGGTGTTTGTGACGGCTGTCGGAGTTGCGCATTACGCACAGCGTCAGTTATTTCCTCCACCTTGTCGTCAGTGCTTTGCAAATATCCTGAAGATACGTTACGCCCTCCAGCTTGTATCGCTCGTATAAGGCCTTCAAATCCACTGTTTCGATTTCGGCAACATTCTTCTCCTTGTTCCAGACTCTTAGTTGGAATCCGTGACTATTTACCGTAACTCTGGATATGAAATAGCGCCACACGCCTTGACCGTTTCTTTTTTCAATAGGATGGCGGTGTTTGTCAACCTAGTTGTCGCGTCTTCCTACGCTTCACATTCTGCGTGACTTGTCTGTGCCATGGCGCGGGTCTCCGGGTTTAACCACACCGTGCCGACTGGCGTCCAATTGCGTGTCTGACGGGACCAGCGCGTCGGGTGACGGCGCCGGGCCTGCTCATAGACCGCACGGCGAGCGGCGAGAAGGGCCACATCCTGACCAGCATGCCGCGCGCTCGGCGTGACAAACCGGATGCCACTGTGTCGATGCTCGTCGTTGTACCAGCGCACGAACGCCAAGACCCACGTGCGGGCGGCCTCCAGGGTCGCAAAGCCTTGGGCGGGATACGGCGGCCGGTACTTACAGGTCCGGAAGAGCGCTTCGGAGAACGGATTGTCGTTGCTAACCCGTGGCCGACTATACGACGCCATAATCCCCAGTCGTTCCAAGGTCACACGGAGAGTCGCCCCTTTCATCGGGCTGCCGTTGTCGGCGTGCAGGACCACCGGCTGGCGCAGTCGTCCGTCTGCCAGGACCGCGCGCTGCACGACCGTGGCGGCATGCTCGCCGGATTCCTGCTCGAAGACCTCCCACCCGACGATCTTGCGACTGTAGAGATCAAGGATCAGGTACAAATAGAAGAACAGCCCCTTGACGGGCCCTGGCAGCCACGTGATATCCCACGACCAGACCTGCCCCGGCTTGCCTGCCGCATGTGTCACGGGAGGCCGGGTCTGCTGAGGCGCCCGGCTCCGTCCGCGATGATGCTGCGCATCGGCGGCGCGCAATACGCGATAGAACGTCGATTCCGACGCGAGGTAGTGGCCTTGATCCGCTAAGCGCGGCACCAGTTGACTCGGCGGCAGACTGGCATGGGCCGGCTCGTGGCACACGGCCCACACGCGGGCGCGTTCCTCGGGACTCAGGCGATTCCGTGGAGTCGGCCGGGCGGCGGTCGGTCGCGCATCGGTTTGCAGCGTCTCCTGCCGTGTCCAGCGCTGGATGGTCCGCACGGTGAGTCCCACCGCCTGGCAGGCTTGATGGCGGCGGGCCCCGGCCTGGTGGGCCTCAGTAATCAGCGCAAGGGCTGGGCGGCGATCTGAGGCGCTGATCATGCGTCCTCTCCGTCCCCCCAGATCGCCTGGGCTTTTTTTCGGAGCGTCAGGAGGGCTGCCGTCTCCGCCAGGGCTTTCTCCTTGCGGGCCAGCTCACGCTCCAGGTCCTTGATGCGCCGCTTGTCCGCCTGCGTCAGCTCCCGTAACGTCCGGCTGCGTGCCTCTTCTCCCTCCGTCGCCTGCTCACAGGCGGTCCGCCAGGCGATGATCTGCTCGGGATACAGACCCCGCTTCCGGCAATACTCGGCCCGTTCGGCCTCGTTCAGCCCCGCCGTCTCCACCACTGCGGCAAACTTCTCGCGGGCCCGCCAGCCGGCTGGTCCGGTCTCCCCATCGGGCAATAACCGACCTTGGGCCCGGGCCTGGGTTCGCCAGAGGTACAACGTCGCCGCCGAAATCCCTTCTTCCTCGGCCAGCTGAGCAATCGGGCGATGGTGCGGGGGCATCATCTTCTTCAACACCGCGTCTTTGCGTTCCAACGAATACTTCATTCACAACCTCGTCTCGCCCCCCGTGGGTTTCTCAGAATTCACCTGAGGGACGCGACAACTATTCTGACACAGGGGGCGTGAGGGGGTTGATGACAACGTGCTGGCCCTCTATGCCCATGGGCTCACCACGCGGGAACTTCAAGGCCACCTCGAAGAATTATATGGGACGGAGGTGTCGCCGACACTCATCTCCACCATTACCGATGCGGTCTGAGAGGATGTGCGCCTCTGGCAGAGTCGTCCCCTGGAAACGGTCTATCCGATTCTCTATTTCGATTGTCTCTTTGTGAAATCGCGGCATGACGGAGCCGTCAAACCCAAAGCGGTCTCTGTGGCGCTGGGCGTCACCTGAGCGGGGAAAAAGAACTCTTAGGCCTCTGGGTCAGTGAGACCGAAGGCGCCAAATTCTGGGTAGCGGTCTTTACGGATCTCCAGCAACGAGGGGGCACAGATTGCTTCGTGGCCTGTGTCGATGGGCTGACGGGGTTGCCCGAGGCCTGGGAGACGATCTTCCCGCGTACCCAGGTGCAGCTCTGCATTGTGCATAACGTCCGACAATCCGTGCGGGATGTGGGGTGGCGGGAGCGGCGTGCCGTGGCCAGAGATCTGCGGGCCATTTATGGAGCGCCGACGGTCACGGAAGCCGAAGCGGCCTTGGACCGCGTTGCCCTGACGTGGGATGCATGCGCACTATCCCACAATCAGCACGAGTTGGCGGCGAGACTGGACGCGGCTCACGGTCTTTTTTGACGATCCTCCAGCCATTCGCAAAGTCCTGTACACCACGAATGCCATTGCATCCCTGAACTATTCGTTACGGAAAACGTTAAAAAAGCGCGGGGCGTTTCCCACGGATGAAGCGATCCTCAAAGTCCTCTCTCTGGGCCTGCAGCGTCTCGCCAAGAACTGGACCGCCCCGATTCCGGAGTGGAAACGGGCGCGCAATCAATTTGCCATGATCTTAGGAGATCGGGTGCCTACCAGTGATTAACCACAATCAGTTACACAGAAAACTTGACACGCCCGCGTCGCTACGAGACCCGTCAGTAAGGTCGGCACGAGATCTCGGAGTACATCGAGATTTTCTCTAATCGACAGCGGCGGCACTCCTGAGAATCGGGGCTTCACCGTATAGCTAAGCCCTCAATTACTGATCGCTATTGACGGTAAACGTGTGCGATCCTGTGGGATGAGATGCTCAACAGATTTGCGTCAACGGGTCGTGGAGTTTGTTCGCGGTGGAGGCAGCAAGGCCGAAGCGGCTCGGCGGTTCAAGGTCGGTGAGGCGAGCGTGTACCGCTGGCTCAAGCCTGGCGGCCTGACCTACCAGCGTCCCGGCCCTCGCCGAGCCCGCAAGCTGGATTGGGAGCAGTTACGTCGGCATGTGGAAGCACAGCCCGATCAGACTCAAGCGGAACGGGCGCGGCATTTCCAGGTCTCCCGGCACTGTATCTGGAACGCGCTGCGAAAATTGGGAGTGAGACTGGGCTATTCCGAACGCGACCCGCTACGACGAAAACAGTTCCTCCGCCTTCGCGAGCGATTCGTGCGCCGCGGCAAACACCCCGTGTACATCGATGAATGGGGGTTTGTGTCGTCGACGGCACGGCGGTATGGGTATGCCCCCAAAGGCCAGCGTGTGGACGGCCTGGTGTCCGGACAGCGACGGCCCCGCACGTCGCTCATCGCCGCTCGCATGGAGGGGCGACTGGCCGAGCCCATGCTGTTCGATGGCACCTGCGATACGGGGGTTTTCAACGCCTGGCTGAAGACGAGGCTGTGCCCGCGTCTGAATGCCCACCATCTCGTGATCATGGATAACGCCGCCTTTCATACCTCACCCGAAACGGCGCAGCTCATCGCGGCGACGGGCGCGACCCTGCTGTTTCTCGCGCCCTATTCTCCCGACCTCAATCCCATCGAGCATGACTTCGCCGCCCTCAAGAAGCGCCGGGAGTATCAGGAACAGGCCCCCCTCGACGACATCGTCAAGGCCTATCAATGATTGAGGGCTAAGCCATAACTCATCTCTACGGCGGAATCCGGGATAATCCGGCCTCGCGACTCTCTCCCGTTCCATCAACATCACGCTCTCCTCGACCATCCGCCCCATCTCCAGCATCACCGCGTCCAGCGCCAGTTTGCCGGAGCGAATCACGCGGATCAGGGTCGCCAGCATCCAGGCCCTCCCGGCAGTCGCCTTCCATCCAGCCAGGGCCTGCTCCCGCTGTCGAGTCTCTCGTCGTTTCATCAGTGGCTCCCTCCTCTGTGTGCCGCGGAGTATCCCACGGCGAAGCCACTCAGCAAAATTCAACGACCTTCAATAGAACCCCCATGATCCTAGAAACGGCAGTTGAAGCAGCGGCTGGCCTCGGGATAGCCTTGCTGGAAGCGGATTGGCGGCATTTTTCTTCGCACGAAGGCCCCCTGTGTCAGAATAGTTGTCGCGTCCCTCAGGTGAATTCTGAGAAACCCACGGGGGGCGAGACGAGGTTGTGAATGAAGTATTCGTTGGAACGCAAAGACGCGGTGTTGAAGAAGATGATGCCCCCGCACCATCGCCCGATTGCTCAGCTGGCCGAGGAAGAAGGGATTTCGGCGGCGACGTTGTACCTCTGGCGAACCCAGGCCCGGGCCCAAGGTCGGTTATTGCCCGATGGGGAGACCGGACCAGCCGGCTGGCGGGCCCGCGAGAAGTTTGCCGCAGTGGTGGAGACGGCGGGGCTGAACGAGGCCGAACGGGCCGAGTATTGCCGGAAGCGGGGTCTGTATCCCGAGCAGATCATCGCCTGGCGGACCGCCTGTGAGCAGGCGACGGAGGGAGAAGAGGCACGCAGCCGGACGTTACGGGAGCTGACGCAGGCGGACAAGCGGCGCATCAAGGACCTGGAGCGTGAGCTGGCCCGCAAGGAGAAAGCCCTGGCGGAGACGGCAGCCCTCCTGACGCTCCGAAAAAAAGCCCAGGCGATCTGGGGGGACGGAGAGGACGCATGATCAGCGCCTCAGATCGCCGCCCAGCCCTTGCGCTGATTACTGAGGCCCACCAGGCCGGGGCCCGCCGCCATCAAGCCTGCCAGGCGGTGGGACTCACCGTGCGGACCATCCAGCGCTGGACACGGCAGGAGACGCTGCAAACCGATGCGCGACCGACCGCCGCCCGGCCGACTCCACGGAATCGCCTGAGTCCCGAGGAACGCGCCCGCGTGTGGGCCGTGTGCCACGAGCCGGCCCATGCCAGTCTGCCGCCGAGTCAACTGGTGCCGCGCTTAGCGGATCAAGGCCACTACCTCGCGTCGGAATCGACGTTCTATCGCGTATTGCGCGCCGCCGATGCGCAGCATCATCGCGGACGGAGCCGGGCGCCTCAGCAGACCCGGCCTCCCGTGACACATGCGGCAGGCAAGCCGGGGCAGGTCTGGTCGTGGGATATCACGTGGCTGCCAGGGCCCGTCAAGGGGCTGTGTCAAGGGTCATCCAAATTTCCCCAGTTATGGTCATCGAAAATTCCCCACCCCGTTAGGTTGTCGTTGACGCTTCTTCGACCCGCACAAGTCCGGCTTTGAGTTTCTCCTTCAGCCGGTAGGAATGGCCCCGGATGTTGATGGTGATCGCGTGGTGGAGCACCCGATCCAGGATCGCAGTCGCCAGCACCCGGTCGCCAAACACCTCGCCCCAAGCCCCGAAACTCTGGTTACTGGTCAAAATCATCGGCCCCTTCTCATAGCGGCGTGAGATGAGCTGAAAGAACAAGTTGGCCCCGGTGCGGTCAATGGGCAGATAGCCGATCTCATCAATGATCAGCAACCGGGGAATGGTATAGAGCTTCAGCTTGTCCTCCAGCCGATTCTCCGTGAGCGCCCGAGTCAGCGTAGCGATCATGGCGGCGGCTGTCGTGAACAACACCCGATAGCCCTGGGCAATGGCTTGCAGCCCTAGCCCGATGGCCAGGTGGCTTTTGCCCACACCGGGCGGCCCCAAGATCACGACATTCTCGCCGTGCTCGATGAAGTGGCAGGTCGCCACCTGCTGAATCTGCTTCTTATCCAACGAAGGCTGGTAGCTGAAGTCGAAGACCTCCAGACTCTTGACGAATGGAAATCGCGCCAAACTCGTCCGCATCGCAATGTTCTTCGCGGTCTTGGACGCGACTTCTTCGCCGAGCACCTGGTCGAGGAAGTCGGCATAGGGCAGCTCCTTGACGGCCGCTTCTTGTAAGAGGGCCTCCAGCCGCTCCCGACTCTTCAAGAGCCGTAGGCGCGTGAGTTGGTCACGGAGCCGTTCCAGTTGCGCCGCGTTCATGGCCGCCCCTCCTGCGACGCCGTGCGCTCACACACCGCCTCGTACCAGGCCAGATCCCGCACTTCGACCTCCGGCAAGGCATCGGGGCGAGGGGACCGATCGCTCACCGTGGACCGACGGTGGCGGGCGAGACGCGCACTGGCTCCAGGGCCGTGCTCGGGCTGGATTCGGAATTGGTGCTGGCCCGGGAGCACCGGGTGCGTCGCGATCTCTTGGTCACGGTGAAAGATGTGGACCGTGTCCCCCCGTCGTTGCACTTCAACCCGCTGACCAATGAGCCGGAAGGGCACGGAGTAGCGGTTCGTCGCCAGGCTGACCAAATAGTCCTCGGCCACGATCCGTGAGACGCGCGCCTCCTGCTGGAAGGCGCGCTGGTCCGCCAGCGGGACCAGGTGGTTGCGTTCTCGCGCAAACCGGACGAGTGGCTCCTCATGCGTCGTGCCATGGATGCGGCGGTCGGCAATTGTCGCGGTCCATTCGTCAAGTTGGGTTTGAAAGTCCACCAGATCGACAAACGTTCGTCCCGGCAGAAAGTTCCGTTTCAGATATTTCACGCCGGATTCGACCTTACCCTTGGTCTGGGCCCGATAGGGCCGACACACGCGCGGCTCAAAGCCCCAATAGTCGGCGAAGGCTTTGAAGGTGGGATTCCAGAGCCGCCGCCCCGTCTCATCCGCATAACAGACGGTTCGCGGTCGGTCATACAGATGCTCTC
Source organism: Nitrospira sp. (assembly GCA_029194725.1). Classification (GTDB taxonomy): domain Bacteria; phylum Nitrospirota; class Nitrospiria; order Nitrospirales; family Nitrospiraceae; genus Nitrospira_D. The sequence continues at coordinate 88,840 of JARFXQ010000006.1, read as the reverse complement.
GCGTGTGGCCACCGAAATGCGCAAAAGCCCGTTCATGGGCCTCGAGAAACTGCGCCAGCCGCTCATCGGCACAGGCGTAATAGAACCCACGTCGGCTGAACCCCAACGTCAACACGAACACGTGCACCACCGTCGGGCCGGCGCGGAAGGGCACGGTGGCTTGGCCCCAATCAATCTGACTCTGCTGGCCCGGCGGTGTCTCAAAGCGGAGGAGGGCCCGCTCCGCCTGCAGCTGACCCTCACGCAGCGGCGCCACCCCTCGCTTCACCGTCTCATAACTGCCGATGTACTCGTGGCTCGCTCGCAGTTCCTGATAGAGAATCCGCGCCGAATAATTAACCTGCGACGCACGGGTCCGCACAAAGTCGGCATGGGCGGTCAGCAGCGTCTCCGTCATCGCCGCTCGGCGATAGGGTTGCCACGTCGTCTGCTGCAGACTGCGCCGCACGGTCTTCCGATCCAGGTCCAACCGCCGCGCAATCCCTGAAATGGATCCCCGCTCTTCATGACGCAACCGTCGAATCTCCGCCCACCGCTCTTGATCCACCATACATACCTCCCGAGTGTGGTCTACCTGGGACGGTATGATCGTTGTCTCCTTGCTATCGTCAAGTTCCATCGCATCCCTCCTTCGGTGAGAGGGTGGGGAGAATTCATTGACCACATCTGGGGATTATTGCATGACCGCTGACAGCTGTTCTTCTATTTGTACCTGATCCTTGATCTCTACAGTCGCAAGATCGTCGGGTGGGAGGTCTTCGAGCAGGAATCCGGCGAGCATGCCGCCACGGTCGTGCAGCGCGCGGTCCTGGCAGACGGACGACTGCGCCAGCCGGTGGTCCTGCACGCCGACAACGGCAGCCCGATGAAAGGGGCGACTCTCCGTGTGACCTTGGAACGACTGGGGATTATGGCGTCGTATAGTCGGCCACGGGTTAGCAACGACAATCCGTTCTCCGAAGCGCTCTTCCGGACCTGTAAGTACCGGCCGCCGTATCCCGCCCAAGGCTTTGCGACCCTGGAGGCCGCCCGCACGTGGGTCTTGGCGTTCGTGCGCTGGTACAACGACGAGCATCGACACAGTGGCATCCGGTTTGTCACGCCGAGCGCGCGGCATGCTGGTCAGGATGTGGCCCTTCTCGCCGCTCGCCGTGCGGTCTATGAGCAGGCCCGGCGCCGTCACCCGACGCGCTGGTCCCGTCAGACACGCAATTGGACGCCAGTCGGCACGGTGTGGTTAAACCCGGAGACCCGCGCCATGGCACAGACAAGTCACGCAGAATGTGAAGCGTAGGAAGACGCGACAACTAGGTTGACAAACACCGAAGGGAGTCACCCCATGGGTGAGGCACCACGCAAGGCCGTGGCAGAGCAGAACGGGGGCGATTACACTCGATACGTTCGGGGGACGAATCCATGTTGAGGGGGACCCAGCCGCAGCCGTCACGCCGCTCGGACAGGTGCCATGCTTCATCGAGTTTATCAAAGTGAGCGGCGCATTCGAAACCTCGGTGACGGACTGCCTGCTGGCCTACCATAGTAACTACGCGTCGGATAAACGCGCGGTGCTCGCGACCTTGCTGCTGTCGATCCTGGCCGCCAACCACCGGTATGCGCCTATCACGGCAATGCACTATGACAGGACCCCCCGAGTTGTTGGGCGTTTCGAGACTCGTCTCGGAGGATGCCGCACGGCAGGCGCTCGCACTCATAGACGAATCGTCGAGCGTGGCCTGGCTTGACCGGCATCGGCGAAGACAATGCAGCCGTTGTTGACCACGCCGTGGTCCTGGATCTGGATGCGACGGTGAATTGCCTGTACGGCAAGCAGAAAGGCGCGGTGGCTGCCTACAACTCGGAGAAACCAAGCCGCCCCTCGCACCGCTATCACAGCGCAGTGATGGCGAAGACGTGGGTGGCGGTGGACATTCTGCCTGGGAATGAGACGGCCCCGCTGCACAGCATGCCGGGGATCTGAGCCTGGCCGGATGTCTTGCTGGAGGAGGCACACCCCACCTTGCTGCGAGGGGACGTGGCCTTTGGCAACGAGGTGGTACTGCGGGAGGCCGAGGCCCGTGACCAGCCGTATCTCACCAAACCGCGTCTAGAGAACAAGGTGAAGGCCCTTGCCACCCTTCAATTTTCAAGAACATGTGCCTGCTTCGTTCCACACTGCCCAGAGAGGCGGGATTGAGAGGGAGAGGGCGGAACAACGTCGCAGGAAACGCAGTCCCTGTTTGAACACGGAGAGGAGGGCGCGCAGGGCCTGCTTTAGCGTCCCCTTTTTACCCCGTCGCTGACGGCCTTGGCTTCCGCGAACATGCCGCAAGACACCGCCCAATAGAGGGCCAGACTCATAATCAGGATCAAGCGTTCCAGGCGATCGGGTTTCTTGATCTGGCTTTGCATGAGGCCGAAGCCCCGGCTTTTGAGATCGGAAAACATGTTCTCGATGCCCCAGCGCAGGCCGTAATCCAGCGTGGTGTACGGCGATGGCCTCACGTCCATCGCAATAATCCACGGTTCGGTATGCCCTTTTTCATGTAAGACGCCGATGTTAGTCGTCACGCCGCTACCGTAGAGCTCGGCCCCCGTCACACCATGCGGCATGCGGGTCACCACATCGCCCGTCGTCAGTTCGCCGCCCTCGTGGGTCAGCGTCAGATTGCCTTTGAGGCGGATGCGATAGGCCCACCCGGCCTCCTGACACCAATCAATGAGCTGCGCGGTGCCATAAAACCTGTCCGCAACCAGCAGAATAGCGACGTGTTCTGGTAACCACGGCCGAACGCTGTTCAGCAGCGCTTTCTGCACGGCAACCCCGATGTTGCCCTGCGTCGAACGCACCCGCCACGCCACGGGCAAGGCTCGCTGACGCACCCGGACCGATAGCATCAAAACGTCGTTCGTGTCGTTGATGTGACGTTGATCCATCTGCAATACGACGGTTTGCCCGTTCGCCGCCAGCCGTTCGATCACCTCACGCGCATAGGGCGTGATAACCGTATCCGGGACGATCTCCTCGTGCTTGAGGTGCCGTTCGATGTATTGGTACCGATGCTCGGCGGCGGCAATTTCGCGGGGCAACGCCGCCGCCAGTTCCATCAGGTTGGCGCTCCGGACCTCCAGCATCACCCCCGTCAGTGCCGCTAACCCCTCGCGCCGGGATTTGTGATAGCGCGGCAACCGTCGTTGAAAATCCCCATCAATCGCCTCAATCACCGGCACGACCTTCGCCATCGGATCCTCCCAAATGTGTGGAGAATCCTTGAATCATACGCGTTTCCACTCAGTCAAGAAAAATTGAAGGGTGGTAAGGTGAAGGCCATCATCAAGAAGACGCTCTTCCGCTCCATCGCGTGGGAAGAGGCGGGGCATGGCCGGGAAAGATTCGAGGGCACGCTGAGGCTGTCGGGGTAGAGCCGCGCACGACGCATGGTGGTGTTGCGCGGCCCCCTCACCGGCGAGATGCTCATGACCGAGAGGATTGAAAGTGCCAGTGTCGACCACTCATTGTCCTGCGCTCGCACTTGTTCGAAACATCGATTGTTAGCTTTGAGATCCGGTGTTATTCATAAGGAGCACCTATACGAAAAGCATGCGGTGAGACGAACTACTGAGCATCAAGCACTGTTCGTGTTTCGGTCGTGACAAGAGCCTAATCGTCTTCAATTGAAATCGCACGTTAAACAGCCACTCGGCTCTCGCTGACCGCGTACTCCAGCATATAGCTAGGAAGAGAATTTGATGCCACGCCATTGAGAACCACATGAATGGGTCTATCCGCACGCAGCGATCCAATCGCCTGTGTGACAGCTTGCTTGGAAGTCAGGTTCGCTCTCACCACAAGGAGGAGGAGATCGCTATGACTCTCTAGTACATTCATTGTGGCCACAGGTAGAATTGGTGGAGCATTCAGCAGAATATAATCAAATTCCTCCCGCAATTGTGACAAAACACGATTGAGTTGGCCCGCCCTTAATAGGTCATTGGAATTCGCCACAGATTCGCCTGCCGGCATGATCCAACATGGAACATCAGTGAAGGAACTCATAGCCTGCTGCAACGGAATGTCACTTCTTAGACAATCAATCAGCCCATGGCTTACCGGTGATTCGAGGAACGCCATTAGCTCGGGATAGACGAAGTCACAATCCAGCAAGAGTACGCGCCTTCCAAAATCTCGTGAAAGCGTATAGCCAAGATTGATCACTGTTGTCGTTTTTCCTTCGCCTTTGATGGCACTCGTCACAGCGACAACCATCGGCGCCCCGGTCGCGTTGAGCAACTGCAATCTCGCCGCAGCAACACGATACTGCTCAGCAGCCATTGATCGAGGGAACATCTTCGCAACAAACCTCCGGTCGATCTCGCGCAAACTCGACCGCTCGGCTAATGATTGCTTGCTCAGCTCAGCTGCAGACTGCGATCTGATGGTTATGCCCAACGAAGGTCTCGGCAAAGCGAGGGTCTGGAAATACCCTGGGTCGCCAGCCGTACGCCAAAGTAACGAAAAATCCGGAATGGCGGCCAATAACCGAGGACCTGCAAGAAGCTCTACATCTTCTGGGCCTCGGAACTGAGGAGTGAGCCGTTCACGTACGACAGACAGGCCTGCCCCCAAAACGCATCCGAACAAGAGACCTAATACCAAAACTCTTGGGCTGTTTGGAATGGCCGGGTCCTGCGGTAAATAAGGACGGTCCAGTATCCGGTACTTTCCGCCTTTCTGCCGTTTTTCGATATTTTCTTCGACCCGGGTATGCAGACGTTTATCAAGGAGCATCGCGTAATTGGTCTTCATGTTATTATAGTCACGCTCGAGGACAAGCAGTTCCTGTTCAACCGAAGGCGACCTGTCGAGACGCTGTTCCAAATCCCGCTTGGTGACGCGCAATTGATCTAGACGTTGTCTGAGAAGAGCAATCTCGGTTCGTTCCTCGGTTTGCTGCTTCAACAGATCTTGGAGATACGGATCGAGCGGTGTCTTGTCTGGCCGGATCGCATCCCGACCATACAAATTGGTTAACTCCTCTTCCGTTTGTCGAATTTCTTCCTTAGTTAAGATGATCTCGGGATATCCATCCCAAAATTCTGCCCTGAGTTTGACTAGTTTCTCTCGAAGTTCCTTCAGATGTCGAAACAGAGGATCTGGCTCCACCGAGCGTGTAGTTCCGAGGCCAAAACTCTGCTGGCCGGATGTGCGGTACAGCTGAACCGCTTGATGAAGTGTGTCAAGTTTGTCGGAGTGACGCTGAAGGCTTTCGGAAGCGGTGGTGATCTCTGCTTCTACCCGATCCAAGGACCGAAGATTGGTGTCTGCCTGCTGAGGAAGATCGCCTAGGTGTGATTTCTTGAACTGGCTGATACTTTCTTCTCTCTTTTCCAGCTCTCGCTTCAACAGTCGCAGCTCTTCATCGAGGAATTCTCCCGTACCTTCAACTTCCTTCTCACGCTCCCGGTTGCTCTCCTCAATGAATTTGTCCGCGATTCGTTCTGTCACCTGCATCGCAATTTTAGGATCCTGAGCTAAAAAGGAGACCACGAAGCCATCAACTAAGTTCTGTGAACTTTTGCCCCCCGCTGGATCGATCATCGCTCGCTCGACCTTTGTCATTCTCGCTAACTCGCCCCAGCCGGCTACCTTTCCTTGCTCATCAGATTCACTACTGAGTATATTTAATTCTTTTGCTAAGGGACCCAAGAAATCACGGCTGATAATTTGCTTCTGGATAAGAAAGAGACGTTTCTCGAAATGTTGGTCTGAGTTTTCCCCCTTATTGATAACGTCATCGATTCCCTTGCGCTCTTCCACCACAATCAACGCTTGTGACTGATAGTATTTAGGAGCAATCAGCAGGTACCCCCAGGCCAGTGTCAACGATAGAGCTATCGCACCTGCGATGACCCATTTATTGCGCGAAGCGATGAGGGCATACTCGCGAACCGTATCTACTCCAGTTTGTTCCATTGAAGCGATTGACTCAGAATATTGCATACGTGCCCTCCGGACAACTTACACTTAGGCATAACAGGAATCAGACCTTGTAAAGACGCATCAACAGAATCGCCGGCACATCTTTCTAGCTTAACAACGGACCAGTCGGCACGGTCGACGACTCCATATCTGAAATGCAGGCTTGAAACATAGGAACGATCTCCTTGAGTCGTTCGAGCAAGACGTCGGCTTCGTCGCCATAGCTTGACGCCTCCAAGGCAAACAGCTTTTCCCGAAACTCTTCGAAGTCGAGCCGGCTTATCGCGCGAATCTGCAGGATTTTCTCCAAGGACGATCGCACCGCAATCTCTCCCTCTCCGACTAATTCCTCATAAAGCTTTTCCCCAGGACGGAGACCGACGAATTGAATAGGAATGTCCTTCCCTGGATTGAGTCCTGACAGCCGAATGAGACTCCGAGCGATATCAAGAACTTTGATTTGTTTCCCCATATCGAGAACATAAATATGGCCCTGCTCGCCAATAGTTGCCGCCTGAAGCACCAACTGAACTGCCTCGGGGATTAGCATGAAGTATCGTTGAATCTCTGGATGTGTAACAGTCACGGGCCCACCATTCCTGATTTGATCCTGGAAACGCAGCAACACACTGCCACTGCTGCCAAGAACATTGCCAAACCGTACCAGGAGGAAGCGAGTGCGACTCGTTCTCGCAATATCTTGAATAATCAGTTCAGCCACTCGTTTGGTAGCTCCCATCACGCTCGATGGGTTGACCGCCTTATCAGTCGAAATATGGACGAATTGTTCTACTCCGTGGAGACTCGCGGCTTCGGCGGTGACGCGCGTGCCGATGCAGTTATTCTTCACGGCCTCCATGGGATTCAGCTCCACAAGAGGGACATGTTTATGCGCTGCTGCATGAAACAAGAGCTGAGGCTTATATTGCTCCAAAACGGCGCAGAGCCGCTGGGCGTCGGTGACATCTCCAATCAGCGGGACAATGGGAAACGTCAGTCTCCGATCATCTAATTCTTTATGGATGTTGTATAGACTGTTCTCATGGCGCTCATAAAGCAATAGCACTCTTGGCTCGAGTAAGGTAATTTGACGAGCTAATTCAGAACCAATCGACCCGCCGGCACCGGTAATCAGGACACATTTACCCCTAATCATCTGCCTCGTAGCTTCATTGCCCAGATCGATAGGCGCTCGTGCCAAAAGGTCGGGGATTGAAACATTACGTATCTGGCTGACCGTACTTTGGTCTGCAAGGAGTTCGTCTTTGGCAGGTAACGTCTTGATGGAAATATGATACGGCTCCAATTTGATAACGAGGTCCCGAAGAAACCCAGCAGTGACATTCGGTACCGCAACCACAACTACTTCAGGCTTGAGTCCCTCTACAAGTTTTGGGAGGTCTTGCACTGTCCCCAATACTCGGACTCCATGGATGCGTTGATTAAGAAGTCCGATGTTGTCATCGACGAATCCGATCGGCTGACAACCAAATATGGGACGAGTTTTCATTTCTCGAACCACTCGTTCTCCTGAGTCTCCAGCGCCGATGACCAAAACCTTGCGTTTTTTCTGAAAAACTGACATATCACGAAAGACCCTGGAGGACAACCTCATCCCGGCAAGAAACCCGATGAGCAACATAGCGTCTATGGCAAATATAGAACGCGGGTAGCCATAGATCCCCATCACCCAATGGACCCAACCATAAAATATGACGGTGCTTATCAGGACTCCCCCTATAATATTTTGAAGGTCCCAAATGCTCGTGTACCTCCACAAACCTTCATTCAGGCCAAACAGGGCAAACGCCACTCCTCTAATGGCAACCAACGCGAGTACTGTTTGCTCGAAGGTATGGATTTCACCATCTGGGATGCTGCCGTCATATCGAAGGGCAAATGCAAAGTAGTTTGCCAGAATTATTAACACCACATCAAGAACAACAATAATTGGCTTCCGCCACCTCATAAGAAGGGACGATAGGCTAGGCCAAGGAGCGGATGGAGGGGAGTCGATGGCTGCTTTTAGTTCAGGAAGCGTAAAGACCACAAACGGAAGCCCAGAAATATGCACCAACGTTTGTATTATGATCGCAAGATCGAGCCGCAAAGACATATGGCGAATATACAACTTCGCCAACCGGAGCTTTTCAGGAAGAACTTTGAGCTGATACTCTTCCTCAGGGTTCGGGGAATAGGCGAGGAGCGCCGCCTCATCAATGTACCTCAAGGAAGCCAGATCGGTAATACCAGGACGAACCGTGAGCACCTCCGAAAACTCAGAGCGTAATCGTTCAACATAGCCTGGGACTTCTGGCCTTGGACCGACAAGGCTCATATCACCTATAAGAACATTTAACAGTTGAGGCAACTCATCGAGCTTGAATTTCCGTAGGATCCGACCGATTCTCGTTATGCGGGGATCTTGTCCCACCGTGAGAGGCAAACAGATCCCAGGAGCATCCACAACCATGGTCCTGAATTTTAGTATCGAAAATGGACGAAATCCCTGTCCCACGCGAATCTGGCGAAAGATCACCGGTCCTTGTGAGTCCAGCTTGATCAAAGCAGCGATGATTGCTAGCAACGGCGCCGTGAGAGCCAGCCCTAGAGCGGCTATGCAGACATCAAGCGTACGTTTCATCACCGTCGGTTCCTCTTGGCAAGATCCCGAACAGTTTCAATGACCCGAGTGACCTCATCCTCCGTCATCTTCGAGTACAGCGGCAATGAAACGATTCGTTGGAACACCGTACTCGCAACAGGGAAGTCTTCAGGTCGGTAGCCTCCCCTGTCTCGATGATAAGGATGTAAATGGAGAGGGATGAAATGCACACTGCATCCGACACCGGCTTGTTGCAGTTGGCGGATGAACTCATCGCGACCGATCCGCAAGCGATCCAAATTCAATTGAATGACATACAGATGCCAGGCGTGCTGAACATGAGAGGCAGTTGGAGGGCACATGACCTCAGGAAGATCTTGGAATCCCTCCTGATAGAGGCCAGCATACCGTTCCCGCCCTTTCCAAAAACGCTCACACTTCTTCATTTGGGCCAAACCAAGCGCTGCAGCAATATCAGTCAGGTTGTACTTAAAACCCGGCGAGAGGATTTCGTAGTACCACGAACCTTGCGCAGAGTACCGATTCCAAGCATCCCGACTGAGGCCGTGCAAACTCATCATCCGCATACGAGCGGCCCACTCGGCGTTATTAGTGGTAACCATTCCTCCTTCGCCAGTGGTGATATTCTTTGTCGCGTAGAAGGAAAAACATGTGGCGTCAGAGATCCCGCCGATCATTCTGCCCTGGTATCGTGCTGGTAAGGCATGCGCCGCGTCTTCGATTACGTGTAGACCATGATCTTTTGCGATCGTCTGAATGGGGCGCAGCTCGCACGGATGCCCGGCAAAGTGGACAGGGATGATCGCTCTCGTTTTATCGGTGATGGCTTGTTGGATACGGTCCGTATTCAGATTCAGCGTGTCTTGCACGCAATCGATCAGAACTGGTCGTGCCTTGAAGTAGGTGACGACCTCAGCTGTCGCCGCAAAGGTCATCGTCGGAACCAATACTTCATCCCCCTCACTCACACCAGCTGCTTCAAGGGCAAGATGGAGGGCGGCCGTACAGGAATTAACCGCAACTGCGTGCTCGGCCCCAACCATTGCGGCAAATTCACGCTCAAATTCTCTCACCTTGGGACCCGTCGTCAACCAACCAGAGCGGAGAACCTCCAGCACTTCTGACACCTCTTCCTCCCCAACATCAGACCTATGAAAAGGCAAAAAGTCTTTCATTCACAGATCTCCCGTTTTGGCTAATGAACATGTCCCTGTCAGGGGTACACTTTCCCATAACTCCGGAAAAGCACAACCCATCTTTGGAGGGGCTAGAAGAAATGGCTGTCTAAAAAATGCCTCAGGAATCAAATGGTTGTTGATCCTACAACATTCAATAGACCCAAGGCTATTAAAGAATAATGAAATTAGAATTTTATAATTGGTTCCGCTGCTGTCCGAGCTAGCCGAGCCCGGGTGGAAGCTCACTTGATTTGAGGCGCCGTTTGGACCGGCGATGCTGCGGTTTCACAATCGTGTCTCCTTGGGCGGTCCATGATCATGCGATGATCAAGATAGCCTGGAGGCTGACCGGCAGATCGGGCGGTGTGACGAAGGGTTTGTCGCGCCAGGTCATCAGCTCGCGATGGGGAAAAAGATTCATGCGCAGAAGGGCCACCAGACGGGCCAGGCTTCAGCCGCACGCGAGGACAGGTGTAGATAGCCCAGCCGTAGCATCGCGATCTGCCAGCGCTCTTTGCCGAGGGCGGCGCTAGTGCTGGCGCCCCGCCTGTGGTGGTTGGGCAGGCACACCAGGACTTCGCCGAGATCCTTGCGCACCGCGTCGATACGGCGCAACAGATGGGACCAAGTCTACCGGATAGTGCCGCATAATGTGTGGAAATTGAGATGAGAAGGGGATGGAAATGCCGAGGGTATTGCGGTAGGAACAGGGGCCAGCTCCCTCTCGATAGGAGCGGGCCGAGAGATCCCCCTGTACCAGCAGGAGTCCTCCCGATAAGGCAGGACACACCCGACGTGACACTAGAAAGCAACCGCCAGAGGCCGATTGACGGAGTGATGACTGGAAGCGATTCCGCAGGGGGTCAAGGGGCACTTGGAGGCCGAGTTGACCGGGCAACTGGGCCGGAAGCAATACGCACGGGCCGAGCCCGCCGGCCCCTATCGGCACGGTTCTCGCCCCCGGTCCCTGCATTGTGTGGGGCTGGGCCGGGTGCACCTGTCCGTTCCGCAGGATCGTGCAGGAGCCGATCTGCGCCACGCGCTGCCGGAACGGCGGGGACAGGACGATGAGCTGGACGCCTGCATCGCCGAGTGTGTCCCCGCAGAGCTCTCCGCCTGCGATCTGGTGCGCAGCGCGGAAAACCAGCTCGGCACCCACGATGATGCCCAACAGGGCAGTCGCATCGCGGAGCGGACCAGTCCGGAGGTGGACGCCTGACAGAACCGGTCATTGGCGGGGCGAGCCTACCAGCTGCTGTTGGTGGAGAGCCTCGATGTGCGTGTCCGGATCACCCAACGAGTGGAGCCCCTTGCCTTCCGCGTCGTCTTGGCAATCAGCGCGCCAGCCCACATCCGCGAGGTCCTGTCAACTTGACTCTCTCTCTCGTCCTCCGTACGCTCACTATGTGATGAGACCTTGCATCATTAGGAGCAGCTGAAACGCTTCCCTTTCTGTTTGTGATTACAAAAGGAGGCCGTCTCGTATGGCACAGCGACCTTTTCAAACTGGAGCGGTCGTCAATCTGAGCGATGGAGAAAGCGTCAAAGAAGTCGTCATAGTTACTGTGCCCGCCAGGAAGCGGTTCGATGTGAAATTTCTTGGCGTCAATGGTTTCGGACACCCGAATCAACCCCTCTTCTATGCCGTTCACGTGACGACACGATCGGAAGTCGGCATCTATCCGATCGCACCCACCGGGATATCAGAAATAGATGAGCCCGAATTTCCAACCAGATTTTTTGGGAGCCAGAAAGCAACCCTCTACGCAGATCCCAAGTCCGACATCCTCTTTTCGGTCGCGCGCAAGGATGCTACAGGCAATGTCAGGGTGTTCATCAGTATCTGCGGACTTCTAGTGGACGTTTGAGGAGGAGAGGTAAGCAGATCGCTGGGTGAAATTCCCCAATGAGAGACCTATGACCACAAACAAGGAAATTGTCTTCCTATGAATACGACGCCAAACCCCTCTTCCATTTTGCAGACCGCCTTCGGTTTTTGGGGTTCCAAGGTCCTGCTTACAGCTGTCGAGGTCGGTCTGTTCACCACACTCGCAAACCGTCGGCTCACCGGGACTGAGTTGGGGAAGGAATTGCAATTCCATCCACGTGCCAATCCCGACTTTTTTGACGCCCTCGTGGCGATGAAGTTTCTCGATCGTGAGGGTAACGGCCCAGAGGCGAAGTATTTCAATACGCCCGAGGGCGCCATGTTCCTCGATGCAGCGAGCCCTCGGTACATCGGAGGGATTCTTGTCATGCTCAATGCGAGGCTGTTCAAATTTTGGAATGATCTTCCCGAAGCGCTACGGACAGGACGGCCTCAGAACGAGGTCAAGCACGGACAGAAGGGGATGTTCGAGGAACTCTATTCGAACCTTCCAAGGTTGGAACAATTCATGGGCGCGATGACCGGACTCTCGCGCACCAACTTTGAGGCATTCGCGGAAACGTTCGACTTCTCGAACTTCCGAACTCTCTGCGACGTCGGTGGTGCGGCCGGACTGCTCAGCATTGAAGTCGCGAAGCGCCATCCGCATCTCACATGCACCAACTTCGATCTGCCGGTCGTCGAACCGATCGCGAGAAAGCACATCGCCGCGGCCGGGTTGGAGAATCGTGTGCGCACGACGTGCGGTGACTTCTTCAAGGACCCTCTACCAAACGTCGACATCATCACGATGGGCATGATTCTGCATGACTGGAATCTGGAGAAAAAGATGCATCTGATCCGCTCGGCATACGACGCGTTGCCTCCGGGCGGAGCCCTGGTGGCCATCGAAGCGTTGATCGACGATGCCCGCCGCGAGAACGTGCAAGGACTGCTGATGTCGCTCAACATGCTCATCGAATTCGGCGATGCGTTCGATTATTCCGGCGCGGACTTCCGCCAATGGTGCGGCGAGGTCGGCTTCACACGTTTCGAGGTCATTCATCTGGCCGGGCCATCCAGCGCAGCGGTGGCGTACAAATAAGCTGCCCATTACTACGCTCCTGCTGCCTCAGCCTCAATTACTTGACTCTCCCTCCCCTCCTCCTTACGCTGAGGCGTTCTATGGGCACCACCAATCACAAGAAAATTCTGGTCGTCGAAGACGAGCAGGACATTCTGCAGCTCGTCAAGCACTATCTTGAGAAAGAGGGGTTTCGATCGATCACCGCCATGAGCGGGCTTGAAGCTCTGAAGAAAGTCAAAGAGGAGAAACTCGATCTGGTCGTCCTCGATCTGATGTTGCCTGAGATGGATGGACTCGAAGTCTGCAAACGCCTCCGCTCCGTTCCGGATACCGCCATGCTCCCGATCCTCATGCTGACGGCAAAAGCCGAAGAGTCGGACACGATCGTCGGTCTTGAATTGGGCGCCGATGATTATGTGACCAAGCCGTTCAGCCCCAAAGCTCTGATCGCCCGCGTGAAAGCCCTGCTGCGTCGAATCGAACGTGTGCCTGCCGGTGGCTCAAATCTGCACCACTATGGCGTCCTCACCATGAATTTGGATCGTCACGAGGTCAGTCTCGGAAAACAAGAGGTGCCGCTGACCGCGAAGGAGTTCGGCCTGCTCGACCACTTGCTTCGGCATCGCGGTCGTGTATTGACACGGGAGGTTCTGCTCAATGCTGTGTGGGGCTACGATTACTACGGCACGACCAGAACGGTCGACGTGCATATCCGTCGATTGAAACAGAAGTTGCCGCTGCTCGAAGAGGCCATCGTGTCCGTGAAATCATTGGGATATAAACTGAGAGATTCCCACGTATCAGAATGACATGGTCGATTCGCTGGAAAGTAGCGCTCGGCACGCTCGTAGCTGTCGCCTGTGGACTATTGATCGTCGGCGTGATGACCGTTCATTCCCTTGAACGGCGGTATGTCACGCAATTCGGTGACGAGCTGGAGGCCAAGACCAAGCTTGTCGAATACAGTTTTCAGCCGCTGTTTCTGTCATCTTCTTCACCTGCGACCCCTTCCTCCCTGCAAGAGATGGCGCGCAGCCTCGGCCACCGAGCCAGAGCCCGTGTAACCCTGGTCGCCGCAGACGGAACTGTGCTCGCAGATAGCGCCTTACGAGATACCGACCTGCACAGCGTGGAAAATCACCAGGCTCGGCCCGAAGTCCAACAGGCCCTTTCCACAGGACATGGAGAGGACATCCGCCGCAGCCACACGACCGGCGAACGGACAATGTATCGCACCATCCTCATGCGGCCATCACAGGACGTGTCGCCGGTCGTGGTGCGAGTAGGCGTTCCGATGGTCATGCTGGACCGTGAGGTCTCGGAGTTGCAGCAACGTCTGTTTCTCGCACTCGGAGTCGCCTTCCTCGTCGCCCTGACGCTGAGCGTCTGGCTGGCTCACAGCATTACCAAGCCGCTTTCGGACATCGCGTCGGCCGCCCGCCGACTGGGTTCCGGCAACCAAGTATTTCATGTCGAAACGACCGCACAAGATGAAGTCGGCCTCCTGGCCTCGACACTCAATCACATGGCGGATCAGCTTCACGCTAAGATCGAGGAACTCTCGGAAGACCGCTCTCAGCTGCTGGCCGTGCTGACCTCGATGGTCGAAGGTGTGATGGTGTTGGACTCCCGCGGTCATGTGCTGCAGATCAATCCCGCCCTGGAGCGCATGTTCGGCATCTCCCGCATGGAGGCTCGTGGACGACCCTGCGCCGAACTCTTTCGTCATCAACAGCTCAACGACCTGGTGACGTCCATTCTACGATCGCGCACCCATCATCAGGATGAAATTGTGCTACCGCTGAGTGGGCGATATCTTCAGATTGAAGCCTCCCCTGCGGGAGGTGAACGGGAGAACGAGGCCAGTGCGGTCTTGGTGTTCCACGATATGACCGAGCTGCGACGGCTGGAAAAGATACGGAAAGATTTCGTGGCGAATGTTTCTCATGAACTTCGAACCCCGCTCACTTCGATCAAGGGCTACGTTGAAGCGCTGCTTGACGGCGCCAACGACGATCCCCCCACCTCAACCAAATTCTTGGAAATCATCCTCAAACAAAGCGCTCGGCTGAATTTGATCATTGAAGATTTGCTCGAGCTGTCGAAAATCGAATCGGGCGGCGTCTCGTTCAAAGAGGACCCGATTGAACTACGTTCCGTCATTGACCGGACGCTGTCGATGATCAAACCAATCGCCGATAAAAGTCGTCACCGGCTCGTCACGGTGGTCGATCCATCACTCCCTCCGGTGGCGGGTGACGAAGGACGGCTCGTGCAAGTCCTGACCAATCTGCTCGATAACGCCGTCAAATATACCCCTGCGGGTGGAACAATTACGGTCGGCGCCAAGCTTGCTCCCGCGGTCGGAACTACCGAGCCGCCGGTCGGAGCCATCGAGCTCAGCGTCGCCGATACCGGAATCGGCATTCCCGAAGAGGACCGGCCTCGTGTCTTCGAACGGTTTTATCGCGTCGACAAAGCCCGATCACGAGAGTTGGGAGGGACGGGACTCGGACTGGCGATCGTGAAACATATCATTGAAGGGCATGGAGGACAGGTGTGGGTCGAAGCCAATCATCCTCAAGGGAGTCGATTCGTGGTCCGTCTTCCGATCAGTACCACAGCCCGCAGCCTCCGTCACATGAGCGAAGCAAGCAAGGCATAGACACCCGCCCCCAACAGCGCGGCTCCAGGCAGTGTAAACACCCACGCCGAAAAGATTTTGTTTGTCACTCCCCATCGAACCGCAGACAGACGCCTGGTCGATCCAACACCCAAGATCGAGGAAGTGATGGTGTGGGTCGTGCTGACCGGCAAGCCGAAGTGTGCGGCAAACAGCAAAACCGATGCGGCTGCCGTCTCAGCACAAAATCCATGGACCGGCTCAAGTTTCACCATTTTGATTCCTAGAGTCCGAATGATCCGCCACCCGCCGACGGTAGTTCCAAGCCCCATCGCCACTGCGCAGGCCACAATCACCCAAGTCGGCACTTCCGATGATGTCAACTGACCGGACGCCACGAGAGCGAGTGTGATGACGCCCATCACTTTCTGAGCATCGTTCGCCCCATGGCTGAATGCCATGAAGCTGGCCGAAACGATCTGGAGCCGGCTGAATATCTTGGTCGCCACGCCACGATGAACTCGAAAAAACATCCAGCTGACCAGGACCATCAGAAGAAATCCTATCCCGAATCCCAAGAGAGGAGAAAGAATCATGGCTTCGAGAATCTTTCGCAGGCCGTCGAACTGAATCACCGCCCAGCCACCGTGCGCCACCGCCGAGCCGACGAGTCCACCGATCAGTGCATGAGAAGAACTGGTCGGCAGTCCCAGCATCAGGGTGAGAAAATTCCAGAGAATTGCACCACCCATCGCCCCGGCAACGACCGTATTCGTAATTGCGTCGGAAAACACGATGCCTCCCCCGATCATTTTTGCCACAGCCGTAGAAAAGAAGGCCCCGGCGACATTCAACACTCCGGCCAGCAGCACCGCAGCGAGGGGGCTTAATACACGGGTGGAGACGACCGTCGCCACAGCATTGGCACAATCGTGCCATCCATTCGAAAAGTCGAACAGAAGCGCCAACACCACTGTCACAAGAAGGATACCGTTGAGTTCAGTCATGGTTGGATTGAAATTAGGAGTCGCCTACCAGACAACCATTCGCGCAGGGAGGGCTTGAGGACTCACAGACTTCATGGCCGAGCGTTCCATTTATGAACGACTAGGTCTGCTTGAGCACAATGCGCTCGATTACGTTCGCGACATCCTCACAACGGTCGGTTCCTTCTTCGAAGGTTTCGTAAATCTCTTTCCACTTGATGACGGCGATCGGATTCGTCTCCTTCTCAAACAGCTCTGAAATGGCATCCCGCGACACACGATCAGCCTCGTTCTCCAGGCTATTCACCTGCACACTGTACTCCTTCACTTCCTCATGAGACATGGCGATATGATCGACCCCGCGCCCCACCGCGACGGAAGCTTGATGGAGAATATCGGCCAGCCGAATCGCGCTCTCTGTCGGCTGCGTGATCCTGTAGATGGCAAACCGGTCGGCCACCGCTTCCACCGCGTCGAGAATATCATCTAATGCGCTGGCCAAATCGTGAATATCTTCACGGTCAAGAGGAGTCAAGAAGGTTTGATTGAGGCGCAAGGCAATGTCGTGCGTAATCCCGTCTCCTACATACTCCACTTCCTTGATTCGCTCGATCTTTTGGAGGACATTCGTGTAGTCCTCCATCAGCTCCTTGAGCAGACGGCTGCCTTCAATGACGTTGTGGGCCGCCTGTTTAAATAAGTCAAAAAACGCTTCTTCTTTGGGAAGCAGGCCGAAAATCATACCTTATACTCCTGATTCAATACTCTTGGTTCACATGGTGCGTCGATGCTGGGGGACCGGACGAACCGCCGCTTCCGATTAATGGCCTTACCATCGTACGAGACCCGTTGCCCAGGTCAGTCCGCCCCCGAAACTGCCCAACAGCACCAGATTACCCGACGAGATGTTCCCGCTGCGAACCGCATCATCGAGCGCGATCGGAAGAGAAGCTGAGGACGTATTGCCATAGCGTTCAATCACCGATGCCAATCGGCCCTGGTCGATACCCAGGCGATCGGCAACATGAGATAAGATTCGACCGTTGGCTTGGTGGAGGACAACCTGTTCGAGATCTCCGAGACAGACACCGAATTCTTTCAAGATCTCCAGGACAGCCTGTTCAATCCGGCGAACGGCTACCCGAAAGAGCGATGCCCCATACATGCGAAGCGTATGCTCCTGCTTGCGCACCCTAACTGGTGATAAGGGCGTCCGTGATCCTCCACCCGGGACTCGGATGAGCCCATGGTGCGCCCCATCAGCATACAACCTGATCCCAAGAATCCCTCGCCACTCAGGGCTACGGTCCTCTTCACCCCGTAGAATGACGGCGCCTGCGCCGTCGCCGAATAACAGTGCCGTCGCTTCATCCTGAGGATCGAGCGATCGAGACTTTACCTCCGAGGCCACGACGAGACAGGTCTTAGCCTGTCCGCTCTGGATCATGGCCTGTGCCATCGAGAGCCCGTACAAAAATCCCGAACAGGAAGCAGACACATCAAATGCCCCCACTTGTCGACATCCCAATCCTCGTTGGACCGAACAGGCAGTTGACGGAAACACCATATCGGGAGAGGTCGTAGAAAGAATGATGGCATCGATGGAAGAAGCCGCACAATCAGCGGCATCAAGTGCTCGCCGTCCTGCCGCCACGGCCATATCGGAAGGCGCCTCGTGATCTCCAGCCCAATGTCGGGTTCGAATGCCGGTGAGCCGTTGAATTCTCAGAGAGGTCAGTCCCAGTTGAGAAGCTATCTCTTCATTGGGTACAACCCGATCGGGAAGATAACTACCTGTTCCAATGACTTTTGCTCGGATCATGTCCCTCAACTAGCAACCTACGCGGCCGAGATTGTTCGGACCTCTAATGTGGGCCGGGATTATAGGGAGCCTGAAGGGACAGGTCAACCAAAGTGCACCCAAACCGCCTGTATGATTGCTTTTTGTCCATATCCTTGGTATCTCTATCCGCCATGCGTCGCCATACTATTCTCATCAATTCCGCCCCATTATCACGACCATCTGGCTTATGCCTGGCAGCTTGGCTCGGCGTCGGCTCTCTGTTCATGGTGTCATGCGTAGGTGATTTCTCACCAGGCGACGTACGAAGCGGGATAAAAAAAGCCCTTAGTGGTACCGATGAGCAAATTTTCCTCGGAGATACGATTGAAAACCACTACCACCCCAACGTCATCCTGAAGCGAGGAGAGGCGTATTTTGAGAAAGAAGAGTATGCGGAGGCACTGGTCGAATACAAGCACTTCATGGAGCTCCATCGCAATCACGTCCTGGCTCCCTATGCAGCCTTTAGGATCGGAGAAATTCATGTTGCAATGGCAAAGTCCATCGATCGCGATCCCGAACCGATCCACAAGGCCATCGCCGCGTTTGACCAGATGAGAAAGGATTTTCCCGGAAGCCGCTATGACAGCCAGGCTCAGCAAAAACTCGCGGAATGCCAGGATTGGATCGCTCAAATGCATCTCTTCGTGGGGCAATTCTATTACCGGCGAGGTTCCTACCTCGCTGCCGCGCATCGATTCGAACAGATCTTGAAGGAGTATCCTGATAAGCCCGTCGCCGCAGAAGCCTTGTACTTCCTCGCCAAGGCTTACCATGAAATGGGAGCCGACGATTGGGCGAGGGAGAATCTCATCTCATTGGGAGAAAAGCATCCGAACAGTACGGTTTCGGAGGATGGTAAGAAATTGCTGAAGAAAATAGGTGGGGCTCAACCAAATACGCTTCTAGCCCAGAAGCCTGATTCGGTTTCCCCTGAGCCTGCGTCGGAAAGAGGGAGCCGAAACAGTCGGCCAGCCACTAATCCATCCCCACCGACCATCGGAACGCTCGGCATTCCTCCGTCGCTCGACTCATTCGGTGCTTCCGCTGTCAGTACACTGGGACAAGGCGTTACAGCCTGCCGCCTTGGCGCCTGGTGCTGAATCGGTAGTAGCGAGTGCTGCGGGGGTAAGTAAGACTGTTCTTTGAGTATCTACTTCAACAAGCCGACAGCTCTTCATTGCCCAAGATACCAGCCGATCCCGTATCGCTCCAAGAAACTTGTCACGATGGTGAGCGAATTGGCATAGATCATCACGCCGACGAGGACCAGCATGACGCCGCTCACGGTTGAAACGCCCCACAGATAGGTTCGCACTTCTTTGAAATAGGCTAAAAACCGATCGATGCCCAGTGCCGTGAGAAATAGCGGCAGGCCCAACCCGAACGAATAAAACGTCAGCAATACAATTCCGTTAAGAAGAGAATCGGTCGTACCGGCATAGAGAAGAATCGATCCCAGCACCGGCCCGACGCAGGGCGTCCAACCGGCGGCGAAAGCAACACCGATCAAGAACGACCCCAGGTACCCGGCCGGCCTACTGCGGAACTGATACCGATGCTCCATCTTTAGGAACTTCAGATTCAGAATTCCGAGCAGATACAACCCGAACACGACGATCAATACGCCGCCGATGCGTCGAATCTCGTCTTGATAGGAAATCAGGAGCTGACCGAGAAAACTGGCCGAGGCGCCGAACGCGATGAAGACCGAGGAAAACCCAAGGATAAACAACAACGAGTTCAAGACGATCGCCTTCTTGAACTTCACCCGTTCGGACGCGTCCGTCAGCTGCTCAACCGACAGGCCGGTAATGTAGGAAATATAGCTCGGCACCAACGGCAGCACACACGGAGATACGAAGGAAAGGAGCCCCGCCGAAAAGGCGGCAATGAGCGAAATTTGTGGGATGGATTGCGTCATGGTTACGATTTCATCAGTTCATGAATCAGGTCACGGGCCTCCTGTGAGTCCCAATCTCGAGCGCCGAAAATCTTTTGTCGCACGATGCCTCGGCGGTCGACCATGAACGTGATCGGAATCGTACGTGCCCCGTACGTTAGACCCACACGGTACTCCGAGTCATGAAGAATGGGAAATGTGAACCCCATTTCTCGCTGGAACGGACGGGTGACCGCTGCGCCCTGTGGATCCGTCGACACCGCCAGGATTTCGAACTCCCTTCGCGGCAACGTTCGATAAAGCTGCTCCATCGCCGGCATCTCGACACGGCACGGTCCGCACCAGGTTGCCCAGAAATTTAGTAGGACAACCCTCCCCCTGAGCTGAGACAAACTCATGACCTTGCCGGCAAGGTCCCGCAGCATGAAATTCGGCGCTTCGTCACCGACTTGAACGACACCGCGTTCGAAGCCCGGCATCTTTCTAGTCTGGGGCGACTCCGCCTCTGAGCAAGGTGCCGTGAAAAGCACACCAATCGACACCACGGTGAGAACCGCAGCTGCTAGAGGATGCTTCATGGCTGGGACCAGATCGACATTTACCTTTTGTCCTCACGATATTCGTGATTGCGAGGTTTCGAGGTTTAAGAGTTCCTTACCCCACGGTCAGTCATGTTACAAGTCCGCAAAAACCTGAGTCAAGCAAACGACGAGGGACAAATTTATTCCCCCTACAATAGAAGTGATGGACAAACCCGACCGATCTCTCTAGAATTGCCCAGGTTTGTGTGTGGTCTGTCACTCGGCACCACTCGTCACATTCACAATCAGCAGACACAGCAACGCTGGTATTCCCATAACCTGAACCCACGAGGGGCACATGCGAGATAATTTCTTGTTTACTTCAGAATCGGTCACTGAAGGACATCCGGATAAGATCGCCGACCAGATTTCCGACGGCATCTTGGACGCCATCATTGCTCAGGATAAATATTCCCGCGTCGCCTGCGAAACGATCCTGACCACCGGCATCGCGTTTGTAGCCGGCGAAATCTCAACGAAGGCCTACGTTGAAATTCCCGACATCATCCGCGACGTCATCAAGGACGTTGGCTATTGCGATGCTTCATGGGGATTCGACTTTCATACCTGCTCGGTTCTCACGGCCATTCACCAGCAATCAGGTGATATCGCGATGGGTGTGGATTCCGGAGGGGCCGGCGATCAGGGATTGATGTTCGGCTACGCCACCAATGAAACGGACGAGCTCATGCCCATGCCGATCGTCCTGGCCCACCGGCTGACCAAACGCCTGGCAGAGGTGCGCAAGACAAACATTCTAAAGTGGGTGCGACCGGACGGCAAATCTCAAGTGACCGTCGAGTACAAGAACGGCAGGCCCGTGCGGATCGATACGATCGTCGTCTCCACGCAACACAGTCCCGATGTGACCACCAAGCAAATTGAGCGCGACATCATGGAAAAAGTCATCAAGCCCGTGATGCCCAAAGGGCTCTATGATCCAACAGGCGTGAAACATCACATCAATCCGACCGGTCGTTTCGTAGTCGGTGGTCCAATGGGCGACACAGGCCTCACAGGCCGAAAGATTATCGTCGACACGTACGGCGGTCATGGTAGTCACGGCGGCGGTGCCTTCTCCGGCAAAGATCCTACAAAGGTGGACCGCTCCGCCTCCTATATGGCCCGCTATATTGCCAAAAATCTTGTGGCCGCTAGCTTGGCCGACAAATGTGAAGTGCAGCTGGCCTACGCGATTGGAGTCGCCGATCCGGTGTCTGTACTCGTCGACACCAAGGGCACTGAAAAAGTGTCGGTCGATATTTTGGACAAGCTCGTGCGCAAGCATTTCCCCATGACCCCCCGGGGCATCATCGATCATCTCAAGCTTCGGCGGCCGATTTTCAGGAAGACGGCCGCGTATGGCCACTTTGGACGTACCGAGCCTGAGTTCACGTGGGAGAAAACCGATAAGACGAAGGCGTTGCGCAGGGACGCCGGACTGTAATTACCACGGGCTGAGGCCAAGGTTAAGGTTTAGCAACTGAGGCTCAGGCATAGGGGATGAGGTTGGGCTTTTAGCTCAGCCTCAACCTTAACCTGAGCCTTCTTTACGAGAAGGAGGACTTTCGTGGATTACGATGTCAGAGATATCAAACTGGCGGACCAAGGCAAATCGAAGATCGAATGGGCCGAAGCAACGATGCCGGTGTTGCGGTTGATTCGTAAACGCTTTAAACGACAACAGCCGCTGAAAGGCGTCCGCGTCACCGCCTGTTTGCACGTAACCACTGAAACGGCGAACCTGGCTATCACGTTGAAAGCCGGTGGTGCCGATGTCCGTCTCTGTGCATCAAACCCTCTCAGCACACAGGACGATGTCGCGGCGGCATTGGTGCAACACGAAGGCATTCCAACTTTTGCGATTAAGGGGGAAGACAACGCCACATACTATCGCCACATCGAGTCCGCCATCGCTCACCGCCCACATATCACCATGGACGACGGTGCCGATGTCGTCTCCCACCTGCATTCCAAGCGAAAAGAACTGCTGCGGAACGTGATTGGGGGAACGGAGGAAACGACCACCGGAGTCATCCGGTTGCGCAGCATGGCTGAAAAGAAAGTGCTCAAGTTCCCGGTTATCTCTGTCAACGACGCCGATACCAAGCATATGTTCGACAATCGCTACGGCACCGGGCAATCCACCATGGACGGCATCGTGCGCGCCACCAACCGCTTGGTCTGCGGCTCAGTGGTTGTCGTCGTAGGTTATGGCTGGTGCGGACGAGGCATCGCCATGCGGGCGAAAGGTATGGGCGCGGACGTCATCGTGACGGAGATAGATCCGTTGAAAGGCTTGGAAGCAGTCATGGATGGCTTCCGCGTGATGCCGATGGAACAAGCCGCCCCGGTGGGAGATTTCTTCGTGACCGTCACCGGCAACATCCATGTCATCCGTGGCGAACATTTTGCCGTCATGAAGGACGGGGCCATCGTCTGTAACAGCGGCCACTTCAACGTGGAGCTGGATATCCCAACCCTCGAAAAGCTGGCCGGCACGCGCCGGGTGGTCCGTACCGGTGTCGAGCAGTTTACACTCAAGAAAAATGGCCATCGGGTCAGCTTGCTCGGCGAAGGCCGGCTCGTCAACCTCGCCACCGCCGAGGGGCATCCGTCCAGCGTCATGGATATGAGCTTCGCCAACCAAGCACTCAGTGCGGAGTATATCGTCAAGAATTACAAGCGGCTTGAAAAGAAGGTCTATCCTGTACCTCCGGCCATCGACAAAGAAATTGCTCGGCTTAAACTGGACGGCATGGGCGTGTCGATCGACACGTTGACGGCGGAGCAGAAGAAGTATTTGGCATCCTGGGAAATGGGAACGTAGAGAGCATGGTGCGGCGCGGGAACTCTCTGTGCCCACTCACCGCGCATGCAGGATCAATTCAATCTCAAATAGCGGGAGAGGCTCGGTGAATACGCGCAATTGAGAGCACCCTCACCACACCTGCGGAGAGAGGAGTAATGAATGGGAAGGCCACCCGAGAAGGTGGCCTTTTAGTTTTGAGTCAGCTCTTGCATGTCTTTTCGGCTAAGATTCTTTGCGGGTTTGTTTTCGAGGCCGATTGCAATCTCGCGAACGAGTGGTAGAGTGTGGACAAGGAGCTGCTGTGAAATCCCCCATATTCCAACCGCTGTCACTTGCAGATTTTGAGATCTCTCCTGAACGTGGCTTCCTGCCGTTGGATCCCTGTGAAGCGCTGCCCGATTGTCCCGTACTGAACCACCTGAGCCGTGAGATGCCGAAATTGTTGAGCACTCGACAGGTCGGGCGATTTATCGCCGAACAATCATCGTTGCTCCCATCCGTTCCATCGAGTTGGCGAGAGGATCAATATCGAGCTGCAATGCGGATCCTTTCATTCGCCGGCCATGCCTATGTCTGGGAGACGCCAGCCAAACCGACCATCAAGCTTCCTTCCCAGCTCGCGCGCCCATGGTACACGATCGCCGAGGAGCTCGGTCGTCCGCCAGTCCTTTCCTATGCCTCCTACGCGCTGGACAACTGGCGCCGGCTTGACGCGACGAAGCCGATTCAGCTCGATAATATTGTGTTGCTGCAGAATTTTCTCAGTGGGCTGGATGAAGAGTGGTTCGTCGTCGTTCACATTCAGATCGAACGGCAGGCAGGACCTGGCCTGGAGGGCCTGCTTCGGGCAATCAATGCAGCCGCAGAGGGGAGGGACGATGAAGTGCTGTTGGGCTTACAAGCTCTGGCATCTTCTCAAACGGCCATGCGGGACACCTTGCTCCGCATGAAAGAGCGCTGCGATCCCTACGTCTATTACACCCGCGTGAGGCCCTACATCCACGGCTGGAAGAATAGTCCGTCGTTACCCGATGGCCTCGTCTATGACAATGTCGAAGCCTATGCGCAACAGCCTCAGCAGTTTCGTGGCGAGACCGGTGCGCAGAGCTCGATCGTCCCCTGTTTGGACGCGGGACTAGGCATCCACCATGCGCCCGACCCGCTGACCGTGTATCTGCAGGAAATGCGGGAATACATGCCGCCCCGACACCGGGCGTTTCTTGAAGCCCTCGAAAGCCAGACCGATGGCCAGGGGCGCACGGTCCTTTGCGGCTATGTCCATGATCGCAGACAGACCTACCCCGAACTGTGGTCAGCCTACTGTGCTTGCGTCAGCCTCCTGGCGCAATTCCGGGAAATCCACATCGGCTATGCAGACAGCTACATCAACCGCCAACATCAGAGTAGTTCGAGCAACCCCACAGCAGTGGGCACCGGCGGCACACCCTTCATGACCTACCTGCAGAAGCACCTGGACGAAACGAAACAAACCATCGCGGCCTAAACGGTCACACGCCTCTAGGTGGCAGTCATGGTCTCGTCGTTGACTCAGTTTTCCGGAAGGATCCTTCCGGCCCTTGGCGACCGAATTATCTGAATTCTTTCGTCTGTAGTCGCTTCGGAGACCTATGACGAAAAGCGGTAACTGACTGCCTCCGCGTCAGAATTTCAGAAGGCGTTAACTCCGCCTCCCGAACCAAATACAGTGCGCACTTCATGTGCAAGTCCTAATGCATCGGCCTGGGCGATGAGGCTTTCCCGATCTATCCCATCTGGCTTTCGCATCGCTATAATGCTTCGGGCGTCCTGTAAATCGATAGGCCCTCCGGCGCAGAGATTCAAGAGCACGAGCGCTTGTCAATTCGCCACTGGCACTGAACAACCAAGCACGTCTAGTGTTTCAACTTTATTGAGCGCGATGGCTGTCAATTGTGACGGCAGTATGATCAGTTGAACCGGCACTTCTTGCCCTTCGCATTTCAGGCTGAGTCTGAAGACACCTCGTAGTGGGTCATCTTGGCCCCTCGGTTCATATGTGGCCGCAAGGTGGGCAGCCAGCGTCTGCGGTTCTGATGTCCCGAGCGCTACGGCAAGATCAATGTCCTGTGTGGCTCGCACAACACCCCATGTCGACATCGCAAAGCCACCGATCAAGGCGTAGGAATGAAGCAGCCGAGCCTTCAGTGCTTGGTCTAAACGTTCAACAATCCGGCTTAGGGCTTCGGAGAACACCGGTTCAATTCGTAGCAGAAATCGGAGAGGTTCAATGCAATCGTCAGCCGTTCTTCTGGAGTCAAGCGCCTAGCCCGTTCAATTTTCTCGTCAGCAAGCCGCTGACTCAACTTGCTCGGCCGCGGTCTTGACTCCTGAGAGATGGGTTGTTGCCGAGGTTTCATGAGTGCGAGTATACATGGCTCTGCTAAATCCTAAAAGGGCGAAGCCGGAAGCCGTTACAATCCGCGCAAGGCACAACACCTATGGGTACCCCCCGACAATGACCGATCTGGACGCTGCGACAGCTCCCTGGTCGATCGGTGGTCTTTGTTCGGTCATGGCCTAATGCTCGGCGGAGAGACGGGAATCCTAATCCAAACGAACAACCGGGGAGGGAGGGAAGAAGCTTCTCTCTTGCGGGATGGCTAAAAGGACCGCTGGTTCTCCCCTGTCGCTTGATTCGGCGCCTGCTGAGGCAAGGGAGTGGCTGCCGCTTCGGCTTCGATGTCGTGCAGGAGCCGCCGAAATTCCTTGTCATCCCTAAGGAGCTTGGACGCTGCCGACAGGAGATGATCCAGCTCGCCATCAGTCAATGAGAGATTGGTGGGAATGTCCATGAGCCGGGCATGCTCCTCTCTATCCTCCAACTCCATCAGGCTGACATTGATGAAATAGATGTCGGCATCCGGCGTGAATACGCTCGAAGCGGCTGGTGGCCGTTGGCGCAATTGCACCCGCCATTGCGCCACGGCTTGGCTCATGAGTTCGAACGTGTCGGTGGAATAGCGATTGATCGGAATATCGACCAGTGCCCTGCTGGAGCGCCAAAGACCAGGAATTTCATTCAACGTATACTGACTTACATCCGGAGCGGTCTCGGCACTGACCGTGAGATACACCAGCTTTCTCACGTTCTTCACCCCGAGCAATTGGAAGTACGACTCAAGGTCTCCGACCAGTGCCGTCGTTTCCAGCACACTGCGCATGCCGACATTGTCGGCCAGTCCGCCGTCCAGCAGATGGATATTGGGGCGCTTGTCCGCATCGAGATACGACCTGAGTTCGTTTGCCCGCCGTCGTCCCCACGTGGTCTTTCTCACCTCCGTAAACCGGGCAGGCGGCACGAAGCCGCATTGCCCGGCATAGTTCTTCATCGAGATCGGGCTGAGGATCATGGGCAGGGCGCTTGATGATGCCGTTGCCACGGAGAGGCGCAGCTGGCTGAGGTCGGAACAGATCAAATCGAACTGTCGCTGGTTGAACTCGAATCTCGAGAGCGTGGCCATGTCGGACGCATGGAGGAAAACGATCGGCCGCTGACGGCGAGAGACAAGATCGCCGAAGGTGTGGCCATCGAAGAGCGCTTCGTCCAACAGTTCGGAAAAGATGTGTGTACGGCCGAAGTAGGGCGACCACAGGCGGAGCCAGTTGTGGGGCGAGCGGAAAATCCTGGCACGCAGCTCGTGCTCCCAGTCCTTTCGAAGAAAGCGGTACTCGAAATCATGGAAAATGCGATCGCCGTAGAGCGCAAAGTAGGCCGCTGTGAAACTGCCACCAGAGAGAGCCGTAATGATGTTCAGCTCATCGACCAGTCGCTTGTTTCTGCCTTCCCATCGGATCGGTGTCCGAGCCAATTCTCGAAGCACGCCATAGGAGAGTGCCGACGCCCTCGTACCACCACCGGAAAACGAAGCGACGATAAACAGACTGTCCGAGCTGCCGGTCTTGGAGGGAGGCAGGTTGGTCGAGCGATAGCCATAGCTGGCATCCCAACGAGCAAGCGGCGCATTCATCGTTGGGCGCACATATTCACAGCCAAGTGTCATGCTCAACAGACTGCACAGAACCCACAGCCCTGCACGACAACTGACTTGAGCCGCCTCGCGTGAGATTCCTGCCATAGGGTCGGGGAAGGATATCGGAGGATAAGAGAGGGTCAAGCACCGAGATCGGCACGATCCCGGAACGGAAGATCAGTCTCGTGGTATGACCGCAATGATTCGGAGCGGGCCGCCTGTACCTCCGGCAATCTTCATCGGAAGGGCGATGACATCAAAGCCACGATCCGGTAAATGATCCAGCTCAGCAAGATTCTCGAACACCGGCACGTTCTGAGAAAGCAGAGCGACGTGTGATTCGAACTTGGTCGATTGTCCATAGTCGATCGAGGCAGTATCGATGCCCACTGCTGTCACTTGCCGTTCACGCACTAGCCAGGTTGCCGCCTCCGAAAGCAGTCCAGGGAAATGCAGTGCCTGCACTCCTTCCTGCCCTCTCCATTCCGTCCCAAGATAGTCCTTTCGACTTGACCAGAACCGGGCATAACCCGTATTCAACAGGACGATGGCGTGGGGAGGAATTCGGCCATGCGCTGCTTCCCATCGTTCGAAGTCCGAGATCGCCACACGATAATCACGATCACGCGCACATTGCGCAGTGACATCGATTCGGACGCTGGCTCCGGTTAAACGCTCGATTGGAATCTGGTCTACCGTCTGCTTCCCTCTTGAAAAGTGGATCGGGGCATCGAGGTGCGTGCCGCCATGCTCGGGCATCTCCACACGGTTGGAAGCATAGTAGTACCCGCCCACGGTGTCCTCGGCATGCTGAACGATGAGTTTGAAATCCTGCTCCGTCGGCCAGACAATCGTATCTGATCCAAAGGAATGGGTGAGATCAACAATCCTAGAATGTTCCCAGGCAAAAAGATTGCGCTGAGAACCAGCAGAGGAGCACCCCACGGTCGCGATTAGGCACATGACCGCCACCAGTAGCATCGTTACTCTTTCTTTCACCACCCTCCTCAGTCTCGGGTCGAACGAATGCGCGGTGAGGTTCGCGCCATGGCAGAGATTGCCAAATCGGCAGGCAAGAAATATTGGGTGCGAGGGCATTGCGACGGGAGTCGCAGCATAAGAGCCGCACCCCCGAGAAAAGAAAGAAGTTCGTCACCCGTCTGGATTCAACGTCTTATGGTGGAGCCTCATCCGCGCAGCCGTTCGTCGGCGGGACCTCCCTTACTTCCCAAATGCTTTCTTCAGCAACGGTTCGATTTCGCCCTTGGCGGCCATCGGGTCAAGGATATCGGTATCTCCATAGAAGGTACCGTCGATAAATACTTTGGGAAGGGTCGGCCAATTGGTCATCTTCGTCAGCGCTTCCCGCTTATCCGGCTGCGACAGGACGTCGATGAGTTCGTAGGGATACCCGTACCGGTCGAAAAACTGCATGGTCTCTCTCGTAAATCCGCACATCGGCATGGTCTTCGTTCCCTTGCCGTAAATCAAAATCTTATGGGCCTTCACTTCCTTCTGAATTTCTTCCTCGATCTGGTCGGCCATGGTCTCCTCCTATACCTCATCTCTGGTGCGCGCGGTTAATTCTAGTGCATGGATACGTCCGTCCTTCATCGGCACATCTAGCGCTTGATAGACCATTCGATGCCGGTCCAAGAGATTTTTCCCTCGAAACCCCTCTGAGACGATCTCAACCTTCAGATGATTCATCGTTCCCGTACGATCTGTTACCGTCACCTCGGCATCCGGCAAGGACTTGCGAATATAGTCTGTCAGCACATCGGGTGTAATCACCGGCCTCTTCTCCTCTAACTTTTTCGATACCCTAGCCGAAATTGGCTCTGAAACGCAATGAGCTTTCCGTTTGGTGGATTTCAGCAATGTGGTGGTGCAATTGAACCACTCGATGGAAGCACGGAGATATTCTCAACGCGCAAGCAGTTGAAATCTTTCACTGTCAACTCGATCACAACTCGGCATCGACTTTGCGGTAATCGTTCTCCAACGCAAACATTTCTCTCACCACCAAGGAGGTCGTTATGAGCGAATTCAAATCTGGGTTTTTTATAGGAGGTGATAGCTGCAACGGTCGCGTCCTTGTTGTAGATGATGAGCCGGATATCCGCAAGGTCGTGCGAATGGCGTTGCAAAAGGCCGGTTATGATGTCCTTGAAGCAGAGAACGGCGAGAAAGCCATCGAAACCATCAATACGGGTGAAAATCGTCTGCTCCTTGACGTCATGATCTGCGACATCCGGATGCCAAAAGTGAATGGCATCGAGGCGATTGCCTACTTCCGCCAGAACTATCCGCGCGTGCCTCTGATCGTCTTGACCGGATTCCCGGATACGGAGATGGCCACCTCATTGCTGAGGCAGGGAGTGGTAGATTATCTCGTGAAGCCGGTGGAACGCGAGAAGCTGGAAGCCTCTGTCGCTCGCGCCATGGAACAACGTGAATTGGCCCATCTCTGATGGACCGCGCTCAGCGTGAGGATCCGGTATGACAAACATCTCACGGACCATATCTCATCCACGCTCCGAATATCAGGGAATCGAACCTTCTTCCGCTCCGCCTCCGATGAGAGTAGCGATCATCGGGGCGGGCCGTGGGGGAACCGCTCTACTCGATGTGCTCCACCAAATCGGTACGATTGAGATCGTCGGCATTACCGACAGGAATCCCTCGGCGCCAGGACTCCAACGGGCCAGGGAGATCAACGTGACGACCTATGACCAAGTCGACGATCTGATCAAGAGACCCGGTCTCAATCTTGTGATGGACGTCACCGGTGATCCGGCAATGGGGCCGGCACTCAAGGAGCAGCTGCCGGTGGAGGCCGATCTCGTCAGTGGACAGGCAGCTCGACTTCTCTGGACACTTGTGCAGCACGAATCGACATTGCAAACCGGGTTGCTCCATGCGGAGAAACTCGCTGGAATCGGGTCATTCGCCGCCGGCATCGCCCATGACATGAATAATCCGCTCCAGCTGATTCTTGGCCTGGCAGAAAATCTGACGGACGAGACAAACCTGGATGCCGTGCATGACCAGGCACGGGACATCATCGATGCAGTCAAACGCACGACGGCCATTTGTCGAGATCTCACCTCTTACTCACGCCGTACATCCTTCCAGCAAGATTGCCTGGTCAACGTCAACAGCAAGCTGGACGAAGCCTTGAAGATCGCCCGCTATGCCGTGGCTCTTCAATACATTGACGTCCGCAAGCTCTATCAACCTGACGTCGTCGTGCAGGGAAACCCCGATGAACTCCTCCACGTGTTCGTCAATCTCATTACGAATGCTGTCCAAGCCATGGAACACCACAACACCTTGACGCTGGAAACCTCAGCCGTGGCCGGCACCACGCAGGTTCGCGTTTCCGACACCGGCTGCGGCATGACCCCGGAGGTGCAAAGCCGGATTTTCGAAGTCTTTTTCACTACGAAGCCTCCGGGGAAAGGGACGGGATTGGGCTTATACAACATCAAGAATGTTGTCACTCGTATGAATGGCTCCATCGGGGTCGAGAGCCACGTCGGCCACGGCTCAACCTTCACCCTCACCTTTCACGATGGGTCCAGCGTCGCCGAGAGAAGAACGGCATCATGACGGAAAACCCGACAGCCTCGCCACCCGGTAAGGGTTGGGGGCTTAAGACCAAGGTCATCCTCTCCATGCTGCTGGTGGGACTCATCCCGCTCGTCGTCGGCTTGGGGATGGCATTCTGGCAAGGATCCCAAGAAATCTGGGAAATCAGCGGGGAAAGCTTTGAAACGCTGGCGACTGAAGCAGCGCGAAAACTCGATCTTCTGCTCGGCGAAGAAATCGCGCACACTGCGCATATAGCCAACGATTCGACGGTCATCCATGAGTTAGAGCGCCGACGCGACGCTCGACGCGATCCTAAAAATCCCACCATGGTTCCCGCAGACCTGGAAGGTCGCTGGATGTCACGAGACCCTGGCGCAATCAAGTCCATCACGGGAAATCGACTCAGCGCCTTGCTCCACGAACATTTTTCCGGCGCCCATAGCGCGCCGGGCGAAATGCTTCCTCACGTGATTCGTTCCTCGACGAAGATGCTGTTCCTGACCGATGCCCAGGGCACGCTCGTCGCCACAATGACCGAGCATCCGGCTTTTCGTCATAACGAGACCCGATGGTGGCAAGGGACCTTCAATAAAGCGGCGGGCAGACTCTATATCGAAGATATCCGTTTCGACAATCAGCTGAACACCTATGTGTTCACCATTTCACTTCCCGTCATGGATAGCCTCCGGTATGAAGTCGTCGGGGTACTCCACCGCGTGATCGACGCCGAAGAATTTTTTTCTCCTGCGACTCACGTCATTCGATTCGGGAAAACCGGTCATGTCATGTTGATTGATGCCAACGGCACCGTCATCAGCTGCCCGTTGCTTCCGACCGGCGTCCCCTTGTCCGACCCGAGTTTAATCCCGCTCGTCACGCCGCAGCATCCTGGGTGGGTGCAAGCGTCGAGCGATGGCCATGGGGGGCTGGATACCTCCGTGATCGGCTTCGCCCCTCTCCCGAAGACCAGCTGGGCGACCAACGGTTCTGAAGCCAATGGATCATGGCACACGTTCGTGTGGCAATCGTCCGAGGAACTCTTCGCGCCGATCCAGCATCTGTTCACCTGGGTCACGGTGTTCGGAGTTGTCGCTTTGGTCCTGCTGGCCTCGCTGGGATACATCGCCGCCGGCCGCATCGTGACGCCGGTCCGTCAATTGCAGCAGGCAGCACAAGCCATCGGACGTGGTGAACTCCGGACACCGATTCAGATCACCACGGGGGACGAATTGGAAGACTTGGCAGAAGAGTTTAATCGGATGAACAGTCAACTGAAGGCCGCATTTGCCGGACTGACCGACCAAGTCAAGTTGAAGACCCAGGAGGTCCAGGTCCTCCAGAAGTCGACGGATCAGATCTTGGACGCGGTTCCCAATCCGATTCTATTGATCGATGCTCAGGAAGTCGTGCGCTACATCAATCAGGCTGCCCGCGAATCCTTCAAGGTTCCTGAGCCGATGTCGGGAGCATCGCTGTTCACGGTTCTTCCACTCGACCCAGCCGTGCAGAAGCGGCTGCAATCGGAATTTCACACCAATGGAAATTCATCGCCTCCCACAAGCACGACCGCTCGTGAGGCAGCTCCGCGAGATCCACTGGCGCCGACCCTGGATCATGAATCAACCGAGGCTCACGCTGAACTCCACATAGGATCCCGGATCTATCAATACCAATGGTTCCGATTACCAGCGAGACCAGGGGAAGAGGACAGCATCGGGCTGCTACTTCGAGACACGACGGACGAAAGCTTGCTACAGGACCAGATGGTTCAGGCGGAAAAGACAGGAAGTCTCGGTGTGTTGACCGCCGGAATCGGCCACGAACTCAACAACCCCTTGTTCGGAGTCATCGGGTTGGGGGAAGTCATTCAGGACGAACAGGACTTGGAGCAGATCAAGAGCTGCGCCCGAGACATCGTGGCCCATGGTCGTCGCATGGCGACCATCATTCGCGATTTTGCCGGAATCGCAACTAAAGAAGCTTCCGACAAGCCGGTGCCGCTCCTTTTGGAGCGAGAATTTGACCAGGCGTTGGCCACAGCACAAATGACTGTGGAAATGAAGGATATCATGATCCACAAGACCTATGCGGGCAATACGCCTGTGCTGGCATTCCCGGACGAACTTCGGCAGGCGCTGGTCAATCTCATGATCAACGCAGCGCAAGCGATGAAGGGCACCGGCACGCTCACGTTGACCACAGCCCTGTCGGGCCAGACCGTGACTGCGACGATCGCCGATAACGGTCCCGGCATCTCGAAACAACACTTATCAAAGATATTCGATCCGTTTTTTACGACGAAGGGGCAAGGAGAAGGTTCTGGACTTGGGCTCACCGTCGCAAGGCGGATTATCCGAAAGTTCGGAGGCGATCTCCTGATCGAGAGCGTCGAAGGCCGCGGTACCGCTTGCACCGTCAGGCTCCCGACCAATTCTCCCAAGGCTCAGGAGGGAGGCCCATGGACAACCGCCGATACACATTCCGAACCGCAACCATCACATTCTTCTTAGTTGGCCCCTGGATCAGCACATTCCTCTTACTGGGACTCTGGATCGGGATTCCATTTCCATCTGCCAAGGCAAGCCCAGGTCTGGTCGGCATTGCACCGGAAAAAGTCGCCGATTATATCCATACCGTCATCGAAGCCGACCGCTCGATCTACACGGTACAGATCGTCAATCGCATGCAGGAGAAAGGAATTGTCGCGGCGACGGAACATTGGGAGCAGGATAACGCCATCCCTCTCCCTGCCCAATTCCTTCAGCATTCCGGACGGTTGGTAGCCGAACGTGGACGAGGCATCCGGTACAGATTGATCGGACTTTCCCCGATGTATCAACGCAACGGTCCCGCCACCGAGTTTGAACGGAAGGCCCTGACCGAGCTCCAGCGGCACCCGGATCGGCCGGTTACCGGAATTGTGTCGAGCGGCAAGAAGCAGTACTTCCAAGCCATCTACTCAGACCGGGCTGTCTCCTCCGCCTGCGTAACCTGTCACAACGGTCATCCGTTGAGCCCGAAGCGGGATTTCCAGTTAAACGATGTGATGGGTGGGATCGCCATTACGATTCCGCTGGAGTAGCAGCAGGCACGACACATCATTGTCGGCTGGTGAACCAAAACACAGTGCACGGATGCATCGTGACAAAGAGATTACAAAGGCGTGACTGTGCCTGCAGAACCGGCCGGTGGCTTGATGTGGTACTCCTCTCGATAGATCTGGACCGCGGTCATCAACAAACTGATAAGTATCGGACCAACGAAGAGGCCAAGCAATCCATAGAGCGCCAACCCACCCAACACGCTCAGCACGAGCGGCAAGACGGGAATCTGCACGTCTTGGCCGATCAACCAAGGCCGAAGAAACTGATCGACCATCGAGACGACGCCGATTCCCCATACCAGCATAGCGAACGCTTTACCGGTGGCACCTATCCAGAACAGATAGATTACGAGGGGTCCCCAAACAAGCCCGGTCCCACCGAATGGGATCGGCGCCAATACGATCGTCAAAGCCGTGAGTCCCATCGGAAACGGCACATCGAGCGCTAAGTAGGCCATCCCCGCCAGGAGACCCTGAACGATCGCCGTGACCAGTATCCCTTTCACCACCGCCCGAATCGTTTGATCTAACCGCGTCAAGATTTTTGACTTGTGTGACTCTTCCATCGGAATCAAATCGTATAGGGCAGCGAGCCACTGCCGGCCATCCTTGAAAAGAAAAAACAGCACCAACAACATGATGAAGAAATTCATCACGAGAGCGAAGGTATTCTTCAGCAGGCCCCCCATTCCACCGACGAGAAATTGGCTGAGTTCCTTCACCCCGGTCATGAGCGATTGCTCCAAGGAAACCGTATGCGCACCGGTACCGGACAACGCTGACTTCAACCAACTGCCGATGAAGGGGACCGTCGCCACTTGATCCGGCAGTCGTTGAAGCCCGCCGCCCGAAATCCATAATCGGATCTCCTGTTCCTCTGCGCCGGCTTCGCGTACCAACAGCACTCCCATCACGACCAAGGGAACTACCACAATCCCCAACGCCCCGAATGTCAGAATGCCGGCAGAGAGTGCGTCCTTACCGCCGAACAGTTTCGTCAAACGGAGATGGAGAGGAAATGCCCAGTGGGCCAACAGACCAGCCCACAAGGTCGAGAACAAGAACGGCTTGAGCATCAGCCCAATTTGGTACAGGAGCAGCGCCAGGAGGGAAAAAAACACGATGGAAAAGATCTGTTGTCGAGTCATGAAAGCTGTCAGAGTCGCTTGGAGGGGCATCGAGTAAATAACAGATCCGACGGCGTCTGTCACGGCAGAAAAGAATGG
The DNA here is from genome assembly GCA_029194725.1 of Nitrospira sp. Taxonomy (GTDB): domain Bacteria; phylum Nitrospirota; class Nitrospiria; order Nitrospirales; family Nitrospiraceae; genus Nitrospira_D. The sequence goes on along the minus strand of JARFXQ010000006.1, from coordinate 53,421 downwards.
GAGGAGAAGGAGCGAGCCCACCGACGTTAGTGAGGAGTGCCTGAGGGCGAGAGGTGGGAGTCGACCTACAGGTCAGCTTCCCGTCCGATCAGCGCAACCGCTTTCCCCCGATGCGCGTTCATGTCACGAACGTTACTCGGTAATCGAGGGGTTTCTTCGGGCCAGCCCGTGACCCCCATATCGCTGACCCCCTGAAATTTGGCTCCTTCTTCCATCAGCATCATCGGACAATGGACTTCGCCGATAAGAATGGCTGTTTTGAGGAGTTGGATTTTCCCGGTTGCCGTGACCGTGGCCTTGATACGCCCACTGCTGATCAGTGAATCGGCGTGAATGGCCCCCTTCACAACCCCGTCTTCACCAACAATCACTTCCCCCTTCGTGTGCACATCGCCTTCGAGCTTCCCATCAATTCGCACGGTACCGTCGACCTTGATTTCACCTTTCAGTTCGACACCTTTCGCCAGCAGCGTCATATTGCCATCGTCTGCATACGCGGTCTTTTTCATGGGGGCTCCTTGGTGCAGGCTAACTTCCCCCAACGTTACCTTAGGACCAGGGATATGCCTAACAGTTTATGGAATCCAGCGCCTCCGTACCGGAATCTGACTCATTGCGCCAACCCAAACGTCTGCTTGAGCCGTTCCCAGATCCCGCCTCCGTGAACTTCGCAATAGCCCGTCGGCTCGGTCCCGGCAATAAAGAACTCAAATGTTTTCTCCGGACATTGCGAGGTCGCCAGTTGTCCGCTTTTGGGATCGATCCTCCGCCGGACAACCCCGACCGGCATCTCAAAATCCGGGGGATCCCGTGGGATGAGTCGAGCTGCCAAGTCGCTCCAGATTGGAAGGGCTGCCTGCGCGCCGGTCAACTTAATCGGCCGTTCATCATCAAAACCGACCCACACACCGATCGCAAGGTCCGGGGTATAGCCTATGAACCAGGCGTCTCGATACCCATCGGTCGTCCCAGTCTTGCCTGCCACGGAACCCCACACCCCTAACGTTCTGGCTTTGGCCCCCGTGCCTCGATCCATCACCCCTTTCAACAACGACGTAACGAGAAACGTCCCTTGCGGGGTGGCTGCCTGGCGTCGATCAAGAGGGGGACTCCAAATGGTCTCCCTTCCCTCGCGCACCATGTTGGACAGTGCCACAGGATGGATGACAACGCCTCCATTGGCGAGCCCGGCGTAGGCAGATGTGATCTGAAGCAACGAAACTGAAGAGCTACCCAACGCCAGGGACAAATTGTCATCCAACGGTGTAGTAATTCCGAACGCGCGCAGCAGACTCGTGAGCGCAGTAATTCCGGTTCGGTGTGCGGTCCGCACAGCGGGAATGTTCAAGGACTGCTCGAGTGCTGCTCGGACGGTCACCTGACCTCTATACTGCCGATCATAATTCTGAGGCGACCAGGCCCCTGTGTCTGATTCCAATGTCAGAGGCTCATCCATTAATAATGTTGCCGGAGTCAGCCCGGTCGCACCTTGGCCTCGTGCCGCTTCAAATCCAGCAAGGTAGACAAAAGGCTTGAAGAGAGACCCTGCCGATCGATGTGCCTGCACCGCACGGTTGAATTGGCTTAGCCGATAGTTACGACCTCCGACCATCGCCAGCACGTGGCCTGTCTTTACATCCAGCACGACTGCCGCCCCCTGAAGGGGAGGTTCGGCTCCGGCCAGAGCTGGATAACTCCTTTCAAGTTTCGTCAATCCTTCCTGCAGTACATGTGCGGCGATTTGCTGACCCCTAGGATCAAGGGTCGAATAAATTCGAGAGCCGTCCGGTATGTCCGTTCCGATCCCCTGCTCGATTTCTCTGAGTAGATGATCGACGAAGTACGGCGCATCGGTGAGGACATCTTGATTCAACATGACCTTCACCGGCCGATTTATGGCCTGAGCCACGACGTCCTCCGACAAGATGCCCTCTTCCCTCAGCCGGCGAAGCACCACATTTCGACGCTTCGTTGCCACCTCAACGTCCTTTACCGGGGAATAGATATTGGGCCCCTTGATCAATCCGACGATCAACGCCATTTCATCAATCGACAGTTCATCAACTTTCTTACTAAAATAGCGATGAGCGGCTTCTCCTACACCGTAGATCGAAACCGGCCCGGCTTGGCCGAGATAGATCTCATTCACATAACTCTCAAGGATTTCTTCTTTTCGGTACTTGAACTCGAGCGCCATCGCGGCCATCACTTCCCGGAGTTTCCGCCCAATGGTTCGCTTTGGAGAATAGTAGAGGTTCTTCGCCAATTGCTGGGTGAGCGTGCTGCCTCCTTGCACGACAACGCCGCGACTGATGTTGATCCAAAGCGCTCGACCGATCGCGACGGGGTCAACCCCGAAATGGGAAAAAAAACGACGATCCTCGATGATCAACAGCGTCTTAATGAGGGCGGGAGGAACGCGGTCCAGAGGAATCCATTCCCGGACCTGCCTAGTGCCTGAGCGCATCCCGCTGATCAACACCGGTTCGAGGGAAATCAATGAAACCGGCTGCCGATCCGACACTGACAACACCTCGGTGACGATGCCGTCCACCAGGATTAACCGAACTGATCGTGCAGGAAGTCGGCTCTCCTCCCGCGCATGCAGAAAGATCTCGATTGAGTCTTTTGTGGCAAAATACTCACCAGGCACACGCGGTGCCGCAGCGACCGGCTTGTACTCCAACCGCTGCAGATGGTCCACCAACCCAGAATCCACAGGATGGAGCCCCGGCGTCAGAAAAAATGGGGCGCCGTAGATCAACAGGGGCGGGTGCTCGTCACTTTTCGGCAGAGCCAAACTCGTTGACAGGAAGACGCCATACCCGCCCGCTAGAGCAAACACCACTCCAAACACGATAAGAAAGGGAGTAAGAAGGCGCCTCGCCAACGGAACGGTCCTGGGTGGCGTTTGAGCCGACATGGTCTCAGCTTACCCTGTATCTTCAGCCAAGAAAACTGTAAGAGATTACCAAATTCAGGAGGTCTGAGTGGAAGAACTCGCTGAAAGGCGAAACCCGCAAGAACTTTCTGGAGTTGGGGCATGATGGGTAACCAGCTGTTAAGGGATTCTGTGGTCTGTCCGATTGCAACCGACTATGAAAGGGGATTGATTCTTGAAACGGACTTGGGAACAGAATGGGCAATAGCTGATCTACCGGGACTTTTACTAGAGAGGAGGCTCAGGATCGAATGGCTTTTCAGCCCACCGAATTCGACCAACTTCTCACCTCTAATCGACTTAAGCCTCCCTCTGACGCCCGGCGCGCTCAGTTCGGCCGAACCCCAACACCGGCAGTGAGAAGGTTTAGGTTCCAGTTGTTGGAGCCGGTTCGATGGGAATACCGATAGAGATTGTTCTTCTGGTTTCGTCGTCCCAGTGGAAGAGCGATGGATCCTTGGCCCGTTGATCGTCCCTTACGGCTTGTCAGGCCCAATTGAAACCAGCCGTTCCGTTGGAGAGGGAACAGCACCCGCCGAAGACTCAAACCGTAAGGACCAGCTCGGAACTATACCGAAGGCCTCCAATAGGTCATATAAATTCCTCCGCCTTTACAGGCGGGGACCTCACGCTGGATTAGACTGAGCTTTCGCCGCCACGTCACGAGGATCACACCTTGCACGGAGATTTCGATATTGAGTCCTTGAGGTATCGACACCCTGCATCATCTGCTACCATCCGTTGCTAAGCACCCCACCAGCCAAGCAGCCCGCCTTCCGAGGTACCTCCTCCGGATCTATCTCACCTCCAAGTCCTCGGCTATCTTTCTTACCATCAGCCGAATGCCATAATCTTTACCGAGGAGAACACACATGAATTGTTCACGCTGCCACGGACTCATGGTCAGGGAACACTTCCTTGATTTTGATGGCACCTACGGGCATATGTGGGCTAGCGGATACCGCTGCATGAATTGCGGGAATGTTCATGACCCGCTCATCGAACAACACCGCCTTGCCAACGCACAACCGAAGTTGGTGGTCGCAAACGGGGAAGCGGACCGCAGGGAAGGCGACCGCCATGCGGAAGTTCATTCGGTCGTCATGCGCGCGGCTTGACCCCGAGTCCAAACCACGCCTCACAGACACGAACTTAGAGAGCCTGGCTTGGGAGGAGAGGGCATGGCCAGTATATTGATCGTCGATGATGACGAGCCGATCAGGACGGTGTTGCGCGACATCCTTGAAGCAGATGGCCACCAGATTCGTGAAGCCTCCGACGGCCGAATCGGCCTTATGCTCTATCGCGAGGCACCGGCCGATCTCGTCATCACCGACATCCTGATGCCGGAGCGCGATGGAATGGAAGTGACGCTCGCACTGACGCAGGAATTCCTCGATGCCAGAGTCATTGCCATGACCGGTGTTGCCGGCGGCCAGAATTTCCTGAACGTTGCCAAGCTGTTCGGCGCCCGACGGGTCATTCAGAAACCCTTCACCTCTGACGTCATTCGCCGGATCGTGCGTTTCACGCTCGATCATTAGCTTAGCCAACGATGAATTGGACGGACAAAACCGGTGTTGCTTCTGAAGATGGACAGAGTGCTATCCTAGCTGCTCATCAAGTCTCTCCTAGGTCTCTGAGGCTCGCAGATCTGGATGGGCCACAACGACCCCACCAGCATGCCGATTCCCGCTGTTGCGAACCCGATCAGCTGTGGAGGCCAGACATCAGTTGGCTGGCTGAGTAGCTCCAATGCGAGCCAACTCGTGAGCCCGGCAACAATGGCCCAAAGCGCACCTTGTGTCGTCGCCCGCTTCCAGTAAAGTCCGGCAAACAAGGGGAAAAATGCCGCTACCAGGGTTACTTTGTACGTGTTGACGACCAACTTATAAATCGTCGCCTCCGACCACAGTGCAAGAACCAATACCACCGAGGCAAATCCCACCAAGACCACGCGCATGAGGCGCAGGAATTCCGAATCGTTCAAGTCTGGTAACACCGGCCTGATGACGTTCTCGCTCAGCGCAACTGACGGTGCGAGCAGAGTCGCACTGGAGCAGCTCATCACCGCAGAAAGAACTGCTCCGAAGAAAATAACCTGCGCCGCGATGGGAGTATGTTGCAACACTAGGATCGGCAAGACCAGCTGTGAATCCTGCTCCAACAATGCTCCGAACTTGACAGGCTCAATCAACGTTGCGGCGTAGGCGAGAAACATGGGCACAAAACAGAAGGCAAAATAGAGCGCCGCGCCCAGCAGCGAGCCCCGCACAGCTGTGGGCTCGTCCTTGGCCGATGTGATCCGTTGGAACACATCCTGTTGTGGGATGGAACCAAGCATCATGGTCATCCAAGCCCCGACAAACGGGACCCAAGCCGTTATCGTGGCCGGTGGGAACAAGTCGAGTTTGCCCGCCTCGGCCGCATGATAAACGACCGTGCGCACGCCGCCCGCCAGATCTGCGACGATCGACGCAATATACAAAAGTCCCCCCATGATCACGGAGATCTGAATGAAATCAAGGATCGCCACAGAGAACATGCCGCCGAACGTCGTATACGTCAGAACAATCACTGCGCCGATCACGATTCCGGCCGTCTGACTGACATTCCCCTCCGTCACGACATTGAGCACCAAGCCCAGCACCTTGAATTGGGCCGCGACCCAGCCCAGGTACGAGGCGACAATGCAGAGGGTGCACAACACTTCTACGGTACGGTTGTAGCGGTACCGATAGTAATCCCCCACCGTCAGCATATTGAGTCTGTACAGGCGTGGAGCAAAAAAGAGTCCGGCGAGCATCAAACACATGCTGGACCCGAAGGGATCAGCGACAACACCGCGCAAACCCTCCTTGACGAATGTGGCTGAGATACCGAGTACGGCTTCGGCGCCGAACCAGGTTGCAAATACGGTCGCCGCCACAAGGGCTAAAGGCAAGCTCCTTCCGGCAACGGCAAAGTCCTTGGAGCTCTGCACACGAGTCGCTGCGAAAAGTCCGATTCCGACGGAAAGGAGAAGATAGAGGATGACGAACCAGAGGACCACGCGCGCAGGATAAAGCGATCCCGACTTGCAATCAATCGATATTCAAGAAATCTCCTCGCATAGAGGCGGATCATTCGGACATCGGGGTTGAGGCAGGAGTGGAAACAATTCCTTTCTGAAGGATCAGGAACCGGAAATCGGAGGGAGTCCGTTGATCTCGACCACCGTAGCCGAGCGATCGTGGGAGCGGGAGTGCTCCTGGAGATCCCAGTAACTTACCACTGTGACCTTTGAGCCATCACGGCGCTCGTGGATAAGCGGGCCTTCCCAGTGCCCCTTCACGCGAACCACTTCCTCGATCACCTCGAGTGGAATAGGGAAAACGGTCTTCAATAGCCGATGGGAAGTCTTCCCAAGTGCATCCTGCCGTTCCCATCCATACAGCTTCTTGGCCCCTTCACTCCAGTATCGAATCGTGCCATCCAGATTGCGCACCATCATCGCACTGGTGGAAAGAATGTTGTCATTCTTCGGCGTATCCGATGCAACAGACGGCAGTTCCGGAGGCGTTCCCATTAATCGACTATAGGTTCTATCTGCCACGAGCATAGAGCCCGACAAAGTCAGATGAATCTTATCCCAAAAATAAAATATTCCATCCTTCGCGACCACACACTTGTCGTCGGAACAGAACAACTGTGAGATGTCAATAAATTCATACCCAAACTTAGACGTTTCTTCTCGGAGAGCAGCATTGACTGCCGTCAAACTATTTGCCCCTACCTCCAGATCCCCCGACACTTTCATCGAAAAATTCTCAAGCTTATGAACATACCGACGAATATCGACGGAAAGCGACGCTGCTTGTGAATAGACGAGGACGCGATGCCCATTTAATCTCTCATATAAATCCTTTAGTTCCATTCGGAATTCTTTGTCGCCAACCCGTTCATATTCGGTCAACCAATCGCTCGAGACAATAATGGTGTCCACCCTATTGTTTGGAACATATTCACTAACAAACCAATCATAGAAATCATTACACCGACGGCTATTTCCGCTGCGTACTGCCCAACATACGCCTGCCGTCAACTGAACTATTGTGTTCTCGCCGACCATACTTAAAAGACCTGGATATAAATGAGCAGCAACGCTGTCTCCATACAACACATATCGTTGAGAAGGCCCTGGCTCTTTCCAACTCGTTTGGACAAATGAACCCTTGGTCAGGTGGCATTGATTCTGCAAAAGTGTTTCAAAAGTTTGCCCTAAGCCAAAAAAACACGTCCTAAATCGATACAGTCTTTGCACATCCGAGGGTATTCCACGTTGAGAATCCCAGTGGATGAGTTGCAAGCTGGCTGCGGAAACAGCGATGACCACCACGGAAGCCGACGAAAATCTCCACAGTACGTTTTTCGTAACGATATCGCCACGACGAAACGGCGTCTCCACATACCGCCAGGTCAGATAGGCGAGCCCGAATGTCAGCACGATAAGACTCGTCGTCACGAGATCATTGGGCTCCGTCAAACTTCGATGGCGAGCGTACGACAACAACGGTTGATGCCATAGATAGGCGCTATAGCTGACAAGGCCCACACCAACGAGCACTCTACTAACCAACAACCGCCCGACCAACGTTCCAGGAAAAGCAAACACGATAATCAAACCAGCGCCGACTGTCGGTATCAAAGCTGAGAGCCCTGGGAAAGGCGTCTCTTTACTAAAAATCAGGATCCCTACTGCGATCAACCCGAGCCCAACAAGGCTGAGTATTTGGCGGAGCACCGGAGGGAACTTGCCACGCTCTTTCCCTTCCAGGTAGAACGCGATGAGTGAACCCATCCCCAATTCCCATGCACGAGTTGGCAACAAAAAAAACGTCGCAGCTGGTTTCCTGCTGATCGCATACTCAGCTAACGCAAGACTCAGGAGCGCCATGATCGTCAGCAACACGACAATTCGCTTTCGCCCCAATTGCCACGCAAACATCAGAACAATAGGAAACAGGACGTAAAACTGCTCTTCTATCCCCAAACTCCACGTATGGAGCAGCGGCTTCAACTCCGTTGCTGCATCGAAGTAGTCACTTTGCCGCCAGAAGAAGAGATTCGACGCAAATACCAAACCAGCCATGACGCTTTTCGACAATTCCTTTGCATCGCTTGGCATGAGCCACAACCAAGCAAAAGGCAAGCACGACGCCATGACCAAGTACAACGCTGGCAGAATACGCCGTGCGCGCCGCTCATAGAAATTGAGGATTGAAAACCGTCCGGCCTCAAGGTCCGCAAGAATAATCGTGGTAATCAAGTACCCGCTGATAACAAAGAAAATGTCCACGCCAACAAAGCCGCCGCTAAACAGTTGGAACCCAGCGTGGAATAATATGACTGAGATGACGGCGATGGCTCGCAAGCCATCTATTTCAGGACGGTAATGCATTCACATGATCCTGTTGCTTGCCTGAACCGACTGCACGTGCTTACTCATAAGTTTGGAAAGTGGCCCGCTCTCGACGCTCTTGCCGGAAACAGAAGGCACGACTTTCACTATTTTCGCAGGTTGTTCCGAAATGACGTCAGATGTGGTATCCGAAACATACCCAATGAGAATGGCAAAGTCAAAGGAGTCGCTTCATGACATGTGTGAGGAAGCCATGTCGTACTGATTGGTGCAGTGGACAGCGGATGCTGGCTTCAACCGCCGGAGATGTACTGACTTGGGGGACGAATTAAGACCTATGCCGGACTGTACCTGACGTATTTCGGCTCACTGACCCACGTGGGAGATGCTGTGCTCCGCACACGAGGCAACTTAGAATGGCCCGTATCGAGATGCTCCGAATATCAAGCGGCACCCCACGAGAAACAGTTCACCGTTAGACTCAATCGGTAGCATTTTTGTCCACTGCACCTCGTACAGGCTCATGGAATATTCCCATCGCGTTTCAGCAACATGGAGTTCCAATAATTGCCGCTGTTGAGGGCGCTCACCTATCATGACGAGGATCCCATGCTCACTCCTATTGATGCAGTACCCCTCACCCTGCTCAATGGTCACTTGCTCGCCATCGAACGATTCGCATCGGCTATAGGAGCACACTTTCTGTTCGCCCACCCGCATCTCTCGCCGTCGTGAAGGAAATGAAGCCTCCGCGTCTTTACGGACACCGGCCACAGCGGCCTCAGCGTTCAGATTCCTTCCTCGGCTCATAGGCGATTCGTGGATGACTTCCTTCATTCCAATGATCATGATGCCTCCAATAAATCAAACGACACCTGCAGCAGGAAGAGCAATTGTTATACCTGAACAGATATTAATACGTATGCTGATTACTGAAGAACCCTCTTCAAATTCCTGGTTTAAGAACGTATCGAAACTACACAGCGAAGGGATCTGGATTCACTATTCCGAGGTATTGTGATGGTAGCCTATTGATTCTACGTACAATTCCTCCGTGAAGGACAAAGCATACAGGCCAAGATGATTGTCCTTCACCAGAATGTAGGGCCACAGAGCTCGGTGAATGGAAAAGTCGGTCATGTCAGATGGTTTGGCTTAAATCCTGTGCGGGAATACAGCAGTCGATGTTAGAGTATTTTCTATTTAATCTTGCATGAGATAGGGTATCCTGTCTTCCTCTACGAGGAGGAGGTAGACATGGCGGCCTATTCACAAGATTTACGGGACCGTGTGCTGCGCGGGCTTGAGCGCGGCGAAGGTGCGACGTCGATCGCACGGCGACTGGAGGTCAGTCTCCGGTGGGTGTATCACGTCAAGCATCGCTACGAGCAGGACGGCGAGCGGACGGCTCAGCCAGTAGGCGGGTATCGTCGGTCGCGTGTGGCTGAGATGGAGCCGCGCATTCGTGCCTGGATAGGCGCCCAAGTGGATCTGACGCTGGTCGAGCTCTGCGAGCGGCTGGCCGAGCATGGGATTCTGATTAAACCGACCGCCTTATGGCATCAGCTCGACAAGTGGAATCTGACGTTTAAAAAAAACGCTACGCGCCAGCGAGCACGCGCGGGACGACGTCAAACAAGCCCGCGCCACGTGGCAAGAACATCAGCCGGCTCTTGATGTTGCCAAACTGATTTTTATCGACGAAACCGGGGCGACCACACACATGACCCGTGCGCGTGGGCGCTCCCCCAAGGGCGAGCGGTGTCAGGCCGCAGTTCCCGGCAGTCATTGGAAAACCACCACCTTCATCGCCGGACTCCGCGTCGGGGCACTCACGGCGCCCATGGTGCTCGACGGAGCGATGGATCAAGCAGCCTTCCTCGTCTATGTGCGCGAGATCCTCTGCCCCACACTGCATCCCGGCGACATCGTCATTGCCGACAATCTGAATAGTCACAAAACTGATGCCGTGCGTCACGCCATCGAGGCGGTCGGCGCTACCATCCTCTATCTACCGCCCTACTCACCAGACTTCAATCCGATCGAAATGGTGTTCGCCAAACTGAAGGCGCTCCTGAAAAAGGCCGCGCACCGGACCGTCGATGCGCTCTGGAACGAAATTGGAACACTCCTCCCCACCTTCTCTCCCACCGAGTGCGCCAATTACTTCCATCACGCAGGATATTCTGTATGACTAAATAGAAAATACTCTAGGTGACCGAATTGCCGTCTGGATATATGACCTCTCTTGCTGGAGCTAACTAAAGAATCGATCCAGCAACCCTGCAGGATTCACTTCACAGCTCAGCTTCTCCACCCGAAGGCCAAGCAAGCGGATGAGTTTTCGCTGTGGGTTTTCACGCTGATCGAGAAAAGGCAGCATCAGCCTCATGGCCTCGCGTCTCAATACTGCACTCTCATCGGTCGCCATCGCCAATGTACGGGCGCGTGATTTGGTCACAAAATCCGCGAAGCGAACGGTCAGCACGACGGTTCGAAAGGAATGAAATCCCTCGTGATGCAGACGATCACTCACGCCCCGAACAAGTCCATCGAGTTGATTGAGAAGCCTATGACTGTCGAGCGTGTCGGATTCAAACGTTTCCTGCTCCCCGATGGATTTTGGCTCAGAATATTCCTCGACCGGTGAGTCATCTCGTGCGCGAACCTTCTCATAGAGAGATACGCCGCGTTTCCCCAAGAGGGCTTCGAGTTGATGGAGGGGCAGCGCTCTTAGATCCGTGACAATCTTGATATTCTTTGCCCTCAGCATGCGTTCCGTTTTAGGTCCGATTCCGGGGATGACCCGGATCGAGAGTGGAGCCAGAAATGCCTCAGCCTGCTGCTCGCGGACGACCGTGAATCCGTCAGGCTTGCGGTATCCTGAAGCGACTTTGGCGATCAATTTATTCGGCCCGATCCCGATTGAGGCCGTCAGTCGTTCCTCCGAATGGATCTCCTCTTTCAGACGGCAACCTATGCGTCCTGCTTCCTCGTACGATCCTGTCCAACTCATGTCGCCGTACACTTCGTCTATACTGGCTTGTTCCACAAGGGGAATGAATCGTCGTACGATCCGGATCACTTTCTCCGAAACCCTTGCATACTTTTGCATGTCGACCGATACAAAGGTCACCGGCGGCTTCCCCGCCCGGCGAGCGGCCTCGGACAAGCGCCAGGCAGTGGAGATCGGCGTCGCCGAATGTATCCCGTATGCACGCGCCAGATAGTTCGATGTGGCGGCGACCCCACGGCCCTTTCCGTCCAGTGGGTCTGCGCCCACGACGAGGGGAACCCCACGAAAAGCTGGAGTATCGCGCTCTTCAATCGCCGCGAAGAACGCATCCATATCTAAGTGAGCGATAATCCTGAGCACTTTTCCCATTATGGCGCTGTTAGCCTCGCCAAAGGGCTGACGAGGCCCACAGATCACAATATGCCTCCATGGAAAGTTCCGTCATTTTCGCCATAGCTTTCCAAGGCAGAGGTGACGTACAATTGCCCTCCAGCTGAAACAAAAGACGGCTCATTTACACGAACGCAAGCAAAGACCATAACTAGAAAGGAGACAATCCATGGGCATGAGTTTTATCAATTGGGTTGGATTCGTTATGTTGGTGCTCGCGTTGCTTTTCAATGAGGCATTCCTCGGGATAACCGCCTGGTACGAGCTCCACATAGGAGCGATTCTTGCGGGTGTCGTGTGGCTGGTCGTTGGAGCCGCTTTATCAATGTGGCCCAGCCCAAGAGATCAGAGAGCTTGATTGATAGTATTCTTGCCTTACAACAGTAGAACGTAGGGGTCAGGGTACGTCCGCTGCGTCATTCGGCCGTGGATCTCGCTCAATTTGCGAAAAATTGAGGAACCGTACACTCACCGATTGCCCTTGCCGCCAAGAAAACACTCATATGTGTGGTCATTCACCAGGCCGACTGCCTGCATATAGGCATAGATAATCGTACTGCCCACAAATCGGAAGCCTCGCTTTTTCAGGTCCTTCGATAGCGCATCACTCTCAGCCGTCGTGGCAGGAATTTCTTTTTGATTTTTCCACCGATTGATTTTCGCCATCCCATCGACAAATCGCCAGACATACCGGTCAAATGATCCAAATTCCTTCTGGACTGCCAGAAATGCCTGGGCATTCGTTACAGCCGCCTCGATCTTCAGTTGATTGCGGATAATACCTGCTTCCCTCATCAGCACGGCCTTTTTCCGCGTTGTAAATCTGGCGACAAGAGCGGGGTCAAATCCGGCAAAGGCCTTGCGATATCCTTCGCGACGCAGCAGAATCGTCTCCCATGTGAGACCCGCCTGAGCCCCTTCGAGCACAAGCATCTCGAAGTGCTTGCGATCGTCATGCACCGGCGCGCCCCATTCATCATCATGGTACCGAATGAGATGTGGCTTCAGCCCGACCCAGCTGCACCGAGTCTTTTCGCCTGATAGGGTCATCGCCTGCACTTAAGCATCTATTGAACCAATAGATATATGTGCCGGCGGCAATTGTAGAAGCACCAGAACAAGATCGCAATGAAAGTTTACACAAGTAAACCAGCGGTGCACATCAAGGATTGATCTCCCCCGTATGAATCAACTACGATCCTTCTATATCCACTGAACCAGACGAAGATTCCACTATGACGACCATGGACATTGAAACCGAAGTGGTAGCCCTCTACCGACAGGGCAAGAATCAAGGGACGGTCGATCGTTTCCACGCAGAAGATGTCGAGACTGTCGAGGCTTGCGCGATGCCCGGCATTGGTCAGGTCCAAATGGGAATGCAGGCCATCACGGGAAAGAATCAGTAGTGGGTGGAGAACCATGAGATCCACGGAGGATCTGTGGAAGGTACCTATCCGAAAGACGACCGGTTCATGCTGCGTTTCAAGTACGACGTGACACCGGAACAACCCGGAAAGCGCATGACGTTGGATCAGGCAGGTCTCTACATTGTGCACGATGGAAGGTCACCAAGGAAGAATTGTTCCACGAGATGTCCGAACCCTTACTAACCCACCCTCAACCACAGGAGGAAACCATGGCAGACAAACAGTACAAGCAGCTTGGATGTCTGGACGTGCAACCGTCGGGCGGCTGCGGATTCCAGGTGCGGGCGGAGACGGAGGCGGAACTGATGCAGTTGGTCGCCACCCACGCCAAGCAATGCCACAAGTTGGATTCGATTCCACCAGAAATGGCGGCACAAGTGAAGGCCGCGATCAAGACCGTGCCCGTCACAGTCTAAGGACGTTACTGATGATGAAGAGAGGGGCTTCCCAGCCTCCAATCAGGGGGCGGGAAGCCTCTCTCGAAATTCACCCGTTCAGGCAAGGAGGACATATGAACTGGAGGTCAGTATTCTCAATTGCTGTCCTGCTATTGCTGAGCACAAGCGGATGCAGCTATCTCTTTTATCCACACGCGAAGGAATTTACTGAAAAGGCCAAGGGCGCAACAGGCGTCGAGACACTCATCAACCTGACCAATATGGCGGAAGCTACGGCCAAATCCGCCAAGGGCGGCAAGGGAGCCGATCAAGCCTTGGACGATCTGCACAACCAGTTTCATGCAATCGACAACAGCATCTGCTGCGTCGAGAAATCGGTCAAGGAACAGCCGGCCTACGCTCTGGCCGTCACGCACAATAAAGAACTCAAGACGATTTTCAGGCGGCTATGGAAGTTCAAGAACGATCAGCCTCAGCGGGATCAACACTTGGACCTCTTTGTGTCCGAACTCCAAGAGATGCGCCAGACCCTGGAAACCCTGAGGTAACTTCATGGCAACGCCATCGCCTGAGCAAGTCATCGATAGCCAACGACAAGACTGGAACCGCGTCGCGGGCGGCTGGGAGAAGTGGGATCGCTTCTTCGATGAACAGATGGCATTTCTCAATCACCGGCTGGTGGGTGACGCCAGGCTGCGCAATGGACTTCGCGTGCTGGATCTGGGATCAGGCACCGGCTATCCCGCACTCCTCGCCGCTCAGACAGTCGGAGCAGGTGGAAGCGTGGTGGGCATCGACCTCGCCGAACACATGCTCACCGTAGCGGAGAGAAAGGCAAAGCAATTGGGGTTGCAGAACGTGACGTTCAGAGTCGGCGATGCGACGACCCTTCCGTTCGAGTCCGCTTCCTTCGACTCCGTCACCAGCCGCTTCTGTCTCATGTTTCTCCCAGAAATTCCCAAAGCTGCTGCAGAAATTGCGCGTGTCCTGAAGCCGGGAGGCTGGGCCGCGGTAGCCGTCTGGTCCGCTCCGGAAAAGAACCCCTCGATCGGTCTCTCAATGGCAGCCGTCAGGCAAGTCATCGACCTGCCTCCGACGGACCCGATGGCGCCGGGCATCTTCCGTCTTGCTCAACCAGGCGACCTCGCCGGCATGTTGGAGAGAGCCGGCCTTACAGACATCACGGCCCAGGAGTTTCTTGGAGAATGGTCCTACGGCTCAACCGATGAATATTATACGAGCTTGATGGAGATTGCCGCCCCGGTCCAAAATCTCATGGCGACGCTATCGGAAGCACAACGACAAGAGGTGAAACGCCTTATCATCCAAGCTGCCTCGCAGTTCCAGCGTGGGGCTCGCATCACGTTCCCAATCGCCGCACGGATGGTTGCGGGGCGCAAGCCTGGATGAGGCTGTCGGCAAAGCACGACGGGTTCAAGGACTTCATCCTGGATCAGCTGACGGAGCTGAACGGAGTGACCGTAGGGGCCATGTTCGGCGGCTACGGTCTCTATCAGAACGCCAAGTTTTTCGGCATCATTCATAAAGGCCGCCTCTACTTCAAAGTGAGCACGGCCATCGTTCCCAATTACAAGGAACGTGGCATGAAACCGTTCCGACCCAACGCCAAGCAAACACTCAAATCCTTTTACGAGGTACCGATCGATGTGATTGAAGATGCGGAAGTCTTGACTCAGTGGGCGACGACAGCAGTCACGGGATGATCAGACCATGCCTCAAGTTCTCTGGACCATCGGCCATTCAACAAGCCCGATCGACGAATTCGTATCGCTTCTGAAAGCACATGACATCCAGCAGCTCATCGACGTGCGGACTGTTCCTCGCTCACGCCATAATCCTCAATTCAACACCGAAACGTTGGCGCAGAGCTTGGCTCGTGCGGCCATTCACTATCGGCATGCAGGCAATCTTGGTGGATTGCGCAAACCCAAGAAGGATTCCATCAACACCGGCTGGCGAAATGCGAGCTTTCGCGGCTACGCGGATTACATGCAGACAGAGGAGTTTCGGAGAGCCTTGGACGAGTTGATGGTCGAGAGTCGATTGCAGCACACGGCCATCATGTGTGCAGAGGCAGTCCCTTGGCGCTGCCACCGGTCCTTGATCGCCGACGCGTTAGTGACGAAGGACTGGGAAGTCCGACACATCATGTCGGAAAAGAAAGCAGACCAACACCGGCTGACGTCCTTCGCTACGGTTGAGAATGGGTTCTTGTGGTACCCAACGAAAGAGGATAATGGGAAACTGTTCTCGTAGTGATGTCAGGCTTGTCATTCTTCGTCGAAAGTAAGAGCTTTCCCCTTCGCAGGCTTTTCAGCGCAGAGATGTACTCTACTGAGCAAGGTCCCGAGGGAAGAATTATCTATCAGCGGTCGCTGAACATAGCTCCATCGGTCAACGCCGGCGGGCCGATCGGCGTCTACATGTATCCCAAAGGACATGATCTGGATCATGCAAATGGCAAACGAGAAATTCCTAAATAAACTCATGAGATCAGCAGAAGATGGCTCACATGGATCACAAAATATCCTGGACTCACGTCGCCAGAGCCGCAACGTTGGATGTGCCTACACGATGCGCCCTTCCTTGGTGAACTCGCGCAAGATCGCCGCCTCCAATTGTCGAGAGGTTACGGCGCAGGAGCGATCGGCCAGGGCTTCTACGGCACAATAGTGCGTGACACTGATGATGCCGGCGCCCGTGAGTTCATACCGAGCTGCGACCTGTCGCCAATCAATGTCGGAGGCAATCGCAATCTGCTCGGGAAACGCCTGGCGCCAGATCTGGCAGCGTTCTTCTGGCCGCGGCATGGGGAAATGGATGATCGCCTGAAACCGGCGGATAAAGGCCTCGTCGATATGGGCTCGCTGGTTGGTGGCCAGGATCACAAGGCCGTTGTAGCCCTCGATTCGTTGCAGCAGGTAGGCCACTTCCTGGTTGGCGTATTTATCATGCGCATCACGGACGTCCGTTCGCTTACCGAACAGGGCATCGGCTTCGTCAAAGAACAAGATCCAGTTTTTGTTCTCGGCTTTATCGAAGAGCCGCGACAGATTCTTCTCCGTCTCGCCGATATATTTCGACACCACGCGAGACAGGTCGATCCGGAACACATCTTTGCCGGTCTGTTTGCCGAGCAACGTCGCCGTCAGGGTCTTGCCTGTGCCAGGCGGGCCATAGAACAAGGCACGGTACCCAGGTTTGATCATTCTCTTCATGCCCCAGCCCTTGAGCAGCGTCTCGTTGTGCGTGATCCAATGTTCGATCTCGTGGATCTGGCGAAGGGTGTTCGGATGGAGCACGAGGTCGTCCCACGTCATGTCCGTTTCGATGTACTCGGCTGGAAACTCGATGCTGAACCGGGGCTTGCTGACAGTGCCGAGCGTCAACTGTTCGACGACCTCCGGATCCAGGACCAATCGGCCGCTCATGACTGGCTCCCCTTCCGGAACCGGCGCGAGCCAGAGAATACGTTTTTTCGCGAACCAATGGTCGCTGTTGAACAAGCGCTGCACTTCGAGCCGCTTGTCGAGATCGTCGCCGGCGAGGATGAACTGGGCGGTTTCGCCGGTGGGAAGGATGCCGCGATGGTTCGTGCCTTTTACCCCGCCGAACTCGGGAAAGTCGCCGCCTTCTGGGAGATGCTCGACGATGATCCGCGTGAAGAAATTGGGTTGGATGTGAGGAGCTATGACAAGCATCAACACGGTGAATTCTTCATAGCTTGGCTTCTGATGCTCCATCAATCTAGCCAGCCAGGAGTCTTCGCTGTAGAACTTGAGCGACATTACCTCGAAACCATTGGCTTGCCCGAAGCGAAACCGAAGACAGTCGGTCACTACCTGTTTGAGCCAATCGATTGCAGACTGAAGATTTGTCGCATCCCCCTGACTGGGATATCCTTTCATGTCATGTCTCCACAAGGCTTTTATAGGTATCCCAATTAATCGACTCGCCTCGAGCAGATACGAACCAATACCCTTCTCCGTACTCGGATGGTCGTCTCCTGACAATGACCTTTTCGCTTTCCAAGAGTCGGACATAAGTTTGAATGAGATCACGAACATTCTCTTCTATCACCACGCAATCTACTTCGTTGATATTGAACAGAAGCTGTCCCTCTTTGCCGTTCGGTCCAGGAATGTAATCGAGGAACAGATAAGCGCCGCCCGACTCATTGTATGCAATAGGTATCCGCCTAGGGTGCTGCAAGACGTTCCGAACCATTCCGTCTGCTTCGAAATGATCGAAGAATTGATCATCGAGGTGTTGATTGAGCTCGTTCCAAAGGCGGACCACAGATTCAAGCGGAAGGAGTACTAATTGATCGGGCGGAAAGGTAAGGGTGAAAGAGTCACTTTGCCCGTTATAACAACGCAAGAACGCCTTGTAATCATTTGGCAGTGTCAGATTCAATCCATGCTCTGCCTGTACTATTTGGACTTCAGAGCACCCCTCATTAAACGGAAGTGGATTCAAGTGCGTCTGACTCGCAAGAATCGAGAGGAGTTTTTGAACGAGTCGTTCCACGATGAGCCTCTCATCACCAGAACCATTCGCTCTTGACCCCTTCTGCCCAATTGGCGTCATCGCGCTTCCTCGCATCTTTCATCCACATTTTGTATACACGAACAGCACCGCCTTGCTTCACACGTGAAGAATTAGAGTGCGGGTAAAAGCGGAACGTCAAGGTCGCCCCTCCGCCCGCCAGCGTATCCGGCGGCTGATGATCAGGAACCCAGTTTCCCTTGCCTATTTTCCCCCACTTGGTCGCCGGATCTCCTTTTGTCCCAGGATCTTTGATGGAGGGAAAACTGTGATCTCCTGTGGCGTATCCAATATCATCGACGGCGTCTCGTGTAGCAACCACAAATCCTCTTCCAGCATGCCCTGCCGTATACGAACCATGTCCCTTCAGGAGCAGTTTGTTATCACTGCTCATTTTTGCCATGACTTCATTATGGGCTTCTTCTGCTGTTTTTTCTTTCTCCGGTCTTCCGGTATCTACCTCATCGGGTGGATTCACTCTGCCTCGCACCCACCATGTTCCACTTCGAAGGTATGCCTCAAGTTGAATGAATCCATACCTTGCTTTGATGACGATTAGCACTGGAGCAATCAGCGATTGCGTAAGAGTACCTGATAGTGTTCGAATACCCGTGGTTGCTGCCTGCATTCCAAGACGTAAACGCGTACTTGGATCCTGCGGCACACCGGCCTGTAAGACAGCTCCCGCCGCTTTCTTCAACATCTTCCCCAGCCAAGCCACGATCTTGTCCAAGCCCTTGTCGATCGGCTGGCGGATCTTCCTGATGATCCCGACGAGCTTTTCCGGGATGTTTCCCAGTCCGGCGAACTTCGCCAAGAACGCAATGATCACTGTCAGAGTATTGGCCATGGTCTGCTCGACCTTCTTGGCGGCACCGGTCACTTGCCCTGCGGCGATCGCGGCGATGGAATCGATAAAGGAGGCCACGACGGCGGCGATCTGGTTGATCTTCTGGATGAAGAACGTGATCGTGTTGTAAATGGCGATGATGGCCTGCACGACCGCCCCGGCAGGGTTCAGCATGCTCACGAGTTTGATGACGGCGGCCTTCACCACCTCGATCGAGATCATTTGCGTGACCTGCGCGATCAACTGGTCTTTGAGCTCGCTCAGTTCCGCCTTGATCTGCTCCCAAGCTGCAGCCGGCCCATCCTTCACCAGCGTGACCAGGACGCCGGCGGTTTTTTCCAAGCCTACCAAGACCGGCTCCGGAATGATCTTCACCAGTTTGCTGCGAATGTTTTGCCACGTCAGGCCCAATACCGACAGCACCAGTTTGACGATCTCGATCAAACTGAACGACTTGGGAATATAAACCCCCGCCTCTCCCAACGGGCCGACCAGCCACTTAATCAGTGCGGTCTTCAGGTGCGTCACGATGTTCGCGGCAAACAGCTGGAATCCCATTTTGCCCGCGTGCACCAGGTTGCCTACGAATCCGATGGGATTCTTGAGAATCGTGACAAACGCCGCCTGAGCCTTCCTGATGTAGGGCATGACCCCGGGCGCCACGACGGAGAAAAGGATCTCCAACAGGCTGATGACCTGATTGAGTCCCCAACTAAGAAACTCGCCGGCGATATTGACGAAGGCCCCCACCACTTTGGTGAAGGCGCCGGCGACCGTCACGATATCCTGGAAGGTGAGCGAGGTGATGGTGTCGATGACCCGGCGAGGAATGGCCCGCACAAACCGCATCAAGCCTGAAAGCGCCCCTTGGAACCAGGCCCAGGCACGGGCCACGGCATTGCCTTTCTTGATGTTGTTCCAGATCTCCTCCTGTCCGATCAGTTTCATGAACCCGCCGATCAGCGTGTCGGCAGTGCGTGGCACCGGTTCCCCTGTAATGGGGTCTTCGCCGAGAATCGCTTTTAACAGATCGTATCCACGGGTGTTCTGGGCCAGAGCGGCCAGCGGCTTCAGGATGGCGTCCTTGACCATCTTGAGGATCTCGGACACGACGCTTCCGGCAAAGGAGATCAGCCGCGAGATGGGATCGGTGAAGATCCGTTTGGCGCGATCCCATACGTCGCCAAGATGGAAAATGTCGGTCCAACTGAGTGAATCGAGAAACCGTTTCAGCCCAGCCACGATGTCGCTGCCGATATCGCCGAGGGCGGTCAGTTTTTGCTCGACCCAGGCGCCGGCCTTGTTGAACACGCCGTGGTTGTCGAGCGCCTGGGTGATGAAATGGCCGCCCGGCACCAATTCGATCAGGGCCCGCAGGATATTGGCGGCGCTGCGATCCGTTGAACGCATATTGATGGGATTGAATCCCAAGACGATCGTCAACATGCGGAAGCCGGGAATGTTGTAGGCTTTGTCGGCGAAATAATCCAAGGCATCCTGCACGCCGAGGCGCTGCACCGGCGGCGGGGTGACGGTAGTGGTGACCTGCTGTCTCCGCTGGACCGCGTGTCCCTGCTGAATGGTGTGGGTCAGCTCGTGGGCAAGGAGCTGTTTGCCCTCGCTGGTGCCGGGCTGATACTGGTCTCGCGAGAAAAAGACATGATTTCGATAGGTGAAGGCCCGAGCGCTGAGTTGATTGCTCAGGCTCGCGGCTTCCGGGTCGCTATGAATGCGGATATTGCCGAAATAGGCTCCGAATCGTGCCTCCATGAAGCCGCGTGTCTCGCCTGAAAGCGGCTGGCCGCCGGTGGTTTGATTTTGAATCGCCGACTGGGTGGATGGACCGGGGGTGGGGACGCCGTTGCCTTTGCGCTGAAGCTTCTCTTCGGCGGTTGGGGCCTTCTGTATTCGCTCGTCTTCTGCTTTCTGTATTTTCTCATCCTCTGCTTTCTGTATCTCCTTGTCGTCTGCCTTCTGAATCCTCTCCTCCGGCATTGCACTTTTCTGGAGTTTTTCCTCCGGCATGGCCGCTTTCTGAATCTTGTCCTCTTCTTTTTCTTTTTTCTGCAATCGATCATCTGCCTGGCGCTGGAGTCTGTCTTCTCTCAAGGGTGATGCGGGAGCCTGCATGCGCATCACTTTGTCGGCCATTCTGTCAGCTTCCTGTTCGAATTTATCGCCAGGTTGGTTCACCCTCATTTTCGCTTGGAGGGCCGGAACGGCGCCGCCCGCCACCGGATCGAAGAAACCGCCTCCGCCGGCTTTTGCGAAAAACGGCCGTTGCGCCGACTGTGTCGCGGTTCTCGAGACGGTTGAGGATGATTTCTCCGCAGAGGCTTTCATCGGCGATTCCGCTGTCGATGGAAGTTCGACTATTCTATCTCCAGTCCACCCTCAGCATGTGTTCCATCCAAGGCAGTTTGATCATCGCAAGGCCCCAGGGCAACTGATCCAGCAGAATGTCGTGGGGGCGTGATTCGATCTGTATGAACCAGTCGCCGGTGTCACGTAACGAGACTTTTCCAGGTCGAAGAAGAAAGGCGCCGCGCAATCCGTCTGGTGAGGTATTCCGCAACGCCTGCCAGTGCCGGATCACGGCATCGAGGAGCGTGACCGCTTCTTCTTGTTCCACGATCGTCAGATCCACCGGCGATTCAACCGGCGTACCAAGAGCCACATGGCAGAGAATCTTCGGGAGGACCAACTCATATTCCGGCCCAACGGTCCGTCCGGTCGCCAGGAAATGCAACAGACTCAGGGCGCGGGCCGGTTGGAGAATTTCGTCGCCATCGGCGATGCCCAGCGCCGAGAAGAATTGAGGCAGAAATGGGTGCAGGAGGACCAGGCCGGCATTCCCAACGTAGATTCCCTCTCGGACTTCAGGATGGTCTTCTCTGTCGATGGAACTGTGCTCAGATGGGAGGAGGCCTGGCGGTGTCGGTTCAGATTCGACCATGCGATCAGCCGGCGCCTTGTTGGTTGCCTCGGGCCAATGCTCCGCCGACAGGCGGGCGAGCTCAGCTCGCGATACTGCTCCAGTGGGCATCGTACGCAAGGCCTCTCCGACAAGGCCGGTCGATGTTACCGGCCTGCCTTCAGCCATATCGGCTAAGAGGGTGTCCCATAAGACACGCTCGAGATCCCTCGCCTGCTCAGGAGCCGCAATGGAACGGCGTAGTCTTTCCAACAACGCAGCCATGACCTGTTCGGATCCCGGCGACAGCAGCGAGACGAAGGTCTTCAGAAAGGGCGAAGAGAATTGCCGAACTAGGCGCTTCCGAACCGCTGACGGCTCCAGCAGGCGATGTACGGCATCGCGGGCCATCAGCGAAATCAGACCTGATTCCACAGCTTGCCGCCAGGAGTCGAGGATAACCTGTTCCAAGTTTTTGCCGTCTGGCAGACGAAACGACCAAGGCAGACGGCCCGTCTGCAAGAAATACATGAACGCCTCATGAATGCGCTGCTGATCCGTCTTGCGCCGGATCTTGCCGGCCTCGGTCAAAATCGATGCTCCCTCGACCGGTATCTGTTCCCCGAGTGACCGTTCAAGAGCCCGCGCCGCGGCTTCAGCCAGCTCATGATCCAATCGTTCGAGGGAGATGGCGCCGGCATCAATCTCCAACCGTTCAATGGACAGATATCGATCCGATGATGCGTGCCGGTTCAATACCCGTTCGAAGGCAGGGATCAGCGACTGTAGACACAGTGCCGGCAAGCGCCGCTGCAAGGCCAGCCCATCTGCTTCCGTCCCGTTCACTTCGACGTGAACGTAATGATGCCGGATCATATGGGTCATTGCTGAACATTTCGCTGGGCCACCGCGAAACAACCGTTGTTCGTGATCGCCGTGAGCCTGATGACACCCTCCGGCCTCGTCAGGCCCGCTACCACTTGCTTCCCTTCATAGAATGGTTCAAGGGACTGCGTACTCACATCCCACACCCAGGCGACAATGTCGGTGGCAGGCATGTTGCTGACATCTGCTTGCAAGGAAAAGTTGTTGTTCTCACGGGGCGCAATCTCGAATTTGAGCTTGGGACTTGGCCCCTGGCAGAGTTTCGTGGAATCACTGTCGGTGCACTGATTACGCTCGCTGCAATCCAAGGCAGGGATGCGCGTTTCCTTATTATTGAGCCTCCTATTGATCATGATGGCCCCGGTGAAGGGGGCGCCCGCGGCATCCGGTTCATTGGTATAACGCCAGATCAAACTGAAGGCGGGAGAGGGTTTGGCAAAGGAGAAATTGAATTCGATGCTGAACGTCTCGCAGACAAAGTGTTCGATCCAGAGCACTCCAAACGGGTCTGTGGCCGCCGGCTTGTACCCTAGAACCAACCGATTCTTCCCCTGAGGGCCGAGCGCGCTCATCAACGCCTGGTTCACGACGGCGTTCAGCTTCTTGACGATGGCGGCGATGGTATTCTCGAATGAACCGTTCAGCTGCGCGGTCTCGGCCTGTAGGATGACGTTCGTCCCAGGCAGAGCGATGTCTGTGCCGTTGAACCGCAATTTGACTGCTTCTCCCTCTTGCCGATACGTTTCATAACGAGCTTCACCGACAGGGGGTTGGAGCCACAGCCGGTAGGCGCAGCGATGTGAGACACCGCCGCAGGGCAGATCGCAGACCGTATGCCTGAACTCTCTGGAGACCTTGCAGCCGGCGCTATCGGTAATGCTCACAGTTACGGCGGTTCCGCTGGTCACAGCGAGACTGGTGAATGTGCTTCCCGCCACCGTGCCGGTTTCAGCTTTGTAGGGAATCACGCCGCCCGAAATAGGCACGCTGACCTGATAGGTCTTTGCAGCCACATTATCGATATAGGTCTCTTTCTCAATCGTCAATGGCGCCGGCACGGTCAGCGATCGCGGCGCTGATTCAGTTCCCGCGCTGTCCTGTATGACCAGCGTATGCGTTCCAACGGGCAGCAGGAGTGCGCCGGTCAGGGGGAGGAAGATATCCGCGTCTCCCAGCTTATAACTGTAGGGCCCCTCTCCTCCCTTTGGCGTCACAGTCACTTCCGCCTGGTTGTTCGGACTCGTGCAGGCCATCTGCACGGTGAAGGTCGGAGGAGTTTTCGGCAAGACGAACTGGACCGATGGGCATCCCTGACAACAGAGATAGGGCAAGAAAAAGTCCGCAATGACGGTTCCGCCGGAAAGTTCCCCGACCGTGGCGTCGATGATCTTATCGGCATCCGATACCGGACCGCTTGGTTTCTTGAAATCCGGAACCCGGCCGGTCAACGCGCCGAACAGCAATCGCATATCGGGATCTTCGGCATATTCCGCCTTTTTACTCATCCGGGACAGGGCCTCCGTGAGAGCTTCCTTGGCGACCATCACCTTGCGTCCGATCGGGATGGCTTCGGAAGTCAGGGCCTTGATCGCCCTAAGATCGACATCGTTCTTCAGGCCGGCCGGTTCTTCATGGTAGACCAGAATAAAAGTCCCGCCGAACGGAACGCCGGCTTTATGCTGGACGCCGGGATGGTCGCGTAAGAACATGCTGAAGAACCGCCGTTGTTTCACCTCGCGGAGGCGACGCGCATACTCCTCATGGATTGCCCGCAGGGGCTCAAGCTTGCAAGCAAAGAGCACTTCATCGAAATGATCGATCAAGTCTTCCTGAGGGATGAAGTTTTTGAACTCGGCCGAGATATTGGCCACAGCCTCGCTCCGGAAGAACCGGATGAGGCCCATCAGATCCTGGTACTTGTTCTGGAAATCTGCAAAACCCCAGGCGTCTAAACTATCGGGCAACACCTCGGCGAGTTTCGTCAGATAATAAATTGATACAACATGCGCAAAATTCTTTTGAGGCAGATCAGTGGTGCCGGCAAACAGGACGCAATAGACCGTGAGCACCGCGTTCTGGTCGACATTGGTCTGGTCGACGTCGATGTACGGACGTCCTTGCAGGAGAGCGAGATATTTTTCATACCAGGCGCCGACCGTACTGTCTCCATAGCGAAAATTTGGAGCATACTGTTTCAATAGCGGAAGTTTGGGCGTGCCGCCGACCAAAGCGGCAACAGTCTTGTCCAGCGACAGGCTGTAGAGATACATCACTCCTTCACACAAGGTGGAGAGAAGTTCTTCACGCAAAGCATCGTACAGTGATTCCAGGTCTTGAAAGCGGCACTCTTCTTTCTTCAGATCAACAGAGATGCTCTCATCAAACACACCTGCACGCAGCGCAATGACATCAATGGGGAGGCGATATCGCGTTTTCAGGGACAAGAGGGTGTTCAGGACGGCCTGGTACTCTTTTCCCAGATGCCCTTCGATGCGCAGGAAGTTGTACGGTTCCAAATCGTAGCGCAAGGCCTCGGTGACGAAGGCAGGGGCCGCAGGGCTGTATGCATCGGATCGATAGCTCAGATTGTGATGGGCCCGGTTTCTCCGGCTTTTATCAACATTCCAGAGACGATAGAGAGGTGCTGTGCCTTCCTGGCTGTAATAGTAGGGGATCGCCCGGTCGGATAGCGGCACGTCACCCGCCTTACTCGGCGTGATGCGGATCTGAGGATCGATGATCGACCGTGATGTGACTTCCGGCAGCTTGGGCGTAATGGAAAACTGCGCAATCATTTCAACCAGGCGTTGAAACAGCCGGCGTACTTCCTGTGTCCGCTCCCCGCAATCACCGACGGCGGGCGAAGCAAGAAACGGGTGCCGGTAATGGCTCGCATGGACGACAGAATTCGGGGCCACCGCCCCTAACATCAGATGACGAGGAAACAGGCTCTCAGGAGGGCAGCAGGCGCACAGGAGTTCAGCCCCTTTCCAACGGAACTCGTCATAGGCTTTCACGAGGTCGTCAAAGAAGTCGACGTAATACGGCAAGAACCGGACTTGGGCCGTCGTTTTTGGCGCACTGTCCAAAAATCCGAACGTCGCGGCGAACGCGGCGAACGGATTCGATGGATAGGCTCCCTGCACGATCGGTTTGAAGGCGTTGTACGCGGCGGTCAGCGCCGTTCCGGTTTGCTGCGCCAGTTTGCCGGCTTGAAACAGGGCGAGAAACGCGGCCAGCACGTCACGGGATGTCGCGGGACTCGTGTTCGGCACGTCATAACGAAGCATGCGCACATCGGGCAGGTTGAGTCGCGCCGAGAGTGCGCTGTCGAGATCGGCAAACGTCAGATTTCCCTCCAACTGGTTGGCCGCGGCGATGACTTTCGCCAAATCCTCGACCTTGATGAGCAGCCGTCTGACCGTCGCCGTGATTTTGGCGCCCTTGTCGTCGCAATTGTTGGGACTGCAGTTACGCAATCCTTCCTTCTTGAGTTCAAGGAACAGCAGGACGGCTTTGTCGTTGAGGAACCCGGCCGGAGTCCCCAACGCCGTCGCCTCCGGTTCACCGGCCGGGAACAACTCCCACAAGCCGAACTGTTTGCCGGCCGACGATTGATCCTTCAATGGCGGATAGGCGGGGTCCTGAGGCAACACATACTCCCGGTACGATACCAGGTCTACGTCGTCCGGCTCGATGATCAGATAGCCTTCCGACGTGACGCCACACCCTCTGGTCAGCCGGATGGTCGAGGTGGCAGCGCCCGGCGGGTTGAGGTTGATCTCCAGGCCGCACACAATGCCGATCCCGATGAGATTGGCGCGTGTGAGCCGATCTTGCTCGTCCAGATACTTGAAGATCTCATTCAGGTGCAGATCCGACAGCACCTGATTGGCTTCAAAGACGGGGTAGATATCCTGTGTGAATTTCATGGCGACGTCACCGCGATCAAAAAGGTTTATGAACGACGTTTGCGTTTCCCGTTCTTAAGAGGTTTCGCAGGCTTGGTCTTTGTTTGGCGTCCGCTCGCCCGCGGCTGTGTGGTTGAGCGATCGGAGGGTGCTGGTCCGGGAGAATCGGACGGTGACACTGTGTTCCTGAGCGGGTATGTACCCAAGGCCGTCTTCCCCAGACGCACGGGGTTCTCATCGCTCCCTCCATCGCAATCGTGTAATCTCGCGCCAGGATAGGTGTTGCTCAGACTCGCCAGCAGATTCACGACGATCCACAGACGATACGAGGTTTCTTTGTAGGCCTCGTAGCGGTCTTTCAGCAGCGCAGCGATGGAGGTGTCAGTGCCGGGCTGGAAAGTCAGCCCGGCGCACAGCGTAATCGGATCAGGAACAAACGGAGGGAAACTTTCGAAAGCCGTCCCCGCTTTCATACTCGCGTCCATCCAACTATGAAAGGCTATGCCGTATTTCGTCACGATGGCTGCAGCGCACTTGCATAATTCATCCTTGTCGGGCGTTTTCGCGCCAGGGTCAGTCTTGAGATTGGCACGCAGCAGAGCTACTACGCGATCCTGCACCCGTTCTTCCGTCCAATCGAACCCGGCGTTGACCTCGAGCCATTTGCACCAGGCCTCTTCAAACCGCTCAAACTGCCAACCCGCCAGCACGACGTGACCAAAGTGCTTCACCATGATCACGAGAATGTCGGCCCAAAGGGCCTCATCCAGAACCACGGCGCAGGCCACGTCGGCGGGATTGACCGTCGCACGGAATTCTGTCCCCAGCAGTTCGGCCAAAGCGTCGGAATGGAAATAGGTCAGGGACTTGTCCTCATACCATTTCTGAAAGACGTGACTGAACGCCTTGTAAATGGCCAGGGCGCAACGACAGACATCGGTCTCTGTCGGCTTGGTATTCCCGTTCGTCCGTCCCTTCGTTATCAACAACTCCGCCAATTCATCGATGACCGGGTCGCACGGGTTTTCAATAAAGCCGTCGTTGCCGACCCAGCAGGTCTTACCGAGGAGGTGCGAAGGAGTTTCCTGGCGGATGGTTCGATCGGCAAAGTCGCGCATCTCCAAGTTTGTGGTGAACGGCGCAGTCCAGCCCGGCATGACGAACGTCAAACGAAAGGAATAGGGATCCTCGTCGCCACAGGTGTTGCATGGGCCATCGGTGCAGGCGGGGAAGAGCGCATCACCCGGGAACTTCGGACGCAATAATATATGCTCGACGACGACGGCTCGTTCGTTGCTGCTCCAGCCCACCAGCTCGTCCCTCAAGCCGTTCGCATCCGACATCGTTTGGAACAATACCGGATGCTGGCCGAGGACATTGCCGTTCTCATCCTTGACCTTGAGTCGAAATCGGCCGGCCTCCGGCACAATGTCATAGGCTTCGATCAGGATCATTCGCCTGATGATGTCCCGAAACGCTTGGTGCGTCGCACGGTCGGGACCGGTTGATGTCACGGTCAGACCGCCTTCCAGCCAGACCGCCGCATTCCGATCTATCAACCTAAAGGTGACCGGATATTGATCAACGACGGGAGTCGCGACAGTCCAGGAAAATGTCAGATCCGGATAGCCCAGCAGGAGGCTGACGCGCTTCTTCAGGCCTGGAATATTCCCTGGTGAACAGGGATCTCGCGTATAATCGAACGCCTTTCCTCGGTCGCGGCTGACGAGCGGGTAGGCGTTCACAAAGGAAATCTTGTCGGCAATCAATCGGTCAAGCGCCACCTGCTCGCCATGCAGCTTCGTCAGCAACAGGGCATATTCGCCGAACTGCTCGCCGAATCGCGCCATGATATGGTCGAGAAAACGATTGCGCCGTTCGTGGAACTCCGGCAGGGTCTCTGCCATCTGTTCGAGCTCCGCCATATTGAAACCACTGCCGATCAGCTCCGCATAACCTTGAATCATCGCCTCATTGAATTCCTTGACGAAATAGGTGCGGTCCACTGTCGGGTCGAGGGAGAATAACTTCGCCGTGTTCGCGATTTGAGCAACCGCATTGCCGAGCAGTTGCTCGAACACCATCAGGTAAGCTTTCATCTGCTTCGCTTGAGCCCGACGAGCAGGCGACGCGTGCGCAGGCAGCCCTTCGCGACCGATTCCATAGGTCAACGGAAACCCATATTGGATCGGAGCGTAGTCCTCCGGATGACAGAATGTCCCGACGGGAATGGGCAAGTCTTCAGGCGGACCGTGGAGCTTGGGACGCTCCGCCTCGCCGCGCAGTTGAACGAAGGTGTCAGAGGCCTCATCCTTGCGCGGCAGGAACGGCAGGCCGTTTTTAGAAAACAGGAATCGTGACAGGTTGTGATAGAGGCGCGGCTGGTGTCTGTCGCCGATGACCAGCAGCCAGGACGCGCTCGCTTTGCCTGGCTCAAAGACGGGTCCGCCGTTCTGGCCGTCCTGCCAAGTGGGATCGGCTGCGCCCTTCACGATATGCCCCTCCGCGTCATATTTGGTCAGGAGGAGATTGTTGACCGCCACGACTCCTTCAATATCCATCAGTCGATTCACGATATCCGATGTGCGCAGTTCGCTTTTGAGCTCGGCCGCTTCCAAGTCACTTGCCTTGATGAACCCGCTCTCCAGGTTCGGACCATTGAACATGTCCTCCACCGGCATCCCGGCATCCATCAACTCCTTCAGGCTGTAAAATGGGACTTGCGGATTGAAATACTGCTCGATCTCAAACCAGATCTTTGCCTGCACCAGCTCGATATCCGCATCGGGCAGAACTTCCACATCTGCGCAGACCGCCACATCATCCACCTCAATTCCAGAAATCCGGCAATAGTCTTCATCCAAATTTCGATGAGCCTGCAGACAGGATTTGGCGTTCATCACCGCCTGATCTACTCTGAGCAGTTTTTGACGGTATCGCTGGATAAAGCCCGCGGTGGTTCGGTCTTCCAGAATAGCTTTCAAGCCGGCGACCGCTCCCTGGCCCTTGGCAAAGGCATCTCCGAAGATGCGCAGCGCCGCATAGGGAATGACCACGTGTTGGCCGCCGGGCATGAGCGTGATTTCAAAACTGACATAGAAGACGCTGCGCCAATGTTTCTGGAGGTAGGCATTGCGCGCCGCCTCATCCAAGGCCGGATCGGTCAGCACATTGTAGGTTTTGGTTGCTCCAAGATGTAATACTTTGAGCTGAAATGAGGCTCCCTTTTCCCCGGTGAATGCATCGTCGCTGTTCACAAACAAGTCCCGCTTATCTCCGGCTCCCAACCCCCAATCAGGAAATCGCAGCTCCAGGATCACAGGGTGAGGCTTTCCGTCGCTATCAAACAGATTGTAGGAATGTTCCAGCTTTCGGTCGTTGAGATCTCCCAATTCCGGATCGCTTTCCAGCTCAAGGAGGACCTCGTAGAAACCGAGCGTTTCAACTTTCTTGGCTTGAAGGAGCGGATTCGCGGGTTTCTGATACGACAGAACCAATTGATCCTTTTCGCACCAAGCGTAGTAGTAGACATCGCAGGCACATTGTTTACAGGAGACCCAGGCGTTCCGGATCGTATCGAGGTCGATGAGCAGACGGCGGTAATCGTCGGGTGTCCAGGGATTGACGGGTAAGATCTCTCTGGCCGTAAAGAACGGCTGACTCGGGAATGGATGGGTGGGATCGGCCGCGGGGGTGGCGGGCGCGAGGAGATCTTGAATATCCCAACCGGTCCGGTAGGCCAAGTCGGTCAGGGCATAGCACAGCGATTCCAGGATGGTGACACCAGGGTCGTGGGTGTTGTAATCCGTCCATAGTGCGCTCCCCATCCGTTCGATATGGCCGATGCCATCCCGGCGGAGGCGATAGTAGTCCTGCGCCGGTTTGAATTCAGGCCGCTTCGGAATGGTGGTGGGCAGCCGGTTCATGCTTCACACGGACATTGCTCGGCAGATGCCTTTTCCGCGATGGGTTTGATTATTCGCACATCATGCTGTTCGGCCGGCACAGAAACCAAAATGGATACGGCCTTCGAGCCTTCCACCTCATTCCCCTCTTTCTTCTGCTGTACCCCATCGCCGTCGACAAACTCATGGAACAACTGAAAGTCCGTGACGTAGTCCACGTAGGGCTGGTCTTCCACAAAATTGATCAAGACGGACTTATAGATCTTCCCGCCAAATGATGGATGACCGCCGCCGGGGAACGCCCAGGGCGACAGGAAACGAGTGATCGCTTCCTGCAACTTCGTTTCATAGAAGGTCTCGTCCAACCCCTCGCGCAAACGCACGCCGCAACTGACGAGAACCTCTTCAAACTGGGGGTTCTTCACATGCAGGTTAACGAAACAAGATAGTCGCTTGCGTAAGAACCGTCCGATCTCTTCCAACAGACCCAAGCTCGTATAGGGCCGCAACGGATCGCGCAGGTTTTGAAACCGCTGGTTCGGGATGGTCACGACCGTGACGTGGCCGGGCGCCAATTCTTTGTAGATGCCCGAGCCATCTTCCGTGGGTTCATACCGGGTATGGTTCAGGCACTTGGCCCTATAGAGTTGCGGAAACGCTTCCAGGATTAACCGCTCGTAATCCCACAACGCGATGGCGCGATCCTTGTGCCGCAGCCGTTCGCTGATGCGTGCATAGAATGCCGTGGCCGCTTCCGCTCCTCTTCCGCCGAATGTACTGAACGGCTGCGTAATGGTCTTGACGGCCGCAGTAGGTTGGTCGAGCTTGCTGATCGTGCCGGCCGGCAACACCTTGGCCGAAAACGCGGGATCGTTGTGCTTGTCGGTAAATGTCGCTCTCAACCCCTGGGCGGCGACCATGGTGAGGCGACAGACGGCGTCACTTCCCGAGACGACCGCTGCCCGGATCCAGTGCATCCCGCTGGGCAACAGAGTATTCGAATCCGAAGCGTCCCTCGGCATCGCCAGGGTCACGATGCCGGAATCGAGAAACCCTCCCGTTTCATCCGCGACATCGCCGTTTGCAAATGATACCCACTCGTCGGCGCGCAAATAGCTCCAATGGAGATGCGGGTCCGGCTTTTCGGAAAGGGGGTCGGCCGTCCCGTCGGCCACTTGAAAGAGCAGCGTGAGATTTTGGGGAGGTTTGAGGCCGGTCACGCCGATGTACAATTCGGCTTCGTTATGGCCCGCTTGCTCCTTAAACTGCGGGAGCAGGTAGACCTTCGACGCGCTGTTCAGTATTGGATGCTGTTCGGCTTGGCCGAACGGCCCGACGTGGAAGAAGCGGGTCTGGGCCGACGCGCTCGGATCCGCCCCGACTGAATTTAACGTGAGTGTTTGTACAGCGGTGTAGTCCATAGACAGTTCACTCATCGAAGGTCCAACGGGCGGGGTCCCAGGAGGGTCGTCATTCTTGGTATCGGCATCATTTAATCGCTTGATAAAGTCTAAGATGGAAGCTTGATAGTCAGCTTGGCCGAAATCGCTGCTTAGTTTGAGTCGTACGAAACCATGTCGAGAGGTCGTAGTATAGAATTCATTCGGACTTAAATCGGGCTCATCCACAACAGACGCAGTGAGATTGTTCGTGAGGGCGTATTCAATCGAGCCGACTCCAGTTTGCGGAATATCAGAAGAACTCCACTGACCACCACTTAAGAAGTCAATGCTGATAGTAGGTGCAGTCTTGTAAGGCTGTGGGTCAACCAACCATTTCACCTTGATTGAGGCCGTAGAGAGGCCCTTCTGAAACATTTCTTTAGAGCCGATGATTAGAGAGCTCCCAGCGATGGGCAAAGCTCCGAACGGCTGAAAGGGCTTCGACGTATCAACCGGGCCAAAATCGTTAGACACGGCAAGCGTCTTAAGGCCCTCGACCTGGACCTGTAACGTGATCTGGTCTACAACCGCATCCTGAAGATCCTCGTAGAGATACGTCACGTCATCTCGCGACCGAAGCTTGACCAATAAGACTGGCAGATCCGTCGCAAAATTATATCCATGTGTCTTGGAGAGATATGGGGTGACCGCTGGATCTGCTCCGGATAGCGTACAGTCCAAGCGCAAACCTCCATTCTTTTCCGTGGACAGATTCAGATCCGCTGCTTCAATCCAGCCTTTCTCAGAGGTCAGAAAACAACCCAGATCTGCTGTGTCAGCGCTCACCGCCCCCGATGAGCCGGAAATAGCGAAAGTCACCGTGATCGTCCTGGTCCCCTCCGCCATCCAGAGATAGTGCGAGGCGATCGCGAAGCCTACTTCCGCCTTGGGCATTCGAATTTCGCTTAGTTTCCCATCGACATAACTCTTATTATGAAAGGGATGCCAGGATTGATCGGCGGTCGTCAGCGGCGCGCCCAGCCCGTCAACTGAATTGCTCATCGGGGAAGCATAGAGACGGCCTGCCTGCAAATTCTTGTTCGCCCCGTTGCCGACCGGCTCGTTGCCGTGGCGATAGACGGTTTTCAGCACCGCCACTTTCGCCTGGTTCACAACCACATCGCGGTCATTCGCAAAAAAGACATCGCGGCCGAGGCCATCCTTCCCCGCCTTGAACAGGTCCCCGGCCTTCAGTTCGTACATGCCGGCTTGCCTGGCCAATTCCACCAGCACATGCGCATGTCCCGGTTCTGCGGCTTTTTCTTTCAGCCGGAGAATCTGCCGATAATAGAAGTCGAGATGACGTCCGGTCAGCGTATTGGCTTCCGCTCGGGCATGCTCGAACAGGCGGAGAAAAGCCAAGAACAGGGCGTAATGAGGCTCATGGCGGTCCCAATTCATCAACGTCCGTTCCAATGCGAGGTTGGCTTCCCCGACCGCGCGCGCATACACTTTCAGGAATTGATCCAGCACCGAGGTAAAGAGATTATGAGTCGCGAGGTGGTTCACCCGCTCAAACACCGTCGTCCCGGACAGGTTCCCATACACTGCAGCATCCGCTACAACCGCGGCGTAATACGCGGCCCAATCAATTCCTCCCGTCCAATCCTTGGACAGGTTCGCCGTGGCCAACTCAGACCATTTCAGGGCGTCCCTGCCCAAGATACGAAGCGGCGCCGCTTTTTCATGGGGGACATCGTTGAGCGGCCGCTCGGCATCGACGATCGTCTCGCCGCCCTTATGATAGGCGATCAGACGCTTGAGCGCTGGCGCCAGTTGACTCTGTACGAGCTGACGCAGCGCATTCCGTAGAGCGATTTCCTCCGGCAGTTGTTCGGAGAATCGGTTGAGCCGGATCGCCAATGTCGCGCCGCAACTGAAAAGAAAGTCCACGCGGTCGCGTAAACCGGTCGTATTGTTCTGGTTGTGGCGGTCGTTCAAAAAAGCAGCATATTCTTGGACCTGTTGCCGGTAGTGCTGCACGTCCTCCACCGCCGCGCCGGCCAACTGGACCGAGACATCCTCACTGAAAAACGGGTCCCAGTTGCCCGCCTCGATATTGCTTGAGTTGTAATATTTCAAAAACTCCGAATAGGCGCGCGCAAACACCATGCCGTGCGCCGGGCTGCGCTCATCCACCGGGGCATACCGCGGATCCAGCGTGGCGGAAATGCGCTGGTCCTGGCTGGTGCCTTCCCGGACGAGCTTGAGCGGGTCTGTGTTGTACGAACAGTCAGCGGGCGCCGTCATACATCACACATTGTCGGGCAATAGATTCACGGTGGTGGTCAGGTTAATGTCCGTGCCTTCTCTCCTATAGTAGGGGAAGACGAAATTGAAGCGGGAGTTCGTCGATTTGACGCGGTACGTCACTTCGATCAACACCACGCCCTCCAGGTCCTGGCTGTCGTCCAGGCGGACCAGTTCCAATTCGATACGCGGCTCGTGATACAGGATGGCGGACTCCACCTTGTCGGCCATCAGCGTCTTCATACGCGTATCCAAACTTTCAAACGCCAATTCCTCCAGATTGCAGCCATATTGCGGCAACATGACCCGCTCACCCCGAGCGGTCGTAAGCAACACCTCAAGGCTTGACGCAATGTCCGCCTCTTCCTCCAGCATCTCCACACCGGCCCGGTCGCGATTGAAGGTTGGAGGGAATGACCATCCTCGACCGAGAAATGGACGATTCATGTTCGCAACAATTCCTACCCGCCGATCAGCACCGTCGGCGCGCCCGGCGGCATGATGGCGCCGCCCGCCGCAGTAAGATCAGCGACTCTGGCCGCAGGCATTCCGCCAATCAGTACCGTTGCGGAGCCCTTGACGATGGCATCGACTCCGCACGTATCACCCATCCGTGCCGCGGGAAGGCCCCCGATCAAGACTGTCGGCGCACCGGGCGGAATGATGGGGGTCGGAATCCCTGATGTTGCCGTGCTCACGATGAGATCGCTCACTCGTGCAGCGGGAAGCATGGTAGGACCTGCCTTTCTGGATCAATTGATCTGCACCACGCCGCCCTGGATGACGGTCGTCGCGCTGCCTTTGATCGTCATGCTGGCACCGGAGACTTCAGCGCTCGCCGTTCCAGCCACCTTGAGGGAAGTCTGGGCCTTGACCTCAATGTTCATTCCCTCGATCTTGATATCTTTGGCGGCTTTCAACGCCAGATCTTTGGCGCTTTCGATTGTAATGCCGCCGTCATCGAGCGTCACCGAGTTGCCGTTCTGGTCTTTGATTTGGATGCCCTTGTCATCTTCAGACAGACTCAGGGTATTACCGGCTGGAGTGTCGAGCACGATGCTTTTCTTCTCATCATCGAACACGATCCGCATCTTTTCCCGGCTGACATACCCTTTCCGATTGTTGACGTCCTCGGCCAGCTCAGGGGCCGGCTTGGCGCTGCTGTGGCACATCCCGAGGACGACAGGGTGGCGCGGATCATCGTTGAGAAAACCGACCACCACTTCGTCCCCGACCTCTGGACGAAAAAATGTGCCGCGATCCTTGCCGGCATCCAGGGTCGCGATGCGCGCCCAGATGCCTTCTTCGGCCGGGCTGATCAACGGCAGCCGCACCTTGATGCGATCCTCCCCTTCCGGATCGTTCTCCAATACCGTGACCACGCCGATTTGCAGGCCGCTGACCGCAGGAAGCAAACCGGCGGCGGGCAAGGGCCGGAGATTGTACGTTTCAGCAAAGGGTTCAATGTTCAATCCGAACTGGACATCCGTTTCCCAATTGCCGTCGGCGACCGTGTGGCGCACACCGGACACATAGAGATTGCCCTCGCACCGCTCGCCGATGCCGGTCACTTCGATAAGGTTCCCGGCCGCCACTCCGGCGAAACCCTGAAATCTTGCTCTCCCGCGCATCTTGGCGAGCCGTTCCTTCAGCAGCCGTCCATCGGCCCAGGCCTGGAGCTCAGGTTGGCCCAGTTTGCCGCCGTGCCTGATCTCGTACGCATCGCCGCCGATCACATCGGCTAACACGGCGGGCGTGAGATTGCCGTTGCCCGTCGTGGAAGGTTCTGTGGCCTCGGCTTCGATCACCTCTTGATCGGTCGCATTCCAAGAACTGGCCTTGATGCCCTTGCTCTGCCAACGCGCATCGATTTCCGCATCCAATTCCAGCAACGTCGCCCCGTATCGGACGGCCACAACCGGGTCTCCGCTCGTCACCGGCGGGGCGACGGTGATCTTTCCGTCCTCGACGAGTACGACTTGCCCGTTGGCTTCCGCGCGGCACAGCAGAAAATCCCAATCGGTAGACTCATACTGAACGACCTCTTTGAGATCCGGTCTGGTCGCAGTCACTTCTTTCTGCAACTCATGTGAGGCGATGATCTCCTCCATGATGTCGCTGTCCTTCTTATCCGAGAAATACCGGCTTTTCACGCCGCTCGTCATCTTCACGGCTTCATCGCGGCACTCGACGATCAGCAGGCTCCCGCTCTTGCGTACTTTGATCCCATGCTTCACCACGATCCCTTTAAACACCGACTCGTTTTGCGAGCGATAACCGAGCTGAATGTCGATCTTTTTGCCCGGCACAAAGTGGTCGCTGTTGCTCAGCTCGAACGTCGACCGAGAGGCTTCCCCGTCCCTCAGCTGGATCACGGCCGTGGGAATACGATTCAATTCCCGCGTCACGGACACCGCCAACACATGATACGAGCCCGGGATTTCCGATCCGTCCACCAGCACGGACACGGTGCAGACATCCGGGGTGGCAGGCGTGGGAATGGTGGACGCGTTGCTCACAGTGACGCCTTGGTTCGTTCGACCGGTGGAAACATAAGGGTCGTGCCAGGCTCAAGGGATCGAAAATTGCCGAGACCGTTCGCTTCCGCCACCGCGAGATAGTATTGCGGGTCCCCATAGATCCGGTAACAAAGCAACGGAAGGGTATCCCCGGCTTTGACTCGATATCGGTGTGTCAAGTCCGGCGAGGTCTTGTCCTCCTTCGCGGCGCGTTTCTTCTCTTCGATGCTGCCCTTGAACTTCGCCTTCGCCACGGCTCGAATCGGCTGCCCGTCGGGATTGAACAGCTTATAGGTAATGCCGAGTTCGATCGCCCGTCCTTTGAAAATGAGATTTCCCCAGACGAGCTTCAAGTGATACGGTTCATGCGACGCCCCCTGATATTCGGTCAGCACACGACGGAAGTGGTCGACGTCATCAAAGACGCCGTCCTTGTTTGCCTTCCCGTCGATGATGCCGGTGTTATCGAAGAGGAACTCAAACGTCAGTTCTTCCGGCATCGTGTATTCAAATTTGGCCTGGGCTCCGCTTGTGCCTTGCCCCTGTCCCTCGGCGGTCTTGACCTTGTACTCCAATGTATAGGTTTCCGGATTGATGAAGGCTTCCACGCTATCTTTCGCCTCGAGCTTACCGCCGCTTTCGGCTTCCTCCGACGTCTCGAACGCCAGGATCAGCAGCTTCTCAAGCTTGCCGTTGTCGGCCATCACCGCTCCCTTTTGCTCTCAAGGATTCCCAGCACTTGCTCGACGCATTCGGCGACCATCTGGTTGCGCCCGCGCTCGTCATCAGCGTCCGCGGCCGCACCCACGCCGGCTCCTCCCTGCGCTCCGGTCTGCCGTCCGCCTGAAGAAGGGTTGACCGTCACCCGAATGTGCAGTTCTTTGATCTCGATGGGCATGCCCAGCCTCTATTGGATCGTGAAATAGCGATACGACAATTCCATGGTTTCGATGACGACCGCGTTGTCGTTGGCGTTCAAATCGGTGACCATCCATTTTTTGGGAATGGCATGGGCGACCTTCCAGGTGCGCAGCGGCTCGCCTTTCTCGTTCATGAGGATCACGTTCACATCCGCCGGTGTAAACTCGCGGTCCCGGAAAGCGCTCAGGCACCATGTGATCACATCCGAATCGGTCACCATCCCGCGTTTCAAGACCATGTCGGCATACTTCGTCCGCACGGGGAGTTTATGGGTGAAGCGATTCTCCCCACCCTCTTTATACTCCTCCATGTCGTATTCCACCGACAGCCCGGAGACCGTCTGAAAGCGCGCGTCGTTCTTATTCTTGCTGATGCCGAATTCCACTTTGTAGTAGAACCCCCAGGGCGGATAATAATCAGGCATCGCGGTTCCCGCTCAGATGTTCATCAACTTCAGGCCTTCGTGGGCGATCTCGATGCTTTCGATCGCCACCTCGTTCGCATCCGATTTGAGGTCGGGGGCCGTCACTTTGACCGGGAAGCACCGGGTGGCGGACCAGGCGGCGACCGGCGTGTGCTTTTCGTTGAGCAGCCGGATCGTCACATCGCGCCGGCCTTCCACCCGTTCATTGGCGATGGCCTCCAGCCAGGCGTTGTAGTCGAAATCGCCTTCGAACTTGCCGCGCTTCATCGTGATGTTGCTGAATTTGCGCATGCCCGGCATCTTGATCTTATTGAAATCTTTGCTGTCGCTATGCCGGTATTCGATCACTTCCACTTGCATATCGAGGCCCGTGACTTCAGTGAAACTGATCTTGGCTCCCCCCCAATCCACCTGAAAATGGAACCGAGGTATGGGATATTCTTGTGCCATCATGTGCTCCCTTCACTGGTTCATGATCGATCGCTTGCTGCTTCATACGCCGCCGCTCGTTACGATTCCGCCATCTTATGGGAGAACCTGAGGATGATGAACTCGGCGGGTCGCACGGCGGCCATGCCGATTTCGACGATCATGCGGCCTTCGAGGATATCAAGCGCCGTCATGGTTTTCCCGAGTCCTACCGCCACATAGAATGCGTGTTCCGGCTTGACTCCCTGCAACGCGCCCTGCCGCCAGAGGACCGTGAGGAAATTCTCGATCATTGCCTGCACCCGCACCCAGGTGTTGGCGTCGTTCGGTTCGAAGACAAATTGCTCCGTGGCCTTCTTCACCGATTCTTCGACAAAGTTAAACAACCGGCGAACGTTCACGTAGCGCCATTCGTTGTCGTTGCCGGCGAGCGTCCGCGCGCCCCAGACCAGCGTGCCCTTGCCGAGGAAGGCCCGGATGGCGTTCACGGATTTTCCCGCCGTCACATCGACGTTCATCTGATCCTGTTCAACGTTCGAAAAGTTGATGGTCGGCTTGGTGACGGCGTTCACGCTCACGTTGGCTGGCGCTTTCCAAACGCCGCGACTGTTGTCCACCGCCGCATAGATCCCCGCCATGGCCGACGAAGGAGGCATCTTGCAAGCCAAGTCCCGGATCGCCGCTTTAGCCAATTCATACGAACGGTTGTTTCCGGCTTTCAAGGTATCCAGTTTGACGGCCGCGGCGGGAACCCCGTTGGTGTTCGTGACGACATCCGTTTTGGTTTCATCGAACGCAAAGTCCAATACCGTCTCGATGTTCGGTCCGTAGGCCGCCCCGTACTTGAGATTGTTGGCGCCGATGCCGCTGGTTCGAAAGTTGCCGACGGCGGTGAGTAGATTAGCGGTCGGGTTGGACAAGGACACGCTGTCACCATGCACATCCATGATGACAAAACGGTCTTTCAGGTCGTCACATTGCTTCAGGGCCGCATCGTGCAGCGTTTTGAAATCTCCGATCGAAAGACTTTGCGCTTCGGGGAACACGATCAACGTCGGCTCATCCACCTTCGCCAAGACATTCAACCCTGCTTCCAATTCCGTTTCGACGAGGGCGCCTCCGAAAGTGCCTTTGTAGAGATCGACCGACACGATGTAGCAGGGTCCTCCCCCGTTGGCATAGAACATTTGCAGGGCATAGTACATGACGTGTTTCGAGCGGGCCGAATCCGTCACGCTCGCGATGGCTTTCATGTCGGTCGTGACGCCGCCTACCTGCGTCTCAAAAATGGTGACGTTGATATCCTCTTCGGCCTGCGGGAGCCCGAAGTATTTTTCATACTCGACCATGGAGGAAATCCTGGTCGGCTTTAACTTCAAATCGCTTGCGACCTGGTCATCAGCCTTCTGCGTATACCCGATAAAGGCCGGGATCGCGGTCTCCACCGGCGCGACGGAGGGAGGGAACTTGGGGATTTCCTCAATGTAGACACCTGGCGTCTTATACGATGTGGCCATAGTCGCTTACCCCCTTTTCACGTTGTGTCGATGCACGGACCTAGACATAAATTTCCGAGACCAGTTGAGTGATTCTGTCGCCGCTCTTCTCCGCCTTGACACTCCCCCCCGACGGTTTTTGCTTCGTGCCGGCGTTCCCGAACCAGGTCAATGGAAAAGGAGTCGCCTCCTCGGAGATCATGGCACGCGTCGACTTGTTCATATACCGCCAGGTAGTTAACCGATTCTTGAAACGAACGTGATAGACCGGATGAGGGACTTTCGCATGGCCGCCCGCATCGATGAAACTGAACTCATCGGCATCGGCACGCACCGGAGTCACACGGACGAGGGCAAAGACACTGTCGGGTATCTCATCGGTCAGAAGGATCCCCCGGGCAGGCGCCCCAACCAGACCCGCCGGCGGCACGATGGCCGGCACGTCACCCTGATGGACGAATACCGGCAGATCTGTCGCGACAGTCCCGATTGGTTGCGTGGCGGCCCCTGGTTGGTCGCCGGTCAATTGCACCAAGGCGCCTCCTGACACGACCAGCGCTTCCACCTGGTCGTCGGCGGCAAGCGCGGGAATCTCCTTTGACAAGAAGAATGTTCTCGTCGGACCTGTTCCCCTCGAAGCTCCGCTCAAGTTGGACAAGACGGGCACGTTTTCTTTGTACCGATACGTTTTCTGTTCCGATTGATGGTACAAATCGTAGATTCTGCAAGGTCGCAAGGTCAGAGCCGTGTAGTTCAGCAGATCCTTGCTTTGAACCGTGACGATAAACTCCAAGATCACGTCGGCCGAAATCACAGCGCTGCTCGGTACGGCGACAATGCAGCCGAGCCCTGTCTCTTTGAAGAATCCGCCGAAACCATCAAGCGCTGTTGCCGTTGCACCGGTCGGAGCGATCTTCAAGAATGGTCGCGCATCGTATGTGAGCAGGCGAGCGTCTTTGGTCCCTTGGTCGGAAAGGAGGTCGAAAAGCGTCGCTCCTTCATCCAGCCAATAATGGTGAAGGAGGCGTATCTCGAAGAGCCGCTGATATCCCCTGATGACTCGTTCGCCCATTTAGGTGCCAGCCGTCTGCTTGTGGGAAAAGTCCGAGATCACTTCCGTAATGAGCCCCGCCTCGCTCTGCACGGCGTGGAACTTCAGATCAAGCATCCGCAGCAGATACATGACAAAGGGGTACTGCTTCCCTCCAAGCGTGCCCCACAGATGGTTCACCTCCTCCATCGTAGGCGAATACAAATCGAA
Source organism: Nitrospira sp. (assembly GCA_029194725.1). Classification (GTDB taxonomy): domain Bacteria; phylum Nitrospirota; class Nitrospiria; order Nitrospirales; family Nitrospiraceae; genus Nitrospira_D. The sequence goes on along the minus strand of JARFXQ010000006.1, from coordinate 12,069 downwards.
GATCAGCTTGAAGGCCTCCAACTGATCGATCGGCTTGATGGGAACGCTGGAGGTCGTGATCGAAGCGGGAGCGACATTGTCTTGGGTCAACACGTTTTTGAACTGGAAAAACCGGATCACCCGCGATAGGGCCGTCAGAGCGTTGGTGTAGTCCGTGTGGGTCGCGGTGATCAGGATCTGCAGATTCAGAAAGACGGGACTGTTCTCGTACGAGACCTTGAGCATGACGTCATTCCGCACGTAGTTTGGGAGGTTCTTTAATGTTTTTTCTTCTTTGATGTTCACCATGGAGAGATAGAGCAAGTTTCGCTGCAGCCCGCTGCCGGACCCGTTGGCGCTGAATCCTTCGGTCATGTTGCCCAATCCCACCTGCGGGAGGACGGACCCATAGGCATCAGCAAGATGCGCGTTTATCTCGTTCATGACGATGGTCAAGGCATGTGCGATCATGATGGCTGTTCTACCTTGCTCCAGCGGACTCTCGCTATGTTCGCCATCGTGTGAATGTCGACCATTATGTCAAACTAGGTTTCTGCACCGTCGTTGCTCACCTTGAACACGTGCCTCCCCGGATGGTTCACTAGAAGCACACAGTTTCTACCCACAAGGGTTCCTCACATTGCTCTGATATGGCACAGTAAAGAAGAGATTGTGGCGAGCCAATAGATCGTCGGATCTATTTGGATCTAGAGACAGGAACAAAATGGATCTATGAGCATCTAGATCTCTTCCGACCTAGGCGGCTTGACCTGATAGACAAGACCTCGTGCAGCCGCGTGACTGAGGAGAGGCTCAGCAGGTATTCAGTTTGGATATAGACCGGCTGTGCAATCTGTCGTCCGAGTCCTGTCGCTTACTTTTCGACAAACACCAGATCCTCAGGGTTCACCGTGAGGCTGACATCCTCTCCCGTGACTTCGATGAAGGTGTCAAGATTGGTGAAATGGCCATTCTTCAATTCCATGACCGGGTCCGGATTGGCGGCAAGGAAGTCCTTGAAGCCATCGATGTTCCCTCCGTTTCCAATGAAGCTCACGATCCGGCGGAAGAGCTTGGGCAGGATGACGTGTTTCTCGGTGACAGACGAGAGACTTGAGACCGTAAACCCTTTCGTCGTCTTATCCTTTGGCCAGATCCCTTTGCCACCGCCCTTCCGAGCCTGAACCACTGCCGACGTGATTTTTTTCCTCAGATCGGGGAAAAGTCCTGTGTAATAAGTCGGATAGGCCAGACCTTCCAGCGCCGACTTATAGTTCACGCTTTCTTCCAGACGGTCCGGACGAAGAAACACCTCCGTCCCATCCTCCTCTTCGGCGTCCCCCGCAAACACGAAAGAGACCGGCCGGCGATACCTTTCAATCGCGCGCGACAGGATATAGCCGCGCGTGCCGTCCTGCGCGGAGACGACCTTGCCTCCCTTGTCGAACTTGACTTTCTTGATCTCGAGTTCATCGAGTAGAAACCGCAAGGCCTTGTGGGCCAATTTCAACGGTTGATGGTGCCCTTGATAGTGCGTCTCCAGGGTATCGATCGCTTCGATCCGGAGTTGGGCATGTTCCCTGGCATTCAGCCCGACCGGAGGGCCGTTGAGCAAATTCCAATTATTGTGATCGTCCGCTTGGAAGCGGATCGAGTCTCCATCCGGCGAGTAGCCTACGACGTGGAAGGTTCCTTTGATGAGATGAAATGGCATGGGCATCTTTCCTTTCCGGCTTTGAACGTGGCATTCGCGCCGTCATACGGAGCTGCCCGCCATTCAGATAGAAGTCGAGAACGGCGAGACCGAGCGAGCTTGGGAACTGGCCTATGGCTTTGAGGAGAAACATCAGTACGGCTCCGTCATATCTATCTTTCTGGGCATGGCTGCCTCACCGCCATTCTCATTGTCTGTATAATATCCAGCTGATCACCATTGATCACCCTCCTCCGATACGAGCAGAGTTGCTGGGTAAAGGCTATGTCTAGGTCAGGAGCTAGGCTGAGAATAGTGAGGTCCGGATAGATCGCCAGAAGTTGGCTACAAAGACCCAACTCTTCTTGGCCTTCTTGAGCCAAGATCACGATATCGGCCTTCGCCTTGCCTGTTTCTTGAAGAATTTTCATCGGACCGCGGCAATCCCCCACCAGTTCCATATCGTCTTGATCCGCGATCATCTGGCGGACGGCATCGGGAATCATCATGGGATGATTCCCAATCAGCACGCGGATTTTATCCATAAAGAGTTCCTCACCAATGATGTGGCATGACAGATGGTAGAGGAGAGATTGTGCAGGGCCAATAGATCGCCGGATCTACTTGGATCTAGAGACAACAATAAAACGGATCTATGCGAATCTAGATCTCTTCCGACCTACACAAGATTTTGCGGCATGATCTGAAGCGCAACACCTCATGCAGCTGCGCAACAAAGGAGAGGCTCAGTACCGAGGTCCGGTAGCACCTTGTTCTTTGATATAGTTCACTGCGGAATGTCGATTGTGCAACTGCAGCTTATCGAGGATGTTATGGACATGGTTCTTGACTGTCGAGACTTCAATATGGAGTCGAGCGGCAATTTCCTTGTTGCTCAAACCATCTTCTATCAAACGTACAATCTCCGCTTCACGCCGAGTGAGGCCCATTCCAACCGGAGTCGGAGCCTGAGCGGCACCCACCTGGCGGGCCAAGGCTGAAACACGGTCAAACGTCAGACTCGCAACCCGTGGAGAGCACAGTGTTTCCCCCTTCATGACGGCTCTAATGTTCTGGATCAGATCTTCCAGAGAGGCATCCAGCGATAGATACCCGGCTGCCCCCACTCCTTCGATACAGGCAAGAATATCTTCCTCTTTATCCGGCACCCCGATCACGATCGTCTTAACGCCCAGTGAAGAGGCGTACGTTCCATTTCCTGACTGAACCGGTCCATGACATCGACATAAGCCGAATTCGAGGATGAGAAGATCTGGCCTGCGAGCGACAACCGTATCCCAGGTTCTTTGATCGAGCACAGATGCACTATGCACGATCGAAATCAGTTCGGCATGGGCTAAGCAATGTTGCAAACTGTCTCGATACAAGCCATCTCGATGGACAATGGCAATGTTGATACGTTGGCAGTGGATCATCACCGATGACCTCACAATAGCCTATGGATGACGGCATCCCCTCGAGAGCAGAAATCGACCCGGTCCCTAACCTGGAAGTACTTGCTCTGCTGAAAAATCCTTGTAGCCAAATAAAGTGGAAAAGTAAACCTAATAGATTGTTCACAAAACGTGTGACGATTCGCTCATAACCAGCAAGTTTGATGCTAGGCCATCGGCATCCACGCACTGAGAACATTTCAACCTGAATTCAACATGATGGCTGGGGAGAACACGTAGCAGCGGTTTCAGTTGTATCCAATCCGATTCATTCACAATGAATCGAAAAAGCCACAGCCTCAGAGAGCTGTCTCACTTTGCAACACCCGTGGACCTACTGACGGAATCGTCTCACGCTCTCACGCGCTCTTAAACTTGGTGAGTTTCGCAAACAGGATGGCGGAGAAGGGAAGGGCCAATCCGATCATCAGTTGCGTGATCAAGAGATCGCCAAGCTGGCTATAATCGGCTGGAGTCTGGAGAGCACTGGTCGCTTGATCGCGTACCTCCCTGGTAACGACGAAGATCTCATTGAGATACTTGGTGCCGAGTTGGCTGAAAGAAAGCGCGAGGTTGGTGAAAGAGGCCATCACGGCAAAGAAGGTGGCTTTCAGATTGGCTGGAGCGGAGTTCGCGATCCAGGCCAACATCGGAATCATGGAGATCTGCACGAGCGGCGATTCCAGTGCCGTGTCGACCAACGCGATGAATCTGGCATCGACGATTCCACCGGTCACCTTCGACGTCCATTCGTGTAATCCGTAATACATACTCACGATCGGTAAAGAGAGGATAGTCCCGACGACGGTCAAAAATCCGACCACATACATGATCGAACGTTCGGCCATGAAGCGCCGAAAGGCGAACATGCCCACCAATGCCAAAATGCCTCCGATCAAGGAGAGGACGGACAGGAATTGTTGATCGAACTTCAGGTCATCGATCATCCACCAGGTCGATCCTGGGCCAGGTCCTGGAATCGCGCGCAAGGCGAAGATCACCGCGGCGGTGCCGACGAGGGTGTGTCGCTTATCAGGTTCCAGCTCCCGAACGAGCTTCGACATCAAGAACAACACAATGCTCATCGATCCGGCGAACACGATCTCCTCTCGATAGGGCAATCCACTCAATCCGACCGTTAACGAGAAAAGGACAAAGGCCAAACTTCCACCGAGGATCCACCAGTTCGGTTTCGTCGGTTCGTTCTCGATATCACGGACATTCACCATCTGCCGGGCCTGCTCCCGTGAGAATCCTTCCTGAATAAATTGCTGCATCTGCCGCCGCTTGAGCCACCAGGCTAATCCGACTCCCACCACCGAGACGACCGGGATCACCATGGCCATCAAGTAGATGTTCTTGTATACTCGAACGAGTTCGGCTTGAGACAGCCCCTCCGTCCCGCTGAAGACATACACATTCACGAGCGCCACGAGGATCCCGCCGCCGACGATCGCAACGCGCCCGAGCGTCTGCATCGTGGTATGCATCAGCTTGCATGTTTGATCGTCGAACGGGTGCCCCTGATCGTCGACACGGGGAACCGCCTCGACGGTCATGGCGTCTGCAACGACGTCTTGAATGACATACCCGATGGGAGCAAGCAACACACTCAGGACATACCAAATTTCCGCCGACAATATCGTCGTCATCGCTTCGCGGTTACCGATCAACAGGGCCATGATCCCGAGGCTGATCGTCAACAGCCCCGCACCCAGCCCAACGAGCCAGCTCTTCCACCGCCACACGAGATCGACCGTGTGACCGATCGGCATCTTGAGGGCCCAGGGAATTCCGGCCCAAAAACCGAGTGCGGCGAGAAATGCAGCGGAGAGTCCGAGGTAGTCCTTGACGAAGAACGTCCCGACGATACCGGTGAGACCAGAAATACCGTAGGCGACATAGACCATGAGCGGCGGGAGATAGGACAGCCGCATCTCGCGGCCGAGAGAGAGAATATTGCGATCGATCCACTGTGCGACGGATGTGAGCATCTCTAGCGCAAGACACGGCCCTTTTCGCGCCGCTCGACCAAGGCCTGCAGTTGTGCTCGCATCTCGGTCGAAGCGAGATGTACTCGATCGCCATGCCCGGCCAGTACCCATTCAAACCGGTAGTCGAGGAGTTTCCGAATGGACTCAATCAGGGTCCATCTTCTCCAAATGAGACGGGTCGGAGCTTCCAACGATTTGCTGTGAGGATCCCACCAGAGATGATCGCCGGTGAAGAGAAAACGCTCCCGATACAACAGCGCCATGCTCCCGGCCGTATGGCCCGGCACGGGAATGATTTGAAACTCTGCTCCAACCCGAACCGGCTCCTCCCCTCCGATCACCCGTTCTGCCGTCGGAGCAACATCGCTATCGGCTTGATGGATGATGCGCTTCGCGCCGAAATGCGCCGCATACTTATCCGCATCCGCCACGTCATCCTTGTGGGTCAGGAAGATATGGGCGATACCTCCCCGCCGCTCAAAGACCTCAACGAGATGCTTGATGTACCGAGGAGAGTCGATCAGCCAGTTGCCGTCCTGATGTTCAATGAAAAAACCATTCGCTCCGAACGATTTCTCCGAGTTGAAACCGCAATAACTCACCCCGTTCTCGATCTGGAGGGGAAAGCTCGCCATAGCGGTTTGCAGCCTTGACTTGTCGCTGTGTTCCGTCCCGATCGAGCCGACCGGACAGGCGAGCAAGGCCTGGTACGCTTGATGAATCCGCGAGTCGCTATCCGGCTGACGGCTGATCGCTGAATAGTCGCCGACTTCTTCGAAGCTCAACGGCGCCAACTGCCGACAGGTGTCGCAATTGATGCAGGTCGCATCGACAAAAAAATTTCCGGCGACATTGGAATCGAGTCGTTTGTTCCGATCCGCCATGGTCTATTAAAATCGCATGTTAGACGTTTCGAATCATGAATGATATTAAAGAGATATGTCAAATTATCTGTCTTTGTAATTGACGGGATCGAAAAATTTTTGCTAGCGTGCACAACTGTCTAATAATTGGTTAGGCTGCCACAGCGCCATGTGGGAGAGAGCGGGGATGACATTCGACCTACGCCAGTTTGAAGAGTATCTGGAGAATGCACTCCACGCCTCTAATCTGTACTCATTGCAAGAATACGCGTGGGAGGATGCGGACACGCCCAGCTCTGAGTACGTCGGATTTGCCATGTGGCAAACGGATCAGCCTGATATCGATTTCAACGCGCTTATGGATCTGCGGCCGGTCGCGCGCCCGCCCACTGACATCGAGACCGCCTTGCTCACAATGGGAGAGGACTACTGTGGCCTCATGGACTCGTCGAGATACTCCATTGGTCTAATGCTACTCTGGTATGACGACGCGATGGCTTGCACAAGCCGTGATCAGCCATTCTGGAGTTACTACATAGATGCAGTAGTCAAGCTTGCCATGGCCTCCGATCGTCTCCGCCAACTACTCATAGTCACGTCCACAGGGAGGTCTGTGGCCAAGTACAATCCAAACATGAGACCAACGCCAGGCTACGCGGCACCGTTTGAATCGGCGTCCCAGCAACTAACCGCTCGTGGAATCGACCTGTCGGCCCACGCGGGGTTGCTGGACGACATTCGACCATTTGGGTCCGCGATCGCTCTGTTCCGTTCGCGGCGCAACAAGATTGTTCACGAGGCTGCCACGAGAATGGCTCTGGCCGTGCGGCAATACATGCGGGACCTGTCAACTAAGTATAATGCTGAGCACACTGCTACCACTCAGCCACCCGGCGGGCTGGCCAGGCCATCGGAAGGACCAATCAGTTCGCTTGTTCCGACTGTTGACGGCCAGTCAACTTCGGACGTTGCTGCGGCGCTGGCGCTGACGAAGGATTGGTATCTGCGACTTATCGAAGCCGGCAACATCGTCTTCCAGATTGACTATTGGGCGCGGCGTGCTCAGCCGAAGTGATTGAAGAGCAGCCGAACTAGCGGTTGCAGCGGAGCGCGCGCAACAGATGCTCGCTCGACATCCAGTGCCGTTGCGCGCGCCCGCTGAACTTGAGCGTAAGGCCTGAAAGCGCCATGCGAGCAAAGCAGCCTCGGCGCGATGAACAGCGCGAGGAGCGCATCGGGATGGAAATCATCGTTGATGCCTACAGCGCAGAGGAACAGGCCATGGGTTGGTACTACCGTTCGCTGCGCTTACTCGGCGCCGGTTAGCTCAATCGTTAACGTCTTCGATGAGAGATCTGCATTGAACTCGCGCTCCAATACATCACGATCCCGCCTTCGCTCGGTCCGCCGCTCGCCAAAGATACCAGGCGGCGGCCGTACGATAGGGTCTCCATCGCTCGCCATATTGTAACAGCTGTTTTGGCGTGGGCATGGTGGGCCGTCGGTAGGCTATGCGGAAACCATTGCGCAGGCCGAAATCATCGACCGGCAACACATCAGGACGCCCCAACTGAAAGATCAGCAACATCTCGATCGTCCATTGGCCGATGCCTCGGACTGCGATCAGGCGCTCGATAATCGCCTCATCAGCCAACCGCCTGATCATACGGCTTGTCGGCACAGTCCCGTCGATGGTCTTTATAGCCAGATCACGAAGCGCCATAATCTTCGGTCGTGAGAAACCGGCTTTCCTGACCGATCTCATATGCATGGCAAGCAGCTCATCAGGACGAGGGAATCTCCGACCAGGAAAGAGCGCGATGAATCGCTTGAGGATGCTCTCGGCGGCTTTGTCGTGAAGCTGTTGGTAGGCGATTGCACGGGCAAGCGATTCGAACGGCGAGCGGCGGTCTTTCGGTTTCAGTGAGAAAGGGCCAATCTCCTCGATCAACCGACACATGACCGGATCAACTTTGGAAAGATGGTCGGTCGGTTCAGAATCGAGGTGACCCATTACGTCAGTGGAATGCGGCTCTTGTTCTGCGCCAGCCAGGCGTCGAATGTCTGCAATGCAGGGTTCAACCTCCTCGCGACGGCAGGGTTGCGTGCCGCGCAGAATACCTCGTTGAAATCGCGCTTGAACTGGAACATGTTCCCGAGGTCGTCAGCCCCGGGGAACCCGAATCCTCGGTACTGTTCCGGAGTCACTTCATTGTAACGTACCGTTTGACCGAACGCTTTGGTCATGGCCACTGCCATTTCCACGCCCGTCAAATGTTCACCCGCAATCCCGACCGTCTTGCCGATGTATTCTTGACCTCTCTTGAAAATTCCAAAGGCGCACCTTCCAATGTCCTCGACCGCGATCCCAGGCAACTTCTTGTCTCCCATCGGCATGGTGAACAGAAGCGTGCCATCCGGTCCTTTCTTTGGCCCCATGCCGAAGAAAATCAAATTGTCCCAATAAAACGAGGCCAGAAGAAACGTGACCGGAAGGCCCAGCTTGCTGAACTCCCGATCCGCTTCGCCTTTGGCGTCGAAATGCGGGACCTTATATTTCTCCATTAACGTCGGCATACGGTTGTCCGACAGCGGCACCCATTTGCGTGTATCTTCCAACGTCGACCAGATCACATGTCGCACACCAGCTTCTTTTGCCGCTTCCGCTTGGCTCTTCGCCTGCGCATGTTCTTTTTCCGGAGAAAAATGTTCCCAGAAATTGGTCAAGCAGAAGACCCCGTCCGCGCCCGCGAAGGCACGCTTCAGACCGGGTGCATCGTCCAGGTCGGCAGGTACGACCTCGGCGCCAAGCTTGAGGAGAGCCTTGGCCTTCTCTGAATTCACATCCCTCGTCAATGCACGGGCGATAAATGTCTTGTCCGGATCGCTCATGATTGCCCGCACAAGCCCGCCGCCCTGCATGCCGGTCGCGCCCACAACGGCGATGATTTTTCTGTCAGTCATGATGGTCCCTCTCTTCCAAACCAGGATAGTATTCGGTCTCGCTGTACGTCACATGACCATCCCGCCACCGGCCTGTATCGTCTGTCCTGTGAGCCACCGAGCCTCTTCACTCACGATGAACGCCACCACGTCAGCGATATCTTTCGGCACCCCGAGCCGCTTCATCGGCGAGAGCTCAATGCCCATCTGCCGGTATTCTTCCGTCATCATCCCAGTCTCGGTGAAACCCGGCGAGACGGTATTCACCGTGATCCCCTTCGAGGCCAGTTCTTGCGCCAATCCCTTGGTGTATTGTTCGAGCGCCGCTTTGCTCCCGAGATAGGCCGTAGCCCCGGGAAAGCGCTGATGCGTCCCGCCGGTCGAGATGTTCACGATACGTCCGCCGTCCTTCAACGCTCTGGCCGCTTCCTGCATGGCAAAGTACGGCCCCTTGGCATTCAGGGCAATCACGCCGTCAAAGTCTTCCTCGGTCGTTTCCTCAAACGGCTTCGGCATGAATTTCCCGGCGTTGTTCACGAGAATATCAAGCCGGTTGAATTGTTTGACCGTATCGACCACCAGCCGGCGCGCGTCCGCCAGCTGGCTCATGTCTGCTTGGACCGCGAGTGCCTTGCCGCCTTTGGCTTGTATCACCGCAACGACCTGCTGAGCTTTCTCCGCACTCTTCGAATAGTTCACCACGACGATCGCGCCTCCCTCGGCCAATCGCTCCGCAATCGCTCGGCCGATTCCCCGTGATGATCCCGTCACAATTGCCACTTTCCCGCTCAATGATTTCATCCGCTCGGCTCCTCATGAATCCTGTTAGAGGATGAGATTCCCCCACTGTCCAAAGAATGTCCGCTCACGAATCGGCCGACGACTCCAAGGCAGGAACTCACGTTCTCGCAGCTGTTCTGGAAGCACAGTTGGATCACCTGGATAGCCGAAGGCATGAATGATTTCGTAATAAATCGGCGTCGATAGTCCGCTCATCGAAGGCGTGCGGACTCCAACGACGAGCGATCAATTCATGGGTTGGACACTGTCCGTGCGCGGGCTTCTCCATGGCCGCTATCCTTGCTTGGCTCCTCGGCCGGTTGACCATCAGGAGACCATCCGCCGCCGAGTGCTCTATACAGCTGGACGACAGACGCCAAATGGAACCGACGTGTACTGGTCCACGACAACTCTGCCTGGAACAAGTCTCGTCGGGCAACGAGGACATCCAGATAGTTGGCCAACCCTCCCTTGTAGCGAAGTTCGGCGAGTTTCAACGCCGACTGCAACGCCGTGACCTGTTGTTGCTGTGATGTGCTCTGAGTGCGAGCCGTCCGAACAGCGACGAGCGAGTCCTCGACTTCACGAAAGGCCGTCAGGATTGTCTGTTGATACTGTGCCAATGCTTCTTTGTTTTGAGCTTCCACCGTTTCCTGCTCGAAACCCAGTATTTGGGCATTAAAGATAGGAGCCGCCAACGCGGCACCGAACATACCGAAGTGACCTGGATTTGAGAAGATCGCTTGCAATGCGGGATTAGCCATACCGGCCATCCCGGTCAAGCTGATTTTGGGGAATCGCGCGGCCTTGGCGGCTCCGATGCGGGCGTTGGTGGCAGCCAACTGCCGTTCGGCAACCAACACATCGGGACGGCGCTGCAACAGATCGGACGGCAAGCCTGCGGGAACGTCCGGAACCAGTATCTGCTCGTCTAATGAGCGACCACGAACGATGGCATAGGGCTTGCGGCCAAGCAGAACACTCAATTGATTCTCGGCTTGAACCATCTGCCGTTGGAGTTCCGCCGCACGGGCCGCCGCATTGGCTCGTTCCGATTCAAACTGATCCGCATCCAGTTTCGAGGTCATCCCTTGACGCAACCGTGCCTGGGCGATCCGCACTGACTCTTCCCATGCTCGTACCGTTCGCTCCGCGATGTCGAGCTGGAGGTCGAACTGAAGAATATTGAAGTAGGTTTCGGCCACTGTACTGACCAGTTGAATCGTCACCGCACGGCGGTTCTCTTCCTTGGACAACAAGTCGGCGCGAGCCGCCTCGCTGGCCCGTCTGATGCGGCCCCACAGATCTAGCTCCCACGTCAAGTTGCCTTGGAAGTAATAGTCGAACGGATTGGGAAAGCCGGGAACCAAGAACACTGTGTGGCGGGCGGCCGGCGCGTTCATTGTAAGCCCGACTTGCGGCAAAAAGTCGGTTCGAGCGACCAGGGCCCTCGCCCGAAACTCATCGATGGTCGCGACCGCACGCTGGAGGTCCCAATTGTCCGCCAGAGCCGTTCGAATGAGCTGTCGCAGTTGCTCATCACGCAGAAGATCCCACCATGGCAGATTAGCCATTGAAGGCAGGTCCGGCGAGCCCTCCGCCATGCGAAACCGATCTTCCACATCCATCATAGGCCGGGAGTAGTTTGGGCCCATAGCACAGGATAGGGTGAGACACGCAAGTCCGATGGCCAAGATTGTACGCATGTTAGGAATTCTCCTCCGGCATCAAGTTCGACCTCATGGCTTGGTGCTCCCTAGCGTCCGGTTGCTTAGTCCGCCGAGTCATCTTTCTCAGCAACACAAAAAATAACGGCACGAAGAAAATCGCCAAGAATGTGGCCGCAAACATGCCGCCGAGAACCCCGGTCCCGATCGACTGGCGGCTGGCAGCCCCGGCGCCCGAGGCGATCACCAGGGGGAACATACCGAAGATAAAGGCCAGGGACGTCATGATGATCGGCCTGAACCGCAAACGGGCCGCCTCTATCGCCGCTTCAATGAGCGGTTGCCCCGCTTCATAACGGGTGTTGGCAAATTCCACGATCAGGATGGCATTTTTCGCGGCAAGCCCGATCAGCGTCACGAGGCCGATCTGGAAATAGATGTCGTTTTCGAACCCTCGAAGCCAGACAGCCGTCAACGCACCGAACACGGCGAAAGGGACGGCGAGAATGACGGCAAACGGCACCACCCAACTCTCGAACTGTGCGGCCAAGACGAGAAAGACCATCAATAACCCGATGGCAAAGACTTGGCTTGATTGACCACTGACCCGACGCTCCTGAAACGAGATATTGCTCCAATCGATGGTATAGCCTTGCGGATCCAGCACCTCCTCCGCGACCCGTTCCAACGCTTCGA
>JARFXQ010000024.1 GCA_029194725.1 Nitrospira sp. | reverse complement strand
CAACGGACTGCCGGTGTTCCAAAGTCACGGTATCCAGGATGACATCCTCCCATACATCGGAGCGGAGCGTCTCCGCGACGCGCTGATTCAATCTGGTCTTGCCGTGGAGTGGCACAGCTTCCGCGGCGGGCATGAGATCCCTGAGTCGGTACTACGGCGACTGGGCACATTCATCATGAAAGCACTCAAAGGGTAACCATGCAGTCCATTGCGCTCACCACAGCGCTCATTCCTGGAGACCATCGACTCAGTAGCCCAGAACACTTTGAGCTGGTTCGCCGATTCGTGCTGAGGGAAGTCTGATGTTGGTCTTGATTCACAAAGAATGCGGCGGCCCTGCCCTTGAGGAGTCGTCGATAGGCGAAGTCTGCACCATCCCCATCAACCGCTTTCCCTTTCCCTGTTTTACCTGTCTGGAAGAAATCCTCGACGAATCCGAAGTGCGGTTATCCGAAGAGCTAGGGATCTAGGTCGCGCCTGATTCCGCCTAGCCGTCACGCAGCCTGCAGTAGAAACTCAACCCTGACGGCTTCAAATGGGAACTCAACGCCAGCACCTGGTGTCCGGATGAGCAGCCCGGCCGAGAGGAGGGCCGTGATATCACCGTGCACGGCTTTCACATCGCGGCGCACTCGACGGGCTGCCTCGCGAATAGAAACGGGTCCGGCTCCACATAGTGCCTTGAGCAGCTCCCATCGCTTGGCCGTCAGCACCTGCCACAGCAACTCGGGAGTGGCAAAACTGATGCGCGCAGAGCGTTGTGCTTTACGGGATTTCCACGCACGTGGGAATTCGGCCATTGCATCGGATGGAGAGCGAACATCAAGTATCACGGTTTTCATGGTTCCACCTCGCAATATCGGTCTGAAAGTCAGCGATCAGTTTCTCCGGGTCTGAGAACTCATAGGCACGCTCCTTCCGCGCATAGTGACGATGATCACCTTTGCCGGCCTCGTTGTCATACCGAAGCACGCACGTCCCATTAACCACGTAGGCGAGCCGATATTTGAAGCGATGAGTACATCCCGCCAGCGGTTTGGGAACATGCCAAAGTACCAACTCAGCGAACGCCGTTGCGGAGTAGACGATTCTCCTGCGGCTGAGCACGACGGCCTTCACGTTGGAGACGATACCAACGCTGCGATGGTGTTGTCAATGGATCCAACGCCCCACGATCGTTGAATCAACCGACCGGTGTTCGTACATGCTCAGGTCGGACTCCAAGCCCGATCATTCTGGCGGGGATACGCCGTAGAAAGGGGAACCGCGCAAGGAGCCGGAGGGCCCAAGGAGCCGGCAGCGGACCTTTACTATCCAGTACACGTCTGATGACACGATTCTGGACGATGAGTTGTGCCCGTTGCGTCAGCTGAGTAGCCCACATACGGCGGGCCTGCACCTTGGCCAAATCTGCTTCGGTCACGCTCCCATTGCGCAACGGCTCCGCCAACAGATTCGCCGCCGCCACCGCATCCTGGATCGCCAGGTTGATTCCGACTCCCCCGACCGGCGACATGGCGTGCGCCGCGTCTCCGATACAGAGCAGTCCGGGCTTATACCACTGTCGCAATCGATCGACTTGCACGGTCAGCAGTTTGATCCGTTCCCAGTCTTGCAGTTCGTGGACGCGGTCTGCGGCAAACGGGGCCAGCTTCGCCACACTGTCGCGGAACAGCGATAGGCCGCTCGCTCGAATCTCGCCCAGTGTTCCCTTGGCAATGACGAAGCCGCACTGCCAGTAGGCACCCCGATTCAGCATGATGAAGATCCGAGCGGCATCGAAGCGACCCATCGGATCGACCGGGTCCTCGGTCTTGCGCGACAATCGGAACCAGAGCACATCCATCGGAGCGCCGAATTCTTCTACAGATAGTCCTGCTTTCTTGCGGACAATCGAGTCCCGGCCATCGGCCCCCACGACAAGCGCGGCGCGAACCTCCAGAGGTCCCGTTGCCGTGTCAGCGTGCAGCCCTACGACGGCCCCTCCACTCTCGATCACGTCCGTCACTTCTGCGCTCATGCGGACCTGAAATCCTGGATACCAGCTCCCCACCTCCACGAGAAAATTGAGAAAGTCCCACTGCGGCATGAAGGCGACGTAGTGGCATTGGGTCGGCAGATGAGAGAAATCTGCCACCGTGAACTCCAGATCACCGAACCGCGCGTTGATCCGCGATACCTTCTGATGAGGCAAGCGAAGGAAGCGTTCGAGCAGGCCCAGCTCGTGGATGATCTCCAACGTCGAGGGATGCAAGGTGTCGCCGCGAAAATCACGCAGAAAATCTTCGTGCTTTTCGAGAACGAGCACCGAAACGCCGGCCCTGGCCAGCAGGAGCCCAAGCATCATCCCGGCAGGCCCTCCGCCGGCAATGCAACACTGGACCGACAGGGATTCCGACATCATTCCTCCGACCGTAGGTTACGAAGCGGGCAGCAGGAGTATAAGCAGAAAAGCCAGCATTGCGGACTGATCGCCCCGGCGAGCAAGCGAAGTCGGAGATAACGCATCATCCGTGTCTGCGGGATCCAGTAGACCCAAATCTTAGGATGGCGGTTTTTTCTCCAGGAGATCGAGAAGGTGCGCGACTTTGCGCTTCAACGTCGGCAAGTCTCGCTCTACCACATCCCAGACCAGTTGCAGATTGATGCCGAAATAATCATGGATGAGTTTGTCCCGCATCCCGGCGATGGGCTTCCACGAAATGTCAGGATGAGCGTCTTTGAACCGCTGAGACAGATGTTTGGTCGCTTCGCCTATGATCTCTAGATTGCGCACCACCGCATCTTGGGTCTTGCGGTCGGCAAAGAAGCTATCTCGTCCGGCTTCGGTGTAGGTGAGAACGTGCTGGATGGCGTCTCGAATGTGAAAGAGGTAGATGCGATCGTCCTTTATAGAGGGACGGCTTCGGCCTGGATGCGCTCTTTGAGATAGGGGCTGAGGCCTTCATCGGTGAGGACATCGACTTTGCGCTGCAGGACGGATTCCAGTTCCTGAGTCAGTTCGATCAAATCCAATAGGCTGCGTCCTTTCTCCATCTGTACCAGAAGATCGATATCGCTGCTCGGCCCTGCTTCTCCTCGAGCAAGGGAGCCAAACACCCGCACATGAAATGCGCCATGCTGCGAGGCGAGGCGGAGAATATCGCTGCGTTTGGTCTTGAGAACGTCAGTGGTGGTCATGGCTTGCAAGCTCTTCTAACGAATTAGGATACTGATTTACCCCGATTCTGACAAGCAGTCCATCCTTCGTTTCTGAAAACGAGATCTGAGGTCTAGGGTTTCGTGGTTTTTTAAACGCCTCTCTCGCGGTTTGGATAGCAGCCAACATGTCATCTCGCCGACCGCTCTGGAATGTCTCGATGAGCTGAAGCAGCCATTGGCGGTATTTGCCAAAGATCGGATTCTTGTCGATGAAGGTCCTGATAGAACTGAAATCCCACGTCAAAAAGAAATCCGAGCCTTGCCGAGAGAGTAGGGACGAAGTCTTTTCGAACTCCGTATGGGTTTGCTCGACGGTTCCAAGGGCCACTGAATTTGCAATTGCAATCGCAAGCAAGGCGGTTCTCGTAGAAGGTCCTAGATCCTGGTACGCTAACAACATCGCGAGGTGGTCCCTTGCCTTGGCGAATTGACCACTAAGGAACAAGGTTTCCGTGAGATTACCGGAGGTATCGATCCAGGCTTGTGGAAGTTGATCTTGCGTGTAGACGGTTAAAGCTTCTCGGAAAGCGATTTCTGCACCCTGGAGCAGGCGCACACTGTCGGCCCCAGCGGCCCGGGCTCCCTGGTCGCTCAACACAGTGCCAAGGCCCATTTGAGTCCTAGCCCAATCTTGCGGGAGCTGCGCTTTCGTATAGACCGTCAACGCCTCGCGGTACGCGGCCTCCGCCGCCTGGAGCAGGCGCACACTGTCGGCCCCAGCGGCCCGTCGTCCCTGGTCGCTCAACACAGTGCCAAGGTTCATTTGAGTCCTAGCCCAATCTTGCGGGAGCTGCGCTTTCGTATAGACCGTCAAGGCGGCGCGATAGGCCGCGACGGCCTGGGCGAGGAGCTGGGTGCCGGCCTCGCCGCCGGTGCGAATGCCTTGCTTCTGCAACACGTTGCCGAGGTTGTTCTGCGTCGTCGCCCATCGTTGCGGAAGTTGCTCTTTCGTATAGACCGTCAAGGCGGCGCGATAGGCCTCAACGGCCTGGGCGAGGAGCTGGGTGCCGGCCTCGCCGCCGGTGCGAATGCCTTGCTCCTGCAACACGTTGCCGAGGTTGTTTTGCGTCCCGGCCCAGTCTTGCGGGAGCTGGTCTTTCGTATAGACCGTCAAGGCGGCGCGATAGGCCTCAACGGCCTGGGCGAGGAGCTGGGTGCCGGCCTCGCCGCCGGTGCGAATGCCTTGCTTCTGCAACACGTTGCCGAGGTTGTTCTGCGTCGTCGCCCAGTCTTGCGGGAGCTGGTCTTTCGTATAGACCGTCAAGGCGGCGCGATAGGCCTCAACGGCCTGGGCGAGGAGCTGGGTGCCGGCCTCGCCGCCGGTGCGAATGCCTTGCTCCTGCAACACGTTGCCGAGGTTGTTTTGCGTCCCGGCCCAGTCTTGCGGGAGCTGGTCTTTCGTATAGACCGTCAAGGCGGCGCGATAGGCCTCAACGGCCTGGGCGAGGAGCTGGGTGCCGGCCTCGCCGCCGGTGCGAATGCCTTGCTCCTGCAACACGTTGCCGAGGTTGTTTTGCGTCCCGGCCCAGTCTTGCGGGAGCTGCTCTTTCGTATAGACCGTCAAGGCGGCGCGATAGGCCGCGACGGCCTTTTCCAGGTGGTGATGAATCTCTTTTGTCTCTGTCCGAATGCCGATTTCCCGTTCGGCACTCCCCACCAATACGGAGAGAGCAGCCCACAGAATTGGATTCTCTTTCGGCGAAGTAAGCTCCCTGGCCTTTTGATAGGCGATGAGGGCCTCCTCAAAGTGGTAATTGTTTGTATGGGCATCTCCTGCCAACCGAAAATCGCGGATGGCTTCGTCGGTGAGCCGCTCAGCTATGGCCGTGGCCTCGTGCGCCCGGCGCGCCTTTCCCGCCGCAGATTCCTCGAACAGCTTGCCGGCCTCGCCGAAATTCTTCTTCGCATAGGCGGCCAAGCCAAGCTGATAGGGATCATTCTTCTGTTCCGCTTCAGCCACCCATTTCTCGATCTCAACTCTTGCCTGCTGTGCACTGAACCCGTACTTCACGGCCCAGTCCTTGATATAGCGGCTGAAGTCGATCTCTTCTGGCTTGCCTTCGGGCCGCACTTGCTCTTTGGACTTGTCCGCGATGTCGCGTATGAATTTTTCAATCCGATCGGCGGACCAAAATTTCTTGGACCCGACCGGCAACAGGCGGATATCCACCAGCTCTTTGTCGAGATCATCGGGCACTCTCGCCTCTCCATCCAATGGATACTGGATGCGCCACCCCTTCTTCTCAACCGATAGCGTGATTCTGGTACCTGGCTTGAAGATGTCTTTGAGAAAGATCCGGAACCGGCCTTTTTCTTTGGTTCGTGCTGCATCACCCGATTCGACGATGGCCACATCCTGGCCAATCAGCGGCGTGATTTCGTCTTGCTCGCCCACCAAGAGCACGCGCCCCTGGAGAAAGCGATCCTTGGCAACCGAGTTTGTCGGCAGGATCAGGCAAAGCAAGGCGATGGCGAGTGCAAGACGGTGACTCATTTTCTCTTCTTCATGGTAAAGCTGAGATTGACGTTCCCCAAGGTCACATCCGCTTCGTATGGCCGATACCCTTGCTTCTGAGCAAGAAGGCCGACGGTCTCTTGGCGTGAGGTGGTGACTTCAAATTGAAACTGACCCAAGGGATCGGTGGTCGTCGTAAGTTTGAACTTTGGAAGCGAAACCTGAACATCGGAAAGCGGATCGTTGGCTTCGTTCCGAATCGCGCCGATCAGTGGCTGTAGCGTTGGCTGTTCCGGGTCAATCGGACTGCGGGAAGACGGTGTAAATAGGGGCGCGGGATCAATCTTTCTTGGGGGCTCGACGGGCGCAGAAGCAGTTGAGCCACGCCACTTGGCTGGTAGATCCAACAGCAGGGTCACGGCGGTCAGAAGTGCCACAACCAAACCGACCCAAGTCTGCCATTGCTCGACAAGCGGTTTGGGCTTCTCTGGCGCGACTGGTGGACCTGGCTCATGGTGAATGTGGATATCGCCGGCGGCTTGGTAGACGTTCCCTTGAACCGTCCATTGCTGTTGGGCAAAGACGGACTTGGCCTGTTCGAGCACGGCCTTCGCTTCTGTTGCAGTGATCTTGTTGAGGCTCTGAATGACCGGTTCCCGTCTCTGCACATCGGCAAGCGGCGCGCCTCGCAGAGACTTGATGAGCCCAGTGGCATCATCTAGACGATACCCATGGAATGTCTTGAGCGACGAGGCAAGTGGTGTATCGTCAAGCAGGCAGGGGACGATGGTTTTCTTCAGCGCGATCGCCGTGCACCATTCGAACTCGACGAAATGGGAAGCGGCAGCACTCTTCGACCAAGCGAGGAGAAATACGTCTTGATCGGCAATGGCTTCGCCCAACACCTTCGGCCACTTCTGCCCACCGTAAATCTTTTCTTGGTCGCGCCAGATGGAAACCTCTGGATGGTTCTTGAGCTCTGCTTCAAGGTGCTCGATGAGCGGCAGGTCCGCGCGGGAATAGCTGAGGAAGACGGTTGGCATCCGGGTCGCCCTAAGTAGGAGATCGGATGGGTACCATACCGCAAAGAGGATTGGCTCTCAAGGCGGCAGGTTCACCGTGGATCATCTGCGTCAGCGTAAAGGGGCAAGGCAGCCTTGGTCTCGCGGCTTGGCACTCTTCAGATGAAGCTCAAACAGGCTCGGGAAGAACTCTTGTGTTTCTCTGCTCTCTCGGGGCAGCGAGAGACAAAACTCATTAACCTCCCGAGGTTGAGAATGAGGGTGTTGCCCTAGCGTATTAGAATGGGCGACGTACTGGACATTTGGATTCCTCAAACAACGACGTTGTCCAACCGGGTAGGTTCCTGGCCGAGGGCGCCGATGCGATCGGTATCCTTCGCATTTTCGGACTGCTAGAATGCGGCATGGCTTCCGATGAGACCTCGGCGCTTCCTCGTCGAACGGAGGCACTCTATGCAGAAGTTATCGTGCCCCGTCATATCGCGAAGTCCTTCACCTATCTCGTTCCTCCCGCCTTAGCTCAGACCATCGCCATAGGGCGTCGCGTCCTTGTCCCGTTTGGGCGTACGGTGCTGGAGGGGGTCGTCATCTCGCTGAGTGACCATCTTGCAACCGAGATAAAACCCGCTTCCATTAGGGAGATCCACTCTCTAGGCAGCGATTCCAGCCTGCCTACGTCGCTGCTCGAACTATCGCGCAAGGTCGCGGCCTATTACGTTGCGCCATGGGGCCAGTGTCTTCGGCTCATTTTGCCTGCGATGGCAACACGAAAACCGTCTCCCACCCGGTATGTAGCCACTGCGCAGGGTCGTGCGGCCTTGAAAGCCAGCCTCTGTCCAGACGAGCTGAGGCCAATTCTCAACCGCATTGCCCGACGAACTTCTGGAATCCTGTCCTCGACACTTCAACCCACTCGACAGCGAAAAGTCCAGCGGGGAATTGACGACCTCATCAATAGGTCGTGGGTAGCGTTCATGCCTTCGAACAACACCGATGTCGAGCTTCAAAAGCCGAGCAGAAAGCTCAATGTTGACGAGTATGATCGCCGAACACTCGTGGACGGCGCTCCGCTCACTGAAACGCTCCCGGAGGTCGATTCCTCCTGGAAAACGCGTGTCTCACAGTGCCTTCACAGCAACCGCATGAGCAAACTCGTCCTCCATGCCCCGTGGGAACAGCGACTCAGCCGGCTTGTGGACGCTATTCAGCAAGCGCACTCCATGAAGAAATCCGCTCTAGTCCTCACCGGCGAGGTCGTGAGAGCATCCTGGTTAACACAGGTGCTCACTAGACTCACGGACCTCCAAGTAACCTTCGCACGCCCACCTTCAGAATCTGGTCGATGGCAACAGAGTCAAGGACAGACTCCCTCGGTAATCGTAGGAACCCGTTCAGCCATATTTTCACCCCTTAGTTCGATCGGTCTGATCTGGGTGGAAGGAGAAGAGGATCCGGCCCTGAAAGAACCTCAGGAGCCTCGCTATCATGCCAGGGAGGTCGCCTATTTGAGAGCTGAGACCGAACCGGCGCTTGTTGTACTGGCCTCGGCTCACCCATCCCTTGAATCGAGGTTCGATTCCGAGGCTGAGATCCACCATGTCCCACAAGAAGTTGTCCTTCGACCTACGATTGAACTCGTTGACCTTCGCAACGAGCCTGCCGGCACTCTCCTCAGCCACAAACTCATCCGAGCGATGCACGAAGCGCTGCAGGACCATGCCAAGATCCTGCTCTTCCTCAATAGGAAAGGTTATGCCGGGACCTTGGTTTGTAGAGACTGTGGCTGGGTTCCCCGTTGCGATGCCTGTCACGTCGCGCTTACCTATTATCGTGAGGTCGGCAGGCTGACGTGCCGCTACTGTGGTAGGGCGGACCGATTGCCGGAGCTCTGCCCTTTGTGCCGTGCCCCCCGTATGAGTCCCGTTGGTCATGGCACCGAGCGGGTTGAAGCGGACGTTCGTCACATATTTCCACGGGCTAAAATCGCCCGACTCGATGGCGACACACTCCGGCGTTCGGCGTCGGCGCGTGCCCTGTGGGAAGGTACCAGGTCTGGCGCGTGGGATGTTCTGATTGGCACCCAAGCGCTGTTTCGCCGGGAGCCACTGCCCCGCTATGGCTTGGTGGGGATCCTTCATGCAGATTCAGGGTTGCACATCTCGGAATTTCGTGCCGCGGAGCGCACCTATCACTTCTTGGTTGATGCAGCCAACCTGGCATCTCCGGGGTCCGCCGGAGGTCGAGTTATCGTACAGACGCGCCTGCCGACACATCATGCCGTACAGGCCTTGATCTCAGGAGATCCCGATCAATTTTACGATGAAGAATACGATGCGCGCCGGCTTCTTCGGTATCCGCCAGTCTGCCACTTAGCTGAGCTCTCGGTAATCGGCAAAGACATTAGGATGGTCGAGGAGGCTGCCAAGCGATGGGGGGCGGAGCTGGAACGGAACGATTGTGAGCAGGAGGCTTTCATTGTTTTAGGACCAGTGCCGGCAATACGCAGACATCCAAAAGGCCGCCAGCAGTATCGCATCTTAGTAAAAGGAACTGCTGTCACTACCCTTAGCCGGCGGATCCATGATTCCGTCCAGAAACTGGAGCGAGACTATTACAACGGACGGATCAAATTCGTCGTCGACATCGACTCGATCGGGAATGCATAAGGTTAGATGCGGTTCCTCTTCTTTTTCGCCCGAGAAATCGGCTCTGTGGCAGTCTGCTCAGCCCGTCCAGCCCCAGCCAGCTTACGTGCTCGTTTAAACAGACCGTAAGCAAATGACATCCAGAACACAGATGAAACGAGGCCCAGCACGACGGCGGAAAGGATCGTTCCCATCTCAGATTCGGGAAGGGATTCTGTCTGGCCCTTGAGTTGAATCATCAGCACCAACGGCCAGGCAAAGCTTTCCAGACCGAGCAACAAGGTAGACCACGCCCATAGTTCCGTAATCGACTCCATCATGAACCATAAGAACAGCCCCACGATCAGAGCCCATCCGATCACGAGGACAGGAGAGACCGTTCCCCCCCATATGAGCCAGAATCCGACTGCGTTAACGAGGGTCCCCAGAAAGAGGTTCAGAAATATCATGAAAAGCATGATCCGAGCATGGAATGCGGAGTCTGACGGGACCCTGTCGCGATGTCAATGCGCAGAAGGGTGAGTGTACGTGGCGAGTCGTCTAGCAGGCCAGTTCAGCTGCAACTGTATCGAGCAGGACGTTCAGGTCGAACGGTTTTTGAAGCGTCCGTTTCGCTCCGAGCATTTTTGCGATGTCCAAGAAATTGAGGACTCCGATCGTATCACTCCCCCCAGTCATCGCAATGACACGAGCATCGGGAAACTCCCGGCGGAGCGTCATGATAGTCTCTAATCCGTCTTGGTCCGGCATGAGAATATCCATGATGACGAGATCCGTCGATCTAGTCCGATACCGGTCAAGTCCCTCTTTCCCGTCACGGGCCTCTTCGACCTCGTAGCCTGACTGCTCCAATATTTCCCGGACGAGCTGACGAACTTGGTCCTGATCATCAACCACGAGGACCGACGGCATCCGACACCTCCATCGATGTCCCCGATGATTCTGGAACGCTGTTGGCTGTTGCACCGGTAGGTTCGGGGTAGTCGGTAGCCTGATCCAATGCCTTGCGGATGGCATAAGCCAGCTCATGCAACGTGAGCGGTTTTGGGAGAAATTCCATCACGCCCTGTGACCAGGCATCGTCCAGACCAGGCATAGCATGTGACCCGGTGCAGAGGATGACAGGAAGATCTGGTCGAAGTCGCCGACATTCTCGGGCCAGACGATCCCCATTCATGCCTGGCATCGTCCGATCGGTAATCAGCAAGTCGAACCGCGTGGGTTCGGCTTGAAAGACTTCCAATGCTTCGGCAGCCGTTCTACACACCACCGGACAATAGCCGAGAGATTCCAACAGCTCTCTTCCTAATCGAACAACGGAGTCTTCGTCATCGACAAATAGGATACATTCGTGTCCCTGGAGAACCGGATCGCCGTTCTGAGTCGTCCATGGCCCACAAGCTGGAAGAGCGGGAAGGTAGGCCGATACTACCGTACCGGCGCCAACTTGGCTTTCGATCACCAGGGTACCGCTATGCGCCGTGACAATGTCGTAGACCACCGCGAGTCCCACCGCCTGCCCCTCGCTGCCAGCCTCGGACGCCAAACAGGATGAAAATAATCGACTGACTCTCTCAGGGGCCATGCCCTCGCCTGTATCACGAACGCTCAGACAGACATACCGTCCAGCGGGGAGTCTACCGGAAGGCATGATCTGATCCGTTTCAAACTCCCGGTTCCGAAGCTGAACGTCAAGGATTCCTCCAGTCTTCTGCATCGCACGGAGGGCGTTATCGACCAGATTGAACATCATCTCATGCAGCTGCACGGCATTGGCTGAAATAGGGCTGGTCCCATGTGCAATCTGCGCTCTGAGTTCAATCCACAGGGGGATCGTTGGACGAAGGAGCCTAAGGGACTCTTTCGCCAGGGAATGGAGGAACAGGGGGTAGCGACCGTGATCGTTCTGTCCACCGAAGACCAAGAGCTGCTGGATCAGTTCCCGGGATCTTTTCGCCCCCGCTATGACCTGCCTGATATGGCGATGCGCCTTGCTCTCAGCCGGAATCGCCGGAAGTGCCAACTCGCTGAAGCCGAGTACGGCCGTGAGACCGTTGTTCAACTCGTGCGCGATACCGCCGGCAAAGGTGCCGACGGCTTCCCTCCTCGCTGCCTCTCGCCCTCGGACTTCGGCATGCTTACGATCAGTCACATCGACAACCGTCCCGAGTGTGCGGACCGGTTGCTTCGACGAACCGTCGCCGTCAAACGAGGCCAGAGAACGGAGCCTGATATGCCGCATGCCGCCGTCTGGCCTGACGAAGCGGTACTCGACCTCAGACAGGCCATTGCCTATCACGGCACGAGCTGTTTGGACCGTAGAGATCACCCCCTCCCGATCATCGGGATGAACGAGCTCGAGGTGGCGTTGCCATGAAGCCGGCTCATCGGTACCCACCCCGTAGATGTCCCGTAGGATCGGCGACCAAGAGAGTGAATCTGTCCGATGGTCGTGTTCAAAGAACCCGACCCGTCCTATCTCCGCGACAAGATCAAGTCGTGTCTCCCGATCCCTAAGCGCCTGTTCGGCTCGTCGGCGAGCGTAGAAATCTTCGTCCTGGGTTCTAGCAGGTGTTTCCGTACCCTGCTCAAGTTGAGGTACGTTGCTCATGGTCCAAACGACCAACGTCACCTGACCCTGGTGGTCTTTCACCGGCGACAGCGATATGTCATTCCAAAATGAGGTGCCGTTCTTGCGGTAATGGCACAACCCCACACGACAGGCCCATCCACCTTGGAGGGCCATCGCAAGCTTTTCCAGCGAGGCCCGATCTGTATCCGGGCCGGCCAAGATCGACGTCGTTTGCCCGAGCACCTCTTGCACAGTGTAGCCGGTCAGCAGCAGGAAGGCCGGATTGACGCAGACGATGGGGTGCTGGGACAACGTCGCATCCGTCACGAGCACGCTACAATTGGTGGCCGCAATGATGGCCGAATTGAGGACGTTCTCTTGGCGCTGTCGCATCAGGATCCCGAGAAACAAAATGAGCGAAAGGAGCGACCCTAGGAAGAGGCCAGTAGTCATGTGGGGCAACCTCCTGGTCCGTGCACACTGAGTAGTTAGGACTACGAAGCACTTGAGGAGAATCTACAGGAATTGCGAAGGAGGTGCCCAGATATGAAGGGTAGCCGCAAAGTTAACTTTTTGCACCTAAAAGTAGTAGAGCTGAATGATTCTCGTTCATCCCCGCCGTTTCGCAAAAAAGGCGGCCGCCTGCGCTCGCCGGGTGATGCGAAGCTTTTGAAATACGTTTGCCAAGTAGTTCTTGACGGTCTTGTCGCTGAGTCCAAGCGCGACGGCGATTTCCTTGTTGGTCTTGCCCTCGGCAACCAGTGCGACCACTCGCTCCTCCTGAGAGGACAGTGGATCCGTACCAGGCGTTGCAGGACAATCATGAAGCCCCCTCAACCACCCCAGAGCCCGTTCGGTCACCGTGGAGTCCAAAATCGATTGACCGTTGGCAACCGAGCGGATGGCTTCAATCAATGCGGGTGAATCAATTTCTTTGAGAACATAGCCATGAGCCCCGGCGAGCACAGCGGCGAGAACCGAGTCGTCGTCGGCGTAGGAGGTCAAGAAAATGACCCGTGTCCCCGGCAACGTCCCTAGGATCTCCCGACAGGCATCCACACCGGAACCGTCAGGCAGTCGGACATCCATCAAGATCACGTCAGGTTTCAACCGTTGCGTCTGTTGGACCGCGTCCGCCATCGTACCCGCTTCCCCCACTACAGTGACCCCCTGGATTTGACCGAGCACTGTCCGCAATCCCACGCGAATGACCTCGTGATCGTCGACGACCAGTACTCGAACAGCGTGACTCTTAGTGTTGAGCATATTGAGTATCCTTTGGAAGATCGACGGAGATCCTCGTCCCCTTGTCTGGTTTCGAGTGGATGGCGAACAAGCCACGGACTTTTTGAGCCCTTGCCGCCATGTTGATTAACCCATGACCAACCCCCTCCACCGAACGGGGATTAAACCCAATGCCGTCATCCGTCACGGCGAGACGATCTGCGTGGAGGAGATCCCGGAGCGAGACCGTGATCTGTTTGGCACCGCTGTGGCGCAACGCATTGCTCAACCCCTCGCGCACGATGTTGATGATATGGATCGCCTGTTCGGTGGATAGCCGCCGTGCTGCCGCGTTGTCGATTCTCACGCGACATCTGGCGGAAGAAGAGATGGACATCGTATGGACCATGGTCCGTAGGGCGGTCGAGAAGTCTCCGCCCTGCATCACCTGGGACTCGAGTCCCGCAATAAAATTCCTGACCTCCGTCATGACATGTTTCAGCTGCCCAATGGCCTGATCCACGGTCGTCATGAATTTCTTCGCCGCATGATCTTGTTGGTTCTTGATCACTGGTTTGCCCGCTTCTAACCCAAGCCCGACGGCGTACAAGGATTGGAGAATCCCGTCGTGGAGGTCTTGACTGATCCGTTCCCGTTCCTGGACTGCCGCGCTTAAGTCTCGCTCACGCTGCAGGAGGGTCTCTTCCATTCGTTTACGCTCGGTGATATCGGTGGCGGCTCCGAGCACCATACAGACCTGCCCCTGGTCATCGAAGATCGGTCTCTTGACCGTCTGTAACCAGCGCGTCCTCCCCTCTGCATCGGTGATCCTCTCCTCCGGAATAAACCGATCTTGCGCGGAATTCATGACCGCAAGATCGCTCTGCCGAAACTGTTCCACCTCTTCGCTATTGGCGTTGAACTCGGCGTCCGATTTCCCGATTAAGTCTTCCACCATCGTGCCGTACCGATCAGCCACAGCTTTGTTGGCCATGGCAAAACGTCCTTCACGATCCTTGGCAAAAATGAGATGGGGATCCGTGTCGATGACCTGCCGCAAGAACGTATGGGAACGGTGAAGCTCGGCTTGCGCTCGTTTCCGCTCTCCAATATCTCTCAGGATCGCGCAACCATACTCTTTCTCGTCATACCGCAGATAATTGAAGGTCACCTCCATCTCCAAGACAGAACCGGTGCGTGACCAATACGTCGCTTCGAACGCCAATGCCCCCCGCTCCTTTAATTGATTCCAATGCTCTGCCCATCGTTCCGCAGGAAAATTAGGATCGATGTCATGCATCGTCATGGTCGTCAGCTCCTGACGCGCATACCCCAACATTCGGCAGGCCGTCTCATTCACGTTGAATATGCGAGCGGTCGAATCCACCCATAAGATCGCTTCGACCGCCTGATCCACGGAGAATTGGGTCAACCGCAGAGCCTCTTCCGCCCGCTTCCGTTCGGTGATGTCCTCGATGATGGAGACCGTGAAATGCTCCGCGGCCTCTACGAGCGTCGATCGTGTGGCGTTGACCACTACCCAGACGGCTTGGCCGTCTTTCCGCACGTATCGCTTCTCTACACGGTAGCCTTGCCGGCGACCAACGGGCATTTCGTCGGTGAGCGCCAGCTTCTTGGGGAGATCGTCGAGATGGGTGAAGCGCGTATAGCTTTGTCCGAGCAGCTCCTCAGAAGAGAATCCCACAAGCTTACAGAAAGCCTGATTCACCTTCACGTACCGCTTCTGTTCGTCCATCATCGTGATGCCTAGCGGGGCTTCCTCGACCAACATGCGGAAGCGCTCTTCGCTCGCCCGCAGCGCCACTTCTGCCCGTTTGACCTCAGTGATGTCGTCGCACACGATCAGCGCCACTGGTTCTCCAGCCAGGCCTTGCAGCACACGCGCGAACTCCCGTACCCACAGCACCGCGCCATCGCTTCGCACCTTGCGGAATTCCCATCGCGCGACACCTTCCGGCTGACGAAAGAACGTGTCCATTTCAACACATACGCGCGTTCGATCTTCTTCGAAGAGGATCGACGCCACGGACTTCCCGACAAGATCCTCAACACGATAGCCCAAGTACTGCGCGCCGTACTGGTTGACGGACCTGATGATTCCTGTTCGGTCCACGGTGAAATACATAGAGGGAGTTGCATCATAGAGGGTCCGGTACCGCTCCTCGCTCTGACATAGAGAGGCCAGAGCCGATTGGCGATCCAACTCACCGCCGAGCCACCGCGCCATGAGTTGAATGAAATCCCTATCAGACTCGGAAAACCCCTTTTCGCGAGGGTGGACGCTCGCAAAACACAAGGTCCCGTAGACGCCGTCCGATCCGTTGATCGCGGTCCCGATGTACGACTCCAATTTCAGCGCAGCGTAGGCTGGGTGCCGCTGCCATTCCGGAGAAGCCGCGGCATGCGTGATACATACCGGCCCGTCCTGGCGAAGGGCCTCGCTGCAGTATGATTTGCCCAAGGACAGGTGCATTCCCGGATCGAACGTCATGCCGGGCGCGTGCACATGTGCCACCTCCAACTCGTCGCCCCGGACCAAGGTCTCCATCCCGATCGGCAGGGCGAAGAAGCGGCACCCAAGCTGAAGCAGCGCTTCGACCCGTTCGTTGAACGATCGGCCCTGGGCCGACGAGATATCGTGGAGCGCGCGGATAGCCTGCCGACTCTGCCAGAGTGCATCCTCCGCCTGTTTTCGCGCTGTGATGTCGCGCATGAAACAATGGTGACCGAGGAAATCGCCGACCGACGCGTTGCTCGTTACCATCAAGACCTGTTTAAAGAAGATGGAGCCATCTTTCCGAACAGCTCGACACTCGAACTCTGCTTTTCCCTTTTCCAGCAACTCCTCATACGCATGTTGGGCGAGATGCAGGTCTTCCGGGTGCACCGTCGGCTCCCATGTTCGCCCGAGCAACTCGGACGGTTCATACCCCAACATCGACGCGTAGGCCTGGTTCATCTCCAGATAGCGGCCGGCTACGTCGACTCGGGAAATGCCCGGCATGGCCTGGGCTAAGGCCAGGTTCAATTCTCGCGCACGGTCTTCACCCCGCTTGCGCTCGGTGATATCGGAGAACAGGCAGAGGATGGCCGGTTTACCGTTCCACGTGATCCGAGCTATCTCGACCTGAACCGGAACCGGTGTTCCATCCATCTTCAGATACATTCGTTCCGCGCTATGGATGGATACTCCGCCGCTCAGCAGGTTTTGCACGTTCTCACGGACTTTTTGATGATAGTCCGGATGGATGAATTCAAATATCGGCCGGCTGAGAATTTCGTGAGGATCTTTCGCTCCCATGATGAGGACGCCCGTTCGATTGATGTAGGCTGTCTGCCCTTCACACAAGACGAAGGCCCCGCACGGGGCCAACTCGATCAACATCCGGTACCGCTCCTCGCTCTCGCGCAGCGCCTCCTCCATCCGTTTATGGGCTGTAATGTCGGTGTGTGAGCCGAGGAGACGAATCCTTCGACCATCCGGTTCGGCCACAAACGAAGCCCGCGCCTCGATCCATCGATACCCCCCATCCTTGTGCTTCAGCCGAAATTCCTGACGATAGTCCCCTTCACGACGAGACACGTAGTCTCGTACATAGGCCATCGCCACTTCACGATCCTCCGGGTGCAGAAGCACCGTCCAGGCCTCAAACGCATCCGAAATCTCTGCCGGCTCATATCCCAACTGGCGTTTCCATTCCTCGGAAAGGATTACTTCGTCCGTTTCCGTGTTCCAGTCCCATAGTCCTGTCCCTGAGGCACGGAGGGCTTGCCGGAGCTTTTCTTGAGAGGTCCGTAGCATCTCCTCGGTGCGCTTCCGCTCGGTAATGTCGCGTGAATTCACGACCACGCTGCATTGGCCATGTGGACCACAAGTCCCCATGCCGATTCCTTCCAACCTGCGCCACGAGCCGTCTTTGTGGCGAAAACGGAATTCGGCCATTTGAGGCGTTCCGGGCCGCTGGATGAGCAACCGGAACCTCTCGATCACAGCAGGAAGATCCTCTTGATGAACGAACTCGAAGGCGATACGTCCATCGAGCTCGCGTTGTCCGTAACCGAGCAATCGTTCGAATGAGGGACTTTCGAACCGAATTGTCCCGTCCGAATTGAGAACCGTAATGATGTCCGAGGAATGTTCGATCAGCGTACGAAAGTGAGTCTCGCGTTCCTGTAGTGCCGACTCCGCTTGTTTGCGATCGGTTACGTCCAAAGCGGTCCCGGACATACGAATGGGTTGACCGCTACTGTCACGCAAGAACTCTGCGCAGCAATGAATCGTCCGCACTTCGCCATCGGGGCGAACGATTCGGCATTCCATATCGTATGGCGCGGCCCCTACCAACGCATCGTCGATCAACGCCAGAATCCGGTCACGATCGTCCGGCACCACCGCCGACACAAAACTGTTGAACCTCATCTCACATGATTGAGGCGCATAGCCGAAGATTCGGTAGAGTTCATCCGACCATTCCACCTCGCCGTTTGTGAGGTCCCAACTCCAACTTCCCAGGTGAGCAAGAGCTTGTGCGACATGGAGGTGGCGAGTCCGTTCGCGCAGTACTCGGTCTCGGTCGGCCAATTCACGGGCAAGATCGGCTACCTGTCGGCGCAGGAGATCCAATTCAAGAAGGTCGCTCGTAGCACTCATGATAAGGCTCCTTGCTGGGCGACATCGACGATGCATCAAGATCCGGTTCAGCTCATGGGAGTAACCGGTTCACGGTACGATGATCGAGTATGTCGCTTGCCTCACGAACACTTTTTCTCCTGGACAGAAAGTTACTTGACCCAAAAGTTATTGGTTCCTAATTAATGCATGAGGGCTCAGTGTGCTATGAGAAAAGGAGAAAAGTCTAGATCCAAACGGCCCAAGGCCTTTCGCCGGACGGCATCTGGTAGGAGCAGTCAGATCGATGGTGCCGAAGGCGGGACTTGAACCCGCACGGCTTTCGCCACACGCCCCTCAAACGTGCGTGTCTGCCATTCCACCACTTCGGCCACCGCATGATTCGAAACGTCCTACAGGACGCTTGACTGAAGGGCACTATTATAGGAGGAGGGTAAAATTCTTGTCAATCAACCAGCCCTCCGGTAGAATCTGCCCCTCAATGTCGTAAGGCGCTCTTCCATGGTACGAACAGACCAACGAGGTCTCTCCTCTTCCATTGCGGCATTTTTTGATGTCGACAACACCATATTGCCGGGCGAAGCGAGCGAAGTGCGATTTTTTCGCCGGCTCTGGAGCCTCGGTATCGTCGGTTGGCCTGAAGCGCGCGCGAGTGCGGCTTGGCTCATGCGACATCTCCCGACATTGTCGTTGCACCCGCTTCGCGAGCGAAAGCTGTACCTAGCCGGAAAACCTTCCCAAGTGATTCAACCGTTGGGTGAGGAGTTTTGTCGGGACGAATTATGTCCTCGTGTCTCTCCCGTCGCCATGCGGATGCTGGACGAGCATCGTCGTGCCGGCCATGCCATCATTTTCGTAACGGGATCCATTGATTTCCTGATCGCTCCGATCGCTGAGGCCCTTCGAGCGGACCGATGCTTTGCGAGTCGGTTGGAGCAACGGAACGGCCTCTATACCGGTTCCCTTGTACCCCCCATTCCTTATGGGGAGGGCAAACGCCAACTCATTGATCGGTTGACCCATGAACTGACGCTGGATCTGTCCCAATGCTATGCCTACGGAGACAGCCCTGGTGATTTAGGCCTGCTCCGGGCCGTAGGGCATCCGACGGTGGTGAATCCGATTCGTGGCATGGCCTCCATCGCACGTCGCATGAACTGGCCGCTTGCTAAATGGTAACGGGCTGCTGCTTGTGATCGAATCAACCACCTCCGCGGCGAATCATCCATCGATTACTCGGTAAGCCCATACAACCCTCATGCGCATCACCGAAATTTTTCATAGCATTCAGGGTGAATCGACCTTTGCCGGCCTCCCCTGCGTGTTCGTACGTCTGACCGGTTGCCCTCTGCGTTGCACCTGGTGTGACACGGAATATGCTTTCTTTGGTGGAACGGACCGGTCTATCAATGACATTCTCGACGCGGTGCGATCCTATGGTTGCCGTTTAGTCGAGGTAACGGGAGGTGAACCATTGGCACAACCGGATGCGGCTACGCTGCTGCATCGGCTGTGCGAAGAAGGCTTGACGGTTCTTCTTGAAACGAGCGGAGCGGTGGATACAAGCATGGTCGACCGATCGGTCCGTATCATCCTGGATGTGAAGTGCCCGGGAAGCGGCATGACGGAACGGATGTACTGGCCCAATGTCGAACGATTGCGGCCACAGGACGAAGTGAAGTTCGTCATCCAAGACCGAGGTGATTATGAATGGGCTAAGAGCATTCTGGATCGCTTCCAGTTGACCGATCGCTGTCCGGTCCTCTTTAGCCCGGTATTCGGTGTGCTGGATCCACGACAGTTGGCTGAATGGGTTCTGGCAGATCGCCTACCGATTCGCCTTCAGTTACAACTGCACAAGCACATCTGGGCACCCGAGCTGCGGGGAGTGTGAAGATTTGCTCCATCGATCGAGATGTAGGAGTCCTGATGACCACGATCAATAGGCTGAGGACCCTCGGTGATTGACACATCAAAGGAGAATCGAATGCATATGATGTCGGTTGCAGCGAAACAAGGACGAGTCGACACCGAGACCACCGATGCGCTTGTCCTCCTGCTTTGTGAAGGAGAGGGACTGCCGAAGGAAGACGGGGTCATCCTCGATAGAGCGCTCGGAGGAGCGCTCCGTGAGCTTCTGCAGTCCAAGGAGTTTGATGGAAAGGCCGGTGAGGTGGTCGTATTTCATACACAGCGAAGAATTCAGGCCAAGCGCGTGATTCTTGTCGGCCTCGGGAAGAAACCTGAGCTGGGGTTGGATCAGATCCGACAGGCGATGGGATATGCCGTCAAACGCGTACGTCAAGCCAAATGCGGCACCTTTATGGTTGCGTTACCAAGCGTCGTGCCACATGGGCCCTCACCGATCGACGTTGCCCAGACCATGACGGAAGGAGCCCTCTTAGGGAGCTATCAATTCACCATCTATCGCAGTGACACTCCGACAGGTAGGGAAGTGGCGGCGATGACCATCCTGGCTCCGCAGAAAGATCACCTGCGCCAGTTGTCTGAAGGGATTCGTCGCGGTGTCGCGACTGCTGAAGCGACGATCTTCGTTCGAGATCTCTGCAACCATCCGTCCAATGTGATGACACCGACCAGGATCGCCAGCGAGGCGAAGACCGTGGCGAAGGAAGCCGGTGTGAACCTAAAAGTCCTTGAACAAAGGGAGATGGAAAAGCTTGGTATGGGTGCCTTGCTGGGAGTGGCGAAAGGCAGCCACCAACCGCCGAAGTTCATTATTCTCCAGTACCAAGGAGCCAAGAAAAGAGACGACCGCCCGGTGGTGCTCGTCGGTAAGACGATCACCTTCGACACGGGTGGGATCTCGCTCAAGCCGGCGGAGAATATGGAACAGATGAAGGCCGACATGACCGGTGGAGCAGAGGTGCTAGCGGCGATGCGGGCCGCGGCTCGTCTGAAGTTACCTCTTAATCTCATCAGCATTCTCCCGGCGGCGGAGAATATGCCGGGAGGCCGGGCGATGCGACCTGGCGACGTGGTCAAGACCCTATCGGGGAAAACCGTGGAGGTGCAGAACACAGATGCCGAAGGCCGCCTGATCCTGTCCGACGGTCTTGCCTACGCAACTCGGTTCAAACCGGCCGCGCTCATCGACATCGCCACGCTGACGGGAGCTTGTGTCGTCGCGCTGGGTCAGTTCGCGATCGGGATGTTCGGCACCGATGCGGCGTTGAAAGAAGCGATCAGCAAGGCCGGCCTTCGAGCAGGCGAGCGGGTGTGGGAAATGCCGTTGTGGGAAGAATATTTTGAGCAACTGCGCAGCGATGTGGCCGACATGCGCAACATCGGAGGGCGGGGGGGCGGCATGATCACGGCTGCGCTCTTCTTGAGCAAGTTCGTCGGCGACGCCCCTTGGGTGCATCTCGACATCGCCAGCACCGATTGGAGCGAGCGGGAGCGGGCATACATCCCCAAAGGCCCGACCGGTATCGGGACAAGGCTGTTGATCCAATTCCTCATCAATCGCTCCCTATAGGGCAATCGCAAGGCGACTCAAAGATGTCATACGACCAGATCGGCCAGCTCTTCATGATAGGGTTCGACGGCACCACCGTTACAGCTGAACTCGCCTCCTTCCTCCGAGAATATAAGCCCGGTGGCGTCATTCTGTTTTCGAGAAATCTCGAATCGATCGCACAGATCATTGGATTGACAAGCGATCTTCAACGCTGTAGTCCGCACTCTCCCCTGCTTATCTCTATCGATCAAGAAGGCGGACGTGTCTCACGATTGCCGAAAGACTTTACGATTTTCCCACCGTGCGACGTGCTGGGGCGGTGCCGTTCCTCTGAATTGGCCTACGCCGCAGCAGCGACGACCGCGAAAGAGCTCAAGGCCGTCGGCATCAACATGAATATGTCTCCGGTGTTGGATGTAAACAGCAACCCCGCCAATCCCATCATTGGTGATCGAGCATTCGGCACGACTCCTGATATCGTGTCTGAATTAGGGTCGGCCACGGTGGGAGGCCTCCAGGACAACCGTATCGTGGCTTGCGGAAAACACTTTCCCGGCCATGGCGATACTAACTCAGACTCGCACAAGGAGTTGCCTGTCGTGTCGGCGACGCGCGAGCGACTCGATCGGATCGAGTTTCCTCCATTCCGGCACGCGATTGCGAGCGGCGTGGCAACGATGATGACCGCCCACGTTGTGTATCACGCTTTGGATGAGAACCGGCCGGCAACCCTCTCCCCGACCATCATTGGGAGATTTCTTCGTGAAGAGTTGCACTACGACGGTGTCGTGTTGACGGATGACCTCGAGATGCATGCCATTATCGATCATTATGGCATCGGCGACGCCACGATACAGGCCATCCAAGCCGGTTGCGACATGCCGTTGATCTGTAAAGACCGCAGCAGAGTCGTAGCAGCCCTGAATGCTACGGACAAGGCCGTTGCAGACGGGGATATCTCTACCGGGCGGTTGGCCCAGTCTCTCGCACGCATCCGCCGCTTAAAAGAACGTTTCCTTCTTCCCTATCGATCCGTGACGATTTCTGATGCGAAACTTGTGGTGGGCTGCCGAAGCCACAAGGCCCTCTTACGCACCATCAACCAGACAAGGGAACGATTCGCGAAAGCCGATGTATGATCTTACCTTCTTGCTCTCCACGATACCAAGTCGCATGGCCTTGAGCATTGTCTCCGGGGAAAGTTCTCTGATCGCCGTCAGGATGAAAGGACCTCAGTTCAATGAAGTGAGGAAGCGAAACCTCCGTTCCCTCGACCGAATATCTTGCCCTCTTCTCATCTCTTGTGGCATCATGGGCGTCCCTTGGAGGGCCGTATGGCCTCATTGCTAGAGCATGTTGGATCTGTCCATATTTTTCTTGGGCCCTACCGGGGTAATCCGATCGCTTTGTATTTGCGGAGGACGGAATCGGGCTGCCAGATCGGACCGAAAGTCTATCCTTGGAACGATGTCATGGGTGTCGGAGAAACACCGAATAAAGCGGCTGCTGATTTCGAGGAAAAATGGAAGACAAAGGGCTTAACATCGGATATGTATTCGGGTCCTGCCTGGGAAGGAGGCATTAAGCCAGAAAGGCCAGCACCACCCAAACCAGCTCCTCCCCCTAAGCCCGCAGCCGCTCCAGTAGGTACCGCCGGTGGATCGCCAGTCCCGACTGCTCCCGCCACGAACACGGTTCGAACTACCACGGTTCCTGTTGAAGAGACTTCCCCCGCTGCGCCCGCTCCCGCAACCCAGCCATCTGGAACGTCGGATTAACTCCGTCGAGAATTCCCTCTGATTCATCGTGACGATGAACCACTCTTGACGGCCTGTGTGCCCAGCTTGCTGTGTTTTATCCCATAAACGGCATACACGAGAATACCGATGATAGTCCATACGACAAAACGGATCCATGTTGTCCAAGGCAAACCAGCCATCAGGTATAGGCACGCTGCTATGCTTAAAAGAGGCACAAGAGGCATCAAGGGAAGGCGAAAAGGACGGGGGTGATCCGGCTTCGTGTACCGGAGCAGCATCACGCCCACGCACACCAACACAAAGGCAAAAAAGGTGCCAATGTTGGTCATGTCGGCTGCTTCTCCTATCTGAAAGAATGCTGAAAGAATTGCGATGGCGACTCCGGTAAGAATGGTCGCGCGATGCGGTGTTCCAAACGTCGGATGGACTTTGGACAGTCCGGGGCTTAGGAGTTGATCGCGCGACATGGCAAAGAAAACACGGATTTGCCCCAGCATCATCACGACCAATACGCTCGTAATGCCTGCCACGGCTCCGAAGGCGACAATGGCGGCGCCCCATTTGAATCCCACGAGGTTAAGCGCTTCGGCCACCGGGGCATAAATGTCGATTTGGGATACGGGGACCAGACCGGTGATCACGGCTGCCACGGAAATATAGAGCACCATACAAATAGCCAACGAGCTAATGATACCGATCGGAACATCTCGTTGAGGGTTACGAGCCTCCTCTGCAGCCGTCGAGACAGCATCAAACCCGATGTAGGCAAAAAAGATGATGGCTGCCGCTGCCCGCACCCCCTCGAAACCGTTTGGCATGAACGGCGTCCAATTGTCGACCTTGACAGCGGGAGCCCCAACCGCGATGAAGAAGAGAATCACCCCAAGTTTGAGGAGTACGATCAGACCTGCCACGCGTGCACTTTCCTTAATTCCTATCACCAGAAGGACCGTGACCAACAATGCGATGATCGCAGCCGGAAAATTAGCAACACTTCCCTCCGGACCACCAGCCCAATGTGGTGGATTGGTTGCCCAATAGGGCAGTTCGAGGCCCGCAAGCTTCAGTAGCTTATTGAAATACCCGGACCAGCCGATGGCAACCGCCACACAGGCCACACCGTACTCCAGAATCAGATTCCATCCAGTGAGCCAGGCAAGAAACTCACCCAGCGTGGCGTAAGAAAAGGTGTACGCTGATCCCGCAACCGGGATCATCGCTGAAAATTCGGCATAACAGAGTGCCGCTAACGCACAGGTGGCGCCGGAGAGAATGAAGGAGAGGATAATTCCCGGGCCGGCTCCCGGCCTATGCGCATCACCGACTATGGCGGTACCGATCAAGACGAAAATGCCGGTCCCGATAATCGCGCCGATCCCAAGCGCCGTGAGATCCCACGCCGTCAAGGTTTTCTTGAGCCTATGTTCCGGATGGTCGGCGTCGGCCAGGATTTGATCTATGGGTTTCGTCCGGAAAGGTCGGCTGCTCACGGTTTCTCTCAAGCCCACCGCGCCAGGATTCGTCGTGATGGAGTCAATGGGCTGGGACTCCATCTGACTGAGGTCAAAGTATAGAAGGGCATCACAGGAACAACTTGGTAGTGATTGACGGAACGGTCCAGAGAGATCATGCACGTGTCCGGCGTGCCGCCCGTAGGAGGGCCTCAAACAGTCGGCGATGGACTGCATGCCGCTCGAACAAGAATTCCGGGTGCCATTGGATCGCGAGTAGAAATCGATGCGGTGGGGATTCGATTGCTTCTATAATCCCATCGGGTGCCATGGCACTTGCCTTCAGCGACGGCGCGACTGTCTTGACCGATTGGTGATGGGAACTATTCACCATGAGCTTGCTCTTTGCGATCACCTTGTTTAGGAGGCTTTGGGGCGCCACGGTCACCGAGTGAACGACATGGACGGCCGTCGTTTTTTGGCGATGATCCAACGCGCCGGGCACTTGTGCTGAAATGTCCTGATACAGACTCCCTCCACAGGCGACATTCACGGTCTGCATCCCTCCACAGATTCCCAGGACCGGGAGATCCCGTTTCCTCGCTTGATGGACTAATTCCAACTCAAAGTCGGCGCGACGTTCACTTACGAGCGGAAATTCGTAGTGCTGCTCCTCTCCGTAGAGATGCGGCGGAAGGTCCGGTCCGCTGCCAGTGATGAGCAGCCCATCGACAAGGTCAAGAAGCCGTCGCCGGGCAGACGGCTCGGCTACTAAGGGAAGGATCAGAGGAATACCGCCGAGTTCTTCAACGGCTCGGATGTAACGAGCCCGCAAGAAGTAGGTGGGCTCATGCCCGCCCATGTCCTTCCTGTCACCAGCATTGAAGTCTGAGGTCACGCCAATGACAGGCTTCATGCTCGGTGAGCAAATCAGTTTGTCGCTGCAGGCGCTGCAGGCGGGGTCGGCATCGCCTCACTTTCGGCCGCAACGCCCAGGAACCGCACCGGAACATCGCCGTTGAGATGCTCCGGAGTAATGACATAGGTACCATACATACTGGGGATCCAGACACTCTTCGCCGTTGGCTCACTAAATCCCGAAAAAAGATAAGCGAGACCACCGACTAGTCCACCTCCGATGGCAAAAGCCGCTTTAAACGGGAAATACAGGATTGTAGAGACAGCAGCAGCAGCTCCCATGCCAGCCCCGTTAGCCGTTCCTTGTTGTGTGTCAGCGGAAGACGACTGACTCCAGGCCGGTGCAGCAAGCATCGAACCGTAGGTAATGACAACGAAGAGAATCACGATTGGGAGTCTCACGTGAAGCGCCTCCTTCCTTTTCAGATCAACAACGATGGGATGCACGAACGATCATACACCAGTCCGGGCATGGGTTATAACAAATTCGGTGCTGAATGCAACCCCCTATGGACCTCACATTAACAGGATGATGACACCGAACGTTCAGGGACCAAATCCAACTCTCCCAAGATGTAGTCAAGAACATAGTCTGCACGCTTGCTGGCTTCCTGATCCAGTTCGGTCGTCAACTCATCAGCGTGGATTCGCTGAGTTTCTTGGGTCAGACCCGCCTGCAGTCTGAGCTCGAGTTTGCACCAACAAACCGCTTGTGCAAAGAAATCCGCGCTGCGTTCTTGATAGTGAGGACGCTCGTTGGACTCGAGTGTTATCAGGCTTTTCGCGAGTCGATCAGCAAGCCGCAGCTTCTGTCGAAGCACCGATAGTTGGTGGGTGCTCATTTCGACAGAGACTTGGATGCCCGCTTTCCAACTTCGTTTTTTTACGTTGAACACACAGGCCACCACGTCGGGTTGTCCCTGAACCGACTCAGGCCCGAAGAAGAACGTGACCCGATAGGATGGAATATCTCGTGTTGATCCTGGAATCATGGGGCGGCATTGTACCACGCTTCACACAGAAACTTGAGGCTCGATTGACGCCCCTGTAAGATAGAAACTCATGAGCTATATGGCCCACCGGACGCGGATCGTTGCGATCCAAGAAGCACTCCGGGAAATGGAGACGGTAGATGGATGGCTTTTCTACGACTTTCGTGGCAGTGACCCGCTCGCTTATCGTGTCTTGCTCCTTGATCCCACCCGGCATGTCACGCGACGTTGGTACTATTGGATTCCTACGTCGGGAGAACCGTTCAAACTCCTTCACAGGATCGAACCCCGTGTGTTGGATGAGTTACCGGGCCAGGTCCAGCAGTACGTCTCATGGGAACAGCAACGACTGTTATTGGCCTCCCTGTTGCGAGGTCGACAGCGGATTGCCATGCAGTACTCACCGTTCAACGCTGTTCCATATCTGTCGAGAGTTGATGCAGGCACTGTCGAGCTGATTCGAAGTTTTGGGTTGGATGTGGTCTCATCAGCTGATCTCGTCCAACAATTCGAGGCAGTCTGGACTGATGAACAACTGGAATCGCATCGGTATGCCGTGACGACGCTCAGGAACATCGTCGACGAGGCCTTCGCCCATGTGGCGTCGTGTCTCAGCAACGAACGTCCGTTGTCTGAATATGGCCTCCAACAGTTCATTCTCTCACGTATTCGAGATGCTGGCATGACGACGTCCAGTGCTCCGATTGCAGCTGTTGGTGCCCATAGTGCCGATCCACATTATGGACCGACTGAGTCACGCTCTTCACTCATTACGCGCGACAATTTGGTTCTGATCGACTTGTGGGCAAAGCGAACAGCACCGAGCTCGGTTTATGGAGATATCACTTGGACGGGCTATACCGGTAGGGGCGTCCCGGCAAAGCAGCGCACAATCTTTGAACATGTTCGACGCGGGCGCGATGCGGCTCTGTCGTTTGTCCAAGGTCGGGTGGCTACAGGCCGATTTCCTTGCGGATGGGAAGTCGATGATGTCTGCCGTAATACGATTCGAGCGGCGGGCTACGGCGACTTCTTCATTCATCGCACCGGCCACTCAATCGGTGAGGAAGTCCATGGAAACGGAGCCAATATCGACAATCTTGAAACTCAGGACGAGCGTCGGCTCCTGCCGAGAACGTGTTTTTCTATCGAGCCGGGGATCTATCTGCCCGGAGAGTTTGGGATCAGGAGTGAACTTGATGTCTACATATCGGATCGAGAAGCCGTCGTGTATGGCTTGCCGCTTCAAACCGAAATCATACCGCTTCTCTGACCCTCATTTCTCACAGTTTGCTCTGGCCCTTCCTTGACAGCATATCTAAGAGGCGGCTAGATTCACTTATCCAGCAAGGGTATTTCCCTCATCACAATCGAGGGTGTACATGTTCGGTACAATGGGTTTCTCGGAACTCATTATTATTCTGCTCATCGTCCTGATCATTTTCGGAGCGGGCCGTCTGCCACAGATCGGCGAAGGTGTCGGCAAGGCATTGAAAGGGTTTCGAAAAGAAGTCAACGAAGGCCCTCAATCCGTCTCAGGCCAGGACCAACAAGTAGCCGGGCAACCACAAGCGACTCAAACTCCAACAAACATCGCAGCGGCATCACCTCAGAGCACAGGATCATCACGCGCAACGTCCAAGCCACCAGCTCCCTATGTCGCTGGGCCGGAACTGACACCCGGCACCACCGCATCCTTGTTGTACAACACAAGCCTTCAGGTTTCGCAAACATCGGCGCCTTCCCCAAATCAAGCGTCGACGTCTGCCTCAAACCAGGTCCTATCGATGGAAGAACGGGCTGCTGCTCCACCTCCAAGGGCTCACGCTTCATACCCACCTTTGCCGGCTGGTTCTCAAACGAAAGTGCCCCCCAAACGTCCTTCAGCCATCATCAACAAGGATGCGGTCGCCCGCGTGCAAACACAACAAGCTGCACTTAAAGCTAAACAGGCACCATCAGTGGCTGGAGTATCGGCCGATGACCTGCAGCATCTCGGTGAAGGCCTCGGAGAGGTCGTGCGAACGTACCGGCAAGCCGTGACTGATGTTCGCAATAGTATCGATCCTCAGATAGGTACGATTCAGGCCGAAATGGACGCGGCCAAGAAAGAAATCCAGCAATCCATCGAAGCGGCTAAAGATCTACCGCAGGTGCAAGAGGATCCCGAAAAATCTGCGTGATTTTCACTCATCCGTCCCAGCGAAAGCAGCTTACCTGCTTCGATTCTTGGGGGACCGACATCGGCCAAATGGTCGCCATTGTCCGATAGAACGATCGTCTGAACGTGAGATAGTATCAGAATAAGTTGGCTTGTCTCATGAGGGGTTTCGGTTTCGATTCAAGGCCTCAACCAGTCCGACCAGTTCCTCTTGTACATTCTTATCCAATTCTACGAACTGAATGCCCATGCCTGGAAACAGGAGATATCGCTCCGGCTTATTGCGGACCCAGGCGACCTTCGCCTTCGCTTTCAGCCTGTCCCACGGCCGATCCGGGAGCGCAAATTCGACCGTCAGCTCTGTGCCAGGACTGAGTGGGGTGCCACTCTCGATAAAGAGCCCACCGCCGCCGATTCCCCCAGTTAAACTGTCGAACTGCTTCCCGTCTGGCGTCGTATACTGGACTTTCAGGGCAAGAGGCGCACGAGGCTGCGTACGACAATGGGCGAATCGGGCATCTTCACCGCTGACAAGTACGCGCTCGATAATTGCTCCCCAGGGCATGTTGCCCAAAAGCTGGCCCGAGGTATCGTGTACGTTGATTGTCTCTCGCTCAGAATCAACCACGAGGGATTTCCCCAGATGCCCGGTAGTGGAAACGACAGGAAACGTCATAGAACCATCCCTTTCCCCCTTCTTCTCGTGGCCTAAGTCAGGAACGGAATTAGGCTGCGTGACCCATGTTTTGGATCGATTTCACTAACTCGTGGATTCGATCGCGAACATCCGCTGCTATCTCAGTGAACCGTACTCCCATTCCGGGACTGAACGTATATTGGTCAGCTTTCGGACAGACCCAGGCGACGGTTCCCGTTGCGGGCATCCATTCCTCCGGTTTCTCCGCAAGCGAGAACTCCATAGCCAGCCTGGTCCCTACAGGAAATGGGGTCTGGCTTTCGATGAACAAGCCACCGCCACCAATACCACCTGCTCGACTTTCAAATCTTGGTCCATCGGGACTGTTGTAGCGCACCCGGAACGTGAGCGAAATGCGAGGCTCCGACCGGTCTTCCTTTTGAATTGACATCTTACGGAAGGCAACGATTTGATCAATGACAAAGTCCCAGGACAGGCTGCCGATGACATCCCCGTTGACTCCCAACAGGACGACCACTTCACGTGCCTCGTCAAGTTCGAGGACTTTGCCTTTGTGCCTAAGGCTCGATGAAACAGGATACTTCACAAGCCCTCCATCCGACAGATGCACGAGGAAAGTATAGCGCGGGGTTTCTGATTGTCGAGGAAGATCAAGGTGTTTAGACGAGAGAGGGCAGAGCAGTCTGGCAAGGGAGAAACGATCGATTCGGCCCCTACGAGTTATAGGTGAAGGTCGAGTACTTATGGAACTTTCAGTTTTTACGCTGTCTTAGCGTCCTTTTCCTGTTCAAAGATGCGTATCGGCTGGTTTTTCCCCAAGATCGCATCTTCCGTGATCACCACCTCGACAATCTCTTTCTGAGAGGGAGCATCGTACATGACGTCAAGCATCACCTCTTCCAGGATTGCCCGAAGACCTCTGGCACCGGTCCTCTGTGCATAGGCCTTTCGTGCTACCGCCCCCAGTGCCCCTTCCGTGAATCGGAGTTTGACCTTTTCGAACGACAGCAACTTTTCGTACTGCTTGGTCAAGGCATTGCGTGGTTCGGTAAGGATACGGATCAAAGCTCGTTCATCCAACTCCTCTAGCGTGGCCACGACTGGCAACCGTCCCACGAATTCTGGTATGAGGCCGTACTTCAAAAAATCTTCGGGCTGAACCTTAGCCAAAAGGTCACCCAAACGAATATCGCTTCTTCCCCGGATTTCAGCTCCGAAACCCATCGCTTTCCGATTCAGACGTTGTTCGATGATTTGTTCTAAACCAACAAATGCGCCACCACAGATGAATAAAATATTGCTGGTGTTGACCTGGATAAACTCTTGATGCGGATGTTTTCTCCCTCCTTGTGGAGGAACATTTGCAACTGTGCCCTCGATCAGCTTCAGCAGGGCTTGTTGAACACCTTCGCCGGAGACGTCCCTTGTGATAGACGGGCTGTCGCTTTTTCGACTGATCTTATCGATTTCATCGAT
This sequence comes from Nitrospira sp., assembly GCA_029194725.1. GTDB lineage: Bacteria > Nitrospirota > Nitrospiria > Nitrospirales > Nitrospiraceae > Nitrospira_D. The sequence continues at coordinate 5,877 of JARFXQ010000024.1, read as the reverse complement.
ATACACGATCCCGCGCTCAGCCCTCTCTACATCGTAGTCCGCAGCTTGCAAAAGCTTCAGAATGATATTCTCAACATCTTCACCAACGTAACCGGCTTCTGTCAGCGTCGTGGCATCAGCGAGGGTAAAAGGGACGTCAAGATACTTGGCCAAGGTCTGGGCCAAGAGGGTCTTTCCCGTGCCGGTTGGGCCGACCATTAGAATATTGCCCTTCTGGAGTTCGATATCATCGACCCCCTTCTCTTTTGACGAGATGCGCTTGTAATGATTATGCACGGCTACAGACAGAATGCGTTTAGCCCGCTCTTGCCCGATGACGTACTGATCAAGGTGATGTTTGATTTCCGTCGGTTTCCTGAGTTTGGACGAAATTTCTTCCTTGGCTTCCTCCCAGTCCTCCGCAATGATGTCATTACAAAGATTGACGCATTCATCACAGATATACACAGTCGGCCCGGCGATCAGTTTTCGCACCTCATCACGGCTTTTCCCACAGAAAGAACATCGCAAGTGTCGGTCCATTTTTTCCTGCTTGGCCATGTACCCTCCTGTGTTACTTGCTTTTGATCCCGTCCTTTGCCCCATCGCCGGAATCTACCACTTTCATAAATTTGGGTGGCCGTGTAATTACCTCGTCAATGAGACCATACCGCTTGGCTTCTTCCCCGGACATGAAATAGTCCCGTTCCGTGTCGTGCGCAATCTTCTCGATCGGCTGTCCCGTGTGTCTAGCCATGATTTCATTGAGGCGTTCGCGAATCTTGAGTATTTCTCGAGCATGGATGTCAATTTCCGTCGCCTGTCCTTGGAATCCTCCCAACGGTTGGTGGATCATCACCCGGGCGTTGGGCAACGCAAACCGCTTGCCTTTTGTTCCGGCGGTCAATAGGAGGGCTCCCATACTGGCGGCCTGACCGAGGCAGATGGTATTGATCGGGGGTTTCACATATTGCATGGTATCGTAGATGCCTAACCCCGCTGTCACGCTACCTCCAGGCGAATTGACGTAGAGATTGATATCTTTCTCAGGGTCTTCCGCTTCAAGAAAGAGAAGCTGCGCAATCACCAAGTTGGCAAAAACATCGTCGATTGGGGCTCCTAGGAAAATGATGCGATCTTTGAGCAGGCGTGAGTAGATATCGTAGGCTCGTTCGCCTCGATTAGTTTGCTCGACTACGATCGGAACCAACATATTGCGCAATTCCTTTCCTGGACAACTTCCGGCCGCCGCAATCCGTGTGGGACGATCCCCGCGTTTATCCTTGAATGACCGCTTGACGATAGACAACATCCAGTGCCTTGTCGGCCAAGATCCTCGCGCGTAATTCTTCAATGGAGTCCTGACCACCAGCCTGGATCATTTTCACGAGATCGGTCATCGGTACCCTGAGCTCCGTGGCGAGTCGAGCCACTTCATTGTTCAGATCGTCCTGGCTAACCGACAAGCCTTCTTTCTCGGCGATGGTCTCCAGAATCAAACCCGCTTTCACGCGCCGATTTGCCTCCTCACGGTGTTCTTCGCGAATCCCCTTCAATTCTTCCATCTCCGGAGCAGGAAGAGAATCGGTGACTTTGCCACGCTGCCGTGCTTGTAATTTCTGCCGCACAATCGTGCTGAGCTCTCGTTCTACGAGTGTGTCAGGAACATCGAAATGATGGGTGTCGATGAGGCGTTTGAGCAGAGTGTCCTTATAGGACGCCTCGATATCCTTCTTGAGGGCATTTTCCATTTGACCACGTAGTTTTTCCCTTAACTCGTGAAGCGAGGCGTACGGTCCACAGTCCTTGGCAAATTCATCGTCAAGGGCGGGGAGTTTCTTCTGCTTGACTCCCTGTATGACTAGGTGGAAACTGACGGATTTCCCCGCGACTCGTTGGTCCGGATGGCTCGCCGGATAGGTCTGAGGAATCTCGACAACATCCCCTTCCTGTCTTCCGATAAGGTGAGCATCTATTTCAATCCCCAGCAACGCGGCCTTCGAACCCACCCTATGCAGCTGGCCTCCTTTTTTTGTCCCTTCAAGAGGAGCTCCATCCAGGAATCCTTCGAGATCGACGATAGTATAGTCTCCTTCGGCTAAGACCGTACCAAGTGGGGCCGCATCCAAGCGAGCCTGTTGTTCACGCAATACCTCCATGGCGCGATCTACCTGTTCTTCCGCAACCGTGCGTTTATCAGCCTGAAGAGAAATGGGATTGGGGGACTTATAGTCTCGAAGTTCGATCGTGGGTTTGATTTCGACTGTCGCCGTGAAAGTAAAGGAGGAGTCTTTCTTGATTTTGACCCGATCCAAAGGGGGAATATCCACCACTACCGGACTGATCCCAGCCTGTTTGATGGCCCGACCATAGAAATCCGGCACGAGCTTACGAATGACATCTTCTTCTACTGCCTTAGCATAACGCTTTTCCAAAATACTCAAAGGCGCTTTTCCTGGTCGAAACCCTGGAATCTGAACCTGACGGTTGAGTTCTGAATACGCTCGTGAAAATTGTTGTGCCACCTCATCGGCCGGCACCTCGATTTTCAAGGCGCGTTTCATCGGTCCTAACTCGGTTACTTCCATCTTCATCGTCGAGATTGGGCGCCCTGCAAAGGGGATCGTACGTTTGGTGCGAGAGGGGGGACTTGAACCCCCACGGTTGCCCACGAGATCCTAAGTCTCGCGCGTCTGCCAGTTCCGCCACTCTCGCATGGCTGAGGCTGTCGCGGAGCTGCCACTCTATCTAGAGCCAGCAAAATACTCGATGGTCCACACTGCAAAAACACGAGATGTCGTATAGCGTTGTACCGTTGGGCACCTATAATGTCAACCCATACGACCGAGGGTGGCCTATTCTTGGTATGAATGGTCTATGCAGGATGTTTGTTGATCTCCTCCATCGCTCATCGAAAACTTCATCTGTACCTTCGTCGTGGTAGACCTCAGGATGATCTTCCTGATACGGGAATTGCCTCGCGCCAAACTTCATGGGAATGGCAAAGGCAGTTACCCGCCCTATTTCTCCATAACGATTCCACCATCCTTTCCCGGGCGAATGACGTCGGGCTAGACAGGGCGGCTATGAGTTCCAGGTTCAACGTGACAATGGCATCGGTAGACTAATGATGGTGAGGATCATGAAAGTTGACTGTGTTGGTCGTCCTCACGACTTTCCCTTCGACTGGAAGCCGATCCGTCTCTTGCGTCCATCGGGAGGTGATTGCAAGGGCGGCTGCAGCTGCTCGTACAGGTCGACCAGGGCGGTATCCTGTTCGAGCAAGGTCTTGTCGATTTCAGCCAGGCGCTTGAGGATGGACCAAGCCGGTCGATATCGCTACCCAGCTGGTTGACCGGCCAATGCAATGGCTGCTGCTGTGACCCCATCGGCTACTGAGGCGATGAAGTCGAGATTCAAGGTGTCGAGAGTGTCGGTCGATCGATGGTAATGGGGATTGCGGAAGTTAGCCGTATCGGTGAGCATGACGGCGGGAAAGCCCTGCTCCCAGAACGAGGTGTGGTCGCTCCGTCTCGTGTCGGGGAGCTGCTCACCGTTGCCCGGTACGACCAGGGGAACTATCGGGAGGTGCGATTTCATGGCCTGGGCGACGGAGCTTGTCAAGGCCTGTGACCGCTCGTTACCGATCACGGCCAGAAAATTTCCGGTCGTAGGAACAGCGATAGGCACACCGGGGGGAATTTTCTGTGAGTGTTCAAGATGGCTTGCATAGCCGACACATTCCAACACGATCGCTCCGTGGATGGTTTCGCGATTCTTTCTTAGAAGCTTGGTATAGGCAGCGCTGCCGAGCAAGTTCTCTTCTTCCAAGTTAAAGGCAATGAACCGGATCGGTCTGGCCAGTTTCCTGGTTCGGACCTGTCGAGCGACCTGGAGCATCACCGCGAGCGCGCTGGCGTTGTCATCGGCGCCGGGGGATTCCGGCACTGTATCGAAGTGCGCGGCGAGGATCAGAGGCGGTGCGGATTGGAATGGTCCAGTGTCAGGAATTGCCGTGCCGATGACATTACGGTAGGTGCTGCCTAAGGCTTGGAACGCTGGTCTCGCAACGGTAAGACCTGCCTCAGCCAACTGTTGGTGCAAATACGCTTCGGCTTCCTGGAGACGGCTCGGAGAAGAGAGGGGATGCCGCTTTCCGACTAGGTGATGCAGATCCTGTTTGAGACGGTCACGCTCGATGGGCACGTGGTCAATTCTGCCAAGGAGGAATTAGGTCACAATCTCGGTACCGATCCCTTTGTGTGTGAAGATTTCCAGCAGCACGGCGTGGGGAATGCGCCCGTCGATAATGTGGGCTTTCCCAACCCCTTCGGCCAATGCATCCAGGCAGGCGTGCACTTTCGGGATCATCCCTTCCGTGATCGTCCCTTTCCTCATCATGCGCTGCACATCCTTTCGAGACACAGTGGAAAGGTGACGTCCGTTGGCATCGCGAATCCCTTTGATGTCGGTCATCATGAGAAGCTTCTCCGCGCGCAAAGCCCCTGCGACTGCCCCGGCGACAAGGTCGGCATTGATGTTGTAGGTATTCCCTTCGCGATCCGTGCCGATGGGCGCGATCACCGGGATGTAGTGGTCCTCCTGAAGGTTGCGTAGCAAACCAGGATCGACCTTTTCGACATCGCCCACCAACCCGAAGTCTCCTTCGCCGTCTTCCCCATCCAACTCGCGATCGAGGCTTTCCGCCCAGGCCTTGGCCGTCAAGGGCTTGCTGAGAATCAATCCCCCGTCCTTCCCGCTCAAGCCGACCGCGCTGCCGCCGTGACGGGTAATGAGATCGGTGATCTCCATGTTGATCTTTCCCGCCAGGACCATTTCCACGATTTCCATCGTGGCTTCATCAGTGATTCGGACGCCGTGCCGGAACTTGGCTTGGATGCCGAGTCGATCGAGCATCTTATCGATTTGAGGCCCGCCGCCATGGATAATGACCGGATTGATTCCGACATACTTCAGCAGCACGACATCTTGGGCGAACCGTTCTTTGAGGGACAAGTCCGTCATCGCATGGCCGCCGTACTTGACGACCACCGTCTTCCCGCGAAACGATCGGATGTACGGCAGTGCTTCGATCAGTACATTGGCTTTCTTGATGAGTTTGTTCATGTCGCTCTCGGCGATCAGCACCGAACCGTTACAAAATATACCGGCTCAGATCCTGGTCTTTTACGATGTCTTTCAATCGGTCCCGGACATAGGCTGCAGTGATGGTGATCCGCTTGTCCGGCCAGCCTGGGCCTTCGAAGGAAATATCTTCTAGCAACCGCTCCAGGATGGTGAAGAGACGGCGTGCGCCGATGTTCTCGGTCCGTTCATTCACCTGCACGGCGATCTCGGCAATCTCCTCCAGGCCGTCATTCGCGAATTCGATGGTGAGGCCTTCCGTCGCCAGGAGGGCCTGATATTGCCGAACCAACGCGCCCTTCGGTTCCGTCAGAATACGGACAAAATCGTTCTTGGACAAGGGGCTGAGTTCAACGCGGATGGGAAATCTTCCTTGGAGCTCCGGAATCAGATCGGACGGCTTCGCCACATGAAAGGCGCCGGCGGCGATGAAGAGGATGTGATCGGTTACGACCGGCCCATGTTTGGTGGTGACCGTGCAGCCTTCCACGATGGGGAGGAGGTCGCGCTGTACACCTTCTCGCGACACATCCGGACCCATGGTGCGCTCGCGACCGGCGATCTTGTCGATCTCATCGAGGAACACGATACCGGCCTGTTCCACCTTGGTGATGGCTTCTCTCGTGGTATCTTCCATATCGATCAGTTTCTGAGCTTCTTCCTGCGTCAAATGTTTGAGCGCCTCCGGCACTTTCATCAGTCGTTTCTTCTTCTTGCCTTGAAACATGCCGCCCAGCATGTCTCGGAGATTAC
>JARFXQ010000023.1 GCA_029194725.1 Nitrospira sp. | reverse complement strand
CGGGCATCGGTGACGACTTTGACCACTCCGGGATTCAGAAGGTCCTCCGTTGGGTCCATCACCCGCTTCAGTGTCCCCATCCTCACACCGCTTTCAAGAAAAGGCTCGATGAGATCCGTCAACAACTCGGAGTTCAGTGGAATCTCATCGCCCTGTAAGTCCAAGAAGTATTCGCCCGCAAACATACGGGCCACGGCGGCGACCCGATCCGTCCCTGTCCGATAGTCACCGGTGACCATGATCACGCGTCCACCAAACCGCTCGACGGCTTGTTTGATACGCTCGTCGTCGGTTGCGACCAATACATCGGAAACGGCACGACATGCTACCGCCCGCTCATACACATGTTGAATCATCGGCTTGCCGTTCAATTCGACGAGCGGCTTGCCCGGGAACCGGGACGAACCATATCTGGCTGGGATCACAACGGTGACTGACCGTGACGCTTTAGCGCGCATTATTCACGAACGCTCCTGCTGCAATCGCGGATTCGCCGCTACGACAAGCCTGGACGCGATCCGAGAGCGTCCAGGCAGGCGGGCTCGCCGCTCGGGCGGTCGACATACTGTTTCAAGTATGCCTCCCTTCCTCACGGCTCCGTGCGCCTGTCTCGCTTGGCGACTGCGCGATTTCGCGACGAACCGTCGTGAATAATGCGCGCTAGGCATCTCCAAACGCCTCGGACAGCTGCTTGGGCGAGACAGTCGCTGTGCCGACCATTCCCACCACGATCCCGGCTGCGTAGTTGGCCATGACCGCTCCTGTCTTGATGCTTGCGCCGGCCGAGAGCGCCAACGCCAGCGTTCCAATGACCGTATCCCCTGCACCGGTGACGTCGTAGACCTGCCGAGCCTTCGTGGGCAAATGCCACGATGCGCCGTCGCCCTCGTACAAGCTCATGCCTTTTTCGCCGCGCGTAATCAGGACGGACCGGCACCCAAGACGCTGCCGAATCATCGCTCCAGCCTCGTCGATCGTCTGGTTGCCTTCGCCGTGCAACCCGGAGGCTTGAGCCGCCTCCAGATGATTCGGTGTGAGGACGGTGACGCCTTTGTAGTAGCTGAAATGCTCAACTTTCGGATCGACAATGACCGGAACTTTTCGCAAGATAGCGAGCCGTGTGATTTCAGACATGAGCGTCGACGATACGACTCCCTTGGCATAGTCCGACACGACCACGCAGGACAAGTCCCGAATCCGTGACTCCACATACCGGAGAATCTTTTGCCGCAGCGATGCCTTGAGTTCGCTTCGGCCTTCGATGTCATAGCGCACAATCTGCTGGTTGTGGGCAATGACCCGACTTTTCCTGGTCGTAGGGCGATCCTGATCGATCACCACCCCTCCGCGGCTTGATCGTTTGTTGCCGAGTTCCTTCATCAGAAGGCGCCCGCTTTCGTCCGATCCGATCACACCACAAAGATCGGCCTTTCCTCCCAGCGCCAAGATATTGTTGAATACATTTGCCGCCCCACCAAGCCGGAGCGATTCTGACTCGACATGGACCACCGGAACCGGCGCTTCTGGAGAGATCCGACTGACTCTCCCCATCACATAATGATCGAGAATGAGGTCGCCGACGACGAGGACCGATGCCTGTGGAAATCGTTGAAGATACTGTCGAAGTGCTTTGGTCGACGGAGCGTCACTCTTCCCATGTGAGTCTCCTCCCGGAAGGAAACCATGACTGCTTTTCTTTACTGAATCGCCTTGCCGAATCGGTCCCACCTGACCCACTCCGTCCAATTCCCCTGGCCATTCCAAGACCAGTAGACACGAAACGCCTTACCGCGGATCTTTTCTTCGCGCACATATCCCCAGAACCGACTGTCCAAACTTTGGTCGCGATTGTCACCCATGACGAAGTACGATCCCTCCGGCACGGTCACCGGTCCGAAATTATCGCGAGGGTTGACCGTACCATCGATAACGCCGGGGTCGATCCGCTGCGTAAAGGCTTTGTCGTCGAGCGGCTGGCCGTTCACGAGCACGACCTTATTCCGAAGCTGTATGGTATCCCCCGGCAGCCCGACAATGCGCTTGATGAAATCTTTCTCTTCATCCTCGGGAAACCGAAACACGATGATGTCGCCCCGCTGCGGCTTGCCGAACGTCACGACCGTTTCGGACGTATAGCAATTGACCGGAGGAAAACTCCATTGCAGCTTGCAGTCCGTCGGCCACTGAAGGCCATAGGAGAGCTTGCTGACCAAAATGTGATCGCCGATCAACAAGGTGGGAATCATCGACCCTGAGGGAATCTTAAACGCCTGCACGACGAACACGCGGATGGCAAACGCCAACAGCATGGCCACGATAATCGCTTCCGCATACTCCCGGACGATGGATTTGCGCCCTACTTGCTCCGTGTTGCCGGCCATCTTAGCTCCGGACAGCGAGACCTGCTCTCCTCCCCGAGGGGAACCTGACAGCTTCTCCGCATTTCTCTGATTCTGGTCGAGGCTCATTCCTCTCCGACTCTCAGGATTGCCAGAAACGCTTCCTGTGGGACTTCGACACTGCCGACCGCCTTCATCCGTTTTTTCCCTTCTTTTTGCTTTTCCAGCAACTTCCGTTTCCGCGTGATGTCGCCGCCGTAGCACTTCGCGGTCACGTTCTTTTTCATCGCTCCGATGGTTTCACGGGCAATGATCTTGTTCCCGATCGCCGCCTGAATGGCGATCTCAAACATCTGCCGAGGAATCAACTCTTTCATCTTCTCAGCCATTTGACGACCGCGATGGTACGAACGTTCACGATGCGTAATGAAGGACAGGGCGTCCACCGCCTCGCCGTTGAGCAGGATGTCGATCTTCACCAGATCGGACTCTCGGTATCCGAGTAATTCATAGTCCAGCGAGGCATATCCTTGGGTCCTGGACTTCAACTTGTCGTAAAAATCCAGAATCACCTCATTCAGCGGCAGTTCATAACTGATCATCACGCGGGTGGGATCGAGAAACTGTAGGCTGCGCTGAATACCCCTCCGCTCTTGGCAGAGCTGAAGAATGGCCCCCATATATCGTTCGGGGGTGATGACCGTTGCGAGAATAAACGGCTCTTCAAACGAGGCGATATTATTGGGAGGAGGTAATTCGGCTGGGTTGTCGATCTCCACCTTGTCGCCCTTCGTCGTGGTGACGTGATACACCACGGTCGGCGCGGTCGTAATCAGCGTCAGACCGTACTCACGTTCCAACCGCTCCTGGATGATTTCCATGTGCAGCAAGCCAAGGAAACCACAGCGGAAGCCGAAGCCGAGCGCCAGTGACGTTTCCGGCTCGTAAATGAACGACGAGTCGTTGAGCCGAAGTTTGACGAGAGCATCCCGCAAGTCCTCGTACTTCGCGGTGTCCGTTGAGTACAGTCCGCAAAATACCAACGGCTTGACTTGTTTGTACCCGGGAAACGGCACGGCGGTGGGGGTCGCGGCATCCGTCAGGGTATCGCCAATCTTGACGTCGGCGACCTCTCTCATGTTGGCGCAGAGATACCCGACCTCTCCAGTCAACAGCTCGGACTTCTTGGTTCTCTTGGGTGTGAACTGACCAACTTCCATGACTTCAAACGTCCGGTCATTCGACATGACCTTAATCTTCATTCCTGGTCGAATGGTTCCGTCCACCAGCCTGACCAAGACGATCACACCCTGGTAATTGTCGAACCAAGAGTCGAAGATGAGCGCCTTCAATGAGGCCAGTGGATCACCAGATGGGGGAGGGATTCGCGCAATGACCGCTTCCAATACCTCCGCTACGCCTTTGCCTTCCTTAGCGCTGATGGGCAGGGCATCGGCGGCCGCAAGCTGTAGCACCTCCGAGATCGAGTGTTTCGTACCCTCGACATCCGCACTGGCCAGATCAATCTTATTGATGACCGGGATAATCGTGAGATTATTGGCCATCGCTAAATTCACATTGGCAATCGTCTGCGCCTGCACGCCCTGAGTGGCATCCACCAGCAAGAGCGCTCCCTCACAAGCCGCCAAACTCCGGGACACTTCATATGTAAAATCAACATGCCCAGGCGTATCGATCAAATGCAGCGCATAGGTCTTCCCATCCTGGGCCTTGTACCGGATGGCCACTGCATGGGCTTTGATCGTAATGCCACGTTCCCGCTCGAGGTCCATGGCATCGAGGATCTGATCTTTCGCCTCTCGAGCAGTGACTGCGCCAGTAGCTTCTAGGAACCGGTCAGCGAGGGTTGATTTGCCGTGATCGATATGAGCGATTATGGAAAAATTGCGTATAAGGCTTTGCAAATCCCAGCTCATGCGTGAAATCGGTTCATTATAGTAACTGCCTCCCAGGTTGTCAAAGTGATCACCTGTCTCTATAATCACGCGCCGCTCGGGGGAGAGCCGATACGAGCATCTAGCGAATACCGATAGCACGAGCATGAAACGATGAGATGGCCTCTTGTTTCTGGCCCAAGCCATCCGCTCTCCTCTGCAACTCGTTCACCGTGACACGAAAGCCTTCAACCCGACAATTGATCGACTGGGACCATCGTTACCTCTGGCATCCGTTTACCCAGATGCAGGAATGGGAACAGGAAGAGCCGCTGATCATCGAGCGTGGAAAAGGTTCCTATCTCATTGATACGGAGGGAAACAAATATCTGGATGGCACCTCATCTATCTGGGTCAATCTCCACGGACATCGCCACCCGATCCTAGACCGCGCCCTGAAGAAACAACTCGACAAGATCGCCCACTCAACATTTCTTGGTCTTTCCAATCCGCCTGCCATCGAGCTGGCCCGAGAGTTGATCCGGATCGCGCCGAAAGGACTTGCGCGTGTCTTCTATTCGGACAATGGCTCCACGGCGGTGGAGATTGCGCTAAAAATGGCCGTTCAATATTGGCAACAGAGGCGTCCTGAGGCGGGACCCAAAAACACCTTCCTCCATCTCAAGCTGGCCTATCACGGAGATACGATCGGAGCTGTGAGCGTCGGCAACATCGACTTATTCCATTCCAGGTTCAAGCCGCTGCTGTTTTCGACACTCGAAGCAGAACCACCCTATTGCTACCGATGCCCATTAAACTTGACCTACCCAACTTGCCGAATGGCTTGTATCGATCCGATTGAAGAAATCTTGAAGCGCCATCATCGCGAATTGGCTGGTTTCATTATTGAACCGCTGATGCAAGCTGCCGCCGGCATGATTCCTCAACCGCCCGGCTACCTGAAACGCATCCGTGATCTCTGCAACAAGTACGATGTGCTGTTGATTGCCGATGAAGTGGCGACGGGATTCGGACGAACGGGCAGCATGTTCGCCTGCGAGAATGAAGGAGTGACGCCGGATCTGATGGCGATCAGCAAAGGGCTCACCGGCGGTTATATGCCGCTCGCGGCAACATTGACGACCGAGGAGATCTACCGAGGTTTTCTCGGAACCTACGACGAGTTCAAGACTTTTTTCCATGGACACAGTTTTACCGGCAATCCATTGGGCTGTTCCGTGGCCCTCGCCAATCTCGAAATATTCAAAAGCGAGAAGACGCTCGTGCGACTGCAACCCAAAATCAGAATGATGGCCCGACTTCTTGAGCCGCTCCGACAGTTACCGCATGTTGGAGACATCAGGCGGAGCGGATTCATGGTGGGTATCGAGTTGGTAGAGGACAAACAGACGAAGAACCCCTATCCGCTCGAAGAGAGGGTCGGCCACAAAGTAGCCATGGAGGCGCGCCGCCGTGGACTCTTGCTGCGCCCCATCGGCAGCGTGATGATCCTACTGCCACCGCTCAGCGCTTCGCCTTCTGAACTCAGGCGCATGATCGAGATTCTGCGAGCCTCTATCGAAACTGTGATGCAACTTTCTGTGTCCAACCAATATTCCAGTCCATCTACCGGCCCCGTCGCTCCATTGATGAGTGAAAATAAAGACGTACGTGATTAGAATGTGCGGTAATCGGATCGCGGTGAGTGGTCGGCGGCAAACGGGTCCATGGACGACGGGTCACTGTGCACGCGAAGCAAATCACGTATGGGATAATGGACGTATGAGGTGATGACGCATCGATGACGGACGTGATCACATACGACAGCCTCACGGATGAAGCGCTACTCGAACTCCTCGTCACAGAAGCGGATCGGCTGCCGCGCGCGGCGGTGGATGAGCTTCTTGCCCGAGCCCCACGGATTATAGCGCCGTTGACCGCCCTGGTCTCCGCCCGCGAGTCGTGGCAACAAGAACTCCCGGCCTGGTGGTCACCGATCCATGCGACGTACCTCCTCGGGGCGATTGGACACCCGAGCGTGATCCCCGCGCTCATCCTCGCAATGGAACATGCGGAGGCGCAGGATTGTGATTGGATCACCGACGAAATCCCGTCGATCCTGGGCCGGCTCGGCGCGCAGACGCGCCCGCCGCTGATCACGCTCCTGAAGGATCGAGCTCGATCCCCATATCTCCGGGCGACTGCAGCGGAGGTCCTGGCGGCCACGACATTGGCGGACCCCGTCGACGCGGATTCGATCTTCGGCCTGATCGTCGCTTGCCTCGACGACCCCGCCGAAGATGAATATCTGTGCGACATTGTCGGCAATCTTCTCCTCGACTTTCGGCGATCGGAGCACAAGGATACCCTCCTGGCCTTCGCCCGGGAACAGGAGCGGAAACGCCGCCCCGATCCGCTGTTCCCCCTGGCATTTTCCGAGACAGACGTGGTCGAGGCCTGTACCAAACCCTCGCCGACGCTGCGGCATTACACCAGGGACTGGCTGGATTTCTACAGTGCCTCCGCCATCGCCCAACGCCAGGCACGGTGGCAAGAGGAGGATCGGCGACAAAAAGAACAGGACGACCTGGAGCAGGACCCGCTCGACGACGATCTGCTCGATCTCCTGCCGGTGGAACCGATTGTCCGGAGCGAGCCAAAGATCGGGCGCAACGATCCCTGCCCCTGCGGCAGCGGAAAAAAATATAAGAAATGCTGCCTGGACAAAACAGCAAAGCCGGTTGCTCCCACACCAACGCTCTTTTCGGAAGCAGACCGGGCTTCCGTCCTGGACAAGCTACGTGCATTCGCCGACCAGCCCGACCAGGTGGAGGACGTAGCCGAGGCCTCGTTCGATTATTGGGGGAGCCACCTCTACGACCGGGACGAAGATGAGCAGCGGCGAGTCCTCGATCTGCCGCAGGCCGAGGTCATGCGGACGGCCTGGCTCTGGTTCGATGCCGAATTGCCGGACAAGCGCACAGTCGCCGATCGGTTCCTGGCAGCGGAAGGCGGCTCTCTCGCAACAGGGGAACGAGCCTTTCTGAATCAAGCCCGGGAAACATACCAAGGACTCTATGAAGTCGAAGCGGTGGATCTCGACGAAGGGTTCACCCTGCGGGACCTCTCCACCGAGGAACGTATCCGCGTTCATGAACGAACGGCCACGCATGGCGTCGCGCAATGGGACCTGATCGTGGCGCGCCTGATGCCGCGACCAGACGGCTCGCGGGTTCTCGAAGCCGGATTGCTGCAACTGTCTCCGCGCGACGCCGAGATGCTGCTCCCGCAATGGCAGAAAGCCGGACGCACGTTCCACGCCCGTTTCCCACGCGGCAGCCGCGTGGCGCTTCTCAAGAAGCTGGGCCATCTCCTGTCCCGCTGGTGGCTCCCGCTGGTGGCGTTTCGTCCCTTCCCCACCATAGTGACCCCGGAGGGCGATCCGCTCATGTTCACCAAAGCAGTCTTCGATGTGCTGGATCAGGAACAACTGCTCGGCCTGTTAACCCACATGGAGGGCGTGGAACAGATAACCTCGGGAGTCTTCGACTGGTACGAGATCACACCGACATTCCGGCGGACGCTGGGAACGATCAGGGTCACGGATGAGCGCCTCATACTCGAAACCACCTCCGAAGCACGGGCGCAGCGAGGGAGGCAGTGGCTGGAAGGCCTCGCACCGCAGGCCCTGCGCTACCGAGTGACCAGTACCGAAGACATGAAGCAGACAATGACACGAGCCGAGAGCCGACATCGGGCCGATGCGCCCAATTCGCTCCCACCGGATGTCGAAGCCGAGTTGCTGCATACGTACTACGAGGACCACTACCGGGCCTGGGTGGATCAGCCCGTGCCGGCTCTGGACAACCTGAACCCGCGCCAGGCAGCCGGAGACCGTCGTCGGCGCCCGAAGCTCATCGGCCTGCTCAAGGAATTTGAAAACCGGGCGGCTCACGACGCCAGAGTAGGCCGCCCCTCCTACGACTTCACATGGATGTGGGGAGAACTGGGGCTGGAGCGGCCATGACCAAGGAACGCCGCTATTTCGAGGCGATGAAGACCGCCTCTTTTTCCCTCTTCAGCGTGTGCAGCACTGTGCTCGGCAGCCACATCTTGCTCTCCGACCGACTGATGGCGCTCCGTACCGGCCTCACGCCTCCGGACATCGAGTTGATCGACTTGGGCCTGTCCGAAACCGCCCTGCCCGACACGCTGTTGGCGACCCGCGCGCTGGACGCCGGGGGCTTTTACATGACCTCGGGGGTCAGCTTCCCCTTCAGCGGGGAACACGAAACCACAATCGTGAAATATCTACGAGAGAAACCCTCCGGCTTCGGCAAGAGACGCCTCGATCAGCCCGACCGCTATGGCGTCTATTTTCGCCGGCTCCACAGGCAATTCGGCATAAGAATCAAACATGAAGCGCAGCCGAACTTGTAGAAAGTTGAAAAGCCCTTCCCTATCAAGAGGGAACTGGCGACTTCCGCAGGCGCAGCGCCGTCGCATCGGCATGAAGACGGACAATTCTTGGTAGAAAATTGTGGAAATTCTGAACGAATCCATAGACACTCTGCCTAGTAGATGAGGACACTGTGATCTTTCACAACACCGACGGCGTCGACAGCACAGCACATGCAGACCTGTGATTTTCTTGTCATTGGAGGTGGGGTAATCGGCCTCAGCATCGCCCGTGAGCTCCGTAAACGTCGGGCGAACGCCCGGGTGTTGTTGATCGAAAAGGAACCCTCGTGTGGAGCCCATGCCAGCGGTCGCAATAGCGGCGTGCTCCATGCCGGTTTCTATTACTCACCCGACAGTCTCAAAGCGAAATTTACCCGCCTTGGAAATGAGCGACTCACTGTCTATTGTGAGGAGAAGCGGATCCCCCTCAATAAATGCGGCAAGCTCGTCGTCGCGAAGGATGCGGCGGATTTGCCGTCGCTCGATGAATTATTCCGTCGCGGACAACTCAACGGCATTGAGCTGCAGGCCCTCACGGAAACGGAAGCCAAATCCATAGAACCCCGCGTCAAAACATACCAACGGGCTCTCTTTTCACCGCGCACCTCGACGGTCAGTCCCCTCCAGGTCGTCAACGCGATGCAGGAGGATGCGCTTCGAGAAGGTATTCAGATCCGGTGCGGCATAGCCTATCGGGGACGAGTGAACGGAAACGTTCGGACGAACCAGGACAGCATCGAGGCCGGATATGTCGTCAACGCGGCGGGGCTCTACGCCGACAAGATTGCCATGGACTATGGATTCTCGGAAAAATATCGCATCCTGCCGTTTAAGGGCCTTTACCTCTATTCCGATGAACCACCGGGTGCGATCCGTACCAACATTTACCCTGTTCCGGATCTCAGGAATCCCTTCCTGGGTGTCCACTTCACGATCACAGCCGACGGAAAGGCCAAGATCGGTCCGACAGCCATTCCGGCTCTGTGGCGCGAGAATTATGAAGGACTCGGGAACGTCAACTTCCGTGAGCTCGTCGAAGTCGCGAGTCGAGGGTTCGGCTTACTGACTGGGGCTGGATTCGATTTCCGACGCTTGGCGATCGAGGAGATCTCAAAATACTCACGGAGCAAGATGGTGTCGCTTGCCTCGGTACTCGCCGAGGGTGTGGTCGAACGTCACTACCGAACATGGGGCCGTCCTGGAATTAGAGCCCAGCTGCTCGACATCACGAAAAGAAAACTTGAAATGGATTTCGTCTTGGAAGGCGACAACCGCTCCATGCACGTGCTCAACGCCGTCTCTCCCGCCTTTACCTGTTCGCTCCCCTTTGCAAACTATGTCTGCGATCAGATTGATAACGCATTAGGCTGAGGATCAACAGAGACGCACCTCTTCGCCGATGCCGACTTGCAGACTTTGGGCTGCGCTATCTTCTTGAAGAAAAATTTCCAAGTTCCCACTGCTGTTGATGAGAGCGGATAGGTTCTGGCTGCTCCCCTGACTCGGTTATCGCAGCCCGGAGGAGCGAAGTCAGGTCTTCCAGCGTCCTCGTCTTCTTGTTACGTGGCGGTCCCATCTGCTTCGTACGCAGGGCCCAATGTACCCCCCCCACAGATACGGCGGCCTTCGGCCAGCCCGAAGCTCAAACGCTCACCTATGAGCGACAAGCCGTGTCGAATGTGATCTTGAGCGTGACGGATGCACTCAATCGGAAGACAACGTACACCTATGACGCAAAGGGCAATGTCTTGACAGTCACGAGGTTAGCGACCACGCCGAATGCCGTCACGACCACATTCACTTACGAGACGATGTATAATCGGGTGGCCACGATCACCGATCCGCTCAATCACACGACCACGTTGGGCTACGATTCAAAAGGCAATCTGACGACCATTACAAATGCCCTCAGTGAAATCACTACCCTCACCGTAAACGCGCAGGGACAGCCACTCACGATCACCGATCCTTTGAACAATACCGCCACGCTCGCGTATGCGCAGGGAGACCTCGCGACCAAGACTGATCCGTTGAGTCGCGTCTCCACGCGGTTCGTCGATCCCGTGGGTCGGTTGCTGGCGCTTACCGATCCGAATAAGAATAAGACTCAATATGACGTTGATGTGTTGAATCGCGTCACGAAGCTTATTGACGCGCTGAATGGCCAGACGCAGTTGGCATACGATCCCAACGGTAATCTGCTGACTGTGTCGGATGCCAAGAGTCAGGTGACCACATACACGTACAACAGCATGGATCGTCTGGCGACGCGGCAAGACGCGCTGCTCAATACGGAGACCTACACCTATGACAACAACGGCAATGTGGCCACGGTCACGGATCGCAAGAGCCAGGTGACGACGTATACCTACGATGTCTTGAATCGACGTACCAAGGCAACCTTTCAGGACGGCACCAGCACCAACTACACCTACGATGCGGGCAATCGGATCACGCAGGTCCAAGAGAAGAATTCAGGAGGCACCGTTACGGCCACGATCACGCGAACCTATGACGGGCTGGATCGACTCACGCAGGAAGTGACCCCTGAAGGGACGGTGAACTACACATACGACAATGCCAGCCGTCGAGCCACGATGACCGTGGTTGGTCAAACGCAGGTCACCTATACTTACGACAACGCTGACCGCCTCACCCAAATCCAGCAGAGCACGAGTACGACTACGATCGCGTATGATATCGCTGGACGAAGAACCAGTCTCACCCTGCCCAACACGAATAGCATTGTCTACGCATACAATGCGGCCTCAGAGCTCACCAGCCTGACCTATAAGCAAGGGGCTTCGACACTGGGTGATCTGACTTATACGTATGAACCGGCAGGCAACCGAATCAAAACCGGCGGCACCTTTGCTCGAACCAACCTTCCTCCGGCACTCGCCACTACGAATTACAACGCCAATAATCAGCAGACAACATTCGGTACGAGTACCGAGACTTACGACCTCAATGGCAACTTAGCGACAGTGACGCAGGGCGGCAACACCACAACCTATACGTGGAACACACGCAACCAGCTGACGGCGATCAGTGGCCCTGGAATCACTGCGTCCTTCACGTACGATTCCTTTGACCGCCGTACTGGTAAAACCATCAACGGCACCACAACCAATTTTCTATACGATGGCTTGAACCCTGTGCAGCAAAAAAACGGCGGGACGGGCACGGCCAACTTACTGACGGGCCTTGGCATCGACGAATTCTTCACGAGAACGGATGGCGTAGGAGTTCGGGCCCTCTTGCCCGACGCCCTCGGCTCGACCGTCGCATTGGGCGACAACACCGGCGCGCTCCAGACCCAGTACACCTACGAACCGTTTGGCGTTACGGCGCAGACCGGAGCCGCGAGTACGAACAGCTATAAGTTTACAGGCCGAGAGGATGATGGGACGGGGCTCTACTATTATCGGGCCCGCTATTACCAGCAGCGGTTGCAGCGGTTCATTGCCGAGGATCCAATCGGGTTCCTCGGTGGGGATGTGAATCTCTATGGCTATGTGGGCAATAACCCCCTCCTCCTTAGAGATCCGATGGGTCTGCTCACATTGGGGCAAGGAACGCTTCTTGGGTGTGGCTTGGGAGCTGGAGGAGGCGCAATCGGTACAAAGAAACCACGCCAAACAGTCATAGGAGCCGGAATTGGTGGAGCTTTAGGGTGCGCATTTGGGACATTGATTGCGGTTCCTGGAAATCTTCCACTTCCTCCGACACCTGCGTGGGTCGCAGTTGGTGCTTTAACAGGAGGTATCGCTGGAGGCCTAACGGCAGCGGCAAAAGGAGGGGCTCCATTGCAAATTGCTGTTGGTGCCCTTGGTGGTGCGGCAGGAGGTGCGATAGGCAACCTAGTTCCGCTTGGGCCTGTCGGAGGAGCACTTGTTGGGGTTGGGGTCTCGGGATTTCTTGATCTTATTGGACCTTGATGTGGACATCATGGAAGTTCTGAGTAGGATTGTTGAGAAGTTTCCCCTCTGGAACGCCAGCGTGTTTCTCGCTTTTGTGGGAGTGTGTATTTGGTTGCTGACGAAACTCGATGAACAGACACGAGGTTTTGTTGAATCACGCCGACACTTGTGGGAGTCAACTTCTACGTTCGAGAGTGAATTCAAAAAGTATAAGGGACTAGGACATCTGTTTCTATGGTTTTGCATAATTTTCAATTTTATTTGTGCCACGGTGATTGTATATGCATATCAAGTGGTTCGTTAACGAAGCGGACTGTAGACTGAGGCTGTTGACAACGTCGCCTCCGAACCGACGCTGACGTACAAGCAGGGCAATACGACGCTCGGCGATCTGACCTACACCTGCGAGGCGGCGGGCAATCGGATCAAAATTGGGGAAGCTTCGCTCGGACCTTTCACCAGCGCTTAGCACGACGAATTACAACGCGAACAATCAACAGTTGCCGTTCGGTACGAGTACGGAGACCTATGACCTCAATGGCAACCTGGCGACGATCACTGATGCGAGTGGAACGACGACCTACACGTGGAACGTGAGAAACCAGCTCACCAGCATCAGCGGCCCGAGTGTAACTGCGTCCTTCACCTACGATTCCTTTGGCCGCCGCACGGGCAAGACGATCAACAGCACCACCACCAACTTTGTGTACGATGAGCTCAATCCGGTGCAGGAAAAGAACGGCGGAACCGTGACGGCGAATTTGCTCACGGGCCTTGGGATTGACGAATTCTTCACTAGAACTGACGGAGTCGGGAGTCGTGCATTACTACCCGATGCACTTGGGTCGACCGTTGCACTCGGCGATGGAACAGGGGCATTACAGACCCAGTACACCTATGAGCCGTTTGGATTTGTCAGTCAGACTGGCTCAGCCAGCACGAGCAGCTATAAGTACACCGCCAGAGAGGATGATGGGACGGGCCTCATGTACTACCGGGCTAGGTATTACCAACCAAGGTTGCAGCGGTTCATCAGTGAGGATCCGATTGGGTTCAGAGGAGGAATCAACCTTTATAGGTATGTCGCCAACAATCCGACCAAGTGGACTGATCCTGCCGGACTTGGTCGGATAGGTTTCTATGTGTGTACGGCTTTGAATGTAGGGAAACAGCTCAACGACATTCGCCGCTACCTCGAACTGCTGGATGAAAATACGAGAATGACGGAAGAATTACTAATTAGGGTGCAATAAGAGATTGCGGCATGCTCGTCGAAAGACTCTGAACGACTCGCGACACTCGAAAATCTCCGAGATCAGCTAAATCTCCGGCTACTTCGGTTGACTTCAACCTATGGAGCAGATGCATCAATGGTAGGACTGTATCAGGTTGCTGAAGCATTGATTTGGGAAGGGGTTTGTGGGCTAGTCTTTCTGCACCCCTCCCCCTGATAGCGAGGTTGGTTGATGTTTTCGTCTCGTACTGCCAAAACGCACCGTTTAATGATTGTCTTAGTAGCGCTTTCCGGGCTGGGCGCACTTGTCGCCGGTCAGCAATATATGAGTTTGCAATTGGAAGAGACAATGATCTCGGCTCGGCAAACATTAGAGGAATCCTTTCTCTCCAACCTCCTCAGGGGAGCGGGAAGTGAGGTCTCTCCAGAGATTGCTAAGCGACTAGATGATAGAAAAACAATAATCGCAGACACCTATTCAGGTGCAACTGCTGCTATTCGTCATCTTGAGCTTCGAGCCATGGCCGACTTCATTGGATGGTGTGTGGTATTTGTCATCGCTGGGGCGGCTCTTATTCTTACTAGCAACAAAAAACTTAAGCAAGGTGAGACACTCGTTGTTTCGTCTACATCAGGTGAATGACCATATCCAGTGCCACTCGCTGGTGAACCGCAAAGATCTGCTACTAAACACCGAAACCCATACGTACGACAATAATGGCAATCTGGCGACGTTGACCGACCAGAAGAGCCAAGTGACGATCTACACCTACGACCCGCTTGATCGTCGTACGAAGGTGACCTTCCAGGACGGGACCGGCACGAACTATACTTGTGACGGGGGAAATCGAATCACGCAGGTGCAGGAGAAGAATTCGGGTGGGACCTTTACGGCGACGATTACGAGAACCTATGACGGACTGGATCGGCTGACGCAGGAAGTGACCCCACAAGGGCAGATTGATTATGCCTATGACAACGCGAGCCGACGAGCGACCATGACGGTGGTCGGTCAAACGCAAGGACAGAAAAAGTGTCGGGAATCATTTCACGGCACATCGACAAAGCGATAGGCTGAGGATCCTCCGGCGTTTCTGCATGTGTGTGCGACTCACTCGTGGTACGCTCAATTTTATAGGTTGGCACCGGCCTCAGGCTCCCTCCTTCAACAGAGACGCACTTCTTCACCAACCCCGACTTGCAGTTTTTGGGCCGCGCTGTCTTCCTGGAGAAAGATTTCCAAGGCCCCGCTGCTGTTGATCAACGCCGAGGGAGCCTGACGATTCCCTTGGCTGTAGCTTTCGACCAGTTCGTTAATGACCTGCGTACCGATATGGATCTCCACAGCTTGTCCCGTTGCCGCTTGGAATTCCCGGACCTGCCGCGCCGTGATATTGGAAATAAGATTCCCGAAGCGATCGACCGAGATGATCTTTCCGACCAGTAGCTCTTCATGCCAAATCGGGATCGCCACGGAACGTCGGATCGGATCATGCACCACCGGCCCAAAAAACGTCGGTGGGACTCCTTTGCTCAACCATGCGGCAGCTGGCGCGAACACATCCCGACCGTCAAAGGTCGACCCGACCGTTTCCAAACGATACTGCGGGCTGTTGATCTGCCACACCTTCGCCCCAACCTCCTGCTCCAGCACTTCGGTGAACACCCCATTATCCGGACCGACAAAGAACGAGCCGGCCGCGGAAACGAGCAATGCCCGTCGCTCTGTCCCGACTCCAGGATCGACAACGGCGACATGGATGGTCCGTTCTGGGAAATAACGATAGCAGGACTTCAGGAAATATCCGGCTTCCTGAATCTGGTGAGAGGCGATTTGGTGGGAAAGATCGACGATGGCAGCGGAGGAATTGATCGACAGAATGACCCCCTTCATGCTTGCTACAAAGCAATCACGCTCGCCGAAATCCGTCAAGAGCGTGATGATGGGGCGTGCGTCCGGCACGTCAGATTTCCTCGAATTTGATCTCCATAACCTCGTATTCGACCAGCTTTACGGGGGTCTTCACTTCCACAAAATCTCCGACACGCCTGCCGATGAGCGCGCGACCGACAGGGGACTGTACGGAGATCTTGTTGAATTTCATGTCGGCTTCGTCCTGTCCGACCAAGGTGTATTGCTTTTTCGCTTGGGACTCCTGCTCGACGACCAACACGGTCGCGCCGAAGACGACGGTCTCGGTAGTGCGTCCCACGGTTTCCACCACGCGGGCATCTGCGAGCTTCGTCTCGAGTTCGGAGATGCGGGACTCAATAAACCCCTGGCGCTCTTTGGCGGCGTCGTACTCGGCGTTCTCGCTGAGATCGCCGTGTGCCCTGGCCTCCGCGATCGCCTCGATCACTTTCGGTCGCTCAATCTTGCGCAAACGATCCAATTCCGCCTTCAACGCATCATAGCCTTTTTTTGTAATGGGGGTCGGCATGCTTCGGTCGCTCCTGAACAGTTTATGGCCGATGATACTCTTGTAATGTACGAATCGCCAAACCCTTTTGGGCGGTCGCTTCGATGCCCATCACGGCCGCATGGGCACCTCTCATGGTCGTGAAATACGGAACGCCTCGGTGGAGGGCCTCCCTCCTGATGGACAGCGAATCCGTGTGAGCAGAAGCAGTTCGCACCGTGTTGATGACGAGCGCCACCGCGCCATTCTTGATATGGTCGACAATATGCGGGCGTCCTTCTTTCACTTTATTGACCGTACTTACTTCAACCCCGTGCTCTCTCAGATAACCGGCTGTTCCGCTGGTGGCTTGAATCTGAAACCCGAGAGCACACAACCGCTTCGAGAGGTCCAACGCGGAAGGGCGATCGGATTGTTTCACGCTCACGAAGGCAGTTCCCGATGTCGGAAGGACTGCTCCGGCTCCCGCTTGGGACTTTGCAAACGCCCATCCGAAATCTCCGTCGATGCCCATCACTTCTCCGGTCGATTTCATTTCAGGTCCCAGCAACACATCGACCCCGGGAAATTTATTGAACGGAAAGACCGCTTCTTTGACCGAGAAATGTGCCGGCAGCGGAGCCTCCGTAAAGCGCAGTTCTTTGAGGGTTCTCCCCATCATCACCTTCATGGCCAACTTGGCGAGCGGTACACCGATCGCTTTGCTCACAAACGGCACGGTTCGAGACCCACGAGGATTGACCTCAAGCACATAGACGGTTCGGCCTTTAACGGCAAATTGTGCATTCATAAGCCCGACGACGCCGAGTTCCAGTGCCAGCAAGCGCATTTGCCGCTCGATCTCGCGCACGATGGACTTGTCCAACGTATATGGAGGCAACGAACAGGCTGAATCGCCGGAGTGAACCCCGGCTTCTTCAATATGCTCCATGATTCCCGCAGCCACCACGGTTTCGCCGTCCGAAATCGCATCGGCATCGACTTCGATGGCATCGGCAAGGTACTTATCGATCAAGACCGGATGATTGGGCGACGCCTTGACCGCGGAGTGCATGTACTCCAGCAAGCCTGCCTCGTCATACACGATCTGCATCGAACGTCCTCCCAACACGTAAGACGGACGGACCATGACCGGATAGTTGATCCGTCCGGCGATCTGCACCGCTTCCTCGATGGATCGGGCGGTTCCACTGTCCGCCTGCATCAAGCCCAACCTGTTCAAGAGACCGCGAAACCGTTCCCTGTCTTCCGCCAAATCGATGGCATCTGGACTGGTCCCAAGAATCCTCACACCGGCCGCTGAGAGCGGAAGAGCAAGTTTTAAGGGCGTCTGTCCGCCGAACTGCAAGACCACTCCGATCGGCCTCTCTCGATGGACGATGTTGAGAACGTCTTCACGTGTAAGCGGCTCGAAATACAGCCGATCCGACGTGTCATAATCCGTGCTCACCGTCTCCGGGTTGCAGTTCACCATGATCGTGTCGATCGCTTCTTCTCGAAGCGCCATCGCCGCGTGAACACAGCAGTAGTCGAACTCGATCCCTTGTCCGATCCGATTGGGGCCTCCGCCGAGAATCACGACCTTCTCTCGATTCGACGGCCTGGCCTCGCACTCCCTGCCGTATGTGGAATAGAGATACGGCGTTTGCGCCTCGAACTCCGCAGCGCAGGTATCGACCCGTTTATAGGTGACTCCTCGTGTCGTGTGTTCCGTCCGCGCTCGCTGAACCGCTGTCGCCTCGCATCCGAGCAATTGGGCGATCCGATCATCAGAAAACCCAAGCTCTTTCGCTTCCCAGAGCAACCCACCGTCCAAGACGGTCGCTGGGTCTGCGGCATAACCGGCAAGTATTCGCTCAAAATCCACCAGCTGTCTGACTTGTTCCAAAAACCAAGGATCTATCCTCGTCGTTGCAAACAGCTCCTCATCCGTGAATCCCAAGCGCATGGCGTCGGCCACGTACCACAGTCGTTCCGGTACTGGTGTCCGCAGCATCCGGCTGAGTTTCTCGATCGCTTCCGGACGGCTAAACCCGACGGGAACACCCCGATCAAGCCCGAACCGTGACGCGAACCCATTCAATTCCAACTCCAGGGAACGAATGGCCTTCTGCAGAGACTCCTTGAAGGTGCGCCCGATCGCCATCACCTCCCCAACCGACTTCATCTGCGTGGTCAAGGTCGGGTCGGCGCCCTTGAACTTCTGAAAGGCAAATCTCGGAATCTTAACGACCACATAATCAATCGCCGGTTCAAACGATGCTTTCGTGACACCGGTTATGTCATTGGTAATCTCATCCAAGGTATATCCGATAGCCAGCTTGGCGGCGATCTTCGCGATCGGAAACCCGGTCGCCTTTGAGGCCAGCGCCGAGCTTCGAGAGACCCGAGGATTCATTTCAATGACGACCATCTCCCCGTTGGCCGGGTTGATGCCGAACTGAATATTCGACCCTCCCGTATCCACCCCGATCTCTCGGATGATACGAAGTGCCGCATCCCGCATCCGTTGGTATTCTTTGTCGGTTAACGTCATGGCCGGCGCGACCGTGATGCTGTCTCCGGTGTGCACTCCCATCGGATCAAAGTTCTCAATCGGACACACGATGACGACGTTGTCCCTCAGATCACGCATGACCTCCAATTCATACTCTTTCCACCCAATGACCGATTCTTCGATCAGCACCTGGCTGACTGGACTCATGGCCAGCCCCCAATCAATCAGCCGCTCGAATTCTTCGCGATTATAGGCGATGTTTCCGCCGGTCCCCCCCATTGTGAAGGACGGTCGAATGATCGCGGGAAAGCCGACGGTATCGAGAATCGTCAGTGCTTCCTGTCGCTGGTGCGCCGTACCGCTCTTCGGCACCCGCAGGCCGATTCGATGCATCGCCTGCTTGAACGCTTCCCGATCCTCCGCTTTATGAATGGCCCCCGCTGAAGCTCCAATGAGAGCAACCCCATATTTCTCAAGGACTCCTCGTTGCACCAGCCCCATCGTGGTGTTGAGGGCCGTTTGCCCACCCATGGTGGGAAGCAAGGCATCCGGGCGCTCACGATCGATCACCTTTTCAACCACATCCAACGTAATCGGTTCGACATACGTCCGATCAGCCATTTCCGGATCCGTCATGATCGTCGCCGGATTGCTGTTGATGAGGATGATTTTATAACCCTCCGCTTTCAGCGCTTTGCAGGCCTGCGTGCCGGAATAATCGAACTCACAGGCTTGGCCGATGACAATCGGACCGGACCCGATCATGAGGATTGACTGAATGTCCGTACGTTTGGGCATCGTGCCTATTGGGCTGGATCAGCTGGCTGGGAGCATGGGTCCGATCGGGGCTTGATAGTGAGGCGCCGCAGGTTCTTCGTCCCTCCGCGTCGCATGATAGTACTTCAAGGCCTCAGGTATCCAGGCTTCAATTTGGTTGATACGCGACAGATCGGAGGGATGCGTGGAGAGAAACTCGGGGATATTATGCTGCGATCGAAAACAGACCTTGTCGATCATCTGCCTAGGGCACCCGCTCATCCGTTCCCAAAAGGGAACTGCTTCCCGAGGATCATAGCCTGCCTGCGCCATCAGTCTGAGTCCGATGTAATCCGCTTCGGACTCTTGCCTCCGTCCGAAGGGCAAGGAGACTCCGACTCCGTAGGCGCTCATTGCGGCCATCGCCGCATCAGGACGCCCGACAGCAGCTCCAGCCGCCAGCGCACCGACTTGGCCAATCGTTTCAAGGATGCTCCGACTATATCGCTCCGCTCCGTGGCGTTGGAGCGCATGTGCGACCTCATGACCAATAACGGTCGCTAACCCATCTTCGTTCTTCGTAATTTTCAAGATTCCTGTGAAGACAGCCACCTTGCCGCCTGGTAATGCGAAGGCATTGATCATGCGGTCGTCCCTTATGATGGCAAACTCCCACTGATAGTCAGGTTTGTTGGCAACCGCCGCAATACGCTGACCGACACGGTTGACCATCCCGTTCACCTCGACGTCATCACTCAGTGGAGCCTGGCGCAGCAATTCATGATAGGCGCTGATGCCCATCGCGATTTCTTTCTCCTCAGATATATAGATGAATTGATCTCGCGCCGTTCCCGGTGCGCGAACGCATCCCGCTAGGGTTGAAACCACGCCACCCGCTCCCAGACCCACACCGCAAGCCAACCTAAGCAGTTCTCGAGCCCCATGTCGAAGCAAGGCCCGACGATCAATGGGTTTTGAGAACAGTCTGCCGATCTCCTGATCTGGCGGCCGTGTCATCCTGGGTCTCTAGGTTAAAGCCGAGCATCACGCATAATACTGTCAGTCATCATATCATCAGTCACGCGATCGGCACTTCACTACGGCATCCACAAATACATGAATTGAGGGGTTCCTCCTCGGACAAATGACATGAGGTCAAGATCGGCGAGGCTGGCAAGCCCACTGGGCGCCAATACCCTGGAATACACGTTGTTGGAGTATTCACCCGGTCGTTTGTACGTCACGACTCGAGCGTCCGTCAGGCCGGCTTTTTTCTTGGCCACTGCGATCGCGTCTTCGAGATACCCGATCTCATCGACCAAACCAGCCGCTTTGGCCTGTTCGCCGGTATAGATTCGTCCATCAGCCAACCGTTTGATCTGCTCCATCTGTAAATTGGCGCGGCCCTCTTGCACAATGTTCAAAAAACGCTGATAAAACGAATCGATCAACCCTTGGAAGATAGCCCGTTCTTCGATCGTCATGGTTCGAAAGGGCGAACCCATATCCTTGCGAGGGCCCGATGTGACCGCCGTAGCCTCCACCCCCACCTTCTCCAAAAGCCCTCGCGCATTGACGGTGAGCATGATCACGCCGATGCTGCCGGTGACGGACGAAGGATGCGCCAGTACCTGGTCCGCCGCCGCAGCGATATAGTAGCCTCCTGATGTACCCAGATCCATGATGGAGGCAATAATGGGGATCTTGCGACTGGCCTTGAACGTTTTCAGCTCGTGATAAATAATATCCGATGCGGTCACCGTTCCTCCAGGCGTATTGATACGAAGCACAACGGCTTTGACTTTCTCATCCTTAGCCGCCCGAGTCAGTTGCTCCTTCACACTCGCAATCATACTGGGAGTCGCCCGAAATCCCTCATTATCTTGGGAACTGATCACTCCGGAAATTTCGATCAACAGCACTTTTGCTTTGCCGGTCCCGTCGACCTGAGTCTCTTGCAAAGGCCCTGGGCCAGGGAACAGGGGGAAATTGAACGTGCAGCCCGACAGCAACAATCCGATCACGCCCATGACGAGGCGATTACGCATGATATTTCTCCATAAGTTGCATGAATTCATCGAACAAATAGGCGGCATCATGAGGGCCAGGTGCCGCTTCCGGGTGATACTGAACCGAGAAGACCGGATGGTCCAGACAGGCCATCCCCTCGATCGAGTAATCGTTCAAACTGACATGGGTGAGCGACAGTTTTCCATAGCGAGTGTCGATCACGGGCGGCAACTCCGGTACACCATGGAGTGACGCGGAGCCCTGCACGGCGAAATTGTGGTTCTGCGACGTAATTTCGACTTTTCTCGTCCGAAGATCCATCACGGGATGGTTCGCCCCATGGTGACCGAATTTCAGCTTATACGTCTTGAGGCCGAAGGCCAAGCCGAGGATCTGATGGCCCAAACAAATACCGAAGATCGGATAGCGTCCGATCAGTTGTTCCATGGCCTTTGCGGCGTAGGGAAGGCCCTCCGGATCGCCTGGACCGTTCGAGAGGAAAATGCCGTCAGGTTTGAGCGCTTCGACTTCGGCTGCCGAGGTTGCCGCAGGCACCACCGTGACTTGACAGCCGACATCCACCAATCGTCTCAGGATATTGTGTTT
Organism: Nitrospira sp.; assembly: GCA_029194725.1. GTDB lineage: Bacteria > Nitrospirota > Nitrospiria > Nitrospirales > Nitrospiraceae > Nitrospira_D. Next base: position 15,358 of record JARFXQ010000023.1, on the reverse strand, counting down.
GACGCCGAAATCATAGGCCACCACTCGCCAGCGCTTGGACGTTCCACGTTTCCTGCTGTTCGCCGACGGCGCCCAATCGCCCGTCCCTGCCGTCCAGTCAAACCGGCTTGCGCAGGTGACCTCGGCAACTAAATCTTGACCGATGATGCTGGGAGCTTGCCTGGCTCGCTTGGCCACTCGCTCATGATCAAGATCGAGGTGGCTGATGATTCCCTGCTGTGATCCATACTCGCGAAGGTGCCTTGTCAAGCTTCTTGTATCGATTCCCTCGATCGCGACGATCTTGGCCTCTGTCAATGATTCCTGAAGGGTCTGCCGGCTCCGCCAGTTGCTGACAAGACGGCTGGCTTCCATGACGACGAACCCTTCTGCCCAAGCGCGACGAGATTCCGCATCTTCAGGTGTGATCCCGTAGTTGCCGATATGGGGACAGGTCATCGTGATGATCTGTCCTTTGTACGACGGATCGGTCAGTACCTCCTGATAACCGGTCATGGCCGTGTTGAACACGACTTCACCGACCGTTTCACCCTCATGGCCGAGAGCACGACCCTCAAAAACCTTTCCATCGGCCAGTGCCAATATCGCTTTTTTCACAGTCTTCCACCCAGAGGGAGCGACCGGTTCACCTTGATGCCGATCAGTACGAGACCTAATAGAAGGTTGAGCATATACAGCGATCGAATCGGCATGAGCACGCGAAACAATGCTTCCAAAGCTTCCTTCTTGACTGCCTCATCCTTCGTTGCGAACGCCTGGGCTTGAAGAGCAGCGGCGTTTGGATGCAGAACCACAATGATAAGCCCGGCGATCGCTACCATGAGTGCAAGCACGACCATCTCACTCCTACCGACGTCAAGGATCGGATCCCCGCTCCACCTGCGATAGCAGACTGTAGCACAAAGGATGGCACCGGCACCGATGACCAAACGATGATAGCCTTCGAACGCTCGGGTCAAGAACATGCCTCCGGAATCCTGTCCTCCGAATGTATTGAACACGGCCGGGATCACTGCTCCGCTCAGCACGACCATGCCTCCGATCCAGACGGCGAGCGCAACCCACTCAAGCGTAAGACACCCAACCATCCCCCAGCGGGACAGTCGTCGCACAGCGCTACCGCTCCACCGAACCGGTTTCGAACACCACCTTGCCGCCCACAATGGTTGTATTCACTCGACCTTTCACCTTCCACCCCGCAAAGGGCGTATTGCGGCTTTTGGATCGGAACTTGGACGGATCGACTTCCCACTGCTCTTGCTGATCCACGATGACGACATCGGCATCGGCACCGACCGCCAGAGTTCCTTTTTTGAGCCCGAACGCCGCAGCCGGAGCCGAGGTCAGTTTCTGGACCGCTTGTTCCAGCGACAGAACCTCTTCCTCCACCAACCCCAACGTCAGAGGCAGCGCCGTCTCAAGTCCGACGATTCCGAACGGGGCCTCGGTGAAATCCTGCTGTTTCTCTTGTGTGGCATGAGGCGCATGGTCGGTCGCAATCACATCAATCGTGCCGTCCCGCAATCCTTCCTTGATCGCCTGGACATCCGCCCAGGTGCGCAAGGGGGGATTCATCTTCGCGTGGGTATTGTAGCCACGCACCAGTTCCTCGGTCAGCAGGAAGTGGTGAGGACATGCTTCCGCCGTCACGTGGATCCCGCGGGCTTTCGCCTCCCGCACCATTCTGACCGACCCGGCTGTACTGATGTGCGCAAGATGAAGCCGGGCTCCCGTCAGCTCCGAAAGGGAGAGATTGCGCGCCACCATCACATCCTCCGCCGCAGCCGGGATGCCGGGCAATCCCAGCTCGGTCGAGACCAATCCCTCATTCATACAGCCGCCTTCCGCCAGATGCAGGTCTTCGCAATGGTCGACGACCGTCAGATCGAATGCCAAGGCATATTCCATCGCTCGCCGCATCACCAGGCTGTTCATCACAGGCTTACCGTCGTCCGAGATGGCGACACAGCCGGACCGCCGTAGGTCGCCGATCTCCGCCAGTTCCTTCCCTTCCGATCCTTTCGTGATGGCGCCGACCGGCAGCACATTCGCGAATCCGGCCAACCGCGCCCGTTCCAATATGAACTCGGTAACGGCTTGATTATCGTTCACCGGGTTCGTATTGGGCATGCAGCAGACCGTCGTAAATCCGCCCGCAACGGCCGCGGCACTGCCGCTCTGAATGGTTTCTTTGTACTCGAACCCCGGCTCCCGAAAATGAACGTGCAAATCCACGAACCCGGGCAGCACAAGCTTCCCCTTGGCTTGAATGGTCCTGCCGACGGCCGATGTGGAAAGATTCGGCCCCACAGCGGCAATCGTGCCATTTTCAATCAGCACATCGGCCGTTCCAACAAACCGGCCTGGATCGATGACACGGCCGCCCTTGATCAAGATCGACACGTAACGCTCCTCTCTCGCGGATCATCGGCATCCGCTAATTCGCTCCGGACATGAGGTACAGGATCCCCATACGCACCGCCACGCCGTTCGCCACTTGATCGAGAATTACCGAGGACAAGCTATCGGCGACATCCGGGGCGATTTCCACTCCTCGATTGATCGGTCCTGGATGCATCACGATTGCGCCGGCGTCGGCCAACCGCACCCGCTCGGCAGTCAAGCCATAGAGCCTCGAGTACTCTCGAATCGTGGGGAATTGCGCCCGTCCCTGCCGCTCGAGCTGCAGCCGAAGCATCATAATGACATGGACGTCGCGCAGTCCTTCATCCATGTCGTAATAGACCTTTGCGCCAAGCCTCTCCACCCCACGCGGCATCATCGTCGGGGGTCCCACCAGACGCACCTCGGCACCAAGCTTGAGAAGCGCATAGATATTCGAACGCGCCACGCGGCTGTGCGACACGTCGCCGATGATCGCCACGCGTAATCCACGAAAATCCATTCCGCGTTGCCGGATCGTGTAGAGGTCGAGCAACGCTTGTGTCGGGTGTTCATGCCATCCATCGCCGGCATTGATGACGGACGACTTGACGCCGTTCGCCAGCGTTTCAGCAGCCCCTGCAGAAGAGTGGCGGAGAACGATGATGTCGGCCTGCATCGCTTCAATATTCCGAGCCGTGTCGAGCAGTGTCTCTCCCTTCACCACGCTGCTGGAGGAGGGAGAAAAGTTGATCACATCGGCGCTCAGACGCTTGGCCGCCAGCTCAAAGGACGTGCGGGTTCTGGTGCTCGGCTCAAAGAAGAGATTGACGACGGTCTTGCCTCGAAGAGCCGGCACTTTTTTAATTTCACGCCCGGTCACTTCCTTGAAGGAATCTGCCGTGTCCAGGATAAGCATGACCTCATCCACAGACAACGGAGCGAGACTCAGCAGATCTTTTCGCTTGAGACTCATGGAATCCTCCGCTTCAGGATTTCAAGATGACGACCCGGTCATCTTCCCCGTCTTCGTCCAACAACACTTGGACCTGCTCATCCCGAGAGGTTGGGAGATTCTTACCGATGTAATTCGCCTTGATCGGCAGCTGCCGATGGCCACGATCGACCAACACTGCCAGTTGGATTTCCTCCGGACGTCCCAAGTCCATGAGTCCATCCATCGCCGCCCGTATCGTTCTTCCTGTGAACAAGACGTCGTCGACCAGTACAACAACTTTATTCGTCATGTCGAACGGCACGGAAGTTTTTCGAAGGATCGGTTGATTTTTGCGCAGCGCCAGATCATCGCGATACAATGTAATATCCAATTCACCGATGGGAACCGGTACGCCCTCAATATTTTGGATACGCTTGACGAGTCGATGGGCAAGATGCACACCGCCTGTCCTGATTCCCACTAGGCTCAGATCTTTCACCCCCTTATTTCGCTCGACAATCTCATGCGCAATACGCATCATGGCGCGGGAGATATCCCCGGCATCCATAATCAGCTTTTCATCCTTCCGCTCCACCGACTTGTGTATGGAAATCGTCATGGTCGAGTAATGAGGCAATCAGGTCCTTGTCGAATCAAGGCATAAAAAAACCTTCTCACAGTATGATTGTGAGAAGGTCGATCATCACCGGTCGTAGCCGGATCGAAATGCATGATTGGCTCCTTGCTCACCTCACTGGATGAGCATTAAAGGTTTTGACATCCTACTGAAAATACCCGAAACCTGTCAAGCGACCGGAGCCAGAACGAGTTAGGAGGCTCTGGGATCCATTCGTGATCAACCTCTGCTACAGGCGGCTGACGCCTGGCTTTGTAGGGCGACCAGATACCGTATCCGATGAATGGGTGGAAAGACTGGCGCAACTTGATCGCGCTCCTTCGAATTCGGCCTGGTTGAGCACGGTCAGGAATCCCGTCCGTGTTTGGTCTTCCATACGGCCAGGAGCGCCGCCAGCTTTTCTTTGGGTGACCGATGCTCCTCGGCAAGTGCCTCCAGGAAATCCGACAGACGTCTGGCCTTCAACACCGTATAGAGCGTCACGGCGACGACGGGAATCAGGACCAGCAGGAAATAGACGATCCTCATCATCATCGGCTCTTCCCCCAGCGCGAACAGATTCATGCCGAGCACACCGGTCGTCGCCACGCCGATCAAGCCGACTGTGGCGACGACAGTCAACCGGACCATGGTTTCACCTTGTCGACGTAATGCATCGCTGTCGAGGTATTGACTCATATCCTCCAATTCCGATCGAAGCTCGTTGTAGAGTCGACCGGTACCCAAATGCTCGCTGACCATCCGATAGAGTTCCTTCACCTGTCCATGATCCGAGATCTGATGGGACCAGTAGCGATGGGTGAAGCGCAGAAAAATACCGAGTGTTTGGCGAATTACCTGACGGAACTGCCGCACTGAATCCGGCTTCGTGAGATCGAGCTGATTCATCGCCTCCACCAGACGATTGGTCAGCATCAACAGAGTGGCTTTGTGAAAATGCGGTATCAAGAACATCAGAAAATATTCGTGACGGAACTGCTCCAAATTGGTCTTGCGGTCCTCAAACGCCGGTTCTCCGGCCTCTCCCACCATCGTAAATACACGACCGGTACACATGAAGCGAGTTCCTGCTGGATTCATCCCCTGCCCGTTCCAATACCGGTCATAGCAATACCGGTCTTCAAAATCACTGAGATAGCGCTCCGAAAAGGGCAACGTGTCGGATCTGCCCGGTGCCGCCGCCAACCCCACTCGAGCAAACTCCCCTCGAGTCAATGCCCCCGGATCGTCCAGAGTAAGATATGCCATCACCGGCATCAGATGGTATTCGATCTGTCGGTACCGGATCTGACCTGCCTTTTCCGAATGGTGCAACACCAGCGGTTCGAGCAGGAATTCCCAGTGCGAGGCAAGACTGAGCGACCGATGCCGGCAGACAAACGAGAGATATTTCTCACGGTGATCATAGTCCGATACGGCAAGCACCGTGCCTTCCGAGGACAGCCATTCCACATGCTTCGGACAGTGGCCGCCGTGTCCGTCAGGTTCCCAATAGGTGGGATAGCATCGGCCAAAGCGAAAAAGTGAGTTCTGCACCTGCGATAGCGGCAACTCATCGGCATAGATCTCGAACACCAGAATCGCCACATCGATGTCGTAGAAGAAATATAGATCTACGTGCGCCACGGTAAAGGTTGCCGGTGGCGCATTGGGGCCCGGAAATACCATCCGCACCTTGGCGATATCGTCGCGGCGAAAAACACGGATCGCAGATGCCTCGTGAACATCCGAGCTGGCCCTCTTCCCTTCACCATAGAGAAAACGCTGGACATAGGGCAGAAACGTCACGAACTCGCTGTAATGTCGTTCCTGGAACTGACGAGGATCGCCGGTAAACTCATCGACCAATTCCCGCCATGGATTGCCTGAATTGGTGGCCTGCAAGAGCTCCCAGTGCTTTTGAATAAGCGCATCCTCACGAATGGGCGTGAGCTGCATGGGCCAGAGCAGAATTTGCCGAAAGTGCCGAACCATCTTTGTCATGTCAGACACGGTGAAGCCTCTTTCACTGTTGGAAGAATCGCCACCGTCAAACACTTGATAGCTACTTCTTCCCCTGCCACTCGGCAGGGTTTGATCATGACTTATACCATAAGGTTGATCACAACACTCGACACTTGGAAGAGGAAGAATGTTGTCGGCCTATAGCCGATACGAGTTAACACCCATCCGACAAGATAACAAGCGAGGAATCTGAGGAAGCTATTACTGTGTGCGGCACTATTGAGGTGCCGTGAGCGCATCCTGTGCTACGTGACCCGTCTGTGATTTCTCGATGATGTTCTGCTGGATCTCCTTGGCAATGACCCATGCCAACTGGTCACTAGACAATGCGCCCATCGGCAGATCCTTCGTATCGGCATAAAATGGATCGTCAGGAGCTGCCATTCGATGGAGATTAATCAGAATCGCTGCCGGTTGAATCAGCCGTCCGACCTCTCCGACCCTCATCGCCTTGTCGGCAGGCTGCACCCTCGTCCGGCTTGCCCAATCTCGCTGGTCGATCTGGACGAACGTCACATTCCAGATATTTCCGTTCAGGAGGCTCATCACGGCCAGTGGCGTACGTTCCAGAAATACAGGTTCCCGCACGATTTTCTGCAAGGCTTCTCGAACCCGAATATCATAATACTTCGTCGTAGAGTCCGGCTGACTCGGTGGAGCCAAAATGCTGGTGCCAATCTCGTAGTAGGATTGCCCGTCCAAACTCTGTTGCTCGTCGACAGTGCGCAGGTACGTCTCAAAGAGCAGCTGGAGCAGCCGTACCCGCTCTTCACCGGAGAGGGCCCGAATCTCCTTGTCGGTTCGGATCGGGGTATGCCGAAGGTCTCGCTCGATGGAGCCCAGCTTCGGCTTCCGACCGGTCTCCCCTTTACTGACTACCCATTGAAACTCTCGCGCCAGTGCTGGCGCAAACCGTTCGGCTTCTCCAAGATACCCCTGCTCCTTCATCGACGATGCGCTGATCAATAACCTGACCCGGCCAGGATCCACTGTCCGAACAACCAGAAATAGGAAGGGTTTTTCTTCATGATTGCGGACGCTCGGTTGAATGATCACGCGCTCGATCATCCCCTTGCTCACCGCTTCATCAAACCGTGGATAGATCTGTCGATGTTGATTCAATTGGGAGAACGCATCGATCACCGTCCGGAGAGCTACATCAGCTTGCGTTTGTTCGAGAAACCCGCCAACCGCCTCTTTCGTCCCTCGATCGACAAATACTGGAAACGCAAGACCTGGAATTTCGTGGCCTTGTCCTGAGAGATCATGGAACGCTGCAGCAGATTGGCCATCATGGCCTGCATGAGCGACATAGCCATCGATGGTAAAGCTGAGCACAGCGGCTACCGCGCGCAAAATCAGTCCGTGGGTAATCAAACCAGTCATGATCGATCGATCCCTTGAGTCGAGGGACTGAGCGAAGCGCTCAAGACAATTATCTCACGGTCGCTTCTAGCCAAATTCGCCGGAAGATAGCAATCACATCCTTGGATCAACGGGCGAGTCAACAAGACTGACCTGATTTTCAGTGGTCCAGAGACAAATCCCATTTCTCTCCGAGCTTCAAATCCCAAAATTCAGGGTCGTATTTTATGATCCCTCCGGCAGGAGTAAAGGTCAACTCGCTAAAATAGACTCGCCCCTTGACGTTGTAGAAATCGACGCGGACAAACCCTACTCCAGCCGACAGCTTCACGGCGAGGGCCAGCATCTCGTCAAGATTTGTCGGCTTTGGCACCCACGGTCGTACGGCACCGACTTCATCGGAGAAGTCGAGAAACTTCCAAGCCGTGTCAAAAAATGGGCAAATATCGTGTGTATGGTTGCGAACAAGAATCTGCTCCGGTGCTCCGTTAAAACAGTACACTTTATAGTCAAACGGCGGACTCCCATCGTCATTGGTCAGGTATTCCTCAATCAGAATTCGAGGTGGAATCCTATAGTATTGAGATTCGCGTCCGTGCCAATAATAATCGCTGGCCAACCAGCCTGACACGGTCCGGATGATCTCGTCTCGATCCACCTGCCCCTTAACGATAATTACTTGTCCAGCGGCGTGGCTGGACTTGATCACGTACTCCACCGGCAGCCGATCAAAAGGGATCGCGCGCGGGTCGTCTCCGTGCCATAAGAGTTTGGTCAGATATTTCTCGCCCACTATCTCCGCCACATGCGCCCGCACCGCATACTTATCGGCCAGCTGTCGGAACCGTGAGGGCATATCTCCTCGGTTCCAGGTAATCATGCGCCAGAACACCTTCTCCGTAAAGGTCTGGGGATTCGTCAAACTGAGAGGTTTGCCATGAATCCGAGCATATCTGCGCAACAGGAATGCCTCGCCTTCGGAGCGCCGCATGACTCGGCGCTTGATGACCCGATAGTGGCCGACGAGATCACCCAGCCAGGTATCTCGCAACTTGGTGCGCAGCGCTGCGGTTCCTGATGCATAGATAGAATGTTCCATTCCCTAATGACCTCCTCGCAAAATTCTCATCACCCGCTCAGTGAATCCTCTGATGCACGAGCAATCCATGCTCGGATACGACGTCATCAAACTTCAGAATGACCTGCGTCGAGCGCACGTCCTATAGTGATCATTATAGCCTCAAACCCATCGTTCCCCTCTTCGGACATCCCCCTCGTAAGGATTGCTTGATAGATCAGCTCAGTTTGATTTGATGAATTCGGGTAGGCTGTTCTGTGGTTCAGGGTAACAAGTAAAAGCGGGGGAGCGCCGAGAGAGTTACTCACTCAAAACAAGGCTATCGATGGTATTCCAGCGGTTGAAATGCGGCCATCACCCATCTGACAATCGGCCTCAGCAAGCGCCCTTGCCTAAAAACAGAAGGGGGATCCTAGGGTAGTGCGTCTACCGCTTCTTGACTTTCATGAGCGTGTCAGCTTGTCGAAAGGCTCTCTATTCCAATGGTTTCGGTTGCGCCTTGACAGACTCAGCACAAACGGCGTGTAAAGCCATGGCTGACGCACTACACTAGCAGCTAAAGGCTTCTTTTGAGTGGAATACGTGATTGCGGGACCTGACCGTCATCTTGAACTTATTCGGCACGCTCATTTCTCAGTCGTTCCCAGCCTAAATCGGCAAAACAAGGTCCTTGCGTGGCTTCGGGGAATGAATGGCCGTTGTGGCCGGCTTTCCATTCCAATAGTCGGACGTTCTCCTCTCGATCGACCGTTACATCCCAGCCTATGCAGCGGACATATGGAACTTTTTTATGCAGCTCGGTCACGGTACGCACACAGGCCTGGAATGCAGGAATCACATTCCCGGCAAACGTCATGTAACTCGTCGGATGCAGTCTGGTCTCAAGCCACTCCGGCGTATACCCGACATCATGGAACCTCCCACTCTTGATGTTAATCGGTACTCTGATCCGACTCCGTGATTGCACATGAGTTTCATCTCCACTTCCCAATCTTAGATAACAAGCTCGCACTGAAACCTCCCCACTATCCTCGTGCACGATTGGATTCGTACGGTTGCCATGTTCGACGAACTCGGTAAATAGCTTATGCGGCTGCACGACGCTTTGAAATAGACCATTCCCCAGTCGATGAATATGTTCAATACTATTCAATACTAAAGGACTCGCGAGTGAAACAATATATGCCTCTGCCCTAGAGCGAATGATCAAGCTTGAATACGACTCGCTCCTGCCCCTGAACAGTTGGTTTTTCACCGCGGCTGGCGAAACATATCGGTAGGCGGTGTCGAAAAAGATCCCGTTCACATATGCGAGCAGATCTGGAAAGGCGACGCTCTGTAGGATAACTGCGTTAAGGCCTCTGAGATCCGAAACCTTTCCATACCTTCCCTGAAGTTTCTGAACCACGACCGAGCCATAGTAGTTTTCAGGTATCCAACCTTCCTTGAACCCCCCGGATACAGCCGTACAGACGTACAGCCAGGGTGCGAGGTGTTTATGCTCGAAGACCTCCACTGCATAGTCGTCGCATAACTTCAGGTCACGCCCCTCAGTCTTGCCTTTATAGCTTTCAACACTCTTCAAGATCTTCGTGGCGTCTCTCTCGTCCGCATGATGATTATAGGTATGGCTAAAGAAGGGCCGAAGCACCCCCTTAACTACCGTGATGCCCCTGTAATCAACCTGTGTGTGGTGATGGTTGCTCTTGGAGTCGGACCAACAGGAGGCAATACCCGAGTACCTGCTGGGGTCGCTCCTGCTCAACAGCCCCAAATCACCTTCGCCAGACGGCCAAGCTGCCGATTGGTTCGTGTAGTAGGTGATCAACCAGAGCTCGATGCGGGTCTCAGCGATCCAATCTCAGGTCCCACTTTTCACCGAGCTTTAGATCCCAATTGTCAGGACTAAATTTCAGAATCCCTCCGGCAGGAGTGAATGTCAACTCGCCAAAATAGACACACCGGAGGACGTTGTAGAAATCCACCCGGACGAATCCGAACCCGACGGATAGTCTTGAGGCAAGCGCCAGCATCTCGTTCAGCCTCGTTGGTTCTGGCATCGAAGGTCGTGGTGTGCCTTCCTCACAGGAGAGGTCAAGCAGATTCCATCCCTTGTCAAAAAATGGGGAAATATCGTGTGTATGGTTACGAACAAGAATAAGCTCCGGTACGCCATTAAAAGAATAGACTTTATAGTCAAGCGGTGGACTCCCATCCTCATTGGTCAGGTATTCCTCAATCACAATCCGGGGTGGAATCCCATAATATTGATACTCACGAGTCTGCCAATAATAATCTTTGGCCAACCACCCCGACACTCGACGGATAATGTCCTCGCGATTTGTCTTGCCTCGGACAATGATCACTTCCCCACTGGAGTGGTTCGGCTTGATCACGTACTCGGTCGGGAGCCGGTCAAACGGGATCGCCCGAGGATCGTCACCGTTCCATAAGAGCTTGATCAAATACTCCCTGCCTATTGTTCTCGCCACATGGGCTCGTACCGCATACTTATCGGTCAGCTGTCGGAACCGTGAGGGCATGGCTCCCCGATTCCAAGTGACCATGCGCCAGAACAGCTTCTCCGTAAAGGTCTGAGGATTCGTCAGATTGAGCGGTTTGCCATGGATCCGAGCATATCTCCGCAACAGAAGGGCCTCGCCTTCGGACCGTCGCATGACCCGGCGTCTGATGTCTCGATAGTGGACGACGAGGTTATGTAGCCAGGTGTCTCGTAACTTGGCGCGAAGGGCTGTGATCCATGTTAGTTGGACAAGCTGCTTCATTGACTACCTTAGGCCTCTGAACACAAGCCGAGTTCGGAAGCGTGCAACTTGCCGTCAGTTTGACTGACATGTCCATCCCCACAAAGAGGGATCTTAGGTCTTGACCTAGATATTTCCGGTACGAACGGTGAGCAATTTTGATGTTGTGCCGGATGGGTTAGTAGATACTATAACTTGCGTAGATGTGTGTAACTACGCCCCATTCCACCACGCAATAACAAGCAACCGATCCTAAATTGAGGCAGTCACGATCAGTACGCAGCCTTGCAAACCCGTCCGCCAATGATTCCGAATAGCACCGAAAGTGAATGATATGAGATAGGCTTGCCACTCAGTAGTCCAGCGTCAGATCCCACTTCTCTCCGAGTTTCAAATCCCAATGGTCGGGGCCAAACTGGAAAATCCCTGCACCCGGCGTTAAGGTTAGTTCGCCGCAATAGACCCGCCCATTGGTGTTGTACAAATCGACGCGGATGAAACCGATTTCCTGTGACAGCCGCCTTGCCAATTCAAACATGTGTTCAAAGCACGTTGGTTGTGGGATGGAAGGCCGAGCAACTTTCTTTCTAGTGTGGAGAGCCAATTGGTTCCAATGGGCGTCAAAAAACGGGTTGATATCCTTGGCATGATTGTCCACTTGGATGACGGCTGGAACTCCGCCGAAACACCAAAATCTGTAGTCGAGAGGCTCACTGTCATCCTGGCTTTTCAAATATTCCTCGATCACAGCCTTGGGTTTAATCCCATAATATTGATACTCACGGTCCTGCCAATAGTAATTGTTGGCCAACCACCCCGACACCTGACGGATAATGTCCTCGCGATTTGCCTCGCCTCGGACAATGATCACTTCTCCACTGGAGTGGTTCGGCTTGATCACATACTCGGCCGGGAGCCGGTCAAACGGGATTGCGCGCGGATCGTCGCCCTGCCATAAGAGCTTGATCAGATACTCCTCACCTATCCTGTTCGCCACATAGTTTCGCACCGCATACTTATCGGCCAACTGTCGAAACCGTGAGGGCATAGCTCCCCGATTCCAAGTGACCATGCGCCAGAATAGCTTCTCCGTAAAGGTCCGAGGATTCATCAGATTGAGCGGTTTGCCATGGAGCTGAGCATATCGATGCAACAGGATGGCCTCGCCTTCGGACCGCCGCATGACCCGGCGTCTGATGTCTCGATAGTGGACGAGGAGATCATGCAACCAGGTGTCTCGTAACCTGGCACGAAGTGCTGCGGTTCCTGATGTTTGAACGCCTTCTTCCATCTCTATCACCGTCGCAAAACTCTCACTTCTTGTCAGTGAGTCTCGTGATTCAACAACAGTCCTTGCTCGGATGGGATTGAAAAGGTCAGAGCTTGTGGAGCCCTGTACCGAATTTGTGACGTTGACCTTTGGTTCAGTTGTGATTGAGGCAGAAGCAAGCAAAATAGATGCCCCATGAACTGCACTATCGAGCTTCTCCGTTTCTTCATGTTCTTCATGTCGAAATAGGCCTACCTTTTCAGTAAGTTTCACACATCTCGCTCGAGTATCGAAATCATAAGGACCGCCGCGCTACCCAGAACTATTCCCAGGAACTGTATGTCCGGCCTAAGGTGTAGTTGGAGGTGGGTAGTGTATTGCCCGTAGTACAATGAAGATTCAGATTCTATGCTCGAATAACGGATAACGGCACCATGGGATTCCATCTTCGAGGGAGCCTTGTACGATATAGCTTCTGCATAGCATCTGCAACCGCTGCCATAGCCTGCGAAATCACTCAATGGAAATGCTCTTGGGGGCCTGAAGACGGGTGATGCTGTCCAGCCAGAGGGTGGCCGGGTCTTTGTCGAAAATGTTGAACACATCCGACGGCAAGATACCCCATGCTCCTTCAAGCATTTCATGTTCGAGCTGCCCAGGCGCCCATCCGGCAAATCCGGCAAACGCTCGAAATGATTCGGTCGGTCTAGGTTGAGTCACGATGCGTTCCAGCACGCGTGGTGTGCCCACATAGATTCCATCGACAATCTGACGCGTATCAGGCAAGACTTGTGTGAGCCGAAACAACAGGACCAACTGTGCTTGGTTGACCGGCCCACCAGCAAACAATCGGTAGGGGGTGCGCTTCAGCACAGTAAAATCCGGCAAGACTTCGGACAAGAGTATGTTCGTGGGACGGTTCAGAATGAGGCCGACTGTCCCGCCTCGTCCATGTTCGATGATGAGCAGGACGGTCTGGTGGAAGTTCGGATCGCCTAGCGAGGGACTGGCTACCAGGAGCACGCCCCTCTCGACGGACGCAGGCGAAAACTCTTGCTGCGCCTGAGCCGATAACGCGGATACGAGCAAGAAAGTTCCTACGAAGAAGGCGCTTTTCATGATGCCCAGCGGAGTAACTAGGGCCAAGATCTCATCTCCGTGCCAATGCTAACAGATATCTCTTCTCTGAAGCGAAATCAACAGGAGCGTGGAAGGGCAAGATAGTGCACTTGTGCTGGGTTTGGTGGATTTCTAGAGAGTCGGATGTGGTAGAGTGGCCTCTGCGTTGCTGCTCGTCGGATGAGAACCGCAAGACACGAGACGCAGGATTATTTGAAGGAGAAGTGATTATGGGGCGATGCGCGAGAAATCTCATCGTGACGGCCGTCCTCTGCACCCTGTCGGCATGCATGGATCCCCCAAAATCTCCCTATGTCGAGGTGCGGAACACAATGTCACGCCTCGACGAATTACAGGCAACCGCAGAACAAGGCAGCGCCGAAGATCAGTACAATCTTGGCATACGATATGAAACCGCCTTGCCGAAAGACCACAGGGAAGCCGTTCGGTGGTACCGCATGGCGGCCACTCAACGCCATGCCGGTGCATTCTATCGGCTCTGCGTGCTATCGGACATCGGTCGTGGAATGCCCCAGGACTATCAGGAAGCTCTACGCTGGTGCCGCCTCGCTGCAGACCAGCGACATGGGCCGGCGATGTTTGTGATCGCCACATATTATGAAAAAGCACGGGGCGTCCCCAAGGATGTCGTCCAAGCCTACCAATGGTACAACTTGGCGGCGGCGAACGGCCATGAAGAGGGAGCAAAATGGCGAGATCGTCTGGCCATGACCATGACGCCGCCCCAAATCGTACAGGCACAGTTTCTCGCACGAAATTGGAGGCCCAGGGCCACAAATTCAGGTCAAGAACAGTAACCCAGAGATTTTTCCCTCATACACACTGTACCGGGGATCACCAACCGAGACGCACTTCTTGAAGCCTTCTCCTCCCTGTCGACCCCACGAAGTAACTACGCGCAAGCCTCTAGAGGTTGTGAAATCCTTCAATCAAGCCGCCCGTTACAATAATTCCTGCTTGAAGTGGCCCCCTATCGCTGCGTAGGATATTTGCCGATCGTTTACTAACCGGCCAGCAGGTATCCAGCGTCTTCACAATCATTCAGAATGGTTCACCGGCTGCCACCTCACCACTGTGTGACTCTCGTACGAGTTATCTTGATGTTCTTGTTCGCGTCGAACTGCGCCGCTCCCCCTCCGAGTCCCCCACGCCCGCTCATCGGTGGGCCAGCCGTGAACGAGATCCTCAAACGCGCTCAGGCCGGCGATGCCAATGCTCAAAATGAATTGGGGTTGCTGTATAGCGAAGGGCGGGGTCTTCCACAGAACTATCATGAGGCAAAGGATTGGTTTAAAAAGGCTGCTGATCAGGGACACGCAAACGCACAGGTCAACCTGGGGACCCTCTATTCCCTTGGACGAGGCGCACCGTACAGTGATCCCATGGCCTTGTTTTGGTTTCAGAAGGCCGCGGAGCAACGGAATGCGTTGGCCTTCGCGAAACTGGGGATGATGTATGAACGGGGGCGCGCTGTGCCTCAGAGCCTTATTGAAGCCCACATGTGGTACAGTCTGTCGATTGCCCACGGTGAGAAACGTGCCGTTGAATCTCGCGACGCAGTTGTCATTCGGATGACGCCAGGACAGATTGCCGAAGCGGAAGAGCGAGCGAGGAAATGGATGCCTAAGCAACGATAACAGGTAGTTCCGCCTTCTGCGCTGCCCGAAAGGCTGACATAAGTCAGTAGACTGATACGTAACGGATTCTGGTCGGCTTGAACATTGGCCCAAGCCAACCAAACGCGGCGATTATAGCGGGCGCAAACGAGCCAGCTGGCTAG
>JARFXQ010000043.1 GCA_029194725.1 Nitrospira sp. | reverse complement strand
GACCGCTTCATACGCCATGTACTCAAAGCGCTGTCGATGAGCGCGGCCGTGACTGTGGCTACTTTTCCCATGGTCGCATTCTATTTCAATCAGGTTCCATGGATGGGAATCATCACCAACCTGATAGCCGTTCCGTTCACCGGTATCATCCTGGTCCCTTTGGGACTGTTTGCTGCTCTGTGGACGATCGTGACAGGGGATCAGTCTTTGATCCTTGGCTCAGCGATGGAACGATTGTTCGGGTTGATGGTTTTTGGATTGCAGTTGTGTGCCCGCCTCCCAGGAGGGGAGTGGCATGTGGCGGCACCATCAATGCCGACGATCACCCTATTTTACCTCGGCTTACTTGTAGCAAGCCTTCAGGCGATACCGTGGCGCGTTCGAGTCGCCGGCGCAGGTTTGACGATAATGTTGATCGGTTGGTGGCTGAGCCCTCCTCTGTCACAAGCGGACGGAGATCATTGGCGTGTCACATTCCTTGATGTCGGACAAGGAGATAGTGCCGTTGTAGAGTTGCCGGATGGTCAGGTCATTCTGATAGACGGCGGAGCTCGCTATGAGCGATTTGACATGGGGAAAAATGTCATTGCGCCGTTTCTATGGAACCGGAAAATCCACCATATTGCTCAAGTCATCGGGACACACCAGCAATTGGATCACGTCGGCGGGTTGATCTGGGTACTCCGGCATCTGTCGGTCGGACAGTATTGGGGCGGGGGGATAGAACGGTCCGAGAGATTCGTTGAGGAGCTCAAGACTGCCCTTCGCGATCGGCATATCGATCAACGCATCGCTGTGACTGGCCAAGACCTGTTACAGTCCGGTCAGTGCCGACTCAGCATTCTCAATCCACCGGAAACATCAGTGGTCCGTGAGTCGACTCAGTCACCTACCGGGACGCTGTTGAACAATTTATCCGTCGTCTCGCGATTGCAGTGTGGACCCCATTCCATCCTCTTTGCAGCCGATATTGAAACTGCCGGATTGAGGCAGTTGAACGAGGAAGGGTACCAACCGGTAACTGTCCTGAAAGTGCCCCATCACGGAGCGCGCAGCTCGTTGGATCCGGACTGGCTTCGCCGGCTCCACCCACAGTATGCAGTCGTCTCGGTCGGCGCGGCTAATCCTTATGGACATCCGGTTGAATCGGTATTGCAAACCTATCGAGATCAGCATATTAGGGTCTTTCGCACGGACCGTGATGGGGCGGTCTGGATAACAGGACGGCTCTCAACATCGGAGCTCACGGTGAGCTGCATGCAGGATCTTATGGTGCAACCGGTTGACTTTCCGCGCTGTTCTTGGCGTTGCGAGTATCAGAATTGGCGTCGGCTCTTCCTCCAATTCTCGTAACGACAAAAATTCCTCCGCTTCGGCCAATGTAGCTGCATCCTCTGGAAACCACCCCTTCCTGTACAAGACCGGTAATGAATGACAGTTTTTGGCGTTTTTCGGCAGAAACGCTGCCAGAGCACAGCAGAAGTGTCAGCTTTTTCATACCGTTAACGAGATGCTAGCAAGGCACAGCATGTGCACAAGTTCCATGCCGGGCCAGTACTTTGCCAAAGGGAGCCGCAATCATGTCCAAGCTTGTTCGCATTGTTGTTCAACTTCCTATGGAGTTGAAGGAGCAACTCGACGCCCTCAAGCAACAGGGGTACACGACGAGTGGTTTCATTCGCGCCACGTTGGAGCGAGAACTGAATAAGCTCAACCCACGGCCGGATCCTGTCGCGAGAAAGGTTGTGAATAAGTAAGGTCATGATGCATCCAGAGTTACAGGAGTAAACACAAAGGTGGCACGGCTTTCTGACTTGATCCGAGAGCAGACGACTGATTCGCAGAATGGTGGGGCATTATCCCCGAAGCTGGTATCACCATCGCTGAACGCTGATCGTTCTTGGTGGGTCTCGACAAGGCAGGAGCTATGGAGGATCAGAGAGGCGGTTCGTTCAGGTAAGAGCCCGCAGCTGACAGAATGTACCGATTTCGCCGGACAGTTGGTGCAGCTCCTTAATCACAGCGACGAACTCGTCAAGTGGGCCCTGAACGGCCAAACCGAGGACTATGTCTTAGACAATGCGCTACATGTCGCAGTCTTGGGAGCCAAAGTCGGCATGGGGCTACAGTACTCTCAGCAAACCTTGGAGCGGCTGGTGTTGGCAGGCCTGTTGCACGACATCGGTATGTGGACCCTCCCGGTATCGCTTGTCGAGAAAAGAGAGGCTCTACCTGAGGAAGATCGAGATCTCATTCGTACTCATCCTGAACGAGGCCGTCGGATACTCGCAGGCCGGGGTAATGTATTCGAGTGGGTCTCGACGATCATTGCGCAGGAACATGAGCGGTGTGATGGCAGCGGATATCCATGTCGACTTAAAGATAAGCAGATCGCCGAGTCCGCACAGGTCATTGGAATGGTCGATACACTCGATGCGATGGTCACGCTAAGACCCTATCGCAAGCGCCTTACGCCCCACCAGGGAGTCCGTGAGTTGTTTCTCCAGGCTAAAACGACGTTCTCTCTCCCTGTGTTGAAAGCCTTGGGGGATCAGATCACGCTCTATCCGATTGGAACCGATGTACGCCTCAATACGGGGGAAAACGGAACGGTGACGAAGATCAACTCGCGCTATCCGCTCCGGCCAGTGGTGACGATCTCAACGCTCGGTGAGGCGAGTGATGTTGATTTGTCCCGAGGTCCGTCGGCGCACATTGTGGAGGTCCTGCAAGCAAGGAGCGTCCAGTAGGGAGAACCGATATGTGGAGACTTTGGAAAAAGCCTGTGGCGGTCGGGCTATTGCTGGCCGAAATCTGGTTTTTGCCTCTGGGTGGTTGTCGAAACCCCGGACAATCCACCTTGCCCCCATCCGCAGTGCCGTCAGTTCCTCATGCGCTTCCACCCTTGCCGAAAGGCGATGTGTATGCTGACGAGACGGTCCCAACCTCGGAGACACCGATCGAAGCGGGAGACACGCTGGAGATCGTCATCCGTAGAGGAGCGGGAGAAGAAAAGTACAGCAGCTTGGTACGCGAGAACGGTTCAGTATCCGTGGGATTCATGGAGATTGACGCCGGAGGCATCACGGTGGCTGAGGCTGAACGACGGGTGCAGGAGGCGGCCAGGCCCTTCATGCGAGAGCCCAGGGCTCAGATCGCCCTGAAAAAAAAGCTGCTCAAAATCAAACGCGTCTTCGTATTCGGAGACGTCAAGAAACCTGGAATGGTTCCCATGTCGAGGAATATGACGGTTCTGCAGGCCCTTGCCGCAGCGGACAACTTCCAGGAGACCGCGCTTTTGGAGGAGATTCGAGTGGTTCGAGGAGGAGATTTCACCAAGCCGCATATTCTGATGGCGGATCTGGCTCGTGTGTTCACGTACGGTGATCTTTCTCGAAATATTCCTCTCGAGGAGAATGACGTGGTTTATGTCCCACGTGAGCACCTGGGTGATGCGAAAGAAGCAGCGCTGAAGATGATGCCGATTGTTCAAGTCGCCATGATGCCGCTTTATCCGGCGTTTCTGATTCCGGCGTTTATGACGTTTAGGCCATAGATTGATGGGAAGAGAAACGAATTATAGATGGCACAATACGAACTGAACGTCATCGATTACTGGCTGATCCTGAAGAAGCGCAAGTACACGATCTTGCTTTCCGCCGTCATGGTGGTGCTGTTCACGCTCCTCTTCTCAGAGCTCCTGAAACCAAACCCAATATATGAAGCCTCCGCGCGGGTAAAGTTCGAGCGTAGTACGACGGTGGCTCAACAACTCCTGGAGTCCCTCTCATACTCAAGTGTGAACGATCTCAGCACTCAGATCGAATTCATACGGAGCTTTCCGGTCATGGAGCGGGTGGGGATGGATCTCGGACGAGTGCCTCATGACGCGCCAGAGGAAGAGAAACGCTCGGCTACCTATTTGAACATTGTGTATAACCTCGGCCAAGAAATTACGGCGCAACGCGAAGGTGATACCAACATCATTCGCATTTCAGCGACCTCAGATGACCCGGAACAGGCAGAACGGATGGCCAACTCTGCAGCGACGGCCTACCGAGTAGAAAATATCGCCACGCGCAATCGACTGGTGACCGAATCCCGTCGGTTTGTAGAAGAACAGCTGGAGAATTTGGAAAAGCGGCTCAATGACACCGAGGAAGCGTTGCGGGCTTTCAAGGAACAGGAGGGGCAGGTGTTTCTTTCGGACGAAGCCCGAGCGGCGCTGGATACCTTCACCAAGCTTGAAGAGCAGTCTAACGATGTCTTGCGAAAGCGCACCGAAGGCGAGCGACAAATCGAGGTCTTGAAACGAGCGGACGCCGTGATCGGTCATCAGAAGAGCGGGCGGATTTTTACGGAAGAACCGAGTGCGCTCCTCACGATCCTGAATCAACGGCTGCTGGATCTGATCCAAGAACGAGATACCCT
>JARFXQ010000005.1 GCA_029194725.1 Nitrospira sp. | reverse complement strand
GCCGCCTGGAGCGCATCCATGGGATGACCCTGTTCCGGCAAAGTTTTCAACAAATCGATGATGCGAAACTTCACACGCCGATGATGGGTGATGTCGGTGACCCACCGTTGGAATTCAGTCGCTGAAGGAAGATGTCCGAAAAGAAGAAGATACGCCGTTTCCAGGTACGAGGAATTCGAACAGAGTGTTTCGACTCGAATCCCGCGGTATTCCAGAACGCCGCGTTGACCGTCAACATCGCTGATCGATGAAGTAGCGGCCGGGACACCAGCTAATCCCGGCATGAAATCATGGGGCATGATGGACCCTCAGGTAAAAGATAAAAGAGATGTTGCTTCGCCTATCACTACCCTACCATGACGGCGCGTCATTCTTGCAATGGAAAATCATGATTGGCATACTACGTCCTGCATGATCGGATAGTATCGTATAGAGGCATGGATCAGGGACGTGAATGAGAGGACCAGCCGCCGTCATTTGCTGCCTCCTGATCTTGCCGACGGGGATCATGACGGCTTCTGGCGTCATGGCAGACGAACCGACAGTCGCGTTCGCTGTTGTCAGCGAATCTCCCAAGGATAGGACAAGGATTCCAGCAAAGGTCGCGATCGAGGATACGGTCGCGGACATGAATCTGCTCGCATCCGACCAGATTCTGTCCAATTTAGTTTGGAAAGCACTGGAAATCTGTCACGCGCTCAAACTCGAAGGGCAGAAGGCTCCGGACGGATTCCGCGTTCTCTCGGTGCGCGCAATCGACGCAGCCATGTTACCGATGCTGTTGCAGGGGGTTGCGGGAGATTGCCTGCTGAAAAAAGCCCTGGAAGTGGCTCCGTTTGTCGACTAACATCTGGAGGATCAGGCTGCACATTCTGGACACTGTTCAGGCTCATGGTCGGAATCCTGTTCCTCTATGGTAAGAGGAAAGTGTATCCCGCAGGATCGACATGACCGAATCTCAAAATACGGAACGCCATGCTCATCAATTTCAGTTGGAAGCAGGAGCTCTTGAGGGTCATAGCCCACGAGTCCCTCATCGTTGAACTTCACAACAGCCAACCGGTCGTTGAAGGCTTCAAAGGTTGCCTCTTGCATTTTCCGAGCGAGCACATGCCCCAGGACAAAGACGGGCTGGCCCTTACGCTTGATATGGAGATCTTTCAACGTTCGTTGAACGGCATTGGCGCAGGCAAACTGACCGGTGGAGCTGGTTCCAATCCACGGCATGATGATCCTCTCTCAGGCATTTCCGTGATTGGGATCTAACACAGACTGAAAAAAATCGTCAAGACGCGTTTTTTCACAAGGAGTGACTATGGCGGAGATCACGATCTATCACAAACCAACCTGCACGACCTGCCGACAAGCCGTACAACTGCTCAAGGACAGTGGGGCGCCCTTTACAGCCGTCAACTATTACGAGCGCTTGTTTACCAAAACTCAGCTCAAGACGCTTTTGAAGAAGGCCGCCCTATCCCCTAAAGACGTACTTCGAACCAAAGAAGACCTGTACCGTGAGCTCGGCCTGGCGAAGAAACAGCTCTCGGACGATGAGCTACTCGACCTGATGGTGAAACACCCGGACCTTATTCAACGGCCGATCGTAGAGAAAGGCGACCAGGCCATGCTGGCGAGACCGGCTGACTCTATCAAGAAGTTCTTGTAGCTCCGACATTTCAATTCAGAAACATAAAGCTATACTGTAGAAGCTCAGAGGATTGTCAGTAGGCTCACTCTCTCAACCTTGGCGGGCTCTTGCAACATGCTCAGGCTGAGCCGGTCAGCGGACCGTGGTCGGCTCTGACAGCGACCACCGAATCGTCCGCGCATGTGGATCAACGGTAAAGGCGACCTTTCCGTCTAGCACATCAAGCAGGAGATCACCCGCCAAGATTCGTCTCCATCCTTTCAGGAGTGGGAGATCCAGTGTTGACCGATTTGTCTTGGCATCGACCAACTCCTGGAGATCAGCGTTCGTCGCCAACAAGGTCGGAGCAATCTCTTTCTCCGCGGCGCGAGCCTTCACGATCGCCTGAAGTAATTCGACGAGTCCATTCGATTCCGGTTCAGATTTGCGTTCTTTCGGAAGCACCGGCCAAGCCGAGGCTGGAAGCGCAAGCGCCGTTTGAATCGTGGCAAGGATCGCCTCTCCATTGCGGTCTACTTCTGAAGCATGGAGCCCTCTGACCTTGCGCAACTCATCCTGGTGTCGTGGAGGATGTCGCGCCAGCTGAAGCAGCACTTCATCCCGGACGATCCGGCTCCGAGGCACATTTCTCCGTTTCGCTTCACCCTCACGCCAGGCTGCGAGTTCCCGAAGTACCGCAGCCGATCTTGGCTTCAGCTGATCCCATCCTCTTATGCGCTGATACCGTTCTTGCGGCTCGCGACGAGTCTCACCCACGACACCTTCAAGGCGAGAGAACTCTTCATGAGCCCACTGGAGCCTTCCAAGTTTCGACAGTCGGCTGTGCAAATGGTCATGGATGGACAACAAAAACGTCACATCCTCCAGCGCATAGGCCAGTTGATCCTGGGACAACGGGCGGGCACTCCAATTCGTAAAAGTATGTGCTTTATCCAACCTTCTTCCATGCACCCGTTGCACAAGGTTGGCATAGGCGACCTGAGGACCGAAGCCGACCAGCGCCGCCGCGATCTGGGTGTCGAAAAATGGTGTTGGGATTCGCCCAGCGTGGACTGCGAAGAGATCCAGATCTTGCCGTCCCGCATGCACAACTTTCTGAATCCTTGAATCGCATACAATTTCCCAGAATCCATCGAGGGCTTCTCTAGACAGAACGGCTGGAAAATCGATAATGGCCGCAGTGTGGTCGGTCGCGACCTGAATGAGTTCGAGCTTCGGCACGAAACTCTCCTCGCCCACGAATTCCGTATCGAGCGCCAGGCGCGGGCTGTCCCGGAGTCGCGCGCACAATTCGTTGAGTGTGGCCGCGCTCGTGATGTACTGCTGTGAGGTGGGCATCGTCACCGGTGTGTTACTCAGATGGGCTGTAGGAGCGATCCGGAGGAGGCATGGGTTCCGTATTACTAAGGCTGAGATATTCCTTCAGAAACTGATAGGCTTCCAACATACGCCTGAGCTCTGGTTCAGCACTACGATCGCCGTTGTTCGCATCAGGATGGAGTTGCTTCGCCCTGGTTCGGAACGATGCGGTGACATCCGCGAGAGAGCTGCCGAATTCCACACCCATGATCGCATAGGCATCCACCGCGTTATTCACGGCATGTGGATTCTCGGACAGCTGTCCTGTTCCACCGGCGGCTTTCAGCATATCGGCGAGGCTGACTCGTTTGCGACGCCGTCGGGGACGTTCGCGAATTTCGCTGTCGAATTCATCCCAGCGCTCTTCGACGAACTCCAGCCGAGACTCCAACCGCATGGCTCCGGCCAAATCTCGAATCGCGCCCAATTCTTCCTCTATTTCGACGAGGGACCTGATGATTTCCTCGAGTCCCTGTTCAACCTGGAAGAATCCGTCCACACGTTCTTCCATCATCGTATCGACGGCACATTCCAAGCTGTCTTCCGTCTTTGAACGCAGTGAACCGATGCGATTTTGCATCCCACTTCGGAACTTCAGAAATTTCGCGGTCGAGAACGGCATGGTTCGCTCGGACTTCGAAGAAGGCGTATTGTACCACAGTCACCAGGAC
The DNA here is from genome assembly GCA_029194725.1 of Nitrospira sp. Lineage (GTDB taxonomy): Bacteria > Nitrospirota > Nitrospiria > Nitrospirales > Nitrospiraceae > Nitrospira_D. Next base: position 235,768 of record JARFXQ010000005.1, on the reverse strand, counting down.
AGCCTGAAGACCGCAGCAGCCTGTTTGTTTCGCATGGGAGCAACGCAGCGCCTACTCAAGGATGGCGGGATCGTCCACCTTAGCCCGTCGCCTGGCGACTCCGCTGGCCCGCGCAGCGGCAGCAACTGCCCGCGCGACACGGGGGACAACGTCCTTATCAAATACGCTGGGGATGATATAGTCCTCACTCAACGTATTTTCGGGAATCACCTGGGCGATGGCCTGCGCCGCGGCCAACTTCATGGCCTCGTTGATCTCGCCTGCTTGGACATCGAGCGCACCACGGAATATTCCCGGAAACGCAAGGGCATTGTTGATCTGATTCGGATAATCAGATCGCCCGGTCGCAAAGATCCCGCAGCGAGCAACCCCAAGCTCGGGTGAAACCTCCGGATCTGGGTTGGCCAGCGCAAAGACGATTCGATCTGGAGCCATCAGATCGAGATCGTCGGCCGTCACCACGTTGCCGACGGATAGACCGATGAATACATCGGCGCCTTTCAGCGCATCACGCAGCGTTCCTTTCGGACTGTCTCGCGCCAGACAGGCGCGAAGATCGGTTCGGCAGGCTCGTAGTTGCTCGGCTTCCCCGTACAGGATGATGCCCTCCTTGTCGCATCCCAGCACATGTGCCGCGCCGGCAGCCAACAAGATCCGACAGCAGGCCGTGCCAGCGGCACCGAGCCCATTGACGACAATCCGAACCTGTTCCAGCTGTTTGCCGGTGACCCTCAGCGCATTCGACAGCGCTGCCAGGAGAACCACGGCCGTGCCGTGCTGGTCATCATGCATCACAGGAATATCAAGCGATTGTTTCAGTTCTCGCTCGATCTCGAAACACCGTGGGGCGCTGATGTCTTCCAAATTGATGCCGCCGAATCCAGGCGCGATACCTTGGATGATCCGCACGATTTCATCCGGATTTTGCGTATTCACACAGATCGGCCAGGCATCGATGTTCGCCAGCTCTTTAAAGAGCATCACCTTGCCTTCCATGACAGGAAGAGCCGCCTCCGGGCCAAGATTGCCCAGCCCCAACACGGCGGACCCGTCCGAGACGACCGCCACGCTATTGCTCTTGCTCGTAAAGGTATAGACTTTCGACTTGTCCTTCGCGATCGCTTGAGAAACACGACCAACACCCGGTGTATACACCATGGAGAGCACGTTCCTGGTACTAATCGGGAACTTGCTCCCCACCCGAATTTTGCCTCCAAGATGGAGGAGGAAAATTCGATCGGATGCAGAGAGCACGATGACGTCCGGCAACTCGCCCAAACGAGCGAGCACTTTTTCGCCATGCTGCTCGCTCTGAACATCAAAAGTGACATCCCGAACCATGCGGGTCTTCGTCGCCGACACAATGTCGACAGCTCCGAGATTGGCCTGTTCTTCCGCCAACAGCGCCGCTACCTTGGCAAAGATACCCGGCTTGTTCGCCAATTCCAGACGGACAGTCAAACGATAATTGGAGTATGGGCCGATCTCTCTCATTCGTGTCCTGCTGCTCCTAGACTATCACAACTTCAATTACGACAAGATTGGAATTTCTGACATCTGCCAGGCTGGAACGCGACCTGTCCCGCGGCTCCGTTGACGCTGTTCTCGTCGCGATGCTAGGTTGACCCAATGTCATCCACGTTTGAGAAGCGCAGCCCCAACCGACTCATTCATGAAACCAGTCCTTACCTGCTTCAACATGCCTATAACCCTGTAGATTGGTACCCTTGGGGACCGGAAGCCTTGCAGCTGGCCAAAGAAAAGAATCGCCCCATCTTGCTCTCGATCGGTTATTCCGCCTGCCACTGGTGCCATGTCATGGAACGAGAGTCTTTTGAGAATGAGGCGATCGCGGAGCTCATGAATCGGTGGTTTGTCTGTATTAAGGTAGACCGGGAAGAACGACCCGACCTCGATGAAATCTACATGGCCGCCACGGTCACGATGAATCACGGTCAGGGCGGTTGGCCGATGACGGTGTTTCTGACACCCGCTCAAGAGCCGTTTTTTGCAGGCACGTATTTTCCTCCTGAAGACCGTTGGGGACGGCCCGGTTTCGGCAATATCCTAAAAAAGATTGCTGACTATTGGGACACACGCCCCTCGGAGGTCCAGGAACAGGCCAAAGACCTGACGGCTCAGTTACAAGGTTTGAGACAACTCCCCTCCCCCATCTCCATCAGCGAATCGGTGCTTGAAGAGGCCGTCGGCCAGTTCAAGGACGAGTTCGACGAAACGCATGGTGGATTCGGAACAGCGCCTAAGTTTCCTCCGGCCATGGGATTGTCGTTCTTACTCCGGAGCCACCGGCGCTCGGGCGATCCCCACACGCTCACGATGGTGACGAAGACCCTCGACATGATGGCTGCCGGAGGAATCTACGATCACATCGGCGGTGGTTTTGCACGCTATTCAACCGATGCGCGATGGCTGGTGCCGCATTTTGAAAAAATGCTGTATGACAACGCGCTCCTGACACGCGTGTATGTCGAAGCCTATCAAGTTACCAAGAGACCTCTCTATCGACAGGTGGCCACCGAGGTGCTCGACTATGTGTGTCGAGAAATGACCGGACCGGAAGGCGGCTTCTACTCATCGACGGATGCCGACTCTGAAGGTGTCGAAGGAAAGTTCTTTGTGTGGACCCCGACCGAGGTGCGAACCGTTCTCAATCACGATGAGGACGCCCGACGATTCTGTGCCCTTTACGACATCACGGAATCAGGCAATTGGGAACACACAAACATCCCCAATCGACTGCGACCGCTCGATGACATTGCCAAACAGTTGAATCTGACGACGGACGAGTTGATGGAGCTCGCATCCCGGGCAAAGCCCCTGTTGTACGAGGCACGCCGACATCGTGTTCCCCCGGGGCTGGATGACAAGGTGATCACCGCATGGAACGGCATGATGTTGTCGGCCATGGCCGAGGCAGCGCGAGTCTTTGGACGAGCCGAATATCTCGAGAACGCTCAACGAACGGCCGCTTTTCTGCTGCGCAGTCACGCCAAGCCGGACGGCCGATTGCTGCGTACATCACGCGGCGATCGCGCCCATCTCGACGCCTACCTTGAAGACTATGCGTACCTGACAGAGGGATTGGTGGATCTGTATGAAGCCGGTTCTGCAGAGTCGTACCTTCAGGCAGCCGGCCGGCTGGCGGAGTACCTGATCAGCGACTTTATGGACCAGGAACAGGGTGGATTTTTCACAACGGCACAACAGCATGAATCCCTCATTCTCCGACATCGGGAAGGCATGGATGGAGCCACGCCGAGCGCCAACGCCGTCGCCGCTTCAGCACTGGCCCGACTGTCCTTCCACTTTGACCGCGAAGATTGGCGCCGCGCTGCGGCTGCTGCTGTACGCGCCTATGGTCGGCAAATAACCCGTTACCCTCGCGCATTCGCCAAGAGTTTGGCCGTGGTGGATTTTCTGACCGAAGGACCGGTGGAACTGGCCATCGTGGGTGATGCGTCGCAGGATAATGTTCGCGCCCTCCGCGAAGCGGTGGCACGCTGTTACCTTCCCAACCGCATCGTGGCGACTGGTTCTCTCGGACAACCAACTTCACTCCCGCTCTTACGCGATAGGCCGACCGTTTCCGGACAGCCAACACTCTACATCTGTCGGAATTACACCTGCCGGCAGCCGATCACCGATCCTCGTTCTGTCAGAGAGGCGTTGCAGGCCGACCAGGCCGCCTCGATAGATCGAAGAGCCGAACCAAGGTTGCTGCAGGGCGCGAGTCTCTCGGGAAGCGCAACGGTCCAGGGTACGGCGACCTATGCATCTCGGGCGATGGCACGGGCCGGCGAGACAGGTTTGGCACACGGTTTGACAGTGCTCGGTGCAACCGGCTTGACCACGAGCAGGTTAGGGTTCGGAACATACCGCGTTGACATGCAGAATCCTCAATACCGCGAAGCGTTGAAAATGGCGTTGCGATCGTCTTGCAATCTGATCGACAGCTCGACGAATTACACCGACGGCGACAGCGAACGGTTGGTGGGGTCTGTACTGGCCGAGCTTGTTGCCTCGAGTGAGGTTCACCGTGACGAAATCATCGTCGTCTCCAAGATCGGCTATATCCAGGGGCAGAATCTCAAGCTTGCCGAAGCCAAAGAAAAAGCCGGCCGTCCCTACCCTGAACTGGTGAAGTATGGGGACGGTATTTGGCATTGCATTCATCCGGAATTCTTGGCGGACCAGCTGACGCTATCCTTGGATCGGCTGGGGCTTTCGACACTGGATATCTGTCTGTTGCATAATCCCGAATATTTCTTGTCAGAGGCGGCGCATCGTGGAGGTCAAGACCTGGAGAATCTTCGTGACGACTTCTATGCCAGGATCGAGCGGGCATTCGTCTACTTTGAAACGCAAATCAAGACAGGGCGACTCAAGTATTACGGTGTATCATCCAACACGACCACATCTCCTGCCGACAAACCGGACGCCACTTCTTTGTCGCTGATGATCGAAGCGGCTGAAGCCGCTGCTGAATCCGTAGGCTCTTCTGCTCATCACTTTCAGGTCCTTCAATGTCCGATGAATCTCTTCGAATCCGGAGCCGCCGTTACCACCAATACTGGGCGGTCCAACTCTCAGACCGTCCTTGAGTGCGCACAGCAGAAAAACATCGCCGTCTTGGTGAATCGGCCATTGAATGCTATGTTGTCTCATAACAGAATGCTGCGACTCGCTGACCTCCCGCTCGAAGGTCCGCCTATCGATATCGATCAACAGCTGAGTAAGGTCGGCGCGCTCGAACAGGAATACCGAACTTCCCTCTCGCCGACTATTCCAGACTCCGGAACCGGAACGGCCTCGGCCGATTACTTCAATTGGTCTGCTGAACTACGCCGTATTCATCAGCAGATTCAAGGGCTTGAACATTGGGAACAAATTGAGCACCACATGATCGCTCCACAAATCAACCGGGCTTTACAGTTGCTCTCACGCCAGCTTTCCGGAGACGTGGCCGAACGATGGGAACGCTGGCGCCAACGCTACATTCCTGAACTGCTGACCCTGCTGCGAGGGTTCCGGCGGGAGGCCACTCTGATGAGCAAAGCCCAAACCGACCGCGTCGCCCGAACGATCGACCCTCTCCTACCACCATCACACCGCATCGCTTCGCTATCACAAAAGATGTTGTGGCTTCTCACGAGTACGCCCGGAGTCACCTGCGTGTTGAATGGCATGCGCGTGCCGAAATACGTTGAGGATTCGTTGGCAGTCTTAAAATGGGAACCGATCACGGATACTCGTCCGATCTATGAAGAAGCGATGACGCTTCCTCGATAACGATCGTCTCGTCCTTCACTCGGAGGAGCAGCTATGAGACAGGTGCGCGGTATCATGGCGTCGAGCATGTTCGTCATCGCCGTTTTCCTCGTACAGGGTTGCGGATTAAGATGGTGGTGGGGATCAGCTGGACAAGAGGAGCTGGCACAGGAAGAACTGATCAAGGAACCAGCGATTCAAGAGATTCCTCCTGACGACGCGCAACTGACCGACTCGCGAACAAGCCCGACCATGCGATCAGAACTCTTGGCACGAAACAGCACCGGTCTTCCCCTCGGAATCTTGGACGACGTCTTGTTCGATTTTGATCAAGTCACCGTCCGGATGGATGCGATGCGCGTCTTGGAGGCCGATGCCAAACAACTGCAACAAGACCGGGTGCCAGGCCTCCTCCTGGAAGGGCGCGGTGATGAATTCGGTACATCGACATACAATCTCGTGTTGGGCGAGCGTCGAGCCAAGAATGTAAAAGCCTACCTTCAGGAGCTGGGGCTCTCCGTCGATATCCAGACAACCAGTTACGGGAAAGATCGCCCGTTGTGTTTTGTGCATACCAGCGAATGCAGACAGAGAAACCGAAGCGTCCATTTCGTCGTCAGATAATCTTTTCCGCCACGCTCCCCTGCTCTCATGTGCATGTCACGCAGAGTGTACATCGTGAATGTTGACAGGCTACCCGCTCTTTCATTAAGGTCCATCGATTCTCCGATCGTAGGGAACCTCCGTGTCTAAGCTCGCCGTCATCGACATCGGGACGAACTCCATTCATATGGTGCTGGCCGAAATTCTTCCCGACGCCAGTTTCAAGATACTGGACCGTTTTAAGGACGTGACCCGTTTGGGCAACGGCGTGTTCGCAACCAGGCGGCTCTCGGAAGAGTCCATGACCCGTGCATTGGAAGTTCTCAAAACGTTGGTCACGCTCGCCCGTAACAAAGGGTTCGAACGTATCGTCGCAGTCGCGACCAGTGCCGTGCGCGAAGCCAAAAACGGCGGTGATTTCGTCGCCATGATCATGGACCAAATGGGCCTGAGGGTGCGGGTCATCAGTGGGGCAGAGGAAGCCCGACTGATTTTCCTGGGCGTCAAGAACAGCATCGCCCTCCCCGACGGACCAACCTTGGTGGTCGACGTTGGAGGCGGGTCCGTGGAATTGATGGCAGGGAATCGAGAAGGCTTGATTCATGGCAAGAGTCTCAAGCTTGGATCGATCCGTTTAGCCGAACAATTCCTCACCAAGACTCCACCGTCCGAGTCGATGATGCAGGCCCTGAATAAGGCAGTGCTCACCCATCTGCGCGACGCGCTCGGATCATTCAAGATGAAGAAGTTTCAGACATTGGTCGCCACCTCCGGTATGGCCGGGAATGTCGGTGAAGTCATCCATCTCCGCCAAACCGGACGACCGTTGCCGCAGCATAATCTCGCGACGATTCTTCTGAGGGATATCCGCTCTCTCGAAGCGGAATTGGCGAAGTCATCGATCAAGGCTCGTTTGGCCATTCCCGGTCTAGACCCCAAGCGTGTCGACACGCTGTTGCCGACTGCCTCGGTCCTTAGCTGTCTTCTGGAGCTGTCCGACCTCAACGAGATAACACTCTGCGACAAGGCTATTCGAGAGGGTATAATCTACGATTTTATCGTACGACACCGAGAGAGGCTGAAAGCTGAGCACGATATTCCTGACGTTCGTCGTCGAAACGTGATCGGCCTTGCCCGACGCTGTCAGGCACCGGAGGCCCATTCACTGCATGTGGCAGGCCTGGCACTGAGTTTGTTCGATCAAACCAAGAAAGAGCATCGCTTGGGAGCGCAAGAGCGCACCTGGCTGGAGTACGCAGCCATTCTGCACGATGTGGGCTATCTCATCAATCCGAGACAACATCATAAACACGCGTATTACCTCATTAAACATAGTGACTTAGGTGGGTTTGCGGCTGATGAAATCGACGTGATCGCCAATATCGCCCGCTACCACCGACGAGCGTTGCCGTCGTTGAAGCACGAGCCACTCGCCTGTCTGACACCCCGTTTGCAACGTGTGGTCAAGATCCTTGCCTCGTTGCTACGGATCGCCGACGGCCTCGATCGGACGCATTTCTCGCTTGTTCAGGCATTGAGTGTCAAATTCGGCAAACAGATTACAATTGAAGTTCATTTGACAGCGGACGCGGAGATGGAATTGTGGGCCGCGAAGAGCAGAGCCGATCTGTTTGAACAGCTCTTCCATCGACGCGTCCTGTTTTCCGGAGTACTGCCGAAAACCGAGCCATCATGACAGAAGCCCACCTACTCAAGACAGCCCCTCACCCTCACCCAGGGAAGCTGATCATCGTCGAAGGCATCGATGGCTCCGGCAAAAGCACTCAACTGCAACTCCTGCATAAGTGGCTTGAGTCCAAGGGCCACAAGGTATTCTTTACCGAATGGAATTCATCGGAGCTCGTGAAAGCAACCACCAAGCGAGGGAAAAAATCGAAGACCCTCACCCCAACGACGTTCAGCTTGCTGCACGCCACGGACTTTGCCAGCCGGCTCTATCATCAAATTCTCCCGCCACTGAAGGCGGGCATGCTCGTTCTGGCCGATCGCTATATGTATACAGCGTTTGCGCGCGATGTGGTGCGGGGCGTGGCAAACGAGTGGGTACGGAAACTCTACGCGTTTGCGATCAAGCCCGATATGGCGTTTTATTTCAAAGTTCCCATTGAAGTCGCGATCTCTCGGCTCTCGCGAGGAACTCGCGGTCACTTCAAGTACTATGAAGCCGGCATGGACATGGATCTGAGCCAAGACATCACGGAAAGTTTTCGACTGTTCCAATCGCGGATTCTCGCTGAATACGACAAGATCGTCGATGAATATGGTCTGTTGACGATGGATGCGACCCAGGACATCGAGACCCAACAGGAACATATGCGGGCGCTAGTGGAAGAAGCGCTCCATGGCTATAAACCAAGACGAGGCACCTATGGCCGACGCACGCTTTTTTGGCGACGGTTTGAAGTACCTAGATCCGAGTGATCTGAGGGGTAAGTTGATCGCCATTGAAGGAACTGATGGAGTCGGCCGAACGACCCACATCGAGATGCTGCAAGAGTGGCTGGAGGTGCAGGGGTACGGAGTGATGACAACCGGATGGACCCGTTCTAATCTCATGTCCAAAACCATCGAAATGGCAAAAGCCGGCAATATCCTCGATCGCTGGTCGCTCAGCCTGCTCTATGCGACGGATTTCGCCGATCGCCTCGAGCACCAGATCATTCCCGCTCTACGCTCAGGATTCGTGGTCTTGGCGGATCGCTATATTTACACGGCATTCGCTCGCGACTTCGTGCGGAGCGCCGATCGAAAATGGATCCGCGACGTCTTTGGGTTTGCGCTGATTCCAGACTTGGTCTGTTACCTCAGGATCGATGTTGAAACTTTGGCACTTCGAGTCATCGAGACGACTGGAATGAACTACTGGGAATCCGGGATGGATCTCCGTCTCGGGGCTGACCTCTATGATAGTTTCAAAAAATATCAATCGCTGCTGATCGAAGAATTCGACAAGATGGCAATCGAGTTTCGTTTCAATGTTGTCGATGGGAGAAAGTCTCCCGAGGAGATTCAGGACGAGCTTCGAGGATATATTCTTCCAGTGTTACAGAACCACAAACCCGCGATCGGTACCGAACCGGTGCCTTCTTAATCCTGTCCCAGCCGTTTCTTGCCATATGTTCGCTTGCCTATGACACGCAGCTGCATCGGCTGAAGCAACCAGCACAGCCGACTGTGGCCTGGTTTAAGAGCGTCCGTGACCTCCAGATAGGCGACCCCGGCCTTCTTGAGCGGAAAGCTTGGAAGGGCCTTTCCACAGAGTAACAGGCTTGCCACTTCACCGAGCTGAGGTTCATGCCCCACACACACCACCACTGCATCAGACGGGAGTGTGCGGAGCAATTCAACCAGCTGCTCAGGCTTTGCTCCGACCGCCAACTCTTCTCTTGTCTCGACCTTCAAAGTCGGACAGACGACCGCGCGTACCAGCCTCGCTGTATCGTAAGCCCGCACGAAGGGGCTCGTGAATAGGTGGGTCGGCTGACAATCGAGTGCAGCCAACCCTTCGGCAGCCTGCCTGGTGCGATTCTTTCCCTTTTCGGTAAGGGGGCGATTCTCCTCCGCCCCTTCCCACTCATCAGGCTCTACAGCGATCCCATGACGAACCAGAATACAATCCATAACACCTCCTCTACATGGTGGCTAATGAGCCTACCACAGAGAGTCTCTGCGATTAACACAAGTCTTATATAGGTGGGGTGGGTAGACCACTCAGTACCCGAGGACTAATCTGCTTGCGGCGGCGAGGCTTCAACGGTGAATTGCGAGTCTCTTCCTTGCCCGCTTAACCACCGTCTCGCCCTAGCTCTTTTTCGTAGCTACTGTCGGGCGACGAGAGCTCAACCGCTCAATACGTCCAGCAACATCCCGATAGGCCGCATCCTCGCGCCTAATCCAGCGATAGGCTTCCAGCGCTTCCGCCACCCGACCCAATGATTCCAGCGTGCGTCCTAGGACATAGAGAATCTGAACGGTTTCATTCGGCGACGCCGGTCTTGCTTTGAGGGCTTTCTGGAAGGCCGGAACGGCTTCCTCATAGCAACCGGACAGTTTATGGCAGAGCCCGATCTGAGCATACGCTTTCAGGGCCAAGAGTGGATCGACAGCAGCCATTTCTAACTGCTCGATCGCAGCCTTGTGAAGCCCTGCTTTTTTCAGCGCGAGACCCCGCTCATAGCGTTCCACAGGTCTGACTTCAGGGTCTGACAGGTCCTTGATCGAATCCGACACGATTCTCTTGTAATCCTCCTACTTCTGACTGCCGATGAGAAGGCGGTGGACATTATCCACGACGCTACTGAGCCAAGAGTGCGTTTCGTCGACAGATTGCCCCTTGTCACTCGATTGCCGCGGCCTCCGCTCCAACTCTCGTAGCCGATTGGCGACGTCTCTAAATGTCGGGGTTACATGACTGACGCGATGATAGACTTCCAGTGCCTGGCCGACCTTCCCGATGGTCTCAAGACTGCGCCCCAATGCATAGAGCACATCACAGACATCTTGCTGCTGGGCCGTGGGATTCTCCAAGGCAGTGTGAAACGTCTGTACCGCGGCATGATGCTCGTTCATCTGGACGTAGCAGAATCCGATTTGTGAATGGACCTTGAACCACATCGATTTGTCCCTGGCCGCTGAATGAAACAACTCCACTGCCTCTTTCAATCGCCCTTCCTCTTTAAGTGCCATCGCGCTCGTATAGTCCTCGTCCGAAGAGGTCATCAGATGGTCGCTGCCCGATTCCGCGGACACGGTGGTCTGTCCCGGGTTCGAAATCGGACCATCCATTTCCGAAGGATCTTCCGGCGCCGCTGCAAGCCCGACCAACTCCTCTTTTGCTGCCAAGGGAAGAATTCCGCCCTTGCTCCGATCAAGAGCCGCTTGGGCCACCAACTTGGAAGTAATGATTCTTGCCTGTTCGGCATACCCGTAGGTCAAGGCGATATCTGACACTTGATTGATCAGTCGCGGGTTCCCTTGACTCAAGCGATGCACCAATGCGCAAGCTTTGTTCGTAAAGAGGGCCGGATGTCCTCCAGCGACTTGTATTCGATGGCGGATACAGTTGGCGGTATCGACGTCAGAGAGTGGTTTCAGATGATAGTCGACGACGATCCGCTGTGCGAATTGAGTCATATCGAAACGACGGAGCAACGTATGGAGATCAGGTTGGCCTGAAAGGATGATCTGCAGCTTAAAGGTCTTGCCGTCGTTCATGTTGGACAACAGCCGCAGTTCTTCGAGCAGTTCCGCGCCCAGACTTTGGGCCTCATCAACGATGAGAATGACCCGTCGCGAACGTTTCGACTCCTGTGACAAAAACTCTGAAAAGATATGGTAGGATTCGATCGGGTCCAGCCGCTTGGTGCTTAACCCAAGGGACAACAGAATCCAGGGCAAGAGCTGCTCGATATCGTAACGGGCATTGGTGACCAGCCCGATTTTATGCTTGCTCCCATGTTCGGCGATGAGCTTTTGCAGGAGAGATGTCTTCCCCATGCCGGGATCGCCCGTGAGCACGATAAACGGCGCCTGGCTCAGGATGCCGTACTCCAGTCGGCTGAAGGCAGCCTGGTGCTCCGAGCCGGGGTAGAGAAAACCGCTGTCCGGCAAGAGCGTGAACGGCTTAGTCTTGAATCGATAGAATGCTTCGTACATGATTACGTTGCTCGATGATCGACATCTGGATCTATGTGGCCAACATGGTTCTCATCGCTGCGAGGGTCAGAGATGATCGGCCGGCCTTGTTCAACACCGTTCCCAGAACAGGCCGTGAGTTCTTGACCAGCGCCAAAGCCCGCTGCAGCTCTTCACCCGTCGTCTTTCCCTCCTCAACCACCATGAGAAGGGCGTCTGTGTAGGGGGAGAAGGCCAAGACATCCGCTGTATGGAGCAATGGAGGGAGATCAAATATAACGACTCGAGAGGGATATCGATGCTTCAACTCCTCCACGAGGGCCACCATTTTGGGCGAGGTCAAAATCTCGGTAGAGTTTGAGATCGCCCGCCCCCCTGGCAGCAAGACGAACCGCCCGATACCGGGATGAAGAAGCAGATCTTCGACAGGCTGATCGTCCAACAAATAGTCGGCGAGACCAAGACAGCCTTTCAAGCCGAATACCCGATGCACCGTGGGATCCTGCAAATCCGAATCGACGAGGAGCACCGTCTGGGTTGTTTCCATGGCTAGACTCACGGCCAAATTGACGGCGGTCAGCGTCTTGCCTTCGCCGTAACCTGGGCTCGTCACTCCCACCACATTCCACCCGTTCTCTCGCAATCGCTGCGTAACCTGTGTTCGGAGAATTTTGTACGCATCGACGAACGGTCCTTTGCGATGAGCCGCCATGACTCGCTGCCTGTGTAGCACTGCATGCGGGATGCTCAGCGATCTGGTTCGTGTATAGGTGATCGAGGGCGGCACCGATTGCCTGGCAGCCCGCTTCGGGCTCTCCCCGTCAGACGAGGAACCTTTGAAACCTTTATACAGGTCAAGCGCGGTACGAATACGATCCATGGTTACCCTTCTGCTTACTCCATACCCAACCGTCTCAGCGTGGCAAACCACAGCACATCCAAAGGGACTACAAATACATGAAGGAGCAACAGGACGGTTCCAAAGGCGCCGATCCCCGCACTTTGAACGATTCGCCGTCGCAATTTCGCGTGGGACACATCTGCTTCGTTCGGCATAAAGGGAATCACCGCCAAGGGAAAATGCTGCGTCAGGGCAACCAGTTGATCGGGCGTCCGAATGGAATGGTCGAGCGACTCAGCTGCAGCTCCCAAGCCGGCTCCCCCACCGACGGCAAGAATGAAACCAAGTAGTACGATGGCCAAACGGTTCGGCTTATAAGGTTTTTCAGGAAGACTCGGTGGATCAATGAGGGAAAAGCGCTCGCCCTTCCGTTGAACTTCCAAACCTTCGGCCACCTTCGCCTCCAACAACCTTGATCGAATGTCCTGATATTTTTGTCCGGATGTATCCCGATCCCTGGTCAGAACAAGATACTCCGGTTCAATCTCCGGCCCCTTTTCCAGGCGTGTCGCATACTCCTGCAGCCGACGCTTGATGTCCAGACGGGTTTTTCGCAATGCTTCCAACGAGAATGTTGTGGAATTCAACTGAGCCTGGAGATTGATATAGGCAGGATTTTCCGGACGCTGATTGATCACCTTGTTTCGAACGGCGCTGAGGCGATGGACCTCCTGCTCAAGAGCGGAGATTTTTCTCCGCGTCTGCAGAACGTCCGGATGCTCGTTTCCCAACCGTTCTAAGTCGGCGGCCAATGCCGCGCGCGCATCGATGAGTCGCTTCGAGGCTTCCTCCGCATCAGGGACCTGTCCGGTCTCTTTTTGCAACGCCTCGATCTCCTGTTTCATCTTGATCATGTCGGGATGATCCGCCGACAGATTGGCCGCGGCGCCGGCATACTCCGCTCGAAGCGCGCGTAAGCGCTCGGTTGAATCTAAAATGCGTTCGCCGGTTACGGATAAGATGGGCGTATTCGGTTTGATCGTCGCCAATTCCCCCTCGAGATAGGTTTTGCGCTCTTCGAGGCTTCGGACCTGTTGGTCGACGTCCATCAATTCACGCTCGGCTTGGTTCATCAACTGCTGATTCAACGGCATCAACTCCGGAAGCGCCCCGTTGGCTCGCTGCTTAAACGCGGCGATCTTTTCATCGATGTCGCTGATGTGCCGAGCAAGATTTTCCGCTTCCTGGTGAAGAAACGAGGTGGCTTCCTGAGCTTGGCGTTCGCGGCTCTTCAAATTTTCCCCCAAGAACAAGCTGGTCAATTCGTTCGCCACTTTCTGAGCCAATTCCGGCGAGCGATTTTGATAGGCCACCGTAAACGCAATGGTCGCCTTGGTCGCATGTTGTGTACGTTTATCCACAACATCGGCACTGATCACTTCGACCTCGAGATCCTTAACGAAGCGTTTTACAATTTCTTCGGTCGGACTGTTCTTCCGTTGGTCATGGTAGAGGTCGAACTGTTCGACCACTTTCCAGAGGGTGGTGCGGCTCATGACCTGTTGCTTGATAGTCTCGATCCTTTGATCGGCATAACTTGTAATCGTCGATCGTACGAGGTCTGACGGAATCTCCTGCTCCTCGATCAATATGGTCGCGGTCGACTTATAGGTCGGCGGCCACAGAAATGCTAGCGTCAGAGACACCACCAGGAGCCCCAGACCGGTCAGGAGGATAAGTTTACGACGTCGATGAAACGCTGCGATGTAGTCCTTCAAGCTCATTCCAGGTCCGGATGTCTGCGGCGAAACCTGTGTCTGTGCCATAGCCTCAGTAGGAATATGAGAATTTGGGTGGATAATAGGTCACCATGAACGTCGTCGCATGGGATTGAGCTGAATCGATGGCAGCGTCGGTGTCGCGCCATCGGTACATATATGACACCTCCGCCCTCCACCATTCGAGAAACTTCCAGGAGAGTTTTGGTGCAACACTGACGTACCTGCTATCCGGATAGACTCCTCCGATTACCGCGTTTGTCGTTCCCGACGTGAGGATTCCGACGACAGCCACAGAGCAGGCCAGAGTCTCCGAGACATCGTATGACGCGGAGACTTCTCCTCGATCGGTCTCAAGGAGTAATCCCAGCCCACTTGGAAGAAGGTCCCGAGACAACGAGGCTTGCAATGAAGCTCTCTCGAATCTTTTCGTCATGTTCGCGCCTGCCAGCCAGACCGTATCGCTGGTCATGGTATCGCCAAGCGGTGACTGCGAGCTCATAGACAAAAATCTGGGACCGCCATATACGGTTCCAGTGAGTGATTCAGAAAAGGCATGTGTGAGGCTCATATTGATTCCGGGGAAATCAGCTCGAAACGGAGACGACGAATCGGTCGTATGGAAATCAACGTACGATCCGGATAGCTGGAGTTGATCCCGCTCCGAGAGTTGATAGAGAAATCCCCCTGAACCTCCCACCAATCGGTAGTCAACCAACCTGTTGCCTTCATATGTGGTATCGGAAAACCGTATGCTCGATTGCAACGACAGCTTTTCGGTCAACCGTCTCGTCCACGTAGGATTCGCAGTCCATTGATTACGCTGGGTAAACTGCAAGACAACCCCGGTCTCCTGTAACTCACCGAGCAGCGTATTGTCGCGGGTGAACCCACCGGTGAAACCTATGAGATCCTTTTCGGTCTGATATCGCACCGACAAGGGAGCAAAAACATTCGTAAACTGTCTGTCCTCTCCACCAAAATATCCGACGACATCCGCGGCGATTCGGCTGCCTACCTCAAGACGCTCGGTCTTGCCCGCAAGCTCTGCCGCCGGAGTCACCCAATAGCCGTAACTCTCAGTGTGAGGCAGCGGGGTCAACAGCAAGTTGCTGTTGTATACGCCCGTGACTCCGATTGATGGCGCGAGTGACCATTCGGCAGCCTCGCTTCGCGGAGTCATCTCACATGCAACGAGCACCACCGAAAGAGCGTAGACGGTATGCCAAACCCGGTCTCTCCATTTGCGGCTCGGAGGCATGAGCACGACGCTCAGGGGACCATGACGACGTCACCGCGCTGCAGAATGATATTTTGCTCCAAATCCCTGCCTTTCCGAACATCTCCATAGCGAAAGGGAATGGCATGTTGTTCTCCCCTCACCCGCCGTAAGACCTTGATATCGTTCTCCGCTGCAAACGGAGTCAGTCCACCGGCGAGACTGAGCGCCTGCAGCACGTCGGTGTAATGACCGATCAAATACTCACCCGGCTTATTCACTCGGCCGACGACGTAGACCTTGTAACTGATGACTTTTGTAACCGCGACCGAAACATTGGCATTCGGAATATACTTTGTCAGCCGCTTCACGAGGTCGCCACGAATGTCCTCGACTGTTCGATCTTCCGCCTGGATATCGCCGACGAGGGGAAACGAAAACATCCCGTCTGGACGGACAACGACTTCGCGCGTCAGCTGTTCATCCTTCCACACCGATACCAGCATGATATCCTCAGCACCGAGGCGATACCCTGGTTCGACTTGCGACACCAGCCCAGCGGTCATCGCATCCCCGGCATGAGCAGGCATCGCCGCCATTGCGACGGTCGTGGCCACTAGTACCCCCTTCATTATCAATCGCACAGATCGAGACATGAATTCTTCCTACCCCCTTATCTGCGCAAGGGCTTGCTCTGCCTCCCGTCGTCCCTCAAACGAATCAGAATTCTTCAGTGCCTTTGAAAGATAGGTGCGGGCCTCGGTGTGTTTACCGGACTGAAACAATGCCATTCCAAGATGATAGTTCAGGACAGAAAGGTCGGGTGATTTGGCGACGGCGTCTTTCATGAGCCGGATCGCCTCTTCCGGCTGCCCCATTTTGAATCGCACCCAGCCGAGGGTATCGATAAAGAGAGGATGCGGCGCCTCCTTTTCAAAATCTCGACTGAGCGCGAAGGCCCTTTGCAAACTCGATGGATCACCCTTGTGGTCCACGAGCATGACGGCCAGATTATTCGCAGCCAGCACGTTGCGAGGATTCAGCCGTAAGGTCGTCTCATATTCGGCCATAGCGAGATCTATCCGTGCTTGTTCGGAGTGCGCCGAGGCCAAGAGCATGTGCAACTCCTCACTATCGGGGTTGGCTGTGAGCCCCTCGTGTAGAATCTGTACGGCCACATCCGGCTTTTTCCGCGACAATAACGCCGTGGCCCAGTTGAGCCACGGCGCCATCCATTTGGGATTCAGTCGTGCAGCTTCACGATAGTGAAGCTCAACCGCTTCATACGCCCCGGAGACGGACAAGACTTCCGCCAGCAATCCGTGACCGAATGGATGGTCCGGATGAGCTGCGAGGAGCGTTTCCAACCGCGCTTGCGCTCGGACCTTGTGACCTTGAGCCACCTCAAGCTTCACCAGGGACAGGAGTGGATCTGGTTCGTTTGGAACCAGAGCTGTGGCACGTTCGTACGTATTCATCGCATCATTCAAACGACGTTTCGCCTCGTACAGTCGCCCTTCCGCCATCAAGGCCACATAACTTCCAGCTGCTATGTGATGGATCCGCCCCAACGTCTGTTCCGCTCCAGACCAGTTTTTCATTACCAAGTCGAGCGTCATCAACATATCGAGGGCAGCAATATCATCCGGACGTTGCGTCAGCAGATCGTCAAGTCGAGCGCGGGCCTGTTGGTAACGGCCGCTTTTGCTTTCCAGTACCGCAAGAGATCGCTTGGCATCGACCTGGTCAGGGTACAAAGCCACCGCTCGCTCGAAACTCTCTTTCGCCAGACTGGTCTCTCCAGTGAGCTGATAGGCCTGGCCAAGAAGATAATGCCCCGTCGCCGATTCCGGCTGATCATGTAAGACTGTACGAAAGGCCTGAACCGCGTCTTTCCCATTTCTGCTGGCTAACGCCATACGTCCTACAAG
Source organism: Nitrospira sp. (assembly GCA_029194725.1). Lineage (GTDB taxonomy): Bacteria > Nitrospirota > Nitrospiria > Nitrospirales > Nitrospiraceae > Nitrospira_D. Next base: position 218,452 of record JARFXQ010000005.1, on the reverse strand, counting down.
GGTCAGGCCGTCCGTAGAACGGGGGTTGTCTCGTAATACTTCCTGCACTTGCCGCTCAGCCTCGCTCCGCCTGCCGGCCTGAAAATCCAACTCCGCCAACTTCACCTTGGCTTCCAACCCGACGGGCTTATCCTTGTAATCTTGAACCAACGCGGCATATCGCTCACGTGCTTTTGTGTCGTGTCCGGTCTTCCTGTAAATCGCGGCAATCCCGAATTGAAGTTGACTCGAATGCGGCAACTGTGCAATGGCGTCCAACAAGACTTGTTCGGCGGACGCAACATCTTTCCTGCTCATAAAATAATCGGCCAAGATAAGGCGGCGCTGCTCGCTGTTCGGATCACGCAGCACCGCCTTGCGTAGAACTGCTTCTGCTTTGTCGTAGGCAGTTTGTTGGACATAAAAGCGGACAAGTCTCAGCCGATGGTCGATGGAATCGGGCTCGGCGTCGATCATTCGGCGAATGGCCGTCTCTGCGCCGGCGACGTCGTTCGCCCTGGTCAAGACCGCAGTCAAATTGCTGAGAAGGTCCAGATCTCTCGGATGAGCGTCCAATGCGCGCCGTAGCGTGACCTCGGCATCACGGTATTGCCGGCGCTGGTCATACAATGTGGCAAGAAGAATGGCGACATCCGGTTCTGATGGAAACTCCTTCGCCAGCGCCTCTGCTTTGAGGATCGACGAAGGAACGGCCTGCTCCGTCGCGGCCTGCGAGGCAAGCTTCAACGCGTTGGCCTGAGGATGCTTTGGCTCCTTCTTCAGGACTGTGTCTGCCGCTTCCGCCGCCTGCTCGATCAACCTGGCTTCCAGATAGTACTTGCCCAAGGCAATCAACGCTGCGATGTGACCTGGATCCAGTGTGACGGCTTCCTGATAGAGCTGGACCGCGTTGCGCCAATTCTTTTCCTTTTCCTCAACGCGGGCAAAGAGAACATAGGCTTCGGCATCCTTTGGGTCTATTTTCAGGACATTCCTGATGGCGACACGCGCCTTGGGATAGTTGGCCGCCTCAATGTACTCATTGGCGCGAGCAAAGTACTTTGCCTTTCTCTCCTCTGGACCACCGCAAGCCGTCCATGCGACAGCCGACAGAAGAACGATGATGGTCCTCATGCGCATACTGAAAGTCCACCCATGTCCGTTGTATTGGAATGGCCTTGGCATGAAACCTAGGTTATTACGTAACTTGGTTTGCTACAACAAAATCCGAATTCCCAGTCCGAACAGAATCCAGAGCGAAACGAATCCCAACTGTCGGACGCGACTGGAAAATGCATGGAGCAGCAACTCGAAGGAAAAGAAGAGCACCATCAATTTTGCGGCAAAGACCCCCAAGTGCGAGATATCGGCGCTGACCTCGGGAAGCAGCGGGAAGGTGACGGCCAAGAAGACCATTAAATAGTCGAGCGGTGTCGTCTGGAATCGGTTCTCCTGGTTGAATCGAAGACTCAATAACACCATGACGGCGACCACGACAAAGAATGTGTTGTGCGCCATCGTGACGGTAGATAACGTGCTCGCTCGCGACCCATCGCAGACATACAGCAGGAACGTGGTGCCCACGTAGAGTCCCCCACGGACAAAGTACGGCGCGACTCGATGAGAAAACGAGAGGCCGAGCGATACAATCCCGAATATGATGATCGACAGATATCCGACATCGGTCGGCACATTCGATGGGACAAACACCAGGGCAATGAGGAAACATGGGACGGTCACGGCCAAAAACCGCATCGGCAGATCCGTCAGCCATGGGCCATTCATCAATCGCCTCACGGCCCCAGTGGATAGAAAATGACCGCTTTGTGACGTGAGATTAGGAAGAAGGCCGCGTCCCGCTGCGACGAAGAGCATCAAGACCGATCCTGCAATCATGAGGTACAGGGGAAGGATTAATAAGTCGGACTGCCATCGCAACACATACGCCAAGCCCAACATCCCTGCCTGGATCACATAAATGACGGTCACGGCCTCATAGTGCGTGAACCCAAAGCGAAGCAGTTTGTGGTGAATGTGCGCACGGTCGCCGATGAATAGGGAGCGGCCTTCAGCCAGCCGTTGCCCGGTCACACCAAGTGTGTCTAAGAACGGCAGCCCCAATAGAAAGAGAGCAAGGCTCGGACTGAATGGCCCTCGTGAGGAATCCGTCAGAAGAACGACGAATACCCCCATGATGAATCCCAACAATTGGCTGCCGCCATCTCCCATGAAAATGCGAGCCGGGTATGTGTTGTAGCGTAAGAAGCCCAAGAGCGCCCCAAGAAAGGGAACGGTAAGGATAAGGACGGTCGAATCACTGGATAGATAGGCTAAATAGGCAATCCCGCTGAGTGTTATGAAGGATAATCCTCCGGCTAGACCATCCAATCCATCTGTCAGATTCACCGCGTTTGATACTCCGATGAGAAACAACACGGTCACAAACATCCCGGCCCAGGCCGGTACGTCCACATCCGGTAGAAAGGGAAGTGAGGTAAACCAGACATCCCCGCCCAAGACAACGGCAAGGGCGGCTATCAGCTGTCCGAGGAGTTTGCTTCGATAGCTAAGATCGACACGGTCGTCCCATACTCCGAACCCCACGATAATGACGCTGCCGACCAGAATCGATAACGCAATAGTATCTTTCGGAACCCACCAGGCAATCGAAGCGCAGGCACCGATGGCGAAGGCAAGCCCCCCTACCCGTGGAATGGGGTGCTCATGCACTTTTCGCTCCCCCGGAAAATCCATCACCTGAAATCGTTCGGCTGTCAGTCGTAACGGAGGAATCAGTGCCATAGACAGAAGTAACGCCGTCATGAAGCTAAAGAACAGTTCATTCACCATGGATTGGTCCCCGCATCCTCACTCCTGTTGGTTCAGTCCGGTACAAACCTGGTCAGCTCTCGACCCACCGCGATCGCCAATTCTTGTAGACGTTGATCAACAACTGCCTCGGATTCACCGGGACCAACAAGCGAAGCCAGTCTCACCAACGCTCCGTCAGTCCGTTGTCTCGAGAACGCATCCCACAGCAGATACAACTTCACCAGATATTCGTCCGTAAGGTTTCGGTCCCGTTGTTTGAACCAGTACAGCACGATTTGCTTCTGTTCGCCCTTCTGGATCACGGCTCGATTGATCCTGAGTGGTTCCATCATCCCTGGTGACATAGGCAATTCTCGCTGCGTCAGAGATCCAATTTCCCATCCCCCGCCGGGCAGACAACTCTGCGGGGAATGAGCAGACTGTCCCTTCTTTTGTGAACGGTAGTAGGCAGCATAGAAATTCACCGGCTGTTGCCCCTGTGAACGGTAGTCAACCAGGACATAATCATCGAAGCGAAGCGCGTCGATATATTGTTGCTCAAGTGGAAATGGCTGACCTCGCCATCCACCGATCTGCATCGGGAAGTCCACGAATGCGGCTCGAGGAGGAGGAATTTCTTTACGATCCATGAGCGTCATCGAAAAAAAGGTGAAGGGCGCGAAAAGAGCCACACTGCACAGATAGGCCGGCCCCGGTGAGAAGATGTTGGCTGGTGGATCCTTGGGTCTGACTCCACCCCCGGCGTCCCACCCTTGATGTCTCCACGTCAGCCGTTCAGACCATGGTTTCAACGGCACAGATGCCCCTAGCTTTCCTAAGAGCACCATTTCCATGATCACCAGTCCGAAACTCACCATGAACATGACCCATCCTTCGAACAGATGATAGAAACCCTCCGCCGTTCCTTTCCCGTAGAGATCGACGAGCACTCCGATCATGCCGATCCGAAAGCCGTTGGTCAGGATGGAGATCGGAATGGCCGACAGCACTAGGACCGCTCGCTTCCACATCTGGTCCTTGAATAAATAGGCGCAGAGCAAGGCGAGAGAAATCAGCGGAAGCAGGTACCGAATGCCGCTGCACGCCTCCACTACTTGAAGCTGCACGGGTCCCAGATCAATGACATTACCTTCCCGAAAGGCCATCACGCCGACGAGTTGCAAACACCTTACGCCGAGCGATGAGGACCAGAGCTGAAGCTGGCTCGAAAGACCCGCGTAGAAGAACATCGGCAGCGGGATGGCAGTCACAAGATAACCAAGAGGAAAAGCGATGGCCCTCGCCCCACGAATCCCCAGGAGCGTAACGGCCAACCCGACAATCACGACCCACAAAGAGGCGTGCAGGACCACAAACAGGGTGGACAATTCGCCGACCACGTAGAGCATGAGACCCAGGGCGATGATCGCAAGACCCCACCATGACTTTTCTTTCGAGACTTCCAGAAGACGATGTCGAGACTGCCAGATCAAAAACCCACTGATGAGAGGAACGAAGATTCCATGACTATAATCCTCAGTGCCGAACCAACGGCTGAACAAGAAGACAAGACTCTCTGCATACATGTAGAGCAATAGCACCACAACCAGGGCTGAGGTGAGGAGAAAGGAACGTGTGCCGGTCATACGGGTGAGTTACTCACACGATGATTAGGAGCTAGAGGAGCGAGCTAAACCGGTCCGGAAGAGCGGGGCACCACTTTCCCTGGCAACTTTTCAGCTAGCGATCGACTCCGCGGAAAGCACGGGCTTGATACAACAGTCGAGGTATCAAGCCCGTCAGAAAGGAGATGACTAGGTCTTGGACGCTCGGAGATTTCTCAACCCTCCAGCTCCCAAACCCACCAAGGAGATAAGCCCCGCTCCAAACAGCAGCACCGCCGCCGGTAACGGCACGGCGGTCAGGCTACTGATCGATCCGAGATACACCGATGGATTACCGTCGACATCCTCGAAAAAGAGTCGCCATTGCGCACGGCCACCGTTCAAACTGCTCAAACTTGGAGGATTTTGAAGGCTCGCGTCGGTAAACAATCCCCCTCCCTTCTGGTCGAGACGAAGATCAAAATTGAATGGCGTGGTGGTACCACTGATCGCTTCACCAGTGCCAGCAGTCACCAGCGCCCAGCGGTCGACAATGCCACCTCCCAGCGGCATGTTCTGTGAGATTGTCACAGCATTGGCACCTGGAGCGAAAGACGATCTGTACGTCCCGGTATTGAAGTTAAGATTCAGGGTGAAGCCAGTCACAGCACCGTTATAGACACCTCCACTTCCACCTGTCGCATTATCAAATTGAAATGAACCGGAGACCGATGGGTTACCAGCGATGTTGATGTCACCGGTAAACGAATAAGTTACCAGAGCTGCTTGCGCTGCACTGATCGGAACCGAGAGGGCACACGCCGCAGCAGCTGGCAAGATGAATCCTCTCCGAAGCCATCGAGTAATCATCCGCATATCACCGCTCCTTCTAGAGGTTGGCTCATTAGGGACACGTATGAACAGAGAAGCGGTCAGCAAATCCCAGGCCAATCAATGAAGTTTGCATGTCGCTGAAAATTGAAGAACACAATGAAGATCAACGGCGACAATTGTGTCTATATTGCTGCAGCAGTGTTCAAATATGTAAAAATGGGCAGATGGAAATGGCATCTGATCGCCGTCACATCGCAGACGATCGGGAAGCAGAGCACAGACTGGCCGAATCCAACGACGGGCAGCATGCAGCCCTCCTCACAATCTAAGCAGCTCGTTTCTCACTGTGGTGGGCAAATTCTTCCTGCTTCAACAAAACAGAACGACTCACCGGCACAGCGAACGGAACATTAAGCGGACGCGGATCAGCCGGATGTTGCACCGATGGCTGGGAACCGTGCTGCTCGCCTGGGAGGGGCAATTCAGAAGCGTGAAAGGCTATGCCGCAGTTGCGCCGGTCACGGTGAGGATTGAGACCGAGCAGGTAGAGCAGCAACCGGCTTTGACCAAGAATGCCGCGCAACCATCACCATGGAGTTCCTCTGAAACTTTCAACGGAGATCTTGATAATTCCCACTGCCTGGCGCGTACGGCCCTGCGACTCGACCTGGTGCTGCTCGCTCCTCCAGCGATATAGTACCTCGTCCGAAATTCCAAGTTCCCGCGCCACCTGCCGACCAGATTCTCGCGTAATCCGGACGTGAACGCATCGGTAAACTGACGTCGCGTTGCGGTTTCCATGCTGACCTCCAATTCCATCATTCTCCCACCCATGGAGGTGTCTGTGAAATCAGGGGAAGATCAGCCTGTCAAGCACGATAGAGAGTTCTGCAGACAGTTCGGGAGCAGAGAGGTTCTTCACTCGCTGAAACGCGTGTGAGAATTGACGTTAGTATTGAACGAGAACCGAGGTGAGTCGCAATACAGCGGAACTTCTAAGCCAATGGATAATTATCGAGAGAAAGGCCATCGCTACTGCGCTCTCAGGCCGCGAGGAGCGGCGAGGTTGCTCTGGCTACGCCCGGCTGCTTTGAGGCTAGATAGAAATGCTTTCGTGGTTGTCCACCAGGGAGCGCGCTCGTTCCATTCGACAGAGTCATTTTCGTGGCCCCACCCACCCCAGATCACGATCCCGTCGGCGTATTGGCGTGCGGTGTCCAATTCGAGTTGCCAGAAATCCGTTGGCAAGTATTTCCATGCAAGGTCAGGATTCGAGTCGTGAAACTGAGGCCACAAGAACACATAGATGGGTTTGCCTCCTCCATAGCGACGAGCCTCGGCAATTTGGGCGATAGCCTGCCGACGCCATCCTTCCCGATCATCGTAAAATGTGTAGAGTGAAGGAAAGAATATGTCCACTGTATTGGCCAGCGGCCTGAGCCGGTCATTGTCACTCATCCACGAAACGTATTCAGCGCTTGAGGTTGAATCTATGGCACGCCAGTAATCTTGGAGCGGGGGTATCCCATAATACCCAAGGGCGAGGCCTGGAGCCGCCTCGCGGAACCATTGGGCGACCTGAACATACTTGTTCACGCTGTCCGCTACGGTAACTTGACTCCCCTTTTGCGGCCAATGTTCAATATCCAGAAACGCCAACGACGCTTTGCCGACTGCCTCTCGCGCAACTTGCTGAACCTTGCCTTTCGAAGGGAACTGGCTGGGAACTCGATGCCACGTGTCTCCAAAATGCCCAGCGTACGCGCCCACGATGGGGAGCAAGCCCGCGGCTGAAAGGTCAGGCTTGTTGCGGTAGAGCATCGCATCAAACACGGGAAAAGAGCGCCAACTTGTGGATGAAGTCCCCTGTGCCCAGGCAGTATATGGCATCCGAGCATCGAACGATATGAACACGGTGAGAAGAGTAACGACACTCATCAACCTAGAGAAATACCATCTGGATGCACGATAACACATAATAGACTTTCCCCTTGTTATGACCGCAGTGAACTATGCGGCCCGACGCAATGGTGCCAGCGTGTCATTCCAAGCTCGAAACGCGACATGTCTGTCGTAATGTTGTTCAAGGGCCACGCGCGCCGCGCCGCCGAGACGGCGGCACTCGACATCATCGTTCGCCAGCTTCGTAATGATGGCAACGGCCTCCGTTGTTTCTCCAACGTTGACCGTATATCCGCAGCGATGTTCTCGCAGAATTGCAGCGATCTCGCCCGTAGGACTACCCATAAACAAAACAGGGCGACCAGCGGCCGCAATACCATAAAACTTGCTTGGCACGATCAAACCTTCCAGTTCAGGTCGTAGAGACACGAGATGAAGGTCAACTGCACTGAGGCTGTTGGAGAGACGCTCTCGCGGTTGATAAGGTTGAAATAGGACGTTGCGCAGGCCACGCCGGCCAACTTCCTGCCTCAAAAGGTGCAATTGAGCACCGTCGCCGATAAACAAGAATCGTATAATAGGCGAGTCCCTAAGTTGTTCGGCAGCCTGTAGGATAGTTTGAAACTCATGCGCTCGACCAAAATTCCCCGAATATCCCACGACAAATTTCCCCTGAAGATTCCATTCAGTTCTTATGGGGTTGTCGCGATGAGCAATGGGACGAATGGCCGTAGCATCGGCCCAATTATGAATGACGCGAATGGACTCACCAGGAATGCCTTCAGCGCGTAAGCGAGCGGCCATGCACTCGCCAATCACGATATTGCGAGACGCCGTCCGAAGAGCATGGTTCCGAAGCTGTCGGAGTCCCTGCCCTACGAGCCCCACGCCCGGCACTTGTAGGGCTCCAGCCACTTCTGGAAACAAATCCTGTGTCCAGTTGATCAAACGAGCCCCAGTCAACGACGTGACAACTACAGCAACCACTGAAATCAGAGGAGGATCAGTCTTTGCAACCACAACATCACCGGCTCGCAGGTACTTGAAGAGCGCTACGGTTGCGCTGAGATAAAAAGTGGCATAGTCGAGCGCGCGGCCCCAGAGCTTGGCTCTGCCAAGGGTAGACGTATCGAGCCGGTGAATCATAATACCCTCGTGTCGCTCCTCGGGCGGCAGTCCGGCTGCTGAGTTATTGTAGAGTTGCTGGCTGGCGACCACATGCACATCAAGTCCCTGCTGGGCAAGGTGCCTCGTAATGTCGTACAAGAGCTGACTTGTTGCTGAATGGTCAGGGTAAAAATAACGATTAACGAAAACGATTCTCATACGAGTACTTTAACGTTAGGAGGGTACCGTTAGATGGCAGCGGCAAGTGGTTTGAATCCGTCCTTATTGCGAATGACCCGACTCCGAACAAGCACAGCCGGATTTCCTGCATACACTCCATCGGGTTCTGCGTCCTTTCGAAGCACGCTCCCCGCAGTGATTACAGCGTTCCGGCCACATCGAACGCCTGGACAAACCATGGATCGAGCTGCAACCCATGCCCCGTCTTCAAGATGCACTTCGCCGAGCGTGAGGCGAAAAGACGGATCGGAATAATCGTGGCTTCCAGTGAGCACGAGGGCACCCTGGGAAAGACAAACGTTCGAACCTATGTGAACCGGGACAAGATTGTCGATCCATACCTCTTCGCCGATCCATACATCGTCGTCGATGATAAGACGCCAAGGATGTTTGATGTTTACTCGAGGCTTAATGACAAGTCTCTTCCCGATATGTGCGCCAAAGATCCGTAGAAGGCACGCTTTCACGCTGCTCAAGGGAAACAGGCAGGATCGAAAGATGAAGGCATTTATGAAATACCAACAACCCCTCTTGAACCAACGGGCGCCAGGGTCGTATTGACCTGGAACATAGTCAGCCAATGATGGGCCGAGAACTATTAGACTCGGCATCAACTTGGACTCCTTGATAAACGCTCTCTAGCAGATTGACAACCTTGGATGGTCAATTCGCCAAAGGTCGCCGCCCGTTGAAGAGAGTTACTTAGCATGCGTTGAATTGCAAGCTTTTGGCAAATATTCGCCAATCCCCAATTCCACCTCAATCGGTGTTATTTATTATTCACGCCCGGAACGGCGAGTATTTCCCAGCGCTCTCTGCTGTACTCCGTCCGCTAGAACCCTCCATGATGAAGTTGTCAATAAGTCCGTTGAAATATCCTGAGCGGCCTCCATGGTTGTCTCACGCGGCCTTCTTCGTCTGAACCAGTTGCGGCTCCGCGTGCACCGCCTCAATGGTTGTAATGACTTGCGCAATCTCGGCATAGCCCTTCACCCTCTTAAACCGGCTCTCGCAGGAGAGCAGCACGGTCCCCAGCCACCGCTGGAGCATCAGGCTGCCACGCGTACGCTTGATGTTGCGCTCGCTGTGCCGGACCAGTGAGAACATGCTCTCGATCGGGTTGGTGGACATCAGTGTCTTGCGCAGTAGTGCCGGCACCTTCAGTCGATGCAGCGTCAATAATTCTTCGAAGGCTTCCAGGAGCGAATCCGCGGCCGATTCGTTTTTGCTCCGCAGCCACGCTTCCAGTTCTCGCAACATCTGCCTGGCATCGGCGTAGCTCGTCTGCTCCAACGCCGTCTTGAGCTGCTGATGGGCGGCCTTGCGATCCTGTTTGGGTAAGTGCCGCTGCAGGTTCCGGCTCTTGTGAATGGCGCAGCGTTGGTGCACCAGCTTCTTGCCGAACCGTGCCCGGAGTGCTTTGAGTAGCCCGCTGCCGCCGTCAGTGACGAACAGGATCCGCTTGGAGAGCGCCAGCCCTCGACGCTCCAGGTCCCCGAACAGCGCCTCGCAGATCTCGTGATTCTCCGAGGAGCCTTGCCAGAACCCCAAGGCAATCTTCTCCCCGCTCCGGTCCACGCCGAGCGCCACGAGGAACGCCTCGCCGCCCCGGTGGATCGTGTCGAGGAACACCGCGAACGGTGCGCAGTCGGCCAGCGATCGTTGTTGGAATTCCTTCAGCTTCGTGGCCGTCAGCTCCACGAGCTTGCGTGAGACCGTGGAGGGGGACACCCCGAACGCCCCAGCCGCATGGAGCACGGTGTCGGCGTATTGCTGGGCCGACACTCCCCTGAGAATCTTCTCCAGCAGTTCCTCAGAGAACGCCCCAGGGGCACGCATCCTGGCATAAGACTGGAGGGTCACCTCCCCCTGCTCCACGTGCCGCAGCCGGGGGCGCGTCACCTTGACCTTCTGGTCACCCATGAAGATCGATCCGTCCTCATGCGCCCACTTCTGGAGAGCAGGGTCCGTCGGATAGTAGTCAGGTCCCGTCACCTCTTCGCGCTCAATCAGCATGACACTCTCGGCCACCATACGCCCCATCTCCAGCATCACCGCATCCAGCGCCTGCTTGCCCGAGTTGATGACGCGGACCATGGTCCCTAACATCCGTTCCTCGCCTGCCATCGCCCGCAGTCCCGCCATGGCGTGCTTCCGTTGCCTCGTGTCTCGTCTCATCGGTGGCTCCTTTGGTTATGGTTCCCGTGGAGTATTCCACGGAGGGAGCCACTCATTCAAAATTCAACGGACTTCAATATAACTCCTCCATGATAGTGTCATGACCAACCTGGTTTACTTCGAAGACGTTTGATGCATGATCCAATGCGCATCTGGTCAAGATTGATTCTTCCAACACAACAAACCCGTTGACAATGTGGTAATTGAGAGTTTCAACAGCGATTTCATGATGAGTGCCTGAATGTGAATGTGCTTGTGTGGCTGTACGAGCCTGACAGGAGACTGCAACATGACGCATTGATTACAATGCGCACCGCCCGCACAGCTCATTCAGATCGCTACCCCGAGTGGTTCATCAGCCAACAGCAGGAAGAACGGGAAACCGATAAAGCTCGCCGCTCTAATTAAGAATGGTCCAGATAAGGAGTCAATGTCACTTCACCGTTACGGTAAAGTTAAAACGAATTCTTTGGTTTTCCTCCACCAAGCAGCTTCCTCGTCCCATTTGGCTGGGCGATTGGTTTTTATATCCCATCCGCCCCAGATGATTATGCCGTCGGCGTATTGGCGTGCTATATCGAGTTCAAGTTGCCAGTAATCCTCCGGCAAGTATCGTCCTCCAAGCATCCGATTCGAATCATGAAACTGAGGCCATAAGAATACGTATGTTGGCTTACCTTTCGCAAATCGTTTCGCTTCCTCTATTTGAGCGATCGCATACCTTTTCCATGCTGCCCGGTCGAGGTAGAACGTATATAACGAAGGATAGTAGATGTCGACAGCGCTCGTGAGTGGACTGAGCTTATTATTGTCTTCCTTCCATGCCCGATAATCTTGACTCGCCTTATCTTTGATTGCCCTCCAGTAGTCACGAATGGGTGGTATACCATAGTAACCGACCTTGAGGCTTGGGCCGGACTCCTTAAACCATTGAAGGACGGTCAAATATTTTTGCAGACTTGCTGTGATCGATTTATGCGTGCCCTTGAGAATCCAATGTTCGATATCAATCACGACCGGATACCCTCGTTCCTCAGCTTGTCGTGCAATAGCTTTCACAGATTCCGGCTCTGGCAAGTGATCGCTCTCCTTGTGCCAGTGAGATCCAAAGCTGCCTGCATACACCAGCGTGATTGGCTGGAGACCGTGCATTGACAAGTCAGGTTTGCCGGAATAGAGTGTCGCATCGAATACCGGGAACGGTTTGTGAGGTGATGCGACACTGGTTTGCCCTTCCGCATCCGAGATTATTAATGTAATTAGTCCGATAATGAGGCTGACGAGTTTCATCTGGCTTCCTTGCGCAAGAAAAATACTTTAGGAGAACTGTAGATTGGTTGCGTCATGGTCCAGAATAGCAGGTACCCTGATAAATTTGTTCGAGTCGAGTCACTACTTTCTCAATAGTGAGATCGCGAGCGATTAGCTGTTTCCCATTCATAGAAATCTCTGTCGCAAGATCAGGATTGTTGAGCAACTCGAGTATTGCCTTGGCGATCGATTCTGGGTCAGAAGGTACGATCATTGCCGCTCGATTACTCCAGAGCATATCTCTTATGTGTATCCCTTCTGTAACTATCGTAGGGACGCCTAATGCCATGGCTTCGATGACGGTCATACCGAATGGTTCGTCTACTGCTGGAAGGACGTAAATGCTCGCTTGCAGAAATTCTGAGATGACTTTATCGTGTGCCAACGGTCCTACAAAATCCACTGATTGTTCGAGGCCATATTCCACCACACGTTGATTCGCGCGGTTAAGATCACCTTCATCAGGACCAACAATCCTAAGTCTCACTCCTTGACCAGAGTTCTTGATAATCTTTACGGCTTCAATAATTGAGAGCACCCGTTTTCTTGGGTGAAGCCGGGCCAAGAAGAGCACGGTTCTATTGCTAAGGGCATTTCGTGACCATACCTGGTCGAAAGGCTGATTCTTTATTCCATTGGGTAAGGTCAGCAATCGGGCTGTGGGTGAAATTGCTGCGATACTGTTCATCTCCGTTGCTTGTAAGGGCAAAACAGCTGTTGCTGCTTGGAGTAGCTGGGAGATAACAAGCTTATCAAGGTATTTTCTGAATCCATCTGTTCTTCCAAGCATTCCATGAGGTTGCAAAAATACCGGAATGCCCTGTCGCGTAGCTTTCTTTGCTACCATCGCTGGAATCCAATCTCTTGCAAAATGCACATGGACCACGTCGAACTGACTGAGTGAGTGTCTCACCCAAAGTAGTAGTTTGGGAGACATTAAGAAAGAGAAGCGAGGAAGCAGCATCCATGTTCGGAAGTATTTGACATGCACACCTTCGATTTCCATCTCAGGCTGGTCCACATGCTGACGTGGATTCAGAGACAAGATGTCGCTTGTGATCACCGTTACTTCGTGTCCTCGTCTCACCAGTTCTCGAGCCTGATTGAGCGCCACTGTTGCCGGTCCGCCGTAAATGCGACTGGGGAAAAAGACCGTAATGACAAAAAGAATTCGCATATTCAATGCTGACTCAAGCAACAAGTTTTGTCTGACCGAGGTTGGTGCGTTGCGTCCCCTTAAGATCCGAAAAGACTTGAATAAATGAGGAGGCCATACACTCAATGTTAATTTTTTCTTTAACGATGTGATAGGAATGACGTCCCATCAAGCGTAGCCGATCGCGATTCTTGAGAGCTTCCCTAAGCGACAGCTCGAGTGCATTGATGTCACCGGGTTGTATCGTCCATCCATTCTCCTTTGATACAAGATCGAACTGCGTTCCATCGCCATCTGCAACGATCACCGGAAGTCCGTAGGACATGGCCTCCTGGACAGCAAGCCCACCTAGACCGGGCAACACAAACAAATCAGCCTCACAGAAGACATTACGAAGGGCCTGACCTCTCATGTCACCGCAAAATAGAACAGTGCTTTTCAATTTTTGAGCCTGTATCTCTAGACGTTGTCTCTCCGGCCCTTCCCCCACAATCCAAAGCTCCAGAGAACCGGCGGGAAGCCGGCTACATGCAGTGAGAAGCATGTCGACTCGTTTCCCAGGTAGAAGTCGGCCAACAAAGAGGATTCGGGTAGGCCTATTAGTATCTCTGGTTCGAAGAGGCATTGGAGAGTTGGGCTGACTTGCTACTGCGTTATAGGCAACGAAGATCCTTTTGCAGGAAACTCCAAGCTTAGAATATTGCTCAGCCGCCAGAGAGCTATAGGCAATGATGGCATCGTATTGATGGATATTGGCTCTCCGTCCCCAGTTCCTCAATGACTTAAACCCCGGGGTCAATGGCATCACGCCCAATCCGTGACCAATTACTGGCCTGTCTCGCTTATGCATCCAAGTAATGGCTTGAATTGTGCTTATTAAGCGAGGATTCGCTTCTACAACAAGGATGTCTGGGTTCCACTCGTTCAGCCAATTGATAATTCCTGATTGCCAACAAAGATAGTATCGACCATTAAACAAATGATGGTTGAGTAGCTCACCATGTTGCGCTACTCGCAATGCCCGTCGATCACCTTCTTCCAGTGTTTCGCCTACCGCTTTCTTTCCCGAGGCGACAGACAAACCATCTGCACAATCATTCGCTATGAGGTCGAATACCGGAATTCGGTAGGGTGATAGTACTCGTTGAATGATTCCTACTCGCCCGAAGTATGCACTAACCATAATCATGGTTCCTTCATTTAATGTTGCGCAAAGAAGTGATGCGATGTCAGTCCCTATTCCTCCGGCCCTAATTCAGCAAGAGTGTGCACGACATGATTCTCCTAGTAAGCTTTGGGAAAATACGGTGGGGGAGATGTGAATGATGCCTCATGCGATTTTGAAGGTTGTAGGGTGGCATAGCCACCAACTTCCAGAATCCTGGCGAGAAACAGTCGGAATCGTCCGAGGAGAATAGCAAACATGAAGGGATCGAGGTTACCCAGTAAGCTTCCTTGTTTCAACGACAGGAGAAATGTAAAGAAGAAAAGCGCCAGGAGTCCAGCAAACAGGGGACGTGTTTCAGGTTTCTCCATCGTGTCCCTATAGCACCGAATGGCAGTTGTCACCGTGGCAAGCAAGACGAAAACAAAGAGGCCGAAACCGATGAGTCCTTCTTCGGCCAAGATTTCCAGAGGTACGAAATGAGGATAGATGCCCAATATACGGGGGTCCCACGCTGCCGAATTACCAAGGCCAAAGATAATCGTGTCTGCCGATTGGTAAGCTCGGTCTACCAGCATCACCGCGTCTGTTAAGCGCCCAACCATAGCGCCTTCCATAGCCTTGCCACTCCAACGATTCCCTCCTGCATAGTAGGATTGTTCTTCTGCCCAGAACTCTCTGAGTGCATAGTTTGTTGTGACGCCAACAAATACGACCAAAAAAGCCAAGATGCCAAACTGCTTAGCGTTCGACAGGCCGTGACTAAGAGGCCAACAGAGTAATGCAACCAGGAGAACGGAGAAGAGTTGTCCACGCGACCCCGATCGCACAATGAGGGACAAACAGAGGACCACCAAAATCCATTTTAGGGGAAGCCATAGCTTCTTTCCCTTCCAGGGATCTGCCAAGAGGGCGACAAGGATCACCATGCCTGCCATGACCGCCACTGCCAGGGGGTTCCCAGCTTCCTCGCCAAGTATGATTTGTCTACCCTCCCACTTCACAAAGAACAAGAGCAGCAGAGTCAATGCCCCTCCAATCACCAACAGCGCTTGGTTTGCAGACTCAAGATCCCGAGGTTCTCTAATGATCAGTGGCGCCAACACAACAAGAGTCACGACATAGGGCCACGCGTGCCCCCACAACTTGAGGCTCAAGTCAGGGCGTGGCGCCCACTGTGTGGATAGAAATGCATAGAGGAAGAATGATATGGTCAGCCAGCCAAGTAAAGGGTATTCCGAAAACAACCTCGGCCCGTGCTGGAAGAACTGCACCGCCAATGCAAGAACCAGAAGTATGCCCAGAATAAGATTTGTGATTGTTTGATGCTGGGCAAAGAACGGCGTCGTGGCCTGTCCCCATTGTTCCAAACCAAACATGCACAGAACACCCGCAAGGGCGACGGCCGGTCGTTTCCAGATTGCGAAGAATAAGCCGCTCACGATTATGACGTATGCCGCGAGGCCAAGTGCCATGGCGTCAGATTCGAGACGGGGTAGCGCCTCTTGATCGACGAAGAAGAAGGATGACTTCTTGCAGATAGTCGTTCATGAGGAGTCTTGTCAGCCCAAGATAGACCGTTGCGTAGATTCCTAGGATGCTCATGGCCTGCCATACAGGAGAAAGCTCGGCCAACTCCAATGATCGTCCCAACAACGCGATGCTGAGCGCAGTAATGCCGCACCCTAGTATGGACAAGACCGGGACAAACATCTCCCGTTGTCGCCCACCGAGTCTGCGCGCGACGACTCCGCAGATGAAGACGCCATAAGCAACATTGTAGGCGCTCATCGCACCAGCGATGGTTGTGAGTCCGCCCATCCAAGCTCCAACAGAACTCGCAATCAATGTGCCGATGGCGTCTACGGCGAGCACACCCGAAACCAATCGCCATTCTCCGCGGCCTTCGATCAGGGTGCGACAGAGCGGTACCATGAGCCGGATCGGCAAGCTGAGGGTTAGGATTTGAACAACCGGGACAGCCTTGTCCCATTTTCCATCCCATAGCCAGTGGACAAGCGGGCCAGCCGCCAGGAAGAGACTGTAGCAGGCGAGAGTCGAGGCGAGCATGAGGGCTCGAACAGACTTGAGAAACGCTTGTCTCTGCCGTCCCTCGTCTTCAGCCAACCGTGCGAACATCGGAAGCATCACGGATTCAACCCCGTTCGTAAACAAGACTGCCAACGACAGGCTCAGTTGGAACCCAAAGAAGTACAGGCCCAGGAGTGTCTTGTCCTGAAACAGACTAATCATAAGATAGTCGCCGTTGATGGCAAGCACATTCGCAAGGGAGGTAAACATGATCCACCGAGTGTTGCGAAAGACCTTGAGAAAGATCGTCCAAGTGAATGGATGATGAGGAAACCAACCGCGTCCCATCGCCCACCCGGCGGCTGTTTCATAGATAGCGATCACAATCAAAGGCAGCACAAAACTGAGTGGACCACATCCCAGCCATGCAAAGACGATTGATGACCCGTGCCGAAGAATGGCAGACCAGGTGGTAATTTTGGCGACCCCGGCGAAGTCCATTGTTGCGGACAACTGTGCCTGAAAAACCAAGGCTACGGTATTGAGCGGCAACGCAAGAGCGATGATCCAGATCATGGCCTGCAGCGCTGGATGCTCATAAACACAGGCCAACATAGGAGCAGCGGCCGCTAGCATCAGGCCTCCCAGGACGTTAAAGATCACCGCTACCTTAAAATAGAGTCCGGCAACATCGCTTGCTTTCTGACCCTGCTGAATCAAGGCACGCTGTGTTCCTCCATTGCGTAGGGACAACACGATAGCCGACCAGGCAATCGCGATGGCGTAAACGCCGAAGTCTTCTGTAGACAGCATCCATCCCAGCACCAGTTGCGCACCAAGGCTGGCGCACTTGCTCATTACGGTGCCAAACGTGGCCCACAACATACCCGCGGCGACTCGTGCCTGTATGGTGGTAGAGGGGTGCTGCATGATGAGAACGCGTTTGTTCGACCACCTATTCTAAGGAGAACTGCAAACTTGTACAGAAATTCGTCATATGAAACAGGAGAGAGATCCCTACCCGTCGGCCTCGTCTGTTCGAACGTAGGCCAAGAACAGGGAAAAGGCTCGGTGTTAATACGAGTATCGGCGAAAATAGCAGATGTACAGCCGACCGAAGAACTAGAAATGCACTTCGCGCATCAACTATCGCTTGGCCTGAATCTCCTGGAAGGTCTTCTTACTGATCCGGTCATGAACAAATGCGCAATGCAGATCTGACAAAAGGCTCTGTTTATGGGCGTTTCAAAAAATAAAACACGCACTATTTGCTGTTCTGCTCAGTAACTCGTTGTGCAAGCTGTATCGGGTAACCGGAAGAGGACCTTCGTTCGGCACACGATCATTTTCTGTTTCACTCGTCTAGGTTCTGCGGCCTCCAAGGCCTTCAACCCATCCGAATCCGCAGGTCTCGGATGCTCCGTCCATTGCACTCGATCGCGGTGAGCATGCCAGCGCATTCGATCACCATATCCACTTCCGCCCCTCAAGCGGTGCGCCAGTAGCCGAGGAGAGCTGCATTGCAATGCACGTGAGGATAATATGCACTCGGTGTGCAAATCATGCAGCTGGCTGTATGCTTGTCATTCGTGAGCTCGAGCATGTCCTCTGGGACGATGGGCCGGCATCCCGTGCAGCATTCCCTCCACGCTGATATCCTCGTCAATGTCTGGCCAGTGCACACCCTCCCCGTCGCCAAGAATCTCCCAATGTTGTCGCTGCTCCCGGGTAGCGTCGGCTAAGCGCCATGACCAGACCAAGGGCACAGTGATCGTCCGACCATCCAGCAAATGCGCAATGATTTCATCGTCGGTGACTTCAATAGTCATGACGCGAGGATCAACGATCTTCGCCGCAGTGCTCATGCCATGCCTCCGTGATTGGCAAAATATTCGCTTCAATAAGTCGTCGAATGAGATTGAGTTCTCTCGGAGAAAACCCACTGTTCTTACTCAAGGCAATCGGTTCTAACCAGAACTTGCACGTCAACTTTTCTCTTTGAATATGAACATGCTTCGGCTCATGACAATCAAAGCTATAGAAGAATACACGGTAGGGACCTTCAATATTCTTTACCGTGGGCATCGTGACGTGATCCGAAAATATCTTACTCTATGGTAACTCTCAGTGTCAGACGATGTGGAGTAAGGGAGCAACCTGCTAGTCGCCGCTTCGGTTCACATTACAACAGTCGCTCCAAGCGCTCCACGATCCGCTCCGCAGCCTTTCCGTCCCACAGTGGAGGAATTGCCCCCTTTTTCCATTCCCCTTCCATTAACCGCGCGAGCGCGGGAGGAAGTTTGTTTGGATCAGTCCCGATCAGTTCGTTGGTCCCGATGGTAATGGTCTCCGGCCGCTCGGTGTTATCACGGAGAGTCAGGCACGGCACTCCGAGCACCGTTGTCTCTTCGGTGATACCTCCCGAATCGGTAATCACTCCTTTGGCATGCTTGACGAGATAATTGAATTCCAAATAACCCAGTGGATCGACATAGTGAAGCTGGGGTGTTGCACTGTCGAGGTCTCGGAGATTTTTCGCGGTCCGAGGATGTACGGGAAATATCACGGGCAGTCCTCTGGTGCCTTCAGCGATGGCGCGGAGCAGCGACAGGAGCTGCTGCTCTCCATCCACATTCGCCGGTCGATGCAGAGTCACTACAAAGTATTCCTGCGGTTCAAGTTTCAGCGAATGCCAACAAGCCGGAGGTCGCAAGCGCGACACGTTTTTGAGCAATGTATCGATCATAGTGTTGCCGACAAAAAAGAGCCGGTCATGGGTCACACCAGCGTGGCGCAGATTATCGTTGGCCGTCTCACTGGTCGTGAAAAACCAGTTGGTGATGGAGTCGGTCACCACTCGATTGATTTCCTCCGGCATGGTCCAATCCCCGGATCGAATCCCACCCTCAACATGAGCCACCGGCACACCTAGCTTTCGCGCCGAGATGGAACAGGCCATCGTGGACGTGACATCACCGACGACAAGGCAGAGATCGCTCTTGTCCTTCAATAAGATCCTTTCGTACCCGACCATAATACCGGCGGTTTGTTCGGCCTGAGTGCCGGACCCTACCCCAAGATTGATGTCCGGATCGGGAATCCCTAGTTCCTCGAAGAAACTCCCGGACATGGCACGGTCATAATGCTGGCCCGTATGAATCAATCGGTACCGTAGCCGGCCACCGCGGCATTCAGCTGCTTTGAGCGCTTCAATGATCGGCGAGATTTTCATGAAATTCGGCCGCGCTCCGGCGATGAGATCGATGCGCTTCACTCGGAACCTCACATTGCCAGTCGCCACGACTTCGTGGTCCACCTATTCCGGCTGACCTGGCCTCTCGTTCAATGAATCCAGCTCTTGACGAGCATCATTGACCTGAAATCCGAGAGCGGTCCATCCGTCCCAGTTCCCGCTGGCATTAGGAGACTTGGGAGAGAGCTCTAACAGCCTGCGGAAAAACTCGACTTGTGTGCTTCGACCGGCTCAGCACGAACGGAAAACCTCGGCAAATTCAATCACTGCTCCGCTCGTCCTGAGGCTCTCGAAGGATGAACGGAGGGCTTTTCCGCAGCCTGCTAAAAGTGCACTTCCCGTATCGCCTGGCGGTTTTCGTGAAACCACTGGACGGTTTTCTTCAATCCGCCGAGCAAGGGATGTCGGGCTTGAAAACCGAAGAGCTGCTTGGCTCGGCTGACATCAAGACATCGGCGAGGCTGGCCGTTCGGCTTGGTGGTATCCCACTGAATCTTCCCGGTAAACCCAACCTCAGCCGCGATCATTCCGGCAAGATCACGAATCGCGACCTCTTCACCTGTTCCCAGATTAACAGGTAGATCTCCATCATATTGTTCGGCCGCGAGCAGAATGCCTTCCGCAGCATCCTCAACATACAGAAATTCTCGAGTCGGCGATCCATCTCCCCAGAGGCTGATCGATGCCTGTCTCCTGTCCTTTGCCTCCGCGCATTTCCTAATGAGCGCAGGAATGACGTGAGAGGTTTCGAGATCAAAGTTGTCGCGTGGCCCATAAAGATTGACGGGAAATAAGACAATTGAATTAAAGCCATATTGTTGGCGATAGGCCCCCGACTGCGCCAGCATCATCTTTTTCGCTAACCCGTAGGGCGCATTGGTTTCCTCAGGGTACCCGTTCCAGATATCATCTTCCTTGAATGGAATGGGGGCGAATTTGGGATAAGCGCAAATGGTTCCAGTTGCGACGAACTTTTTCAGTCCCAGCTGGCGACCTACCTCGATCAGTTGCGTGCCCATCATCAAGTTATCGTAGAAAAATCGACCGGGATTGGCCTGGTTGGCCCCGATTCCACCGACACGCGCCGCGAGATGGATCACCAGGTCAGGCTTCGCGTCGCTGTACAATTGCCTCACCGCCTCCATCTGCACCAAATCGTATTCCTTACTTCGCGGCACCACGATCTGTTGGCAGCCTTTCGCGCGCAACTGGTCGACGACGAACGACCCGAGAAATCCGGCTCCCCCTGTGACAACGACGCACTTATTGGACCAGAAAGACATAAGGACACCCAAATCTCAATGTTTTCTAGCGACCCCTTCCAATCTCTCTCGTTCCGCCGCGAGATCCGCGTCCACCATCATGGCGATCAGCTCTTCGAATCGTACTTTCGGTTGCCACCCGAGTTGTTTCTTGGCTTTACCGGCATCACCGATGAGGAGATCAACTTCCGTTGGACGGTAGTACTTGGCATCAATCTTCACGTGTTTCTTCCAGTCCAATTGCAACCGGTCGAACGTCAGCTCTAACATTTCCTTCACCGTGTGCGTTTCGCCCGTCGCGATGACATAATCGTCCGGAGTCGGAGCTTGCAACATCATCCACATGGCTTCGACATAGTCACCGGCATAACCCCAGTCGCGCTTGGCCTCCAGATTTCCCAGAAACAAATCTTGTTGGACGCCCAGCTTGATGCGGGCCGCAGCCTTGGTGATCTTTCGCGTCACAAAGGTTTCCCCACGTCGCGGCGATTCATGGTTGAACAGGATCCCGTTGCAGGCAAACAGATCATACGCCTCCCGATAGTTGACCGTAATCCAATAGGAATAGACCTTGGCTGCACCGTACGGACTCCTAGGATAGAAGGGAGTCGATTCCCTCTGTGGCACCTCCAGCACCTTGCCGAACATTTCGCTGGACGACGCCTGGTAAAACTTCGGCTTGAGCCCCGATTCTCGTATCGCTTCAAGCAGTCGAATGGTCCCTAAGCCTGTGATCTCCCCTGTATATTCAGGAATATCGAAACTCACCCGAACATGGCTTTGAGCTCCCAGGTTGTAGATTTCAGCCGGCTGGACCGTCCGTAGGATACGATTCAAGGAACTGGCGTCATTGAGATCGCCATAGACCAGGTGGAGTCGCCGATGGGGTACGTGCGGGTCTTCATAAATCGGATCGATGCGCCCTGTGTTGAACGAACTGGAACGGCGCACAATGCCGTAGACTTCGTAGCCTCTACCGAGCAGAAATTCCGATAGATAAGACCCATCTTGCCCGGTAATCCCGGTAATTAGTGCTTTCTTCACGCGGAAACCCTCCTTGAAGACGAACGGATTATTGCGTGCTTCAGTTCGTTTGTCTACTCATCATAAAAAGCTTGTTGATGAATGATTCTTGCGGTCAATGATCTTAGCCATGTACGATAGAGGCATATAGAACCGGATATCACTCGTGACAACAATTCCTCCACATCAAGCGCGCCGTGTCGGTCTATTCCTCTGTCTGGTTGTCTGTGGGCTCTTGATCGCGCACTCCATCAATGCCTTCGTCGCCGAGGCATTGTATGTGATCCCTACCCATCCGGTTGGTTCCGGCGACGAGCGGGCGACCGGCTCTCGGTTGCGCGCCTCCTATTCGCCGGCTCAGGCAGCGGAAGATGTGCGTTCCAGCGGCCTCTTTCTTCTCCCCGCTGCTCCTCAGAATGGACTCGCCAACGCTGATAGGAGAGGATCCTCTGGCGCCCCGGTTCGAGCTTCTCTCGGCTTGGCAGGCAGGATTCGTTTGATCGGCGTCGTGCTTGGCGATCAGCGCGGCATGTTTGCGATTGTCGAGGAGCTGGCCTCTAAGCAACAGACGTTGTTCCGCATCCATGACCAAGTTCTCGATCTTGGAGAAGTGAGTGAGATCCGGCGGAATGGCATTCTGGTCCGCCAGGGTAACCTGGAAGAATTATTGGAGCTGGCGATGTTGGATAACCCGGCAGCTCCGGGCGGTTCCTCTGGTTCCGTGCCTTCAGCCGCCCAGACGCAGGCAGCCGCTGCTCCTCTACGAAAAGTCATCGACCGCCGGGAGGTGGACCAAGCCATGAGCGATCTGCCGAAGCTCCTATCTCAGGCCAGAGCCGCGCCGCAGATGGTGAACGGAGCCATCACCGGGTTTCGACTGGACTACATCGCCCCGAGCAGTTTCTACGAAAAAATCGGGGTTCAGGCGGGAGATGTGTTGCAGCGCGTCAATGGAGTCGACATTCGCGATCCCAGCACCATGTTGAATTTACTGCAACAATTGAAGAATGAGCAGATCGTCAAGCTCGACGTACTGCGGAACAATCAACGATCAACAATCACGTACGAGCTTCGCTGAAAGCCTCGTCAACGTTCTCCCCCGACAATCTCCCAGCTCGTTTGAGCCACGACCCCTCGATGCACGACGAGTCGACTCCTGCAATAACTGGTTGATAACGAGGAACACTGACGGTCTAGGACACCTAAGAGTTCACCATTTGCGTTAAGAATTCGAGGCGTCCTTGCCAGTCCATCGGAAGGGAGAGTATCTTTACGACCGGGGTCGAAGCGCATCAAAGGAACGCCTACGATGGCGCTCATCCCTATTTCTGAGAGGTCTCGGCAAAGTGTCGGAACAACTCGACGACGATCAGGCCAATCCGACGGTACATCGTCCTCTATTGGGACAAATCCTCGGGCAAAAGTTCAACCTTTTGGATTCAAAACTCGAGGAAGCCTTAGCCTACCAACGGGAGAAAGGTGGCCTGTTGGGAGAAATCCTGCTGCACTTGCGCTCATTGAAGGAAGAGCAATTGATGGAGGCTCTCGCCCAGCAGTTTGAGATGGCTTGGATGCCCCATCTTGACAACACCCATGTGGACCACGAACTGATCAAGAAGGTACCCATCGCGTTTTGTCGACGATATCGCGTCTTGCCGCTTCGATATGAGGAAGGGGTCATTCTGACCGCATCGACCGATCCTTTGGAAACAGTCGCGCTTGACGATCTTCGATTGCTCTTGAGCAAACCGATCAAACCGGTCTTGACCACCAGCGTCGTTCTGCTGGCCAGTTTGAACCGGGCCTACGACGAAATCGCTAACCCCGCCGGTGCGGAACAGGTCATGGAAGACATCGCGGCAAACCAGAGCCTCGACCAGCTCGCACATGAGCTCGACGAGCCACAGGACTTGCTGGACGCCACCGACGAGGCTCCGATCATCCGATTGGTCAACTCGGTGCTGTTTCAGGCGGTTCGGCAACGGGCGAGCGACATCCATTTCGAATCGTTCGAGCGGGGGCTGGTGGTCCGATATCGTATCGACGGCGTGCTCTACCCGGTCCTCACCCCGCCCAAGCACCTGCAAGCCAGCATTATCGCGCGCCTAAAGATCATGGCAGGTCTCAACATTGCTGAGAAGCGATTGCCGCAGGACGGTCGGTTCGGCATCAGGACCTCCGGGAAAGACGTCGACCTGCGGGTCTCCGTCTTGCCCACTTCGCATGGCGAGCGGGTCGTATTGCGGTTGTTGGAGAAAGAAAATCGCCTCCTGAATCTTTCGGAAATGGGGTTTTCGAAAGAACGGCTCGCCGTGATCCATCAGCTGATTCAACTCGCGCACGGCATTATTCTCGTCACCGGTCCGACCGGAAGCGGCAAAACCACGACCCTCTACGCCGCTTTGAGCCACATAAATGCGCCGGACAAGAATATCATCACGGTCGAAGATCCGGTCGAATACCAACTGCTCGGCATCGGGCAAATGCAGGTGAACCCCAAGATCAATTTGTCGTTCGCTGCCGGACTCCGCTCGATTCTCCGGCAAGACCCCGACGTCATCATGATCGGCGAGATTCGCGACCGAGAAACGGCGGAGATCGCGATTCACGCCTCGCTCACCGGACATCTCGTGTTTTCCACCCTGCATACCAACGACGCCGCCAGCGCTCCTACACGCCTGATCGATATGGGAATCGAGCCTTTTCTGGTGGCTTCATCGGTCGTCGCTGTCCTGGCCCAACGGTTGTTGAGAAGGATCTGTCCTGACTGCAAACGCCCGTATCGTCCGAGCGAAGCAGAACTCGGTCGGTTGGACATCGCACCTGGTTCCAACGTCACTCTCTATCGAGGAGCCGGCTGTGCAGCCTGTTCTCAAACCGGCTATCGTGGCCGGACCGGCATTTTTGAGCTCATGGTACTGGATGACGAAATCAGGCGGCTCATCGGAAGTAAAGCCGACTCCACCGCCATCAAACAAGCCGCGATCGGCAAAGGCATGGTGACGTTAAAGCAGGAAGGGGCCGAGCGAGTCGTTCAAGGCCATACCACGCTTGAAGAAGTCATGCGGATCACTCAACAGGAAATCGACGTCGAATAATGCGGCACCGACACGCTGATCGCCTACCCCACTCGATTCGAGCCTGGACCGTCCGGCACTGGACGCCCAAGCCCGATGCGTCCGGAGTCTGCTGACCATGCCGGTCTATCAATACCAGGGCTACCGGAGCGACGGCGGAGCTGCCACAGGGATCATCGACGCGGAGAACGTCAAAGTCGCCCGGCTCAAACTGAGGAAAGAGGGCGTCTATCCGACCGATGTCGTCGAGCAAGGCCAAGCCTCGAGTCGATCGCGAGACAAAGCCCACAGCAGCCCCGAACGATCCATCGGTCGATCGGCCAGCCTCACTGCAAACGATTTAGCCCTGATGACCAGACAGTTTGCCACATTGCTCGTGGCCGGGCTTCCGTTGATCGAAGCCCTCGGCGTCCTGGTGGACCAAGCGGAAAAGAAATCCATCAAAGCCCTGCTGGCCGATCTCCGGGAACAAATCCGTGGAGGTAAAGCCTTGAGCGCTGTCTTGGAGACCTACGAAAAGGACTTTTCTCCCATCTATGTACACATGGTACGGGCCGGTGAGGCCAGTGGAGCGCTGGATCAGATCTTGTTCCGTCTCGCGGAGTTCTTGGAGAAACAACTCGCCCTGAAAAACAAGGTCACCAATGCGATGCTCTACCCCATTATCATGCTCGTGATCGGGTCAGTCATCCTTTTTTTCCTTATCACGTTTGTCGTCCCCAAGATCACGCTCGTGTTCGCTCAACAGAAACAAGCCCTGCCCTGGCCGACAGTTGCCTTGATGTCGGTCAGCCAGTTCTTTGCCGACTATTGGATGGGATTGGTGGGGCTCATACTCGGAGGCCTCTATGCGACGCGGCGCTTCGTCCGGACCGGCGCCGGTCGCATGATGGCGGACCGATTGATCCTAAAACTTCCCTTGCTCGGAGACGTCGCGCGGATGGTGTCGATTTCCAGACTCACCAGCACCCTCTCGACAATGTTGGCAAGCGGAGTCCAATTGCTCGACGCGATGGATGTGTCGAAGCGCGTCATGAATAATAGGGTGCTGGAAGAAACGGTCGAAACGGCACGGCAGAACATCCGCGAGGGGGAGACGATCGCTGATCCGTTAAAGCGCAGCGGTGAATTTCCGGCCTTGGTCACCCATATGATCGCCGTCGGTGAAAAGAGCGGTGAAATGGAGGAAATGTTACGCCGGGTGAGCCAAATATACGACGGCGAAGTGGAGCGGGTCATCGGCCGCTTGACCTCGCTCATGGAGCCGATCATGATCCTGGCCATGGGCGCCGTCGTCCTCTTCATCGTCGTCGCGATCCTGTTACCCATCTTCGAGATGGGGCAGATGGTCCACTAAGGAAGAGACGATCCGAAACATGATGAAGAAAGAACGTGAAACGAGATAAAGGGGGACTCACGATGACTGATCCTGGAAAGCAGTGCCAGCCCACCACGCACATCGGCGAAAGCAATCGACTGCTTCGCTTCGTCGCCGGCCTAAGCCAGCGGACATCAGCAAACTCCGCCGGCTTTACATTCATCGAAATCATGGTCGTCGTGGCCATCTTGGCCATTCTCGCGGCGCTGGTCGTCCCACGCATCATGGGCAGGACGGATGATGCCAAGCGCACGGCGGCCAAAGTCCAGATCAGAAATATCGAGGGAGCGCTGCAACTCTACAAATTGGATAACGGCGTCTATCCCACTACCGAACAGGGCCTTAAGGCGCTCATTGAAAAGCCCTCCGTCGGTGTGGTCCCGAAGAAATGGAAAATCGGAGGATACCTCCCCAAGCTTCCCGAAGACCCTTGGGGAAATCCGTACAAGTATCTTAGCCCGGTCCAAAAAGGCGATTACAAAGTGGAATATGAAGTCACCTCCCTTGGGACGGACGGCGAGGTCGGCGGTGAGGGGGTAAATGCCGACATCACCAATTGGAACCTCGACAAAGAATAGGAAGTCAATTGGTCACCGGTCATCGGTCAATGGAGAACGCAGGCTTCACTATCCTAGAAATGCTGATTGTTCTGTTTCTCTTGACCATGGTCGTGGTGGTGGTTTTCCCTCGGTTCAGTCTCGACGAAGACCTGAGTTCCACAGGCCGGAAACTGATCGGTGTCCTCCGAACCTTTCAAGGACTGGCTGCCACAAGACAACAACCCTTGAAGCTCTACCTCGACTTGGATCAGGGAACCTATTGGATGATGACAGTGGAGGGCAAAGAAGAACGACTTCCGCTCGATCCTGACTGGAAGCTGCCTCGTTCGCTGCCTGAATCGATTCGATGGACGGAGGTCTCCGTCGGACAAGACAAACGTTTTTCCGGACGAGTCGACATATCCTTCTTCGCCAACGGGCGGATTGAGCCGGTCACGATGTACTTGATGGATGCGAAGAATAATCTCTTGGGGCTGGCGGTCGATTCATTGACGGGAGGGATTCGGGTGAGTGACGAGCGGCTTGACCCTCCTCTGAACCGGATCATCCCCGACCGGGTTCGCCCCCTGTTGAAGCCGACCAAGCAAGCAGGAGCGGGAGCGCTGCCGAGAGGGTTGTTTCCAACTCAACAGTAGATCGCAATGGACCAAGTTAGAGACAAAACCAAGTCCGATGAAAGTGGATTCACGCTGCTCGAAGTGCTGCTGGCCATCGCCTTGCTGGCAATCGCACTCCCGATTCTCCTTGGCCTCAGAAATTTCGATTTGGAGCTCCAGGAGAGAGGGTCCGAACTGATGGCCGCCACGCTGTTGGCCCAAGAGAAACTACTTGAAACCGAACTCGCAGGACAATATGGCATTGGGGAAAGCACCGGAGACTTTCCGAACGTCCCGCTTGGGGCACAACCCACCATGCAGGCAGTCCCGAGAGCAATCGGGTATAAATGGAAGCGCACGATCGCACCCACCCCGTTGGAGTTGATTCGCGAGATCCGAATCAAGGTCTCGTGGTTGCGCGGTGGACTGGAGGAAGCGGTAGAGGTCAGCACTTATGTCTTTGCCGGTCGTCTCACCTTCTAAACCCCAAGCGGGCTTTACGCTCGTCGAAGTCTTGGTGGCCGTAGCCTTGCTGGGCATGATCGGCGCCATGGTCTTTGGGTCGCTCGTCACATCGACAAGCACCGTGGAAGCCGGACGAGAGCATGCGGCAAAGGAACAAGCGATCAGGAGAATCTTGCGTCTCATGGCTGAGGAAATTTCCCTCAGCAAACGCAACACTATATACCCCTGGGTGGGAACGAACGGGACACAGGACGGACAACCGGCCGACATCCTGGCCATCCTCGCTATGAGTCAAGAATTGAGCACCTCGGCCGCCAAGGAAAGCGAGACCGTTCGCGTGGTCTATACGCGCGAACGGGATCGGCTGATTCGGTTCGTCCGGAGAAATCTCTATACGCTCACCGATACCAATGAATCATTGGATCAGATGGAACTGGCCGATCATGTCCAGGCCTTCAATATCCGATATTACGACGCCCAGAACCGAATCTGGCTTGACGAATGGCCGGCTGTCCCCAAAATTCCCAAAGCCTTGTTGGTTGAAGTGACATTTCAATACCCCGATGCCGACCCATGGACGGTGCGGGAGTGGGTGGCAATCGGCACATCATGACCATCAAATGGCCTGAGGCATGGCGAGAGATCCTGGCTTGGACGCTAGCCGGAATCATCATCCTGGTGTTGTGTCTAATGGCGACCTTTCCGTACGGCATGCTCCAGGCGCGAGTTGTTGCGGAACTCACACGGGTCACCGGCATGGAGATCCGAGTTGCCGATTGGACCGTGGGGCTTCCATTACGCCTTGAATGGCGGAACGTCACCTTATCGCAACCGAACTGGACCCCGATCCAATTGGCGATGATGGAGGCCAAACTTGGAGTCATGAAAGCGTTGGGCGGCACGCTTGGGCTCGATCTCGTCGCAAAGCTGAATGAGACCTCTTCCTCCATAGGTCTCGCCAAAGGCACCGTCACCACCTCGTCCCTCTCTCTGGCAGGCCCTGTCGCAATCAAGGGGCAGATTCAACAAGTAGATCTCTCCAAATTGCTCCGTCGGTATGTCACGCACGGCACGCTCAGCGGAAGTTTTTCCCATCGCGTCGACTCCGGCCAGGCGACCGTCACCACGATGAAGGGGGAAGGCATGTGGACCGCCGAGGCGACGGACTTGGTGATCGATCAGATTCCCCTTGGAAACGGACGAACCCTGTCGCTCACGTTCAGCAAAGTCTCGGCAGGACTCGCATGCCAAGATCTCCGCTGCAACGTGACGCAGTTGCAGGGCGAGGGGATCGACGGCTCCTTTACGGGCGAAGGACACATCACCATTCAGCAACCGATGCAACAGAGCCAACTGAGTCTCACGGTGACCGTCATCCCAGGCCCTGGATTTGCTTCGAAAGCTGGAACACTTGGTCTCCCCTCGCTACCTCCGGGAACACCCATGACCGTCAAGATCGCCGGAACCTTGGCACAGACGAGGATCGCATTGTAAAGTACCGGCTGAGGTTTCAGGGTTCGGGTTGTCGCTTGCAAGGTACAGATTTCGCGTTTGTGTGGGTTCTTGGTCGCCACTTGAATTTCGAAACGAGAAATCCGCAATGAGGACGGCTTCATGGCCATCGTAAACGAATGTGTCGGACTGGACATCGGGCAAACGGGCTTGAAGGCCGTACGTTTCCGCCGCCGCCTGAGTGGGCGCGAAACGATCGATTACTTCCAACATCCGATGCCGTTTTCCCGCCCTGAGGACCTCGATCCGGCTCGACGTGTGAAGTCGCTACGTGGATTCCTCTGGCAAAACGGACTCTATGGCACAGACCGGTTGGTGACAGCGATTCCTTGCCAGGACCTGTTCGTCAGAACCCTGTCCTTCCCCTTCAAGGATTCGACCAAGCTCGCCCAAGTCGTCCCTTTTGAAGTCGAGAATCTCGTTCCGATGCCGCTCGAAGACCTTGCGGTCGGAAGCTTGGTGTTGCCGCCTGGCCCCACGGCGGAAGGCACGGTTCGCGAGAGTAAGGGTTCGGATGTCCTGGTGACGGCCGCGCCGAGAGACAAGGTCGCGGAGCATCTCCGGTTTCTCGCCCAAGCCGATGTGGAGCCCTCGGCGATCAATGTCGATGCCATGGCCCTCTTCTCCGTGACTCAATTCCTTCAAGAAGAAGGAGCGACCGTCCCGCAGGACCTGGCCATCATCGACGTCGGAGCATCGAAGACGACGCTCTGCCTCGTGCAGGGAGGACGCCCCCTGGTTCTTCGAACGATTCTGTGGGGCGGCAACCATCTGACGCATGCCTTGGCCGTCCGGCACGCCTGTAGTTTCGCTGATGCAGAACGTCGGAAGCGCACGATGACCGTGGATCAGGTGGACCGTCTGTTGGAGCCGATCCTGAAGGAGCTCCGTATTACCTTGCAGGCCCATCTGGGAAACGAACGCAACCGCTTGACGCACTGTTGGGTATGCGGAGGAGGTGCCAAGCTGCAGGAGATCGGTGAGTATATCTCCCGACAATTGGGACTCTATCCGGTGGGACCTCGCCAGGGGTTCGGAGCTGAAACACCACGGGCATTTTCCATTGCGTTCGGCTTGGCGATTCACCCAAAGATCATCCGGCCGCGATGGCGATTCACGTCGTCTCCCATGGAGCTCGCGATCGACCTCAAAGGCGTAGCCGACGCGGCCTCGTCTGACCGCACCACGAGCAAACAGGACCGCCGCCTGGCGATCGCTGCCGGTCTGATCATTGCCGTCCTGGTGATCATAGATTTCTCGATTCACTTCATGCTGCACGACCAGCGGGTCACTCGGCTCAAAACTGCGCTGCACAGCCAATATGAGCAATTCTTCGGAGCGGGTGCCGCTCCCGGAGAAGAGCTCGATCAAGCGCAGTACCGCATCGGAGTCCTGGACAAAGCCCTCGCCGTCGTCGATACCGCGGACGGCAACGTGTTGCGCACACTTTCGACGTTCGTGAAACAACTCCCGCCAGGAACAATGGTGAAGGTGCGCGAGCTGACCGTAGACGGAGCGGCCATTCTCATGGAGGGTGAGACCACCTCCTTTGATGCCGTGGAGCGACTCAAACAAACCTTCGCCTCGAGCCCCCAATCGAAGGATGTCGCGGTGACCGAAACCCGAGTGGGCGCAGGTCCCAATCAAGTCGTGTTTCGAATTACCGTCACGGTGGAGAAATCATGATGCAGGGTCTCCGGGAACGTTGGCGCCAGATGTCGCAGCGTGAGCGCACCATCGTGCTGGCAGGTGGGATCGTGTTTGGCCTCAGCCTCCTCTTCGTGCTGATCGTCGATCCCCTTCTGGACAGCCTGGATCGCCTCGATCGCCAGGAGGTGCGGAAGCAGAAAGACCTGGCCGAATTGGCGGTGTTGGGTCAAGCGTATCTCGTCAAACGGGACCGCTTGGCAAGAACCGAAAGCCGCATGCCGGGAGCCGACAGCCATTTCTCCCTGCTGACGTTCATGGAAGAAGCGGCCACCACCGCCCATGTGCGCGAACGCATCACCGGCATGCAGCCCCAGGTACAATCGCTGGCACAAGGCTACGAGGAGACGGCCGTCGATCTCCGATTGGATGGCATTCAATTGCCGGACTTGTTGGCGTTGCTCGTAGCCATCGATCAAGCCCCGTATGATGTTCACGTTCGCCGTCTGCAGATCCGCCCGAAATTCGACAATCCCGTCAATATCGACGCAACCGTTCGGGTCTTGAGCTATGCAAAGAACTGACGAACGAGGCATCGCACTGCTCTTGGCACTCCTGGTGCTGACGATCCTCACCGCCCTCATTCTTGAGTTCGATGCGGAAGCGCGCCGTGAGTACCGCGCCGCCGCCGCATTTCGGGATGACTATAAAGCAAGCATGTTGACCCGGGCCGCCGTGCAGGCCGCTCGAGCCGTGTTGCTGCAGGATCTCTTACGTGAAAAGATGACGGGGCAGAAATACGACGGGCCAACCGATATCTGGGCCATGCCGATCAAGAATTACGCGATCGGAGACGGGTTTCTGACCGCGCAGATCCAGGATGAGACAGGGAAATTCAATTTGAACGACCTCGCGTCAACTTCGGGAGGTGACATTGCACAGAAGAAGAAGATCCTTCGAGCCAAACGATTGTTCGAACTGCTCAGGGTCAGCCCAAACCTGGTCGATGCTCTCATCGATTGGATGGATCAAGATGAAGTGCCTCAGCCGGCCGGTGCCGAGAGTCTCTACTACCAATCGTTGAGGCCGCCCTATCGGTCCTCGAATAATCCGTTACCCGGGCTGGGAGATCTGCGGCTCATCAAGGGGTTCACGCCGGAAATCATCGAACGGATCTCTCCCTATGTGACGATCTTCCCGCAAGAAGGAGGGGCGCCGATGAACGTCAACACAGCCGATCCCATCGTCCTTCAGACGCTGGATCCGAGTGTTACCCAATCCGTCGCGCTGGAGATCGTCCAAGGACGCCCCTACAAGACAAAAGTGGAACTCGATCGAGTCTCGAGCTTTCAAGAAATCGGCCGAACACTGAGAAGCGATTACGATATCAAATCGGACTATTTCTCCGCGCGCCTTGCCGTCACCGTGAATGAAACGACCAAAACCGCATTGGCCATACTGAAGCGAGACGCCGGCAAGGGGGAGAGCACCGTTGAATACCTGCGGCTGCTCTAACAGGCTGCCGACAAACTCAATTTGTGTGATTCTACAGGCTCAGCACGAACGGCAAACCTTAGTGTATTCAATAACCGCTCCGTTCGTCTCTAGGCTCTCGAGGGATGAACGGAAGGTTTTTCCGCAGCCTGCTAATGGGACAAGATGAGCTTCTGATTCCGTACTTTCAACATGTACCCGGAAATCAGAAATCTAATCAAGCGACACCGTGATCGTCACTTCATTGCCCCGCTCGTTGTACGCCAAGCAGGGAAAGAACGATCGGGCCAAAAAAATCCCCCGCCCGTTCGTGTCTTCCGTCTCACAGAGCTCTTGAGATCGCGTGAGCAAGCTCCGCCATTTGAAGCCCTTGCCCTCATCGGTTATCCGGTACGTCAGACTGTTTGCATCCTTATCGTGAAGCACATGCATGATCACCCGACGATCTCTCAGCCGAGCTTGGGCGAGCCGACGAGCCAGCAATTGCTCATAGCCGCCGTCGACGAGAGCTTCCTGCTTTTCTCGGTAGACGATCTCGAGATTCCCATGTTCAACAGCGTTAAAGAGCAGCTCTTGTAGCGCTCCGCGAAGATGTAACCGTCGGAGAGGAGGCAGCGTCGAGGCTGTGGTCTTGATGAGCCAGGAAATCACCCCTGGGATATGGGTCGGATCGGAGTCGACAGTCAGTCTATATTCTGATCGACAAAGTCCTGGGATATCCGCGAGGTCTCCTGGCAGGAGATGCCGAGCGCGCTGCAACGCATGCGCCAGGTCTTCTTCGGTCACAGGCTTGTGCAAATAGTCGGCGGCTCCGATCCGGAGCGCTTGTACGATCATCGGTTCCGGTGCATCCTCCGCCATGACGATCACCGGACAGGGTTCGTGCCTGGCCTTGAGCTCCTTGAGCAATGTCAGGCCCGTTGCCTCAGGAAGAAACAGGTCGGTGATCACAATGTCCGGTGCCGCCATGTCGATCGTGGTCAATGCGGTGGTCGGATCGGACGCCGCAACGACAGAAAACCCTCGACCTTGCAACTGTTCTGCAATGCGCGCCTGGGTATCCGGACAGGAATCGATCACCAAGAGATGATCAGACGTCGTGACTATGCTCATGCAGCAATTCCTTTGTCGCGCACCTGACAGAGTGCGGCCAAAAGACGTTGGAATTCCTGCTCCAACGTGGCATAGAGTCGCCCCCCCTGCGCCAGATTGTCTGCTTTCGCCAACTCTTCCAATTCTTTGCAGGCCTGAAGAGCGGCCGGAGCGCAGAACTGCAATATCGCGCCCTTCAACCGGTGACTGGATCGTGCCACACCCGCAGCATTCCCGGCGCTGAGAGCCGCCTGAGCTCCCGCCAAGTCCTTCGGACCATGCTCCATGAACAACTCGATCATCATCTGGAAAGTCTCTCGGTCGCCATCCAGACGAGCGAGAGCCTCATCCAGGTTGAAAATTGGGTCTCGGCTCATGGGTTCCACTCCTATTGAAGCGATCACAGGGCGATCTCCACACCCATCAATGCGACATCATCCGGAAATTGTTCATGCCCCTGCCATCGAATGGCCTCTGCGATCGTCCCTGAGACCGCCTCGGTCAGGGGTCGTTCACCCAACCGACGAATCGTCTCGTCCAAACGCGCTTGCCCCCATAGTTCGCCGGACGGATCCGGTACTTCATAGAGACCGTCGCTGAGCAGATACAGACGATCACCCGGAGTGATAGGAAGCTCCACCGCGGCGTAGGTTGTCGAGCTATCGAAACCGAGCGGCAAGTTCGGTTGGGCCATCCAACAGGTCTCACCAGATCGGCGGTGAAGTAGCACCCCGTTGTGCCCGGCTGTTGCGTAGGACAGTGTACGGCACCGGAGGTCGAGGCTCGCGAACACGATCGTGAAGTAATGCCCATTTTCTGTGAGGGGGAACTGCTTATTCGCTTCCGTCAGGACGGCACCAGGGTCATTCGAGCCGACATGGTGCAACAAGCTGTCTCTGCGCAGGAAGGTTGAAATTGAGGCTGATCGTAACGCCGGCGAGACACCGTGGCCGGACGCATCCAACAGATACAGCCCCAAGAAGTCGTCGCTCCACCGAACGATGTTGAAGAGATCACCGCCCAAGGCGAGAGAAGGCCGATAGGCACGAACCATCTGCACACCGGGCACGACTGTCCCCGAGGCTGGGAGCAGCGTTTCGACATACCGGGCGGCGGACTGAAGTTCCCGTTCAAGCGCCTCCTGTTTGTTCAGAATTTCCTCCGTCACATCCTCAAGCCTTCGAATCAGAGTAGCCGAGCGCATGCCCGCCTGAACGCGTGCCGTGATTTCGTACTTGCTCGCAGCCTTGCTGAGAAAGTCGTCGGCGCCTCGTGCCAGTCCTTCCGCGATCTGCTCCGGCTGATCGTGGCTGGTCATCATGAGGATTTGACTCGACAGCAGCTCAGGATCTCGACGAACGAGTTCACAGAAGGAGGGGCCGTCCATTTCCGGCATCAGCCAATCCAAGATGGTCAGATCTGGTCGCTCGCGGCGAAGCGCTTCCAACCCGGCCTTTCCGTCTCCGGCTTCGATCACCCGATAGCCGAGCCGTTTGAGTCGAGCAGCCAACGCCACCCTTGCGGTAGGCTCATCGTCCACGACCAACACGGTTTGCGGTGCCGGCGTTTCGACGTTTCGAGGAGTGGATATCTTCACTGGAGTCGACATCATATCCCCTGTGACGAGAGACGGCACGCATGGCGAATGTACGTACTGACGGGCGGCGTCATGGTGTGGCTACGCTGCTTGCTGATGTCCAGTTAACGCGTCTTGCTCGTTGTCGTAGACTGGGATCAACTTCTGAATGTTCGCCAGGCCCATAATTTCCCGTACATAGCTCTGCGGCTTCAACATGCTCACTTTGCCTTGACTCAGTCTAAAATTCTGAGAGACGAGGGCCAGCAAGCCAAGTCCGGAGCTGTCCACGAATCGAACCTCAGCCATGTTCAAAATTAGATGCCGGCAGCCTTTCTGCCGGATGGCTTCGACCGCCGTCTTAAACTGTTCACGATTGGCATAGGTCAGATCACCCGTCATTTCGAGGATGACCCCGTTTGGAACTGGTCGTTCTTTCGTTTGCATCGCCATGAGTACCTCCTTCTTCGGATCAATCAAGGTCGGCTCGCATCGAGCTCTCACGAGCCCCGGGCTGCAGCCGCCGCTTCCTCTGTAGGAAACACCGCAATCATCCGGTCGATGTTTGCCATCTCAAGAATCTGCCTCACCGTACCCTGCGGACCCACCAGGCTGAGTCGTCGTTCTGCCGCCGTGAGTTGCTGGGATGTTAACGCCAAGAGCCCGATCGCCGCGCTGTCGACATAGGTCGCCTGGTGCAGGTTGACGATGAGGTGCCGGCTTTGGGATTCCTTAAACGCCGTCACTGCAGATGAAAAATCCTTGCGATTGCGGTAGGTGAACAGCTCATCAATGTGGATCACGGTGGCGTCGTGCAATAGCCGTTGAGTAATCGGCATATAGCCTCCAGCTTCGTCAGCGCCCGACGTGGGCAAGGATGGCCTCGGCAATGCCATCCAGTGGCAAAACTTTGTCGACCGCACCGGCCTTGATGGCCTCCTTCGGCATCCCGAACACCACGCAACTTGCTTCATCCTGAGCGATCGTGAACGCGCCCGCCTGCTTCATCGTCAGCAGCTCTTTGGCGCCGTCTCCCCCCATTCCGGTAAGAATCACACCGATGGCATTGGCGCCGGCATATCGAGCGATCGAGGCAAACATGACATCCACCGACGGCCGGTGGCGATTGACCGGGAGATCTTGATTGATCCGCACCCTGTACCGAGCCCCGTTCCTGGCCAAGGTCATATGGAAATTACCCGGAGCGATCAGGGCATGTCCCGGCAAGACACTATCTCCGTCCTGAGCTTCTTTGACGGCAATCCGACAGAGCCGGTTCAGCCGGTCAGCCCATGTCTTGGTGAATCGTTCCGGCATATGTTGCGTGATCAAGATAGGCGGCATATTTGGAGGCATTCGTTCCAGCACTTC
The DNA here is from genome assembly GCA_029194725.1 of Nitrospira sp. Classification (GTDB taxonomy): domain Bacteria; phylum Nitrospirota; class Nitrospiria; order Nitrospirales; family Nitrospiraceae; genus Nitrospira_D. The sequence continues at coordinate 181,828 of JARFXQ010000005.1, read as the reverse complement.
CTTCACTGCCTCCGTTCCGCCGGTAGAAGAACCAATGGCAATGATGGTATCAGTCGTCTTGATCATGGCGCTTCCGGATGGGAGAGCCGGAGGGCCAGAGGTGATGGATTTCTGATCTTCCCTCCCCTCTGCCCTCCTACCTCTTACCCGAGCGACTGACGCGGCCTTGATTTTTGCGATGAGATCCTGGGCGATCTCCTCCATCCCCTCCCGAAGATCGATCTTCGGCTTGGCAATAAAATCCACCGCTCCGAGTTCAAGCGCGCGCAATGTCGTCTGGCAGCCGACCTCCGTCAGCGAACTCACCATGACCACCGGCATTGGATGCCCACGCATCAGCTTCTCCAAAAATGTGAGTCCGTCCATCTTGGGCATTTCCACATCGAGAGTCAGCACATCAGGGTTCAGCGCCTTAATCCTCTCCCGCGCAATGTAGGGATCCGGCGCCGAGCCGACGACCTCAATTTGGGGATCTTTGGCGAGCAACATGGCAAGCACTTGCCGCATCAATGCCGAGTCATCAACCGTCAAAACGCGAATCATATTGATCGATTCCTGGTGACCGATCACCGGTAGCCCATCCGCATGGATCGAGGATCAGAGCCGCTGACCCCTTGGTCCATCAGAGCAGTGGCCTGTCCTCTGCAGGCACTTGTTCTTTCGACTGAATTCTTGCCGCATACTCGCTTTCGCGTTCGGCGATCGTATGATTCTTCACACGCTCAATCTTCTTCATCAGCACTCGTCCCGACTCGGTAAAGTAGTAAATCTTTCGCGGGAACACGTCCCCGAGATCCGTCTTAGAAGCCGTTAGTCCTTCCGCTTGGAGATAGCCCAGGACCCACTCTGCATTCCTGGCACCCACATCGATGTTGCCATCGTATATTCGTCCTGCCCCGAACAACTTGATCTCCAGGCGGTTCTTGCTCCCCCCGTGCTTGATAATTTCGTTGATCAGCGACTCCATCGCATAGGTGCCGTATCTAGTAGACTCACCCCACGAGTCATTCCCCTCCTCTTTTGGCTGTGGCAGCATAAAATGGTTCATCCCGCCGACACCTGCGACCGGATCACGAACACAAGCCGACACGCAGGACCCCAGCACGGTATAGACAATCATGGGATCCGGACTTACAAAGAATTCTCCCGGCAGGATCGCGGCAATTTCGTGCGGGAAACGCCTGTCATGCAGCCGCCGAATCTGGGCGAAGCGATCGGTCTGGATCAGCGCCATCGATGTCAGTGTTCCCTCTGATAGATCGTCGGAGCCAACGATTTGAACGCGTGATTCACCCACTGAAGGCTCTCGGAATGCCCGATGAAGAGATAGCCGCCCGGCTTCAGATGACGGTGGAACTTCTTGATCAATGTTTCCTGAGTCGGTCGGTCGAAGTAGATCATGACATTCCGGCAGAAGATCAGATCCAGAGGATTCTTGATGGGGAACTGACTGTCCATCAAGTTGAGGCGACGAAATTGAATCACCGCAGCAAGATGCGGCTTCACCTTGAAGAGACCCGTGCTGCCCCCCCGCCCACGTAAGAAATGTCGCCTGAGCACCTCCGGCGGCACATCACGGAAGCGGTCTTCGTTGTACGTACCGGCTGCCGCTTGATCCAATACTCGGGTTGAAAGATCCGAAGCGAGTATCTTGAAATCCCACTGGTCTGGATTCTGCGCATGTTCGAAGAGCGTCATGGCGATCGTATAGGGCTCTTCACCGGTCGAGCAGGCGGACGACCAGATGCGGATACGCTTTTCTTCCGCCAATTCGGGAAGAATCCTGTCGCGGAGGAAATCAAAATGTTTCGGCTCACGAAAGAAATCGGTCTTATTAGTCGAGATCAGATCCAGCAGACGGGTGAATTCTTCCCCTTTCGGATCGCTCACGATGAGATCGTAATACTCTGAAAACGTCGACAACTGGAGGTCGCGCAGTCGTTTGGACAACCGGGATTTCACCAACGATTGTTTTCGGTCTCCAAGCGAAATCCCGCTCTTGTCGTAGATAAGCCTCCGAAAGCGCTGATACTCCTCTGTCGAGATGGCGTATTCCATGACGGTCAAAGCCCGTGACGAACAAGGCGCGCCGCCGGTTGACGTGACGCACCCATGCATAGGGCTCTATCGGCCTGTCGAGAGCAAATCTTAAACGAAGCGGACGGAAAGAGGCTGATGAGGCCGGCCGGAAGGTGCTATGTACACCAGGCGTTGCGCAAACCTTCTGATGGTTAGGTTGAGGCCCATACAGAACGGCGTGACGTCATGAAGCGAAACCTCCTATCGAGATCCGTTTCGACTGAGCGATCCCCCGCTAAAATTCTTCGAACTCCTCCGACTGCTGGGAGGCATTCCCTCCGCTAACGACCATAGCGTTCTTTGGCGTAATCATTTGAGGCGGTCGCGACTTTGCCGATTTCCGTTCCCGAAGGTTATATGCGCGGTCGATTGACCGCGCAGTATGTTCCCTCACACTAGCGATTGCCACGTTCGCTGCCTTCTCTGCCTCAGACATTCCCTGGATCTTGAACAGCGCCATTCGGCGAAGGAGTTCCGCCGCTTGACTCCTCATCGACTGACTGGCGCTCGTGGTCTCCTCCACCAAGGCCGCATTCTGCTGTGTCGTTTCGTCCATCGCCATGATTGCCCTGTTCACCTGATCGATCCCACTCGCCTGTTCCTGCGACGCCGCCGTAATCTCAGCAATAATGTCACTCACCCGCTTCACCGCGCTCACAATTTCTTCCAGCGTCTTCCCCGACTGATTGACCAACTCGCTGCCGTCGTTCACCCGCTGAATCGACTCGTTGATCAGGCCCTTGATTTCCTTGGCCGCCGTCGCCGAACGCTGCGCCAGGTTCCGCACCTCCGCCGCCACCACGGCAAACCCGCGCCCATGTTCTCCTGCCCGCGCCGCTTCCACCGCCGCGTTCAATGCCAAAAGGTTTGTTTGGAATGCGATCTCGTCGATCACCGTGATGATGTCGGCAATCTTCTTGCTGCTCTGGTTGATCTCCCCCATCGCGTCCACGGCCCGTTTCGTGACCGCCCCGCCCTTGTCCGCCGTGTCCCGCGCGGCCACTGCCAGTTGATTGGCCTGCTTGGCATTGTCCGCGTTCTGCTTGACCGTGCTCGTCATCTCTTCCATCGAGGCACTGGTCTCTTCCAGTGCCGAGGCCTGTTCGCTGGTTCGTTGCGACAGGTCTTCGTTCCCCTTCGTGATCTCTTCGGCGCACGTCGCGACCGCCTCCACAGATTCACGCACGGCGGCGATCGTCGTGGCTAGATTCATCAGAGCGCCGTTTAAGCTGGTCTTCATCTGCTCGAATTCGCCCTGATAAACTCCCGTCAATGTCTTGGTGAGATCGTTACTCGCCAACGCGGTGAGCACGGTTTGGGCTTCATGCAAGGGCGTGGCGACGGCATCAAGGAGTTGGTTGAAACTCTGGGTGAGCACCTTGGCCGTACCCTCGAATCGATCAGTCCTGATGCGCTCGGATAGTTGGCCAGCTGCCGCGGCGACAATCAGTTTTTCCACTTCGACCTGCGCCTGCTTCTGTCCCGTGATGTCATCGGCCAATTGCAGCACTTTGAACGGGCGCCCCATCTCGTCCATGACCGGGTTGTAACTGGACTGGACCCAAACCTCCTTACCGCTCTTCGTGATGCATCTGTACTGGCCGGCCTCTCGCTCGCCGCGCCCGAGCTTCTCCCAGAAGGCGCGATACTCGGGCGATCCGCTGTACGACGATTCTACGAACTGACTGTGATGCTTGCCCTTAATTTCATCCAGGCTGTAGCCCATCGTTTGCAAGAACACATTGTTGGCTGTGAGGACATTGCCTTTGAGATCGAACTCGATGGTGGCGTAGGAGGCGTCTATGGCATCGACGATGCCCTTCATATTCTGACGCGCGAGCTCGTATTGCGTAATTTCGTAACGCACACCCAAGTATTTTCTGGGTTTGCCGTTCGAATCCATGATCGGCTTGATCACCGCATCGACATAATAGGGTGTACCATCCTTCGCGCGGTTCTTGATGACGCCCCGAAAGATCTCCCCCCGACCGATGGTTTTCCACATGGTCTTGAAGGTCTCCTTCGGCATATCCGGATGGCGCGTGATGCTGTGTGGACTACCGATCAATTCTTTTTCTGAGTACTTGGAGATTTCACGATATTTCTCGTTGGCGGTGAGGATATCGCCCTTGAGGTCGGCTTCCGAGACGATGCTCGTGGTGTTCATGATGTCGATGCGTGCCTGCATCTCCTCCATCATCTCCTGTTGTTTGCCCGCCGCCTGGGCCAACGCCTCGGCCATTTGATTGAACGCCTGCGCCAACCCTCCGATTTCGTCCTGTGTCGTGACCGTCGAGCGGTGGGTCAATTGACCGCCTTGCAGCTTATGGGCCGCGTCAAGCACATTCAGCAAGTTCTTACTGATCATCTTGGAGACGAACCATACGGTGAATGCACCGATGAGGATCGCGCTGATGTTCAATATCCCCATGCCCCAATTCAAGTTCGTGCTGAGCTCGTGGCCGGATCGATAACTTTCCTCCGCCTGTCTCTTGTTTTCTTCGACCAACCAGTCGACTGCGTCATAGAGCACGTCGATTTTCCCTGCGAGCTCGGTCTTCTGAACCTCTGCTGCCGCGTCCTTGCTGAAGTTCTTGCTGAGTTGCAGCACTTTTTTGCGGGCTTCCATATACTCTGGAATCCCGGCTTCTAGTTTTTCAAATACCTTTCTTTCAGGTTCCGTGACGATGAGCGGGACATACTTCGCCAAGAGATCCTCTATTGCTTTGTCGAGTTCCGCAATGCTCTTCTCTCGTGCAGCCATCGTGGCCGAGTCATTTGCCAGAATGTGCCATACGACGAAGTTGCTCCTACGCTGCATCTGCGCGCGTAGATCACCCATGACCGTGACTCCGATCAAGTTCGTCTTATAGATAAACTCCGTGTTCCCATTCAGCCGATTCATGCCCACGATGGACAGGCCGCCGATGATGACGAGTAGTAGTCCGATGACCCCGAACCCGCACAGCAGTTTTGATCTGATCTTGAAATTGCTGAACTTCTCGATCATAGGACCTCCCTCAAGTGCAACTAGCCAGGCCTCCGTGCACCTTCGTGTCTGCTATGCCCTTTCCATCGCGTTCGCTCAATTGCGCCACGTCGAACATGGCCACCGCCACAAAACACACAAAGGGCATTCCCTCATTAGGGCATTCCCTCATTCAGGTAATGTCAAGTTCAGGTCGAACATTCACACCGGGCAGCTTACATCTTGCCTCACACTCTTTCGGTTCGGGATGGGGAACCTTAAGCGGTGATGGGAGACAAGCCCGCAGTCAGGAAAAGCGGAAAGCCTTGGAAGGATTGTTTAGGAAGTCCAGCGGCCTACGACCGTGCTCCCCTGTGAACGACTCCCTCAGCTCAGCTGGGATTCGCGAACGCAAAAGCTAGACGGTGGGGTTCAGCAGGCTCATGCCACTCGGGTTTCCCGCAGCCTGCTAGCAGAGTAAATTCGGTATTAGATAGTCGAGGGATTCCCGGTTCACCGATTCATCGGTGTACTGGCCGCGCAACGAAATCCTGTGGACTCGTTTCGAACCGTTGGATCGCTCTCGACACGAGTAAAGATGCGAACCGTGGGTGTCTCGTTTTGCCAACCCGCACCCCTGATCACTTTCTTCGTGCCTGTGTCGGGACCTTTTGGATTCTTTTTCGGGCTCTTCTCATAGTATTGGGCATCGTACCAGTCATTGACCCATTCCCAAACATTGCCCGCCATGTCATATAGGCCATACGGGCTCTTGCCAGCCTCATAACTTCCGACAGGCATCAGAGTCTTCTCCCCGATCCACGGTTGGTTGTAGTTAAGATGTTTGGGGGTTGGTTCCACGTTGCCCCAGGGGAATCGTCTATCGGACGTCCCCTTGGCCGCCTTTTCCCATTCGGCTTCAGTGGGAAGTCGTTTACCTGCCCAGCTGCAATAGGCTTCGGCATCAAACCAATCAACGTTGATCACGGGTCGATCAGTCAACGAATCGGTGATGCTCTCTCCTTGCCAGAGGTTTCTGGTCGGATTTCTTGGATTTTGTGGAACGCGATGTCCTGTGGCCTTCACGAATTCCAGATAACGGCCGTTTGTCACTTCAAATTTGTCGATCAAGAATGTATCGACGAACACGTCATGACGTGGATATTCATCACGTCCTCCGTCACGGGCTCCAGCCGGCACACCCATTGGGAACAAGCCGGCAGGCACCACGATCATCGGCGCGCCATCTCGGCTCTTCGGTGGCTCGATCGAATCCTGGCCCGGTGGCTCATTTGCGGATAGAAAGGACGCATTGAGCCAGAAGCCAAACAGCGCCAACACAGCAAGAATTCGAATAGCCATGGACACAACTCCTTCTACAAGAACAGAACAGGTTCATCGAACCATAGTCATAGGGAACGACCCCGGTCCCACGATATCGATGAACGTAGCGGCACAACGGTACGTCCTTCGCCTAGTTTTTCGGGAGCACAACTTTCAACAGCGCTCCTCCGGCCGTTGTCCGAACTGCATCATCCTCGTCGTGCAGACTCTGTTTGAGGAATGGGATCGCATCCTCCCCATCAATCTTCGCCATTGACTTGATCGCCGCAATCCTTACTCGAGGCACCGTATCCTGAACCAAGAGCATCAAGGCCGATCGCGCCGACTCTCGATTCGATTCTCCTGCATGCCCCAAGGCTCGTGCCACGGCAGCGCGAACGGCCGGCTCACTCGTGTTCCTGAGAGCCTGCACAGGACCGGCAAAAATCTCATACCGTTCACCCTGTTCCAGCAACGCGCCGATGACGAACGCTCTGACTGGGGGGTCACGATCATCGAGAGCCCTATTCAGGGGCGCGCGTACATCAAATCCACGCAGCTGTCCTAAGCTGACGGCTGCTGCGATCCGCACGGGTGGGAGAGGGTCTCTCAGCAGTCTAGTCAGCGCAGTGACTGCTTCGGCAGTGGGCACATGGGCCAACCCTGTGGCGGCAGCCCCGCGCACCGACGGCTGCTTGTGTTCACTCGACTCGATGAGAATCGGCAAAATCCCTGTCGATTGCCGATCAACCAGGGCACGAATCGCCGAGGTCCGCTCATCCGGATTCGGCGCCTTCGCATACTGGAAAAGCAGTTCACAGCCCCTGGGTCGTTTGAAATTACAGAGCACCTCGGCGGCTGCGACCCGCACCCGTATCTCAGAATCATTCAGCAGGGGCTCGACGAGCGGGATGACGGAAGTATCATCGGATGTTGCAAAACCCTTGAGTACCGCCACTTTCACCAACACCGCCTGATCTTCCAGGGCCTGCCGGAATCGAGTCGAACGGCGTCCCTCGTTCAGCTTCGCAAGTCCTTCAGCAGCTAAGGCTCGGACAAGGCCGGATCCATCGCTGAGCCCATCCTCCAGGAATGGAATCGACTCGGGGTCGTGCCATTCCTTGAGGGCAGTAAAGGCTGCACCACGCATTTGCTCGCGCATATCCTTCGTCAGGACAAGGACAAATCCGAGGGAGACCTCACGAAGGATCGACTGATCCTCAGCCTGCAATACCTGCACAAGCTCGTCATAGTTTGTAAGGGCAGCCTTCGGGTTGCCCAGCCTTAGCAGTGTGCGAATCTTGAGTCGACGAACAGTCGGCGCGCTCAACGTCTGAGAATCGAGCTTGTCCAACACTTCAAGAGCCTTCTGATACTCCTTCTTGTCATAGAGTGCCTGACTCTGTTGAATCTGCGATGCCGTTCCTCCAAGCACAGGTTCGGCCATGGGCATACAGCAGACAAGGGCGAACAAGATGATCACAGGTTGTCGCATGTTCGGCGGATTCATCCTCTACCCTTAGCGCCGCTGGTTGCACTCATGCTTGTATGATCATTCTTGTCTGTGACCCGCTTGACGGGCATGTCGGGGAGTTCCAGCTCATGGGAGGGGCGGTTGTCACTTTCCAGAATTGCTACGGGCAGCCTATTGAAACAACGCTGTAGAAGCCAGAAGTAAGGATCGGCAAGTCCGCTTCACGGTATAGAGGTGCATGACTGTCAATGTTGACGTTCGACCAGCGGTCGGATGTCAACGGGGTATCCTAACGACTCGGGGCCAAACCGAGGGCTATCCATGACCTTATACGCGGTTCGATTCCCCTTGGGAGCGGGCAGGGCGAGTTGCTCGCGCAGCTTTCCGTCCGGTTGCACCACAACCGTCCTTGTTGATCCAGGGCCTGTCTGCGGGTGCCATACCACCAACTGATAGGTGCCGGGAGGAATGCCCTCAATCGAAAACTTCCCTTCGGCATCCGTCAGTGCATAGTAGGGATTGTTCACGGCCATCGCCCAACTTTCCATATAAGCATGGAAGCCACATTGCATGTAGAACGTACGTCGCCCCTTGTTCAAATAAATCGGACCGACCAGCGATGCTCCCGGCGCATGGTCGTGCGTCGCATAGATATCCCCTCGCCGATGCTGGTGATTCATGACCAAGGGGCTATTGAACAAGACCCGCGCACCAGCTTCCGGCGACGTCTCATAGCCTTGGATATCGTGCATAACTGGATCCATGTTGATAACTTCGACTGCATGCCCGTTACGAACAATGGTCATAAAGGGCTGAAACATGCAATCACGGGATTCGATCAAGGGAACAGAGACCTCGAACGGTTTTCCGGATTCGACCCCTTCCAGGAGCACAATGGCATCCTTCAATCCTCCCTGATGACCGACAACAAAGTCATGCAGTAAGCGCCACCCGCGGCCATTGGAGATCCGGCCGCAATAGACGGGATCCGGAAACGTGATCAGACTGAACGCCTTCGGCTCCGGCGCCGGTCCATCGAGGGTCACCGTCCCTTCGATAGTCCCACCATGTGGTACAGCTATGACTTCATAGGCGTTTGCCCGCGTGGGTGACGAAAGGATCAATGCCGAGATAAGGACGGCACTGAGACTTAACATAGAACGGACAACTCTCATCATCGGCGATGTTCCTATGCAAACGAACGACATTATGGCGTCTGCAGTTCAAGAGTCGGACGAATCTCCACTGGTTTCCCAAGCGCCCCCAACCCAAAATGCGGGTTCTCCGCGATTTCATGGACGCTTCGGCGCCCTTTAGGAGATTCGAACGTGAAATCTACTTGATGCGTCTGCTTCGCTGAAACAGATATTTTCTTTTCGAGCACCGTCCCTACTCCGGGATGCCACGCCATCAAGGTATACTCGCCGGCAGGCACATCGGACAGCGAAAAGCGCCCCTCCTTGTCGGTCACCACATAATATGGATTGTCCACGGCGAACCCCCAGCTTTCCATGTAGGCATGAAATCCACACTGCATGACGAAAAACCGACGGTTCTTCGTCATTTTGACGACTTCGGTCATCGGTTGTCCAGCCAGATGCTCATGACTCTCGGACCCGGCATCACGCACGTGCATTGGATTCATCGGAAGCGGTGTGTTGAATAACACACGGGGACCTAGGTCCGACGTTTCATAGGCCTGAATATCATGAAACACCGGATCCATGTTGACGACCCGCACCTCGGCTCGGTCCTTCACCACAGTGACAAAAGGCAAAAACCGGCAATCGCGAGCCTCAATGGTGGGCGGCACGAACTTAAACGGCTTTCCCTTCTCTGCATCGATCAGCAGCACAACTGTGTCCTTGAGGCCTCGATCTGCCGAAACGGCAAACTCGTCCAAAATCCTCCACCCAGTCCCAGTCGAAATTCTGCCGCAGTAGACAGGATCTGGAAAGGTGACAAGGTTGAACCCTTTGGGGATCGGCTTACCTTCCGTCATCCTCACTTTTCCCATAACGGTTCCGCCATCCTTCACCTCAATCTCTTGATAAGACCAGGCCGTCGAACCACAGGCCAAGACGAGCAAGGCTGAAACAAATATGGTTTTCATGGCATTCTCGCTTTCAATTCAGATCAGTTTCTCTGATGGTAACAGATGCCTGTCAAAAAAGAAAAAAGGGGGAGCGCAGGCCTCCCCCTCTTCTCGGCATTGCTGGCCTCTCCGACAGGCGAGCGAGTTACCGCGTTGCTACCGGAACGGCATGCGCCGGTTTGTCACCAGAAGCACTCTTCGTTCCTGTCCCGGCACCGGAAAGCGGTAACACCCGCTGATCCCCAGCCGGTAATACCCGCAGATAACCCCATTGTCCAGACTGCGAGTAGGGTAACCGTTGGTTGCTCCAAACATAATCACCCGGCATGTGGAACGGCCCCCCGGCGCTCGGGATAAACGCATCCAACGTCTCCGATCCGGAGAACTCCACCAGGCTGATCATGTCTGCTCCACGCATGAACGGCTCGATCGGCCATTCATGACGCTCGACACTAAACATCCCGTTCTGCTCGTTGCTCGCACCGAACACATGGATCCGAACAGGATCCCCGGCATGCGCCTCGATGATCGGCGTCGCCGGATCTTCCGGCTTGTCCACGACACAAGGCTGGAACACCTTCCCGAGTGTGCAGCCCTTCTCTTCGCGGAATTTATAAGGCTCCGCTCGGTAGTTGACTGCAGTCAAGCCCGCCGTGTTTTGCACATAGGGCATGAAACTCGTCCCGATGATATTGTCCTCGTCCTGGAAGAACAGAGCCACATCGCGGTAATTCACACGATGTTCATAACCCTGAATCGTCCGGTCGACGATGACATCGGCTATCCAGCTGTTTTTCGTCGAAATATCCGCGCCGGTCTTCGGATCGCGGTATTGGGCTCCCTTCGGACCGATCACCACTGCTCCATAAAGGCCGTTCCGTGGATTGGTTACGACATTGCCCCAGTCCCACACCAATGATGCGGTTTCTCCCAGGAAGGGGTCCGCGTAGTACGTGTAGGTACGATTCTCCCCCGGTGCGATGGTCTGATCGCCGGGATTATTCCCAACGTTTGCACCGAGTGAATCCTTTGGATCAAACACCAATCCGATGGCGGAGAACGAGGCTCGGCTCTCCTTCATCCGGTTGGTCAGCTTCACTTTGAGACAATCCCCGACATTGGCCCGCAAGGTCAGCGGCATCGGCTGGGCACCCGCGGCAACCTTCGTGGCATCCTCTTCCAACGCGTAAATCTTTGCGTTCGGATTGACCATCTGGATCGTCCGTTCGAAGTCGACCTCGATGGAATCAGGCGCTTTCGGGTTCAACTTCATCGAAGGATAATCCAATGCCACAACGTTGAAACTTTTCATCGGAGCGTCCGCTGGGCAGACAGCCAGCGGCTTCGGAATCTCATTACGACGGCTGTATCCGGCTGGGAGCTTCTGCAAGTCTGGCGCCTCCTTGTCCAACACCCGCATGATGCCCCAGGCACCCTCCGAGAACTTCGACCCGCGGCCGTTGAAGTGGATGTAGTCACCCGGCTGGAGCCGTGGTCCGCCCGCTTGCGGCACCACCAGATCGTACCGTTCGGCAATGCCGATATGGATCGAGTTCTTCCGGTTGGCGTCGCCCGCATAACGTTCCGTCAAATAGGTATGGCCTGAAACTGTCCATACCATCGTCTCGTTCGCCATGGTCTGAAGCAGACGGAACACCACCGTATCGCCCAGATACGCACGTACCATCGGCGTATAGGGGTCGCCGTGGGTGGCGCTGCTGAACAACTTGGACGAATCAGGATTGGCGGCCAAGCGGCTTGCGATGGGCTCGGCCTTGAAATTCAACCCCCCACCTGTCGTATGAGTTCCGCCGTTGAGGAAAGACATCGGCACCATAGGCATTTTTTCCGGCATCGGGAAAGATACGGTTTTCCCCGCTTCCAATGCCACTTCGATCGGCTGCCCCGGCGGATTGCCCGCCGTCACGATGTTCACCGTAAAAGGCACGGTGTCATTGAGCTGTACCAGCAACTCCCGGAAGCTGCCGTTCACCCCATATCCAACCGGCTCCGCTGTGCGGATGTCGGCAAGAGGGCCGCTCCGGATTTCCTTACCGGTCTTAGGATTATGGTAGGTCGAACCGACCGGCTCGATGATGATCGTGCCGAAGCCTCCGTGAGGCCACGTGACTCGGCCCAGCGCATGGTCGTGCCAGAAAACCGTTCCGACGTCGGAATCCACCCAGAATCGCTGCCGAACAAACTCCACCGTCACGATGTCGTTGGCCGGATGAGCATTTTTCAGCGGACGATAGAGCGTGATCTGATTACCCTGGATCGATTTGACTCGACCGATCTCGTTGCCTTCGACATTGTCCGCTCCGATCAGGAGCTCTACGTTCGGATGGTACTGGGCGGCATTCTTGACCGTAATGACCCGGTCGCCCTTCTTTGCCGCCTTGGTGAAAGTAGTATTCATCGGCACAGGCAGGCCCTTTTTCACCTTCTTCTCCAGCATCGTGAACGGACGCACCGACTGCTCATACGAAAAGCCGCTGATGACGCCGTCGGACGATTGATTATCGAACTGCAAGAAGTGCCAGTGTGTATTGATCTTCGAGGCCTGGAAGTTGATATGGTCATCGTCCGGCCATTCGCTGGTCAGCATCCAGTCGATACAATCATAGATATTTGCGCGCACGACCAGCGGATATTTGATGTCGCTCTTTCGAATCTGAGCTTCTTCCTCGTGCAGCACGTAGATCAGCCCGTCCTTATCTACGATGGCCGGTGTATCGCCCTGCTTGTCGGACAAGGTCATCGGCGTCTGAATGAAATGCACGTTGTATTTCTTGGAGCCGGCGTGCTCAGGGCACATGCTCCAACGCCCGTTCTCTCCCGGCTTCGCCGGGTAGGAGCTGGGCAGCCCGTCCTCCTCAAGGTGGATCATATCCAACCACGGAGAAGGATTGTGATTCTGGGAGAAGATCACACGGCGACCGAAATGCGGGGTCAGATGCGGCCAGGCAATCTTGCCGGTGGCGCTCTCAAAAAGAATCGGCAGCCGGTTGCCCGGAGACGGCGATTTGTACCGCGGATTCTCTACGGTGTTTTCACGTTCGGTCATCGCACGGTCACCCTGCCAAGCCCAATCCAGCACGCTTGCGTCGTAGGAACGAGTCTGGGCGCGCTCATCCTTCTGATGCCCAGGCTGTCCCTGCGGCGGCAACTGCATGGTGACCCAGTCCTTCAGGTTGACGACGGCAGGTGACGCCTTCCAGTTTGTCTTTCCGTCCTTGACGATGGTGAACGTCTTTCCGAACCAGTCCACGGTGCGACCGATGAGCTGATCTGAAGTGATGCCGTTTTGAATACGGCCGGCTCGATCCGGCAGCTCACGCAGATCCGGCATCACATCATTGTGATACGTCCCCTGTTGCAGCGTGTTGTACACGCGCCAATAACCCCACATCCCCGCGATGTAATGGTGAGCGACGTGACAGTGGAACAGAAAGTCCCCAGCCAACTGCTGGCAGAGGCCGGAACCACATTCGGTTTCCAGGTCCATGGTTTCGGACGGTCCGATGACTTCCACGTCCACGCGGTCGGACTTGGTCCGAATCACGGGATATTTGACCGGGCCGTTCTTGGCCGTATGCCATAAAGGCATTTCATCGATGGCACGCGGACTCCGCGGCCAACGAATCGATCCGCCGTGCGGATGGTGAGAGTGAAACACCTCCGACCCTCCATGCACGAGGCGAAACTTCGCTGGATCCCCCAAATAGCTGCGCGGAATGGTCGTAGCCGGATCGCCGAAGGTATAGGCGCTGTAAGCCATGGATTCGTCTTCGAACCCGAAGTACTCGTGTTGCGTTTGCATGTTATCCACGCCGAAAGGCTCGCTTCGGTAATTCAGTGCGCGAGCCACCGGCCGGTAGACATCGGTCAAGGGGTCACGCTGAGGAATAAAATCGCCTTTCTTGTTCAACGGCCGGAACGCCTCGTCCCCGACTTCATGATAAAAAATGACGAACTCTCGGAAGTCAGGACCCGTCCCGTTCTTGATGATGGCCTGCCATCCGCTGGCCATGGGAGTCGGCTCACCGGTTCCCAACGGGTCGAGATATTCGGACCCCTTGGGCTCCACGACGAAGGTGCCGAACAGACCCATAACAGTCAGCTCACGATCGTTGCTGTACGAGTGAAATTGTCGGCCGCCCTCTTGCTGAGTCGGCGGAATATACCACTCCAGGTCCACCGACTTTTCTTTAGCCGCGATGCTGTCCGGATTCGTCGTCGTCGCTGGCTTGCCGGTGGAGGCGACGATCATGCTGGAGCCGTGAATGTTGAGACTGACCTCCTCGCCGCCCTCCAGTTGATTACGAAGCGTCAACTTGACGCAATCGCCCTGATTGCCTCGGAGCACCAGCGGCTGAATCCACTGGCTCTGCAATCCGTTCTTGACCGCTCCGGGATCATAGCCTTCCTTCTCGCGGGCCGCTCGATTCGCGGCTTCCTCCGCCCGCACTTTTTCGAGGTTCTCGGTCAGGACGTACATGTAGCCGGGGTAGAAGTCGAGCCACATGTTGAGCGAAATCTCGACGTTGATCGCCGAGACGTCATACTTCCTGACCGGCGCGGATGCAGGACAGCGCCCGCCCGACATCGACACTGGTTCCACGCCGGAGTTGGACATGAGCAGCACATCCTGATTTCCGGCACCGTATTGGTGCATCATGTTCAGGTCGTTGTAGTACCCTCCGGTACGTTGCGCAGTCGCGTCATGTTCCATTTGTTGCATGATGCGCTGGTGCTGCCGCTCGACCATGGCGGTACGGTCCGGCTGGCCTTCCATCGTATTTTCAACAATGGTCTGGCCCTTCAGCTGTTCAGCCCAACCTGCTGATTGATGATTCATCGCCACATGCGATGGAGTCTCAGCGAGCAAGGCCGACGGCGCAATCAACAGCGCGATAGCTGCGAGCCTGCTCAAGACTCGGGTGAATGTGTAATGACGGTGAGACATGAACCGACCTCCTTCATAACATTGCATTAAGTGTAAGTGAGCAGCGAAGGCTACTCAGCCGGCCTCCTAACCAATATCAATATGAAAAGTGGGAAGACAAAATAGTTTCGGTAACAGCCACCGCCCTAGCCGAAAGATATGATGTTCACGTTCGCTGTCCGTAGCTAGTAAGATTCGCACGATACTCAACTTCGCATAAGACTGTCAATACGTTCATAGCCGGCGGCCCGCTTCGATATTTTCAAATGGCTATTGTCCACCACCCGCTGATTTCCGGTTGGCCGTAGTGAGCAAATCCATGTTCAGCAGCACGGGACTATCTGATTTTTTGGGATCGAGCCTGGTCGGCATCCGGTCTACCATCAGCTTACTTAGCGGGATCGCGACGATGGTGGGAGCCTTCTCCATCGAGTTAGAGTAGAGCGCAATGCGCAGATTCTTGGGCCGCTCGCTCGGGGAAATCTGAGAGGCTCCCTCCCTATCCATGAATCCAACCAACAAGCCGTTGCCATCCGCGACCTTGTGGATTTCATAGGCATTCGACGTCGAAGCCACCCGCTCCAATTCAAGATCGGGACTCTGCGTGACCAAGGCCATCCCGAGGGACTGTGGCGCAATAAAGCCAAAGCTCCCTATCGGCGCCTCTGAAAACCTCGTGGCTCCGGTGGAGAGTGCGGCGACATTATTTTTGACACGCATCTGGCGTCGCAGCTCGGCTTCGCTCCCGGCGGTTTCAATCACAACCGCTACTGGTGCGGCTTTCTGAACAGGGAAGACCTCTGTCTTTCCCGCCGGTGCGGCAAGGAGCGGTCTTGCAAGAATACACAGGAACATCAAAATGAACAGAAAGACGGCAATCGCAGGTGAAACAAGCAGAATACGGTTCATGATCAAACGAATATGGGCAGGAAAAGCAACGTTCCTCACCGCTGAATTCAAAGAGTCTACGGAGTTGACTGGGGAAAAGTAAACAGAAAAGAGGACGCACCCCAAACCTCGCCTAGAAGAACGTCGGGCGGACGTAATGACGCTCTGATCCTGCATCACAAGCATGCCTGCCCGCATGGTAATGTGAAGATCACAGAGATCCTCGACCGGTTCGACCGGAGCTGAGAGCTCCTCCTCACGCAATCAAGCCTTGCCCGGTCTTGTAGGCCGCGGCAAATCGGTCGAGCCCGTTGGTCCCGCCGTTCACCAAACGACGAGCGGTCTTGAGATCTCCTTCCAGCAGCGCCTCCTGAATCGGCTGTTGTTTGTCCTTCAGGAATGCCGCCAACAGTCGGGCGGCGGTATCTGGATCGCTCGCCAGGTCCGGCTTGCTCAGCAATTGATCGCCAAGGCCGATCGCCGCCCCGTATTTGCCGTAGTTCAGGCGCCCTGTGAGCTGGATATACCCTCGTCCGCAATATTGTTCGCCGTCCGGAGGGCCCTGATTGCCCAAGTCCTTGCGATAATCGTAGAGATCGAACGGGTGGCCATTGGGCGAGGTGTTATAGCGTGATCGGCCTTCCGCGATCGGTTCGAAACTTTCCGTCTCTGCCCGAATGGTCGCGAGGGCAGCAAGCACTATAGGTTTGTCCGTCAGCTCACGGTCTACAAGGGAACGGAGAACAGGCGGCAGATTCGCCTTGATGTTACCGATCGGTGTGTGGGGAAACATTTCCGATACTACGGTGACGGTCACCCCCGGTACCGCACTCACCACATCCATCGGTTCCGCCAGTCCCAGCACCGCAAGCGTGCGCGGCCCGGCGACGCCATCGGAATACAGCCCCTCACTTTTCTGAAACGCAAGCACCGCCGCTTCCGTCCCACGCCCGAACTGGCCATCGATGTTGCCCGGATCGAAACCCCGCTCCTTGAGGGTTTGTTGAAGTTTCACAACATCCGGACCGCTCGAACCGATCTGCAACGTTGTCATGGCATAGCCTCCTCCACTGTGAACCGGTCAGTGGTTCACAGAAAAATTTTCACCGCACCAAGGTTTCCGCCTCGGCTGATCCATTGCCTTTCTTACCTGTCATCACGCCTTGTCGATGACGCGATAGGTGCTTCTCCAATTCTTGAATAAGTCCGCCAACCAAGGAGAAGGTGGCATCACTTTTGTTTGCCAGTAACCATGGGCATCAATCCTCATACAACGGGTGTTCGCCGCCTGTGAAGGTGGGGAGAGAGTAAGACCTTGCGAGGTTGGACGAGCCCTCCCCGTAATCCGATTGAGGACCACGCCTGAAAAACGTGAGAAGCTATGAGGTTGAAGGCTATCCCATTTCACGCAGTTTGTGATCAGGATTCCGGTCACGTGCGATGGTCTTCATGAGCTGATCGCCGAATAGGACAACAACTCGATCCCGTTGGTCTTTCACCATCATCGAGGCCGATGGCGGCTTGAAGGTAGAGGGATCCCCATCCAACCACGCGCTACAAGTAAAGGGCAGCGCGTCGAGGATTGTTTCCACACGATATTCATTGCGGAGTCGGTATTGCAGCACATCGAACTGGAGACGACCGACTGCTGCAATCAGGGCCTCCTGGTCGTTGAGGCTTTTCATGATCTGCACGGTCCCTTCTTGTGCCATCTGGGACAGCCCCTTGTCGAAGGCTTTGCGTTTGCCGACGTCCGTTGGCCTGAGACGCGCGAATATTTCCGGTTGGAATTGTGGCAGGGGTTTAAAATTGAAACCCCCGATCAATGAAACCGTATCGCCGATGGCGAAGACCCCGGGATTGATGATTCCGATAATATCACCAGGATAGGCTTCTTCGACCGTACTGCGTTCCTGTGCCACCAGACTATGCGGCCTCGCCAATCGAATATCCCGACCCAATCGATGGTGCTTGACCACCATATCCCGTTCGAACCGCCCGGAACAGATGCGAAGAAAGGCTGTGCTGTCTCGATGTTTAGGATTCATGTTCGCCTGCAGCTTGAACACATAGGCGCTGAACGGCACGTCGATCGGATTCACAGAGAACTCGGACCCGTCATCTCGGTCAGCCGGCCGCATGCCGGGGCTTGGCGCGAGATCCACAAACGCATCGAGAAAACTTTCAATCCCAAAATTCGTGAGTGCCGACGCGAAAAAAAACGGGGTGACTTCACCCTGGAGAAACTGCTCACGCGTGAAAGGGTTTCCGGCAATGGCTAAAAGCTCCAGATCATGTTGGACTTCCGCCATCGTATCTTGGGACACCCTGCCATTTGAGTGAAGCTCGGCCAACGGCAAGGTGTCCGTATCGACTTTGGTCGCGCCGCCATGCATCGTCTTGCTGAACAGCTGCACTAGGCTGTCGGCACGGCTGACGATGCCCACGAAGTCACTGCCGGACCCGATCGGCCAGTTGATTGCGCTTGCGTGAATGTCCAATGCCTGCTCCACTTCGGTCATCAGGTCGAGCGGCGGACGCCCCGGCAGGTCCATCTTGTTGATCAACGTCAGGACAGGGATCCGGCGCATGCGGCAGACGGCAAAGAGTTTCCGCGTCTGGGTTTCCACACCCTTGGCGGCATCGATGACCATGATGGCACTGTCGGCGGCCGTCAAGGTGCGATAGGTATCTTCAGAGAAATCTTGGTGGCCCGGCGTGTCCAGCAAGTTCACCACGCTCTCCTTATAGGGAAACTGCATGGCCGAAGCCGTAATGGAAATGCCGCGCTCCTGTTCCATTCCCATCCAATCCGAAGCGGTGGTCTTGCCGCCTTTGCGTCCACGCACCATGCCCGCAGTTCGGATCAAGCCCGAGTACAGGAGAAGCTTTTCGGTCAGCGTCGTCTTGCCGGCATCCGGGTGGCTGATGATGGCAAAGGTCCGCCTCCGTGCGGTGGCTGCGGCGAGTTCACTGAGTAGAGTCGTCTCAGTCGTCATGACGCGGGAGCAGCATAGCATATTGTGCGTTAAGAGGAATGATTCTCATGCGGTGAGTCAGTTTCGTTCATTGAGCTCGAACAATGGTTGGAATTGTTCTGCACCTTCTCATACTCCGTTGTTCAAGGGAAATCCGAGCGGAAGCCGTAACACGCACACTCCAAGGCACGGTGGACCGCACCAAGGACGGCCGGCGCATCGGAGTGCAGGAGCAGCGCCAGCTCCGGAGATGCGCGAAGCCTGGTCATCAGTTGCTAGGCATTGGTCCCGCTCAATCTATCACAGATTTCGTGCTAACCATGTTGAGTATACGGCGGGGAGCTTTATCATCGCCTTCTCCACGCCAGATCTTTCTACTGGCTCTTGCCTTGTTCCGAACAGCCAAATGATTGACTTCACAAGACAGGTGGGAAGTACCGCAACGATCTAATCAATCATCATGGCGATTCCGAAGCCGAGCCAACTATCGGACGCGGGTAACATGGCTGTATATCGAAGAACGACCGAAGAACAACGTCGTATTTTAAGCTTGTGCACCCGGTCGACGATGGGGAAATCAGGGCCAGACAGCTTGTGCGTACACCGTCAAGGCGGAGATGAGGAGGATCATCAAGGCACCGAAGAAAGAAGCTGTGAGAGAGAACGGGCCGTACTGTTGGAACTGAGGTCGGCGAATTCGCGGAAATCGCATGAGACAGAATGTCATGAATGATGTGCCGACCCCGATCAATGCCAGCAGAACTTGATCACCATCCATTGTGCCGGCGCACTCCCAATACTTATACTTACATCAGAAAATAGGCAAGCACCCCACCGCCGGCCAGCAGGAAGATGAGCCAGCGGAGCAATCCTTCTCGCGCATCAGCTTGAGCTTCGTCGATTCGATTCTTGAGGGCTGGCTGTGATCGGAGATACGTCTCGATCAAGTCCTTGGCTTCATTGAAACCGATGTGCTGCTCCAAGCGAACCAGCTTGATGGCGTCGATAACCTGGCCTTTTAACAGTGCCGTCGCAGCCGCTTGTGAAACTGCAGGGTACCGCGGAGGAGCTGTCGGTGTTTCAACTATGGGAGGTTGAAGAGATGAAAGAGGCATAGGCTGAAACACAGCCTAGCACCATACTCCCAGCAGCCGAAGTGAAACCGAAGAATCCAATTCGGCGATCAATGGAGCAACGGGCCAGCAGGCGATGATATGGGATGACCTGTGTGGGGCGGAGACCAAAATGGTCGGTGGAGATCAGAATCGAAAGTGGGTCAAACCGCGGACAGACTGCGTTCACTGCGAACTGCAGAGATGTTGTGGGAAGACTCTAACCACCGAGCTTGTTGTTGGCGGAACGCGGATACGGCGATTGTTTTCTCAATGGGGGTCAGGCCTGGAACTTGAGAAACGGCTCGCTCGAACTCGAACAAAGTCACTCTCCTCTGGCAACAAAGCCGATGAATCAATGGTCCCCAGACAGGTTCAAACCTATGAAACCACCAGCCCGGCACCTTCTCTTCTTCTGTCCATCTATTGGATGATACCGGTAAGGCCTGAAGTTGGATCATTTAGCCACATTCCATCTGATGATGCCCCAGGAACAGTCGGTTGAGGCAGCATGCACATTCCTGCTTTCTGCATTAAGTTATCCACTATTTACCTATCCCGCCCCATGCGGGACATTGATCTACTCCAAGCCTGAGCAATTCAGGTGCCCAGGAGATAATGCTTTTATTTGATAATGTGTTGTGAAATGTTTTGCGACCGGCGAGTGGTTCGATTGTATGAAATCGTCTTCCAATGTCTTCTTTTGGAACACAGATCATGTTCAAGTGACAGTCCCCTCTTCTGATTGAACAGACCACGCACTCCAAAAAGGTAGTTGAATTGCTCGGAATTTCGAAAATCCGACGGGTTATTCTCAACCATGCATGATGTGTATGAGTTATCGCAGGATGTCCTATCATTGGACACCCTGTGCCGATTTCCTGAAAGTGATACAACGCCCTGCTCTTGATCGATGCGACACGATCGTCACATGGAATGCGAATTATCTGGAAGACATACCTGGATGTTGGGCACAGTCTTCTTCTTTATGGTGCTTCATGATGAAACACTTCTCCGACGTACTCGAACAAAATGCTCTCGAGCACGAGACACGGATACTTCTTTCAGCGACATCGAAGGCCTACCAGGCAATCCTGTATTGCCTGCATAGCTTGTCCATCGAGAGATTGGACAACCTGCTGCTCGGAAAATTCCGACCTCCTCACCGATCCACCCGGTTCTCCGAGGATCGTTGAGGCCGTCTTCGTACTCTATTTTCGGTTGCCGTCGATTTTAGAGGGAGATCTCATAGGCGCGGTATAGCACTATTCTCAGGAAAGACTCATCCGTAACGAAACCGGTGGTTAAGCCGATTCGGGGAACTGATGTGACGGCTCCAAGGGAAGGTTCCCCGGTGAGGATTCACAGGACATCCCACCCGGGTTATCCTGAGGAGAGGGTGTTGTCGACTTCTTGGACTCGGGCCTGGGTCCGAAAAAAAGCGGAGTCGCCGCGGGCACAAATTTTTCAAGCCCATAGGCTCGAAGTTTGCGGTACAACGTCGAGCGGCTCACCTCCAAGTCTCGGGCCATTCTGGTTAAGTTCCCTCTGTGCAAACTGATCGCCTTCACCAGCAACTCCATCTCAATCCGTCGGTGAGCCGCCCGCAGAGAATCCAATAAATCCACGGCTTGGAGCTTCTCGACCGGCAGGTCTAAGTCATGCGGAGTAATGTCCATCCCCTCCGCCATGACCACAGCCCGCCGGACCCGATTGCTCAGCTCTCGTACATTTCCTGGCCAAGAATAGGCACGCAGCACGTCGACAGCCTGAGGCGTATAGCTTCGGATCTGCTTACGATAGGTCGCCGCGGCCTGCTTGAGAAAGACCATCGCCATGAGTAAGGCGTCCTCGCCTCGATCCCTCAGCGGCGGCAGATGAATGTGCAACACGCCGAGCCTGTAATAGAGATCTTGCCGAAATAGGTTTCTCTCGATCGCCGTTTTCAGGTCGACATTGGTCGCGGCTAGGACACGCGCATCGACATGGAGTGTCTCTTGTCCCCCGACCCGTTGGAAAGTACCCTCTTGCAAAAATCGAAGCAGCTTGACCTGTAAGGTAGGCAACAGATCGCCCACTTCATCAAGGAATAATGTGCCGCCGGCCGCCGCTTCCAGTTTGCCCTTCTTTTGTTGAACGGCCCCTGTGAAGGCGCCACGTTCATGGCCGAACAGTTCTGATTCCAACAAGGTTTCCGGAATGGCTCCGCAATTGATCGGCACGAACGACCCGTGTTTCCGGGAACTTTGCTCATGGATCGCTCGTGCGGTCAATTCCTTACCAGTGCCCGTCTCGCCGGTAATGAGCACCGGCATCTCGGTGTTCGCCATTTTGCGAACCAAGTCAAAGACTGCGCAGATGGAAGGACTCGCTCCCACCATTTCGTTCCCCGTTCCCACAGGTACCTCCCTGGTGTAGGTTCCTAAAAAAACATACCTGGGAACTTGCGTTTCATGGAATGAATGTCCACTATACGCCCACGATACGATTGAACATGGCTCTGCGTTCCACAGTCTTGAAAGCCCCACTCAAATGCAGGCCTCGTTCATGAAGAGGATCATGCCATGTGAATTGAGACATTGCCCCCTACAGACGGCTCTGTCGTATATCACAGATCGACATGACGGATCTAGTAGAACTACCTGAACAATTCTACATGTGCTGAGATTCTCTGGATGGCTCTTTTCCGCTGGACCGGATTCAAGGTATTTCTCCCTATCAATAGCATTGAGTGCGCAAGGACGGTTAGTGCGTAATGGCTCTCCCCCATGTCTCTCGACTAAGGCCATTCGGATCTAGCCGTTTATCCATAGATGGTCTTAGTGCACCGTTCCACGAATAATTGGACAAGAAGCGGTAGGTAGCCGAGAAGAAATGGACATCAATTCAACGGTTGATTTGTAGTGGATCATGAGGTGTCATGGCACATCAAATCCCGATCGTACCGACCTCTCTGATTGACCCATCGCGATGAGAGAGGGTCCTTACTCTTAGGAAGATTCTGGAGCCTATTATCTTTTGTTTACTTGGAGAATCGCATGTTCGATTGGTTGACTCATTCAGACATGTGGATCGCGCTGGGCACCCTGACTGCGCTCGAAATCGTCCTCGGGGTCGACAACATTATTTTTATTTCGGTCCTCGTGGGGCGACTTCCTCAGCACCAACGAAATCTGGCTCGACGCCTCGGGCTCGGCCTTGCGATGGCCACAAGGCTAGGCTTGTTATTTTCCATCTCGCTCATGATGGAGCTGACGGCTCCGCTGTTTACGGTGCTGAATCAAGCCATCTCAGGGCGAGATCTGATTCTTATCATCGGCGGACTGTTTCTCCTCACCAAAGCAACTCACGAAATCCATAACAGCCTGGAAGGGCCTGACGAACAGGAGGTCTCGGCCGCTCCAGCCGGCATTGGAATGATGCTGCTTCAGATCGCTCTGTTGGATATCATCTTCTCGTTGGACTCCGTCATCACTGCAGTCGGCTTGGTAGATGAGGTGTCCGTCATGGCGACGGCGATCATCGCGGCCGTGATCGTCATGATGGTCGCCGCTCGGCCCATCGGCGATTTCGTCGATGCCCATCCAACGGTCAAAATATTAGCGCTGTCGTTCCTTATCCTTGTCGGTGTGACCCTGATGGTGGAGGGCTTCGATGTTCATGTGCCCAAGGGTTATATCTATTTTGCGATGGCATTTTCCGTCACAGTCGAGATGATTAACTTACGAATCCGAGCACGTACCACTCCACCGATCAAACTGCGTCACAGGTATTCGGAGGAAAAAACACCGTCGCTCAAGAGCAAATGTTGATGGCCTCCACACCTTTCTCTAGCCAGCTGGTGTGTTGGATGGTACTGCAGCAAGCAGGCTGTCTCGGTTCGATTGAAGGAGGTATCCGATGAATGAATCTGTGATATCCTCCTTCCCCTCCTTCAGATCAACAGTATGGAGGCCTCCCACATGAACATGCGAAAGGCCAAGATCGTCTGCACCATCGGGCCGGCGAGCAGTTCGCCGGCGCTGTTGGATCGATTAATTGAAAACGGCATGGATGCCGCTCGACTGAATTTCTCTCACGGTACTCATGAATCTCATGCCGAGGCTATCGCCGAAATTCGTCGAGCGGCGTCCCGCAGGGGCGCCGCGGTGGCGATTATCCAGGACCTGCAAGGTCCCAGGATTCGAGTGGGGCTCTTGCCGATGGAAGGAATCACCGTGACAGCCGGCCAGGTGGTACGCCTGCTGCCCTCGTCGTCTCCTTCAAGGCCGTTCGACCTCCAATCCAAATCCGCCGGCCTACCTGAAGTACCAACGACCTACTCATTCCTTACTCGCGACGTTCGTGCAGGCGCCAGGGTGTTGATCAACGATGGACTCATTGAACTGCGCGCCGATCGAGTCACAGATGCTGTCGTCGACTGTACGGTCCTGATCGGCGGCAAGATCACTTCGCACAAAGGCATTAACCTGCCGAGCACTCATATCAGCGCTCCGACCCTGACGGAAAAAGATCGGGAGGACATGCGATTCGGCGTCACACAGGGCGTGGACTATGTCGCACTCTCGTTCGTGAGAGGCCCACAGGATATCGAGGCCGCGCGGGTCGCCTTGGCGGGCTATGGCGGTCATCTCCCGATTATCGCCAAGATTGAGCGGGTTGAGGCCATCGCTTCCTTAGACGACATTCTGGAACAGGCGGACGGCGTGATGATCGCGCGCGGCGATCTCGGCGTGGAAATGGGCCCTGAAGCGGTGCCGATTCTCCAGAAACGCATCATCGTGGAAGCCAATCGCCGGCGTCGCCTGGTCATCACGGCCACTCAGATGCTGGAGTCGATGACCAAGGCATCGCGTCCGACCAGAGCGGAAGCGTCGGACGTTGCGAACGCCGTGTTCGACGGTAGCGATGCGTTGATGCTCTCGGCTGAAACCGCCGTCGGCCTCCATCCCATCGACACAATTCAAGTCATGGACCGCATCATTCGCGCGGCGGAGGAGGGCACCGAGCCAGGCATCGTGCCCAAACGCTACACCGACCTCCCCGATGCGTCCTTTTCTGAGGCAATCTGCAACGCCGCCTCATCCGCCGCCAGAGCCATCGACGCCGGCGCTATCGTGGCCTTCAGTGAGCATGGTGCGACTGCTCGGCTGATCTCCAAGCAGCGACCGACGGCGCCGATCATCGCCTTTACCCCCTTCGAGAGGGTCAGGCAGCAGATGGCTCTCTACTGGGGCGTGCGTCCGTACACCATGCCCCAGATCGAGCAGACCGATGCTCGCGTGGATGAAGCGGAACGGCGCTTGAAGCAAGAGGGTATGGCCAAGACTGGAGGAAAAATCGTGATCTTGTCGGGGACGCGCGTGGGACAACCGGGCGGGACCAACCTCATCAAACTGCATGAAGTCGAGTAGGATTGCATTCTAACATTTGGTTCATGAGGCTCCCTTCGAGCGCCCAAGGGGCTAACGGAGCATGACCGGAATTCAGAGGTGCGGTAAATCGGTTCATCTCGAAGATTTTCCGTAGCGCCATCCTCCTTTTCGCGAGTCGCCGATCGCATTCTTACGTAGTCGGCTGCTTGTCGCCGTCGAAACTCTTGATTGTGGCCGAGCAAAAAGGCTAATTTACCCAAAGGAGGCAGAGACACGATGAGACTCCTACTCGCCGGTATCCTTGATCATCCTTCCACACATGGCACAAGTCGAGTCACGAGAGAATTACCGGGTCGTGGACGTATAACACGAACGCTATAAGCTAGTGTACGTATGGATTAGTAGGTGCATCATTCAGACTTAAGCAATCATCTAACCACTTTAGGAGGGTCACTATGGGGCATTACAAGATCGGTCTCATTATTCCACATCCTGAAGATCAGAAATGGGATTCGGTCTGGAAACTATTTCGTACGCCCAATTTGAACCTCCCAACGCTCGCCGCTCTTATTCCCGAGGACGAATGGGACATCGAAATCCAAGACGAAATCGTTGGCCCCCTGGACTTCACACGTGACTATGATTTGGTGTTCATCACCGTGACCACGGTCGTGGCTGTGCGGGCTTACGAAGTGGCCCGCCTCTTCCGCGAGCGCGGCGCCAAGGTCGTACTCGGCGGTCTTCACCCATCGGCCATGCCTGACGAAGCAGTCCAATACGCTGACTCCATCGTCATCGGGGAAGGAGAGCTGACCGTCCCGCGGCTGATCGAGGATTTCAAGAAGGGCAAGATGCAACCGCAGTACCGTATGCCCCATATGGTCGAGAAGTGGGATGAGAAACCACCGCGCTGGGACCTCTTGCCCCCGGGCTACATGTTCCGAGACGCACTCACGGCCACCAGAGGATGTAATTATCGCTGCACATTCTGTTCGATTCATTTGGCCTTGGGAGGCGGCCAGTATGGATTCCGGAAAAAACCACCGGCTGATGTGGTGAAGCTCGTCGAGAAAATGAATGGACCGATGGTGATGTTTTGGGACGATGACCTGTTGTCTGACCCAGCCTATACGCGGGAGCTCTGCGAGGCCATGAGGCCGCTCGGCAAGAAATGGATGAGCCAGATGAGCGCCACCTACGTCGCCCACCATCCCGAGTTGCTCAAGACATTGAAAGAGTCAGGTTGCTCGGCAATGTTCATGGGCATCGAATCAATCAATCAAGATTCGCTCAAGTCCGTCGACAAACAAAATCAGGCGAAGCTGTATGAGGAGATGATCAAGCGCATTCACGACCAAGGAATCGATATCCATGCAGGGTTTATCTGCGGCTTGGACCATGAAGATGTCTTTGACTTCGAACGCACTGCCGAATGGGCGACCAAGATGGGATTGGCGGGAGCGCTCTGGCGGATTATGACCCCCTATCCCGGCACCAAGCAGTTTGCGGAACTCAAGGCAGCCGGACGGATCCTTACGGAGAATTGGACCGCGTACACCGGCGAGCATGTCGTGTACAAGCCGGCCAAGATGACCGTTGAGCAATTATACTGGGGACACAAGTGGGCCAAGGGGCAATTTTATTCGTATAAGTCGATCGGACAACGGGCGATCCAGCGGGCCTCTCAAAACGGGTTCGGCGAGCTGCTCAACATCACCGGTTGTGGACTGGGCTACCGCTCCATGTTTCACCTGGCGGCAGATTCTGCCCCGGTCAATGTCTATCGCGACATGAACCACTTGCCGCCGCAGGAGGAGCCGGTCGCCTATCGGTTCCCCTATCCGCCGAAGAAACGATTCAGCTTTATCACCGATCGACTGGACCAGATCCGTTCAAAGGTACAGCCGAGACCGAGGATCAATAAATGCTGATAGAGCCATAGGCTGATTCGGGCTGATCGACAGTCCAGAATTGGCCTGTGTGCCCATTTCACGCGCAAGCCTGTGGCTGGTACAATATGCTCCTCCCTGAGGAATCAGCCATGCTTGCGCATTGGGTTGGTCGCTGGATTTTGTTCACAGTGCTGATCCTGGCAGATGGACCGGTACGAGCAGAATGGGTAGCCATTGAAGCCCAGTATCAGACGCATCCATTGCAAACAGCCTACATCAACCCCGACACTATCCGCCGAGAGGGTAATCTGGTTGCGCTCTCGGCCCTGATCGACTGGAAAGCGATGCAGGGAGGGCGGGCACCCATCCGCTTTTACTCCACGAAAATCACCAAGCAATTCGATTGTACTGAAAAGCTGGTTCGGACGCTGGCGGCCACGGACTTCTACGGCCACATGGGAACAGGCGAAGTGATCGGTGGCGGTGGCTACACGAGCGAAGGCCACTGGGTTGCCATTGCACCAGGAACACTCAATCAAGGCTTGTGGGAGGCGGCTTGTGGGAAGGGATGATGGCTCGATATCAAATGCACTACCTGGTGCTTGCTAGGGTTTGTCATCAGTTGAGCCATATGACTGAAGCGGCCAGGTAGATGACTCTCGCAATCACATCTTGCTTGAAACGCTGAAAGAGGATTTCGAGAAGTTGAAGGAATTCTCAGACCGCCATTCCAAACCGGCAGAGCCGACCAGCTCAGCTCCTGCCCCAACCGCACCCGTGATGAATATTGATTCTCCTCAGTCGACACAGAGGGATTTGTTCTGATAAGGATCGTCGTTCCCATCTCGCCCTTCGCTGATCGTTTTATCTACTCCTGATCTGATAAAACGCTGCGTTTGATTCTACTAGAAAATGTGCTTACAATGTAGGTCCACGAGGAGATTTATATGAAAGCGCATATCGTCAGAATCGGCAATTCCAGGGGCATCCGTCTTCCGAAAACATTACTTCAAGAAGCCCAGCTCGAGGATGAAGTAGAGCTCCAGGCTGAGCCAGGCCGAATACTCATCTCAAAGCCAGCTCAGCCACGAGCCGGTTGGGCCGACGCTGCCCGACGCATGCGGGAGCAGGGCGAAGATCACCTCATCGACCAGCCGACACCAACCCGATTCGATGCAGAAGAGTGGAAATGGCGGTAGCGCAAACAGGTCCTACCCGCGGCGATGTATACTTGATTGAACTCGATCCCACCCGAGGTAGTGAGATCAGAAAAACCCGACCCTGTCTCGTTATTTCTCCTGATGAGCTCAATCAGCACTTGCGAACGGTTATCGTGGCGCCTATGACCACGGGAGGTCAAGCATACCCTTGGCGCGTTCGCTGCCGCTTTCATGATCAGAGTGGGTTTGTCACTATCGACCAACTACGCGCCGTCGACAGCGAGCGCCTCATCAGGAGAGTCGGACAAATCGCTCCAAGCACACTTTCAGCAGTCCTCGCGATCTTACAGGAAATGTTCTCTCGGTAGGAATTTTCGAACCCTACCCCATCCACACCAGTTTGGAATATTGAATCCTCTCTACCAGCCCAGATGGATTTGTTCAGGTAGCCTTGCTTCTTCAAGCGCTTTACCTGCCGATACAGGTCTCAAACCGATGATCGCCACTCAGTTCTCCCCCTTCGCGAGCAGCAATGTCCTCAGCTCTTCATACACATTGCGACGTGGACCGACAAAGACGATATCTAAACAAGATTCGTCATCGTTAATGCGGTAGATAATTCGATAGGTCCGGACGCGATAGGATCGTAGTCCGGCGAGTTCAAACTGGAGAGCATGACCGGCAAGTGGAGAGATCAGTAGCTCCCTGATACCTTCTTTGATCTCCTGCTTGACTTGCGGGTGAAACTTACGGATTCGCTCGGCCGCTTCCGGCGTATACCGAGCCCGATAGGCTTTCACGGATTCTCGCGGCCAAACACTGCGTCATGACTTATCCACTTCCCTTTCTCCGCCTGCTTCAAGGATCGACGCAGCGCACGCATCGACTTCTGATCGCTCAAAATCTCGATCGTCTCCATGAGTCCCTCAAACTGATCCATACTCAAGAGCACAGCCGAAGGAACGCCGTCGCGCGTAATAGCGACGATCTCTTGTTTATGCTTCATCCGTCTGATCAGATCCAACAATTTATTCTTGGCCTCGCTGATGGAAACAAACTCATCGACCTGTGGCATAGCTACCTCATGCTAGCTTTATTAATGGCCATTATAGTGGCTTGTATGGGTTCTGGCAAGCGAGCTGCTCAAAATAGAGAGCTATACCACAACCGCGCCCCTCATCCAGCCCAAGCCTCGACCCCAGCCGCACCGGTCTTGAATATTGGATCCCTCCAGCCAGTACAGATGGATTTGTTCGGCACCTAATTCGTCGTGCATCAGTTTTCGGTGCGCCGCCTTTCGAACTCACCTGGGCTGGAGAAGAGCATCAGCTGACGAAGGAGAGACGGCTCTGGTTTCGCCAAGTTTAAAAAAGTGGCTCAACGCGGAATCGTGTGAACGATTGTACGTAGTATTGCGCCGGTTTGTCGCTGTAGGATAGCGTGGTGCATGTGTTTGTACTCCTTGTTGAAAAGGGACGCCGATGAAGCGTGCGCAAACATGGTGTGAGCTGTATTCATTCCCAGGATTTCAGGCCACTGCACGACTCACGGGTGTCTTCGGTGATCCGGATGAGCGCGTGGTGCGAATGCTCTGTAAAAAAAGACCGGCACCTGTTCGTGCTGTGGCCGACCACGCTGTCCGGTCTATGATCGGCGCATGTCGCGGGCGCGAGACCTTCCGGCCGGCGGCTTTCGCATTGAGCTTGAGTTTGAGCGAGTCCGCGTAAGTTGCCCGGACTGCGGCGTGCGCATGGAGTCCCTGGACTGGCTGGCCCATAATCCGCGTTACACGGCCCGCTATGCGCGGCATGTCGGGGCATTGTGCCGCAAGATGACCGTCAAGGACGTGGCCCGGTCCGAGCGCCTGCATCACACCACGGTCAAGGACTTGGACAAGCGCTCCATGGCCGAGCAGTTGCGTCGGCACCCGATGCCAGCCACGGCGGCGATCGGGGTGGACGAGATCGCCATCCGCAAGGGGCACGAGTACCGGGTGGTGGTCAGCGACCTCATTCGCCAACGGCCGATCTGGTTTGGCGGCTGGGGGCGCAAGCAGACCGATCTGGAACGGTTCTTCGCAGCCTATGGGGTGCGGCGCTGCCAGAGGATTCAGGTGGCGGTGATGGACATGTGGAAGCCGTTTCGTGAGGCGACGCGCCTGCATGCGCCGAACGCCGAGATCGTGTTTGACAAGTTCCACATCCTGCGTCATCTGAACGATGCCCTGGATGCGGTGCGCCGGAGCGAATATGCACGGGTGCAGGGTGACACGCGCCGCTTCATCAAGGGGAACCGCTACACCCTGCTGTCGCACCGTGAGAACCTGGACCTCGATGGCAGGAAGGCGCTCAAGACCCTGCTTGCCGCCAACAGGCGGCTCAACACCGCCTACCTGCTCAAGGAGTCCTTCGGCCAACTCTGGGGCTACGAACGAGAGGGGTGGGCGCGGCGCTTCTTCGAGAACTGGAAGAGCGGTCTGCGCTGGCAGCGGCTTGAGTGTCAGCGGTCATGCAATAATCCCCAGATGTGGTCAATGAATTCTCCCCACCCTCTCACCGAAGGAGGGATGCGATGGAACTTGACGATAGCAAGGAGACAACGATCATACCGTCCCAGGTAGACCACACTCGGGAGGTATGTATGGTGGATCAAGAGCGGTGGGCGGAGATTCGACGGTTGCGTCATGAAGAGCGGGGATCCATTTCAGGGATTGCGCGGCGGTTGGACCTGGATCGGAAGACCGTGCGGCGCAGTCTGCAGCAGACGACGTGGCAACCCTATCGCCGAGCGGCGATGACGGAGACGCTGCTGACCGCCCATGCCGACTTTGTGCGGACCCGTGCGTCGCAGGTTAATTATTCGGCGCGGATTCTCTATCAGGAACTGCGAGCGAGCCACGAGTACATCGGCAGTTATGAGACGGTGAAGCGAGGGGTGGCGCCGCTGCGTGAGGGTCAGCTGCAGGCGGAGCGGGCCCTCCTCCGCTTTGAGACACCGCCGGGCCAGCAGAGTCAGATTGATTGGGGCCAAGCCACCGTGCCCTTCCGCGCCGGCCCGACGGTGGTGCACGTGTTCGTGTTGACGTTGGGGTTCAGCCGACGTGGGTTCTATTACGCCTGTGCCGATGAGCGGCTGGCGCAGTTTCTCGAGGCCCATGAACGGGCTTTTGCGCATTTCGGTGGCCACACGCGAGAGCATCTGTATGACCGACCGCGAACCGTCTGTTATGCGGATGAGACGGGGCGGCGGCTCTGGAATCCCACCTTCAAAGCCTTCGCCGACTATTGGGGCTTTGAGCCGCGCGTGTGTCGGCCCTATCGGGCCCAGACCAAGGGTAAGGTCGAATCCGGCGTGAAATATCTGAAACGGAACTTTCTGCCGGGACGAACGTTTGTCGATCTGGTGGACTTTCAAACCCAACTTGACGAATGGACCGCGACAATTGCCGACCGCCGCATCCATGGCACGACGCATGAGGAGCCACTCGTCCGGTTTGCGCGAGAACGCAACCACCTGGTCCCGCTGGCGGACCAGCGCGCCTTCCAGCAGGAGGCGCGCGTCTCACGGATCGTGGCCGAGGACTATTTGGTCAGCCTGGCGACGAACCGCTACTCCGTGCCCTTCCGGCTCATTGGTCAGCGGGTTGAAGTGCAACGACGGGGGGACACGGTCCACATCTTTCACCGTGACCAAGAGATCGCGACGCACCCGGTGCTCCCGGGCCAGCACCAATTCCGAATCCAGCCCGAGCACGGCCCTGGAGCCAGTGCGCGTCTCGCCCGCCACCGTCGGTCCACGGTGAGCGATCGGTCCCCTCGCCCCGATGCCTTGCCGGAGGTCGAAGTGCGGGATCTGGCCTGGTACGAGGCGGTGTGTGAGCGCACGGCGTCGCAGGAGGGGCGGCCATGAACGCGGCGCAACTGGAACGGCTCCGTGACCAACTCACGCGCCTACGGCTCTTGAAGAGTCGGGAGCGGCTGGAGGCCCTCTTACAAGAAGCGGCCGTCAAGGAGCTGCCCTATGCCGACTTCCTCGACCAGGTGCTCGGCGAAGAAGTCGCGTCCAAGACCGCGAAGAACATTGCGATGCGGACGAGTTTGGCGCGATTTCCATTCGTCAAGAGTCTGGAGGTCTTCGACTTCAGCTACCAGCCTTCGTTGGATAAGAAGCAGATTCAGCAGGTGGCGACCTGCCACTTCATCGAGCACGGCGAGAATGTCGTGATCTTGGGGCCGCCCGGTGTGGGCAAAAGCCACCTGGCCATCGGGCTAGGGCTGCAAGCCATTGCCCAGGGCTATCGGGTGTTGTTCACGACAGCCGCCGCCATGATCGCTACGCTGACTCGGGCGCTCACGGAGAATCGGCTGGAGGACAAGCTGAAGCTCTATACCATTCCCCGGTTGCTGATCATTGATGAGATCGGCTATCTGCCCATTGACCGCACCGGGGCCAACTTGTTCTTTCAGCTCATCTCACGCCGCTATGAGAAGGGGCCGATGATTTTGACCAGTAACCAGAGTTTCGGGGCTTGGGGCGAGGTGTTTGGCGACCGGGTGCTGGCGACTGCGATCCTGGATCGGGTGCTCCACCACGCGATCACCATCAACATCCGGGGCCATTCCTACCGGCTGAAGGAGAAACTCAAAGCCGGACTTGTGCGGGTCGAAGAAGCGTCAACGACAACCTAACGGGGTGGGGAATTTTCGATGACCATAACTGGGGAAATTTGGATGACCCTTGACACTTGAGCCCTTCGAGAAGTTCGCCGCCATGCTCGAACGGCATTGGGGCGGTATCGCCTCCTATTGCAAGCCCGAGAACAAAGTTTCGCTCGGCTGTGTCGAGGGGTTGAACAACACCATCCGTGTCATCCAGCGCAAGGCGTACGGCTTTCGCGACGAGGAGTATCTGGCCATGAAGATCGTCACTCACTTCTTACCCGCACTCCCGGATCATGCGAAAAACACCCACACGATTCCGCGTTGAAGTTGTCAATAAGTCCGTTGAAATATCCTGAGCGGCCTCCATGGTTGTCTCACGCGGCCTTCTTCGTCTGAACCAGTTGCGGCTCCGCGTGCACCGCCTCAATGGTTGTAATGACTTGCGCAATCTCGGCATAGCCCTTCACCCTCTTAAACCGGCTCTCGCAGGAGAGCAGCACGGTCCCCAGCCACCGCTGGAGCATCAGGCTGCCACGCGTACGCTTGATGTTGCGCTCGCTGTGCCGGACCAGTGAGAACATGCTCTCGATCGGGTTGGTGGACATCAGTGTCTTGCGCAGTAGTGCCGGCACCTTCAGTCGATGCAGCGTCAATAATTCTTCGAAGGCTTCCAGGAGCGAATCCGCGGCCGATTCGTTTTTGCTCCGCAGCCACGCTTCCAGTTCTCGCAACATCTGCCTGGCATCGGCGTAGCTCGTCTGCTCCAACGCCGTCTTGAGCTGCTGATGGGCGGCCTTGCGATCCTGTTTGGGTAAGTGCCGCTGCAGGTTCCGGCTCTTGTGAATGGCGCAGCGTTGGTGCACCAGCTTCTTGCCGAACCGTGCCCGGAGTGCTTTGAGTAGCCCGCTGCCGCCGTCAGTGACGAACAGGATCCGCTTGGAGAGCGCCAGCCCTCGACGCTCCAGGTCCCCGAACAGCGCCTCGCAGATCTCGTGATTCTCCGAGGAGCCTTGCCAGAACCCCAAGGCAATCTTCTCCCCGCTCCGGTCCACGCCGAGCGCCACGAGGAACGCCTCGCCGCCCCGGTGGATCGTGTCGAGGAACACCGCGAACGGTGCGCAGTCGGCCAGCGATCGTTGTTGGAATTCCTTCAGCTTCGTGGCCGTCAGCTCCACGAGCTTGCGTGAGACCGTGGAGGGGGACACCCCGAACGCCCCAGCCGCATGGAGCACGGTGTCGGCGTATTGCTGGGCCGACACTCCCCTGAGAATCTTCTCCAGCAGTTCCTCAGAGAACGCCCCAGGGGCACGCATCCTGGCATAAGACTGGAGGGTCACCTCCCCCTGCTCCACGTGCCGCAGCCGGGGGCGCGTCACCTTGACCTTCTGGTCACCCATGAAGATCGATCCGTCCTCATGCGCCCACTTCTGGAGAGCAGGGTCCGTCGGATAGTAGTCAGGTCCCGTCACCTCTTCGCGCTCAATCAGCATGACACTCTCGGCCACCATACGCCCCATCTCCAGCATCACCGCATCCAGCGCCTGCTTGCCCGAGTTGATGACGCGGACCATGGTCCCTAACATCCGTTCCTCGCCTGCCATCGCCCGCAGTCCCGCCATGGCGTGCTTCCGTTGCCTCGTGTCTCGTCTCATCGGTGGCTCCTTTGGTTATGGTTCCCGTGGAGTATTCCACGGAGGGAGCCACTCATTCAAAATTCAACGGACTTCAATATAACTCCTCCGCGTTGAGCCAAAAAAGTAAGATGTCCTTAGTTTATCGTTCCCTAGTTTCCCATGTCGAGAAGCTCGGTCATGCCTATAAACTCTCATTATCTACCGCAATTCTTACTCAAAGGATTTTCGTTCCGTCAAAGAGGAGACGAATCCTATGTTCATGTCTACAGAAAGGGATGTCTTCCATTTTCATCAAACACAAAGAGAGTTGGTGCCGAAGGAGATTTCTACGGAAACGGGGACATCGAGCGTACTCTTTCAGCGGTAGAAACTCAGTTCGCAGCCCTAGCTCGACACCTTCGAGAAGGTCATTGCGAGTCATCCACCAAGCCGCTCATCGATAGGTTCGTTGCGCATTCTCTCGTCAGAACTCAAGCTTTTAGAGCTGGTGTTCACGACATTGGATCTACCGTTCTGAGGGAGGGCTTCCAGGAATTTCTGAACCCGGAACACACCCCTCAACTATTAGCTAAACTCGTTGAAGATGTCATGCTCGAACCAGACGTTAGGAACTTATTGGCGACAGTTCCTGCTGACGCTCGTCCATTGATTGAAGAAACTATGCGCAAAATGCTTCTTCACTCTGACATGCATGAGAAGCTTCGCCAAATGATCCTCCCCACCCTTGACACAATAGATATCGTCGTATCTGTACAATCAGCTCAACGAGAAGTTCTCGAAAATGAGAAAAACCTCGAAAAGCGAATCCGCGACCTAAAGGAGATCGTTTGGACCATCGAGATATACGACGCCCATTCCCTAATTCTCGGCGATATTGGACCACTTGTACTGGGTAATGAGTCGGGAAAATGGGGACAAATATTTCATGGCATTCCGCAGGTGATCTGGTTCCCACTGTCTGATCGATCCCTCCTAATCGGTGAAATCTCCACCAGCGCCACAAGACCCGATAGCGAAGAGGTTAATACAGCCTCTGCGGAAAACAGCATTAAGTTTTTTGTCGCGAGTCGAAGAACCCAGAGGGAAGACGAATATCATCGACGAATTGGTTCAAAGGTGGACCGCATCACTTTGGAACAGCTATCAGAATTAAAACGGACTGTCCGGCAGTATCTCACAACTCCGGGAGGAACTCTTATGGCAGAATAAGACTACGGTAACAGATGATATTCCCCAGAATTTGTGGTCAGGTGTGCACTTCTCACATCTTCACTTACGCCGCAGTCTTCTTCAGACGAAGTTCGGTGCGATAGCCTGTTGCGGCCAGGACTCGAATCAGCACATCGGTCGAGACACCCCACGTATTGCCGTTCGCAATGGCGGTGACTCGAGTCCTTGATGTTCCAGCGCGCTTGGCGATTTCAGCATGAGTCAGTCGTCCTGCCTGAATGATTTTGGTCAGTGCGACGGTCAATTCCGAGCGAAACTTCATTTCGGCGGTGTCGGTGATGGACAGCCCCAAAGCCCGCCCAAGTTCTTCGGCCGTACGAACGGTCACGCCCTTGCGAGTTTTAGTGGTCGCCATGCAATACCTTCAGCCCCAACTACGCTTTCGATTTGACGGTCGACGAGGAATCTGAACTGGCGAGCTCACCATCCTCTTGGTCGGCAGGTTTCTCTTCCTCCGGCACGTCAAACCACTGGACCAACATCTCTTCCCACCAGGCCTGGGTCACCTCGTCTCCTGGATCGGTCCCCAGAAAGGCCACGTCGTCTTTCATGATAGACGACCCGACGAGATGCGGCTGGAATTTCGCTCGATTGATGACTTCCTTCGTGGCGTAGCCGCCGATGATCCAGGAGTCCGGATCAGCTCGACGGGACTTGTACGCCTTCAAGCCGTGTTTGAGGTACATGAAGATCTGCTGTTGGATCGGATCGGCAACACCGGACTGGGGGAGGCTGAGGGTCTTCTCGATTGGTTTTCGCCAATGCCGATCATCGTAACGTGACGTGATCAGCTGAAGCATTTTCCTTCCTAACTCTGCATCAAGCGGCATGATGTCTTTCTGACTCGTTGTTATTTGCGGCCGTACAGGCCTGTGAACGAAGCCTTTGCGAGGGCATTCTGGTTGAGGTAGTACCCGACCATCGCGCCGGATGCCTCAGGCTTGAGAGGCAATTGATCCACCTTCAATGCAAACACCGTAAAGATGTAGCGATGCGGTTTGTCGCCCGTCGGAGGACAGGGTCCACCATAACCGGGCTGACCGAAGTCCGTCATGCTCTGCATACTGCCTTGAGGAGTATTGGCATTGTCCAGCTTCCCTGTATCTGCTGGGAGTGTGGTGGTATCCGGAGGAATATTGAAGACGATCCAGTGCCACCAGCCGCTGCCGGTCGGAGCATCGGGGTCATATACCGTCACCGCAAAGCTCTTGGTGCCCTTGGGGGCATTGGTCCAACGCAATTCAGGGGACACATTGTCACCGTTGCATCCAAAGCCGTTGAAGATATGTTCTTTGCCGATGGTGCCTTTGTTCTTGATGGTCGGGCTGGTGAGCTGAAAATCGGCTGCAGCGCCGATGCCGGGGAGGAGCGCGATCGCAAACATGATGCTGCCCCATGTCGGTCTCATATCTCATCCCCTCTCCCACAGGATGTCGAACAAATCCTCCGGCCTCCTGCTCGCATCGTGCCCTGCATTCTCCTTCTAACCAGCTAGCCGAGGTGTTGCTTAAAGAAGGCCTTGGTTCTAGACCATGCGTCTTTCGCTGCGTCCGGCCGATACACCGATGGGTCGGTATCTCGGAAAAATGCATGGGCAGCACCAGGGTAGGTCTTGATCTCGCCGGCTTTCCCATACTTCTTCAACGCCGCGGCTAGTCGTTGCACGTCAGCCTTCGTAATCCAGCCATCGTCTTCACCATACAGATACAACAACGGACAGGCTAGCTTCTGGATCGGGGTATCGGGATTGGGTACTTGGCCGTAAAACGGCACTGCGGCTTTGACCTCCGGATTGACGCAGGGCAGCATGAGCGCATAGGAACCGCCCATACAAAAGCCCGTGACGCCGATCCTCCTCGCATCGATCTCTGGAACTGATTTCAGATAGGCCACGGTGGCATTCAAATCGGTCAGCCCATCTTCCTGTTTCAACGTATTCATGAGCTTGCCGGCTTCTCCGGCGTCCGTGGTGAGTGGATGCCCAAGGCGCGAATAGAGGTCCGGAGCGATCGCAACGTAGCCTTCTGTCGCATACCGCTTCGCGACATCCTTTATATGGTCGGTGAGCCCCCACCACTCCTGGACTATAATGATGGCAGGCCGCTTCTCGTTGGTCTGTGGAGCAGCCACGAACGCCCGCATCGTCACCCCTTTTCCACTCGGATATTGAACGGTTGCCTCTCGGATGGATTCGGCCATGAGTCACCTCCTGGCTTTCGCGAGTGCTGAGCGAGCACCACTCGCCGAGAAATGGCCTCGTTTCCTGCTCTTCAACACAGGACTCAGCACTCAAATCTCAGTACTTACTCAGTTACCCGCCACCATCATCTCAGAAATCTTGAGTGTCGGACTGGCAATGCGTCCTCGGAACACGAGGTCATTCCCGATCACCTCGATATCCTTGAGCATCTGTTTGAGGTTCCCCGCGATGGTGATTTCTTCAACCG
The DNA here is from genome assembly GCA_029194725.1 of Nitrospira sp. Lineage (GTDB taxonomy): Bacteria > Nitrospirota > Nitrospiria > Nitrospirales > Nitrospiraceae > Nitrospira_D. The sequence goes on along the minus strand of JARFXQ010000005.1, from coordinate 143,564 downwards.
GGTAGGCCAACTCCCCATTTTCTATCCAGTACCCGCAGGCGCCGCGCGAATAATCGCCGGTGACCATATTGATTCCGAACCCGATCAGTTCGGTGACATAGAGCCCTTCCTTGACCGAACCGATAATCTCTTGAGGGCTCTTCACTCCGGGAACGAGATAGAAGTTCGTCGGGCCGACCGAAGGACTCTCGCCCACACTCCGTGACGCGTTGCCGGTCGACGGCAATCCAAGCTTCTTTCCGGAATAGGTGTCGAGCAAATAGCTCTTCAGCACTCCACGCTCCACGATCGTATTTTTTCTCGTGGCCAACCCTTCCCCATCAAACGGGCGAGATCCGAGACCTCCGACCATACGGCCATCGTCGTACAGGGTCATCAGATCGGATGCAATCACCTGGCCCATTTTGTCGAGAAGAAACGAGGCCCGTTTGTAGAGACCGTAGCCTGATACAGCACTACATAAGTTTGCCAGCAGGCTCCCGGCCGTTTCTTGATCGAACACGACCGGCACTCGCTTCGTCGCCACCTTGCGCGCACCCAGTCGACGAATCGCTCGTCTGGCCGCCTCCTGCCCGATCGACTCCGCGGAAGCCAACCGCGCAAACTTGCGTTGGACCTCGTACCAGGCATCTCGCTGCATGGCCCCGGTTCCGGACTCGGTCGCAATTGGAGAGACGGACAGCGAAAAATTTGAACTCTTGTAGGACCCGACGAATCCGTGGCTGTTCGCCAGCACCACTCGTCCGGACGACGAATCGAACTCCGCACCTTCAGAGTTCGTCACCCGTGGATCGGCAGCAAAGGCCGCCGCCTCTCCGCGCTTGGCCCAATCGATCTGCGTTTCGGTATTGACCACCGTCTCATCATAAAGATCGAGGCTCGGCTGCTCGGTCGCCATCTGAGTCGCATCCGGCAACCCTGAGACGTCATCCTCAACCACCGCCCTGGCCAAGGTGCAGGTATCTGCAACAAGCCGTTTGAGGGAGTCTTGCGTGAAGTCGGACGTGGATGTGGTCGCCGATCGCTTTCCGATGAAGACGCGCAGTCCTAACCGCTTCTCCCTCGCCTTGGTCAATCGATCGACCGCGCCGACCCGTACTTGGACTGAAAGGGTCTCCCCGTCGGCCACCACGATATCGGCCTCCGTCGCGCCGCAGGCTTTCGCACGAGCCAGGACATCGGCCGCGAGTTGGGCATACCCATTGGCTGTATCTTTTTGGCTTGAGAACTCTTGGAGCATGACCTTACGAGTAACGTCCTCCTACCTCTGTGTGCCGCCGACCGTAATTTCCTCGATTTTCAGAGTCGGCAACCCCACCCCGACCGGCACCGATTGGCCGTCCTTGCCACAAGTGCCGATGCCATTGTCGAGTTTCAGATCATGTCCGACCATGGACACCTTGGTGAGGATCTCAGGCCCATTTCCGATCAATGTAGCTCCCTTCACCGGTGTCGTGATCCGTCCGTCCTCGATGAGGTAGGCCTCGCTGGCGGAGAACACGAACTTCCCATTGGTGATATCAACCTGCCCGCCACCGAACGAGACGGCATACAACCCCTTTTTCACCGATCGGATAATGTCCTGAGGATCCGACTCTCCGGCCAGCATGAAGGTGTTCGTCATCCGAGGAAGCACCACGCTTTGATAATTCTCACGCCGACCGTTACCTGTCAGGGGAATTCCCATGAGGCGTGCGTTGAGCTTATCGGTGATATAGCGGCGGAGAATGCCCTTCTCGATGAGTGTGGTGCAGGTGGTCGGCGTTCCCTCATCGTCCATATTCAACGAGCCGCGACGAAACGGAAGGGTCCCATCGTCGACGATCGTACAGACGTCCGATGCCACGCGTTTTCCAACCAAACTTGAGAAAGCCGATGTTTTTTTCCGGTTGAAGTCGGCTTCCAATCCATGTCCGATCGCCTCATGCAACAGAATACCGGGCCATCCACCGGCCAACACAACAGGCATCACCCCGGCCGGAGCATCCACTGCGGACAAGTTCAGGATCGCCTCTCTGGCGGCTTCTCGCGCATAGCTCAAATGTCGATTATCCGCTCGGTAGTACTCGAACCCAACCCGACCTCCTCCACCGAAGCTCCCGACCTGTCGATTGTCACGGTCCTCGGCAATACAAGTGATCTGCAGGCGGGACAGCGGTTGAATGTCGCCGACTAGCGCCCCATCCGAGGTCGCAACAACGACCACCTTGTATTCAGTGTTAAAGGAAGCCATCACGTTCTTGATGCGGGGATCGTACCGCCTGGCTTCAGCATCGATTTCATTCAACAGCGCCACACGATCGGCCGTCGCCACCTCGGCCTTGGCCCGTTCGATCGGATACAGGTCTCTGGTCGGTCGGCGCTGGGTGGGCACCGGAACGGGGGAATCTCCCTTGGGGGAATTGGCGATGTACCTTGCCGTATCGGCCGCAATCTCCAGATCCTTCCTCGTTAATTCATCTGAATAGGCAAACCCTGTTTTTTCGCCGGCGGTTGCACGGACTCCGACCCCTTGAGACACGCTCTTCGCAGCGCGTTTAACGATGCCTTCCTCCATGGAAACCGACTCGGATGTGCGGGATTCGAAATAGAGATCCGCGTAATCAACATCCCTCACATTGAGTCGATCGAGCGCGTGCTGGGCTTCGAGTTCGGTAACACCGAATTTGGCTAGCTGAACCGGCTCGAACATACTACGGTTTCCTCCTCGTCTCAGTCGGCTGATGGGCGAGTATAGCCCATTCATTTCCGCCGTCGCAATGCGATGTTTCGTCATGAGCGGGTTACAAAGGTCGTTTCCGAGTTATCGTTTGACATTCCTTACCTCCGTCAGTAGACTTTCCCCACTTCTCGCCTCCTAATAACTAACGCTAGACATGAGGAGAGCGCTCTAGGCTCGTATGACACAGCACCCAACTTCAACCTTAGACCATCTGTCAGAGAGCGAATTGACTGTGAAGTTGGAGCCTGAACTGCTTCCGAAACATGTCGCGGTCATCATGGACGGTAATGGTCGGTGGGCCGAACTCCGCGGTCTCCCGCGTATCGCAGGCCATCGGGAAGGCATCAATTCTGTCAGAGAGATGATCACCCTCTGCCTGGAACTCGGCATCCATGCTCTGACCATCTATGCGTTTTCGCAAGAAAATTGGAACCGTCCGACACAAGAGATCAGTGCGCTCATGGGGCTGTTGGAACATTACCTTTCTACGGAACGGGCCAGCCTGATTGAACAAGGTGTTTGCTTCCGTGCCATCGGCCGCCACGAGCTGCTCCCCCCGTCGGCCCAACACTGGGTTCGCATGACCGAGAAAGAAACGAGCCACCTCGATAAGCTGATCCTGACGGTCGCCCTCAGCTACGGAGGACGAGCAGAAATCGTCGATGCAGTGAAAACGCTGCTGGAGGACGTCCAGACAGGAGCTGTGCAACCAGGTCTTATCGATGAAACCACGATCCAGCAGTACCTCTATACCCACTCGCTCCAGGACCCGGACTTACTGATCCGGACGAGCGGAGAAACCAGGATCAGCAACTTTCTCCTGTGGCAGCTGGCCTACACGGAGTTGTGCTTCACGCCGACCTTGTGGCCGGATTTTCGGCGACGAGAGTTCCTGCTCGCGCTGATCGAGTACCAACGACGGGAGCGCCGCTTTGGCCGAGTGCTGAGCACTGTCTCTTCATAACCCTTGTGGGACATCCATCCGCTACCGAAGGCCCCCCTCACAGTTCGATATCCGTGACCACCCCACCAGCACGCACCAGAGGGTTCGATCTCCGACGCCTCTATACGGCAGCTGTGCTTATCCCGACGGTCTATGTCATCATCGTATACCTTGCTCCATGGGCCTTGACGCTGCTCTTGATCACCGTAGGGTCCATTGCGTTACTAGAGTTCTATCAAATCTGTTTTCAACCTCGTGTCAACCGTCTCGCGGTCGGAATCGGACTTGCCGCATTTGTCCTGGTAGTAGCGCGCAATCACTTGTCTCTCGCTTTGCTCCCTCTTTTGGCTGTCTCGGTGCTCGCGGTGTCGATCGCTGTTTCCATTTCATCCGATCAGACTGATCACCGGTGGAAGGGTACCCTGATCATCCTCTCCGGTGTGCTGTACGTCGGCTTTCCCCTCAGCACAGTGGTATCGACCCGCTCCTTGCCGGCCGGCGAATTCCTTGCCCTGTTTCTGGCGGTGGTCACGTGGACGTCCGACACCGGCGCCTACTACGCCGGAACTCTGTGGGGCAAACACCCTCTTCTGCCGTCGGTCAGTCCCAAGAAAACTATCGAGGGAGTACTCGGAGGGCTCGCACTGGCCGTTGGTACCGCATTATTGGCTCAGTGGTGGTTTGCCTCACAACTCTCACCGTCGGATGCGTTGATCCTGGGCGTGCTTTTGACAGGAACGGGCCTGCTCGGCGACCTGTTCGAATCGATGATCAAACGTCGAACGGGCGTCAAAGATTCCGGCGGAATCCTGCCCGGCCATGGCGGTATGTTGGACCGGCTCGATAGTCTCTTGTTCACCGCCCCCACGTTCTACTACTATGTCTCCTACATTCGAGGCCTTTCGCCACCTCTATGACCGAAGAGTTGGGAGGAGAAGCTATGAAGTCGATAATCATCTTGGGATCGACCGGATCGATCGGAACCAACACGCTCGATATCGTCCAACGGTTTCCTGAGGAATTCCGGGTCGTCGGACTGACGGCCGGCAATAATATCGACAAGCTTGAAGCGCAGATCCGCCAATTTAAACCCGAAGCCGTGGCGGTCTCCACGGAATCCTCTGCGGCCTTGCTCAGAAACCGGTGCGCCGATCTTGCTGCGGAAATCTTGATCGGCGAAGAAGGCATCAGCCAGGTGGCATCGGCGCTGGATGCCGAATTGGTGATTTCTGCCATCGTGGGAGCGGCCGGGCTCGTTCCAACCCTGTCGGCTATCCGGAGCGGAAAACACATCGCCCTGGCCAATAAGGAGCCGATGGTGATGGCCGGTAAGCTGATGCAGGACGAGGCCCGAAAACATGGTGTCAGGATTTTTCCGGTGGACAGCGAACACAGTGCCATCTTTCAGTCATTGGAGGGACATCGGATTGAAGATGTCCGGCGATTGATCCTCACGGCGTCCGGTGGAGCCCTCTGGACCATGTCCCGGGAGCAGCTCCTGGACGTGACACCGGAACGAGCCCTACAGCATCCCAACTGGAAGATGGGATCCAAGATCACCATCGACTCGGCCACCCTGATGAATAAAGGATTGGAAGTTGTGGAAGCTCGCTGGCTCTTCAATATTCCCGAGTCCAATATCGACGTGCTGATTCATCGAGAAAGCATCATTCACTCTCTGGTCGAGTATAAAGATCGGTCCATGATCGCCCAACTGGGACTTCCGGATATGCGAACTCCTATCTCCTACGCGATGCGCCATCCCGCCAGAATGGTCCTTGACCTTCCCTCACTGGATTTGACGGAAATTGGACAGTTGACCTTTTGCAAACCCGACCATGATCGCTTTCCCTGTCTCAATCTCGGGTACGAGTCGCTTCGAATCGGCGGCACCATGCCTGCCGCAATGAATGCCGCGAACGAAATCGCCGTCGACGCGTTTCTCAACCATGGCCTTCGTTTCAGTGAAATCCCTCAGGTCATCCGCAGTACGATGGAAGTTCATGCCCATGAGGAGATTACCTGCCTGGAGGATGCACTGGAAGCTGATCGATGGGCTCGAGAAAAGGCCGAATCGCTGGTACATGCGTTCGCTCGATGACGATCGTTTGAATTTCACGCCACGAATGTTAGAGTAGAAGAGTACAATCATGACACGGAGTTCCTGATGATATCCGTACTTGCTTGGTCCCCTGATACGTTGTGGCTGCTCCTCCAGAAAGCCTGGTGGTTCCTTGTGGTGCTTGGGGTGCTGGTCGCCTTTCATGAGCTCGGTCATTTTCTCGCCGCTCGGTGGGTCGGAGTGAAAGTTCTCAAGTTTTCCATCGGTTTCGGCCCGAAGATATTCGGCCGCCAAGTCGGCGAAACTGAGTATCTTGTATCCGCCGTGCCGCTCGGCGGTTACGTCAAGTTGTTCGGCGAGGACGAGGCGGAGGCAACGACACCCGAGGACCGCCGGCGATCGTTTTCGCACCAAGACCTGTGGGGTAAGGTTCTTATCGTGGCGGCGGGCCCCGGGTTCAATTTTATTCTGGCCTATCTGATCTTCGCCGGCTGGTTGTCCACTGGCGCGCCGTTGTTTGTCCCGACATTTCGTGATCTGAGTGCCGACATCGAAGCCCTAGTTCCCGGTTCTCCCGCTTCGATGGCAGGGCTGGAGATCGGCGACCGCATCGTCAAGATCAACGGCAAAGACATTTCGACCAAAACGGAGTTGTTGGATATCGTCTCCAAGAGCAAGGGTCAGTCCGTGTCCCTGGAAGTCCGACGAGCTGATCAGCTGAAAACAGTGACAGCGACTCCTGTGCCGGTTACTGGAGAGGGGGGCGGTGGGGACGAACCGCTGTATACGATCGGCGTTGAGGAAACGCCTCCCCTCGTCACCTCGGTTATGCATGGATCGCCCGCCTCCCTGGCCGGATTCAAGCCGGGCGATCGAGTGGTCGCGATAGACGGGCAAGCCATCTATACCTGGGCTCAGATGACCACCCAAGTAAGAGAGCACCCGCAGAAGCTGCTGAATCTCGATATCCTCCGCGACGGAAAACGCACCGCACTGACAGTCACACCGATCAGTGAAAAAGTGACGGTGAACGGAGAGACTCTCGAAGTAGGAAAAATCGGCATCTCGGGACCGGGCCGTTCGTTAATGCATTCCGACAACGCGGCAGAAGCTGTATATCAAGGGCTGGAAGCTACATGGGGATGGACCGAATTGACCGTGATCGGGCTCTACAAGATGATCGTGGGCGATATTTCGAGCAAGAATATCGGGGGGCCGCTGACGATCGCCAATATTTCCGGTGAAGCTGCTTCTCAAGGCGCCTCCAACGTCGTGTTCCTGATCGCAATCCTGAGCATCAACCTCGGTGTCCTGAACTTACTGCCGATCCCGATCCTCGATGGTGGCCACTTGCTCTTTTTCCTGATTGAGGGCATCCTGCGCAAACCGCTCGGCGAACGTCATCGAGAGGTTGCCCAGCAAGTGGGATTGGTATTACTGGTCGGTGTGATGATTTTTGCCTTCTGGAATGATCTGGAACGCATCTTCTCCCGCTAAACCATTCATGAAAGCCTCGCAGTTACTCATCCCTACCTTACGGGACGACCCGGGCGAAGCGGAAACCGTCAGCCATCGATTGATGCTGCGTGCAGGACTGATTCGAAAGGTGGCAGCCGGCATCTACACCTATCTTCCCCTCGGTCTCCGTGTGATCCGGAAGATCGAGCAGATCATCCGAGAGGAAATGAACCGCGCTGGCGCGCAGGAACTGTTGATGCCGATCGCCTCCCCTGCAGAATTATGGAAAGAAACAGATCGCTGGGATTACTACGGGAAGGAACTGCTACGCTTCAAGGATCGTCACGAGCGTGACTTTTGTCTGGGCCCGACACATGAAGAAGTCATTACCGATCTCTTCCGGCGAGAAGTCCGTTCCTATCGCCAACTCCCGCTCAATTTTTACCAAATCCAAACCAAGTTTCGAGACGAGATCCGACCGCGATTTGGGCTCATGCGAGGGCGGGAATTCATCATGAAGGATGCGTATAGCTTCGACGTTGATGAGGCCGGCGCCAAGGTCAGCTATCAGAAGATGTACGATGCCTACACCCGAATCTTCACGCGGTGCGGGCTCATCTTTCGGGCGGTTGAAGCCGACACGGGCCTCATCGGTGGAGACGTGTCGCATGAGTTCATGGTCTTGGCTGAGACTGGCGAAGCAACGGTGGCATACAGCGACCAGGGTTCCTATGCCGCCAACCTTGAACGGGCGGAAGTACTTCCTCCTGCCGACGTTGACGTAGCGTCTCTTCTACCCCTGACTCCGATCTCAACACCACAACGACGGACGGTTGATGAAGTCACGGCCTTTTTACAGATTCTGCCGAGACAATTGGTAAAGGCCCTATTGTACCGGTCTGGGGAAGAAACCATCGCGGTCTTGATTCGAGGAGATCATGAAGTCAACGAAGTCAAATTAGCTCGGCTTCTCAAGGTCACCGACGTAGTACTGGCCGATCCCGAGACCGTCCAACATGTCACGGGGGCTCCGCCAGGATTTGCCGGACCAGTCGGGCTGCGGCACGTACGAATCTTGGCAGATCATGCCATTAAAGGAATGAAAAACATCGTCATCGGTGCCAACAAGTCCGACACCCATTATCAGAACGCCAATCTCGACCGTGATTTCACGGTCGAATTATTTGCCGATCTTCGCAACGCGCAAGCCGGGGACCCTTCTCCCCGAGGGTTAGGTGTGCTCACGCTCGCCAAAGGGATTGAAGTCGGACAGGTCTTCTTGCTCGGCACCAAGTACAGCCACAAGATGAACGCCACCATCCTCGACGATCAAGGCGAGGAGCGTCTCGCCGTCATGGGTTGCTACGGTATTGGAGTCGGGCGGACGGCCGCTGCAGCGATCGAACAAAATCACGATGAGAAGGGCATCATCTGGCCGTTTCCCATCGCGCCATTCCATGTACACCTCCTGACGGTCAGCCAATCAGAAAAGACTACCGCTGTTGCCGCACGTCTCTATACCGATTTGATGGCGGCAGGAATCGAGGTACTGTGGGACGACCGTGCCGATCGCGCCGGGGTCAAATTCAACGACGCCGACCTCATCGGTGTTCCCTTCCAGGTTGTCATTGGCGACAAAGGCCTCGCAGATGGAGTCGTGGAGATCAAGATTCGACGGACAGGAAACAAGTCGCGCATCGCAACCGACGACCTCGTCGCCCACGTCAAAAAACTTTCCACCGAAGCCGATCCGTCCATTGCTTGACCCACGCGTCGGCTTGCGACTGAGAACCGCCTCACATTTGTCTGAAATGGCCGACACAAAACGGCCTTTCCCTTGCCTTCCCAGGTCATTCCGTTAGACTGAAATTCGATTCGCAGATCGGTGACCTAAACATGGCGGCGCCTACCGATCCGGCATATAACCTGATTCATTCACGTTTCGACCTCTGAGAAAATACAGTCGGATGCACACCAAGCCGATAGTTCAGAATGTTCACGAACTGCAGCAAAAGGTCGAACACACGGAACACGTCAAACGCATTGCGACCCAGATCCATGCGGCCAGCAATCTCGATCACATTCTCCTCGACCTGCATAAGGACATTTTAGGCCTGTTCGACGCAGAAGATCTGACGCTTTTTGCGTTCGACTCCGAAAAAAAAGAAATTTTCTCCAAAGTTCCTCATATCGATGGCGTTGAAGAAGTCCGCATCCCTATTACCGAACAGAGTCTCGCCGGTTTCTGCGCCAAATACCTTCGCCCCGTCAATATCGCTGATGCTTACAACATCGCTGAACTTCATGCGATCCATCCATCCCTGCTCCACGACACGTCCTACGATAAACGCACCGGCTTCAAGACGAAACAAGTCTTAACCTACCCGATCGTCGCCGACAATAAATACCTGATGGGAGTCCTCCAACTGCTCAATAAAAAGAGCGGAAGCCGGTTTACCCGAAGGGACGAAGAAGCCGTCGACGAGATCGCCAAAGCGCTGGGAATCGCTTTTTTCAACCTTCGAAAGACGTCCAAGAAGAATCCCACGAAGTTCGACCTCCTGGTCAGCACCAGTCGGATCACCCAAAATGACCTCGATCAGGCCCTCGCCGACTCCCGAAAAGGGATGAGCGATCTGGAAAGCATTCTGATCGAAAAACACAAGGTCCCCAAACTCGATATCGGCAGATCCCTCGCTCAATTCTATAAGTGTCCGTACATCGAATACAGCGAACGCACCATCGTCGATGTGGAGCTTCTGAAGAACCTCAATGTCGACTATCTGAAAAAGAACCATTGGATGCCGCTCAAGCGAGACCGCATGGCGGTCGAGATTCTGACCGACGATCCGGGTGACCTGGATCGCGTTCAAGACATCAAGAGGACGTTCCCAGGCCTCAACATTCGGTTCGCCGTCAGCCTCCGCCGCGACATCTCCCAATTTCTGAGTTCGGCTACCGGGCAGAGCGACAGCGGAGGACGGAAGCTCGACGAAAATGTTTCCGACATTCTCGGCGAACTTGTCACCGAGGCACAGGCCGAGGCGATGGAGGACTCCGCTGTCGCCGCCGGAGGATTGGATGAAAACGACAGCGCGATCGTCCGTCTGGCCAACCAAATCATTGCCGATGCCTATCGCCAAAATGCGTCGGACATTCACATCGAGCCGTACGGAGAAAAACGTGAAACCTTGGTCCGTTTCCGTGTCGACGGTGACTGTTTCGAGTACATGAAAATCCCGCAGAGTTACCGACGGGCGATCGTTTCCCGACTCAAGATCATGGCCAGTCTGGACATTGCCGAGCGCCGTAAACCCCAAGATGGAAAGATCAAGTTCAAGCTCTCGGAGGCGAAGGAGATCGAGCTCCGCGTCGCGACGCTACCCACAGCCGGATACAATGAAGACGTTGTGATGCGTATCCTCGCGGCAAGCGAGCCGCTGCCTCTCGACAAGATGGGGTTCTCGGAACGAAACCTCAAAGTGCTCAAGGAGATTTCAGAAAAACCCTATGGCATCATCCTCTGTGTCGGGCCGACGGGTTCCGGCAAAACGACGACGCTGCACTCAGTTCTGGGCAACATCAACACTCCGGACATCAAAATATGGACCGCCGAAGATCCGGTTGAAATTACGCAGTATGGTCTGCGTCAGGTACAGGTCCAACCGAAGATCGGTCTGACTTTCGCCAACGCGATGCGCGCATTTCTCAGAGCCGACCCCGATGTGATCATGGTAGGAGAAATGCGGGATAAGGAGACGGCCGACACCGGCATTGAAGCATCACTCACCGGTCATCTGGTACTGAGTACATTGCACACCAACAGCGCAGTCGAAACGGTCACCCGGCTGCTCGACATGGGTTGCGATCCGTTCAGTTTTGCCGATGCCATGCTGGGCGTGCTCGCACAGCGATTGGCTCGCCGGATTTGTAAGGACTGCAAGGAGCAATACATCGGGAGCAAAGAGGAGTATGAGGAGCTTCGATTGGGTTACGGACCTGAGTATTGGGATCTGCTCGGCATCAAACAAGACAATACTTTCAGGCTGTCCCGGGGGAAGGGATGCGAAACATGCAATCGATCGGGCTTCAAGGGTCGAGTCGCCTTACATGAACTCCTCCTGGGTACGGACCACATAAAGCGAATGGTGCAGCAAAAGGCTCGCACTGAAGAAATGTTAAAAACCGCCCTCGAAGAGGGAATGACGACGCTCGTACAAGACGGCATTCAAAAAGTCTTACAAGGACACACCACATACAAAGAAGTCAAAGCGGTCGCCATTAAATAGGATCATCTCGTGAAGGTCGTCACCCTCCGCAGACAACCCCTCACCCTACGTGGAAGTATTGACCGTTGAACACCTTCCCGGTGTTTGGACTTGTCAGGTAATCACGCTCTGCAAGGCGGAAAGGTCAGACGGCAAGAGGCGGGCTCGATCTGGACTGATGGTTCATGAAAGTCTGGAGATGCTTATTCTCGTTGGGAGATAACCCCTCAAACTCTACTCCGTAGGTCTGTTCTTTTCCCCACCGGACCGTGGCGGCTTCGATGAACATTGATGCCGCCTGAGTGGGTAATCGCAAACTCATCGCGATTCGGTCTCCTGGTGTAATCACCGCTTCCGTCATCACACGCACCCCTTTTGTCGACAGGTCATAGACGATCCCCAAGCTTTGTTCAACCGCTCCTTTCCTCAGCAAACCAACCCTGGCCAACGAACAAGGAAATGGAGCCGACACACGCACCCGAGGGTGTTTGCGCAATTGCGGGGTACTCTGTCCACTGACGTTCTTGGGATACAGATCATCCTTCATGTTTTACTCTTTCGCTATATCTGAAAAATTCAGATATTCAGTCAACTGTCTCAACGACGATTGAGAGAGCGTGCTGAACGCAAGTCCATGGAACGGATGGTTCGTCCAGCACACCGTGGCCACCGCTACCTCTGTCGGAGGAGTGCCTTTGCTCAGTCGAAGCGCGAGGGAAACCCTGTCGCCCGGCTTGATGGCCGCTTCGGTGCTCACGCATATGCCGTGCAGCGACAAGTCATAAACCACACCAACATCACTGATCGGTTTCCAAAACCACCATCTGGTTGTCAGAGAAGAGAGTGAACAGCCGAAGGGCATGGGAATGCGCACTCGGGGGTATCGTCGAACTCCGTCACGAGTCAGGACTTGCTGATGAATCGTCAGCATGCAAATCCACCTTGTGAGTGACACTGTATCTCACAAGGTGGATTCTGCGAACTATTTTTGAACTTTATGTGTGGATTGCCGTCACAACACCATACGATGATGATTCGAGACGAGGCTTTCTTGGGTTGCGGAAAGAGTGGGGATGAGAGCGTTTCACGTGGCTCGTCGAGGGATGCCCATTCCGACGAACATCTCCGCCTTGGACAGGAATCGTAGGCGAAGGTACTTTGCTTCCAGGAGCAACCGGGACTGCGCAGCCCAAAAGACGCTCAATCTCTCGGAGTTGCTGAGAGTCTTCTCCCGTCACAAAACTCGTGGCGCGACCGGTGGTCTTCATCCGGGCTGTGCGACCGACGCGATGCACGTAATCTTCAGGACAATTCGGCAGGTCGAAATTGATCACGTGGCCGATGTTTGCGACATCAATCCCTCTGGCCGCAATATCCGTTGCGACCAGCACACGGAAGGATCCTCGCCTAAACCCTTCCAGTGCGGCGCGCCTCTGCGATAAGCTCCGATCTCCGTGCAGGACAGCCACTCGATGGCCGGCACGACCCAGCAGGTGTCCTAACCGATCAGCGCGATGCTTCGTCCTGGTAAACACGAGGGCCGTATCCGATTCGGCACCCAGTAATGATAAGAGTAGCTCACCTTTCTGCCCGTGGGATGTGTAATGCACCATCTGCGTGATACCTTCGGCCGTTGTGGCAGACCGTGCCACCATCACACGCACCGGATCGTTCACACTGGCTTGGACCAGCCGCGCCACATCCGCCGGCAAGGTAGCCGAAAACAGCAGCGTCTGCCGTTGTTCCGGCAAGGCGTCGAGTATCTGGTTGATTTGCGGAGCAAAGCCCATGTCCAACATCCGATCCGCTTCATCCAACACCAACATCTTAATCGACGACAACAAGATCGTGCCGTTCCACATGTGATCGAGGAGACGGCCCGGCGTCGCGACCAGGATAGCGGGGCTCTGCCGTAACCCTCGTATCTGGGCCTGCATATCCGCCCCCCCTACGATCACTGTCGCAGAGATCCGACGACTCCGTCCCAACTTCTCGATTGTGGTTAGGATCTGCAGCGCCAACTCACGTGTCGGCGCCAAGATCAAGGCCTGTGGCTGTCCTTTTGGAAGCATTGCGAGCCGCTCAATAATTGGAATGACGAAAGCAGCGGTCTTCCCTGTCCCGGTCTGAGCGCATCCGATGACATCCCGCCCCGCAAGCGCCGGCGGAATGGCTTGTTCTTGAATGGGAGTCGGTGCGGCAAATCCGGCAGCAGCCAAGTCTTGCAACAGCGCTTGTGACAACCCGAGAGCATGGAAATTCACATGAGCAGACGTATCCACTACGATATCCTTTCAGTTTGATCGCATGATGACGGGATCAGAGAACCGAGGGGAGAAACAACCGCGGAGGGTGCCGCTCCAAACTGGACCTGGTCGCGATGCGATCGCGAAGTCCGTTTTATAGTTGAAGCATCTCGCCCGCCGGACTACTGCGAAGGAAATGCATGGTCACCATACCGTATCAATGCCCGAACGTCAACTTGCTCGTTGATTCTGATTGCGGGACAAAGAAATGTATTGCGGACACACCATGGGGCTTTCGCCCTATGAGGCGTCCATCTGAACATTCACGCTCTAAGAGGTTTATGAGATAATCTGTTCATGATCCTGAAGCGCTGGCTCGTCGGCGACCCTCTCAAGACCGCCCAAGCAAGGCACGAACGGCTTTCAAAGACGATAGCCCTTGCCATCTTCTCATCGAACGCCATTTCTTCTGTCGCCTATGGGACCGAAGAAATTCTGTTCGTGCTCGCGCTCGCCGGAGCTGCCGCAGTCTCCTGGTCGATCCCGATCAGTCTGGCCATTCTTTTCTTGATCTTGGTCCTCACCATCTCGTATCGCCAGATCATTTATGAATATCCTGAGGGGGGTGGCGCCTACGTCGTCGCGCGGACGAACCTCGGCGATCGGCCGGCTCTGGTAGCGGCTGCAGCGCTGATGATCGACTATGTCTTGACAGTGGCCGTCAGCGTAGCGGCAGGCATCGCGGCACTCACGTCGGCCATCCCAAGTCTGTTCATTCACCGCGAAGCCCTGGGGCTTGTCGCCATTCTTTTTATGATCGTGATGAATCTCCGTGGGGTTCGTGAATCAGGCAAATTCTTCGCCATCCCAACCTACTTTGCCATCGGAGCGCTGGGTCTTCTTGTCATCCTGGGAACACTTCGATCCCTGTCCGACTCCGGCTCACCCCCCCCTCCGACAAATTCTGGAGAGACAGAAACACTGACCCTGTTCTTAGTCCTCCGGGCCTTTGCGGTAGGTTGTTCGACAGTCACCGGCATGGAAGTCATTTCAAACGGAGTGAGAGCCTTTCGCCAGCCCGAGTCCAAAAATGCGGCAATTACCATGGTGTGGATGTCCACCATCCTCGCATCTCTGTTCACGGGCATCAGTTGGATGGCCTATCACTACGGCGTCTTGGCCAAGATCGATGAAACGGTAGTCTCGCAACTGGCTCGCCTGACGTTCGGCACCGGTCCTATCTATTACGCCGTCCAAATCAGCACCATGGCCTTGCTGGTGCTGGCGGCAAACAGCGCCTTTGCGGGCTTCCCAAACCTGGCGTCGATCCTGGCTCGGGACGGATTCATGCCCCATCAGATGGCAACATTCGGCGATCGCCTGGTCTTTTCCAACGGCATTATTATTCTTGGGTTCTTCGCCTGCCTCCTGCTCGTGGTGTTCGAAGGGGATACTCACGCACTGATTCCCTTGTATGCCATCGGCGTGTTTGTGTCATTCACGCTGTCTCAAGCCGGCATGGTGCGGCGATGGCTCGTGAAAAAAGGGCCGCATTGGCAGACCAAACTGATCGTCAACGGGCTTGGCGCCGTGACCACTGGCATTGCGACGCTCATCATCGCCAGCGCCAAGTTCACGCAGGGCGCCTGGATCGTATTCCTGCTGGTCACAATTCTCCTCGTAATGTTTCAAGGGATTCGCTCTCACTATAAGGCCGTGAGCGAACAGATCGCGTTGGACCGTCGAGGTGAACGGCCGCCGTTGCCTCGCCGCAATATCGTGATTATTCCGATCAGCGGCTTGAATCGTGCCGTGGTTCGGGCCCTGGACTTTGCGAGAAGCCGGCCAGGCGAAGTCCGCGCTGTTTTCGTGGACGTTGATCCCGAAGAAAGCGCCAAGGTCAAAATCCAGTGGGCCCAATGGGGCGGTGGCGTCAATTTGATCGCCCTCTCCTCACCCTACCGCTCGGTCCTGGGATCGTTGTTGGATTACGTCGAAGAAGTGCTCGAGAAGGACCCCAACACCTGGGTTACGGTCGTAATCCCTGAAATTCTTCCGGCCAGGTGGTGGCAAGGCATCTTGCACAACCAGCGGGCCCTGATGCTCAAAGGCAAATTGCTCTTCAAGGACCGCGTGATTATCACCGACGTTCCTTATCACCTGACCAGGTGACCATGAGACGTCAACCGCCGTATCTCACGCGCCCCGCCGGTCTCCTCAGAAGCGGCCCTTTCATTCTTGCCTTCTGCCTCTGTTTACCGCTGCCAGCCCCGGCGTTCAAGATCACGGAGCCAACGGCAGGCGCCACGCTGACGAGCGGAAGCACGGTTCCGGCACGTGTAGACCTTGGGAAGGACATCGGGATCGTGAAGGTCCGCTATTATTGGTACGGCGAACAGGACGACACCCTGGTCGAACAGGATGATTCAACGGCAATTGGTTCGATTGTGGCACCAGTCGCGATGATTGGACTCGCTGAGCAGAACCCAGCCTTCGGCGGGCCGCTGAAAGTGCCGCAGAACAGCATCGGACCGATGCGGCTCTTGGCGGTGGCGGAAATTTCGCGTGGTCGATTGAGCACAAGGTCCGTGTTCGATGAAGTGATCGTGAATGTCGCTCCCTCCGCTGCCCTGACCAGCATCGATTTCGAGACTGCCAAACCGCTTCACCTGGGTCGGGCTGGGCAATCGGCTGCCTTCGGCCATGTCGATTCACTGGGCAAGGTCTTCGAGCTTCCAGTCGTCGGCGACTTCGCCGACGGCGTCACTCGACGCATCAGCACACCAGCCAGCGGGACTCGTTACACCTCTTCCAATGAGAAGGTTATTAAGGTAGTGACGGATGGCTTGCTGCAAATCGTCGGCAACGGAAAAACCACCATTACCGTAAGTAATCGCGGCAAGCAAGATTCGCTCGATGTGGACGTGAACGTGAACGACGAGCCGAACGAACCGCCGATCGCCGACGCAGGCATGAACAAATCCGTCAAGTCCGGCTCTCGTGTAAAACTCAGTGGGCTGAACAGCCGTGATCCGGAAGGCGAAGCTCTCTATTATAGTTGGAGCCAAGTGCGCGGCAGCAAAATTTCGTTGCTCGACGCCAATAGCTCGGAAACTTCCTTCCTCGCGCCGGCTGTCTCGGAACCGCGGCTCTACCGCTTCAAATTGCGGGTGACCGACACAAAGGGGGCAGATAGTTTACCGACGTTTGTGGATGTAACGGTGGAACCTTAGCAGGCTGCGAAAAAACTCGGTTTGCCCGCTTCGACAGGCCTGTCTTGAGTTAGTCGAAGGGCTCAGCACGGACAGAAAACCTCAGCAAGTGCAATGACCGCTCAGTTCGTCCTGAGGCCCTCGAAGGATGAACAAAGGGTTTTCCCCGGTCACGAGTTTTGTCAACGCGTTGGTCACACCGGACGATTGCATCTCCGCACAGCTCAAATGGAGGGATGCGATCACGACCAGCAACAAGGCGAGTGACGCACGAAACATAGGTCGCCTTTCCCGATCGAGGGTGACCTGTCCTCTCTACTCAGACAGGCCACCCTGTCGAAACACACCAATCGGGGCTTTCCGCAGCCCGTCAGAAATGGAGCGACAGTCCTCCAACGAAATGATTAATGTGGTAATCAGCCTTCACTCCTACTGCTCCTCCCAAAGCGCCATCGGGCGTGTAATCGAACGGCGCGAAATTGTATTTATATTCACCAAACAGCGCGATGCGCTCGGTGACGAAATAGCGCAGACCAGCCAAACCATTGAAGCCAGGCACGGCGTTGTCGGAGAGGCCGTTGCCATTGTTCGACAGATGGGCAAAGAAGACCCCAAGCCCTACCCCGCCATAGGGCTGCAGCCGGCAAAACTCCCGCTCATATTGAGTTTCATAGCGAATCTCACGGGTCGCCATCACAGCTCGCTCCATCACAGCTCGCTCCACGCGGGTCCTCTGTCCCGTACTTGCATCTACCCGATCCACGTACAGCTCTCCCGTCTTCGGATCTCGCCGCTCCATGTATTCCATGTAGATGTCCCCGGTGCTCGGATCTCGCCGCTCCCTATACGTCTCTCCCGTCGTCGGATGCTTCCGCTCCTTGTAAGTGCCTTCTTCCATCCGCCGCTCCGTTCGCGTCTCTGTCCGCTCCCTTTTCGTTTCACAACCGAATTTGAGCCGGCCGATCACATTGAAGGCCAAGGTGGTGACACGCTGGTGGATCCCGGGTACCGCACCATCCTGCTCCAAATGGGGAGTCGTATTGTACGCCTCCATCTCCAGGCCCAACCAATCCAGTCGATCGCCGAAGAAATGCCCGACCTTTCCACCATAGACGACTGAATCTGCAAGATCGCGATTCCTACCAGGAATTCCAGACAGGAGTCCCGTGTTTTCCACGTCACTGAGGCTACCGCCGAATGTATAGCCGCCGAACCCTGCCACGTAGGTTTCGCTCGGGCGCACTTGTTTATGTTCAATTCTCGTTTCCGGTTCAGCCCCTCGGGCTGGTTGGGTCTGTTTCAACCGTTCAGCCTCCTTGGCCTGTTCGGCCTCGGTTGGCGTCATGGTCGGCGGCTGTTGCTCGGGGACCGGCTCTTGCGCATAGGCGACCGGCATTCCCATCGGCATCAGGCTCCATGACAACATCAGCATCGTTCCATAATAAAATATGCTTCTTGATCGCAAACCGTCGTGCATCGTAAACCTCCTTATCCATAAGAGTGGCCGTTAGACGATCGGTGATATTGAAAAGACCATGCGCTAGCCAGCGGTAAACATTCCTGAACTGCGCAACCTCCTTTCTCGGCGGACGTTGAGAGCACTCCTGTCCGCTCGAACTGGCAGCGCGTTTATCAACCTCGTACAGCGAAAGAAACGATCCCCATAAAGGGCGATCATCTGATCAATTTTCCTTTCTCGCGTCGCAGAGAGACGAGTCGGCAATGTAGGTGTCGAGGATGCCAAAGTGATCCGATCCCGGCTGCGCTGACACAGCCACCGGCTGTCCGAACAGTTCCTGCCGCAAGCACCCCTCAGGACGTTCCGATGGCTGCCTCATGAGAAACAGAAAATCAACCCGCCGCGCTTGACCGATCCCGTTCTGATAAGCCTCAAGTAGTTTCCGCCGCTGGCTCTCTGGAAGATGTTTCATGGCGTCGCGGAGCGCAGAGGGCACATCTTTTACTCCTCCTTCCGCAATCGCGTTTCGCTCAGGATCCAGGAGAGCTGGTTCAATTGGAGGTTCAGTCTCGCCTGACGTGCTTCTTTCGATTCGCCGGCCTTGACCGTCAGTCCACTCGGCTCAAGACCATGCAGCGTGTTGTAGGTCAAGACCGTAAACCGATGCAACGGCTTGGCATCCGGTTGAGATGGAAGAGCCATCGAACCGGAATGAGTGCAGGCAGCGAGGAACGAATACGGGAGTACAGTTGCAACGAGGTCGGGGGGACGGGTGGAATGTCCTCGACTCTTTCTATCCACGCGATCCACCACGGCCTCATGAAATGATCGGAAAGGTTTAGTCATAATCGATCTCACAAATTGAGGCGGCACACTGGGTTTGCGCACGGTGAATCGTAAGGAGAATCTTCTAGGCCTTAGTTGACGAGACACGGCATCAGTACTCTACTGGAGGGGCGGTCGTCAAGACCTGTGTAAATGGATAACCCTACCATCGAACTTGTCCTCACCCATGACGCCGTTCAGCCGATTGTCAACGGTGTCGCGAGCTACTTCGTCTTGGACGGCGGATAATTTTCGAACGCCTTTTTAATCGCCTTCTCGGTCAGCGCGATGTTCTTTTTCACATCATCTTTCAGCTCGGCCACAATGGTGGCTTGCCACACCAGTGTCTTGCTGGCCGGCTCGACCAAGTCCGTAATCAGTGTCCCTTCTCGATACTCATACGTCGAGACCCCGCTGTAGCTGGTACTCCAGCCATATCTTTCTCCCCAGTTGGACGCCTCATTTCCAGGCCTGCTTTGCAGCTGCTCCTTGTCCTTCACACCCACCCAGTAATGCACCAACAAATCCGGGTGCTGATCGAGGCTGGTCTGAGTCAACCCTTTCTGCCGAAGTTCCCTGTCGATCATTGTTTCCAATCGATGACGCATCAATGAGTTATCCAGCACCCCGGTTTTATTCAGGTCGGTCAATCCGGTAAACGCAAATGTCTTGAACCGGCTGAAATCGACGGCCGGATCGAAGTCGGTCTTCACGTCAATCGAAGTACAACCTGCGGCGCAGGCCACGAACATGGCCGCCACTCCGTTCAACCATCCCT
Organism: Nitrospira sp.; assembly: GCA_029194725.1. Lineage (GTDB taxonomy): Bacteria > Nitrospirota > Nitrospiria > Nitrospirales > Nitrospiraceae > Nitrospira_D. The sequence goes on along the minus strand of JARFXQ010000005.1, from coordinate 123,591 downwards.
GCATTGCGCAACTCCTTTCTCGAACTCACCTGACTCCTGTCAATCACGTACCGGAATCTTCCCGCGTCGCCCCATAGCCAGCCCTCTCACAAGGAAGAGGCAGACTCCGACACCACTCCACCTGCGATGGACGCCCTCTGTATAGGCTGGAATCGATCCAGAGTCAACGGCAAGGTGCGAGAGATGTTTGAGATATTCCGCAAGGATGGATTCGGATGACCGTCAGCCACCATCGGGGCTCACTTCGAGCGATCGCTGAAGCCTATTCCACTTGACGGTATTCGTCTGCTTTGTTGGACGGTGAGACTGAAGAGGGCGCCGGCTACTGGAACTCCTTCTCGACGAGTCGGATGCGATGGGCTGCAAAGCATAAGACTGCAGGGACAGATGAAACAGACCGGCCGACGTCCGGACTGTTCCACGAGATCTCCTGGAGGCGCCTATGGTCGTCCACGGCGATTTCGAGGCCGGAGTGTTCTGGGGGTGCATATGGACGGCAATAAAGACATAAGCATGGAGCGCCACACCGCCGCGTTGACGATAACACAGAGTACGATAAGAACCCCCGGTACCTTTTCTGCTCCTCAAGCGCGAGCACAAGGCGTCGAGTTTGTCGCCTCAGCTTACGGAGGCGACAACGGAGTGTCGGGTTGATGGGAGCGAAGCACTAGAGTGATTCGATAAGAAGTCCATCGATGAGCGTGAAGTGACGCCGATTGTTTGTCAGCACCTTCAGCCCATGGCGGAGCCCTGTAGAGCCGATGAGGAGGTCAAAGTCACCTGTCAATTTCCCTGCAGCACGAAGCCGCCCACGGTGTCGGCCAAAGATTTTGCAAGTCTCTTCATCGATACCGAGAACGGTGACCCCACGGAGAAAATCATTCAAGGCGCGTTCGTTACCCGTTGGATTGGAGGAATTATAGACGCCTTCGTACAGTTCAGCGAGCGAGATGACCGACACTGCGCAGCCTTCATCGCGCAAGATGTTCAGCCGGCTGACGATATCTGGATGGCCGTTCAGATAATGAATAATCCAGTCTGTATCGATGAGATACCGAAAGATCATAGGTTGGGGACAGGTCTGGTAGGAACCAATCGATCAGCATAGATGTTGCGAATGAGCGCCTCGGCGTCGAGTGTGCCCTTCCACTGCCCTGCGCTGCGCTGAAAAGCCTGGCGGTCGGTTGGAGCAAGAATAGTCACCATGACCTCCTGACCCTCGGGCAAATCAATCTGTTCCAGCGGTTCGATGACGCCGCCCTTGACACGGGCACGGATGGGGTTGTTCATCTGGAACCTCCCTAGGAGGAATGCTAGGACTAATTCACAGTATAGGGTGCGTAGCACCCTTGTCAATTTCTGAATCTAGAATGGGAGGAACAGCTATGGCGTTGACTATCACCGATACTCAGCTTCTGAGAGAACCGAACATCGGCCAGCTCTGATCGTGACCGGTACAGGCCATTGAATGAAGGATATACGGTCATATTTTAATGGTGCGCAATACAAGATCCGATCCCAACTTCCTTTCTACCCAGAGCTTCCCGCTATCCCAAGCCTTCCTGGTGCACCAAGATCTGACCTTGAGATTTGAACGAGAACCGGCGCTCGACTAATCTTACTGACTCTTGGGACCGTGCAATACCGCGGCTAGGGTGCGCGAGAAAGGTAAACCTATCAACATCATACGGTAAGGCAGCGCCGGATCATCCGTGGCCCACACGGCTGTTGCCAGAACATGGACACCCTACGGCAACGGCCACTCCATAAGCCGGACATTGCTACTGGGGGAGCAAGAGGACATTTTTACAGTGGGTTGACATACCCAACTTCCTAACTTGAAACACTTCACAACACACACGAGACCAGCAACCACTGGGTCAGTCCGGTGCATTCTTTCTACGACCGATCACCTTTTAGGGTCCGCGCCCCTTACTCCCGCTCCTCCCCCGTTTCCGCCAGCTTGTCAATAATCGCGGCCGCTTTGTCACGGACCGCAGGGTCTTCATCGTCCAACGCGTTAAAGACCGGATCCATCGGTGCCTTGCTGTCTTTTTTCTCCCAATAGTCCAACGCGCGAAATCGGTCGCGGGCGTCCGAGGAGCCAAGATCCTTGGCCACATCCTTAGGGATGTTGAGCCGATCGTCATCGTCTCGCGGTGCTGCCGTCGTACCGACTGAGGCAGTCGCCTTCGTCGGTGCTGGATCGTTCTGTCCGGATTTCCCGTCGCGCGGCTGAAACACCGCTGTGCGGTCTTCTGGCTTGACATTCCCCGCGCGCAACTCCGCGTTTGCCGGTTTATCAGAAACCTGCGAGCCGCAACCAACTGTTCCGGCCAGCAGCAGACAACCCGCAACCAGCAACTGCACTCCCCAGCCTTCTTTCGCCGCCGACCATCTCACCATTGCCTTATTCCCTGTTCCTATGCCGCCCCTGACCAAACCCATACCTTCGCGACAGATCACGTGTGGTTCATCGTACCGACGCTACGCGACCTGAAGCATCTTCCATCAGCCCGCATAACACGTCCCGCCTGGGTACCCAACCCAGGCGGGACTGAGTAATTGGTCTACGGCAGCAAGGCTCGCTACCGATAGATTTCTCATGACCTTACGGACAGCTGTTAACTGGAGCACCGATCGGGTTCCGTTGCTGCGCCGTCAGTAGATTACACCAAGAGGTGGGTAAATTTTGCACCCACCCGTTGTAGACGACGGGAACCGGCAGGACACCCTGTCCGCCCATGCCCGCATTGCCGATCACCGTATCGTCGTTCACAGCGGCCGATCCAGCTAGCAACACGCGCCCAACCACCGCAGCATCGCTCGGGTCGCCGTTCATATCGGGATCAGGATCCACGACAATCATCGCGTTGCTGACCTTGTTGGCGACAAAGGCGTAGTACCCGCCTCCTACCTTGGCGCCATATTGCACACCATGGCAGCCTGGGTCACAGGTCAACATCGCCACGACCGTGTCTTCCTTCGGATTGACACTACCGTTCGACAGTAGATGCCGCGTATCAACAATCGTAATGCTCGCGGTTAGAGTATTGGCCGTGACCATGTTCTTTCCGTCCGGGCTAACGGGCGTCTGAATCGGCAGGGCGCCGACAAACGTCTTACCTGAGGCCGGATCCGGCACCACCACTCCACTGACTGGGTCGTAGTTGGCGATCAAGTTAATCTTCTTGATCTCCATGTTGGTAGCCATATTTATGACCGATATGGTGTTGTCGAGAAAATTGGCCACGTAATACTTGCTCGAATCAGGCATCATTCCCGTGGCGATTGGCACATGTCCTGTGGAAAGTGTTTTCTGGATTGCACCTGCTGGAAAATTGTACACCGTTGACGTATTGAGATTTTCATTGGGCGTCACCATCATGCTTCCGTCAGCGCTCATCCAATGACCATGGGGATGGGTGGCGGTAAACACGTCCTCTCCCCCCGATCCCATCGGGATGTCCCGAATAAATGCATTTGGACTGAGGCCACCTGAACCCGCATAATCATTAAATTCCCGTACGTTATTGCCACCGTTCTGTGCCACATGCACGAGATCATTATTGGCCCTCGTCATCACATGTGAGGGAGCGGGACCCGCCTTCAGTTCACGCACGAACGATCCGTCCTCTCTATTAAACACCGTCAATCTCTCGTCGAGCCATTGGGTCTGATAGATCACCTTCTGATCTTTATCCGTCCACATGTTGTGGGGATGGTTCATATTGGTCGTTGGGAGTGCAATTTTCTTCGTCAACGCCCATGTCCCTCCGTCGACGGCCGTCGCCGTCCCCGGCTTTGATTTCCCCGCCGTCAATTCGAACTGGGTGTCGACCCAGATTTCACCCACTGCTGGTGTTGTCGGGTTAGACAATGCATTCGTTAGAGGGACTGTCCCAATCCCCAGCACCGCAGAGAGATCCGGAACATCAATCCTCTTCCCAGTCACATCGTACACAATCACCGGGACAGCGGGAAAGGCTGGTGTCCACGACGCCTTGGTGTAATCTTTCCAATTCGTCGGATCCGTGATGATAAAGAAGGTCCGCAAGAGGCGGACCGCCAAATCGCTAAAGGTCGGCACCGTAATGCCGTTGACCAGGCTAATCTTTTTGCCAAGATCCAATCCTAAGCCTGGGAATTGGTTGGCCGGGGCATTCACTTTCGTTAAGGGATTATCCACGATGACCGCCGCGAACATGTAGACATGGATGTCACAGATGAAGACGTACAGTCCCGGCGTCGTCAATTTCACTGTGGCCACCCCTCGCTTTGCCGGATCACGAACATCGATGGCTGTCTTGAATGGCATGTTTTTGGCTCCATCGGGGTAAATCAAGCTCAGCGCCGTATGGACCGTACTTGCTTCTCCACTATACGTGGGAAACCCCACCGTTTCCCCTGGAGCAATGACTGCGAGGGACCTCTGCTGAGCCCCTCCAATGGACGGAGGCACACACCCGAGTGATTTCGAGTTGGCTGTGTTCGAACAGGTAAAAAAGTTCCCAGGCCTGTCTCCAGCCTCGAATGAGACGGTAGGAGAGGAAGAACGAGAAGGAGAGTGACCATGAGGAGCGGCCTGGACCACACCGGCCGTCCACCATCCCATCAGTATACTGAGTGCAGTCAATAAGAGATATCGCGTTTTCATAGAGCCTTCCTTTAGGGTTTCAACCGTTTCATCTGTGTTGACACATGGCGTTTCGTTTTCAGTGGACGTGAAGCTCCGACATCATCCCGAACGTGGCATGAGGGAGGATGTGACAATGAAACAGCCACCGACCCTTACCTCCCCCGGGTGACAGATCGGGCTTCAGGTGATCGTCCAGGGAGACCCGGAACGTGAGGGTGTAATTCTCAGGCACATCTACGATATCCCGAAACTCAGGAGGGAACTTGTACTTCGGCCCTTTTGTGCCTGCTCGTGGGGCCAGTGTAATCGGCTGTACCGAAAACCCGTGCAAATGAAACGGATGATGCGCCCCGGTCACATTGGTCACCGTCAGCTCCATCGTCTTGTCGAGCTCTGCATGACGGGCTGATTCCAGAAAAAAAGGATTCAAAGGATTGCCGCCGACCAGACCCGTGAAGTCACGCGGCATCGGGACCCCATCAATCGACGGCTGAAAAGCGCCGGTGTTGTTAAAGAACGTCAGCTGGATGTCTTTATTCGTCGACCCAGCCGGCTTCCCATTTACGCCGGCTTCGCCGGAGGGAACGACAAGATCACCCGTTGGTGCACCGAGAACCTTGACCATCGCATGCGCTCCTAAACTTGCAAGCAGCGGCTCACTGTCCCCAATTCTGTACGGAGTGGCCGCACGACCATTCACCATCAGATGTATTACCGGCACCGTCGGGATCCACGAGTAGGTGGCTGCCACTCGCTGGAAATCCTGTGTCCAGAGAGTGAGCACGGAGTGCTGCTCTGTGGAACGTGGAATCTCCGCGACCACATCAGCACGACCTGCAGGCGGGAGCAGGATCTCGCCCCTCCCATACTTAGAATCGAACCCTCGCTCAACACCCCCCTCAACAACCGCTTTGTTGAGCAACCCTCCCTCTCCACCGATTCGAACCAGTGGGATGAGATGTCCACTGTTGGTCGTCAACCGGAGGCGAAGGTAACGAACCGGCGAAGGATTCACGATCCGCAACCGCAATCCCTGACCCGCCTGGACGTCAAGTGTTTGCGCGTTGGCTTCAAGCGCGCCTGGCTCACCAGGAGATCCCAACCTCCCGCCGACATTGACGCCGTTAGTCAGGACCGTAAACCCTTCACTCATAGAACCAATCAACGTGGGAGATTGAATGTTTGGAACATCTCCGGCACCGTATAAACCCGGTTTATACTCTCCATTTGCATCGAGCGGATACGCCTCGCAGAGGATGAACGGAGACTGAGTCAATATGTGATTTTGGTAGTTGATCTCCCACGATTGAATGCCACTGACGTGCGGGAGATTGCCATCAAATGTAGCCGGGTTGGTCCCAGTCCCAGGAGCGCCGCAGACCGTGATGTCGCTAATCACCAGCGTCTTGGTTTGCGCTGCCGAAGGGATCACGTTTTGTGCGATGAGGGCTGCCTCATACCCATCTTTATCTTCAACTATGATCGACCCGTAGAGCCCTTTCGCCACTTGGTTGGTCGACGAGTGGTGATGAGGGTGGTACCAAAAGATCCCCGGCCGGCTGACGGTGAAATCGTAGGTGAACGAACCCCCTGGAGCCACTGCAGGCTGGGTCACTTCCGTGCCATCGCTTTGATTGCTCAACTCGATGCCATGCCAGTGAATACCCGACACATTCGCCTCGGGAGTCAAATTTGACACATTGAGGTTATTCACAAAATGCACGATGACCCGATTTCCAACCTTGAGCCGAAACTCCGGACCAGGTATTGCGGCCGGAGTACAATTGGCCAAACCAACGTCTGAACAGCTCTTAAACGCCATCCCATTCGCTGTCACCGTCGGAATGCCTGCCGGAGCAATATTGACGCTCGCCTCGTCTGCCACAATGTAAGTCTCGATAATATTGGGATCAGCATTACTGTCGAGAACCTGTGGAACCACATACGGCCCGACTCCCGTCGTGGCCTGTGCTGATTCTTGGCCGGACACGCACAGCATGATCCCCAAGACCCCGGCGAGGCATGCTTTCCAGCTGCTACACATCACGTTTTTCGCAGAACTGCCCGATACATCTTGCGCCATAGTATATCCCCCTAGTGTTATGGAAAACGATCCGCATGATATTGCACTAAACTTTAAGATCCCAAGCGTCGCCCACATCAAACAAATGACCCGGCTTATCACTGACGCTGAACCGCACGATGGGTCAGCGCAAAAGTCATTCAGAAAGCCTGTTGTTTGAAGTGATGGCTAACGGGAGGTTTGCCTGTCTGATTAATCCCTCGGTTGATTGGCTCAGGTGCTATGCCAGTTTCATTCCAGGAACCTCCAGTTGAATTGGGAGCGGTCTTCCCTCAAGGCATGAATTGCAGAAAGTGAACGTAGACGCGATGGGAAACGCTCTCTGAGGCAGTAAGTAGTCAATGGGCTGGTTACTCCCGATGACGGCAGACACAGCTCATCAAGAAAATGTATCTAAATAGATCCTGTATCTAATTCGATTCACGTCATCAGGACAGGAGGCTTGTGTATAGAGTATGCGAGAAAGAAATGGCACTTGAAAACATCCGTAATGGTCATGAAAAATCGGCTAACATGCTCAAGCGAACGGCCATTCCGATTTGATTCCATAGAGGACATGGCTTCTCATTGATTGATACAGACAAGGTCATGACTGAACCCACTCAACGATCCCCTCTCTCGATCAGGCTCAGAACAAAGCTCGTCCTCAGTACGGCCGCCATTCTGGCTGCCGCCCACCTCTTGTTAGGCTGGTTGTTTATTCAACAACAAGTAAGATCGGCCGCCGAAAGCTTGGTGCAAAGTGGAGCGCTGCTCGCGCAACATCTGGCAGGCATGGGGCGATTCAGTATCATCGCCGGTGATACCCAGCGGCTGGATCAACTCATCCAGGAGATTCTCGTCGTCGGACCGGTGGCGTATGTGGCGGTCGTGTCTTCGGACGGTGAGCTCCAAGCCGGCTCAGGAAAAGCCGAGTGGCAACGGCAATTTTTCACTCAACCGGCAGGCACGCAACAGTTTTCGGTGACGAAATTGGTCCAGCCCCGCCTGCTTGCCGCCGCTATGAACGAGCCGCTCATCACCGGGATTTGGCTCGCCGGCACCGGACCGGTTCTTCGATCGACCATCGAATTTACCGCGAGCGAATTGCTGAGCCTCGTGGGAGGTTCGGACCTCCCGATTTTTTACGACCTGCTGGTCCAGATGCCGCATCACCCTCGCGCAACCGTATGGGATCCTGCCCTACACCTCATGCTGGAGGAGCAGTCGGATATGCCGGAAGGCCCCGCCGTTCTTCAGTCTGTGGCTCCCGCACTTGTGCAGATCGGACTTTCGACGTCAGACCTTCAGCACGTCCTGCATCGGTTGTTGTGGCAAGCGGTGCTCATTAGGCTGAGCACACTGGCAGGGGTATTAGGTATCATCGCCCTACTGGCTCGCCGAATTACCGTTCCATTGCAAGGGCTCACCACGGCAGCGACCAAACTTGCCGAGGGGAAACCGGTACCGACCATGGACATACGCACAAACGATGAAATCGGAACCCTGATACAGGTCTTCAACACCATGGCCGCGACGTTGCAATCCCGCGAGCACGAGTTGCGCGAACTGACTCACACCCTGGAAGACCGCGTTGAAGCCCGCACGATGGAGCTTGCCGCCGCCAACGTCAAATTGCAGGAGCTCGACCGACGCAAGTCGATCTTCATCTCCACGGCCTCACACGAATTGCGTACGCCTTTGACGTCGATGAAAGTCGACCTGGTCAATCTGCGGGAGGGGATAGATGGAGCCGTCACCGACGATCAGCGACGATCGCTTGTGCGCGTGGAAGCCAACCTCTCACGCCTTCAGACCTTGATCGATGACCTGCTGGATCTCTCCCAAATCGAGATGGGCCGAACCACTGTCCGCTTGGAAGCGGTGGCCCTCGGGAGCGTGATCTCCAAAACCGTCGAAGAGCTTCGCCCCTTCAGCTCCGAACGCCGCGTGAGCCTCGCGATCTCGCTCCCGTCCGATCTGCCCCTGGTCCGTGCCGACCCCGACAAATTGCGACAGATCCTCCTCAATCTTCTCCACAATGCGGTCAAATTTGCACCGGTGGACACGATCGTCGATCTGGCCGTCACGAGAATATCCACCGATGAAATCAGAGTCTCCGTGCGCGATGTCGGGCCCGGCATCGCCCCGGAAGATGTGAACAAGATTTTCCAGCCGTTCTATCGCGCTCCCACCATACGCAAGCAGACCAAGGGAGCAGGGCTTGGACTGGGCATCGCCAAGTTGCTGGTCGAACTGCATCAAGAGCGTCTGTGGGTTGAGACAGAACTGAACCGAGGCAGCTGTTTTTTGTTTACGCTGCACTCGGTCACAGCGCCGCGATCGGCCTCGGCAGAGCCCATCGCGTCAAGCTCCTCACACCAAATCACGCGATGAAGGGTACGGACCTCGGCGGTTTCCCGTGCGCTGTGGGGCTACGTGGTTGGTGGCTTGGTCGATATATCCATCTGGCGAATGAGCTTCGTCAAATAGGTTCGCTGCAGCCCCAGAAGTTCCGCTGCCTTGGTCTGATTCCATCCCGCTCGGCGCAACCCTTCTTCAATGACTTTCCGGCTGTACTGCTCCACCACCGCATGGTAGTTCAGACTATCGTCTTCCGCAAAGTCCGCTTCCATCTGCAGTTTTCGCCTGACCTTGATCCCGAGATGTTCCGGTTCAATACAGTCATCGGGGCAGAGTGCGATGGCCCGCACCAGAACGTTTTCCAACTCGCGCACGTTTCCAGGCCAGTGATATTTACGAATCAACTCCAGGGCATCTTCGCTCACCGCGAAAGGACGACGGCCCATAGTAGCCCCATGTCGCCGAACGAAATGATCCACCAATCCCGGCAGATCCTCCGGCCGTTTCCGCAAAGGAGGCAACGTAAGTGAGATGACATTCAGGCGATAGAACAAATCCTGCCGGAACAGTCCCTCCTGAATGGCCTCTTTCAGATCCTTGTTCGTCGCCGCGACAAAACGCACATTGGTGCGTATGGGTTGAACGCCGCCGACACGATAGAATTCCTGATCCTGCAGCAGGCGGAGCAGACGGGTCTGCAGTCCCGCCGGCATGTCGCCGATCTCATCGAGAAACACGGTGCCGCCTTCCGCCGATTCGATTTTGCCTGGTTCACGCCTCACCGCTCCGGTGTAGGCGCCTTTCTCGTGTCCGAATAGCTCGTTTTCCACTAAGCTCTCGGGTAAAGCCCCGCAATGTACGACGACAAACGGCTTCGAGGCTCGTGGGCTCCACCGATGCAATGCGCGTGCAATCACCTCTTTGCCCACCCCTGTTTCACCCAGTAACAGCACCGTGGCGGAAGAGTCGGCTACTCGCCGCGCTATGTCAAGTAATTCAACCATGCGTGGGCTCTGTCCGATCACATGCTCATACCGTCCTCCCACTTCCGTTTGGAGGAGACCAATCTGACGCGTGAGAGCCATCTGTGCCATGGCCTTTTCAATTACGATGGAGAGGTAATCGGGATCAAACGGCTTCGCCAGAAAATCCCACGCCCCAAGCCGCATCGCCTCCACAGCCCGATCGATCGTCCCGAACGCCGTGAGGACGATCACTTCCGGGACAATCTGAGGTGGAAGGCCGGAACGTTTCTCAGCAAGCTGTTTGAGGACATCGAGTCCGCTGAGGTCCGGCAATTCGATGTCGAGCAGCATCAGATCAGGAGCCTCATCCATCGCCAGTCTGAGCGCCCGTTCGCCATCCTCGGCCGTGAGCACCTCATGCCCCATCCAGGTCAAACGCTTCTTGAGGGCGTTGAGAATATCTTGATCATCATCGACAATGAGGATACGTGCCTGCATCAGACACCCTGAGGGAGAATTCGTGACTGGTAATTGTAGTGGAAGACGGGACTGAAGCGAAAGTGCGCCGGTTACCGGCCTCAAACAAACATCATTGAGGCTCGTAATTCAGATTCGGCGAGAGCCAGCGTTCGACGGTACGGAGATCCATTCCCTTTCGGCGGGCGTAGTCTTCGACCTGATCTTTGCCGATTTTGCCCACGGCAAAGTACTTGGCCTCCGGATGGGCGAAATAAAATCCACTCACGGCCGCAGCCGGCCACATCGCAAAACTTTCCGTCAATGTGATACCGGTATTTTTCTCAGCCTCGAGGAGATCAAACAGCAGCTTTTTCTCTGTGTGGTCCGGACAAGCCGGATATCCCGGCGCGGGGCGGATTCCACGGTACCGCTCACGAATGAGGTCGTCATTCGTCAATTGCTCATCCTTGCCGTAACCCCACTCTTCTCTGACGCGCTTATGGAGAAATTCGGCGAAGGCTTCGGCCAGTCGGTCTGCGAGGGACTTGGCCATGATCGAATTATAGTCGTCATGGTCTTTATCAAACCGCTTGCAGAGTTCATCCAACCCGATACCGGCCGTGACGGCAAACGCTCCGATGTAGTCCTGTCCGCCTGATTCCTTTGGAGCGACATAATCGGCCAGTGAAAGATTGGGCTGGCCCGCCGGCTTCTCCGATTGCTGACGAAGGTGATGAATCGTCGTGAGTACGGTTTTTCTGGACGGCTCCACGTAGAGTTCAATATCGTCACCGACCGACGCAGCAGCAAAGAATCCATAAACCCCCTTGGCCTTGAGCTGTCGCTTTTGGATGATCTCATCGAGCAGACGTCGCGCATCCTCGTGCAGTTCCTTCGCCTTCGGTCCAACGGTTGGATCCTCAAAAATCGTCGGATAGCGTCCTCTCAATTCCCACGTGTGGAAGAAGGGTGACCAGTCGATATAGGGAATCAGTTCGGCCAACGATTGATCGAGGATCGTCCGAACGCCTAACGTCGCCGGTGTGGGGATATCAATCTTCTCCCAGTCCGGCATGAACCGATTGGCGCGCGCTTGAGCGATCGAGAGAAGCGGCTTGGCGCCTCGCTCCTGGTGCGACTGTCTCATCCGCTCGTAATCGTCCCGCACTTGTTTCACGAAACCTTGCTTCTGCGTTTGGCTGACCAGACTTCCCACGACGCCCACGGCGCGTGAGGCGTCCAACACGTGGACCACGCCCGGTTCGTAGGAAGGCGCGATCTTGACCGCCGTATGAGCCTTGCTGGTCGTGGCACCACCGATCAAGAGAGGCAGATGGAACCCCTCGCGCGTCATCTCCTTGGCCACATGAACCATCTCGTCCAGTGATGGTGTGATGAGGCCACTCAAGCCGATGATATCGGGTTTGTTCTCTCGAGCAGCGGCCAGAATCTTCTCGCAGGGTACCATCACGCCCAGATCGATGACTTCATAGTTGTTGCAGCCAAGCACGACTCCGACGATGTTTTTTCCTATGTCATGGACATCGCCCTTGACGGTCGCGAGCAAGACCTTCCCCTGCGCCTGGAAATTGCCGGACCGCTTCTTCTCTTCTTCCATGAAGGGCATGAGATAGGCGACGGCCTTCTTCATCACACGGGCACTCTTAACGACCTGCGGCAAGAACATCTTGCCCGAGCCAAACAGGTCACCGACGATATTCATGCCGGCCATCAACGGTCCTTCGATCACCTCCAACGGTTTGGCATATTTTTGTCGGGCCTCCTCCGTATCTTGTTCGATATAATCCGTGACGCCCTTGATGAGCGCATGGGATAACCGTTCCTCCACCGTCCCTTTACGCCATTCATCGTCCTTGACAACCGCTTTCCCTCTCGCCTTCACTGTTTCCGCAAAAGTCACCAGACGTTCGGTCGCATCCGGCCGTCGGTTGAGCAATACATCCTCAACAAGCCCAAGCAAGTCTTTGGGTATTTCTTCGTAAACTGCCAGCTGCCCGGCATTGACAATGCCCATATCGAGACCGGCCTTGATGGCGTGATACAAGAAGGCGGCGTGCATGGCTTCTCGAACAATGTTATTGCCACGGAACGAAAAGGAGATATTGCTGATACCTCCGCTGACCTTCGCACCAGGAAGGTTCTGTTTGATCCATCGCGTCGCCTCGATGAAATTGACGGCGTAATTATTGTGCTCCTCGATCCCCGTTGCGACGGTCAAGATGTTAGGATCGAAGATGATGTCTTGCGGGGGAAACCCGACTTTCTCCGTCAGAAGCTTGTATGAGCGCGCACAGATCTCCTTCTTCCGTTCCAGTGTGTCGGCCTGGCCTTTTTCATCAAACGCCATGACGACCACCGCTGCCCCGTAGTGACGGACGAGCGTCGCCTGGTCGATGAATTTTTGCTCACCCTCCTTGAGACTGATGCTGTTGACGACGGCCTTGCCTTGGATGTTCCTTAAGCCGGTCTCCAATACCTCCCACTTGGAGCTGTCCACCATGATGGGCACTTTGCAGATATCCGGCTCCGACGCAACAAGGCGAAGAAATTTCTCCATCGCAGCCTTGGAGTCCAGCATGCCTTCATCCATGTTGATATCGATGATCTGCGCGCCGCCCTCCACTTGCTGCCGCGCCACCGACAGTGCCGCTTCATAATCACCGGCCAGAATCAGTTTCGCGAAAGCCGGTGAGCCGGTCACGTTCGTTCGTTCACCGATATTGACGAAGTTTGAGTCAGGTCGGATGGTCACGGCTTCAAGCCCACTCAATCTGGTGTATGGGGCGACTATCGACAGGGCATGCGGTTTCACCCCGCGCACGGCTTCGGCAATGCGCTTGATATGTGCCGGTGTCGTGCCGCAACAGCCACCGACGATATTCAACCACCCGTTTTCCGTCCATTCGCGTAATTGAGGCGCCAAGGATTCCGGCGTCTCAGGAAACCCTGTCGGCAACAACGGATTCGGCAGGCCTGCATTGGGATGGGCGCTGATGTAGATCGGCGCGATCCGCGACAATTCTTCGATCAGCGGACGCATTTCAGTTGGACCGAGCGCGCAGTTCATCCCGACGCTTAACAGCGGCACATGGGAGATGGAATTCCAAAACGCTTCGACAGTCTGCCCTGTCACTCCACGATTGCTGCCGGCCTGAATGAACGTGACCGACGCCATGATCGGAACTTGGCGCGCGCCGGACGCGAACCTCTGCTGAATCGCAAAGAATGCAGCCTTGGCATTCAAGGTGTCGAAGATCGTCTCCACCAGCAGAAGATCGGCGCCGCCGTCGAGCAACCCCTGAACTTGCTCGCCATAGGCCTTGACCAGCTCTTCATAGGTCGTCCCACGAGCCGCGGGGCTGTTGACATCGGTGGAAATCGACGAGGTCTTTGTCGTCGGTCCGATCGCCCCCGCCACAAAACATCTCCGTCCCGACTGCGCCTGCTGTACCGCAACCACCGCCCGCTTGGCACATTCCGCCCCGGCTTTGGACAGTTCATAGCCCAGAGTCTCCATCTTGTAATCGGCAAGGGAGATCGCCTGGGAATTGAACGTGTTGGTTTCAATGATGTCCGCACCGGCTTCAAGATACTGCCGATGGATCTCTTCGATAATAGCCGGCTGCGTGACATTCAACAGATCGTTATGGCCTGTGAGATCCCTCGACCAGTCCTTGAACCGCTGTCCCCGAAAGGCAGCTTCATCCAGCTTTCGCTGCTGGATCATTGTCCCCATGGCACCGTCGAGGATAAGGATGCGTTCGTGTAAAAGCGCCGCAATGGAACTCTCATGCGATATCGTCATAATCACCTTATGGATCACCGGAATAATTGCGATTTACTATTTGCGATCATACTGGAAGACCTTCAGATCGGGCAAGCGCGCTCCCCTTCCTTGACATGAATTAAGGCTCTGATTACGATGAAACATGAGACAGGTTTCGATTCCTTCGCGAATCAGGGTATTGATCCCTCTTCTTTACCTTGTCTTATTTTTTACCGAACCTGCTCTCACCTCTGCCGCACCCTACTTTGAGGACGGTTTTTTAGGGCTTTCCCAGAAGGAACTCCATGAAAAGCTCGGCATGCCGCAGGCCGTGCGGGACCGAAAATCTGCGTTGCGTGTCTTCACCTATTATCCGATCAACGATTGGCTGAGGTACTTCAGCAAACTCGTGTCGCCGGAAAACGGCGAAGATGTCTATACGTTTAGACGCGAGGGCATCGATGTCCGCTATTCCTTCGGCTACACAGTCGACCCGAATGATCACAATGAAAACCGACCACTGACCGTACGGCTGGTAGACATCGAATTCTCCCAAGCAATGCCGATCAGTCGGCTTCCGACTTTGATTCCTGAATTTCGCCCTTCAACCGATCCGACCAACCCCACTTTTCGATCCAACCTCTGGGTGCTGTTGTTCAAAGGCCCCCCTTCACCCGATGCTCGTTTCATCGTGAAAGAAAAGGGAAAAGAACAGCTCGATTGGAGTCTTTGCTACCAACTCTTCTCGTTGCAAGGTCTTCCCGACCGCCTCACAACCGACGCCCTGATCGACCGTGTGGAGATCAGCACGCAGAGCCTTGCACTGGTGACCCAGCGCCAGCGGCACACCCATGAACCAATCGTCAATCCCTACTCCGACCAACTCGGTCGGCAACTTGCTCCGGCCAAGCCACGCGTCAAGACCATTCCAGTTCCACAATATGCGGAGTGATCGAGAGAATTCTGCGCGAGGAACGAGACTTACTGCGGAACTTGCTGAAGGCGATCTTGCTGAGCTTGTCCGGAAGCAGCGGCTTTTTTCTTCATGTTGTCCATCGGACCACCATCACTCGTATACAAGAGCACGGGAGTCCCGATCGCAAGGACAATCAGCAGACCCATGGCCAACAACCGGATCATGGGACTGTCTTTGCTGAAATACATAATAAACAACAGGACAATCGCTGCGATGCCGGCATAGGTCAGAATGGGTGACTGTGTCGAACTGAAATTCTTCATGTCGATTTGAACCGACGGCATCTGAAACCCGAAACTCTTGGCCTGTTCTTTGACTGTATCACGAACCCTGTCCGCCACCGAAGGCGACTTTTGCGCCGCATCGGGACGTTCGTGTGTCTTGACCTTGGCTCGATACTTTTCAGGAATCGTCTCCGGTGAGTCGGTCAAGACCGGGTTCCCTTGATCGTCGATGTAGGAATACACGGTTGTTGCGTGGGCCTCGACAGCACCCCCTTGCCAGGCAGCCATGACGCCGACGATCAAACAGAGCGGAACGATCGTTCTGCATTCGCGATAAGACATGGGTGTAAGTATATCGTGACGCTTGTTATTTGGAATTGATTACTGAAAACAGGCCGTTCCTTGACTCCATCATTCTCGGTTGTTAGCATGCGCCGCTTCGACGTGACATCATGACTACCGACCTTCAGCCGTCCTCGGCCGAATCACAACCAGAAGAACCGTCGTTCATTCGCCGCCGACCGGTCAGGATCATCAT
Organism: Nitrospira sp.; assembly: GCA_029194725.1. GTDB lineage: Bacteria > Nitrospirota > Nitrospiria > Nitrospirales > Nitrospiraceae > Nitrospira_D. The sequence continues at coordinate 107,577 of JARFXQ010000005.1, read as the reverse complement.
TTATACGGGACTTGCACTGTTTGTCCTCATGATGGTGGTATGGCCGATGGTCGTTCAGCTTGACGATCCGGACTTTCAAAAACACATCGAACAACATCGTGTCATGGTGGGGATGACCAAAGAACAGGTTCTGAAATCCTGGGGAGGTCCGCAGACGATCAACACCACGTTCACCAAAGACGGCATCAGGCAAGAGGAATGGATTTTCGAAGATTGGGAAAGCTCGGCGGTTGTCCGCCACCGCTATCTCTATTTCGAGGAAGGGATACTGATGGGAGGATGGTACGAAGGAGCACGCGAGCGCCGCTCCGGGGACTTCCCTGCAGGTAAACCTCACCCCAAACTTCAGCCCTCATGATGCCTTGGGTCGCCGTTGAACGGAGAATTTAGGCTGATGCTTCCCGGATCGAGAGCCTGAGTCGGCTCAGAAGCACTTCGGCACGAACGTGATCGGACACGTCGACCATGACGCGGCTGACAAAGAAGGGCACACCCGGATAGAGGCTGCTGACATGTTCTCCATGGACGACGTAGGCGATGCGGTTGCCATCGAGCAAGCTCTTGATCATCGCGAGCTCGCCGACATCTTGCGCATTGGTAAGATGAATCATACGCATGAGCCGCCCACCTATCGATCGTTCACGCGTGAAACGTGCCTCTTGATTGCACTTTGCCGTCTATCGCTTTACACTCGAACACGAGTTACGGTGTTTCCGTAATTCGCGCGCGCCGTTCCTGGCCCGGACCGCCCGAGATGGTGAGCACGCGCTTCCACTCACGGACCTGGTAAACGGCCCATGCATTCGGCTGACCCTTGAAGAACGCGGTGGGGTCCTCGCCACTTGCATTGAGGAAGATTGGTTCGGTAAATCCCTCTTCTAACACGTAATCGAGTAACGATTCGGTCGTTAAGCCAGCCCCACGCAGGGTCACGTCGGCCAGCACATTGAGGATTTCGTCAGGATTCTGAATCGTTATTGGATTCATCGGCTGTTCCTCTGTATTCCGAATTGTAACGAGGCTTCACCCGAGAAGGCAAGATATCATGCCCGCTTACCTGAAGAAATCCGCGTTTCTTGAAGCGCTTCTCCGGATCATGGACGACAAGCATCACTGGGCCTGGGAATATTTTTCTTCCGGACGACTCAGCAAGACCCAGCTCAAAATTCACTTCCAGCACGAGTACGCCGTCTACGTACGAGACTTTCCCGTTTTCTTATCACGGATCCTCGGAACCAACCCTCCACCTTCAGTCCGTCATATGTTGGCTGAGAACATCTACGAGGAAGAAACCGGAGGACTTTCGTTGGGAAAATCTCATCCCGAGCTTTTTTTGACGATGATGGAAGGGTTGGGCTTCCGGCGACGAGATTTCGAACGTGGCAAGCTGTTGCCTGCAGCCCGCACCTATCGCGCCTGGATTGAGCGCATATCGAGCCACCGCCATTGGGTGATGGCCGCTGCAAGCTTGACCATTTTCGTTGAAGGCAGCGTGAAGGATCGCACGGAGATCCTTGCACCTCCTGAGAAGAAACGTCCGGAAGATATCGAATCCATCATCAGGCTTCATCCCTTGGTCCGATATCATGGGGTTTCGCTGAGTCGAATGGACCTGATTCGAGCCCACCAGATGGTCGAAGCAGGCCATCGGCATGATGCCTATGACATGGTCGTCAATTACACAGCGCCCGCCCTTCGGCAATCGGTTTTGGGATCCGTAAAGAAGAGCTTGTCGTTGTGGTTGGACTATCGCGATGCGGTCGCCAAGGCTTGTGGCATCAAGGCTCCCTAATGGCTCGATTCTTCCTTTCCTTGTGTGTACTCTTCCTTGCTGTCGGCCATCACCCGGCTGCTATCGGCGCTGAAATTGCCACTGACATGGCCATGATTCCTCCGGGAGAGTTTACGATGGGAAGCGCCGAAGGAAGCGACGGCTTCCCCGACGAGCGTCCGGAACGGCGTGTCTATCTGAGTGGATACTTTCTTGACCGTGTTGAGGTGACGAACCAGGCCTATGCCTCCTTCGTGCGGGCAACGGGGCATCGCTCCCCTGAGAATGAGCGCCAAGCTGCGACTCTCTGGACGAACAATCGCCCCATCCCTGGCATCGAACAACATCCCGTCATCAATGTGAGTTGGGATGACGCCGACACCTACTGCCGTTGGGCCGGGAAACGCCTCCCGACCGAAGCGGAATGGGAAAAAGCTGCACGCGGAACCGACGGTCGACGGTACCCCTGGGGAGAAACTTGGGATTTTACCATGGCGAATAGCGCCAGCTACTGGGCGAAACGGACAATCCAGTTCAATAGCGCAGCGGATTGGGATGCCTTCTGGGTCAGAGGTGAGGGCGCTCGGCTGGCCAAGGAGAATGGTATACAGGGAGAAGTCCTGACGATGCCGGTCGACAGTTTTCCACAAGCACGAAGTCCCTATGGTCTATTTGGAATGGCCGGCAATGCCGCGGAATGGGTAGAGGATTGGTACGATCCAAATTATTATAAACATGCCCCTCTCACAGACCCCACTGGTCCGAATCGAGGTGCGATCAAAGCCATGCGTGGTGGATCATGGCTCAAACCGGCAACCAGCCTCCGCACAAGTGATCGCGATTGGGGCACGATGGACAGCCGCCCCAGTGGCACCGGCTTTCGTTGCGCAAAAGATGCGTATTAACCGACGGCAGCATTGCAGCCTCTGGGATCGAGCCGACTCATACCGGCGCAATGGAATCGCGCTTCAGCGAAATCAGGGAGCTTACGGCCCTCTGAAAAGAACCTCCACCTGTTCAACCCTCACCACCGGCATGACGAGGCCGACCCCTTCCTCCTCGTGCGAAAAATCATAGATGATCGACTCGGTGGGAATCAGCACACCGGCCATCACGACCGATACGAGCGCCTTGTCACCTTTGGCGAGGCTCCGACTGATCCGATCTGCGAGTTTCTGGTTGGGCCTCACGCGCAGATTGTTTGGGAACTCCTCAGGCTTGAATCGGACCATCCCCCAACCTGTCGAATTAAACTCTGGTCCGACAGCCACCGCATAGCTCTTGGTTTCTGGATCGAAGTGTGACAATTCTCCAGGCCAAACGAATGCCACACGCCGGTTCAGAACAGGATTTCCCTCTCGTGCAGCATCCCGCTCGCGGTTCAGATTGAATAGCCGCTCATCATGCCCCGGATCATGGTGACCGTCACCGTAGACAGTGGCCCAATCGGGAGGCGCCCCTTCCAACTCCACCAGAAACGCTTCGATGGAACTCCGGTCGAACAGGACACGGGTATCAGGAGGAAGAAGCGAGGCAACCTTGGCGGGAGAAATCGTTCTCAGAGGCCGGAATCCGACTCCATCTTCCGCCTGTATGGCAGTCGACAAAATGATCAGACCGGACAGACACAACAACGACAGGAAGGGCATGACAGGCCTAGTCGGCCGGTGCAGAGGCAACAGCTCGGTCGTAAGCAGCCGTCAGAGACTCCACACCTGGGTGATCGCCGGCAAGGACGCCGACATCAATAAGAACTGCGAGCCGAGGAGCGGGATTGAGTCGGCGCAGGCGGGATTGAGTCAGACCATCCATGACCAGGGCTTTCTCGTAGGTACCAAGCCAAGACTCCGTCACGGCGCGCAAGCCTGCATCCGTCGGTTTCATGCGGCCCAATCGCACTTGCTGCAGTAGCTTGATCAGCGGATCGGATTGAGCGATGCTCGAGATTGCACGTTGCACCGCCTGCTCATCCTGCGTGCCCATGGTCGGTCCACTTTATTCAGTTCATTGAGCAGGCGCCTGGCCCGCGGGGATCGCCGCAGCTGCCGCAGGCGCCAGGACCGGCTGAGGAGGCCCAACCGGTCGTAGCTCCGACTCCAAAGGCGGAGAATTGTTTATCGAGCTTGGTCGCCTTGCATTGAGGACAAGCCGCCTCCGCCGATCTCTGGACCAGCAGCTCAAAACGGTGATTGCATTCGCAGCACACATATTCGAAGATAGGCATGGTTCAGGACTCCTCCGGTTGCTGAGAGCATTATAAAATCACCCTGAGTGAATCGCAACGACAGGAACTTATGTACCAGGAGGAAAAAACTTTTACCATTCGCTTCACGCTGGAAGCCTCGTTTCCCGACGACTATACCGGCGACGAAGATGAACGCAATTGGCTGCACGAGTGGGAAGCCAGGATCAAACCGCAACTGCTCAAATCCATCTTCGAGTCGCTCCGGAGGCATGACGGATGGTCGTCGCATATCCGCAACCGAGGCGTATCGCCGGCCGACGAAATCGAAATCGTCGTGGCCAAGGATTTTTCACAACCTCTTACTTTCTCGCTGAAACGATGAGCCCTTCCGACAAGGACCTCGGTCTGTATGTTCATGTCCCGTTTTGTCGCCGCCGTTGCCACTTTTGCGCCTTCTATCTCGAAATCGCGCAGCCCGATCCGATGGCGCTATTTCACTCCGCCCTCACCCAAGAAATTTCACTCCATCGTCGGCAAGAGTCCCTGGATGGCCGCTGCTTGCAGAGCATCTATTTCGGCGGAGGAACGCCGACCTCCCTCCCAGCCGATCAGTTGGCCGCGGTTCTGACGCTGATTCGAACCACCTGGCCGACCGACGACACGGCGGAGGTCACAGTGGAGGCACATCCCTCTTCCGTCACGGCGAGAGATCTCACCATCCTGGCTGATGCCGGATTCAATCGGATCAGCTTTGGAGCGGAGTCCATGGTGGACAAGGATTTCGCCTCCATTGGTCGATTTGGGCGAGTGCAGGATACGGCGGCCGCAGTCCAGGCTGCGCGCCTCGCTGGATTCACAAATATCAACCTCGACCTGATGTATGGACTACCGGGCCAGTCGTTACGGGATTGGATTGGCACCTTGGAATCGCTCATCACGCTTGCCCCATCTCATATCTCCTGTTATGCCCTGACCATTGAGGAGGGCACCAGGCTCGCTCAGGACATCGCTCGAAATCTTATCTCGCCACCTGACGACATGCTTCAGATCGACATGGAAGCAGCAGCGGAGCGTTTCCTTGCCGAAGCGGGATTTTCTCGCTACGAAATTTCCAACTATGCCAAGTCCGGCTATGATTGTCGCCATAATCTTCTCTACTGGACCGGCGGCGAGTATCTTGGACTCGGACCAAGCGCCCAATCCTATCTCCATGGAATCCGGTTTGGAAACGTTGCAGATCTTGGAGCCTATGCATCATGCTTAAACGGCGACCGTCTGCCGATGACCAACCGCACAATTCTCTCGACATCCGAGCGCCAGCGCGATGCCCTCGTGTTCGGTTTACGTCTTCTTCGTGGTGTCCCCAGAAAAACCATCACCGTCGCGGAACGAGATCGTCAGATCGACGAACTTATTGCGAAAGGGCTACTCGATGCCGATCACGATCTGGTGCGGCTGACTTCCTTGGGTCGACGTTACGCTGATACAGTAGCAGAGCAACTGTTCTGAGTAGGCCACGAGAACCGGCACATCGAACTGACAGATGGGCGATAACGCTCATCCTGATTTCATCTGTCAATCGTAGTTCGTCGATTGACAAGAGGGTTACAATTAGAGAAGACTAACAGAAGTTCTAGGAGGAAGCTCATGCCGGTCAACATGGATCCGTCAAAGAAACGCCGCCGCCCTCAGACCACCGAAGCACTGGCCGCCAATGACGGGCGCACAGAGGCCCCATCAACATCGCCACGACAGTCGTTCGGCGAAGAAACGGACGCGGATCGTGAAAAAGATTTGGCTGATGCTGAATCGAAAAACCTTTGGGATGCAACCGAAGTAATCGATATGGACAGAGTTTAATCTTTGCATGGCATCCAGCTCGCCATAGCTGAACCCTTTTCGCCGGATCTGCTAGAAGCCCAGCTCCATGCCGACACCTTCCACGCCACAGACAATTCCGGAAACCATCGAAGATGTGCAAATCAGCTCGGGAGACGGGTTTGAGTCTCGTGTCGTCGTCTACAACTGCGACTGTCACACCTACCAACAAGTGATCGAGCTATTCTGCCGGTTTATTCCTGCCATGACCTCGGCCAGAGCATTTGAGTTGGCCTGGCGCATCGATCACGATGGGGAAGCCATCGTCTTCACCGGATCGACGGAACAGGCGGATGATATCGCGGCAAAACTTGCAGGAAGTGGGCTCAGAGTGGCGGTACAGTAACACGCCCTACACCTACTTATGTTTGGATGTCCGCTTTGTAGCCCTTGAGGGCTGCTTGGCGGAAGGCTCGACGGAAGGTTTGTTCGATTTTTTCGTCGCCTTTGAAGTAGCTGACTTAGCCCCTTTTTCCTGCGCTTTCGATTTTCCACTCTGCGACGACTTTACAGGAACCATGTAGGTGGAAGTGCGGTTGACCTTGGCCAATTGGTCTCCGCTGAGCACACGTACTTGATAGAGTTCGAACAGCTTGCTGATGGCTTTCGTGTCGCCTCGTCTTGCCGCGCTCAACAGTTTGCGGCGTTGATTCATCTCTTCTTCTTCGGTATGCGAAGCGGCTCGTCGTTCCATGCCCATCCTTCCTCAACACAGGCTGACCGGCTGACCAGGGCTGTTGCGGTCCAACAGCCCGCAAAAAATCAGCGAAGTATATCAGAATTATGATGATTTTTGGAACATCGAATGTTGCGCGGCCCTTCGATGCATCAAAAAGCTTCTCGAAAAAGCCTTTCGCAGGAGAGGCCGGCGACCCAAGGGATTTCACTATTGAGTGCGACCGCAAGCACCGGTATAAGGTAAGTATTGAATGTCGACTCTTTCCCCATAAAAGGAGACCCATCATGGAGCACGCACAAGAACCTTCGACCGTCACCGATGACCCTCAAGCGCGTGATCTACTGCGCCGAGCGTTCGACAGGACCGCACGGTGGCAGAAAGACTTCAAGGGATTTACGGCTGATCTCACCGTGAATGTGAACGGAAAGGAAACCAGCGGCCCGGTCATCGTCAAGGGCCCCCGCGAAGTATCGGTTCAGCTGGGCGATGGCGAAACTCAAAAATGGGCGCAAGAGCAACTGGGGATGATTGCGGTCCATCGGGGACCACGGAGCTTCGAAGAGTCCGACGGAAAGTATGCCCTGACGATGGAAGAAGACGGTCATCCGTTCGGCACCAAACTGAATATCCATGGCTCGAATTCCTTCTACCGGATCAAGGACAACCGGATTACACAGATCAACCGCAAAATGGCCCATCCCGGCATGAACCCGTTTGCCTTCACGATCAACGTCGAGGAGAGCGCTCTCACACAGGACCAGAAGAATCTCACGACCAAGTACACGGTCTACTACTATTCGCCGACCGACGGCAAACTGACCAACGTCGAAAGCTTCACCGACACCCATGTCCGCGTCGGCTCGTCGGATCTTCCCGCGACCAGGCGGATTATTACCTACGAGGGCGGCCAGGTCGTCGTGAAGAGCCTGACCTTTAAGAACCACAAGTTGCTTTAACAACAACGATGGACTTGCGCAAAGACTTTCCTCGTAGCATGCGATTCAAGCTGGCGGGCTATGCCCATCTCGCCCGCATGATCGACAAATGCCGGGCAGTGCTCGCAGGCAGCGTTGGCGAGTATATCTACCCCTGTCCAATGGACGAACGGCTGATGGAGTTTGCGGGCATCACCAGCGATCAGTTCACTGCTGCGGTGAAGGTCAATTCGACCGATGAGGGAGTCGTGAAGTGGCTTGAACAAACGGCAAGACCACACGAGCCTGGCGAGGTGGAAGCGTGGAACCAGCAACTGTTGGCACGAGGACCGAGTTCTCCTGAAAGTGCGGCCAGGTTCAAGAAATACCTGAACGCCATCGATCCATCACGCACCGACATCACCGCTTGGTCGGACTTGCAAGACTTGGAAGAAGGGCGAGTCGTTCCGAAACGAGAGCCGGCGATTCAATCCGCCACGAAGAGGTAACTCTTCCCCCGTCACTCAACGAAGACTTCCTGTCTCATTCTCTCATGCTGATCCCTATGACCATCTTGGAATGTCGCGTCTATTGGAGTGTCTTGCTAGGAATCCCCACTACGGCAGGAAAACTCTGGTTGAATCGTCATGCTCAACTCACAGCAAGGTTTGTAGGCGACGCGTCGGACGTCATAGATTGTTACTGGACGCGGATGATGTTCATCATGCCCCGATCCTCGTGGACCAGGATGTGGCAATGAAACACGAAATCGCCGATGTCCTGTCCGCGAAAGTCGACCCGAAGTGTGACACTGGGAAACGGATTGTTCGAATTTCCATCCCAGTGTGGAACGTCGATCGTGTCCAAGAATTGCCCGGTGATCCCCGGCGCCGGCCCATTGCCGTTGATTTCAAAGTTGCTTTGCGCTTCTACTAGGAAGTGAACTTGGTGCAAGTGGAATTCGTGATTTCCTCTCGTACGATTTTCCACTACCCACTCCTCGACGGTTCCCTGGGTCGCGGTAATGGCAGGACCGGCGTTCGGATCGAACACCTTTTCCGGTTGCCCTTCCACATTCATAAAGAACTGGTTCGGCGCGTTCTCGGTGAAAAACACGCGCCGCTGTCTGGCAACGGGCGCGGCGGTCAAGCCGGCAACCCGATTCAGGTTAAGGGCGGACGCCACGGAGGAGCCGATGCGGTCGTCTTCGGCCGCCTCGGTCTGCAGGCCGACAGGTACTTGAATATTCAAGAGGGGTCGGTTGGGGTTATTGTCGCCGCTGACTCCCGTGTTGGTATTCTGAGTCACTAATTGCGCCACCTTCACAGTGGACGGGGGGGTATTCACGAGAAATTCTACCCGCGACGCAGTCGGCAGTCGGAAGTGCGTCTGCTGAACGCCGCCCTGGGAGTTGACCGGCACCCCGTCAATGGCCACAATCTCGATGGGCTGCGGGACGCCGTCGAACTGCACTTGGAGATCGAGAATACTGTCGGCGGTCGAGTTGGATATACGCCAGAACTGACGCTCTCCCGCTTCCATCTGAAGAATGGCGGGGGTATAGGTGGTGCGACGGGTTGTGGTGTCAGTCGTGGCGTTTGTCGGAATGTGGTTGATCGTGAGATCCCTGAATGGAATGCCATTGAGGTCTGTCCCGCTGCCTTGAGGTAACTTTTGGCGCGTCCGCTGGTCTCGGATCATGAGGATGCGCTGACGTAGATTCGCCACCGCCGGGTTGACGTTTTCAATGCCGTCGATGACGAGGGCTCCGGAGGCGCCACCCAGAACTGCTTGTTCGGAAAACCCATGCACATGGGGATGATACCAGTACAGTCCCGGTGGCTCGTCGGCAGGAATCGTGAGCGTATATTGGAACGTCTGTCTGGAATTAATGAGGGTCTTGATCACCTCATCGGATTGGCACGTGGGGGACAGGTTGGTGCCATGGTAGTGAATGTTCAGCGATGCCCCTGTCATTTGAGCGCCCCCTGGTCCGCAGTTTGGTGGATCGAGCGGCATATGTTCCGGTTGCGGGGGCGTATTGTTGGTCACGGTTATGATTAAGTGGTCCCCCGGCTTCACATGCAGCGTCGGGTTTTGCAGACCGTTCGGAGTCATAAAGCAAAATAACGATCGGTTCGCATCGTCGGTCCGGGTTTGATAAGAAAATTGGACAACCAATACACCATTTTGACTAAAGAGCGCCGGTGGCTGCTGTACAACAGCTCCAGGGTTGAATCGCGGGCAAGGATTCGCCACTTCTGCGACCGGCACCACAGGCACTACTGGAGGAGTTGAAGGAGGAGGGTTTGAAGGAGGAGGGTTTGAAGGAGGAGGGTTTGAAGGAGGAGGGGTTTGAGGAGGAGGGGTTTGGGGAGGAGGGGTTGAAGGAGGGAGCTCGCTAGTTGGCCCTGCACCTTGGTCACAGCTAGAGACAGGGATCATCGCGAACATCATGACGCCGACTACAATCTTCCAGTTCATCTTTGATCCCGCGCGTTCAATCATGGAACTTCCCTTTCTACGTCGCTCAAAACCTGAATGCTGATCCAGACCTATGCCCGAACTGCCGAGGCCATTTTCAGATTGATAGGTTCATCCCCTCGTCGCATATACAAAATTAAGCAATGGTTTGTATTGAAGTACATCGGCAGGTTGTTGACAAACCACTTGCTGACATGGAAACAGCGAGCCGGCAAGACTCATCCCTACTATCACAATCATCTGCGAACCATTCCTCTTGGTCCTTTGCTGCGAAATCGGCTGACGGTGAGGCGAACCACCACATTCGGTATCGTGGAGATGTTCTAGCAGGCTACGGACAAACGTTCTTGTACCTCTTCCGAGTAGTCAACTTCTATATCTGGAATGATCTGCAACTTGGTCGAAAACCGCATTTCCTTCGACCAGCAGAGGTCACGTCATCCTCAAAAAATTCCACGTAGCATCAAGACGGTAGCAATGCGGCTTTAGTTTACCAATCCCTCGTCGGTAGGGTGTGCCGGATTGTCGATCGGCTGTCTTTTGCTCGGCCGTTGCCGGAGCCCCTGATCCTGGATAACGGTCCAAAATGCTCGGAAACGACGCCGGATGCGCCGGTAGTTCAGCATAGCGTCTACCTGTGCTTAATTCATCCCGGTAAGGGTTCAAAACGCGTTGTCAAGAACCCTGCGGTGAAGGTCAATTCGACCGAAAGGGAGTCGTGAAGTGGCTTGAGCAAACGGTAAAACCACACGAGCCTGGCGATGTGGAAGCATGGAACCAGCAGCTATTGGCACGAGGACCGAGTTCTTCTGAAGGTGCGGCCAGGTTCAAGAAATGTCTGGACGCCATCGATCCATCACGCACTGACATCAACCGCTTGGTCGGATTTGCAAGACCTGGAAGAAGTGCGAGTCGTTCCGAAACGAGAGACGGCACATGGTTATCAGTAGGTGAGCGCAACAGACTTGCCGAGGTATGTCGGCTGCTCAGCTTGGGCCACCATGAAATGCGCCACATCAGAACGGGAAATGGCACCCACTCTCATTCCTTCCACAAGCTTGTCCATCACGCGATAATGGCCTGTCATGGCGCCGTTGGTTAACCGGCCTGGGCGCACGATTTCCCAACGTCGATATCCACTGGCTATCACACGCTCCTGCTCACTCTTGTCTGCATAGACTGCCTTGAGAAGCAAGGTAAAGAGGAGCTTCATTGGAAGAGAGTTATAGCTCCAGCTGTCGCCTGCACCAAAACCGGTTAACACGATGAGCGTTGGGGAGGAACCGGTCTCCTGTTGCAGCTGTAGCAAGAGGCGCGCAGAGTCGGAAAACAGGGTGGTGGCAAAGGGGCTTTTAACCCCGAGGGTCACAAGAATGGCGTCTGCTTCATCCACTGCGGCCCGCACATCACTTGGGTTTGTCGCACTACCCTGTACCCTCTTGAGCTTAGCGTGATCCGGAAGGGGAATGGTGCGGCGCGATAGGCTGATAACCTCATGCCCCTTTTCAAGGGCAAGTCGGGTGGCTTGGAGTCCCACTCCGGCCGAAGCTCCAATTACGGTGATCTTCATGTTCCCTGTGTTTGCTGTCAGAGCCAAACAACCTGTAGCTAGACCAGCTTCAGTTATGAATCTTCGACTTGAAGTATATTCTCAACCTGTTCGTTGCCTTGGGTCAAGCTCCGCTGAAGTGGCCATCATTCCATCTTGGTTACCGATTGAGACCTGCCAGCGTGGGTCAGGATAAACCGTCTGACTTCCGCTTGAATAGCTGACTGCTCGACTGCTAGCAGGACGTGGCCGCCCCGATTGAAAGGTACTAAGCGGGCCCCAGGAATGTGGGTCGCCGCGTACTCAGCGTTGTGAAAAAGCTGAAGGCTGTCGTCCATCGCATGGACGATGAGCGTCGGAGCCCGAATAGCCGCTACCCGTTCATTGGGCATCGTTGCCTTGCTGTCAAAGGCGACGCCCTCGTAGCGAGGCACAACCGGAGCCATGTAGTCGATCAGCCGATTGACTAGGGTACGTTGCTCTGTGGTCAAGTCTGCTATCACATTATCGCTAGCGCCCATCAACTGCATCAGCCGATTGCGCAGAAACTTCCTGACAACCCAGTAGAAAATTTCAAACTTGAAGATCGCCGTCAGCGCCGCACCTTTTTGGTTCGCCTCTGCCTGACCCACCTCTGACGATGAGGCAACGCCAGAGGACAGAAGCGTCAGCGAGGATACCCGCTCCGGGTACAGAGCCGCGAATAGAAGTGCCGACGGGCCACCGTGAGATAGTGCTAAGACGGCAACCTTTGAGAGGCCAAGACTGTCGAGAAGGTGAGCGTAGGCCTCAGCCTGGTTATCGAACGTCGCGCCTTGATAAAAGGTCGAGCGCAAATATCCGAAGCGAGACGGCGCGATCCAATCGAAACGTTCGTCTAGGATTGCCTTTGCAATGAGTTCACCTTGGTCGAAGCCCCCTCCACTTCCATGGACAACCAGAACCGGAACACCCGTCCCTCCTCGCTTGAACTCAACATCTCCCAGCGGCGAGGACAAGAGTGTACTGTTACCTGTGATTCGTGCATAGGCTCGCCTGGTATCAATTCCAAACCAGATCGTAATGACAACAGCGACACCCACCAACGCGAAGAGCAACCAGAGCAAGAAGAACATCGTGGGCGAACAAACAACACTTGGCTTGTAGGCCGATCAGTTGATACCAGGATTCGGTGGTGACTGTGGCTAACTGATCATAAATCAGCTGTTTTTGATCATGACGGTGAGCTGAGGACATCTCGCCAAACAGAAGCCAGATCGTGGAGCGCTTTCCTCCCATCGCCGATATAGACCGATCCGTGCATCGTGGCAAGACGCTTTGGTTGCAGCGCCGCCAACCGGTGCAACGTCGCCTCCGTCAACGAACAATAGGGGACATAATTTGCCAACGGACCTTGCTGATAGTCCACCAGCGTCTTCCGACAACGGCCGATCACGTCTGACTCCGTCATCGGTTCGACGTCCCCGTTTTGGTGAAAGAGATCCGAACACAGGAGCGTCCGTTCCGCTTCTTCGAACAGCAGCCCCGCTTCCCAGCAATGGGGCACATGCGGCGTCGACAAAAAACGGAACCGGTATTTCCCAATTTCGATTACCTCGCCGTCGGCCATTCCTTTGGCGGGACGAAGCGCCAGACAATCATCGACGCTCACCATCTTGCCCACCACACTGCACACCGCTTCCGCATGCGGAGCAAGTTGCTGCCACTCCGGCACCGTCGCACATTCGTCGGACTCGAAATGGCTGAACCCGATCCAGCGCAACGTCTTTGGATCAATGAGCGACGCCACGGCGGCTTTGACCTCCGGAAACAGGGCCCGCGGGCCGGTATGGAACAGCAACGGTTGATCGTCGCGCACCAAGAACTGACTGAACTGGATATTGAACGGTTCAACGAACGTTGTGATTCGGAATAGGTCTGGAGCGATCTCGGTGATCTTAGCCATAGAACCTCCTCAAGAGCGGGACTGCGCGATCATACGCACCGGCAGATCAAGGTGCAATACAGATGGTCGAGGCCGGGATGGTAAAAGGGTGGCGGCAGGTTACTGACTTATCCACGTTCCGCTAAAAATCGGCCCAAAACCTCATGTGAAGCTGGCCACTCACCGAAGAAGGGAAGCAAAACCAGCAACTTCACAAAACAGTATGCGAGCCTTTACAGGGGCCGATCCTTTTATACAGGGCACTACTGCCTCGTCAGGCCGAGATGCTGCTCGATGGTTCGAACCCGCTGCTCCAACCGCTCTACCCGTTCCTGAATCTGACCATATGAGAGTTGGATAAGTGCGCGTGTTTCTCGGAATTGCTCTTCAAGGAAGGAGCGATCCTCGGCATGACGCCGGTCGAGATGCATCTGAAATCCTTCGGCAATGAGCTGAAGTTCGTGACGGAGCCCTTCCGCCAGGACACCAGCGTGCCGTTTGGAGTCGGCAATCTCTTCCCGAATGGTATCGGTCGCTGACGCGATGAGCTGCTGGATTTGCGCGAGGGATTCTTGATCCATGATCTCTATAAAAGACCGGCGAAGTCTAGAGACCGACGCAGAAGAAGTCAATGAGGGTATCCGATGGTAGGAATCCGGGCAGCAAGGCACCTAACAAGTCACGATTCATACCAGCCCCTATCTGATCTGAAGACCAATATGGCTCACGGGCCAGTATGGAACAGCAGCGGCTGATCGTCGCGCATCAAGAATTGACTGAACTGAATATTGAACGGTTCAACGAAGGTCGTGATGCGGAATAGGTCCGGAGCGATCTCGGTGATCTTCGCCATAGAGCCTCCTAAGAGTGAAGCCGTACGAATCATACGCACCGCCCAATCGAGCTTCAACATGCCCCCATTAGGTGGAGATGATTAAACAATGTCAGCAGGCTGACTCTGATCCCATGTACAAATCCTAATTGATGCGAAGCAGCTCTTCTGGGTGAAAGTACAGATAGATCGCATCGAACCCGTGCAGAGATGGAAAAGCCTGAGCGGGATTCCACCGCACCATCCCAGATGCACGTGTCGTATCAACCACTAAAAGCAGCTCAATACGTAGAGCAGCTAACTTGTAACGTGTCAGACGAGCTGCCTTTTCTTCTATTACAGGCAAAACATCCGCAGGTCCGAGCTTGCCACGCCAAGCCACAGAATTGCTGACACAAACCCACCGGGTGTATTGCCCTGCTTCATGCGGAAGCGCAGTCAAGTTAAAGATGGCTCCATCCATGTTGATTTTGGTGCATTGCCAAGGAGTGGATGGCCGCGCAAGCTTGATCTGATCAATCAATCCTGCTTTCTCAATGGACGCCGGGTCCGATAACAGGACTTGAACGTGCATTTGCATATCTGGCACTCTCTTTCATTTTTTGGTCTCCTCTATGGCTGACCGGACAGCGCGGAGCTGGTACTGCTTGGCATCGTCGCCTGGCTTTCCCGATAGGGTAACGGGTTTCATCACTCGTGGATGAACAAAGTTTCGATGACTCCCTTACCTCCTCGATCCCTGAATCCGGCCTTCGTCAGCTCAGCTATCAGCTCCCTGATTTTTGGAGGCATCTAGTTTTGCACTCCGGAGATCTGAGTCTGCCGTTCACCGTGCGAATAGTGTACTCTGGGGTAGGTAATGATTCCAGCCAGTCGTATTGGTCATCTTCCCTGTCCCGCCCGCGGAATTGGCTCCTTCCGCCCGTTCAAATCCAACCTTCCAGAGACTTCAGGGTCAGACCTTGGTGCACCCCCTACTGATCCCCTTACCACAGAAGCTCTTTTCCCACGCAGATCATAAATCCGTTCGCGGCGAGGAAAGCAACCAGCGTCAGGTTGAATTCCAGTGCGTACTGGACGGCGAGACCTACAGGTGTTGATGCTTTCCTTGGAAACAGAGTCTCGGTAGGAAGAGTCATGGCCTTTTGCTTCCTCTCTTCGGATCGGGATTGCATTTGTTTGTTCAAATGAGAGAAGCTTTCACACGATCCAATTACGTTATCTAGGCCGATGGTGAGCGATCGGCTGAGGGACCAGGATTTTGCCTTGTATTCTATCGGACGGAGGGGAACCGACGAGCTGCGCCGCTTTGCCGCAGCCGAACGTGCCGTCGATAAATGCAGGTGGCTCAAGGCTGACACGAGGCTTCGGATGAAACGATACATTGCCACCGGTCCTGTCATCATCGGTCTCTGTCTATGCTTCTCTGCATGCACAAGCGTGGATACCATCCTGCTCACCAACGACACCTTTCCCCCCAAGGGGTCTGCAGAGGAGGTCGCCGTATTGAGACAGACCCCGACGAGGCCGCATCGCGACCTCGCGGAGTTACGGATCGACGACAGCTGGCTCAGTTTCGGGAGCATGCAACACAAGATCCTGAATCGAGCCGCTGCCCTCGGCGCCGATGCCGTGGTGTTTACACAACCACAAACTCGGACGATACGCCGGGAGACCTATCAGCCCATCTATGGCCCGTGGGGCTACAATAGCCCATACTACGGAGGCCCCTGGGGATATGGCATGTATGGCGGTCTTTACGGGGGCTGGGGTCCTTGGGGTGGGGTTCCATTCGGCAGCATGGCGGTTCCGTATGAGTATCATGAAACCGTGCGAATCCTCACGGGAACGGCAATCAGATATACCGATGGATCTGGCCCACAGAGCGGCATCCCATCCGGCAAACCAGGGTCACGGGCCCACTCCTCCATCGAGGAAGAGGAGATGGTGAGGAGCAACAACCAGCTGAACGTCCGACATGAATCGTTAGGACATCATGCTCGCCGGCGGACGGATGCGATGGATCGTTCGTAACGGAGGATGTATGAACAGACGTGGACTGAGGGTGCTTGTCGGAAGTGTGCTTGCCATCAGTATCGCAGCTTGTGCCGACACCGGTCAGAGACAGCGTGAGCCTGCCCCTCCCGATGATCCGGTCCTCGGCCTCTTGAGCAATGGCATCGCGCAATTGAACGTCAACATCAATATGGTGTCGAAACGCATGAACGATGTTCAGCAGTCGCCGGCAGGGACCGATCCAGCCTTGCAGGAACTGCAGGCATTGGACCTGTCCGGCTGGCGACTTCAGCAGCAGCAATGGGTACTGCAGCGCAACCATCTTGTCTTGACGCGCGATACCCTTCAACAGGTCCAGCTGAGCCGGGAGGAGAAGACTCAGGTTCAGATGCTTGCTCAGTGGCAACAGAATCGCCGCCAGTATGTGAAGGCCATGGAGGACCTCCGGCAACAACGACAGCAGCTGGAGAGCAAACATCTGGAGGCAGAAGCTCGCTTGATCGAACGCAGGCTCCAGTGACAACACCTATCGAGAGGTTTCTCATCACGATGCATGGTTCCGAACCGCCCTCTTCGCTCATAAGAGCCTCGCCTCAGGCATGACTATCGACTGAATCGGGTGCGTAAATTTATCCCAATAAATCAATATGCCTACATGACCTCATATTTGACTGGGAAGTCGTTCTGGATCATGACGGTGAGCCAAGGACCTCTCGCCAAACAGTAGCCAGATCGTGAATCGCTTTGCTTCCATCGCCCACGTAGACCGATCCGTGCATGGTGGCGAGCCGCTTTGGTTGCAGCGCCGCCAACCGATGCAACGTCGCCTCCGTCAACGAACAAGAGGGCACATAGTCCGCCAACGTTTCTCGGCAGCGGTCGATCACTTCCGACTCCGTCATCGGTTCGACGTCCCAGTTTTGGTGAAAGAGATCCGAACACAGAAGCGTCCGTTCTGTTTCTTCGAACAACAGCCCCGCTTCCCAGCAATAGGGAACTTGCGGCGTCGCCAGAAAGCGGAACCGGTAGCGTCCTGTCTCGATCACCTCGCCCTCGCTCAACCCCTTGGCGGAACGGAGCGCCAGACAATTATCGATACTGACCAGCTTGTCCACCACACTGCACCCGCTTCCGCATGCGGAGCCAGTTGCTGCCACTCCGGTACCGTCGCGCATTCGTCGGCCTCAAAACGGCTGAACCCGATCCAGCGCAAAGTCTGCGGGTCAATGAGCGATGCCACCAGCCGGAGGCGCAAGATGGATGGATTAGGTTGCGATGATGAAAGAATGGCGGCAGGCGACCGACTCATCGAGATTCTTCGAGAAATGATCACGAAACTTCACGGTAAGACGGCCAAGCGGCGAAGGCGTGCATTCAAACTTAGCGGTCAATCAACCGCTTGATCTCCCCGGCTAATGCATCTGCAATCATGCGATTACCTTGAGGAGCAAGGTGCACCAAGCTAAGCAAGACATTCCTGTCCTGATCGAGCACCTTCACAATGTTCACAAGTGGTACACTGTTGGAGGTCGCCCAATTCTCTAGATTCGTAGTTAGAATGTTATGCGTAAGAAAGACGAGTTCGTAGAACGTAATTGTACCTGCTCTATCTAGCTTGTCTTTGACCATTTGAACTTCTTGTGCATACGTGACACCCTTCATATCAGCATCCGGGACTATGTAGGACTTCGCTTGCTGCTTGAGAGCCACAAAAGTGATTCCACGTCGTTGGCATTTCTTGTACAGCATGTCGACATTGCCGATGAAGTGTTCACTCGTACCAGTAATGTGATCATCAGCTTGCCTCTTGTTGAAAGTCAGCTCAGTGATCTTGGGCCATCGCAGGCTGTCGACAAATCTGACCATGACGAGGTGGTCACGCACAATCCCATACGTAGCCTTCAACAGGTAGAGAGGCGACAGTGTCTTACTCAAGGTAGTGTCTGGTGAGTTACTTTCATTTGTCCTGGGGTTTCCTCTAACAGCGTCATTTAGTGCTTCGTAGAAGGTTACCACATCTGGCTGCAAAGGAATCGCTTCCGCAAGAAAGAGAGCAAGTATCTCCTCGGAGTGGAGGTGAGGAATACCGAGATTGATAACTTCAAACTTGCCCTTCGATGGAGAGTCCTCGTTTAACCTCTGCTCAAGATAGTAGGGGTATGTTTCATCGTCTTTGTCGAAAAAGCCGAACGTTGACGATGCCCCAAGCGTGACAATGCGAGTGACTCCTGCTTTCTTTGCTTCGGTGAATTCTCGACCGCGAAATCCGTGTGTATTGATGGATACTTTAAAGGTTTCCCCGGTCCCCTTGACATGGTCGATCTTCGATTCATTAGGAAAATATTTCGTGTATCCCGGCTGAATATTTGTGTGCCTGCCGACGGTGTGATTAGCTTTAGGTGGCGCGGCAAGACTAATGGTCTGTCGTTGGAAACGCGAGCCATAGAATAGAACTCTTGGACCCATCCAAAAGGCGAGTATGGTCCGAAATCCGACCTCAAGCACCAAAAGACTGACGAGTATCATCGTGGCATAGAAAATAATGCGATTGACCTGCGAGAGTCTTGCTACCATTGGCCTCCTCCATTTACAAAACAACCCACCCGTCGTCTACTTTTGCCCGCTTTCCCGATGGAAACTTTAGCTGGCTGCGGAAAACCACAGGGGTAAATCAGACAGCTGTGCTCCAGCCCTCTCACCTGGGACAGCGCAGCACCTTCTCGATGAGACAGTGTCCCAGTGGACTTACGATTCTTCTCAATGATGCTTTGCCATTTTCATCATTTTTGATGTCCCGCCCGGGCAATCAGTTCTTTTAGTCCATTCAAATCCAGCGTCTCAGCCACCAGTTCGTTGCCCACGATGGAGCCAGGTGTTCCCGGGATGCCGAGACCGTGGGCAAGAGCCCGATTCTTGTCGACGACGGTCTGCCGCTTACTGTGTATGTTGAGCGGATCACGCGAGCGCTAGGCGACACATTGCATCTTGTTGGCAAAGTCCCGCCCTGAGGTGGAGGAAGGCAGCGGTTTGCCGTCTTTCTGATACAGAGCGATCGCCTCTTCGACGATCTGACACAACTCGCCGAACACCGCCTTCTCATCTTTGCCATGGCATCCGCCAAGCACCAAAGCAGGAGCGCTCCCTACGTAACACTGATCTTCTTCAGACCATTCGACGATTTTCGCATATCTGACACTCTCTTTCATTTCTTGCTCTCCTGTATCTTACCACCCTTCAATTTTTCTTGACTGAGTGGAAACGCGTATGATTCAAGGATTCTCCACACATTTGGGAGGATCCGATGGCGAAGGTCGTGCCGGTGATTGAGGCGATTGATGGGGATTTTCAACGACGGTTGCCGCGCTATCACAAATCCCGGCGCGAGGGGTTAGCGGCACTGACGGGGGTGATGCTGGAGGTCCGGAGCGCCAACCTGATGGAACTGGCGGCGGCGTTGCCCCGCGAAATTGCCGCCGCCGAGCATCGGTACCAATACATCGAACGGCACCTCAAGCACGAGGAGATCGTCCCGGATACGGTTATCACGCCCTATGCGCGTGAGGTGATCGAACGGCTGGCGGCGAACGGGCAAACCGTCGTATTGCAGATGGATCAACGTCACATCAACGACACGAACGACGTTTTGATGCTATCGGTCCGGGTGCGTCAGCGAGCCTTGCCCGTGGCGTGGCGGGTGCGTTCGACGCAGGGCAACATCGGGGTTGCCGTGCAGAAAGCGCTGCTGAACAGCGTTCGGCCGTGGTTACCAGAACACGTCGCTATTCTGCTGGTTGCGGACAGGTTTTATGGCACCGCGCAGCTCATTGATTGGTGTCAGGAGGCCGGGTGGGCCTATCGCATCCGCCTCAAAGGCAATCTGACGCTGACCCACGAGGGCGGCGAACTGACGACGGGCGATGTGGTGACCCGCATGCCGCATGGTGTGACGGGGGCCGAGCTCTACGGTAGCGGCGTGACGACTAACATCGGCGTCTTACATGAAAAAGGGCATACCGAACCGTGGATTATTGCGATGGACGTGAGGCCATCGCCGTACACCACGCTGGATTACGGCCTGCGCTGGGGCATCGAGAACATGTTTTCCGATCTCAAAAGCCGGGGCTTCGGCCTCATGCAAAGCCAGATCAAGAAACCCGATCGCCTGGAACGCTTGATCCTGATTATGAGTCTGGCCCTCTATTGGGCGGTGTCTTGCGGCATGTTCGCGGAAGCCAAGGCCGTCAGCGACGGGGTAAAAAGGGGACGCTAAAGCAGGCCCTGCGCGCCCTCCTCTCCGTGTTCAAACAGGGACTGCGTTTCCTGCGACGTTGTTCCGCCCTCTCCCTCTCAATCCCGCCTCTCTGGGCAGTGTGGAACGAGGCAGGCACATGTTCTTGAAAATTGAAGGGTGGCAAGCTCCTGTATGGCTGACCAGACGGCGCGGAGCTGGTACTGCATGACATCACCGCCTGGCTTTCCCGATAGGGTAAGCGGTTTCGTTACTCGTAGATGAACAAAGTTTCGATGACTTCCTTTACCTCCCCGATCCTTGAATCCGGCCTTCGTCAGTTCGACAATCAGCTCCCTGATTTATTGGGGACATCTAAATCCCACTTCGAAGCTTACCAGCCGGATAGCAGCCGTCATGCCCGACAACAAGGCGAAGCACGACGTTTCTTCTATCCGTGATGAGGTGGAGTCATGGGGAATCAAGGTCTCCTCATCGTGCATTCGGCTCCACTCGCTACTTGAGCCGGCCACTCACCGTCGCATAGTCTACTCTGAGATGTGTGATGGTGCTAGGGAAGGTCTGATTTATTCTTCTCCCTGAATGTGCTACGGATAGCACAGCACTGAACGGGAGGCGCACCCATGCACCAACAGACCTTTGCAGAAGTCACCTTTGAACGGTATCGCAAGCCCACTCGCCACGAGCAGTTCCTCGATGAAATAAACCGTGTCGTGCCGTGGGCGGAATTGGTGGCCGCGATCGAACCGGTCTATCCAAAGGCCGAAGGTCCCGGGCGTCCCCCGGTGGGCGTCGAACGGATGCTGCGCCTCCATTGTCTGCAACAGTGGTTCAACCTGTCGGATCCGGCCGTGGAAGAGGCGCTGTACGACTCGCGCGCCATGCGGCAACTTGTCGGGATTGATCTGGCCCGCGAGCCTGTGCCCGACGAGACGACGATCTGCAAGTTTCGGCATCTCTTGGAAGCTCACCAGCTGGACGAGCAACTCTTTGCGCGGATCGGAGCGTATCTAGCGACCCACGGCATGGAGGTCAGTCACGGGACCATCGTGGATGCCACCAGCATTAGTGCGCCCAGTTCGACGAAGAATCGCACGAAGGAGCGGGATCCCGAGATGCATCAGACCAAGAAGGGCAATCAGTGGCATCTCGGCATGAAGGCGCATATTGGTGTGGACAGCCGGACGAAGCTGGTTCACTCCGTGGTGGCCACGGCGGTGAATGTCCATGACAGTCAGGTATTGCCGGAGTTGCTGCACGGAAACGAGACACGAGTATGGGGCGACGCGGCCTATAGTGGACAACGCGAGGTGATCCGGCACCACGCGCCGAAGGCTAGGAGCTTCGTGCAGGCCAAAGCCCATCGCCATCGGCCACTGTCAGCGCCGATGCTCTAAGTCACCAAATCACCGAAATAGAAATCCCCCTCAACAACGACCAGAATGTCCCTTCACCGATTATCCAGGGAGAGGAGGGACGGATGCTGCGAAAGGAGGACTTCATGGTGATGCAGGCATTGGCACAACGGGGACTGTATCTGTGCGACATCGCGAAACAGGTGGGCGTGCATCCCCGGACCGTCCGCCGGGCGCTCGCCCGTGGGAGAGCCCCCGCCTCGCGGCCTACCCGGCGGCGCAGTCGACTGGATCCGTACCGGGCCGACAGTGACCGGTTGGTCGCGGAGAGCGTCGGAATGCGGTGGGCATCTTCCGGGAGCTGCCGGCCAAGGGGTCTACAGGCCAGCTCTCGATTTTGCGGGACCACATCCGACCCAAGCGGGCAATGCGCGTCCAGCGGGCGACGGTGCGGTTTGAGACGGCGCCGGGCCGGCACGACCGCTGAGGAGGTGACTGCCCATGTCTCGACCTGAGCACGACAACCGGACAATCTCATCGGCGAAAAGAGGGCATGTCACATCGGTGATTTGTGGACAGCCAACTTCGGTCTTGACAGACTCTTGTGTGAATCCGGAAAAAGATCGGCCCGCTAATTGACGACACGCCCTCGCTAGCCGACGATTCGTCATCTTCCCTGTCCCGCCCGTGCAATGAGTTCTTTCAGGCCATTCAAATCCAACGCTCCCGGCACCAGTTCGTTGCCGACGATAAAGCCTGGGGTCCCGGAAATGCCGAGCTCGCGGGCGAGAGCCCGATTCTTGTCGATGACGACCTGCCACTTGGGATCGGCCATGTCCGCGTCTAGGCGCTTCGCATCGAGGCCGACGTTCGCCGCAATCTTCAAGATTGCCTCCCTACTCATATCGGCGTGGGAGGCGAGCAGCGCCTCATGAAAGGCTTGGTGCTTGCCTTGCGCCTGAGACGCGAGCGCAGCCTTGGCTGCAAGCTCCGACGGTTCGCCCAGAATGGGGAAATCCTTGTAGACCACCCTCACCCTTGGATCGACTTTCTGGAGTTCCGTGACGGCCGAAGCAGCCTTCTTACAGAACCCGCAGCGGTAGTCATAGAACTCGACTAAGGTGATTTCGCCCTTCAGATTACCGCTGACCGGTGACGCGGGATCATGCAGCAGTTCATTTTGCCTTGTCGCAAGAGCAGCTTTGTGATGCTCCTTCAGTTCCGCTTCGCGTTTGGCCAGCAATCCCTGCAGCGATTGTTCGATCACTTCCGGATGAGCACGGATGTAGCGTTCGATCACTGTATCGGTCAGATCTTGAGAGGGAGCTGACGCGCTCTTGGTTTCCTTGCCTGTAGTTGAGCAACCAGACACAAGTACGGCGAGGCTCGTAAGGACACACAACGGAAATGGAAAGCGATTCCCGATATGAATACTGTTCATCGATGTGTCTCCTGTACAGTGTGAGAATACGAGACTGCTGGTATTCTTTCCATTCTATCTCCACCCCTCCCCGCTCGTACCGCCGCCGAAGCCGCCCCAGTTTCCCCCAAAACCTCCTTGGCCGGTTCCCCAATATTCACTCTTCTGGATGCGTCGATAGGGGTGCCGCAGATCGGGGCGGCTGAGCCACCAAAAGAACAACACGACGGCGATGGTCGTGCCGAGCGTAATCCAGATTCCGAGTCCCTTGATACGAGGCCGTGAGGGGGCATCGAACCTCACCTCTTGTGCCGGTGTCGCCAAGGCGACCGCCGTTCGATACAGCCCTTCCCCGAAATGCTCTCGTTCGATCGCAGGCTGAAGATAGTCGCGACTGACCTCGCTCCTGACAGTCGGCGTGATGACCGGTAACATTTTGCGCCCCAAAGCCATCGCGGCTTGCCGTTCCTGCACTGCTACCAGAACCATCAGCCCATGTTCCTGTTGTGTCGAGCCGATTTGCCATTTTTCATACAACGCGTCTGCATAGTGCTTGGCCGACGGATAGGGCTTGATGCTGGGCACCGTCACAATGACCATCTCGACGCCGCTTTTCTTCTCAAGGTCGATACAAACGGAACGGATACGGTCCTTCCACTGCTGCTCGACCACTTTGGCATGGTCGCTGACATATCCAATCGGACTGGGAAGCGGTATACGTTCCTTTGGCCTATCATAGAGCGATGCTTGTGTGTCCACAGTCCAGAGTACTAGTATCAGGCTGAAGCAGGCAATTCCTCTGGTGTGCCTCTCTGCTCGAACTATCATCGGGTTATCCGCAGTTCGGCGGCAGTCACGAGTTTCGTCAGGCTTTCAAGATATCGGTCCATGAGCCTTGGGATCTCTTTCTGGCCCGGAGAGATTCGCCCGCGCTTGAGCAAGAGCGCATCGCGAGGCCCGGCAAGGTCGATCTCCAGATGAGATTCGAGGTCGCTCAGGATTTGGTCCCCATGAGCGAGCACAGGGCGATCCAACAATCGCTGGAGACCCCGAAGCGCCGGCAGGAGCCCGGTGATCGACAGCGGCAAGAGAATGGTCATGGCTTCTTCGGTGCTTCGTCCTTCCACGAGGCGCTGACGGAGGCGGATCAGATTCCCTCGTAACGCCTGGAGAACTTCTGCAGTCAAGTAACGGGCATCGATTTTGAGGCCGACGAAGGGATCTTGCCCCCAGAGCAGCCGATGACATTCGAGGATGTCCTGGTATTCCAGAGGAAAGGCGAACGAAGCGGATTGGAGATCGGCAGCGGTTAGGAACAGGGGAACAACCACTTGCTCCTTGCTCCAGCGGTTGTGAATGCTGTCGTACTTTCTCAGCACCGAGAGGTCATAGGACGACATCAACAACAAGAGATTAAGATTGGAGCTGCCCGGCAAAAATTCTCCTCGGACCGCGCTGCCATACAGCAGAACTCCCTCCAATTCATTTCCATAGATTTTTGTGACATCCTTAACGTATGACTTTAAGAGTTTTTGGGTTTCATCCGGCAATTCATCTATCGTCCAATCGACCGATTGCATGGGCTTAATGAATGCCTCTCGCTGCTCTGTCGTGTACAGAATGATCCGGCAACAATCCGGCTGCCATCAGTCGATCCAGCCAGCCGAACGGAGGCTCCTTGCGGAGTCCAGCTGTCGTCGATAGGACACGATATCGGAGCCGTGCGTTGCGGTCCAGCGTACGGAAGACGCGGTCTCGGAGAAAGGCGATGATCGGATTCGCTGTGTTCCAGAACAGCACCTGCTCATCGGCCAACTGTTGCAGCATCGTGACGTGAGGCCGACGCGAATCTTCGTATCCCTTGAGCCTTGCAGCGGAGAAGTCGTTCGTCGCCAGACATTCAGGTAAGAGATCGGCCAGCATCATGGCATCCACCATCGCCTGCATGCGGCCCTGCGACGCATGAGGGTTCATCGCATGTGCCGCATCCCCGATCAGCGCCGCCCCATCTGCCACCCAGGTCGGAGTACGGACACGCCCGGTCGGCATGAAGGCGGTTTGCTTCCAGTCGATCAATGTGCGGAAGATAGGCTCGCTGGACGGATCGATGGCGATCCACGATTGTTGTAGCGCCGCGATGCCACTCTCTTTCACCTGCTCATACGAACCAGCCTTGATCATGTAGAAGAGATAGACTTTGCTTCCGGCAGCAGGAAACATCCCAAGGATCGTTCGCTTCCCGACAAAATACTTCGCCTCAGTCATAGGAATGGCGGCATCCAATAGCGCGATCAAATACCCATGTGGATAGAGATGAAGATCCGCTGAGATCTGCAAGGCCTCTCGAACTTTTGAAAATGCTCCATCGGCTCCAACGATCACCTTTGCCCTCACGGTCACACTGTCTTCACCTTGCTTTGCAGTCAGACCAACGACGCGCCCATTCTCTCGAAGCAGTCCCGTGAAGGTCGATCGATATCGCAATGAGACAGAGGATTCTCGCTCGATCGCGCTCAGAATGGCATGGTGCGCCACATTCGGCAGTGTGACCACGGCTTGATTGTACGGTGGAGGCAGTTCGCTATAGTCCACTGTGCACAGCCGCTCGCCTCCGACACGGCAAAAATGGAACTTATGCACCGTACGCGTGGACTCGACCGGCAATCGATTCAGGAGCCCCAAGCGATCAAGCACTTGTTGCCCGTTCGGCTGCAGGATCTCGCCGCGCAATCCCTGCGGTGGTCCCGGCGCCTGCTCGAAGACGATGGTCTTAATGCCCTTCTGAGCCAGTGCCAGGGCCAGCACGGCCCCTCCTCCACCGGCTCCAACGACGGCAATGTCGGTTTCTTCGACCATTGGGCTTCAACGTTCCTCGGCCATGGAAAGGCGTCGCCACCTTACCCTCAACATTCCTACTTTTTCCACTCTTGGAATCGCTCGTGATCCTTCCAAAGCGAAAGAAACTTTTCACGCGCTTTGACGGCAAGCGCATGGTCCCTGATGATGTCCAACCGCTCATCATTGTAGCGGTTGCCACTGGTCGTCTGATTCATGGACCCGTTGGTATTGATCTCGTCGTCGATCACGACCTGTTTCAAATGCATGAGCGCATCATGTCGATTAATCTTGATCGGAATGCCAGCTTCGCGCAACGTTGACAGGGCTGTCTGCTGCTTCATATCCTCAAGTCGCTCGCGATCCGTCACGATTCGAACATCCACACCGCGCCGTTTCGCCTCGACCAGCGCTTTCACCGTGAGCGGCGACGTTAAGCCATATACGGCCACAAAAATGTATCGTTGGGCACGATCATACATCCGTACGAGATGTTCGAGCGGCCTATCCTCCGGGCCGTACCAGACTTCTACCGATGAAGCTGAGACCTCCAAGCCTCGCCCAAGCAGGACTGCGGTAAGAAGCCAGATGACGATCAGTCTGTGGCGCTGCTTGGATAATTGAAACAGTGAAGGCCGGATCATTCCAGTTCGAAGAGGTCGCGAAAGTGGTCTTCGGACGATTCCCAGGCCTGTGGATCATGCACCTGAAGCCATTGTCGGAGAAACTGTTTCTGTTCCTTTGTGAGCAGTTGCTTAATCTGATGTGAGCGTCCTTGAAGCGGCTGGAGCAAACTCACCTGCTTCCTCACATCCAGCATCGCGGTTCGGACATAGAGATTCGTAAAGGTCGAGGGCTTTTCTTCCGATCCTTCGCCTTGCACCCACACTGAGAGAAACTTGTCCAGGACAAGACCAGTACTGTCCAGCGCCGGTTCCGTATCATGGAACAGCTCGTTCTCGGACTCAGTCAACGGTGTCGATTCAGCAGCGCGAAAGAGAAAGTTCTTTTTCCACATCTCTGACGTATGCGGTTCTAAGAATTCTTGTCAGAGTCCGTTCGCCCTGAGCCTGTCGAAGGGCGCGTGACTTCAGTGACCTTGGTTCATGGTTCGACACGCTCACCATGAACGTGTCTATCATTGGGGTGCGACATCGGTCGCCCTCTGGCATCCTTGGAGCGGGCATAGTGGCGACGAGCCGGATCAAAGTCAAGGCTACTTTTCTTGCGTCTCAAGTGCAATAAGGAGTCCGGCTGACTGACTCTCATGCATCGATCAGCCGCTCTTCGATCATGGACTCACCGCCCTGCGGACCGGCAAACGCGTGGAGCTGCTCCTCTTGCGTCGACTGCCCAAGCGGCATCAAAAGCTCAATACTTCCTCCACTCCATGCGTCGGGCTCTGTGAACAGAGGAGGATTGCTGACGGTCAGCTAACCTGTGGCGTACGTTTCGAACAGTTCCTACCGCCAGGTTCAGCCGTGTGTTAGGCAGGCTACTGTTCACCACCGATCTCAGGTATAGACAAACCCCGACAGATTTTCTGAGCCAGCTTGTTGGGAATCTCGGTGTGCCGCGGCACAGCCTCAACTGCGCCAGTCGCTGGGTTTATCCACCGCGAATGCGCTCGCCCTTTCCGCTTGAGCCCGCAGCCGTATCGCCTCAGATGGCGAAGCAGGTCACCCGGTTTCACCTGACCGTGACCTTCTCACACACCGCATCCCGTGGCACACCACGCAGACCATCCTTGCGCCTGTCCTCAAGGATCAAAGAAATGGCCTCCGTTAAGCTTTTCCGGACTTCCGCCTTGGTCATACCCTGACCATTTGCCCCTGGGATTTCTGGGCAGTAAGCAATGTACCATTCCCCTTCGCGCTCGATGATCGCCGTGAATTCGTTCTTCATCGTCACCCCTTCATTTTCCTCGACGGTAACGTTTAGTCGGATCCCAACCGTCTCCAAGATCTGCCTAACACTCAAGTTGAGGAGCCGGCGAGGAGCTTGACTTCCTCCACTACCAGGACGGAAATGTAAGTCTCATAGCGCCCTCTCGCCTCATTCCACCACTCCTGAGTGATGGTTTGCGGAGCCGCAGTAACAATGTCCCGGCTCGGGCTGGCCACCTCGGTCTGGCCACATATGTAGCTAATCACGGACGTTTCTACGTAAACTGAAAATGCAATGACATGCTCAGTCTAGCAGGAAGCGGCTGCTGGAAGCTAACGCTCAGCATCAGCGGCGGCCGATGAGCGTAGTGAGTGAGGACACTGCAAGCAAGCGAAGCGCGCTTGCAGCCGTCCGCTCGAACGGGTTGTTAAGCCACAGCCTGTTGGAAAGTGACCAAGTTTCCATCAACGTCCAAGATCGAGAACTCCCTGACTCCTCAGGGCTTCAGCTCCAGGCGTCCGTTGGGATGGATAACCGATTTGGCCGAGTACGTTTCAAATAAGTCATCAACCCCTTCGACAGTGATGCGACATCCCGTTTCCTTCGGAATCCTGGGGTCAACGGAGGGAGAATGAAAAGTGGACATTCTACTTTTCTGTAGACGGGACGCCGTTTGGGGTGCGGCCTGGGTCCAGCGGATGGCACGGCGGCTGGGACTGGAGATCAGTGTCAATCCCTGTGGGCGCCCACGGAGGCGCATGAAAAGTAGAATGTCCCCTTTTCTGGCCCCCTCTCCGGCCCACCAGCGTAACCCATACAGCGCCCCCTGCCTGGCCTTGCTCGGTCAACGCGTGGGCGTCACGAAATCCGCAGCTGGATTTCCTTTCTTGTGTCGGCTACACTTCCTGACAAGGAGTGCCTCATGACCGCATACGACCGGATCACCTTCGACCCTCAGATACTCGGCGGGCGAGCCTGTATTCGCGGAATGCGAGTGAGCGTCTCGTTACTCGTAAATCTTGTGGCCAACGGCATGTCCGCCGGAGAGATTTTGAAAGAATACCCCCTCCTCGAGGCGGATGATATCCGTCAAGCCCTGCAATACGCCGCAGCCCTAACCAATGAGGAACTGCATCCGCTCTCGGAAACTCCCTTGTGAAGTGTTTGGCTGATATGGGCCTTGCGTTGAGCACGGCACATGCCCTCCGCCAGCATGGTCACGATGTTCGACATTTGAGTGAAGAGGGGCTTCAGCGGTTATCTGACCCGCTCATTCTCGAGAAGGCCCGACGCGAAGAGCGTCTGGTCATTACGTCCGATCTCGACTTTGCCGACCTTCTGGCGCTGGGCGCCTATGCGTTGCCCAGTGTGATCCTTCTCCGACTCCAAAACCAAACGCCTGCTTCTGTCATCCCTCGCTTGCTGCAGGTGCTCACTGAATGCCGTGAGGCCTTGACCACCGGTGCGATTGTCACCGTAGAAGAAACCCGGTACCGACTACGTCGACTTCCCATCACGCCAAGCACTCAGTAGACGGCCGAGCCTCTGTGACAGTATCCACCCCTGCATGCAGGGCGAAATGAATCCAAATCTTCAGTTCATGGATCTAACGGCAAACATGGCCACCTTGACAAGCAGCGCGTGCCTTTGCTACGTTCAAAATTCTTTAATCTCTAAGCCAACTTGGGAGATTCTGTGCAGGTCAAGATCAATGGAAAGCCTGAAGAGATCCAGAGTGGAACCGTCCTCGATTTACTGAAGACAAAGGCCATCGAGCCGCAGATGGTTGCCGTCGAGGTCAACGACAAGGTACTGGATCGTGACCATCTTGCCACGACTCACCTCAATGAAGGAGACCATGTGGAATTCCTCTTCTATATGGGAGGGGGGCGGTGAGTACGGCGCTGCACAACGATATCACCGAGCTGATCGGCAAGACTCCGCTTGTACGGTTAAACCGGCTTTCAAAGCCTGGCTCGGCAACCATTTACGGGAAGGTCGAGTTTTTCAACCCGGGCGGCAGCGTCAAGGATCGGATCTGCCTCAATATGATCAACGAGGCGGAACAGCAGGGGAAGCTTAAGCCGGGCGGAACCATCGTTGAGCCGACCAGTGGGAACACGGGTATCGGATTGGCGTTAGTCGCAGCAGTGCGCGGGTACAAACTTATCCTCGTGATGCCGGAAAGTATGAGCATGGAGCGGGCGAGCTTGCTGTCGTCGTATGGTGCACAGCTGGTTCTGACACCGGCCTGGGAGGGCATGAAAGGTTCTATTAAGGAGGCGGAAAGCATCTTAGCCCAAAATCCTTCATACTTTATGCCGGATCAATTCTCGAATGCCGCCAATCCCGCTATGCACAGGATGACGACGGCACCGGAGATTTGGGACGCGCTCGGAGGGAACATCGATGCGTTTGTGGCGGCTGTTGGAACAGGTGGAACTATCACAGGATGCGGTGAGGTCTTCAAAGAAAAGAACCCACAAATCAAAGTGATTGCCGTCGAACCGGCGACCTCGCCGGTCTTGTCCGGCGGCGATCCTGGACCGCACAAGATTCAAGGGATCGGGGCGGGCTTTATTCCCAAGGTCCTCAACAGGAAAATTCTCGACCGCGTGATCACCGTGACGGACGACGAGGCCTATCAGACCGCGAAACAGCTCTCGAAGAAAGAGGGCCTGCTGGTGGGCATTTCAGCCGGTGCCAATGTGTTCGCTGCCCAAAAGATCGCCGATGAACTGGGACCAGGCAAGAATATCGTCACGATCCTGTGCGATACAGGCGAGCGCTACATCAGCATTGAAAAGTACTTCAACATCTAGTGAACGGTGATGGGTGAAGAGTGATGAGTATCAACCAAGTCACTAACAAGCTCATCACGCATCACTGATCACGCATCACAGGCTGACGATGGAATTTACTGAAGAACAAATCAACCGGTACAGCCGGCATATCCTGCTACCTGAAGTCGGCGGCAAGGGGCAGAAGAAAATCGCCAAATCGCGGATTCTTCTGGTCGGTGCCGGTGGTCTCGGCTCCCCTGCAGCACTCTATTTGGCCGCAGCAGGAGTCGGCACCATTGGATTGATCGACAGCGATGTGGTGGATCTAACCAACCTCCAACGTCAAATTCTTCACCATACCCCCGATGTGGGCCGTCCTAAGGTCCTCTCGGGCAAGGAAAAGATCCAGGCGTTGAACCCCGATGTCTCCGTGTCGATGTACGAAGAACGGCTCACGGCCGGCAACGCCATTAAGATCTTCGGCGACTACGATGTTGTGATCGACGGTGTCGATAATTTCACGGCAAAGTTTCTGATCAACGACGCCTGTTTCTTCGCGGGGAAATCGCTGGTCCATGGCGGCATTCTACGATTCGATGGACGTGTCACGACCATCATCCCGAAGCAGTCAGCTTGCTATCGTTGCGTGTTCAAAACGCCTCCGCCGTCTGGTTTGGTCGCATCCTGCCAAGAGGCTGGAGTCATCGGGGTCTTGGCAGGCATTATCGGAACGATCCAGGCAACAGAAGCATTGAAACTTGTCTTGGGTATTGGACGACCGTTGACGGACCGTCTGCTCGACTTCGATGCGCGCAAAACTCAGTTCCGAGAAATCAAGGTCCGACGAAATCCGAATTGTGCGCTCTGCGGGGAACATCCCACGATTACCGAGTTGTTCGACGATGGGGACCCCTATGCCGGATGCGACATGCGTCCATCTGCATAGCGTTTGATAATAAGGTGGTGTGACGATGAGCAAAATGAAAGCGTTGGTTTGCCGTGAGTGTGGCAAGGAATACCCGACGAAGGCGATCCACGTCTGCGAAATGTGCTTCGGTCCCCTTGAGGTGAAGTACAACTACGACGAGATCAAGAAGACCATTTCGCGTAAAAAGATCGAGGATGGTCCGCGCAGCATGTGGCGCTACCTCGACCTGCTGCCGGTCGAAGGGACGAACTTCGTGGGTCCACATGCCGGATTCACCCCGCTCGTACGCGCCAAAAATCTCGGCGCCTATCTTGGGCTCGACGAGCTCTACATCAAAAACGACACGGTGAACCATCCAACCCTGTCGTTTAAAGATCGCGTCGTCGCCGTGGCCCTCACGCGCGCGCGCGAGCTCGGCTTTGAAACAGTAGCTTGCGCATCGACCGGCAATTTGGCGAACTCGGTCGCCGCCCATGCCGCGTCCGCCAATCTACACTGCTACGTGTTCATCCCCGGCGACCTTGAGGCCGCGAAGGTGCTCGGCAATCTGATTTATAAGCCGCACGTCGTCGAGATAGAAGGCAACTATGACGATGTCAACCGTCTCTGCAGCGAGATCGCGGGGGAACATGGTTGGGCATTCGTAAACATCAACATTCGTCCATATTACGCAGAAGGCTCAAAGACCCTTGCCTTTGAGACGGTGGAACAACTGGGCTGGAAAACACCGGATCAAGTCGTCATTCCAATGGCTTCCGGCTCGCTCCTGACCAAGATTTGGAAAGGTCTGCATGAGATGAAGGCTTTGGGCCTCATCGACTACGTTCACACAAAGATTAACGGCGCCCAAGCAGAAGGCTGTTCACCGATTTCTACCGCGTTCAAGGCGGGACGGGATTTCTTCAAGCCGGTGAAGCCGCAAACGATCGCTAAATCTCTCGCGATCGGGAATCCTGCCGATGGCTACTATGCACTCAAAGCCACCGCCGAGAGTCATGGGTCCATGGATATGGTGACGGATGAGGAAGTCGTGGAAGGCATTCAGCTCCTGGCCCAAACCGAAGGGATCTTCGCGGAAACAGCTGGAGGCGTCACGATCGGTGTGCTCAAGAAGCTCGTCAAGCAAGGCGTGATCAAAAAAGATGAGGTGACGGTGGCCTATGTCACCGGCAATGGATTGAAGACCCAGGAAGCGGTGATCGACTCAGTCGGTCGCCCAGTACGCATTCAGCCCAGCCTGGTGGACTTCGAAAAGACATTTAAGATGGGAAAGAACGGTGGTGGTGACGCATGATTAAAGTTCGTATTCCAACCCCACTTCGCCCCTTGACCAAAGGCCAGGGCGAAGTCGAGACGAAAGCCGGTAGCGTGGTGGAAATGATCGAGGTGTTGAACAGCACACATCCCGGCATAAAAGATCGCCTGTGCGATGAAACGGGAGAACTCCGTCGCTTCGTGAACATTTATGTCAACGAAGAAGACATTCGTTTTCTCAAGGGAAAAGACACCTCCCTCAAGGATGGCGATGAGGTTTCCATCGTTCCGGCGATCGCGGGAGGATAGCCATGTCACATCTGCGTTTCCATATTCGTTTTCCTGAGGACAAGATAAGAGAGCCGATTATTTATCAGATCGGGCGAGAGTATAACGTCGTAACCGATGTCCGGCGGGCCGATGTTCGCGACACCACGGGCTGGGCGGATGTGGAGTTATCGGGTGACACAATGGAAATTGAACGAGCCGTCGCCGGGCTGCGAGCCAAAGGCTGCGTCGTCGATCCGATCGAATTGAATGTGGTCGAGTAGCAAATCACCTGCCGTTTGACGAGCAACGGTTTCACATGGAACTGACCGAACAACAAATCCAACGTTACAGCCGGCACATCATCCTCCAAGATGTCGGAGGAAAAGGCCAACTGAAGTTGAACAAGGCCAAAATCCTATTGATCGGCGCTGGTGGGCTTGGCTCTCCGGCCGGTCTGTATCTTGCTGCCGCCGGCATTGGGACAATCGGCCTGGTTGATGGGGATGTCGTTGATCTCTCGAATCTGCAGCGACAGATCATGCATTCGACTGCGACGCTTGGCCAGCCAAAGGTTGAGTCAGGCCGGAAAACCTTGTCGGCCATCAATCCTGAAATTACGATCAATGCATACCATCATCTGGTCGATGTGGAAAATATCCTCCCCCTCGTCTTGCAATATGACATCGTGCTGGACGGATCGGACAACTTTACGACAAGATTTCTGGTGAACGACGCCTGTTACTTCGCCAAGAAAACGCTGATTTCCGCCAGCATGTTTCGGTTCGAAGGCCAACTGACGACGATCAAGCCGCACCAAGGTTATCCTTGCTACCGCTGTCTCTATCCTGAGCCCCCGCCGGCCGGGTTAGTCCCGAATTGTCAGGAGGCCGGTGTGCTTGGTGTCCTGGCCGGCACGATGGGAATTCTCCAGGCGTCAGAAGCGATCAAAGAAATCCTCGGCATCGGAGAGACGATCGCGGACAAATTGTTGATCTACGATGCCCTCGAGATGAAGTTCCGAAAGGTGGGCCGACCAAAAGATCCGGCCTGTCCTCTGTGCGGTCCCAATCCTAGGATCAAAGATCTGAGTTTGGACTACACCGTCACCTGCACGATTTAACGTGGCCGACCTCATCATTCCCCGACAGATTCTCGACGACATCATCGCCCATGCCAACGAACTCACTCCTTACGAATGTTGCGGGCTCCTGGCTGGAACCAATGGGGTAGCCAGCCATCTCTATCGGATCAAGAACATCGTCGCCATGGAAGGCGCACAAAACCTGTCGTCCTTCGATTCGGCAAAAGTCGCCCATCTTGAACGGCTCTCGCCCACTGAACGGGCTGAAATCGCCTTCGTGATGGACATGCAGGATTTCTCAACCGCGAAGAAAGACATGCGCAACCAAGGACTCGATCTGCAGGTCGTCTATCACTCGCATCCCCACGACCCGGCCCGTCCGTCGATCACCGACATAAAAATTGCCACAGACTACGAAGAGATTTGGCCCAAGATCAACTTGCCCCTCCCCGCCTATCTTTTGGTCTCCCTCATGACGCCGGAACCGGACGTGAGGACCTATTGGATCAAATCCGGTCGCGTCACTCCCGCCGACGTGCTCATCCGCTAAGCCAAATTTTACGGTTCACATCGTCATCAGAATATACTAATCTGCCCTTGCAGCTTGAATGAGGAGCGTTGCGGTGAGCATTCAACGACGATTCTTCAGCTATGGTCTTTCCTTCGTGCTGTACGTGACCGTCTCAACGACGGCGGCGGTCTTTGCTGAAGACCGTAGCTTTTACAGTCCCGTCATTTACATCGACAAAGAGCAGAATCAGATCCTGATCTCCACGAGCGGAAAAGTATTCTATATCGAGGTCCCGGAAGCCGCGAGGCCCCATATGGAAAAGCTACCCCTTTCCGGTCTCGTGGATTTTGTCGTTGAGATGCGGGGTGAGGATCAACGTCCGCTGATCAAGACCTGGAAGGTCAAATCAGGCGAATCGACCTGTATGTACTTCAATGGGACGGAGTGCAAGTCGCAGTGAAAATCGAACCAGTCTCACTCTCCGCTGCCGGCCATGTCGTCGATGAGGGGGCGATTGATGTCGGTGCAGCCGGGGCAGATCCTATCCAGCAAGGCTTCGAAGTCGGCCACGAAGTTCTTCGCGTCCGGAAGTTTTTCGTTGACGACTTGAGCGTAACAGGTATCGCACAGCATCATCAGGCCTCGCGAAACCCCTACCGTTTTTCTCCCCACGCTCCCGGTCATTGGTCCTACACCGATCCTTTCTGAAGGGCCACGAAGAAATCTTCAGCTTCGAGATCGATTCCGCACTGTCGGCATTCGTATGGGCGATCTGGTTCTGGAACATTCAAGGGAGTGCGATCGATTTGCCCTCGGCAGACGTGGTAGAAGCGCCCTCGCGCATGTTCATCGTCCAGGGGATCACTCTCGTACAGCAGTACCATTGACTAACCATATCCTATTGTCGGTCTAACGAGTATACCGAGCTCCTCCTCAGACCCGCAACTCCCCAAGGCGGCCGGTGCTGAAATTGAAATCAACGAGTGTCTCTTCCATTACACCTGGAACTGAGCTTCGTACAGATTTGCATAGACCCCTCCTCGGCTGAGCAGTTCATCGTGCCGGCCTTCCTCCACTAAACGACCTTGATCGAGCACCAAGATCCGGTCCACATCATGGAGCGTTGACAACCGATGGGCGATGATGATTGTGGTTCTCCCCATTGTGAGTTCGGCCAATGCTTCGCGGATCTTCACCTCGGTCTCGGTGTCGATGTTCGACGTGGCTTCATCAAAAATGACGATGGGCGGGTCCTTCAACAACGTTCGTGCGATTGACACTCGCTGCTTTTGTCCGACCGACAGCTTGACGCCCCGCTCGCCGATCCATGTATCGTATCCCTCCGGAAGCGCCGTGATAAACTCATGTGCCCGCGCGGCACGAGCCGCTGCTTCCACTCGATCTTGGTCGGCGTTCAAATCACCGTACAGCAGATTGTCCTTCACCGTTCCGTTGAACAAGAATGGTTCCTGCTGCACAAACCCGATCTGCTGTCGTAGGTACGCAATCGGCAGATCGCGGATATCCTTCCCATCGATGAAGATTGCTCCGTCCGTGACATCGTAAAATCGCATCAACAGCTTCAGGACTGTGCTCTTCCCCGCTCCACTCATCCCGACCAGTGCTACACGTTCTCCTTCCGGTACAGTCGCAGAGAATCCTTTCAATACTGGAACATCGGCTCGATAATGGAACCGCACTTGGTCGAAACGAACTGCTCCATGGGCACGATGGACTGGAGCGACTGCACGAGGACGATCGGCGACTTCCGGAACCGTGTCCAGCACCTCAAAGACCCGCTCACTCGCCGCCAACGCATGTTGCAACATATGATTGACCGAATGGATCTGATTGATAGGCACATAAAACATTGCCAAGTAGGACAGAAACAACACCAACTCGCCCAGCGTGAGACGGCCTTCCATGACCTCCCCTGCACCGTACCAGAGGATCAAGACGGTTCCGAACGCGGCAACCAGAATCATTCCCGGCGAATACAGCGACCACAACACCATCGCTTGAAGGTTCTTGTCGCTATAGGCTTGGCTCAGCCGGTCGAATCTGGCTTGTTCATGTGCCTGGCGGCCGAACCCCATCGTCTCCCTAATACCGGACAAGGCATCCTGTAAGTAGCCATTCAGCTCAGCGGCGCTCTGCCTGGTCTCTCGATAATATCCGTGTACTTTTGACGTAAACCAACCGGCGGACAACGCAAGCACTGGAATCGGCAGAAGCGAGAGCGCTGCCAGTCTCCAGTTGAGCATGAATAAAAGCCCTGTGATCCCGATCAGCGTGAGCGCCGCCGTCAACATGCCTTCCAGTCCATCGATAAAGATCCGCTCGACATGCTCCGTGTCGTTGGTCACCCGGGACATGATCTCCCCCGTCGATCGATTCTCGAAATAGGTGATGGACAATCGTTGGAGAGCGGAGAAGACATGCCGGCGAAGATCGTGGACCACCGTCTGCTCAAGTTGATTATTCAGACGGATTCTGAGGGAAGCAAACAGGTTTTTGAGCACATAGGCTCCCACCAGAAGGCCGATCATCCATGGCAGCAA
This sequence comes from Nitrospira sp., assembly GCA_029194725.1. GTDB lineage: Bacteria > Nitrospirota > Nitrospiria > Nitrospirales > Nitrospiraceae > Nitrospira_D. The sequence continues at coordinate 70,211 of JARFXQ010000005.1, read as the reverse complement.
TGACGTCTGCTTCGCCTGAATCACATCGTCGATGATGATCTTGATGACCCAGGGAGGCACCAGCTCCATCGCCGTCGCACCAGCGGCGCAGACCAATGTCGCAACCGCGAGAGCGCGATGGGGACGAAGGTATTGTAAGACACGAAGCAGCGCTTTCACGGTCGGCTTTGCTGGGCAGGTATCAGATGACCTTCGTAGGTTCTTTTTTCCAATACTGCGAGAACTCGTGCAGCTGAGTGAGGGTGGACAGATCAGTCATGCGATCAAGAAAGACTTTGCCGATCAAGTGGTCGAGTTCGTGTTGGATACAGACGGCGTACAGTTCCGTCGCCTCGAAATCCAAGGGTTTGCCTTTTCGATCCAGACCTTTCACCCGCACCATGGAAGGCCTTGTGACTTTCCCTCGCAAGCCGTCGACGCTCAAACATCCTTCCCACGTTTCCACCTGTTCGGGCCCGTAGTAGACAATCGATGGATTAATGAGCACGGTTTCAGGGAACCCGTCCTCGCCCGGACACCCCATCACGACCAATTGAATCGAGTGCGAAACCTGGGGCGCGGCCAATCCGATGCCCGGCTCATCGTACATCGTTTCAAACATGTCGTCGATCAACCGTTGCAGGTCGGAGGACTTGATCTCCCTCGGGTCGACCGGAGCGGCGATCTTGCGAAGAATAGGATTCCCCAGCTTGGCGATTTTCAGCATCGTTCCCGTCTTCAGTTTCATTACGTGATATTCGTAACATAGGAGTCTCTTGGCCCGCAAGGTCCGCTGTTGCCCCCTATTCTCCGGCTAAGTAGGGTGAGCGCCAAGATTTTGCTCTGTGTGAGAGCCAAGAGGGCCTGCTGCGCGACCGTCGTGAGCCGTAACCGCGTGCGTCGAGCATGATGGATGACGGTCCCCACGGTGTTGAACATCAGAAAGCGCAACCACTTCGGCCGGGCCTCCGACAAATCTCCAGGTCAGGCCAGCCGCTTCAACGCGCTGAGGAGATTGTCGGTCAGCACGTTGAGCCGAAACCAGGCGGCGTTGGCGCCGACCTTCTGGCTGGGTAGCGCCGCAGCTGCCAACTCATTCTTGAGCACATGATGCAAGTGTTCCACCGTCCCCTCCTTCTGTCGATGCCAGCGGATCAGTGTGAGCCCATCGCTCCCCGGTTCGTGGCAATGACAAAATGTTTCACCGTGCTGCCTGCTTGTTACGGACATGGTTGAGGACCGACGGTTGTCTGAGGCACCAGGTGCAGTGGGTCGGAGTTGATCCGCCTAGGACTCCCTCCTAAGCTTTGTTCCTCAGGCATGACTGGTACAGCGCAGCTGAGGGCAGACGTCACTGAGATGTGACGGAGGTGTGTACGTCTGACGAGAGGAGGACTAGGACATGCATGCATCTGTCCGTTGTGAAAGAAGTGCGTGTGAGGAGAACCATCGCCTCTCGACTTGAGCCTTCGAGATGGGCGACGCACTATACTGTCCTAATCACCTCACACACTTACTTGTTCCGCATCGAGTCCACCACCGCACATCATGTACTAAACTGTTCAATTTGTAGGCGGACGCATGCATCGTCTATCCTCTAGAAAACATTGCGTTTAACTCTCAATCGATCACAAGACCCTGTGTTCTGCGTATACAGCATCATTGATCTTCTTCTTGGCACTGCTGATATTCTGAGAATTTTCCCTGCTCGCCCTCCTGGCACAGCGGCCCGCATCTTGCTTGGTTTCCTCTTCGGCCTCTTCTCGGGTAGCCAAGTCGGCTGAGCAACCCGCCATAGGTTCCTGCACATGAGATGTGCGCATCTCGTGGGAGAGGCCTGTCGTGAGGAGAACGTAATAAGTAATGCCAGCATAGAGAGGAATACTCACATGAGTTGGGTGAAAGCAATTGCTACTGTTCTTGTGCTGTGGTCTAGTACAGCATGGGGTGCCACGTTGGCGTGGGACGCCAGCACGGGGCCGAACATAACTGGATATCGCATCTATAACTGCAGCCAGCCATCATGCTCGCCATCAGCTGCCACGGCAACGCTGCTCGCTACAGTGGGGACTAGCACCAGTTTCAATATTGGAACACCAGCCGTCGTTCAATACTATGTGGTTACAGCATACAACTCTGCAAACCTCGAATCGAACCCGAGCAACGTCGCCACCTATACCCCAGCCGGGACTTCACCATCCCCTCCACCACCCGGGCCTTCAACATCTCCAACGGTGACGCTGACCGTTCTCGGATCGCCGACTCAGGGGCAGCCCTGGACCGTGCAGGCGTACCCGGCCAACGTGGCTGGGACCGTGTCAGTGGAATACTGGGTCAACAACGCCCTTGATCACATTGAGAATTACGCCCCCTATTGTCCGTTCGACGGCGATGATGACGGTGTGCATTGCGCTAAGAGATCGAGACCCTTCGGGTCCTACACCATTGAGGCGCGTGTGCGGAGCAATGGTATCGAGGTCACTCGCCAGTCCATTACAGTCCAAGCTTCTGCAACCCCCCCGGCCACTTCTGGTCCCTCGCCAACTTCTGCTCCAACAGTGACACTGACCGTTCTCGGATCGCCGACTCAGGGGCAGCCCTGGACCGTGCAGGCGTACCCGGCCAACGTGGCTGGGACCGTGTCAGTGGAATACTGGGTCAACAACGCCCTTGATCACATTGAGAATTACGCCCCCTATTGTCCGTTCGACGGCGATGATGACGGCGTGCATTGCGCTAAGAGATCGAGACCCTTCGGGTCCTACACCATTGAGGCGCGTGTGCGGAGCAATGGCATCGAAGTCACTCGCCAGGCCATTACAGTCCAAGCATCCGCAACTCCCCCGGCAACTTCCGGTCCAACGGTGACGCTGACTGTTCTCGGATCACCGACTTCGGGTCAGCCCTGGACCGTGCAGGCGTACCCCGCCAACGTGGCTGGGTCCGTTTCAGTGCAATTCTGGATCAACAATGCCGTGAATCGCATCGAAGGTTTTGCCCCCTATTGCCCGTTCAATGGTGCTGACGACGGCACGCTTTGTCGTACGACATTGACGCAATTCGGGTTTTACACCATTGAGGCGCGTGTGGTGAGCAACGGGGCCGAAGTCACTCGCCAGGTCATTGTAGTCAAAGCAAGTAGCCAGTGATCCTGAAATTGGTCTGTAGATAGCAAGTTACGTTGTCCGATTCCGGTGGCACAGGATCTGGCCGCTTTTGTTTCTCGAATAATTTCTGCTGTGTGCGGAAATTCCTTCGCACACAGTTGCCCCAGAAGCCACGATTGAGCAGTCGTCCGATCCCTGGGCCGGACCACGATGGTCAGGATGAGTCCGTCCCGTCTCGATCAATCGGTCATTCGCACGATAGCGAGCCAGACACCGGGGCCTATGGAACACGGCCAGGTCTCTGTTGTTGCTACAAACTCCGTTTCGGACGCCGCGGCTCTGGAATCTCAAACACCTCCTTGTTGGCGTCCCACCACTCAACCCATTCGTTCGACCACAAGGCTCGATCCTGCTTGGTCGAGGTATCCCAATCGTGGAATTCGGTCTCGTGGCGAGTCAAGATCCAAAGCGATTGCAACGCCGACAAAGCCACGAAGCGCTCATCGTCGCTCACCATCGGAATCAAGGTTGGAATGATCACCTTCTGCCGCACATATCGTGATTCGAATGCCGCTGCCTTTCTGACGGAAGGATTTTGATCCTTTGCCATCACTTCGATCGCCTCGGGTGCCTTCGTCGGATCCAGACGAATGGCGACTCGCAAGGCATGTTCTCGCACACGGGAAATTTCGCTTGGCTCCTTGGCTGTGGAGACGAGCGCAGGCACCCCCGCAACTCCTTTCATCATCAGTAACGTTTCGATCGCATTGTACCGAATGCGCGGGCTCGGCATGGTCAAGGCCTTGACGAGAACCGGAACAGCCGGCTCTCCCAGATGCACGAACTCTCCCATCGCCCAGAATTCTTGCTTGCCCTCAAGCAACGGCAACAAGGCTTCAGCGCGCTTGAGCTCTTCGGGGCTCAGCGGATTCTTATTTGGAGGAATTGAGACATCAGGAATATCTTGATTCGTCGGCGGCGCCTCATACGGCACCTGGACCGGCCATACCGGAGACAGATCAGCCCATCCGTCATGCGGTGCCGTCCCACCAGCCAGTGCGATCGCCAGGATAACCCAGATCCTGAGTGGAGAGGAATGGTTCACGATGTGCGGCCTCCTTTCATCCAGGTCGGAAGTTCTCGACGGCTCTATTCAATTTCTTCATGTACATCACGTTGGTGGAGGAGCTCGTAGAGAACGGGCAACACCACGAGAATTAAGAATGCCGCTGTCAGCATCCCACCGACCACCACGCGGGCCAACGGCTGTTGCGCCTGAGCACCGATCCCGGTCGCGAGGGATGCGGGCAGGAGTCCGATCGCCGCGCCCAAGGTGGCCATCAGAATCGGACGCATCTGCACATCGACACCGCGTAACACGGCCTGCCGCAAGTCGAGCCCGGTCCTTCTGAACTCTTCAATGCGCGAGATCAGCAACACACCGCCCAATATCGCGACTCCCAACGTCGAAATCATCCCCACCGCGGCCGAAATACTGAAATGGGTATGAGTCATCACCAAGGACAGGACGCCACCCACCAACGCGAAGGGAACAGCCGCCAATACCAGCAATGCATTCTTCAGTGAGTCAAATGTCGTATAGAGCAAAAACAGCATGATGACGAGGCTCAGGGGAACGATTGTGATCAGCCGTCTCTGCTCCTCCTTCAGTTGATCGTACTGCCCGGCCCATTCCATGTGATAACCCTCGGATAGCGTCACTTGCTGCGCCAACTTCTCCTGAGCTTCTTCAACCGTACTCTCAAGATCGCGATCCCGCACACTGAATTTGATCGGGATATACCGCTGGTTGTTTTCGCGATAGATGATAAAGGCTCCGGTCTGCATTGTGATGGTCGCCACTTGTTTGAGCGGAATGCGTGCCCCATCCGGCGTGCTCACCAGAATATTGCCGATGGAATCGATATCCCGACGATATTCTGGAAGAAACCTGACGACCAGATCGAACAGCTTCTCCCCCTCATAGACCTGCGTCACCGCTTGACCACCGATGGCGGCCTGAATGACCGCATTCACATCGGAGACCCGCAACCCATAACGGGCGCTCGCTTCGCGATCGACTTGAATCAGCAAATTCGGTTGGCCAATCAGTCGGAAAATGCCCAAGTCCTTCACGCCGAAAACCGTTTTCATCACCGATTCGATCTCGACCGCGCTCGCATCCATGATTTTGAGGTCGGACCCGAATAATTTGATCGAGTTCTCACCCTTCACACCAGACATCGCCTCTTCCACGTTATCTTCGATGACCTGAGAAAAATTGAAAATCACACCGGGAATGGTTTTCAGCCGACGCTCGATCTCTTCGATAAGGTCATCTTTGCTCAATCCTCGACGCCATTCCGATACGGGTTTGAGATTCGCCAAAAATTCCCCGTTAAAAAAACTGGTAGGGTCCGTTCCATCATCCGGCCGTCCCAGCTGTGACACGACCGTTTCCACCTCAGGCGAATCCCTGAACATGCGACGGATGTCATTCGTCAATCGATCGGCCTGATCGAAAGAAATATCCACCGGCATCGTAGCTCGAACCCACAGATTCCCCTCCTCCAGAGCCGGCATGAACTCACCACCCAACGATTGCAACGCAAGAAGCGCGAGCATCACCAGGCCTGTCGCAAACCCAACCACCGTAATCCTATGCTCCAACGCCCACACGAGAATCCTGCCATTGGCCTTGCGTACAGCGCCGACCACGATCGTATCGGTTTCTCTGATCGGCGACCGCAAGAGGAATGAACAGAGCACCGGCGCGAGCGTAAACGCGATCAAGAGTGCGCCACACAGAGCAAAACCATAGGTAATGGACATGGGCGCGAAGATCTTTCCAGGGACTCCGGTCATGGTAAAGAGCGGCACGAAAGCCACCACGATGATCGCCGTGGAAAAGACAATAGGCCTTCCAACCTGGCGAGCGGCCCGGATGATTTGGTGGTGCATCGTGAGCCCATGTGCCTCCCGATGCGCCAACTGGAAGAAGATGCTTTCAACCATCACCAACGTTGCGTCCACGATGATCCCGAAGTCGATCGCGCCCAATGAGATCAAATTGGCTGACTGTCCGACGAACACCATCATCGTGAAGGTAAATAGCAGCGAGAGCGGAATGGTCAGCGCGACGATAAACGCCGCGCGGAGGTCCCCGAGAAAGACGATCAAGACTATGAACACGAGCACCATGCCGCTGATAAGAATGTCCGTGACTGTCTTCACGGTCGTGTTGATCAAAGCGGTTCGATCATAGAATGTCTTGATCTTAACTCCGGATGGGAGTTTCAACCCATTCAACTCCTCAACCTTGGCTCGTACTTTATCGAGGACCGGTAAGGCCTTATAGCCACGTTGCTGGAGCACGACTCCTTCCACCACGTCATCTCGATCATCGATCCCCACCTTTCCCAGGCGCACGCGATGCCCTACGGTCACCGTTCCCAAGGTCTTGACGAAGATCGGCGTTCCATCTTTCTCAGTCACCATCACGTTTTCAATATCATCGAGATCGTTGATGAGACCCAACCCTCTAATGTTGTAGCTCTGCTCGCCGATCGTCAAATAGTTGCCCCCGACATTGGCGTTGCTGTTCGCCAAAGCGGCCATGACTTGAGAAAGGTTGACGCCGTAGCTGATCAGTTTCTCCGGATCAATATCGACATGATATTCCTTCGTGGTGCCACCGAACGTCGTCACGTCGATGACACCCGGCACACGTTTGAACGCCTGTCGGACCTGCCAGTCCTGAATGGTCTTGAGATCGGTCACACTCCTGTCTTGCCCCATCAACTCATACCGATAGATCTCGGCGATGGTCCACCAGGGAGAAAGCACGGGTTGTACACCTTGAGGCAGTTGAACGGAGTTGAGCCGATTCAACACTTCCTGGCGATCTTGAAAGATGCCGGTGTCGAAGTCAAAGTACACCTTGACGTCGCTGAGACCAAAAATCGAGAGCGACCGGACATCGGTTAATCCAGGGGTGCCATTCAAGGCGACTTCAATAGGGATGGTAATTTGCCGCTCAACTTCCTCGGCTGAATATCCAGGAAGTTGGGTGATCAACTCCACCATCGGAGGGGAAGGATCAGGATAGGCCACAATGTCGAGGAGATGAAATGCGTAGAGACCACCGAATAGGAGCAGAACCCCGAATGTGCAGACCAAGAACCGCTGTACCAGTGAGATCTCGACGATTCTAACGATCATGAATACATCGTACTTAGCGGCGCTATTGAGGCAGGACACACTTGGCGGTTATGTGCCCTTGACCTGTTCCCCTTTTATCAAGACGGCGCCCTTCGTCACGATCCGCTCTCCCTGTGTCAGCCCTTCGATGACGCGAGTCTGATTCGGCGAGATATTCGCGGTCCTCACTTCCCGCTTTACATACCGTCTGTCTGCTTCAACCACATAGACAAACTGCTTGCCGTCCATTTCCAGGACCGCTTCGCGCGGCACGGTAAGAAATGGTCCGGTACCGCTGACGTCGAGTTGCAACCGAGCAAACATTTCCGGCTTCAGTTCGTGCGCCTCATTCTTGACGAGAGCTCGAACCTTGATCGTTCTGGTCACAGGATCGACCACATCTCCCACCGCTATGACTTTGGCCGGAAAATCAGCGTCAGGGTAAGCTTCAACTTTCACGACAGCCGACTGGCCTTCCCGAACGAGCGCGAGATCCCGTTCGTAGACATCTGCCACAACCTGCAGCACGTCGAGATCGGCGATGGTGAACAACACATGGTCGGCATCTCCGGTCACCGACTGACCGGGCGTAACGGTACGTTCGACAACAACCCCGGACAACGGACTCTTCAGCTCAAATCGAGATGTGATCTGCTGTTTATCCAGCGGTTTGCGCAGCTCTTCCGGCGCAATCCTGAGCGAAAGCAACCGTTCTTTCGCCCGGCGGAACTCCGCTCTGGCTTTGATCAATTCATTTTCGGCCAGTTTCAAATCTTTCAGCGGGAGCGCCTTGTCTTCGTAGAGATCCTTGGCCAACTCGTACGCTCTCGTAGCATACTGCAATTCAGAGTCCTCTTTGACATATTCTGAGTACGCCTGGGCGATATCTGGACTATCCACGATGAGTAGGATATCCCCGGCTCTTACCCTTCCCCCCAGACGAGCTCGCACTTCCACGACATATCCCCGTAAAGGGGAGGAAATCCGCGAGTACCGATCCTCACCATAGGCGATCTTGCCCGACAATGTTAAGTCTTGTCGAGATGACCCGAACTCGACGATCATCGTCTCGACGTGTGACAGAGTCCCATTCTTAACAGGCTCATGTGTCGCCGCATCGAGTCTCGAAGGCTGGTCGCTTTGACCGCATGTGGAGAGCAAGAAGAGGATCAAGGTTAAGGTGAGGGCTACGGAAAGCTTGGAGAAAAACTTGCAGGAATACCTCAGAAAGCCGTTCATCTGTGAATCTGAGACCTCAACCCGATTTTTACCGGCTGAATCATGATGCGATGTCCTGTCCGACAGCACTCTCCAGTTGAATCACATTCCGTTGGTAATTAAACAGCGCTTCTATGTAGCTTTGCTGAATCGCCCTCGATGTCCTGGCCGCATCGAGCAAATCAAGCAGAGTGACTCCACCCCGTTCATAGGCTCGCTCCACGATCGCGATCGCCGATCGCGCATCATCAAGCACGCCTCCCAGGTACGCTTCGGCCAATCGTCGGCTTTCTATCAAGTTGCGATAGGCGACATCCACTTGATTCTCGACTTGATTCAGCGTCTTGTCGAGGTCCGCCCCCGCAACCTGCATCGCGGCTTCCGCCTGCATGATACCGCCTTGATTTCGATTGAACAACGGCAACGGCACACCTAGACTGAAAGCCATCTGATTAGGGTTGTCGGGTCCTTGCGAGCCTTGGGTGCCATAGCCCGCCCCGATGGTGACATCGGGAATCCTGTAGGCTTTGGCGAGCTTCAGTTCGGCCTCGCGCTGTGACAGGGTAGAGCGCTTCGCACGGACATCTGGTCGTCCGTCGACGGCAACAGCACGGAGCTTGACGATGTCGGGGTCCACACGCCTGTAATCCAGCTCGGTGGTGAGCTCCAATTCGCGCGCCGGTGAAACTCGTAACAATTGCCGAAGATCCGATCGAGCGGACTGCTCTTCTTGAATAGCCTGAATCACTTGGGAGTGGAAATCGATAAACTGCAACCGGATGCGGATCAAATCAACCTCGGCAATATAGCCCTTCTTGAATCGAATCGTATTGACATCGAGGATCCGAGAGAAGCGATCCCTATTTTCTTCCGCCAAAACCAACCGTCTCCGCGCCAGTTGGACACGGTAGTAGGCATCTTTAACGGCGAAACTCAGTTGTCGAACTGCATCTTCGAAGGCAGCCTCCGCAGACTGCACTCCATATTCGGCGCCCTCGATCCGATAGCCTCGTTTGCCCGCCAACTCGAACAGCTGCTGGATCTGCGGAGTGATCTGGCCACTGTTCCCCAGCGTGCGGCCCTGGACAGGAGAGCTCACCAGTCCCATTGAGGCAACAGGATTCGGAAATAGTCGGGCGGTAATCTGCCGTCCCTTGCTGAGATCAATCCCGTATTTCGCGATTAAAAGATCGAGGTTCTGACGTAAAAAGAGCCCGATCGCCTCTTCGATGCTCAATCGGAGAGCCGGTGCCGACGCTGTGGAGACTCGTGCAGCTGGATCTGGACCGACACTCGTCGATTGCGCCGCTCGTAAGGATTCTCCGGTAAAGATACCGCTGCCCGCCATCGCGAGGCAGAACAACGTACTACACAGTCGTTGACCCATTCTCCCATCACGCCATCTGCGGTGTATATGCGAAGACGTAGCTCCTCCCTCCGTAGAAAGAGCAGCAAATTATACTCGATGCGCTCGCAGATAGGGCAAGGAAAGAGGTTCTTAGAAATCCTGATTTGGCCGAGGTTGAGAATGCAGAGCAGCGAAGTTAGCCGGCAGGGCCCAGCACTTCGATCAACCGTCCCTGGAAGTGTCTGCCTCTCGTAAATGTTTTCTCACCCGAACTTTCTCATGATGCTTCCGAAGCAACTGCCGGCGGATGATGTCGCTGTTTTCCGCCACAATCCTGACCAGCCGATCCATATCTTCAGCATGATCCCGAACGAGTTCGGACAGTTTTTGCATCTGCACTTCCAACCTCTCCAGACGCCACATCACGTCGCTCAAGAGACTGGCGGAGGGCTTCCCCGGAAGCTTCGTCGCTCGTCTATTGGTACTTTGAGGTAGCGCGGTGACAACGACATCTCGCTTCATGCTGACTCCTTTACTTCAGACTCTTTTCAAGCCGGCGACCCCGACCAGACCCGGGCCTAGTATTGTCCGCATGAAACGGGAAGTCAACGATTCCGCATCCTTTCTATTTATTACGGGTCCTGTTACAATTCGGCGCGTGAAGAACATTTTCACCATGGTCTTGGCCGGCGGGAAGGGTGAGCGACTCTTTCCGCTGACGGACCAACGTGCCAAACCGGCTGTTCCCTTTGGAGGAAAGTATCGTATCATCGACTTTACTCTAAGCAATTGTCTGAACTCAGGACTCCGTAAGATCGTCGTTCTCATTCAATACAAGTCGCACTCGCTCGATCGCCATATCCGCGCCGGCTGGAATATTCTCAACGCTGAACTCGGCGAGTATCTCGCTTCGGTCCCTCCTCAACAGCGAATCAGCGAAGACTGGTATCGTGGCACCGCCGACGCCGTGTATCAGAATCTGTTCCTGATCGACGGAGAACAGGCGGAATTCCTGCTGATCCTCGCCGGAGATCACATTTACAAGATGAACTATGCGGAGATGTTCCACTGGCTCATCGCCAAGAGCGCGGACGCGGTTGTCGGCGCCATCGACATTCCCGTCCAGGAAGCCACTCGCTTCGGGGTCATCGCGGTGGACGAAGACTACCGGATTACTCGCTTCGATGAAAAACCCACACATCCCATTTCACTCCCCAACAACCCCGCCCACGCCTTTGGGTCGATGGGCATCTACTTGTTCCGTACAAAGGCGATCCGGGAGCATCTGATCGCCGATGCACGAGAAGACAGTGCTCATGACTTTGGGAAAAACATCATTCCGAGGATGATCAAGCAAGGGCGTGTCTACGCGTTCAAATTTCAAGATGCGAATAGAAAGGCTGTCCAGTATTGGCGCGACATCGGGACGCTCGATGCCTACTGGGAAGCGAATATGGACCTGGTGGCCGTTGAGCCACAATTTAACTTGTACGACGCCGAGTGGCCGATTCGCACGTACCAAGGCCAGTTCCCTCCGGCTAAGTTCGTCTTCGCGCAGGACTATCAAGGCGGCAGGATGGGCGTCGCTCTCGACTCAATCGTCTGCGGCGGATGCATCGTCTCGGGAGCTCGCGTGCAGAACTCCGTGCTTTCCCCGAACGTGCGCGTCCAGGATCATGCCGATGTCCGGGAGTCCATTCTCATGGAAAATGTGACGATCGGGGAACATAGCCGCATCAGACGCGCCATCATTGATAAGGATGTGACGATCCCTCCTCATACTGAAATCGGCTACAACTCAGAGGCCGACGCTCAACGGTTCACGGTCACCGACTCGGGTCTCGTCGTGATCTCAAAGGGAATGAAGCTGCATGCCGCCGTCGATTCATCCGGTTGATCTCATCACCGCGCTCCGCCAGAAGCACCTCACCCCAGCGATTGTGTTTCTCACTTCACGTCGGGCATGCGACGATGCCATGGAGACCTTTGACCACGCCGATCTCCTACTCCCTCCGGCACGACAAGAAGCGATCGATGTCGCACTTGAACGGATCACGGTTCAACACCCCAGCATTGCCGAGCATCCGTTGATTCCTATCGTGCGGCGGATCGGGATTGCCGCCCATCATGCCGGGCATCTGCCTTCTTGGAAAATCGCAATCGAGGAGCTGATGCGACAAGGTCATCTCGACGCGGTATTTGCAACGACAACATTAGCGGCGGGTGTCGATTTTCCAGCCCGCACCGTCGTCATCACCCAATCAAGCATCCGGAAGTCGCGGGACTTCACCGACCTTACCATCGGCGAAGTCCAGCAAATCTCCGGACGAGCCGGCCGCCGGGGAAAAGATCACGTGGGGTTTGCGATCGTGACTCCTTCTCCTTATATCGATCTGGCGGTTCTGACCAAAGGGTTGACCGGTCAGCCGGAAGCCATCAACAGCCAGTTTACGATCAGCTACCCGATGGTCTTGAACCTCTTGAAGGCCCATCCCCATGAGCAGATTCAAGGGATCTTGGCCAAGAGTTTCGCTCAGTTCCAGCTGAATCAACGTGCTGAACTCCTCGAGCAAAAACTGGACGCAGTCCATGTGCAGATGGAACCATTCGGTCCTCGAGTCTGTACGGACTGGATTACCCAATGGCACACCTTCGACCATGCGCGAAGACACCGCCACACGCGACATCAGACACACCGATCAGAATCTCCTGAGATTTCGGCCCGGTTGCCGTTTCTGACGCCAGGGCGTGTCGTAGGACTCGGCAAAGGCCGCGGGATTGTACTCCGGCAATATCGGAGCAAGGGTCAAAAGAATTCCATGCTCACCCTCCTACGACCGGACAGCGCCGTCACCGAATGCCCTGTCACCAGTGTGAAAGAAGTCTACGATCGCACGTACGACTGCACAGAAACGCCGACCTATCCTTGGTGTTCTACTGAGACGTTCGATCGACTCAGCCATCAATTAGCAGAACTTCCATCGCATTTGCCCGTGCTTCCCATACTCGTACCTCTCGGCTTTGAGCCACTGCCTGATGCCATCATCCAATCGTTAGGTGACTTCCCCTGCCCTACTTGTCCGTCGCGACCAGCTTGCCAGAAAGACTTCACGACGGCATCGCGACTTCGTCAGGAACAACAGCGCCATACGAAATCCATACAAGCGCTGCGGACCAGTTTGTGGCACCGCTTTCAGGAGCGCGTGGAAGTGCTGCAGAAATTCGGGTATCTCACCCCGGCGACACAATTGACGATCGACGGAGAATGGGCAAGGCTGATCCGCATCGATCATTCGCTGCTGATTACCGAGCTGATCCGCGCCGAAGCCTTTAGCGGAGCGGACCCGTCCCTCCTCGCCGGTGTCTTGGCCAGTCTGGCGCACGATGATGATCGTCCGGGCGCGTTTCCACGCATCAGTCCTGGCCTGAGTTCCTTACTCGGGCAGGTGCGCAAGTTGGCGGAGAGTTTATCTCCTTACGAAGATCCTCCCCTCCTACGCGCTGATGTGGCGGCGTTGGTTGAACGCTGGGTCAGCGATCCCGCCCTCACATGGATTGGACTCTGTCGACTGACCACGATGGCGGAAGGCGATATCTACCGATTACTGGCTAGGACCTTGGAGTTTCTATCACAGGTACAGGCATTAAAATCTACGCATCCTGGGCTTGCTGAATCCGCTTCGCAAGCAATCACCTTGATCCGACGAGGAGTGTTGGAGGAACTGCCGTGAGCAACGTGGGACTGCGAACCAAGGCCTCGGGACTGAGCCGGCCTGCGACTCAGTCCTCAACAGCCAGTCCTCAGCACTTCAAATCATGACTACCGACGAGCTTGAGCAACTGCTTGCGCAACAACCAGTGGCGCTCCTGCATCGCCTAGCCCGTGGACGCGTCCATCGGCACTTTCGTGCCGGCAAGCGACGACTGATCGAGCTGCTTCTTCAGCATTCAAGCCAGAATCGCGCCGGCCTCGAATCCGATCTGGAGACCTTGATCGGCGAACGGCACTCTCCCCTAGGGTCCGGATCGCCCCACATCCATCGTGCTCCAGCGATCACTCCCAAGAAGGCATCACCACGTGGAGCAGAGCCGGAATCCGCTGAAACCGCTGTCTCACTATCGGCCTGGCTGGAAGGCCTCGGCGTTCCTTCTCCGCAACCATTTGTCCCGGACCCATGGCAGAACGAGGCGTTGTCCGCTCTGAATGAAGCCGACGTCGTCATAAGCGTCCCCACCGGTAGCGGAAAGACCTATGTGGCCGTTGAAGCTGCCCGCCGAGCCATGGAAGACAATCGCACGGTCATTTACACGTCGCCGCTCAAAGCGTTGTCCAACACGAAGTATACGGAGTTTTCTCGGATCTTCGGTCCCGATACAGTCGGCATTCTTACCGGAGATCGCCAGGAAAACGGGCAGGCGCCGTTGCTCATCATGACGACGGAAATTCTGCGAAACCTGCTCTATGATGCCGCCAGTGGAGAAATCGATGTGCGGTTGGACACGCTGGGGCTTGTCATTTTAGACGAGTCTCAATATCTCGCGGACCCTGAGCGAGGAGTCGTGTGGGAAGAAACCATTATCTTCTGTCCTTCACAGGCCAGGTTACTGTTGCTCTCTGCCTCGATCGGTAATCCGCAGGACATCGCCGATTGGCTGACCTCAATCCGATCCACTGTCTGCCGGCTCGTACGTCACAGCAAACGCACCGTGCCACTCAGGGCCGGTTATCTGCATCCAAACGGCAAACTGACGCCGCTGTTTAAGACTTTGGGAATCCCCTACGGTCACCCAAGCCACCTCCATCCAGAGGCCAAGCGTCTCTTCCTTGAGTATGAAGAAGAAACCCTACCGACCGGACGTCCAAGACGATAGGCTCCCAATTTTTCAAGGGTCTAAAAAGAGCTGGTCAGTCCGATGATCACGCCGTGCCGGAGGGTCTGTAGCTCATTGAGAGGAGTGGTCACTGGAGCGCTCCCGATGGGATAACCTTCCCATCTGCCATAATAGGTCCTGTTCCACATGACGCGATACCCACCTGTGAGCGAAAGCCGACGGGTCAGCTTGATACTTATTGAGGGCTCGGCACTCGCCCCTAATCCGAGGCCCCACATCGAAAAGCTCGGGTCCTGCTGCAAATCCCTTCGTTGATAATGGATATCCTCGTTGAAGACGATGCTGACCGGCGAAAATGTGAACCTTAAATTTGCGCTGACTCTCCGCATGACTTCATATTCGAGTTGCCCCCCAACATGTAGTGGCGTAATCCAATGGGTCGTATTCTTGATCGCAGGAAGGCTGGACGTAGGAGGATTGCAACTAATGACCGACGGATCGCAAACAATTCGACTAAACCCGGTTGCCTCGTACGTCGTGCTCCAATACTGGAACCCTGCCAGCACATCGAAATGTCCGCGGCCGTCCGGAAATTCGGCTGCGCGATACCCCACATTGGCCTGAACATACCAGGTTCCCTTCCCAGTTATGTCGCTGCTTGTTCGCGAGAACAATCGTTGTCCTGCTAGATAGTCGTCATCGATCAACGAGCCGCGATCAAAGTCCACGGAAACGGCGAACTCTCCCTGTAACGACAATCGTCGAGTCACATGCATGTTCGCTCCAAACCCCAGAAGCTGGGTATCGTTGTCTTTGTAAGTCAGCTGAGAGGTAGGGTCACCTAGTCGAGGGTCGAGCCCAGATGCATTTTGACTCCATTGTGTTTCACCCGCTGTAAACAGCCAGGGTCTTATGGACAATTCCAGGTGCGGCCGTACTTGAGGATCCGAGTCTTGCCCCCAGCTCGGACCGGACGGTGTGAGCACCAACAGAAGAGCAATTGATGAACATACCGTAGCATGTACCCGCCGTACTTCCATCACCGCACTATCTCTCCACAATGAATGACCATCTGCATAATCGATCTCCAGCCTTATATGCTGAAACAATTTGTTGCGCAACCATATGAATCCTACGGGAGACAACGCAGCATGGATAGGCTTTTTCAATCTCTCGCAGACGAGATGTGCCGCGGAGACGCAGCAGATCATTCAGTAACGGATGATGTGACACAACCGCGAGTGGCCATCTTAAGCTTTATGGGATCGAACCCCGATTCCAGACGCGACTTTCAACTCGATGAGTTTCGTACCAGGGCGCACTACAGATTTTCGTTTCCTCAATTCCCTCATCTCTGAGATCAGGCGATAAGAAACTCCGAGTGACCATTCTGGATTTTCTTGTGCCTTCCCGATCTTTATGAAGGTTGAACCCTTCACCTTACTACAGTTTGGAACATCAACTACCTTCTCTAAATCCTTGAAAAATCCGTCTCGTTCATCAGCCTTCTCTCGGCATTACTTTTGCTCATTGGCTTTTCTCAGAAAGAAGAGCATTGTGGTGATTCTCTCTGTCCTCCGCTCATCATCAGTGGGCACAGCTTAATACCACTACGGCTCCTTACTTATCCACCTACTAGGAGTGATTCTTATGTTGCTGCTTAAACCTTTGGCCAGCTCCGTCTCATGGCCATCAAACATCTCGATCGCCCTTCCGACACTTCCAGTTCTCCTCCTTCTGTTGGTGGCTGGTTGCGCAGATGATGGAGGGGGAGGACCGATGGTTTCTAGCCTCTCTACGCCAACGGACGCTACAGCGGAATCGGATTCTGATCAAGCTCATCATTCCGCAACGGCAGATTCCGGCAGAGATGGAGAAGAAGACCCTACGATCACCATGACCTCGACTCCAACGGGAGTGACCGCGCATGTGACTTGGGTTCATCCTCCCAATATGAACGTGGCTGGCTACAACATTTATTACCGAAAGCAACCATCAGCAGAACCAAGTTCAGAAGAGTCCGGTTCAGAAGAGTCCGGTTCAGAAGAGTCCGGTTCAGAAGAGTCCGGTTCAGAAAAGTCAAGTTCAGAAGAGCCAGCTTCAGAAGAGTCCGGTTTAGAAGAACCAAGTTCCTGTTCTTCCGGAGAAAGCCAGGCCGTCGAGGCTCCAGCCGCAACGATTACCGGACTGGAACCCAACACGCGATATGCTTTCGCTATCCGTGCGTTCAACGAGTCGGAAAGTCTCTGCTCGAATGAGATCACGGCAGTCACGCCGCCGGCTGAATCTTAAGGGATGATCCATCAGGCAGTCATCACCTTCCGGCCATCTAGCATCGATCTAGGAGAAACAAGCATCGTTCAGAAGCTCTTTAGTGGAACACCTCTTACAGAGAAAAGGCCAATGATGATGAGACACTTTCCTGAAACACAGACCTATCAAACGACACGGCCCCGTCTTACGACTCACGCTTTAGCTCTTTCGTGGTGGCAGATTCTAGGGATCACGGCATCCCTCTGCCTAGGGCTCGCTTCTGAGGGCTTGGCGTCCCACGCTGTCCATCCGAGCTCGCTAACCTATTATGCTGTGCAGGGTGCGACAAACCCACCGAAGCAGACACTAACCTTCACCAAGGTTCCTACTTACAGGGCTACACTCACGGCCTCAGACAATGCTACCTGGCTGACAGTGTCACCCACCAGCCAATCTGAGACCACACGTGCGACGCTCACGGTTACTGTCAATATCAGCGGGCGTGCAGCGGGGACATACAGAGCAACCATCACGGTCAAGGAGGGAACCTGGTTCACTAAGTCGGTCCCGGTGACGTTGATTGTCTCGCCCAAAACCTCGTCGCCCCCATCGTCCCCCCCACCTGCGACCTCTACAGCCACTCTCACGTGGAACGCGGTCACCGGAACCCCGGTCAGCGGCTATAAAATCTACGTCGGCGAGGCGCCCCGTCAGTATTCACGAACCATTAACGTGGGCACAGCCACATCATCGACCGTAAACAGTTTGACCGTCGGCCGGATGTACTATTTTGCCGTCACGGCGTACAACAGCGCCGGCGAGAGTGCCCCGTCTACCGAGGTCAGCAAGACGATTCAATGACCCAACGTAGTACTTCCCTGCAATCCGAGCCACGTGGCTCGATTCTCGGGAACCAGCATACAGACGGTTCGTAAAAAACGAAGGGCCACCCGCTTTCTTCGAGGATGGCCCTTCTACTGTGGTTTTTGTTCTTTTTTGATCTTTTTGAAGGTTGGATCCTTCGCATTCCACACATTCAAGCCCCGACTACCTCCTCTAAGTCTTTAAAAATCCGTCTGGTCCATCAGCCTTCTCTCGGCATCACTCTTGCTGACCGTAGTGTTTTATTAGGAAGACGATGTTTATGGTGATTCTTTCTGTCTTCCACTGATCACCAGTAGGCGCAGCTCAATTCAATTACTGACAAGTACCTATCCACCTACCAGGGGTGATTCTTATGTTGCTGCTCAGACCTTTGGCCAGCCCTGTTTCTTGGCAATCGAACATCTCGAGGGCCCTTCCGATACTCCTGGCTCTCCTCCTTATATCAGTGGCTGGTTGCACAAATGATGGAGCGGGAGGACCGATAATTTCTAGTCTTTCTGCGCCTACTGATGATGCAGCAGGATTGGACTCAGATCAAGCCGCCGGTTCCAAGTCGGCAGATTCTGATGGAGAAGCAGATCCCACGATTACCATGACTTCGACCCCAACAGGAGTGACCGCGCATGTGACCTGGGCTCAGCCTCCAGATATGAACGTGGCCGGTTACAACATTTATTATCGAAAACAACCATCAGAAGAACCACGCTCAGAAGAGTCCACTTCAGAAGAACCAAGCTCATGTTCTTCCGGGGAAAGTCAAACCGTCCAGGCTCCACCCGCTACCATCACCGGGCTCGAACCCAACACACCATATGTGTTCGCTATCCGTGCGTTCAACGAGTCGGAGAGTCTCTGCTCGAATGAGATCACGGTAGTCACGCCACCGGCTGAATCCTAAGAGGGAGACTCCCCAGTGCGACAGCTCTCACCGAGGAAAGGTAGGACACTGATGAGGCACATCTTTATGGAACATACCTACCGAACGGTACGACTTCGCAATAACGAAAACGCCTTGGCCGCAACTTGGTTCTGGCAGGTTGGGATTATGGCGTTCATCTGTCTGGGACTCGCTTCTGAGTGCTTAGCCGCTTCCACCAGCCCGAAAACTCTGACATTTTACGCTGTTCAAGGTGCGACAAACCCACCGAACCAAACATTAACTGTCAGAAGAACCCAGTCTAAACCAGCGACACTCACGACCTCAGACAATGCTACTTGGCTGACAGTGTCTCCGACCACAACATCCATGACCACAAGTGCGACAATCACGGTCGCTGTCAACACCAGCGGACTTGCAGCAGGGACGTACAACGGAACCATCACCATCAAGGTGGGTACCTGGTACACCAAAAACGTCCCTGTGACATTAATTCTGTCGCCTGCCCCCCCGCCACCCCCACCCACGATGTCCACAGCCACCCTCACGTGGGACGCGGTCACCGGTACCCCTGTTAGCGGCTATAAAGTCTACGTTGGCGAGGCACCCCGCCTCTACACCAGAACTATTGACGTGGGCACCGTCACATCAGCGACCGTGGACAGTTTAACCGTGGGCCGCATGTACTATTTCGCCGTCACGGCATACAACAGTGCCGGCGAGAGTCCCCCCTCTAACGAAGCCAGCAAAACCATCCAATGACCCATTAGCTACATCAGCCCCAAAAGCAGAAGGGTCATCTCCCGGTCGGGAGATGACCCTTTTCCTCCGATTTCTTTCTGGACAGAGTCTGGTTAGTTCTTCCGTGAAGTCCGCTTCCAGATTCCAAGCCCAGCTAACCCAGCACCCAACAATATCCAGAATGCTGGCTCAGCAACCCTCACGGCTTTAGGTTTAAGTGTAACAAGGCTCATTGTAACAAGGCTCATGCTCCTGGTAGTGAGGCTTGTAGTATAATACAAACCATAAGGTGTGAAAGAAACAGCCCCCTGAACGGCATGCTAGTTTTTCAACGTGACGCGCGTGCTCGAAAACCGGCAGCGGGGAGATAATTGTCACGAATTATGTGAGTAGGATGGTAAAGCAGCCGCTCGTCAGTGTTGTAATCCCCACCTACAATCGAGGCTATTGCCTCCAGCGGTGTCTTGACAGTGTTCTAAGTCAATCGTACCAAAAGACCGAAGTTGTGCTCATTGACGACGGCTCTGAGGATGATACAGAGGAGTTGGTCAAACGTCTCTTTCATAGTGATTCCAGAATTCGTTATGTATATCAGCGTAATCAGGGAGTGTCAGTGGCCCGGAATCATGGGCTTCGATTGGCTCGTGGTGAGTTCGTGGCGTTATTGGACTCTGACGATGTGTGGATACCATGGAAGCTAGAACTCCAGCTAGCTGTGATGGCTCACCTGCCTGAAGTGGGTATGGTGTGGACGGACATGGAAGCGGTCGACCAAACGGGCACTGTCTGTGATCCGAAATATCTACGAAGGATGTACCACGCCTATCGCTGGTTCCCCGATTCTGCCTCACTATTTTCTGGTTCTTGTGCCCTCTCGTCAATTGCTCCGAATCTAAGTGTGCTCATCGGCGATGTGTTGGTTAGCTTTGGTGACATATTCTCCCCCCTGATCATGGGAAATCTCGTCCATACGTCAACTGTGCTTATTCGGAAAAATCGACTGGCCCAGGTTGGAGGATTTCAGGAACGTTTCCGCTATACAGGGGAAGACTATGATTTCCACTTAAGAACATGCCGGGAAGGCCCAGTGGCCTTTGTTGATGTGGCATCCATCAAGTATCAAATCGGCGGGGAAGATCGGTTAACCAGGCCTCAGTATAACGCCTTCATGGCAGTGCACTCTCTCATAACGATTCGTCCATTCTTGAAGAATGAGCGATCTCGTATCTCATTGCCTCAGTCGCTGCTCAACACAATGCTGGGAGAGTCATACACTTGGCTCGGTGAATCATTGCTTGATCGAGGGAAGCAAGTTGCTTCAAGGCGGTTTCTCTGCCGAGCCTTACGGTATCAACCCTTGCGGCCGCGCTTGATGGGGCTATGTATGCTCTCTTTTCTACGACCGGAAAGCCGTCACTGGTATCTAGCGGTCTACAGATCCTTCAAGCGATTGGGCACATCCTTCGCGAGAAGAATGTCGCTCCGAAGAGGTCAGAAATGCGCTGACCCTCCTCAGGGTAAGTAGATCGTACTTCCGCCGTGCGCAGAACTTGCCAGTTCTTGACCGACCTGTGCACCCGTTCCACAGGTCGTTAGCACCAGCTCATGAGGATCGACGAGCTATCAATCAGTGCACAAGCGCAATGCGAAATGCAAAAGCAGAAATGACGGATTCATCCCCGCTCTTCCGAGCAGGGCATTCTTGGCAAGTTTCGTAAATCTCCAGGTGAGCTCGGTCTAGGTTTGAGCCTCAACCTCGTTTGAACAATCACCTCTAACTCCGTTATAAGCGCTGACTGCAAAGTAGTACGTCGATCCAGGGTCTAAGCCGGTCACGGTTCCTTGGGGAGACGAAACGAAGGTTCCTTGACCATACGCGCACGAACCAGGCTGGTTGGGGGATTGTTTTCCATAATGAATGTAGTAGCCAAATATGTTTGAATCATTGACTGGGTCCCACACCAAGCTGACTGTCGATCCGACGGGGGTGGGGGTGGGGCTTGTAGAAATCGTTGGTCCCTGCTCGTCACCAGATCCGCAGTCCGTGAGAGATAGAAAAATTAGACTCAAGACGATCGAACACCCACGAGCGATGGTTAATCCACGAATCCGGAGCTTCCCCCCATCGTTTGGACAGATTTTATCCTGCCCTAAGCTAATGGACGAACATTGTGACCTCGCCTGTTCCTGAGCTGCTTGCTGGTCTCTTGGGGGCGGGCCAAGTGCCAACCAGCCGTCAGCCTGGGAGCCTCCGTTGAAACCGACCGCCGCATCTGCCCTACAACGTGCGAACATGACTCCGTCCATGTCCTAGCATCCTTCCATTTTCATCCGAAATACACTGCCGCAGGCGTCCGCATGGCCAACCCCTAATGCGGCTATTCGGTGTTGTAGAAGCGAAAATATTGATCCCGTACATGAAGCACCGCCGTCCAGTCGGCATAGTCTCGAAGATACAGAGATGGCTCCGCTTGTTTGGACAGTTCTTGTTAATTCATAAATGGGCCCTGGCGGTTTGAGCCTAGGTAGCGGGGTGCTGTGCAGGTCGATTCTCCCAGTACACACGATCGAACGTGCGTCCGTCAAGGGCACGTGTGGCCTGACCTGATTGTAGAACGTTACGTAGCGCACACCCCTTGGTGGGCGTCGTGGATAGTCTCGTTGGCGTGGGGAGAGACCTCCTCGTATTTCAAGTTCCGCCACAACCGTTCCACGAAACCATGGTCGCGCCAGCGTCCAGCCCCATCCGTGCGAATCTAGATGCCGTGCGTTTTCAGCAGGCCCGTGAACTTCGGACTGGTGAACTGGCAGCCTTGATCAGTCTTGACGATCTCTGGGCAGCCATACCGGATGATCGCCTCCTGCACGGCCTCGCGGCAAAAGTCCGTGGTCAACGTATTGGAAAGCCACCACGCCAGCGCAGCAGGACCAGCGCCGTATCGGAGACCGGCCTCGGTTGGGAGTAGGCCGTCGACCGAGCCACTCCGAGGAGCTGACATTGCCGGACGACGGGCCATGTGGGCGTGAGATCGATCATTGCGTTCCACTCAGCAAGCCCGCCTTGATGAGGGCGCCTTCTACGAAATCATGCTCCAGGATCAGTTGTCCGAGCTTCGCATGAAGCGTCCTCAAATCCGGGGTGTCGGATGGCGGGTTTGCCCCGCCGAACACGTCTGCTGCCCAGGCCACGAGGTGCTACTTCCAGTCAGTGATCTGGGTGGGATGCACCCTGAAGTGTTCGGCCACTTCCGCCAACGTCTTGTCGCCTCTGACCGCTACCAAGGCGACTTGCGCCTTAAAAGCTGCCCCGTGATTCCGTCTCGTCCGTTTCTGACCTTCCCCCAGTTTCGTGGACACCGAAGTTACGCTCATCATCTACCGTGAACCGTTTGATCGTAGGCCGCCTGTACGATTTCGTCATCACGGCATATGACGGTGCCAGCAAGAGCTCCCCCTTCAACGAGATCAGCAAGACGAATCAATGACTCAATGGAGTGCTGCAATAAATCCAGGCAACTTGCTTGCAAGGCAGGATTACGCAGATTCTTCTTAAAAAAGGAAGGGCCAACGCCTAATAGAGGGTTGGCCCTTCTATTCCGTTCTCTCTCATGAACAAAGTTTGGTTAGTCTTTCCGCGAAGCTCGCCTCCAAATTCCAAGCCCGGCTAACCCGGCACCCAACAGCACCAAAGAGGACGGTTCCGGAGTAGATACGCATCCCCGACGACAAGGTCCCGGTCCTGGAACTGGTCTGGGACTGGGTCTGGGTCTGGATTGAAAAATGGAGGAACTGCTGCTATCGCTCGTTAGGCTGGTGGTTGTCTGAGCCATCGCCACGTTCCCTGAAAATCCCAGAATAGCCATGGCGCCCCCCAGAAGAATAGACTGAATAAACCTATACCGCCTCATCTTCGTTTCCCTCCGTGTTGGATATTGCTCAAGCATAATTCGTGCTGACAGTCTGCTGTGTTATAAGCATTTGAAAGTATTGTTGATTTGTGTATGATTTTCCACCCACAACATGCTGATTGTAAAAAAGTATTACACTCCTACATATCCAATGGATAATTTTATAAATGTTTTCAATAAGTAATGAAACTATTCAACTGTAAAACAATTTTGCATTCCTGCAGCATCTTACAATTCTCTTTTTTCAATAGGTTTTGGCAACCTTAATCCATACCTAGACAGCAAGTGGTAAAGCGTGGGACGGCTGATTCCCAATTCAAGAGCCGTCTTGGATAGATTCCCGCGGGCTTTTTCCAGCACAAACTCCACAAGCTGTTTTTCTCGAAGATCACGTGCGATTCGAAGTGTCGTGGCATCCTTATCAACGAGGGAGGGGTCTTTCAATTCCAAATTCAGAGGGGTGATATATTTCCCTTCCGCCATCACGACGGCTCGTGTGACCCTATTTCCCAGTTCTCGGACATTCCCTGGCCAATCATGCATCATCAACGCTTCGATCGCTTGCGGTGTAAAACCTTTCAATACTTTTCTTTGTGCTTCTGCAGACTTCTCGAGGAACATTTTTGCAAGGAGGGCGACATCAGAACCCCGTACCTTCAATGCAGGAAGAGGGATATTCACCACGCAAAGTCTGTAAAACAGGTCTTCCCTGAACCGCCCAGCCTCAATAGACTCTTGCAGATCAATGTTCGTCGCACCTAGAACTCGAACATCGACCGAGACCTTATTATTCCCCCCTAGTCGATGAAGTTCATGCTCTTGCAAAAACCGCAGCAACTTGGCTTGCAGGCTGAGGGGAATATCTCCGATTTCATCCAAGAAGAGCGTACCGCCTTGCGCGGATTCGATCCGGCCTTTTCGTTGCTGTATGGCGCCTGTAAAGGCTCCCTTCTCATAACCAAACAGCTCGCTCTCCAGCAATGTCTCCGGAATCGCGCCGCAGTTGATGGCGATAAAAGGCGCCTCTTTGCGCGCACTCAGTCGGTGGATCGCCCGAGCCACAAGTTCTTTCCCCGTCCCGCTCTCACCCGTGATCAGGACAGGGACGTCAGACGGCCCAACGCGACGGATCAGGCCAAATACCTCCTGCATCGGCTTGCTGCTTCCCACAAGACCCTCAAATTCGGTCCTGCCGGATTGTTCCTGCCTAGCACGACTTTCCCGCTCCAGGTTAGAGAGATACCTAGCCCGCTGCAATACCACCTTCAACACATCAGACGACACCGGCTTTTCAATAATGTCATGCGCGCCAAATTCAAAAGCGTCAACGGCGTTTGCTCGATCGCTGGTGCCAGTCACGGCGATCACCTTCGCCACCGGATCCAGTTGCAGGGCCTCACGCAGAATCACCAACCCTTGAGATGTTCTATCCACATCGGAGGAAAGATCTAGATCAAGCAACACCAGCGACGGCATGGCCTGGCGAATTTTCGACATGGCATTCGCGCAATCAGATGCCTCAAGGACCTGGTAGTCGGACGCCAGCGCCCATTTCATCTGATTACGAAAAACGGCATCAGAGGCGACAAGAAGCAAGATTGTAGATGGCATCATACTGTAGCGCTCCGTTACGTTGTACAACCAACGACAGGGCGGAATGAGGAAGTGCGGAAGGGGTTGGCGATTGAGATTGATACCTCCTCGCCAGCTAAGGAAGGTCTGATTAATTCCTGATTTTAATCAGTCGGCACTCAAAACACGGGGAATTGAGCTGATTATTTGTCGGAACTTTGAATAAATCAGACCTTCCCTAGAAAGTGTGGTCACGGGATGCCCCTTTCTCCCTTATGGGCTTTGCGAGGATTTTTCTTGACTGTCAGATAAACTTCTCGCACTCACAGCTAACAATGACGGGTACAACTCCGCTGTTCTCTGAGCAACCATGTCGACGTCTAGCCAAGAACATATCTTCTCCCCAGCTGCCCGCCCTAGTGCTTCTCTAAGACTACTATCGTTTACGAGCTTATGGATTGCCTCTCGAAGCCCGTCCACATCTCCAGTTTGAACAAACAACCCATCCTTCCCATGAGAAATCATCTCTTTGGGTCCGCCATCATCAGCCGCGATAACCGCTTTACCCGCTGCCATCGCTTCAGCAACGACCATCCCAAACGGCTCCGGTTCGATGGAAAAATGAACAAACACATCGATCGCTGCATAGAGGGCCTCCACATCGCGCCTATATCCCGTCAAAATGAAGCGATTTCTGTGTTCCGATTCGGCAATGATCTGTTTTATGCTTGCAAAGTATTGCTTCTCAGAGTCATCAGCCTCATCACCCACAATAAGTCCCAGTACTTTTGGACTACGGTCCATGACATTCAGAATTGCTTGAACAAATTCTCTTTGACCTTTCCACTCTACAACCCGGCCAAAAATAGCCACGGCAACCTGGTCATCCTCAATGCCCAGTTCTTTCCTCATGGGAGACCTCATAGTAGCCGCATCACGAATCGAGGAGACCTCTGCGGGATCATAAATAGTGACAATCTTGTCTCGCGGGAAGCCCTGAGCTTCTACACTCTGAGAGACAGCATCAGAAACTCCGATGACTAAAGCTGCGCCATGGAGGTTGTTCCTTGTGCTCCGATCCCAATGAGCGAAGAATCCCCGGCAATGAACAACCCGCGGCACGCCCAACAGAAAGGCAGCCAGACGTAACTCTACAAAGAATCCCGAATTAGCATGGATAATTTCAGCTTTATGCCGCCAGGCTACCCAAAGAATGAAGCCGAACAAGTACGCTGTCTCGAAACCTTCGAGGAGCGCAAAACACTTTCTCAAGAACCAAGAAACCCAAGCTAGCGGAATAGCTCGTTGCACAAAACTTCTGAATCGCTCTTTTTTACGATAGTCCAGTATACGCCGATACCAAATGTATGGCACTCCCTCAAGCCAGGCATCGATTACATTCTGATCTTGAGCTGTAATCACGAGAGGTTCCACAACCTGTCGAAATGATGACGAACGGAGCAAGAGCGAAAGGCTTTTCAAAGCACCACCAAATGCGATGCTGTTATCAATAAAAAGAACTCTAATCTTGGACTGCGTTCGTTGAGTCATTTAGCTCTTTTTTGAACTTGAACACTCCGCGTAGCTTGTTACGGGGTTCAGCTCTGGTTCCGAGAAGTCTTCGAAACTATGTTCTGCGATACCCCGCAGCTTGCTGCTGGGAGCTTCATAGATTTGGCCATTCCCTCCTGACGGTACACCAAAATGTACAGATCATTCTTAACATGATAGAGTCATACGCCTGACGTACTATGTGCCTGGCTCACAATCACCTGACTTTTAGTATGCTAAAACCTACAGCTACACTCTCCACTCGACGGTAAACCAACATAAATAGAGCACCACATCCTGGCATAATATGTGCTAGCATCCCAGCAATGTCCCAACGGCCTCATTTACATGGCCTATGGAAAGCTAGTAGTTTTTCCAACTAGGAGCTTAAAGTAATGTTAAACATCCCGGCCCCGTCGCCACTGACCATTGCAAGGAGGAGCAGTATGAAACACAAACTCTTTTCCCTGGAGCACCAGGCTCTAGCTGATCTCGAAACTCAGCGCGTACAAGCACCAATTGCCTTTGCATTGGTTTTCTTAACAGTGCTACTGTCGCTATTCCCAACGATGGGGCATGCAACAAATTACTTTTTGAGCGCTGAGGAAAGCTATTCTTCTGACAGTGCCCTTCCCACATCAATCTTTCAACCTGAAACGGGGGATGGCGCCATAGATACTGCATATAGGACAGGCCATACGCGTAGTGTCACAGGGAATCCGAAAGGCTCAAAAGTCCTTGAATGGCAGACCACAAGTTCAGGTTGGGTCGGCGGCCCCAACCCACCATATCAACCGGATATATTGAATTACCTCACGTATGGAACAACGCCGCCGAACGGAGGAACACTCTATCTCGCCACATTTGTAAAGCTCATCAGGATAAATGGCATTGATGTATGGACGGTTGGTGGTGACAACTTCGACAAAGCCATGGAACTTGTTGGACCTAACTATCGGTGGACGCTGAATTTCGGAATTCGAGATCAACCTGGTCCCGCCCACTCCTGGAGCATTTTCGTTACTAACCCAAACCCAGGACACTTCAACCCTTCTTGTGAGTATTTCGATAACTACTGGCAAAACTACAACAGCTATGGCGGTGCACACAACGACAGCACGCCCTGCCAGCCAACCATGTCGAACCCATACTATCCAATGTCCTATGATCGTTGGTACGCCGTTGTGTTTAAGGTTACATTCAGCGGAACTACTAGTGGTGAAGTATCCCTCTGGATTAACGGAACACAAGTCATGCGTTATACGAACATCATCACATGCGGAACCGCCGCTACCAGTTGCGCTCATAGTCGTCCACAACTTTTTGGCACATATTCTCAGCCACGGTACGCCGGACCAGCGCATAAGCGGCAACTGGATGCACTTATAGTCACTAATGACCTTACCTATCTTCAGAACAACGGATACTTCTCACCGCCACAGGACAGTGGTGGTAGTACATCGCCCCCTCCCGCCCCTGCGAATCTTCGAGTCCAATAGCGACCGCCTTGGGAAGCCAAGCGACCTTGGCTTCCCAAGGTCCTATCGGCTTACCTCAGCTCTTGTGATTCGAATCGCCTATGAAGAGACCGGAGGAGGCTCTGGCTGATGATGGCAGGCGTATAACGGTAGATATTTCTTAAAAAATACAAGTAGCTGCTTACTCGGTGAGACACTTCCTTCTTTCGGGCCAACTTTATATAGCCACTCTCCAAGCCATCTAGCACATCTTGGTTTGCTAGATCATGGGTATGGGTAAGGCACTGCTTGTCGAGCAACATTTGCAATTTGGACACCTGATTGAAAAATGCTTTTTCTCGCTCCGTACCTATCAAGGTTTCTGGCTGCCTCTTGTCGTTAATCCAAAGGGGTATGAGGTTATAGTCGATGCGTCCCTCTTTGGAAAGAGTAGCTTGAAAGGCCATAGAGTCACGAGTAGGCCTCTGCCACATATCAAACACGAAGTTTCCCAAACTGTAAATGATGACGGCCTTCCGATAGCGCTCGACCGCCTGTAGCACATGCGGGTGATGTCCGATAATTATGTTGACCTCCGCCTCGTCAATCAAGCGATGTGCCAATTTCACCTGCTTGGGAGATGGATAGTCCATGTATTCATATCCCCAATGAAGCGAGAGAATCAGAATATCGGCTTGTCCTCGAAACGATGCTGCTTCTGAGAGCACCTTATCGAAATTCTGTTGGTGGGCATACGGAACAGAAGGCCCCTTGTGATAATTCTCAGGACACAACGAATACGAAAGGACCATCACCTCCAAGCCGTTGATCGACATCTTTACAGGGGAACAGAGGCCAGAGGAATCTAGCAGACCGGCCACCTGCATTCCATTGCCTCGTAAGACCTGTACGGTGTCCCAAAATGCGGCGTCGCCATGTTCCATGCAATGATTGTTGGAAAACCCGACCACATTAAAACCTGCCGCGGCCAACATTGAGCCGAATCGTGGAGATGCCCGAAACTCCTCCGATACAAGCCTCCCTCGAACAACGCCCTGATCGGACAGAACAGCCTCAACGTTGCCGAAGACAATATCGCCTTCGCGAAGCAGCCCTGAGACCTTGGCGAACGGACTCTCCCCTCCAGACTTTTCGATCATGCTCTTGACCCCGTGCCCGAATGTGACAGGGTGGTCACCCAGCATGATGTCGCCAACCGCTACGAGTTTAATTGCGTCACTCATTTCAGGCTCTCATCCCTTCCCCACATACTCTCAATCGACTTCAGAGATAAAGTCGGCTTTCTTCCCTTTTCGGACATGCAACTCCTCGCCGTCTTTGACTTGTACATCGAGGTCTCGCGCAAAGTACTTTTCTATCTCCCTAGATAAGGCAGCCCGAGGCGCCTCCCCTAAGCGCCCTTCAATGCGAAGCACAAGCGCACCTTTTTGCGCTTGTGCAGCCTGGTAGTTCAGTATGAGGCCATGCTCCATGGCCAAATTCTTAAAGACATAGTAAAGCGTGAGGCTGGGATACTGGCATGTCTTTCCATAGATGACCTTTCCGACCCTCCCCAACACTTCCAGCACAATCTCGTGCTGCATGCCACAGGGGCATCGGGATGTTTTGTCGAGACGAATGTAATCGCCCAATTTGTAACGAATGATCGGGAACGATTTCGAGACGAGATTCGTAACCAACACCTCATTATTCACTACTTCGACAATGACAGTTTCCATATTCACATGCATGACCCCCGAAGGACACTCGAAGGCGACAATTCCGGCTTCTGCTGCGCCATATTCGCTGATAATGGGGATCCCGAACGCCGATTTCACTTCATCACGATACTTATCGAAGATCTTTTCCGAGGTGCCTTTGACCATTTTCAAATGAGGGAAGCTGCATGCCTGCTTATTAGCATTGACCCGTTTTGCCACCTCGTAGATCATCGAAGAATATCCCGACAGATATGTCGCCGTTCTCAGCTTTAAGACGAACCCGTCGATCTCATCATCCTTATAGGAAAAGAGTCTAAAACGGTTCTGGAGCATATCCAGAACACGTGTTTTGAGGGCGCGCTTCCATGAGAAATTGTAGCCCCACAGGTAGCCATTTCGATCCCAGGGGTTCACACCATACCAATGGTATCCCCTGAACACGGATGCCCTATGCCATGCATCCCAGTCCTGATTTCGATAAAACACCAATGGCTTCCCCGTGCTGCCGGATGTTTCAGAATAAAACAATCGCTCGGAGCCTGTTCGTATCTGAATCCCATCACGATTTTCAATGAGCTCTTCTTTCGAGATCGGAGGAATTCGGCGCAAGTCCTCCAGCGACAAGATCGAACCAGTGGTAACACCAGCGCGATCAAATGTGGCCCGGTAATGGGAACAGTTCTCATATGCGTATGTGACCAACGAGCGGAGGCACGAGATTTGGCGCTGCTCAAGTCGCTCCCGACTCCATCCCTGCATTTCAAGGAGCGACGAGAGCCGCTGAGAAATCAACGGATTCCTGAGAGCGATGCCCAGCTCATAGATCAATTTTGCAATCACGAACTACGCTGTCCTCACCGGTACGGACGTCTCTGCGACTGAATGGCCTGTGACGATCGCATGCATCGAGGAAAAGTCCTGCTCCCAGTGGTATCGCGACCGGAACGCCATCCTGCCATTCTGCCCCAGCTTGAAACGTACAATTGGATCACGCAATTGCAATAACGTATCGACGAAACTCTCGGCGGTGTACTCTGGGAACATCAAACCCGACCCAGTCGTCGACAAGATTCCCTCAAGCGATTCCAGTCTTGCCGAAAGGACCGGTAAATGCCCGGCCATGTAGTCAAAAATTTTATTGGGTACCGTCAGATGATTGTGGGCGATTTGCAGATGTGGGATTAGCCCCACATCTGCTTTTGACATCCACGCATAGGCTTCTCGATGGGACACCCACCCGGTGCAGTGGATGCGGTCGCCTAAATGCCGGTCTTGAATGAGTCGGCGAACGCGCGACTCGTATCGTCCGCCTCCAATAATTGTCAGCTTGATGGGCAGAGAATATTGTTTCACTTGCGACATTCCTTCAATCACGAGTGGAAGTCCTCGCGCCTCGGTCAGGTCGCCGATGTACGCCACAGTGAATTGAGCGTTCCGGTCATACTTCGGATCATTTTCCGGTATGTCGTTCATGGAGGCAGGAAAATCCGAGAGAAGCGGTGTGTTGTGCACAACACTGATCTTCTGGGAAGGTATCCCCTTGCGTATCAAATTATTTTGCATCTCAACTGACACCGGAAAGATATGAGTAGCTAGCCCACACGCAAGACGCTCTACATGCTCGGCGAACCGAGGGTTTCGTACAACCCGGTTCAGAATGGTCTTCACAGTCCCCTTTGTTTGTAATACCTGATACCCTGCCAACATTTCCGGATACGGCTCAGCCATATCCACATAGCAGGGGATCTGCCGAAGCCGTCCAACACTGATACCTGCCAAAGCCATCGGGATATCGCGAACGATTAGCGCCTCAATCCGACTAGCCTTCACTACCTTATGTATTGAAGCCAGCCATACAGGGTTACCAAAGAAAGGGAACGACGTAATCTTATCGAGCCTCGTTCCTGCATGTGGCAAGCGATGGATGTGAAGCTCCTCTGCCACTTCGTACCGGACTTGAGCCGTACGATTTCTGCAGATAAGGTGCACGTCGTGGCCGGCATTAATGAAAGAGCGAGCAATTTTCTCGACACGCACATCCCACGGATACTCAGAATCCCACACCAAACCAATCCGCATGATTTCCTATTTCTGCCCTAATACCTAGCCCGCCACGCACCCCGGATTCTGGCCTTCACTGCATGACGAATCCCAGAAAGCTCTGTGGCAAAGAACGCTTCTGAAAACTTCCCATCCCACCCGACACTGAGATCATTCAGCACATGTTTCCGCCTTAACTCAAAAGGTCTCGCACTAGTCACATTAAATCCGACATCGCACGTGAAACCACCAACATAACCACACTCCTGACTGGCCGCGATCACAGCCTCGTTGTAGTTTCCATTTGGGTAGGCTATAAATTCCACGGGTTTGCTTAGACGAGACTCAAGCATCTCCTTCGACAAGCGCAGTTCGGTGTTCAGCTGCGGGGCAGTAACCCGATCCAAGAATGCATGCGACATGGTGTGAGACCCAAACTCAATTCCTCCAGCTGACATAGCAACCACATTTTCCCACGACAGCATGGTAGGAGATGCCGTAGTTACGGATTGCCCTTGCAGCATTTCGAGTTGTTGAAGGTTCCGGTCGACGGCAAGTTCTTCCAACGGCTTCCACATATCCGTTATTTCTGCAATGATAGACTGTCGAGATTGGAATGGAATGCAACTCACTTCTTGGATGAGTTGTTCCATCGACATCGTCGCCCAATTCCATAGAGCAGCCGACCTCCTCCCTCCCTCCTGGAATGGAAGCGCCCACAGGAGCTCTGTTAGACGGTCATGCCAGAACCGTTTGTTGGTTCCAATGTACCCGGTTGCGAGAAAAATAATCGCGGGCGCCTGGTAGGCATGCAGGACAGGAAAGGCATGGGTGTAGTTGTCTTTCCATCCATCATCAAAGGTGATCAGGCACGACCGAACTGGGAAAGACTTCCCTGCACGAATTATCTCCGCAACCTCACTGGCCGAGAGCAATCGGAAATGCCGCTTCACATAGTTTACCTGCTGCTCGAACTGATCAGGAGTCACAACCAACGAATCTGACCATGGTACATCCGGGGTCACGCGATGATACGTCAACACTAAGAGATGGTCTGAATCAGATCGCGCCAACGTATAGGCCAGGCATGAAACCGACCAGAACGACTGACGCAACAATACGGATAGTTGTGGTTTCAACTTCGACATGGGAGGCGGCGACTCATGGCTGCCTTGGCGTAGACCACCTAGGCAACACCAGGGGGATGCTGCCGGAGTTGGATGCGGCTGTGGACGAAGAACGAGTCAGCAGCGGATTCGTCCTGGGAAACCCTTGAGGAATTATCGATGCTGTACTATCGGTCATCTTCAGGCCACTTGCTTTATTTGGCCGTAGAACTCGAGATACTTCGCTGCCATGCGCTCAATCGAGAACTGCTGTGAAACCATCCTTTTAGCATTTTCTCCCATCAGCGCTCTGCTGCCATCATCTCGAATCATAGACAGTATCGCCTTGGCCATGGCATTTGGTTGAGCTGGAGGAACAAGAACTCCCAGATTTGGGCTATTCAGAACCTCTGGAATTCCTCCAACCTTGCTGGCAATACAGGCTTTCCCGCAGGCCATCGCTTCAAGCAGTGCCATCGGCAACCCCTCGGATAGCGAGGGCATCACGAACACATCAATTCGTCTATAGAATTCCTCCATATCCTGAACAAATCCAGTAAAGCATACAAACTGACCAAGCCCAAGCCGATCACGAAGGGACTCGAGCTCTTGTTTCAGTGGACCATCACCCGCAATGATCAGGCGACAACGAGGGTATTGGAGCACAACCTCCTGCATAGCAGTCAGTAGGTAGGCATAGCCTTTCACGCGGGCAAGCCGGCCGACCGCACCCAACACAACGTGATTGTCGGCAATCCCCTTCACAACACCCTGTCGCCCTGTCTTGCCCCCAAGTTCTTCCTCCCACGCTCGTATTCCATTCGGGATTCTCCAGATCAGACTCGTTGTAACTCCTGCTCCTTGCAGTTGTTGAACCAGCGCTTCCGAAACGCCAACAACTCCATCCATCTTCTTCAGCGCCAACCGGTCAAGCCAGTTATACAACCATACCTTCAGGCCGCTTCCTTGCGCCCATCCGTGCGCCGTCGATACCCGCGAAATACGGCGGTCCATGAACAAGCCACAAAGAATGTTGGGTTTATATCCATGGCAATGAATCAAGGTGATCCTATGTGCATCCACATAATCACGTATACGGGTCGCGCTGTTGCGATCAACCCCTCGACGAGTTTGGAATAAACGCACCGTCACCCCTTCCGCTTTGGCCCTACGGGCGATCTCAGGTTCGACGGCGTGCGGTTCAATGAGGCACCCGAGAATACCTGGATAGGTGCTGTGACGTAGCTCGACGAGGAGATCAAGAATTACCCGCTCCGCCCCGTAGAACCCACCGCTGTCGATGAGATGCAACACTGACGGCATGCGCGTTATGTCTCCGCGCAACGCGCATAGAGCGCTTGATACTGGCGCGCCGTTCTACTCAGTGGATACACCTTTTCGGCTCGGCTTCGACTCTGGGCACCCATGGACGTCGCCCAAACGGGATCCAGAAGCAACCGTACAATGTTTGATATGTAGGCGTCGCTGTCGTTCAAGGGACACAGAATGCCGCTGGCCGAATCGACGATGCTGCAGTTCCCTCCCACCGCCGAAGCGACAACAGGAAGCCCACAGGCCATCGCCTCAAGGATGGTCATCGATGTTCCCTCACTCAAAGAGGTACACACATAGACATCGAACTGCGGCATTACCTGCTCGATGTCTTCCCGCCTTGGCCAAATTGCAATGTGCCGTGTCATATCGAAAGCCTGGATCATTTCCTCAAGGTTCTGACGACTTGGTCCTTCCCCAACAATCACCAACTTTGCCTGGGGCACCCGCTTCACAATCTCGGGCATACTGGAAATCATGAATGGAAGATTCTTGATCGGATCAAACCGACAAACAGTTCCAAGCAGAAGATCATCAGAAGTCAGGCCGTTTTTGGCCCGGAGCGCGTTTTTTTGCTCACGGGTCACCGGCATAAATCGATCGGTATCCACCCCATTAATGATCGTCTTCAGTTTCTTCGCCGCAATCCCGAGATGAGAGTTTAAGTAGGCTGTCAATTCTTCCGACACCCCCACAAATGCACGAATGCAGTGAGAGGCGAGCCAATCCTCCCAGATGGCAGACCGCTTATCTGGAACCAGGCGTCCATGGTCGGTATGGATGACGGGGACGCCCGTTAGCAGGCCGGCCAGCCCAGCATAGAGTGCGCAGGCGTTTTGGGAGTGGATCACATCGATTCTATTTTCTCGAACGTATCGTATGAAGTTACGAAGAAGGACAGCGTCGAATGGACCGGGCCGCCGATGGAGAATGCACCCTCTAATCCCTCCCGCTCTTAGCGTGTCGTAGAACACCCCACCCCGATCGAAACAGCACAACACGGGCTCAAACCGGCAACGATCCAACCCCTCAATCAAGAGGGATACGATCCGTTGCAGTCCACCGAGATCCATGTCGAGCGCGACATAAAGAATTTTGATGGATGCCGATTGCATTTGTCAGGCAGCAGATCGACCACAGGAACGGGCATGCCGGATGATCTCTTCAAGGAGAGTGTGAGGGAGGAGTAGGTCTGTTACCTTCTGAATAAAATTCCGTACGAACGACCGTTCCGGTCGACGATTCATACCGTAGCCCTTTCGGCATTTCGTTCATCAGCCAGAGGCTCACCGGGGTTTCCGAGTGAAGGATATTCAGGTGCAACGATTAAGACACGCCGTAGGGTCTTAGGCGTGTAAACCGTTTCTGGATCCAGGAGTACATCAATGCCTTGTCTTCTTCCTCGACCAAACCCATAGGGAACAAGAGCAGCAGATATGTTCCCGCTCCAATCAGAATTGCCAGAGCCAGATTCACCGGAAGCAACGCTTGAACAATGACCGCCATCGCACCCACGTTAAAGCCGAGTCGCAGAGATTTTGCACTCATAGGCCAAGGGAAATCCACTCTCCACAGCACAGCACCCATAAGTGCAACGACCGCAACTTCCGTCACCACCGCTGCGAAGGCCGCCCCAACAACTCCCGAGTGCATGATGAGGAGAGCATTGAGAACGATGCTGAGACCTGCCGCAACCGCCATGATTCGAGCCTGCGCACGTTCTTGGTGGATAGAGAATAAAAGGCTCGAAAGCACATTCGAAAAAAAGGCCAAATCCCAGTACAGGATCAGAATCGAAAGGACGGGAGCCGCCGAATCAAACTGTTCTCCATATAACAGACGAATGACTTCTCCACCAACCAGCATGGTCCCCGCCGAAACTCCCAACGTAAGAATGACCAAGTAACGAATGATTTTCCCATACGACTGTCGAAGGGCCTCTTGCGATGCTCCATGCATGCGGGAGAACGCCGGGAAAATCGTCGTATTGAACGCCATCGGAATAAAGAACAGATTATCGACAAGATTCGCGGCAGCCATGAAATATCCCATGTCTGCCTCCGGAACCATCTTTGACAACATCAGGACATTGATCTTTCCGTATAGCATCGTCACCAGCGCAGACAAGAAAAATGGGTACCCCTGTCGAATCAGGGGCACCCAGGCATCGACGCGAAAACCCATACGCTTCAGACCCCATCGTTGTGCATGAACCCATAGCGCGACCAGGAAGGCAGCCGCATTTCCCACAGCGAACGCCGACACAATCCCGATGAAACCAATGCCGCTCATGATCGAGGCAATGATTGCAGCCGCCGAAACAACCCGGAAAAAGACTGAGAACAGCGCAACCACATGCATCTCTTCTAACGCTTTTGTGACCGACATGAGACATTCGTACAAGACCTGAAAGAACAGTCCGACGCACAGGACCCGCACAACCTCTACGGTCTCCGGAGGATAATCGAGTACATAGAGGGAACCCAGTGCCAACCCTACGGTGATGACAGACAGGACAACCTTCAGCGGAAGAATGTCGTCGATGAGCGCAAGTTTCCCTTTCTCACGAGACGCCTCGCGAATAAAGAGCGATTCAATCCCAAAGTTTGAAAAAGCGCTGAAGATAAGCACGTACGTAAGTCCGAACGTATAGCGTCCGTACAATTCAGGACCAATAGCCCGAGCAATGAGCGCGGTCGTCACAATCGAGACGCCGATGTTAAACACCGACGCCCCCATCAGAAACAATGTATTTGTGAGTATGGTTTTGGCGCCGATCATTGTGTCATATGATTGAAGCTGCCGTCATGGAGATGCAACCGACCGACCAGTCACCATGCGTCGGCCACCGACCAGGGAGATCGGTACACCTTGATACGTAAACCACGGCAGTGATGTTCGAACGACGGGGGGATTATGGTCTTTTAAATCTATAAATCCTTACAGGTTGCCCCGACCTCGTTTCCATAGGCTCAAAGCTCTGTATCAGCTCCAGCGACGTGTCGAGGGACAGATAAAATGTGGCGGATTGTGGGTACTTGACCTTCCACATATGACTGCTGAAGTTGTCGCTGATGTCTCCGTTGTGGATGAAGTATTCGAATCCATTATCGAGATAATATTGCAGAGGCTGAATCTGTCTTCCAAGCTCTGTGGTTGTTAAATCATATGTCACCCCAGGCACGTTTCTGAGAAGCAACTCAAAGTAAATCGCTGAATACGAGTCTACGATTTTCACTTGAGGCGAATCGAAGGTTTCCCCCTCTTTGAGATTCCGTATTTGATTAAGCTGCGATTCCAATTTCTCCCGCGACTGACTGAGCCGAGGCCCTGAGGTAATGATGGTGTGTCCAGCATCGATGAGGATCTTACTACCCGCCGGGATGTTCTCCTCGATCCATTCCTTCGCGATCGAGCTCGTATTTCGATCGGTCAAGGTCCTCGTAAAAGCTAGAGACTCCTTAGCCGGCAAAAACGTCACGACCCCGAACATCGCTGTCAAACCGATAGCCCCTCTCCACACAGGCCGACCGAGTCGCGAAACGACATCGTCCAGCAGCCTCCCATTCAGGATGTACAGCAGCGGCAGCAGCGACATAAAGTACCGATTTTGAATAAGATAGGTTGTGCTGCCCAGCACGCCGAAGACGACGACAAGACAGGCTACCATCAGCACAGACCACTGGTCCCGCTTGAGGATGCTGTACACGACGGCAGCAACTGTACAAACAAACAACGGCGCCCCCATTTCTCCGTACAGCAACAGCAGATAGGTATAGTGCCCACTGTCGCCAACCGCATAGGGCACTTGGTCATAGACGTTCTGATGAATGCCGTATTGCCAGATAAATGATTGGATCCATTTCTTAAACCCCAGTACGACGGGCGGATTGCTCGCAATAAATCCAGAAACAAAGGACACGAACGCCACTCCAATTTCCTTGCACCAAACAATCTTCGCATAGGGTCGTCCTTGACGCACGGCACGATAGACGTGAGCGCCGATGAACAACAGGCCGATCCCAAATCCGGTCAACTTTATGTTCACAGTGACCGCGCCAAGAAACGCAGCCAGTGCGTAATGCGAGAGCTGTCCCGTTGAAGAGAAGCGGCACACGAAATACAGACTCCACAGGAAAAAGAAAGTGAGCGGCACATCCGTATTCACCAGATGAGAAATCCATACGTGCAAGGGACTCACCGTCAATAAACCGGCCGCTAACAAAGCAACCCGTTCGTTATACATCTGACGGCCGATCATGTAAGTCAGTGCAATGGACGCCGTTCCCAAGAAAGCCGTCGTGTATCGTCCAATAAGAAAGAGTGGGTCCATATTGCGAACGATCTGGGCGGCAAAATCCATCGGGTCTGCGAACAGACCTCGTAGGTATCCTTGAACAAAATACATCCCATATTCGACGGCGAGGATATTTTGGTACCCCTTCTTCCACCATCGCTCATAATTGAAATGGCCCGACGCTACCCGCAATGCTTCAAACACCTCGTTGTATTCGTCGGTACCCTCATAGTTTGCAAGGCCATAAAACCGTATGACCCCGCCCATGAAGAGCAGGCCGCACAGCAATACAGCCCATGGACTCACCAGCACAGCCGGGAGCACACGACGCCGCTCGCTGATTGTACCGATGGAATAACTGCCTGCCACCTGTTGATCCTTCCTCGCAACCACCACCCTGAGCCACTCACCTTCTATCGATTTATAGGATTTCCTTGATCACATAGTGTTCTTCGGAGCCTCTCTGCAAACTAATCATCAATTCGCTCACCAAGCCGATTGAAAAGAATTGGATCCCTGTAACAATACTAAGGACAGACAGCACGAAGAGGAACGGTGTGTTCCTAATCGGAATGCCGAACACAAATTTCATAAAGTACAAACCGACGATTACCGTGCTTCCCAGGGTTGCCAACAGAAATCCCAAACTCCCAAAGAAGTGGAGGGGACGTTTATAGTATCGTGTCAGGAAATACATGGTCAGAAAATCAAAGAGCCCTCGCAAGAACCGCTCGAATCCATACTTCGACACACCATGCACACGCGGCAGGTTTTCGACCTTCACTTCAGCGAGTCGAAACCCTTTTCTCTTCGCGATCACAGGCAGAAAACGATACAGTTCGCCGTAGACCTCCGTGGGATCAATTACCTCTCGGCGAAACGCTTTGAAGGGACAATTAAAATCGTGGATGTCCAACCGATTGGCTCGTTTCACGATGAAATTGAAAAACTTCGACGGCCACGCCCGGTAGGGATTTCCTTTTCCCTTGTATTTCCAGCCCGTCACATAATCGTAGCCTTCCTCTAGTTTTTCGATGAACTTCCCCATCTCGGCAGGATCATCCTGCAAATCCCCGTCCATCGTGATGATGATGTCGCCTTCCGCATGACGAAACCCCGCCGAATACGCAGCCGCCTTTTGAAAGTTGTTGCGAAACATGATGCAGCGCACGGCGGGATCGAGCTGCTTCAGCTTGCGAAGCTCCTCCTCCGTACCGTCGTTGCTACCGTCATTCACGAACACGATCTCATAGCTTCTCTTGAGTTTGTCTGCTTCACTCTTGACGCGTTGATATAAGGGGACGATATTTCGAACTTCGTTAAACACAGGAATCACGATCGAGATTTCCACTCTAGCATCCATCTCTCCCTCCCCTTCTGGCCCTTTCACGTATTGCCACAAACTTACGCTGTGCCCCTCATCGAACTACCTGGGCGCCGCCAAAGGAGCAGACTCCGTGAATGTTCGTGTCGAGATGCCGTATCGAGCCACGACAAGGCCGCCCGTTACTCCGGGGATGAACGTATTGATCGCGAACAGTAAAAAACTCGCACTGACCGCGGTCTCAGGATTGACATTGAAGAATGAAAGCGCATACATGGACATCGCCTCTCGTATGCCAATCCCCCCGATAGTCAGCGGGATCAGGTTCGTCAGGATGATCAAGGGATAGACGGCCGCCACATGCAGGAATTTGACCGAATCAAACGAGTTGATAATCAGGTAGAACTGGAAGAGATCGATCGAGCATGCCAGGAAACGTAGCCCGGCACACTTGGCCAGCGTAGCCGGTGCAACCGCGCAGATGCCCGTGAATACGACGGCAACCTTGTTCTTGAATGGTGTGAGCAGGAGAACGGCATTCAACACCTGTTGTTTGAGCCGATTGCTGACGATAAACCATGCACCACACCCCGCGACCATCACGACAACGGCAAAGGTTTGAAGGCCAAAGATGCCCCACACTCCCCATAGCGCCATGAGGATCAACACCTCCACATCCAGCATCCGTTCCAGCAATGCGATCCCGGATAGGATCGGGAGACGACCTTGCCGTATCAGAGCCACCTTGCCGAACTCCCCCAATCGGCCAGGCGTGAGCAGGCCAAAGAACGTTCCTCCAAGAAACGCTCGAACCGCTTCGTAATACGTAACGCCTTGCGCCTCGGCTCGAATGATTTCGTACCATTTCCGCGCGCTTACCAGCACGATGACGGGACTGCAGAAGAATGCCCATACAAACCACCCTCCGTCGATGCGCTGGAGGTTTGTCTCAAGTCGCTCAACCCCAATGTGCGCAAGCAAGAACCAGACGATGGCAACCGTGAGTGCCAACTTGCCCGCAGTTTGGACATTCATACCCGCAGCAGCTTGTGGGGATAGGATGACATCTCGTTACTAGCTAGCCGACCATTGCCACTGAGGAACCCCTAACGTCTTCTGAGCCGCCTGAGATGGTTGCCCAGCCGCCGTCTTGAGGTACCGGAAAACCAAAGCATTCAAGATCAGCAAGTCATAAAACCATGGACAAAACAAGATTGGATAGAAGATGCCATTAAGCATATACGCGACCATTGCTGCTTCAAAGGCAAACCCGAACATCAGCATCTTGTGCCACTGCTCTCGGCTATCCGCTTCCAACTGAACCCGACCGCCTTGGGGCAGATGCTGCGCATACAATCGTCTGACCTTCCGACTGCGAACCCAAAACACGACAATCAATCCCACAAAGGCCATTGCCCCGATCGTCCCGAGTTCAGCAAGAATCTGAATATAGATATTGTGTGCCACGCGCGTCGCATATTGGGCCGCATGCATACCGCGACTTTGCGCTTCCGCCTCGGAAGTGATCCTCGGGATGATAAAGCCGTAGTTGAGAGGACCGGCTCCAAGCACAGGGTAGAGTGCAAAGATTTCAAACCCCTTCTTGATGAGGAAATGACGGCCTTCGGACTTCTCATTCTCCAACGAGTTCCCAATCGTCGCCATCTCTTTCCAGTATGCATTCTCAGGGAATAGAATGAACGTCACGGAGACAGTGAAGACCGCGGCGATCAGAAGCATCATGGCATTCTTGACCCTGTTCGAGGAACGCCACCAGATGTACAGTCCTGTTGCACAGAAGCTCAGGAAGGCTCCTCTGGCGAAAGACGCGACGAGGCCGACGATACTGATGACGCCGGTCATGAGATAGAAGCGATTCGGTTTGGCGGTTTGATAGGCCGCGATAAGCGAGACTGCCACCCCGATATCCATGAAGGGGCCGAAAAAATCTTCGTCGTCGAGATAGACATGGTAGGGTACAATCCCCTTGTAGGCGATGCCCACGAGGCCGTAGACAACGAAGGACAGCACGTACATACTGAGGATCGTATCCAAGGCGCGCATGTTGTCTTTCTGTGACAGCACACTCATGTTTACCGCAAAAAAGACGAAATTATCGAAGACGCCTTGGAAACCCTTCCGCCCTAAGCCGGTATTTTCCGCAAAAATCGTGGAGAGCGCCACACAAGCCAGATAGATGGTAAACGGCCAATCTATCCTGATCGTTGACGTCTTGAAAAGAACCAGATACGCCAGCATGCCATACAAGATCACCGTAGGAATGCTCTTTATCGGCCCAAGCCCAGGCACATAAAAAGCCACGAGCCATTCTGGTTTGAATAGGCGCAGGAACCAGAGCACGATGAGAGCGGGCAGCATTATGACTCGCCCCCGACCACCGATGGGGGCATCTCATGCTTCTTATCAATGTCACGAGCCGTGGGGCGGGCCGGGTTTCCCGCATAGATACAATTGGGCAACACATCGCGCACAATTACACTGTGCGCGGAGATGATTGAGTTCTCACCGATCGTGACCCCTTTGAGGACCGTACAGTAAGCCCCTATCCATACATTATTGCCGATCGCCACCGGCTTGACGTCTTCCGCGTTGACCGGCTCCCGCATTAAGCGGCGTACAGGATCAATGGGATGATCGTCACTGTCCATGATGATGCAGCAGGGACCAATCAATACACTGTTGCCGATGGTGACCCGTTTGGCAACACTAATTGTAGTCCCATACCCTATTGTTGAGTTGTTTCCTACTTCCAGCAGGGGCGAATCGAACACTTTACTTGCACCGATCGTCGTCCGACTAATCAGAACGTTCTCTCCAAGATGAAGACGGAGATGACCTCCTATCAGATAGGGCATGCCATCCGGTAACTTAAGTCCAGCTCCCACCTTCTCGCAACGCGCCTTGAACAACGGGGCGTGCCAGAAGGCCCCGATCATCCACCTTGCCGTACGCCGAACTGAGTGATCGCTGTGATAGAGTGGAAGATGTATCCACTTGATCGACGGCATGCTCAACGATCGAACCGTAGTCAGAAACCGGTACAGAAAGTCGTATAGCGGTGTCTCTCTCCGCTTAATCTTCAAAATCACCGCGTTCAACATAGTGGACCGCTCATTCACCGGTTCGCGTTAAGCCCTATCCTCCAATTGATTGCCCGATGACCCGACAGGAACAGTCACACCCAATAGATGCATCCTCATCACTCCATTGTAATGGGTCATGAAATTATCGATTTCCATCAGCATCTCCGTGGTCGTAGGATAGACTCCAGTACGCTGAATATTGAAGACGTCCGATTGGTTCTTCACCTTTCCGCCATAGTTTGAACAACAGTACGCAAACCCGGACTCTCTCACTATCAGTGCTGTTGTCTCGTTCATGCTCTGTTTCCACCCAAAAGGGTAAGCAAAACCCGAGATTGTCGCTCCAAGTTGATCTTCAATGTGTCGCTTCGAGTCGGTGACTTCCTTCCTTATCACATCCGGCGAACATGCGCCGAGGTTCACATGATTGACACTGTGGGCTCCGATCTCAAAGCCTTCAACAGCCAATTGCCGCACCTGATCCCAGGTCATGATCGGATGTGAGACAGATTTGGGGACATCCCAAGGAAACTTCCTCATCGTTCCAATATATCCACTCGAGATGAAGAACGTGGCTGGAATGTTCCTCTCTCTCAACACAGGTGCCGCCACCGCAAAGTTATCAAGATAACCATCGTCAAATGTGATGGCCACGGTTCGTGGTGGAATGGGCTCCGCCTTCAACACCATCTCCCGCACCAGCGCGAGCGGCACGATTCGATACTCCCTCACCAACACATCCAGAAGCTCTTCAAATAACCGCGGATGAACCGTGAGGCCGTTTTCGTCTTCCTTATCATTCACCCGATGAAACGTGAGCACAGTGGCATAGGGGGCCATCCGATCGCG
Organism: Nitrospira sp.; assembly: GCA_029194725.1. GTDB lineage: Bacteria > Nitrospirota > Nitrospiria > Nitrospirales > Nitrospiraceae > Nitrospira_D. The sequence continues at coordinate 26,509 of JARFXQ010000005.1, read as the reverse complement.
CAAAACGAAATAGCCCAGCGATCGAAGCAATCCGTACATCGAATATAGAACGGTACGACGTGCACTCATCGCCGGCGGCTCTCCAATACGAAGAAATGCATCAAGAAATGCATTAATGGCCCGGCCGCGTTTCTTTGAACAGTTGTCCGGCCGAATCAACCACCAACCGATCCAGAACGCGGTAAGCCTGTTCGTTCAGATGAAGGCCGTCTTCTCCTGCAAGATCCGGTCGCAGTTTCCTCTCCTGCGCGTTGGTCCGCAATGCCGCTTCGAGGTCGAGCACCGTCAATCCCTCCTGCGCAGCATAACTTCGGACCCAATCGTTGAATTCAAGGAGATATGGGAGACGCTCATCGACAGGGATCTTGTTCCTGGTGACCTTCTTGACTAAATGTTTGACATAACTTACGGTGAAATGAGGTGGAATGGTCACGGGCACAACCGTTGCCAGTATCGGAGTAATGTGCTGTGCCCGCAAGGTGGCAACCCACCCTTGAACAAACTGCTTATACCGTGGGAAATCTCCGGGGAAATACACCGCGCATTCTTTCAAAATGACGAAGTCCGGCTTGCTCCCGGATTTGATAACCTCCTCCACCATCTGACTCTTGTCGAATTGGTATTCCGCCACCGACTCAAACGTATAGCCGGCCAGTCTCGTGCGCTCCGGCAGCTTGGCAATATTCCAAGCGTTTCCGACTGAGGCACCAATAAGTAGGATGCGTTTAGTCCCATTCTCTTCTGCATAAGCCATATGCTGCGACCCTCCAATGAGACAACTAAGACCACTGATGAACGCGATGGAAGCCATTGTTTTCTTGAACATGACCATAGAATCTCTCCATTTTTTCTACCGGGCTGGTGCCCAAGTTGTGAAGGAATTCCCTTTCCAGTAATGGGCCCAGGCGATCCCCACCGCAGCATTCACCACCAGAAACGAATGCATCAGATCCAACAGCCTCATGGCGAACGAGTCGGAGGCGGGAACCGCTGAAGGTCTCACCGCCATCCACGCCGTGATGTAGATCATCAATTGGATAATCAACAATCCAAGATAGAACGGGCTGGTTCCCACCAGCACGACATTGGCCATAAACGCCGAGAGCAGAAGAAACGGCACCATCAGCTTGCACAGCTTATGCGAGGCCAGTTGAAATGCGAACAGCCCATACACAAATGGATTCAGCAACGCCCGCTCCGCCAACACTGCCCGAATGGTTCGGACAGCAATTCTCACCTGTCGTGAGAATTCCTTGGCAGCCTCCTTCGCGACAACCTCGACACAGGACGCTTGGGGCGAGTAGATTCCGCGGTACCCTGCCCGGACAATCCTTAGCGGAATGACCAAATCATTGATGTCGGCATGGTCCAACGGTTGAAATAACGACCGGCGAACGGCAAACATGGCTCCATCGGCGCCTACACAGGAACCCAGCCGACTTTCCAAAAGCTTTGTCATCTGCTCCAGCCTTGCATAGATTCCGATGGACTCCCCCATCCGTCCATTGCTGTCGGCCACATAACTGGTTCCCCCCGTGACGAATCCAATGCCGGGGTCAGAAAACGGTGCGATCAACGCCCGGACAGTATTCGGAGGATACATAGAATTCGCGTCTGAAAAGATCACGATGTCGCTGGAGACATCGGCGACAACTTGGTTCAAACAGGCCGTCTTACCGATTCGACCTTGGTAGGACTTGAGGATGACCCCACGATCGGCGAAGCTTCTCGCAATTCCCTCAGTCCCGTCTGTCGAACCGTCGGACACGACGATAATCTCCAGTAGTTCATGTGGATAGTCCAGCAACAACGAATTCGTCAGTTTGTCTGATAGAACCGCTTCCTCGTTGTAAACCGAAATCATGATTGAGACTTTCGGAAGCTCAGGTGTCTGCTCGTAACTCGTCGGCATTGCCAGAACACGAGTTAGGACCCACAGTACGAGGAGATATCCCGCATATGCGTACCCAATCAACCCCAGAGATAGGAAGAACACTGTCTGCGCCATAGTATTGAGCTATGGTGAATAAGTCGAACCCCAAACCTTGGCCGAGAAGTCGGTTTTCACGCGGAGATCCCAAGAATGAACGTCACGGTCATATGGCATATCCCTCAGCCCTGTTCCAAGGATTTGATCACTTCGTAGGCCACTTGCTGAACGCCAAGGATGTTGAGATGGTAATCCTTCTCATGCGCGAAAATGAAGCGCTTCCGCATCTCCCCACGCAGTCGTTCCTGCAAATCATAGAAGGCCACCTGGACTTCGCACAAATAGCTTCGCAGTGACTCGACCATCACCTCATAGTGCCGATCATAGTGGCGCAAGGTCGCATCAAATGTGGAGTAGACCGTTGCAGCGGAAGGGAGCAGGTACACGATGGGAACCGCACCGTGCGCTCTGGCCATCGCGATGATATCGGCCAATGGCGCCACAAAGGCGTACCAGTCTTCGCTGCCCGCCTGAACCGGCGACGGAGGCATCAGCTCACCCGTCTGAACGGTGCGATAAGGAAGCCTGATGATCCGTTCTCGATTCGTGACAAAGCGACTCTTGAGAAAGCGAGGAAGCCCGCGAGCCACGCTCACCATCACGGGCAATGAGGCTTCCAGCTCGTCGATCGATCTCATCTGAGGGAGGTACTCCTTGAAATCTCCTCCCGTTCTCCTGACGCGCTCGTAATTCTGCGCATCGACCACGTCGTTTCCGGCGAAGAGAAAGATCAGTACATAACGATGGGAGACCTGCCGGTCGATTACAAACCGTTTGTATACATCCCTGTACTGCTGCGGAGCATACCCAAACATCCCAAGATTGCGTGTGGGATACCCTCGTTGTCGCAACAATGCCCCAACGTCCTCCCGGGCATCCAAAGCCAATGTCAAACTGTCCCCCAACAACACACACGTCAGTCCTTGCCCATCTACCATCGGCGGATTCCGGTAACCATCCGCGTCAAGCTCCACATGTGGATAGGCCGTGAGGTGTCCGTTGGGATGAAAATGATAGATGAGCCCGTTGGTTGGCTCTGCCGACAGGACCTCTTCGGTCATATAACCTCGACTGATTGCATACTGCTTGCGAATTGATTTCGAGGCGTGCTGAATCAGCTCCTCGCCAGGGATCAAGTCCGGTCGGACACGAAAGATTCCTTCTAGCGCGATCACACTCACCATCAAGAGGTAGGTGAGATAGTTATTCACATTCAGATATGGCGGGTATTGAAGCGCATACACACAATAGCCGATCAGTAGACACAGACCTGCCAACCCTGTAACCCTCAGCCAGGACCACAGCCAAATATCCGGGACTTCTGACGGCTCTGCGTGAATGAGGAGGGTGCCCAAGAGGACAACTGTCCATACCAGGGTCGGAAATTTTTGGAGCCATCGGTTCATGCATCACGACGTCGCGGTTAGACCTCTGCCATTTGCCGCATGAGGTGGGACGTGACCAGCGCACAGATGACTTGCTTATCCAGGGAAGAAACATGTTCGTGCGTCGGGAGCGTGACGAGTCGGTCGACGATCGATTGAGCTCCGGGGTACTGCCCCTCGACATCTCGCACTTCCTCGATCTCATTGAGCGTGGAAGGATACATGAGCGACAGCCCAATCCCGTCCTGGTGAGCGCGTGCCATCAGCGCATCTCGACCTGACCGACCGACGGTTAATACCGGAAACCGAAGATAGGCAAGAGGCTGTGCAGTCGGCTCAGACGAGCGTAAGACTTGCTGGTACTCCTTCGCGTTTGCTCTACGTCCTTGCAACGATTGCGTCAATCGTTCCCGCCAACATCTCATCAGGCCGACATTTGCCATGGAGAGGCGGGTCATAGGAAATGTCTGGTCAAAGAAGGTCTGCCCCAATTTGAGAAAAGGGATGGACGCCGGAATCCAGAACAGACTCGGCCGTATCAAAATGAGCATCAAACTCGTCTTAAGAAGGTCGATGACTGCGTGGATAAAGGTCGGCTTCGGTAGGTCGGCATGGCGTCGAGCCAACGCTTGCGCGAGTTGATCGGAGTTGGTCACAATCACTCCACCTTCGCCGCAAGTGATCATCTTGCCGCGGCCAAGGCTATAAAATCCCACATCGCCGACAGTCCCAAGTTTGCGATTGTCCTGAGTAACACCCATGGCTTGTGCGGCATCCTCAACCAGCATGACGGAGTTGGCTTTGCACAACATCTGAATGCGACCAAGGTCCGCTGGAATCCCGAACAAATGACAAGGAACTACGCAAAGCGTATCCGGTCCAATCACACGCTGAAGTTCCTCGAATTTGAAGTCAAATGTCCGCTCATCGACATCGCACAGTCGCGGTCGTAATCCGGCACGGAGAACAGCAGAGGGGACTGAAAAACACGTATAGGCAGGCAGCACCACCTCTTTCTTAGGCGACAACTCCTGGAGCGCCGACAGAATAAGGGTCAGCGCCGTCTTACCGGAGTTCACGCAAAACACATGCTTAACCCCGAAATAATCCCTCAAGTCCTGTTCCAACTCCAGGCGCGCACATTCGCCCCTCACCAGTCCTCGCAGGCCATTGAACAGATCTTTCCTCGTCAAAGGCGCTGCAGCCGGCGAGAGGGTGCGTCGAAATATCATGGAAGGTTCTTGACGATGGCCGGGCCGAACAGGTTCGTCATGGCAAGCGGGAGGCGCTTCCACACATTGATGGCCATTCGGTACCTGGGATTATGGGGGTTGAGCTCCGGCAGAGGCCCATCGTGACGCAGCCAATAGTGCCAATACAACAATTTTTGATCGGCGCCCCACTGCTGCTTAAACTTGTAGGTGCCGGAGTCAGGTGAGGATCTTCCGAAATCAAAGCTTTTCGCTCCACGCTTGCAACTGTGTTCGAGCGCCGTCCAGTACAGAAGCATATTGGGACTCAGTCGATTATGTTCTCGCAGTGAGGCCGCCCAGGGAATCTCGACCTTTTCCTTGAACCAGATTAGAAAGCCTGAGGCGAGCGGGGCGCGACGATCATTGTAGACCGTACAAATCCACGTTGAGTTTGGAAATGTCTCTAAAATCAATTCAAAGAATCGTTTGGAGTAGACCGGCGTACCGAGGTCGCGCATGTTGGCGGAAAAGACTGCGTAGAAACTTTCCAACTCGTCCTTTCCCCCGACCCTGGCGTAGAGTCCTTCTTTCTGGGGCTTACGAATTTGACTTCTTAACTTAGAAGGAAAGGCATCCCATAATTGCTCGGCTTGTTGAGGCAGCCCCATGACCATAGAGACTTTCGACGTTTTGACCGGCAGCCCATGCTCGGCAGGCTCCTGGTCCCGGAACTCGATATGGGACGCCCCCTGCTTTCTCGCGATCTCGATTGCGACGTGGAGCAACTTCTCCGCTGACTCAGCATCGTCCGAGCACAGACCACCATAATTCACAAATGGCAGCGACACCATGTAATTTCCGAAGAAGATGCTCTTGATGTGCACCAACGGAAGAATGCCTGTGATGCCGCGCTGCCCGTCTTCCGCCAACAGATACTGCGTGCGGTGATGAAACGCCTGTTCGACCACTCGCTTCCACCCAAGCTGGTGATAGGCCGTCGCCCCGGGGCGTGTATTGACGAACTGGTCCCAGGCTCCCTGATCCTGCAATTCAACGTGTCGGGCTCTCACCGGAAGATGCTCCGCAAGCGTCTGATACGCTGTCGTACTCCAGACTCCGCACGAGCCACCATCAGCGGCCATCCGGGAGCGATCACCCGATAATCCGCGATCTCGCGGACGGACTGAGTCCAACGATCCTTGTATGAATCCAGCGATCCTTTGAGCAAAAAATCATACTCCTGCATCTTCTCGTCAATCGCCCGTTCGAGACACAGCGTATGGGCAAACGTCCCGATCGCGACTTTCCGGTCAAAGGTCGTATCAAATCCAGACTGGTAGTAGTAGATCTTATTCCCGTAGGCAATATTGTAAACGGCAGCGACGGCCTTTCCTGATACAGTTAATAAGCCCAATCGTAAATGCTCGTTCTGCAATGCTGACCTGCTCACGAGTGTGAGGAAGCGATGAAAGCGCGGGTCGGCAAAGACCCCACTCATACCTCGGCCTTCCCACCGCGCTTGGTGGAGCGACGCGAGTGTTTGCAAATCGTGCTCGAGTTCTGCAACGGTGCGGGTCGTCCGGAACGAGTAAGTCCCATGCTTTTGCAATTCGCGGAGATTCTTTCGAAACTTGTATCGCAGCGTGCTCCCGAGCGATTCCAGAAATTGCTCCCATCGTGCAGGAAGTGCGATGTAGGGGCACTGCCATCGATGCACCTCCTCCAGTCGATATCCGGTCTTTTCCGCTTGCGCCAGCAGGGCCGCCAGAATCGGAGCTTGTGCCGGAACGTGTAAGAGCATCCACTCATGAAATTGGCCCTCTTGAAGGAGGTGGGCTGACATCGTCGCCAGAGCCTCTTCTTGGTGATGCCGATGGACAATGAGATCGAGGTATTCGCTCCCGACATCACCCCCTCCTCCGCTTGCAGTTCCCAAGAACAGGAGGCGACGAATCGGGAACAGACCTGCTTGCTTCGTCTCAGTCCAATAAAATGGTCCTATTCCAACCACCCGCTCCCCTCGCTTGACAAGCAGAATGTGCAGCGTTCCGAGGGATGCTCCAAAAGATTCCCACCAGGCCCATAACCATTCCCATCGAAGAAAGAAAGTGTTACCGGAAGATTCGGCCAGCAGGCGATTCCAAAGTTCTTCGAGAGCCTGGAACTCTTCCCGCCTCGTCACGATTGATACACTAAGTGGTGCTTCTACCATATCAGATCAATATTATGCGTCATCTGTTGCGCTGCCAAACAGCTTCCTCGTGTCATCTCACCACTGCCGGCCTCTTGCCGTAGGAAGCAAGACGGCCTTGACTGACGGCATAACCGCGCGCACGAAGCCATCAAGTTGTTCCATGGCTCGTGGTAGTTCCACCGGTTGTGAATAGTCCGTCGCAATCACCACGACTGCTCCGTTGGACTGTCGATGGACAAGGCTGCCGTACACCGAATGCAGCACCACCCTCCAAAATCTTCCCACACTGTGCCCGTCCACTTCATACCAGGAGAGAACCACTCGATACCCGTTGCCCCGCTCCTGGATGATGCGACGAACGTCTATGCCTCCGACAGAGATGTGTCTCTGCTCCAGAGGATTGTCACCGAGCAAAAACCGTTCGACACGATCGCCCGCCAACTCTTTCGCCTGTGACTGATACTCAAAATAGGCCAGATGAAAATCGATGGGAGCCTTTTCTCCTGAGCGATATTTTATTGACGCTAGGCCTTCCGCCCCCAGTTCGTTGAACTCCTCGATCGCCGCCAGCTCTGGAATGCCCTGCCAGGCTCCTACTGTCTGAGGAAAGGTCTTGATATCCGAAGGCGTCTTCACCACCGTCATCGGCCAGCGAAGATATGCCCCAAGGACAGAAAAAATAATCGCTGCGATAACCGCATGCTTCGCCGCCACACCAGCATCCCTCTCTCGGCCAGGGAAAGGTACCCTCACCACCAGTGACTATGAGCTAGACGATGCAAGACACTCCCGTCGACGAAGCAGCCATAACACGGCAAAGATCCCGACATATCCCACTACCGATACGAAAAGTCCCTGCAAGATGTGCAGAGGGCCGTGTGAATCCGCACTCAACTGGAAGACCGCGACGATCCCGACTAAGGCAATACGCAGACCGTTGGCTACCATAGCAATCGCCAGGGCAGAGGCCAACAAGATCAAGCGATGTGCCCAGCCTTCCAAATAGAAGAGAGTGATCGGGACACCGATCGCCGCTACCGCAAATAAGTAGTTGACGCCGCTACACTCCGGTGCGACTTCAAGTGTGATATTGGGCAACTCGATGTAGATACCAGTCTGGTGGGGCGTCAACCCCACGGCCTGCAAGATTGCCGCTGCGACTTCAGCGGAGAACAACCGTGACGGCATCTGTATCGGGTCCGTAATGAATCCCCATACAGGGATCATGAAGAGCAGATAGCCGATAGGCACTCTCAACAGGTGGAAGGCCTGCACACCCCAGAACAGAAGTGCCAGGCCGGACAAAGTCAGGAGCAGCGACAATTCTTGAACCAGCAGCAAATGCCCAGCCCATCCCACCAAGAGTGCTGCTAATCCGCTGCTCAGGACGAACCAGCCGAGTACCGGAGCGCCCTCCAAGGAAAGCTCCGACAGCCGCTCGCGCTGAAGCCATACCATGTAGCCACTGATGACCGGTATAAAGAAGGCATAGGAATAGACGTCATTGTCGATCCACTGACTCACCAGCGCGCTTAGAACTTCCCAGTAGCAGAATAGGAGCGCGCCTGTCAGAATCCCGACCCCACCAAGAATGCCAGGTTGTTTCAACAGCGAGGGAAGCGATTCCTGTATCACTGCACAGCCCTCTAGCCTCTTTACATCTCCGATACCTTTTCAACCAACAGTGGCGAGGCATGGAGATAGCGTGCGGCCTGCCGCTTGGCGTCGATATCCTTGTAGACTCTGACTACCTGCTGGTCACTCAATCCAACTGCCGGCGCTATATCTGATGGCGCAAGCCCATGATTCTTCCCAAATAAACACATATCCATCTTGTCGTACGGAAGAGAGAAGTAGAATTCTTCCTGTGATTGCTCCAAGGAGTAGGTATCTGTCGTCGGAGGACGCATCAGAATTTCATCCGGCACACCAAGATACGCCGCGAGTTGATATACCTGAATCTTGTAGAGATGCGCGATCGGCTTCACGTCAGCAGCTCCATCGCCATTCTTCACAAAGAAACCCTGGTCATACTCGAGTCTATTGGGTGTGCCAGCTACCGCATACAGATGCCGATCAGCATAGTAGTATTCCATCATCTTTCGCGTACGCTGCTTGAAATTTGTCGCGGCGACCAGTGCCAGAAAGGCATCGGCGGTCAAGCGCACCTTGGTCTGTACCCCTTCGGGAGACTGGACCACGACGTAGGAGATTCGAAACTCCGAACTGTCAAGCGACGAGAGTACCAGCTTGGATTTGTATCCGGCGTGATACTTGGGCACCACCTCCTTAATTGCCTCATCGCGGCGTCGGTAGCACTCGGCGCCTTTAAGAATGCCGGAGATATCCTCCTTGAACGTCCGGATACCTAGCTTCTTCGCCAACAGCTGCCCCAACCGTAAACTATCGTCAGAGGAATCTGATTCCGGCATAAAAATGCCGATGACTCGGTCCGCTCCCAAGGCATGTACGGCCAACGCCGCCACCGTGCTACTGTCAATACCTCCTGAGAGACCGATGACCAGCCCTTTTCTCCTGAGTTGCGTAAACACACCGTCTCGGATGGAGGCGCTGATCCGTTCAACCTCAGCAGCAGCGTCCAGCTTCAGACTGTCGGCCGAAAACCTGTTCCCTTCTTCACGCATTCAACTCCTCTCTCGGTCCCTGATTCGTCGGACAGTTCGAGTCATCCCGGATTCGGCAGTTGATCACTTTCCTTCTCGTCATTCCCGCATGTTTCTAGCGGGAATCCAGGAAATCCGGAACGACTGGATGCCCGCCTCCGCGGGCATGACGATACCTCCGTTCCGCAATCGGTCAGGAGGCAACTTGATCTGGAGTTGACACCGCACGTGCGCTGATTGTACGCAGACGTTCCCTCAAGATCTTGCCCGAAGGGGACTTGGGCAATGAGGACACGATCACAATCATCTTGGGCCGTTTGTACTGCACCAGCCGCTGTGCGCAATAGATCATTAAGTCCTGATCGGTCAACATCCCTGCTGCTTTCAGCGTGACGATCGCACAGATCTTCTGGCCTAAAATAGGATCGTCGATACCGACCACGCCAGCCTCCTGAACTTTCTCATGCTGCAACAACACCTCTTCGATCTCCGTGGGGCTGATGCGGTATGAGCCCGCCTTTATCATTTCATTATTGCGTCCTACGATCGTCAGATAGCCTTCCTCGTCCAATCGCCCCAGATCCCCCGTGTGCAACCATCCGTCCCGGAGAACCCCGGCCGTCAACTCCGGGTCTTGCCAATACCCCTGCATGATGTTGTCGCCAGAAGCCCGGATCTCGCCTATCTCACCAGGACGCGCCGACTCGCCTCCTTCCTTCACAATCTTGAGGGTTACGCCAGGAATAGCTCGTCCAGTGGACTCCTGCTTTACGTCCAGGAGTTCGGGAGGAAGATACGTGAGACGTGCCGAGGCTTCCGTCTGGCCATACATGAGAAAAATGCGCTGATCGGAAAACGCCCTCCGTATCCGACCCAACAATTCGGACGGCATCGGGCCTCCGGCATGTGTGAGGTAGCGTAGGGCCGGAAAGGCGTACGATTTAAGGTTTGAGTGATTCAGCAGAATGGCATAGGTCGTCGACACGCCGGAAAATCCGGTGACGCCTGTCTTGATCATGCCGTCCAGTACGACGTGTGGGTACAACATGTTGTTCTCGATCACCAGAACGCCCCCGACGAAGAGATGGGTCAGCATGACCGAATTGCCGTAGGCATACACGAAAGGCAGCACAGCCATGGCGGAATCATCGGCCGTCAATTGCAGGTATTCGAGAATCGATCGCGTATTGGCCGTCAAATTCTTGTGCGTGAGGACTACGCCCTTAGGCCGTCCAGTCGATCCGGAGGTATAGATGATTTGCGCCACGTCGTCCGGAACCTCGTATCCCGCATCTCGATACTCCATACGATGGATGTTCTCCCCCGCGAGAAGGAACCGGAGACCGAGTGACTCGAAATCGCTCATCGTCCATCGTTTCACCGTGGGAGACGCTACCAGCGCCGCTGCACCGACATGACGGATGATGCGCACCACTTCTTCTGCCGTCGTCTGCTGGTGCAGCGCAACAACAATACCTCCGATTTCCAGCACCGCCAGATAGGTTGCCACGTACTCGGGCGAGTTCTCCATCCAGACGATTGCGCGATCTTGCTCGGACAGTCCCGCCTTCACCAACCGGCTTTTCCGGGCGTCGACGAGAGCGCGCAGATCAGCATAGCTCCAACGGTTGGCATTATAGACAATGGCTGTCTTCCGGCGACAAGACTCCATCGTTTGGTCAATTACTTGCTCAACGCGCATCAGTTATCAGAGTCTCCATTGAATGACTAATGTGTGTTGCTTTGCGCGTATCAACTTCCGGTTCTTTCCGAGGTCACGTATCTGTTTTCCACAAACCGGGTGAGCGCATTCACTGAATCCAAATTGGCTGGAATGAGGTCCTCGTCCTCCACTCTGACTTGGAACTTCTCTTCCAGAAACTGGATCAGCTCCAGCACGCCCGTCGAATCGATGATGCCTGACTCAAGAAACGAGGTATCGCCGCCGAGCTCAACTTCCTTCCGTCCAAACAGCAGAGTTTCCACCACATACTGCCGCACTTCCGCTTCGATCGATGCCATGTCACACACTCCTTGGAAAGTTCTTGATGAAGCGATCCACTACGAGCTGCGTCGATAAAATTCCGACGAAGGCCATACTATCTTTCACTCCAATGACCTGTCCTTCTCGGGCTTTTGCCGCTAGTTTGCCGACCGGTACAGGGTCGAACAAACCCGCCTCCGCGATGGATCGATGACCGAGCAGCTCTTCGACATATTCCATGAGCACGTTGGCGCTCTTCCCCGCAAGGAAGCTCCGGCTGTCAGGCGCTCGATATGGCTGTTTGGGCCTACGTCTGATGGTGTGAGGAATCAAATTTCCGGTCGCGATCTTCAACAGATATTTTTCGTCCAAAACTTTCATCTTGAGCTGCGGAGACAGGCGTGATGCAAATTCGACGACTCGGTAATCGAGGAACGGGAAACGACCCTCGACGGAATGAGCCATTGCCATCCGGTCACCCTGCGACGACAAAATATAACCCGGCAATAGATAAGCGGCTTCGAGGTACTGCGATTGCGAGAAGTTATCCCACTGCCAAAATCGGGGGGGCAGTTCCGCTTCGAGATGGCTCATCGCGCTGCGGTGCTTGAGCTGATTCCTGGTTTCCTTCGAAAAAAAGATCTTGAGCTTGGACGTCATGGCCCAGCGGGGCAAATGCGAGAAAAACGGGCTCGCCAGGTCATCTTTCGCGACGCGGAAGAAGGCACGCAAGTAGGCATCGGGCTGCGATTGCAGATTCTTCATGTAGGGATAGAGCCGCCTCAGAAGGATCGGACGGAATTTTGACTCCGGATATTTGGCCCAGAACCGACGGATCTTGGCCTCTTTGAAAATGTCGTACCCTCCCAAGACTTCATCCGACCCTTCACCGGTAAGGACGACTTTATACCCCTGCTCTCGCACAAGCTTGGACAGCAGAAACAGCGGCGCCGGTGCTGTTCTCAGCACCGGCTTCTCCGTATGCCAAATGACTTCAGGAAACACCCGTCCGATGTCCTGCGACGAACACAATACGCCCCGGTGCTCCGTCTTGAAAAACTCGCTGGCCTCAGTCTGGAAGCTACTCTCATCGAATTCTTTGTCCTCAAATGCCACGGAAAAGGTTCTCAGATGAGTCGTTCCAAGCTTCTTGACCAGGGCCGTAATCACCGTCGAATCGAGCCCACCGCTCAGATAAGCCCCGACAGGCACATCCGACCGTAAGCGAATGCGCGTTGCATCGAGCAAGAGATCGAGCAACATCTCGCAGGCCTCTTCTTCGTTTTCCGCTCCCAGCGAAGAATTGTAATCCAGTTGCCAGTAGGGTTGAACCCGCACCTCACTCTGCTCAAGCACCAGAAAGTGCCCGGGCGGAAGCTCGGAGATTCCTGAAAAAATCGTTCGGGGGGGGAGCGTCATCCAGAAAGTGAGCAGTTCGTCAAGCGCTTCCACGTCAATAGCCCGCCGCACGGAGGGGACCGCGAACAGCGACTTGATTTCAGATCCGAAAAGAAACCCATCCACGGTCTTGGTATAGAAGAGCGGGCGGACCCCCAGCCGATCACGAGATAGGAACAATTTTTGGCGCTTAGAATCCCAGATAGCAAATGCCCACTGCCCGTTCAGGTCCTGGACGCAATCCTCTCCCTTCTCTTCATACAGATGGACGATGACCTCCGTATCCGACTGGGTATGAAACCGATGCCCTTTCTTGATGAGGTCGTCCCGCAATTCGACATAGTTGAAAATCTCTCCATTAAAGGTGATCCAGACGGTCTTATCCTCGTTACACATCGGCTGATTCCCTCCGCCAAGGTCGAGGATGCTCAGCCTCGCATGGGCAAGCCCAACCGAACCGTCCACATGCCATCCCGAATCATCAGGCCCCCGATGATTCACCATAGCAATCATGCGCCGGAGTATCCGGCTGTCGCACGGCACGCCATTCTCTGTCACGAATCCGGCTATTCCGCACATAAGACCACAAAAAAGGTTGAGCCCCTCATGCCGCCGACTTTGGATTACGCGAGGAACGGAACTGTTTCAGGTGAGGAGGCGATTGGACAGAGCTACGCCCGTCATGCCACAGAGGTCAACATTTTCGGGTTTACAAACATTCTCCGCCACGCCGCCCGGGTCGGCTTTCATGGCGCAAACCACTCTGATTTCTTCCACAGCTTGTTGTATAGGGACAAACTTGAAGTCGGTGACCAACCTACACAAGCGGGCTTCTGTCTTATCTAAATTGACATAGTGACGAAATCGTGAAACAAGGGACCCTGCCATCCTCGGCTGCTCAGGATCGACTTCCCAAGGATGCAGATACATGATGAGCGGATGGCCTTGACTCGCAACACGATGCAGGAACCGGCGCAAAAGCCCGTATGGGTACAAACGAAAGTACCCTCCCCCAGCAACCGGAACCCGAAGCGGTCCAACCTTCAGAGTTGATGGCGGCACCTCCCATATGTCACCCACCTCGGTGCTCCGAATGTGACACCATGGACTAGCACCGGGCATGCCATAGCGATCATGCCGGACAGGGAAAATACTCGAATCGTACAGATATCCTTCCTCAACCAAGATCGGCAGTGCCCACTGAGTTCTAGCCGTAATCGAAAAAGACGGCGCCCGATAGCCGAACACCATCCGTCCCGTCAAATCCTCCAAAATGCGCCTTGACCGCCTGACGTCCTCCCGAAACTCGTTGTCCGTCTGATTGGCAACCAACTCATGCCCGTAACCGTGCGATGCAATTTCATGCCCCTGGTTTGCCAACGCTTTGACCAACCCAGGATGTCGTTCTGCCACCCATCCCAGAACAAAAAATGTGGCCTTCGTGTCAAAGCGTGCCAGAATCTCTGCCAGTCGGAGCGTATTCTGCTCCACGCGACTTTCCAGTTGATCCCACTGTTGCCTTCTAGCATGGCACCAAAAGGCCGACACCTGAAAATGCTCTTCCACATCAAACGAGAGGGCGTGTCGTCTCCTCATCACTAGACGCTCTTGGCCGGAAGCCATTACTGCGCCCCTTCCCCGACCAACACCACTCGCACCGTCTCCGCTAAAATTCTCATATCGAGCGCGAACGATGACCGCTTGACGTAGTACAGATCATATTGCAATTTCATATGGGCATCTTCTACAGAAGCACCATAGTGAAATTTGATCTGCGCCCATCCCGTGATGCCGGGTCGTACCGTATGCCTGAGATCATAATAGGGAATGATTTTTCGCAGGTCTTGCACGAACACAGGTCGCTCCGGGCGTGGCCCGACAAGACTCATCTCTCCTCTTAATACGTTGATCAGCTGTGGAAACTCATCGATGCGAGCCTTTCGAAGCCATCTCCCGATGCGGGAAATCCGAGGATCGTCGGCTTGAGCCCATTGAGGCCCCAACTTTTCCGCATCTTCCCGCATTGATCGAAACTTCCAGACCAGAAAGCGTCGCCCGCGCAGCCCGACACGGGCCTGACGATAAACGGCTGGTCCAGGCGAATCGAACTTGATCAGAAACGCAATAAGCAAGAATAGCGGGAGTAGCATCAGCAACCCGATGGATGAAACCAATATGTCAACGACCCGCTTCGTGACACGGGAGACCATGCTCTGCTTAAAGCCGGTCGAAAAAATCACGGCGCTCGGGCGAAGCGAATCGACCGAGAGGCGGCCAGAAACCTCTTCGAACAATTGATGCCCGTCAAGAACATCTATCCCCATCGCCTTCAAATCAAGGAGCTGTCCGACCGGCAGTACCGAACGTCGATCTTCAACACAGACAACGATAGTATTCACTCTCTGTTCTTCTACCACCTGTGCTAACTGCTCATGGGTGCCGAACAGGCCGGGTATGGCCGGATTCCCTTGCACCCGCTCACTTTCCCCTACAAAAGCCCCAACAATCTCCATCAGGCCAAGGTGTTCCGAAAGTATGACTCGATAGAGTTCCCTGGCGAGCTTCCCCTCCCCCAAGATAAGCATCCGCCTCCTCTGACCGAATACGTTCGTCGTCGGATATGCGTCCTCCGTAAAGCGACACAACTGTAGCCCTTGCTCCACGGCAGCCTCGTTCTTTATCGCTTCAATTGTGCTTAGTTGCATAGTACTTCTCATAGGCGAGATAGGGTGCAAACTCCATTTCCACCTGCGTCAAGACAACTCCAATGGCGTCGCTATCGACACTGAGCTGTTTCACCGCCTGGCGTACCATCTCCTGACTTGTCAAACCAGCCCTCACCACGAAGATCACCTGATCCGCCAACCTACTGAGAATATTGACATCCGCAAGCGTCAATACAGGCGGTCCATCCAAAATGATATGGTCGTAGCGGGTGCTTAGCCCCGGCAAGATCTGTTTCACATACTGAATCCCAGAAATACTGGCAGGCCTACTTCTCGGATCCCCGCATGGTAAAACAGAAAGAGAGATGTCGTCATAGGGATGGATACAGTTCTCAAGAATGTCTTCTCCCTGAATAGCTTCACTGAGTCCCGGCTCGACCGGAATGTCCATATATTCATGCACCATCGGGCGTTTAAAATCGCAATCGATCAGGAGGGTGGCTTTCTTCAGGTCGTGGGCCAGAACATAGGCGAGATTAACCGCCGTGGTTGTTTTACCCTCTCCCATAATGCTGCTGGCCACAAGGGTAACGACATTCTGCTTCTCCGCCGTCTTCAACAGCAGGCGTGTCGCCGCAACTCGGTATTGCTCAGCCATCATGGAGTGCGGGCCCCACTTTGCAATCAAGTGAACCTTTTGAGACACGTTCGCGAGTGCCCCACTTTTCCTGCTGGAGTAGGCCCTCCGCCAATTCCCTCCGTACCCGTAAGTTGAATATGTGGGAGGGCGATCAGGCATTCCGACACCGGTGCTGGGTCCGGTGAGTAACGCACGTGATTGTGTCGAACCTGTTCCGACCATCCCGATGTCGAACGGCGGGATTGATGCGATGACGGTAAGGCCAAGATAGCTCTCGATTTCTTCCGGTCTGCGGAACCCTGGTTTCAAAAGCTCCACTCCAATGACTCCTGCGAAGCCGAAGGCACAGCCCAGCATGAACCCTCCCAGCAGAAAATGGATGAGTCTCGGTGCTTCTTCACTAGAAGGGAAGTTTGCCGGCTCGATGATTCGATACTGTTCGCCGAATTGGCGACTTTCATAGTTCCCCACAATTCTGGCATTCGTTCGCTTATCAAGAAGGGATTGATACCCTTTTTGGAGGTTTTCATAGTCGCGCACTAGGATTGCCAGACGTTGTTCCGCCGCAGGCGTACGTTGCACATGGCCTTCAAGCTCCTTGATCTGCCGAGCTGCATTGACCTGCTTTTCCTTGAGGAAGGCCATTTCACTCTTAACTTCATCGTGTTCCTTCATTAGTTCTTTCAGGAATGGATCGCTCTGTCTGCGGACAGACCCGCCCTTGCTCTCAACCCGCCCGCCTGCCGCCATATCCCCACCCAGCTGATCGCTATCAACTGACCTCAACTCAGACTCCAACATGCGCATTTCCTCTCGAAGATGCACCACGTCCGGGTAGTTCTCCTTGTAGATTCCCAGGAGTTCATTCAGTTTGTGCTTCAACTCCTCTAATCTTGCACGGCGAGGGTCTAGAGGCCTGGCGTCACCCGTTCGCATATTCCTCTCAAGCGGAACCATGTTGGTCGGCCCGAGGTCCGAGAATTCCCTAATAGCCTTTTCCAATGCTGTTAGCCGTTCACCCGCCTTATTCAGGGATTCACTAGAGCTCATAAGATCGGCCTGCACCCGATCGAGAGTGCGCAGATTAGCCTCCATTTGAGCCGGCAATTCTCCGATGTGAGCCTTCTTAAAATCGGAAATCGCCTGTTCCTTGGCCTCAAGTTCCACTTTGATCCGCTCCAGTTCAGCAGAGAGAAAATCAGTAGTAGTCTCTATCAGTCCTTCTCTGCGTTTCGCATCATCCTCCTGCAGTTTGGTGACGATAAGGGACGCAACGGCTTGGGCCACATAGGGGTCCGAATGCCGATACGAAACCCCGATGCCGATGCCATCTCTTGGTCTTCCGACGGTGATGGCCGTTCGAAGGAGTTTCATCTGGAACTCTACTGGCTCCTCTGCCATGCCAGGATACGGCGTCAAACCTTCTAGGATCGGTCGCAACACTGATTCATTCGTAAGGCTGAGCACTATTTGCTGCATCGCGGTCGTCTCTGGATCCTCGTACCCTCTTCCCTCTTGCCCCCCCAAGCCTTTCACATAATCCTTTGCCACTTTTGGGCTATCGATCGTCATGATAACCGTGGACTTATATGTCTTAGGAAAGATCGTCCACACTCCGAAGGCCAGAGACATCCAGACGGCAAGACTCAGCAGGATCCACCATTTTCTCTTGAGTGGTATCCTGATCAGGTCTTCTTGAGTCAGTGATTGCATCGGGTATTACTAGCTACGACTGTTTCTTCTAGTACAATGACTGTATCAGAGCGATCTGCCCCACATTCCGATCGAATTCACTCCTGGTCCCGCCGAACACGTTATCAACGTTTTGGTAGCTATAGGTCAGCATGAGAAACGTCTTCTGGGTGATTCGATAGAGCAAACCCGCCGTTCCTCCCACTGTGGTCCAGGAGAGGGCACCTCCTGAATTCGACCCATACTCGTTGGCAACACTATAGTTCGCTCCAAACAGACCGGCCAAGTTACTGATCGGGGTTTGCTGAGTCATGCTGAACGACACCGTGTGATTGAGCATAGGCGCGGCTTGAAATTGAAACGACGGAGTAATACCAGACCGGTATGCGAGAGTCAGCGACGTTGTAGGAGTATTCCAGAGGATGGCGAGGCTGCCTAATGGCGCAAGTACAGGGGAGAACCGCACCCCACCGAATTCCCCCGACAGCACCTGCACACCACCGGTAGCGTTGAAACTGACCGTACGCGAAAACCTGTGAGTCCAGCCAATGGCAGGGCCCATTGTGGTAGATGACCCTAGTTCGCCCTGATCATATTCGTTACCAATGAAGTCTGCTCTCACGGAGTCATAAAGTGAGACCTGCGTTATGAGACTAGCGGTATAGGCTTGAGTGTTTTGGCTAATCAGGGTTGGGGCCTGCGGCACGTCCGATGCCCCGTAGTGGATAAAACTGTACGTATAACTCCCGCCAAAACTGACAGTCCTCTTGAGCGGAATTTCAAATCCGGTGTTGACACTATTGGAGGTTGTCTGGGTACGGGCTGCTTGAAAGCCCGCCACTAACGGATTTGCCTGTTCTCCTAATGGGCCTCCTGTAAGAAATGCGGGAGGCTGAGGACTGTAAAAAAACGTATCAGACACCGTCCACCTTGCCCCCGGCCTCCATTGGCTCAACAGATTGCTCATGTCCAAAGCTGCACCGCCATTCGCACCCACATAGCTGAGTGCAGTATTGTTCGCGTAGTAGCTGCCGACCGCCCCCGCGACTGCGTTCACCCTCACCAGGTTCTTATGATCGGTATACAACCCTCTGACTTGGGGCATGACTGTCGTCACAAAATCTTCTGGGGTTAGTCCCTGTAGCTGGCTCTCCGAAGCAAAATACACATTGCTATCGTATCGCTCGGAAACTCCAACCGATGGAATAACGTGAAACCCCTCTACGACCCGAATCGAACTGGGGTCGGTCGTCCCGCCAAATTCTGTTCCCGGAATAGTCGGCATTCCTCCGCCCATCCCACCACCTATTCCCCCACCCATTCCACCCATCTGCCCCTGACTTGGCGAATACAATCCCAAACCCATCCCAAGGGTGATGCTTGCCATCTGAGCAAGCAGCCATCTTCTACTCAACTACGGCACCACGATGACATCGCCGCTCAGTAGGACAAAATTTCCCGGCACGGCGGTGCCCATTAGAACATCGTCATAGCGCACTGGAATTTCGATCTGGCGTCTCTCTTCATGACCTTCGGAACCAGTATTCACATTTCGCAACACCTTGATCTTGTTCTTGCTCGCAAAGGGTGCGAAGCCGCCAGCCAATGCAATCCCCTGCATCACGTTGGCATAGGACTTCAGCGGATACTTCCCAGGCCTTACGACTTCCCCCAACACGTAGATGAAATAGCTGTTGACCTCCTTCACTTGAACCGTGACGATCGGTGACGATATGTATTCCGTAAGTCGCTCGGCGATGCGCTTCGCCAAGACATTGGCAGTAAGACCGGCTGCCGGCACATCTCCAATAAGCGGCATGGTGATCGTGCCATCCGGCCGAATCGTCACCTCACCCGATAGATCCAGGCTCTTCCACACCGTCACTTTCAGCACATCCTCCGGCCCAAGGAAAAATTCAGACGGCTCCGGCAGGTGGACTTTGTAATCCACCTTCTTTTCGGTGCATCCCACCACTCCAAATACTACAGCGGCGACGAGAATCCAGTTGAATAAAGTGCGCACCCTATAGCTACTCCAGATGACAGCCGTCGTCGATTCTCTCTAACAGTCTCCCCTCACATCTCTGATCAAAGCTGCCCGGAGCGTCGCGTAATCAAGCGTGAGCTCGGCAAATTGCCTTTTCAGCCGTCGATGTTCGCGTTCAAGTGAGCGTAACTGCTCTTGACTATCCAGTTGTTGTTCCTTGGCAAACTTCGCTCGCCACCGATAAAGGGTGCTTCTAGAAATCCCATACCGCCGTGAGACCTCTTTAGTCACCTGACCGGCATCCAGTTCCGACATCATGCTTCGTAGTTGATCGCGTGTAAAGCGGAGTTTGGACATGAGTGCTATTTCCCCTGTCGTCATACCATATCCGTAGAATGGGTGAAGGGGAAGAGGGAAGGTTCACTGCAGAGGCACAATCTCGTCGGTTCCTATGTGGATGAGGGCAGCTCGCTGCAGGAGGGAGGCGCGGATCACCAATCCATGGTGACTGGCCCGTCGTACGAGTTGGCCACGGAGACCGACAAGAGGACCCCGTATCACTTCTACCCATGCGCCTTCGATCAGATAGTCGCAGGGTTCCATCATACGGTTGACCGACGACACTTGCTGCAGAACGGCGATTTCTTCTGCTGGAATGGGTTCAGGTTTCAACGCGCCGACAATCCGAGCGACACCCGGTACCTGGAGAACGGCCAGACTTCCGGCTAACGCAAAGTTGGCAAAACAATACCCGCTAAATAGTGGGAGCGTCGTCCAGACCTTGCGGTCCGACCATTGGCGGCATTGCTTGCCCAAGGGTAGCAAGGGTTCGATGCCCACTGCCATCAATCGGTCTCGCACCTGTTTCTCGTGGCGAGAATAGGTCTGAACGGCGTACCATTGGCGGTCGGTCTTCGATGCTGTTACTTGTTCCATATCCGGTACCCTTACCTGTGTGTACCGTTCAGTGCGCTCTTCTTCATAAGCAGTAATCATAGCTTCGCCCCGTGAGCCCCAGTCTCGTTTCATAAAAATGCGGCTGTTCAGCCGCGAGAAGCAGGAACAATTGGCCCTACTAGTACCAGGGAACATCGGCCTTAGACCATAAGATAAATGTCGGGTTTTCGTGTAGTCGCCACCAGCACGTTTGTCGGACCGATTGGCCATCCCACTCAATAGCTGTAGCAGGTGTTATTTTTGTTGCGGTAATCGTCACTATTAATAAGTTTTCCTGATATATGCATAACGTGGGAGTCATAACAATCGGCAATAAAATCAGAATAATTTAGTCTTTTCAACAAATTGGACACGTGCGATGGTTTAATTTCATGCCCCCTACCAATAGGGGGTATCATCTCGGCCAGTCAATGGGTGAAATAACACCCTGTTCGCGAGCCAGGCGCGAAGGGAGATTATCGAACAGCGGGCAGTCTAGGAATCGGAATCCTTTCCACATGGACACGAGCAAGCAACCCACCATAGAGAACAGTTTCATTAGTATCCATCTTCCATCTTGAACCAGGAGACAACATGTCCAGCGAGGTTATGCCCACCCTCACGATCGCGATTCTCAGCAGTCAGTATCTCGTGTTGTTGGGCTTACAGAAAATTCTCGAAAGCAGCGCCACTATCCCGATGACTGTGCACTCACACCAGAAACTTGATCAGTTCCACACCGAGAACAGACCAGACGTGTTCATCCTGGACCTGGAGACCGAGCGCAATGTCCTCGACACCATCAACCGGATACGGGAGTCCACCCCGACCAGCAAGATCGTGTTGTTGTGCGGCATGGAGGACCAAGAACGCACGCGGGCAGCGTTTGCTTCCGGCGTCGACGGCATTATCCTCAAGGTTCAACCACCTGGAGTCGTGCTCGCTGTGATTGAAGCGCTGTATGCCACCACGAAGCCTCAGCCATCCGTGGAACGGGAGGGCGCGATGAAGATACGTCTCGGGCTCTCCTTCACGAAGCAGGCGGAATCCGCCCCACCGCCACCTGCCTGGCCCGACGCCTTGACCGAGCGAGAACGCGAGATTATCCGCTTGGTAGGACATGGCCTCTCGAACAAAGACATCGCCTATCAATTATCGATTAGTGACAGTACGGTCCGACATCACATGACAAACATTTTCGACAAGGTCGGCGTACCCAATCGGCAAAAGCTCCTCGTCCACGCGCACCATGCCCGCTCCACACCGGTCTAACCACCTTTAGGTCTCATCGCGCTGTTTGCGAAACGTGACGGAAACTCATACCAAGTCGTCCACCCAGAAGGAACCTGCGTGCAGGCAAAAGTTGTGGAAGTCGGATGTGCGATCTTGGTAAGATGCGCAGACGTTGACTGGTCCCGCGAGTATCGGAACAATCCGACGCCGAGCAATCGAATCCCTTCCGTGCCGAGGTAGCTCAGTTGGCAGAGCACAGCCCTGAAAAGGCTGGTGTCGACAGTTCGATTCTGTCCCTCGGCACCACATTTCGCATACTTAGAGATTCAGACCCACTGGCAAGTGGCACCCAAGTGGCAGTAACTGGCACCTGAACATCGTTTTCCCCGCTGAGAACCGCCTTCGTAAGCGATTCCAACCGTGTCACTGCATCCCGCAATCGCGCGTTCCAATTGTGAATGTAATACTTCGCCGAACCAGGCAACGGTTCACCTTTTAACGTCTGGATCACTGCGTAATCGACGCCACATTGTGTGAGCCAGGTCGTGAAGGTATGGCGAAGATCGTGGAAGTGCAGATCGTGCACCCCTGCCCGCTCACACGTTCGCATCCAGGTATGCTTGAAGGAATTCCCATCTTTCCAGTGATGGACGAAGCGCCCACCAATTCTTGGAGTTTTTCCGAACAACGCCTCGTGAGCCAGACTGTTGAGAGGAACCATTTTGGGCACCCCTTTGATTTTCGTCTGGCCTGGCGACGGCACGAGCCACCAACCGTCTCCCCGTTGCAACAGCCACTCTTCATGGATCTCAATCAGCTTGTTTTCTCGAAGGCCGATCTGCAGCGCGGCCACCGCAAGCCGCCACACGTTCGGTGAGGCGGCATCACGGATTTTGAGCAGCTCCCAACCTTCGACAATCCGCTCGCGCTTCACATATTCAGGCACAGGCAACCGTTTGAGCCGATTCTTGTCCAGATGGTCCATATCAACGGCTAAATTCAGCACTGCCATAAGAGTGGCACACTCTCGCTCAATCGTCCCTGGAGCCACATGTCGTTTCTTATCCTCTGGGCCGATCAAGACGGAGCGACGCTTTTCCAGATACGCCAATCCATCTTCAAGGCGGATATCCGAGAGCTTCTTGTCGCCAAAATGCGGAATAAGATGGTGCGTGAGAACGGTGTGATTCCGCCCATCGCTCTTCGGCCGTTTGGCTTTGAGATATTGCAGGTAGAGGGGGACAAATTCAGCAAACGTCATCGTTGCAGGATGTCCAGCAAGAGGGATCGGCACTTTCTTTGTTTCCGGCTCCAATGAATTCGCATGAATCGCCGTCATGATTTCGAGCGCAGTCTCTCGTTCACGATCGAGCGTCAAGTTATACCCAAGGACCGGTCGATAGCGTTTTCCACGATACCAATAGGTCAGAATCGATCGTGTTCCCTTGGGAGTATTGATACGCTGAATATTCATCGCAGGCCTTTATGACGAGGTAACACAAACAAAGGGTTTTGATGGTAGACCTTGCCAGGTCTGCCGTCAACGGGCTTCGACGGTTCTCCTTGTTCATCGAGGTCTTTCACCACACCACCCTCACATAAGCTTCTGACCCAACTTTCAAGATCTTCCTGCACAAACGTGACACGATGCCCATAGCGAACCCGAGGGATATCGACACGCTGATAGAGGGTCCGTTTTGTAAGCCTCAAAAACTTCGCAGCCTCAAAAATTGTTAAGAGTGTCATGGATTCTCCTACTTCGTTCTCGCCCATCGAACATTCATGCTTCTCAATCCCGTTTCTGTGCGGCAGCCTTTCACGTCATGCTTTATACATTCGGACGAGTGAGCCGACCGACTGCTCCGCACAACTCTCAGGAGTGGCACTTATGAGAGGGTCCAGATTTTTTCACCATACCGAAAAGGTAGGGGGGCGCACCAAGGCAAGAGGCTTCTCCACAGTGACCGTCAAAGACCATACCCTTCAACTGCTGAGTACCCATGGACTTCCCCCGATTTCACAGACACCTCCCTAAGTGGGAAAACGCTGACATCGGAGGACAGCATGAGCACGAAGACACGACGGTCGTATACGGAGACGTTTCGTTTAAGGAAGATGCGGTGCGGTTAGTCCGAAAGTCAGGGCATTCCGTCGCACAGGTGGCACGGGACCTGCCAGATTCTTCCTTAACCCTTCGGCTATGAAAGAATGGCATGGAGAATGAACCCTTCACGGCGCCATTTGTCCTCTTACGACTCCTGACGCCGCTCAAGATGACCTATAAAGCCGCGAAGAAACGAGCCGAGCCGTACACCAAGACAGTGGAAGAACTCCCAGAGATGCGGCGAGACACTGGGGAACGTGTGAAGAAAGCGATGGAAGAGAATCGAAAGACGTATGTCCTGGTCAACAACCGCAGCGAAGGGAATGCCTCCTCTTGACGATTCAAGCCCTACGCACAGAGAACATGTTGACAAGTGCTCGGGCCTACGTAAGAATCACGAGCCCACACACGGATTGCAGGTTCGTACTATGCCGGTCTGTAGACCCAATGGTCAGGTGGGATCGTTCCAGCCAGCAGGCGTTCGGAGTCACTGATGCAGAATGAGCCAGCGCGACAAAAGCAAATCATGATCAGCTACTGCCATCGAGATAAACAGTGGCTTGATCGACTCCGGGTTCACCTCAAACCCCTGGAGAGTGAGTTCAAGATAGAGATCTGGGATGATACCCGAATACGGGCAGGTTCTGACTGGCACGCAGACATCACAGCGGCGATGCAGTCTGCTAAAGTGGCAGTGCTCCTGGTCAGCGCAGATTTCCTGGCGTCCGATTTTATTCGTCAACAGGAGTTGCCGTTCTTGATCGAGTCTAACGGCCAAGAAGAAAAGGATATTCTCCCTATTATCGTCAGTCCCTGTGGGTATGTGGACACAAAAGAGCTGTCTCATCTCCAGCCACTCAATCCTCCAGAAGAAACCCTCCTCGACATGGCCCCTTCTCGACGGGAACGTTTTTTAGATTCAGTTCAGAAAGAGATTAGACGACGCCTTCAGGAAAGGATACCGGACCCCAAGGCCCTGGAGGCGAGACTTCAGGAGGAGCACAGTATGGAACGCCGTTACAACGTCGTGGTTATTGGAAAAACTGGTGTCGGAAAAAGCACCCTACTCAATTATCTTTTCGGCAGAACGGAATTCCGTTCGGGCGTTGGGAAGCCGGTAACTTCGAGAGGATTCCATAAGAAGCCTTTCGAGAGCTTCGGGATTCCCATGATGTTCTTCGACTCGTGGGGCTTAGAGCTAGACAAGCACAAGGATTGGATTTCAGACTTGGAACAAGAACTAAAGGAGCGAGGAACAGACAAACCTGTGGAGCAGTGGTTCCACACCATCTTGTTTTGCGTGGGAGCTGGGACGCATCGCATCGAAGATTTCGAACTCGAAATCATCAAACGGTTCATCCAAAACAACTATAAGGTAACGGTCATTTTTACCAAGTCCGACATGGTCAGTGACGAAGAACTCACTGTACTTTCTAAGGTGATTACGGACGCCTTCGGCAATCAAGTAGCCTGTATTCCGGTGTGTAGTGAAGAAAAAGTCTTACGGTCCGGAGTGAAATCTGAAACATTTGGAGCCCAAGCCATCAGGAACGAAATATTTCATGGTTTCTGGGAATCTGTAACCTCGCGCCTTCCAGAACGCTGTGTGAGCCTCCTAGAAACAGTCGTGGACGAATGGTGCAAAGACAAAGTGGCTTATGTGAATGAGAATGTAGGAGTCTTCAACGCGAGTGCGGTACAGGCCACCTTGAAAAAGGAAACAGACGATTTTCTAAAGGACTTGGACGGTGATCAAGGCATCATTAATAAGACTATCCAGGCAGAGGTGCACCGCACACTAGAGGCGTTTCACGAGTTTGCACAAGTCATTCGGCTATCAGCCAAGGTTCACGAGTATCACATTAGTCACGTTCAAGCCGATGCTCAGCTTATGCAGGCAGGCTGGGGATCGGTATTAAATAGAGCCGGCAGCTATTTTGCATCTCCACTACTACTTGCATTTGGCAATTTTGGGTTGCTCCCCGCCACTTTGTTTCTAGGTCTTGTAATGCTCCCCGTACTTGTCGCTGCCAAAAAGAACGAGAAAGAAGCAATGATTAAGTACTTAGAGAGCTTCTCGAATCAAGTGAAGGAAAGAGTGCGCACGTTACCTCCTAAAATTGAAAAATCCCTAAAGGAGGCGATCAAGAATTCCAATTCGCAATCCTAGGAGGCTTTAAACACCGAAAGACCACTTCACTATCGCCTCCAGCCTGCACGTGGCCCGCGACCAGCTTTGAGGGCAACGCTAACAGTCTCGTTTAGGCCGCAGCGGCCGAGACAGAGCGGTAGGCCTTCGTCAAAAAACCAATTCTCGAGAGGAGAAGAGCCCATGAGTAAATCAACATCTCAACCCATTAAGGTGGGCGTCATCACCGACATGACTGGCTCACTCTCGTCCTATGGCATAGCCAATGCGAACGTCGCCAAAATGGTCATCGATGACATCAATGCAACGGGTGGCTTGTTGGGACGGAAGATCG
>JARFXQ010000022.1 GCA_029194725.1 Nitrospira sp. | reverse complement strand
CTATACTCATCATGAGGAGACTCCACATGCTTCGACTTAGGCAAGCACTCGGTACCTTTCTACTGGCCGCTGCCCTCATGCCAGCCGTGCCAGCCTACGCAGCAACCTACTATGTCGCCACGACGGGGAACAACAGCAATCCTGGCACAAGCTCCCGGCCATGGCGGACCGTGGCCTACGCCGCGTCTAAAATGGTCCAGGGGGATACCACCTATGTGAAGGGCGGGACGTACCAGGAAGGATTGATCCGATTCGGAAGATCCGGCACCTCGTCGGCTCCAATCAAGCTCCTGAACGCTCCTGGCGAATTCCCTATCATCAATTTTATTGACAAGACATCAACTAGGCAGCTTCTGATTCAAAACTCCGCCGGTAGTCAGAAGGCTACGGCTTGGATCACGATTGAGGGGTTTGAGATTCGGAATGGGTACGTTGGCATCAAAATAGCCAATGGCCAGGATCTTACGATTCGGCGGAATTGGATTCACCATCATCTTAAGCATGGGATTTTCGGGAATGGCACTAGGATTCTGATCGACCGGAGCAAAATCAATCACAATGGTAACTTTTCTCAATGCGCGAGCAGTCCATCCTATTGTAACCAAGACCACGGTATTTATATGAATGGCACAGCGATTACGGCCACAAACAATCTCTTTTATGACAATCTCGCTCTTGGCATTCAAGTGAACGGGACGGTGAGTTACAAGCCCACCTCGCATCCGGGGCCGGAGTTCGCCCTCTCTCGTAATTGGGTCATTGCCAACAACACCTTTGCCTACCAAAGGAACGCGCCGGGCATCGTCTTGTGGGGCTCAGAATGTGACAATGCACGGATTGAGAACAATATTTTCTATGAGAACTATGTCACGGGCGCTAATTACAAAGCAAACGGGATTGCCTTCACGGGCACGTCTACGGGGGCCATAATTAGAAACAATCTCGCTTACGCAACGGGATCAGGCGGAACGCTGTTTCTTGGCAGTGGGGGCCAGTACACACAATCCGGCAACATTGTGAATACAGTCAACCCGAAATTTGTCAATGCCCCTGCTACACTTCCATCCTCGCCGAATTTCGCTCTGGCCTCAGGGAGCCCGGCCATCGACAAGGGCTTGTCCCTATCTGCGAGCAAAATATCGTACCCAGGCACCTCCCGCCCAAAACTCTCAGCCTACGACGTTGGCGCCTATGAATATTACGGTAGTAGCACTACACTCGCTGCGCCAACGTCACTCCAGGTTGTTAACTGAAATATTTGGTCCGCTGTGGGTCGATCGGCTAGGGATGGCCCACGACCCTGGGGCTTCCGTTCTGCTGTCCGCACATCACCTGTCACCGTTTTGCCTGCCTGCGCACCGCGCATACGCAAAGCGGTGGCAGCGCAGGAGCCCTCCAAAACTTGATACCATTGTGAGTGGTACAATTCTTTTCCGTGGGTCTCCTCCGCCCCACGATTTCCTTGGACACACATTTGGGGCATACTGCCCCTCATTGATGGAGGTGTTCATGGTGAAATCGAAGGCGGAACGAGGCCACTTCTCCTCGCACAAAAAGATGGATGCCGTGCTTCGGGTGCTGCGCGGTGAAGATCTGGATCTGGTCTCCCGCGAGCTGGGGCTCACGGCAGCACGGCTCTCCGAATGGCGGGACCAGTTCCTCGCCGGTGGCCACGTGAGCCTGAAGAGCCGAACCGCCGATGAGCGGGATGCGGAGGTGGGACGGCTCAAGACTCTGGTTGGGGATCTCACCATGCGCTTGGAACTGTCGCGGGAAGCGGTCCAGCGTTTACGGGGTGGCGCCCCTTTGGCCACCGGGAGGTCGACGCGATGAGCCACACCACGTCGCCTTCCGTCCAGCGTCCGTATGGTGTGGTCCGAGTCTGTCAGGAATGGGGCCTGAGTCGGGCCACGTTTTATCACCAACAGGGCCGGGGCGCCCAGCCATCCATTCCCGCCAAGCGGGGACCGAAGACCGCGTATACCGATGAGGCGCTCACGGGCCATATCCGGACCGTGATCACGATCTCGCTGTTTCTCGGGGAGGGCCACCGCAAGGTCTGGGCGCGCCTGCGGGCACAGGGCATTCGGACCTCGTGTGTATTCCGACCCAAGCCGACCACTGATTCCGACGCAAGTCGGCCACCCGTTCCGGCGGAACGCGGCCACTGATTCCGAGGTGAATCCGGCCACTTTTCCGAGTCCTCTCGGAATCGGTGGCCGACATCCCTCGGAATCCTGGGCGGGGTGATCCCCCAGCGGTCCGTCTCCCCGAGTCACTCGCGACGCAGGTCCTTCTCAACCTTGGGTATCGTGTGCCTTCCATTTTATGAGGGAGGGACCGATGCCAGGGGAGCGAGTGACCATGCGGAAGATCAAAGATATTCTTCGACTCAAATGGGGCTGCGAGCTCAGCAATCGACAAGTCGCGGCCAGTTGTGGGGTGGCGCGGAGCACGGTGGCGGAAACGCTCTATCGGGCCAAGGCGGCTGGAGTATCCTGGCCATTCCCGGAGGACCTGGACGATCAGCAGCTGGAAACCCGGCTGTATCCAGCCGCGCCGTCGCCGACCAGCCCGCCGCGGGCCATGCCAGATTGGGCCACGCTGCATCAAGAATTGACGCGGAAGGGTGTCACCCTGGCGCTACTCTGGCAGGAGTACAAAGCCCAGCATCCCGACGGCTATCAGTACAGCCGCTTTTGCGATCTCTATGGCGGTTGGCGCGCCACCCTGGATCGCTGCCTGCGGCAGGAGCATCGCGCCGGTGAGAAACTCTTCGTCGATTACGCAGGCCAGACGGTACCGGTCCAGGACCGGCAGACCGGTGAGCTGCGGCCGGCCCAGATCTTCGTCGCGGTGTGGGGCGCGTCGAATTACACCTATGCGGAAGCGACCTGGACGCAAACGCTGCCGGATTGGATCGGCGCCCATACGCGCGCCTTCGCCTTTTTCGAGGGTGTGCCGCAGATCGTCGTGCCCGACAACTTGCGCAGCGGTGTGACCAAGGCCTGCCGCTATGAGCCCGAGCTGAATCCGACCTATGCCGATTTGGTTCGACACTACGGCGCCGCGGTGATTCCGGCCCGAGTCCGCAAACCCCGCGACAAGGCCAAAGTTGAAGCGGGTGTGCTGTTGGTGGAGCGATGGATCCTGGCCTGTCTCCGGCATCACACCTTCTTCAGTCTGGCAGAGCTCAATGCGGCGATCGCTGGGTGCTTGGACCGGCTGAATCGCCGCCCCTTCAAGAAACTCCCCGGCTGTCGGCAGTCTCAGTTTGAGGCCGTCGATCGTCCGGCCATGCAGCTGCTTCCACTCGAGCCCTACGTCTATGCCGAGTGGCGCATGGCACGGGTGAATATCGATGCGCATGTCGAGGTCGAGGGCCATTATTACAGCGTGCCGTCTTCGCTGATCCATACGCCACTCGATGTGCGACTGACGGCCACCACCGTCGAGTGTTTCCATAAGGGACAGCGTGTGGCGAGCCATGTGCGGAGTGCGGAACGTGGCCGACACACCACGGTCACCGCGCATCTCCCGTCAGCGCATCAGCAGTATCTGGCGTGGTCCCCCGCGCGACTGATCCAGTGGGCCGAGACCGTTGGGCCCGCCACCGCAGCCGTCGTGGCGGCAATCCTGGCGCGGCGGCCTCATTCCGAACAGGGCTACCGGTCTTGTCTGGGAATTCTGCGGCTGGAGCGTGCGTACGGCCCGGCGCGGTTGGAGGCGGCGTGCCGACGGGCCCAGGCGCTGGAGGCATTCACCTACAAAAGTGTGCAGTCCATTTTAAAGACTGGGCTCGATCAGCAGCCGCTCCCTGAGCGGGAGCGTGTGGTGCCTCTCCCGTTCGAGCACGACCATCTGCGCGGTGCCACCTATTACCACGAACACGAAGGAGGACTCTGATGTTACGTCACCCGACACTCGCAACGCTGGAGGCCCTGAAGCTCACGGGCATGGCCACCGCCTTGGCGGAACAACTGGAGATGCCCGACGTGCAGCGGCTGAGCTTCGAGGAACGGCTGGGGCTGTTAGTCGATCGGGAGCGGACCACCCAGGACAATCGACGGCTGATGCGCCGCCTCGCCCAAGCCCGGCTCCCCGGCAGCGCCACGCTGGAGGATCTGGATTATCGCCATCCGCGGGGGCTCGACAAAGGTGTGATCGCGTCGCTGGCGACCGGCCAGTGGATTCGCAGTCACGACAATGTGTTGATCGTGGGCCCCACGGGAGCCGGCAAGACGTATCTGGCCTGTGCGCTGGCGCAGATGGCCTGTCGGCTGGGCTGCTCCGCCTTGTATCTGCGACTCCCGCGGTTCTTCCGGGACCTGGCCGTGGCCAAAGGCGATGGCCGCTATGGGCGCCTCCTCCGGAGTCTCGCCAAGACCGACCTCGTGGTGCTGGATGATTGGGGATTGGCCCCGTTGACCGACGAACATCGCCGCGATTTATTAGAACTCCTCGATGATCGACATGGGCGTCGCGCCACCCTCGTGGCCAGTCAACTCCCGGTCGATCACTGGCACGCGGCGATCGGCGAGCCGACGCTGGCCGATGCCATTCTTGACCGGCTCGTGCACAACGCCTATAAGATCACGCTCAAAGGAGAATCGAGGCGCAAACGGCTGGCGAAAGCAGACGGAAGTCGGCCACTCACGACAGACCACTGAGGCTCTGCGTCGCGGGGCTCCGAGGGGTGGCCGGATTCGCTCGGAATCGGCGGCCGGATTCAGCGGAATATGCACCTCGAAGCCCCGCGTGTTGCGACTGATGCGGCAGGCCAATCTCTTGGCGCCCAGCCGGGCGCAGCGCGTGTGTGGCCCCCGGCACCATGACGGGACCATCACGACCGCGCGCCCGAATCAGATGTGGGGCACCGATGCGACGAGCACCGTGACGCTGGAGGACGGCTCCGTGACCGTCTTTGTCGGCGTGGATCATTGTACGCTCGAAGGGATCGGTCTCCATGCCGCAACCCGGGCCACGCGCTTCGAGGCCTTGGAGCCGATTCGCCAAGGTGTGCGACGGCAGTTCGGTACCTTCGCGGCCGGCATCGCGCCGGGCGTGCAGGTGCGGCATGATCATGGGAGTCAATATATGAGTGAGGACTTCCAGGCCGAACTCCGGTTTCTCGGGGTGATGTCGAGTCCAGCGTTCGTGCGCGCTCCGGAAGGCAACGGGGTCGCAGAACGGTTCATTCGGACGCTCAAGGAGCAACTCCTGTGGGTCAAGACCTTCCGCACCGTCGAAGACCTCCGCGTGGCCCTTCAGGCCTGACTGGTTACATACAACGAACAGTGGCTGGTCGAGCGGCATGGCTTTCGCTCGCCGGCCCAGGTGCGCCGTGAGCTCCTCGCAACTCAGGAAGCCGCATGAGAGTGTCATGTCAGCAGGCAATTGGGTCCACTGATGGTCGGTCGCCAAAAACCCGACGCACACAGTTGGCCCAGGAGCGACGATCGTCGAGCGACGCGACCCACAGGTCGAGTCAATATGGCGACAACAGTATCCAAGAAA
This sequence comes from Nitrospira sp., assembly GCA_029194725.1. GTDB lineage: Bacteria > Nitrospirota > Nitrospiria > Nitrospirales > Nitrospiraceae > Nitrospira_D. Next base: position 36,998 of record JARFXQ010000022.1, on the reverse strand, counting down.
TCGGGAGCGGTACAGGTCTTACACATCCCTCGCAAGAAGAACTGTTTGAACCCGCATCCTTATTTGATCTACCGAACACCAGTTCAATCGCTTTGCGCATCAGCCTAGAGTCGGTGTTCGTGTAGGATTTGTCTGCGTGCGCACCACCTGCGCTCAGCTACTGATATGGCTGGTTGACGGTCAACAATCAAAACGACACATTGGCGTCCAGTGTACTGCCAATCACCCGAAAGACCGCAATTTCACGGCATCCGCATAGAGCGAGAGACCCTCACCATCCTTCTGCGAGCCAGACGGGACTCGTTTCCTGAGCTGAGGTCAAAGACAGAATCGTGTTTTGATGCTTCTCGGAGCCTTGAAAACTCGTGTTTGGTATGTTTAGCATAAAGATGCAGGTCGAGGGACAGTCGGCCTAGGGAAGGTCTGATTTATTCAAAGTTCCGACAAATAATCAGCTCAATTCCCCGCGTTTTGAGTGTCAACTGACTAAAATTAGGAATTAATCAGACCTTCCCTCGACATCAAACTACCAAGGTTCTGGAGTCCCTTTCAACGCACACCGCTTGGGGCTTATGGACAGTTTTGAACGAGCACGAACAAATGTTCCTGCATCTTCTTCTTTATTTTAGGCCACTAGTGAATGGCCTACTTGGCATGACGGTTGCTCCATCCGACAAGGCGCTGAACATTATTCGGGGGAAACGCTCAATACAATACCGTAGACTCAGCGTGTTGCGGACTATAGCTATAGGAGGAGGCAGCATAATGCTTCGACTCAAGCAAGCACTCGGTTCCTGCATGCTGGCCAGTGCCCTCTTGCCAACCGTTGAGGGGTGTCAGCATTATTTTGCTGTGGCCCACGCGGCGACCTACTATGTTGACACGGCCGGGAGCGATAGCCATCCTGGCACAGAAAAACAGCCGTGGCGGACCGTGGCCTATGCGGTGTCCAAAATGGTCGCAGGCGATACGACCTATGTCCGGGGCGGGACATACAACGAGGGATTGATTCGGTTCAGTAGAACCGGCACTCAGGCTGCTCCTATCAAACTTCTGAACTACCCTGGCGAGTCTCCAATCATCAATTTTATTGACCCGAAACAATTCCCTCGCATCCTGATTCAGCATGCGTCTAGGATTAACGTAGCCATGGGCTGGATTACGATTGAGGGATTTGAGATAGCCCATGGTTATGACGGGATAAAATATTACAACCTCCACGACTCAACAATCCGTCGTAATTGGATTCACCACAGTTTGAATCAGGGCATCCTGGGTGGGGGTGGCCATCATAACACCTTCGATCGTAACATTATCAACCATAATGGCGGTACTTTTGACGCTTGTGCTGCAACAGGAGCAAACCTCGACTGCAACCAGAGGCACGGATTCTATCTGCACGGTAATTTCTACACAATTATCAACAACCTGATTTATGATAACCTTGCATTCGGCATTCAAGTGAACGGTTCATCAACATCTGCGTATAGCTCAACTAAGCATCCGAGTCCTGAATTCGCTGGCGCATCTGATTGGGTGATTTCCAATAATGTCTTCGCGTATCAATATGCTGCAACTGGGATTGTGCTGTGGGGAGGTCTTGTAAATAGGGTCAGAATCGAAAACAACATTTTCTATGAGAACAACACAAACGGTGGATCTTCACAGGGAATTTTTTTTACGGGTCTGGGAGGGACAGGAAACACAATCAGAAATAACCTTGCCTACGCTACCACACCTCGTCCAACGGCCTTTCTAGGACCAACCGGGGCAACGGAAGGGGTAAACTACACGCAATCTGGTAATGTGGTGAATACAGACAATCCGCGATTCCTCAACGCCCCAGCGACACTTCCGGAGTCGCCGAATTTTAAACTGCACGAACGAAGCCCGGCCATCGACAAGGGCTTATCCCTCAATACGACTAGAATATCCTTCGACGGCACTACTCGACCCCAAGGACGCGCCTATGATATCGGCGCCTATGAATACAGTGTGGGTGGCGACACTCAATCACCCGCTACGCCAATAGGACTCCAAGCTCACTGAAAATCCATTCCCCTGCCTTTACAGGCGAGGACTTCCCGATGAAGCAGAAGGCTGTCTTGGTGTATACTGTCACCGTCATCATAACGGTAACATTCATAACGACTAAAATTCTTTCCAACCAATACCCTCACATATGTACAAGTTTTCTCTTGAGCTTGCGGCTGGTTTCTTTGCTCTCGTCGCTGGAATCGTCGCTGCGAAGAACGGTATAACCATGGAGTGGTTAGGCCATGGAGTTCTAACCGTTGCAGGAGCTTACGCAACAAAGAGCGAAACCATACCGTGGTTATGCGTCGGACTTGCGTCCATTTTGCTGAGTCTCGGGCTTCGAGGATGGATGAACGTTCATGGGCATCAAAAATGGGAAAGGATTCTCTGGCCAGTTGTACTTACTGCCGTTCTCTTGCTCGGCTCTTGGTCCGTAACAGGATGGTCTAGTTCCCCCAGAGTTGAGACACTGCACCCCAAAGACACCAAAGGACAAATGCTAGCTGGCGCGCGCCTTAGAAGGGCTAAGCTAAACGGCGCGAATCTTCATATGGCTATGCTAGCCGGCGCTGACCTGCGCTGGTCTGATCTCGAGTCGGCAGACCTACGCCGTGCGATGCTCCTAGGCGCGGATCTGAGCGGTGCTAACTTGATAAATGCGAACTTTGAGGAGACCATGCTTTTGGGGGCTCAAATGGAAGGAGCACGGATTGACGGTGCCAATTTCAAAAACGCAGGATTCCTGACGCAAGATCAAGTTGATGAGGCATGTGGTAAGCCTAAAGGTCTGCCTGAAGGATTTAGCGCGCCGAAACAGTGTTAGCTCACGATGGATGGTGGTTGCCCAGTCATCGTTTGCAATGGCACCCAAATCGTGGGCCGAAATCAATCGGGGGTGTACCCCTCCTGATTGCTTGAAGACTGGGTAATTTGAGGTCAGATTGAGCTAGCCCAGGTTCCGTGCCAGAGCGTTCTCCTTAGGACTGTCTCAATCTAGGGGCCTAACACGCCCACGTCACCTCGTTGGCCTGACCTTGCAGATGGAGAACTGGAACTTGCCGCGGCCGGTCAGGGGTATGGTGTCGACCATCACCACCTTGTGGGTCATCGAGGGGCCAAAGTATTTCGTGACGGCCGCAGCGAGCATCCTCAGGCTAGCATCCGAGAAGCCCTCCCCCTTCACCACGTTGAACGTCAGGGAGTCCAGCGACTCCTGCACCACCTGGGCCCTTCTGAAACCTGGGATGTGGATGATGACCGTGTCGAGGAGCGAGATCCCAGAAATCTGCCTGCCTTCCGGGGTGTAGAGAAAGTCGCTCGTCCGGCCGATCACTCGCCCGATCCGCGGGAGTCCGCGGCCGCAGGTACAGGGGCCGGGTTTGGTCAGGGCCAGGTCGCCGATCTCGTACCTCAGGATCGGCGTCGCGTGATTGAGCAGGTCCGTGACGACGACCCGCCCGGGCACTTCCTCGGTGCCGTCGAGGATCTCGATGTACACGCCTTCCGCGGCCACGTGCATCCCGTCGTGCCTCTCACACTCGGAAGCGATGAGCCCGACCTCCTCGCACCCGTAGCGATCGAACACGACGTTGCCGAACACCTCCTCCACGACGCGCCGCTCCGCTGGGGGGAGCATCTCCGCGCTGGAGATGATTCCCTTGAGCTTCAGGTTCGTGACGCGGCGGTCGCGCAAGAACCGGGCGAAGTGGTAGAGAGAGTGGCCGTGGCCGAAAAGCAGCTGCGTCGAGGTTCGCCGGATGGCCTCCGCAAAATCCAGCATGCTGCGGTCGTCCATTTCGAGCGTGTCAAGGTATATAGTCCTGTTATAGAGGGCATCCGTCAGCCTGTGCCACAGAGAGGTGCGCGGTTTGACGTCGCCCCAGAGCGCCGCCTTCTTCATCCCCACCTGGAAGTGTGCCCACTCGTCATGGCGCATCGTCACTCCGGCTTTAATCCTGGAGGCCCGTAGATCCTTATAGAGGTGAACGGGCACCCCTGTGGACCCTCCGGTCCGCTTCCTCATGAGGCTCGATACGTCCCAGCCGTCAGAGAGGAGCTCGTCGGCATGCTCCCGGAGGTCGTCTTTGGTAAGCAGCGGGAAGTGCTCGAAGTCCGCCATAGACCTGAAGTCGTCCGGAGTCGCGCCCAGCTCACGCAGGCGCCGCCGGTAGAAGCGGTTGTGGTCGTGGACGTAGCGCAGCATATCCTGCACCGCCGTGCACTGGCGCCGTCGGAGCTCCTCCTCAGGAAGGAACTGGCTCTTCACGAGCCGACGGTACTGCGGCAGCTGTTCGGAGCCAATAAATCGCAGATAGGTGGGAAAAAGGAGGTAGCGGACGCACGCTGGTATCAACTCCACGGTCCAGTCGTCTCCGGGTCGGCCGCTGAGACCGACGTGATGACGCCCCGACAAGTCGCAGCCATCAGGTGACTCCTCTTAGTTTTTTGGTCCACGACAATCTAGTCATTCCCATTTCTCTTATATCACATAAAGATCAGATGGAGGGAACATGAATATCCTTCGTTGAACATTTTTCGTGTCATGATGAAGTACAATTGTTTTCTTTATCCATAATAATGTCGTGTGCTCTATGACTCTCACTTCTCCATAGCCCATATTTCGAAAAGTCTTCAATGAGATGGTATTTTTGGTCTCAACAAGAGCTGTTATGTTTCCACTCGTACTCTTGAGTAGCTCTTTCGAGATAAGGTACAAGAGTACTTTAAATAACCCTTTTTGACGTTCCTCAGGTTGGGTTATGGCACCAAACACATAACTGTCATCTCGACTACCCCTATGCCAATACCCGATGCCTCGCACGTAATATGACCCTTTATGTCCCCATATCACACTGACTATCTTGTCCCCTTTATAACCCGCAAAACACAAATCGCCCGCCTTGAGGCGTTTTTCGCAAATTCTTTTCTCCAGCCCGAAATCAACCATGGCGTTGATATCATTTGTCCTTCTGAATTCATATGGCTCGGGGAATACCACACCATCCGACAAGCGTTCGAGCTCGTAGATATAAGCTCTACCGCGTCGGTATGCGCCTGGCGCAATTGTACGTAGCCCTGCTCGAATCAATCCCTTGATATTACCATCTAATATGTGTTTCGTAGCCCTTTGCATAAATGCCAGGCTTCCCATAAATGTAAGCTTACCCATCAAGAAGACCTTGCCAAAGAAAAACTTCCGGCTTCATGACGTTGGCCCCATTCCGAGACAGCTCTCTTAACTAGAGCAGACGACATCTTCGGTGATCTGTTCTTCCTGACGTTGCCTGATAAACTCGCTCTGGATCAGGCGCCCAAGTGAGCTGTGGGGACGGCGGTAATTGTAATCTACCCGCCACGCTATCCAATGATAACCTGGACTTCAGCCGGTGAGGTGAACTGGGGCACGTTCAGACACGCATCACGAAAACGACCATTAAAGGGTTCAATAAATCACCTTCCCCGGGTTTTCCCGGACGAATGAAGGCGAGCTAGACGCCACACCGATGGGCCCAATCCTATATGGTGCCCTCGTTTTCGTGGGAGACGTCACTTCACATTGGGTCTGATACAAGGTAGACGGCATCCCCGTTCTCCATTTGATCTTTGTACGTTTCAGGAAAGCTTACAGTACGACACGACACCATAGACGCGACGACCGATCACTGCAGGACGCCACGCTCATTCCAAGGGTGCTCAAACAGGTGAAGCGTTCTCAGCTTTCTGTATAGTGCGTATGCTGCTACCTGGTGACCTTTCTCGTTCCAATGAAAATCGTTTTCCCATTCGAAATGGACCTGTTTGGCCTCAAAGAACCTCTTAAACTCATCAGACAAATCAACAAATGGAAGCTCGTATTGGGCAATCTTTTCTGCAAGCAATTCATTCATCCAACGCACATTGCTCTCACTCATCGTGCCCTTGTAGATGTCTTTTTAGGGAGCATCCATCAAAAATACAGTGGAGAAGACCGCCCTATGCGTGGCAAAGCGCTGTCGCTAGAGCCCCACGGTCTACCGACTCGTTCCCACGGCGACGGCGATCTGCCGGTTTTCGTGCCCCTCGATGGCCAGCAGGATCATCTTTGCACGCAGGGCCAGGCGGACGGGGGTGCGCCGTCCCCTGACCTATTGCTGCAATTGTGCGCGTTCATCGTCCGTCACCTGAAGCTGCGGAGCTCGTCGCTTGAGCATCCCCTCCTGTGTGGCGGTGACAGCCACGGTTCCTGATAAGTCAAGATACTTATGCGACACTACACTAGGTCGCTCCGTTCCCTGCGTAATGACGGCAGGCCTCTTGTCTTTAGAATGAAACCGAGGAGTGTGCAGAGGGGGGAGCTTACGATCGAATTCCATGATCGCCTTAAATGGTTCGAGCCCAATCGAATCAATCTTTCGAACTACCTAGAGTCTGTGCTAACCCTACCAGCGCCGCCCGACGGGCATCTGTTTACCTCAACTGCCGACACGATGCCCCTAGGCCAGATCCATTGCCGAGCACCAACCAACATGCCTATACCAAAGGCGTAGGTTTTCGAATAGAAACCGTGCCCCTGCATCAACGCTAGACCGAGCGAGATAAGAATTCCTAGCAGCGCAAGCGAAAGCTGATCCCGCCCACAATGTAATGGAACGGAACAATAGACGCACCATATAATCAACACAAACATGAAGAGACCTAGCACACCCCAGCAAATTGCGATCTGAAGAAATGCATTGTGTGCACCCACCACACCACCACCTCTATAAAATCCATTTTCGAGTCCCCACTTACTAAAGAAATTTCCCGCCCCGACACCGGCCACGATATATTCCGAAAAGTGGTTTAGTGCCGACGTATATACCTGCGCACGGGCCTCCATCCGACCGCTCTCTCCCACCTCGGTTGAGAACGTCATCCGCGACCACACAGCGTCAGGAACCAGGATATAAATGCCCATCCCTAAGATAGAAACAAGGATCAAAGCTTTGGCCTGTTTGACTCCATGCGCATAGAGAATCGTTGCAACGGACACGAAGCCCATTACCGCAGCACCCCTTGACATCGTCAAAAACGCGGCGACGATACAGAAGATGCCTATTCCTAACAATAGGATACGGAAATGCTTGAACCGAACCGATAAAGACAGGGCAACTGCGACGATTGCTCCCTGAATGCACACGAAGGCCAATCCATTTTTATTAGCCGTGATGCCCGTATCCACCTGCTCACGAATGTTGCTAGCCTCCTGAAAATTACTTGTTGTTCCCATTTCTGCCAGCATTCCATACGAGGTCAAGTAGAGGACGGTGGACACCCACAAGGCTGCTCCAATATGTCCGTACAGGCCGACAGCCAGCCCTGACCGATCTCTACAGAGTGCCGCCACACAGACGGCGCCTGCTATCATCTGTGCAAACCGTATCGTCTCCTGATAGCTGGATGAAGGGCTTGAAAATTCAAGGAGGATGACAACGCCGACGAAGGCATAGGCGGCGATGAAAACCGGGTGATACCAAATCTCGCCCAAGGCGCGAGGACGATTCACAATGATATAGACGGCAAGCACGGCAAAGATGAGAAAACTGAAGCTCATCCCCGCCACTGTGGGAAGCTGCTTTTCCAGCGGTAGCGTGGTCACAGCTGCCAAAAGTAAAAATCGCTCAGCCAGAGTGGTGCCGGATTGGGGCACGATGTGTGGCGCCACGGTCGAGGCCCCGCTAGCCGGCGTCCTTTGATTTGACCTGATGGGTCGGTCGAGCATGGATGTTGTCTGGAACTTTATTGAATATCCATCGAATGATCAATTCACCAGCAATAAGCCGCACAAGAGGCTGGGAAGAGATGTTCGGCGCTGCGGCTCACGTGAGAAAATTTGTCGTGTACCATAGTCTTGTAGACCTTCGCTAGTCACCTCAAGCCTTTACCTCAGAGTATATCCGACCTAATGCGACTGCTTTGGCGCATTCGCACCATCCCGACCTCCGTCTCCATCTCTCACATGGGGGTGACACGTGGCAGAAGTTAGGCACCCTCGCAGGACGGCATTGAGATTCTTAGAGAGTGTCGTCCACGAACAGATCTCGATATTCCTCTGCCGAGGAGCCTGTCCACAAACCACATCTTTGAGAAACGACACCATACCCTGAGTGTCAGCGCCCGTAAAACTTTTCACTAATCCGGTGGAGACGAGTAGAGCTGTTGCGTCGCTGCCAGGAGGGGCAATGAGAAGAACAGGAGTTCCCAGTCCGACGGCCTCAAATATTTTGGCCGGGATGATCCCTGTATCTTTTAATAGGCTTCGTTCATAGACTGAACTGATGACTACTGCGAGGTTTGCCCCCTTCACTGCCGATAAAGCCTCACGCCTTGGGACTCTTCCATGAAGAACAATCCGATCACTCAGGCCATAATGGGCTGCCTGTTCACGGACGTGGCCTTCATGCATCCCATAGTAGTGAAAGTACCATTTCTCGCTCGCTTTGTTCAAAGATTCCTGTAGACATTTAAGCGCAGCCAGGAAACATGAGATGGAGATCTTCGGTGCATAGAAACTCCCTGCATACACAAAGGCACAATGTCCGAAGTCGTATGGTTTAACGCCTGCCATCTCACCAGAGTCGTAACCGTTTGTAACCACATGGACCTTTGCGCCCACACCATACCGTCGATCCAAGTCTGCACCCCAAGAAGGTGACGCAATGGTGACCGCTGCACAACCTTGAAGCAAACTCTCCTCTTCCCGGACAGTCGCCGGCCGTAGCGGACGATCGGCCAAATGATATTCAGTCCAGGGGTCTCGATAGTCCAAAACATAAGGCCGGCCGAGCCGGACTGAGAGGCTCCTTGCAAGTCGAAACGCCACGAACGGCGAACCGGAAGCAAGAATCATGTCGACGTCCATCGGACTCAGATTGGAACAAGCTCGCTCCGCCTCCTTAATCCAACCGACATGCCTATCAACGCCTAGACGTCGTGCAATCGTCCGACAGATTCCTCCAGCAACCCACCCCACGTTCTCATTCCAGCACTTCAGACCTTGCGCTGAGAGACATCTCCATCGGTGGCCAGTCAGGATCCGCTTGATGCCCTCACGCTCTAACTCCATTGAGACCTTCACGCCGTCATCAACATTCCGCCACATGGAGGGATCGGGGGTTACTACTGTCACATCCCACCCTAACCTGGCCAAATACCTTGCCATGTTCCCCGTACGAACAGCACCAACCGCCTGCAGTGGCGGAAAGGGATATGCGAGGAAGAGTAGCTTTGGTCTATTGGTAAGCTGCTTCGTGCTTCCGTCTAGACCAGTCCGCTCCAACGAGTGACCACCGATCATCTCTGGATATTTCCTCGTGTCCTACCCAAGCCTGAAACGCGGGCGCCATCTCGCATCTTCGGCACAAACCCGAAACGACGACGGAGATCAGAAATAGATGCATACTGGAGAAAAGTGGAAAGATTTCATGATCGGGAATTAGGTTTCATGCATAAGTTCCAAGTACAATTCTTCCAGCCCCTTGTTTAATGAGTTTGTATCAAACCTCTTCTCCACCTGCATCCTTCCCGCCTTACCCATCTCATTACAAATTTCAGGATGGCTTATTAGATATGCAAGAGCATCCGCAAGAGAAGCCGCATCCCTCTCCGGCACCAACAAACCCGACACCCCATGGGTAACCAGCTCTGGTATCCCGCTGTGAAACGTACTGATCACGGGTAATCCCGAAGCCATCGCCTCTTTTATGGCATTGGGGATTCCTTCCTGGTCACCGCTTTCAGCAGTCAAACTCGGAGCCATCAACACGTGCGATTCATCCAATAGCATTTTAATCTCTTCGTGGGTTTTCCAACCAAGCAATTTAACTTGCTGTTCAACACCCCTGGTTTCTATCAACTGCTGTAAATGCTCGAGCAGCACTCCATGACCGACTATAGAATATTCTACGTTTTCTCCTTTTGAAAGTAGTCGTGCAACAGCTTCGATGGCAAAAGCCACCCCCTTCTTTTCAATTAGTCTCGCAATTGTCAGTACCTTTATGGGCTCACCAGACACCCGCTGTCTTTGAACACATTCAAACTTTGAACAATCGATACCAGAATGGTGAACCACGATCTTCTTTTCCTCACAACCCTCTTGAATCAGCCGATCCTTGAGAAACTCACAGACCGGCAAGAACAAATCTCCTTCCCTGAATAATCCCTGGTAAGCCCCCGGATGTTTTTTGAGAAACACGGTTACATCATAACCACGAATGGATGTTACTAACTTGCACTTATTTGGAAGGAATTGATTTAAGGATGTGGCGGTTAGCCCTATCGTACCGAACTGAGAATGAATGATATCAAAAGGACCTCTTTCTACTAGCGGAATGCTCATAAAAAGGAGGCTGAAAGACCCTGCCTGCTTTCCATATCTAAAGATATTTAGTGATCTGAATATGGCGTTATAATTGTTTGGTGCATATTTAACGATCAAGAATATAGCTTTTAATGTTCTGACTATTTTGTTCTTGGGAATTCGATAGTAGTGAGTCTTTTTTGACAAGTCATAATTTTTATAGCCATCATGAACCCTGATATTGCTAGCCGATTTGCTTGCAAAAACATGAACATCATGTCCCAATTTTATTAGTCCCACAATCTGATTCAGCACAAACGTCTCGGCGACAGATGGAAACTGGTTAACGAGAAACGCAATTTTCATAATGATACTTGGCGCCCCCACACTAAAACCCGCGCTCGGAATGACGGCTTCACAGAACACGGCACGATTGGAATTGTCTTTTCAAAAATTTTCTGCCACGAGAAATATTTCTCATGCATACGAATTTTACTGGAGAACAACTATAGTTAAAAGTTCTATAGACAGTGAGGTAGGCATGCAACCGTTTTACGGGAGACCTTATTCCCGCAACCCGGCTGTAATTTCTGTGGCAAAAGTATGACGTTCCCCTTTCTCTTATTACAGCCTCGTGGTCCGGCGCTACATTGCACATGACATCCAATAGATAAAGACTGTCTTCGCACCAGGCAGAATAGTGAGCCTCATCCCCAATATTACTGCCATGCCTACGAAAACTGGCCTTAATATCGAAAACGTCGACTCTTCCGTATTTCGCAGCAAGTTTAACGTATGCGACAACGTCATCATACTTATTCGCCTTCGAACGTATCCCTCCAAGCTGTTTCAATCTCTTTGTGTTGAATACTGTACTGCACAGATATAAAGGTAATTTGCGATCAAACCATCCTAAGATAAAATCTCCCGTGGAGTGTCCGCCAACTGTGTTGTAAGAAGTGGATAAGATATTCCCTTCGGAGTCAATTTCCCGTACGCCGGTCAAAATTACGCCCGGCTCCTCACGATATTTCACTGCATCCATACAAGCAGAAATGAAATCATCGTCGATCTGATCATCATCCGAAAGCAAGACAAAATATTTTCCTTGAGCTCGCTCTAGGCAAAAATTGCGGTTATTGACCGGGCCAATATTCTCCTTTTGTCTGTAGTACCTTATTCGAGGATCGTCGAACTCCTTGACAACCGATTCGGTATTGTCTAGTGAACAATTATCGGAAACAATGATCTCTATATTCTTGTACGTCTGATTCACCGCGCTTCGCAACGCACATCTTAGATAAGTGTTTGCCCTGTTATAGGTCGGGATGCCTATTGAGATGAGAGGAGTGGTACAATCTGGCATTTTGTCTTTTCTTGATGAATCCCCATGCCCTTACAAGGCGGGCTAATTATGATTCGAGCTAAGCCTGCTCTTCCTCCCGCTGAACTAACTGCTAACTGTCCACCATGATATCGAATGCTGTGTTGCTCGATCCTAGCCCGAGCTCATGGAGTATTTCTTTGCCCATAATGCCAAGCTTAGTAGCGGCCAGAGTCCCCGTGCATAGTCACATCGTCCACTAATGTGTCCTTCAAATACTCTACGCATCGCTCCTCGATTGATTTCAGCCCCCAGGATATCGGTCTGTCTCAGGACATATTCTTCGAACATTTCTTTGAGGGATGTTCTGAGCCATGCTGCCATCGGAGCTTCAAAACCACGTTTCTTATGAGTTTGATACTTCACATTTCTAGCGAGTATATGCCTTAATGGCAACTTTCCCAATTTCTGAGCCACATGCAGGCAATCACGCCAGTCGACCTTTGATGCTACTTCAATTACCTCGCGGTCGAGTAAAGGCACGCGAACCTCAAGTGAATTGTACATACTAGCTCGATCAACCTTCATCAATACCATTGTCAAGTGATAAACCAACTCATGCCACCGTGACAGCTGCGCAATCCGATCAGGGTCACGGTCATCGTAAGCATATACATTGCTTTCTGACGGCCAAGCCGGTAATGAGGGAAATATTTTTTTTAGAAGCGCTTCTGGGAAACGGGTATGCATCGCACGATGGCCGTTGCCTAATGAATCCATAAGCAGGCACCTGTCATTGACTCTTGAGAGCACTCTTTTCATAGCCCACTGCAACCTTCTCAACCAAAGTGGACTCTTGAGATCCTCGGTCAGCTGAATAAGTCTTCCAAATCGACTGGGGTAGCCCCAGAACAATTCGTCACCGCCATCACCGGACAGCACAACCTTATGATCGCGGCTGGCCAATTTGGAAACCATCAAGGTAGGAAAGACCGAATAGTCCCCGAAGGGCTCTCCACAGGCATCGATGACATCAGTAACCATACTTAATGCCTGATCCGGTGATACATATTCGACTTTGTGCTCCACTCCTATTGCGTTTGCATATGCCTGTGCGTCCAGGGATTCATCCGTTTCTTTTTGACCTGTTCCAATAGTGAAGGTCTGTATATTGTTCGAGCTGACGGATCGCATCTTCGCCACCACCAAGGGAGAGTCGATGCCCCCCGATAAAAATGCTCCTACAGGAACATCACTGATTAAGTGTCTTTTCACGGCCGCTGTTATTGCTCCATCAATTGCCTCCAGCGCTTCTGCTCCTCTTAAGGAGGGTTCGACGTACTGAGGAAAGACAAAAAAGCTCCCTCGTTTACAATGCCCATCCACAGAAATTTCCATCCACGCACCAGGTTCGAGCATGTGCGTGTTTCGTATTACTCCCAATGGATGTGGTATATACCCTAGGCGAAGGTAAAGCCCCAATGCCTCCCCGAACACTTCAAGATGAAGGCTCCAGGGATGGGCCAGTATTTGATCGTACTGTGAAGCGAAGACAATGCCGTTCTCGCACATCAAATAATAAAGCGGCTTCATTCCCGCATGATCACGCGCCAGGAGCAACTTCTTCTCAGCACTGTCGTAAAAACCCAATGCAAACATCCCGTTGAACTTGGCTAGCGCTTCGGTGCCCCACTCTATTAATGCATAGAGCACCACTTCACTATCACTTGCTGAGCGGAATGTAACCCCACGGCTCTCCAATTGTCTCCGCAAAGCCATAAAGTTATAGACCTCGCCATTAAACACTAAAGTGTATCGGCCGTTTCCCACAGTCATGGGCTGATGGCCTCGTGGACTCAAGTCAATGATGGCCAACCTGCGAAACACCAAGGTACAGTATTCGTCACCAGCCCAGAATCCGCTATCATCTGGTCCGCGGCGGGACATCATTGAACTGATTTTGTCCCAGTCTGCGCATGCAGCCTGTTTCGTCTGGAATCTCAACTCCCCGGCTATTCCGCACATATTCCTATTCCACGCCCTTCAAGATCGCGCTCTTTACAGAGCTGCGTCATCTAACTCTAATTAGCCTGAACAGGATACATCCTTTGAAACCTGACAATGCTGATACGTATGAATTTGGCGATTAGGGCGAAAAGTAACCACTGAGGCACTGCAAGAATAGTTTGAAGTCTCAGGGTGATCTCATTTACAAGTTGGGAGCAGGATATACTCCCCTTCCCTTTTACAGGATAAGGACCTCCCCCTAGATTAGCGCCCTCTTAAGGATCTCTTGATGAAATCTGGGGTATAGGGGCGCAGTCGAGTCTTTAAAAATGACTTTAATAACCCGCTCACACTTTTCCTTTTGTGGGGATTAATGGGAGCACGTAGAACTTCCGGCCATAGTTGAGACATGATTGCCTTATACAATTCATATGTAGGTGGCTTCCTGTATTTTTCCTCTACGGCCAACATGCTTACTATTAATTCTCGGCAATTGAACGGAGTAAAAATGTCTTTCCATGCAATGTCGAATTCCGACTGACACATGGCAAGCCAATTGCCACATCTTTGTTCCCAATAAAACAGGTCAAACCTATCATAGTTGAATGTGCCATTGAGTCCGTTCAACCAATTCTCAAATGGTCCCACTGCAAATAAATGATTGCCCATCACAAGAGATGATAGTGACTGAGGAGTTATCTGTCGGGACCTCGGCCTGTAAAAACATCTCGCCACTTCTGATGCACTTCCCGTGACCGTGACTTTACTGTGTAGATTATATTCCAGAATGGCCTGCGCGTCAGGTCCCCACTTTTCATGAGGAAAAGACACGTTGTTCTGAAAAATCGCCACAAATTCGCCATCCATCGCAGGAGGAGCTTTCACAATATCGTGTTTTAATCCCAATTCGGACGCTAGGAGAGAAGGGACGATAATATCCGCATGGTTCTCTGGCATTCCTACTTGTCTTACCGTGACATAAGAAACTTTATCCCGAATCCCCCTCGAGGCTGCCAATACCAACCTACTATCCCATCCGGCTGTGAGTGAAACTGCTAAGTCATATCGATTCGAGACACCTTCCATTAATCCCTGTAAAGTTTTGGCTGTTTTTTCTGCTACCTCTTCAAGCGGTAACTTTTCTAATGGTCTGTTTGGCCAATATCTACAGCTGGAACCGGAATCGAGGTTTAAATAGTGATTGGGAAGCAAATGTCTTATTTCTTTATACGGACAACTGTCCCCAGGCCACCAGTACTCTGCGTCTCTCTGTTTTGATGTATTGATAAAGCTAATTGCACTCAAATCCACTGCCAACCTTAGCCGTTCTGCGATCATTCCGGGTTGCGATGCACACCATACTTCGGAAGTATAGTTGGCATCGGTATAGAACACTTGACGTAGGCCAAACGCGTCATGGAACAGTCTGATTCGTTTCCCATCATCAACGATCAATGTCCACCGACCGCCGAACTTACCACTTCGTTCGAGAAGCCTGTCGAAGTCTGAAATTTCCCCCATCAGGTCATTTATTATGTCGATATCCGATGCTTCTGAGTCGTCTGGATCGAGCATATACCCAATCAATGTTACCGATTGATTCTCATGATTTACTTGACACACATTTAGATCCGGATGTGTCATTAAGCAAGTCGAGCTTCCAATTTTCGTTTTTTTCCATGATGTAAGCTCATCAATAAAAATATGGCCGAGTATGAACTGATTGCGATACAATGCCTTTTCCCATGTGTACTGAAATCCTCCTTCGACCCTTCCACGCTGGCTCACGTAACTCTCCTCGCCGTTTCTCTGGACAATTTACCCATGCCTATCCTTGACTCAAAACAGTGGCGCTCTTGCTCAACTTACCCGTGTCTCCAAGTGAGACTGATTCATCCAACTTCGACTGGTTTGATTCGTCAGTGGAGGAACGTCTCACGTCTATTCCTCGTCTATTTACTGCTATTGAGCCTTTGAGTATCGCCTTGGTTCCCCATACGGTCCGCTGCGGTCATTCAAGATATTGATGTCGGTTGTCTTGATCCAGTACGCCCTCTGAGGACGTCCTTGACTGATCAACTCCGGGATCGTGACGAAGATGAAGCGCCCACTAACCTCTGTCAGAAGCATGTCCAGAGCATTCAACATTGGCCCCCGGTCGACGTATCGATTATCTCTATACTGAAAGAGTGAATCATGGAAGAGGATGATGCTGCCGTTTTGAATTCGACTTATGACCTGGTTTTTCATCCATTCCGCATCATGATCGAGCCAGTCCACGGCAGTCAGACTATACATGATGACCTGATATCCAAGCCACGAAGCCTCAAGACGAGACAGTAGATTTTGATCTCCATAGGGGGGACGGAAAAGTCTTTGCCCATAGGGAGCAATCGCCTTTTCACATGCCTCAATCTGAGTCCGCCGCTCGCGTCCAGTGATCAGCGGAAAAGATGGATGATCCCAGGAGTGGTTGCCTATCGCATGTCCAGCAACAGCGACCTCCTTAACAATATCAGGATGACGTTCGGCAGCCTTTCCCACCATGAAAAATGTCGCTTTCGTACGGTGTTTTTTCAAAACATCGAGAAGAAGAGGTGTGAAAACTGGATCCGGACCATCGTCGAACGTGAGGGCCGCCACCGGGTTTGAAGTGGAAACATTCGTGATCGTTCCAACGGCGAAAAGGGGAACTACCCTCAATGCCTTATATACTTTTCTAATCAAGGAATGCATGCCCGTGACTTCTCAGATTAATTAAACCCGTTTTTTAATTCTCTGAAGTCGCCATTACCTCGAATATCGTAGTTAACCATGGCAAGGTAGGTGGCAGATGTGCTCAGCAACTTGTCAATATTCTACAATTACCATCAAATCCTGAAAGTTCTGTATCTAATACTACCCTTCAGCCGGCCGAGTACTTCCCCCAATGCCCAGGACCAACGGACAAGATCACTCCTACTTCGAATCTTTGGAGCACCTTTAATGAAGCCTAGTACCAGATTCATCCATGAATAAATCCCATCTTTCCATGTACGCTTTAGCATACCCAAGTGCTGATATCTTTTATAGAGAAGAACGCTGTATTCTCCCCAACCGAAAGCCTGGCGATAATTCCCCATCAAGCTATCTCTCAAGCGTACATGCACAACCGCTTCCGGAACAAAATGAAGCTTCGCCCCCTTTAACTGAATTTTCCAACAGTATTCTGTATCCTGATGACGTAGGAATGACTCATCAAACCCACCGACTTCATTATGCAGCCGTCGTTTGACAGCGATGGTCCCACCTCCGGCGTGCGAAAGCGAAGGCGGTGCACCATCCGTCTGAAGCCTCAATGCTTGAGAGTGGTTTCGCATCTTCGCGATCCATAGGGGGCTAAGTTTATACACATCGATACGGCACGCTACAAAATCGTACTGGGATAATGCCTCTCCCATCGCTGCTAGCCACCCTGGAGCGACTTCATCATCCGCATCACAGAAGGCAAGCGATTCACCTCGCGCGCCCTTTGCTGCTACATTTCTGGCATATCCCCTCCCACGCCTGCCGGATGCGTCGACAATGCGAAGATGAGGCAGACGGCCCTCATATTTTTTCACGACGTCCATTGAACCATCCGTCGATCCATTGTCAGAAACAATGACCTCCCAAGGCTCGGACCAACGCTGATTGGCAAGTGCTTCGAGTTGAACGGCAATGGTATCCGCAGCGTTGAAACAGGGGATGATGACGCTCAGCTTCATCCGATTACCTTCCATTGCAACACCGGCGAGACAATTCCCAATCGCCCTGGATTCAAGGGATAGCCAACTTCCGATACATCAAATGACAGGACATTTTGCTGCGTCTCGATAATTTTCACGTGTTCGACAAATGAGATGAGGGATACATAGTATCGGCCCGGCTTGAGAAACGATGGAACCATCTCACAAAGAGAACGATACTGCCCTGGCTCTCTCACACGCCCTTTCCATTCAGGCATGTCGGTATCCATGGATTCAAACACGAGATTCCCCTGTGTATCGTATACCTTGTACGAAATAGACAGATCTCGTATCGGAGCCGTAATAGCATATGCGATTTCGATGAGAAACGTGCTGTCAAAATGCACAACGGATAGAGGCTGTTCATCAATCGACAACAACCGTGCAGAATCAAAACGAACTTCAGCGTGGTTCGGTTTGGAGGTATTGTTGAACCAGCTCGATTTGACATCCGTGCCAACCGATGAAGACAAATAAGCACTCACCACTTCGCCAGAGGGTCCGACTCGCTTGAGTCTCCCTTTCTCAAGGTGTACCGTTGTCTCACACAGCTGCGTGATGGCTCCCATGTTGTGACTGACGAGCAAGACCGTGCGGCCCTCTTTAGCCACGGATCCCATTTTGCCAAGACACTTTTTTTGGAATCCCGCATCCCCCACTGCCAGCACTTCGTCGACCAGCAGAATCTCCGGCTCAAGATGTGCCGCGACGGCAAAGGCCAATCGGAGATACATTCCGCTGGAGTAGTGCTTGACAGGGGTATCAATAAACCGCTCAACCTCTGAAAAAGCGACAATTTCATCAAACTTCCTGTCGATCTCGCCTCGTTTCATGCCTAGGATCGCCCCGTTGAGATAGATATTTTCCCTCCCGGTTAGCTCAGGATGAAACCCGGTGCCAACCTCCAAGAGTGAGCCGACACGCCCATAGATATCGGCAAATCCCGTCGTGGGCTCGGTAATTCGCGAAAGTATCTTTAAGAATGTGCTCTTCCCCGCCCCGTTACCGCCGATAACACCAATGGCTTCACCACGTCTCACCTCAAAAGAAATGTCTTTTAAGGCCCAGATCATTTCATCCCCTTCAGCAGTACCTAGTCCTTCCCCTCGCAACAACTTCCCCGCTTTTTGAATCGGAACTGCAAAGGTTGAAGCCAATGTATCCCGCAGCGTTTTGTATCGCTCCTTTTTCCCGATACGATATTTCTTGCCGATTCCTTCGACTCGTATTGCGATATCACCCATGATTCCTCTCAGAGCACGCAGAGTGCTGGGTTGGATAGTGGTACTCGCTCAATTCTTAAACAACTCAGCGCTACCTCTTTACTCTCCACCCACACTTAACTCTACTTTTTACCTTCTGCGACAACCACAGAGCTCAACCTCACACCACATCCGCAAAAGTTTTTTCTAACCGACGGAAGTAGAATGCACCCCCCACCAACAGTGCCAGAGCAGCCAGAGAAGAAACAATCAACATCGGCCCTGGGGCGGTCTTCGTTCCGAGCAAGGCCCAACGGAACCCTTCCACCACTCCAACCATGGGATTGATGCTATAGAGGGTCCGCCAAGGTTCGGACAAGAGACTGCTGGGATAGGCGATGGGGGTTGCAAAAAGCCAGAGTTGCGTAAGAAAAGGGAGTATGTACCGTACGTCACGAAATTGGACATTTAAGGCGGAGAGCCAGAGAGAGACACCAAGCGAAGTCATGAGTGTGAGCAAAAGCAAAAAAGGAAGCCAAATCACATTGAGCGTGGGGACGATCCCATAATAAAGCATCATGCCGAGAAGCACGATGAAGGCAATCGAAAAATCGATGAGACCGGAGGTCACCGCCGCGATCGGGACGGAAAGCCTTGGGAAATAAACCTTTTTAATCAAGTTCGCACTTCCTACCAAGCTGTTGGATGCTAGCGTCAACCCATGAGAAAAGAAGGTCCAGGGAACCAAGGCAGCATAACTGAAAAGCGGATAGGGAATTCCATCGGAAGGCATTTTTGCTAATCGACCGAAGAAAAGGCTAAAGACGATCATTGTAAACACGGGTTGGATAATGGCCCATGCCACGCCCAGTGCAGTCTGCCTGTAGCGCACCTTGACATCTCGCCAGATCAGAAAATATAGCAGCTCTCGATAAGCCCACAACTCCTTCAGTTGAAGCGCCACCCATCCTTGGGACCGCTCGATCCGAATCACCTGAACGCTCTCTTCCATAGACACCTCAGATACCTTGCTCACTCACACGCATACACTGATTTAGTGACGGTCTGATTTCAACTCAGTACGATTTTATGAGCGGACGCATAGTGATGTTAGTCACCTCAGCAGTTAATGGCATCATTAGCGTGTTAATGACAACCTCAGCGACATCTTCAGGCTGGAGAAGAAGTTCCGGTTTGTACTCCCTCTCTTCCATTGTGAAAATGGCCTCCGTACGTGGTGTAGCGGTCCGTCCGGGGTAGACGGTAAAAACACGAACCCCGTCCGAGTTGACTTCCTCCCGGAGACTGTCCGCTAGGGCCTTCAACGCATGCTGGGAGGCAGCATATTGACCAACACGCGCCCTCGCTTGAAGCCCCTGACTAGAATTTATAAAGACGATCTGGCCTTTCCTTCTTTTCAGCATCGGTAAAAGGGACTGGGTTAACAGATACGGCATTCGCACATTGGTGCGATACAACCTATCGAACTCGTCAACTGAAGCGGTTTGAAGGTCCCCCATAGAATAGGCTCCCGCACAGTGGGTTAGCACATCAAGACCACCAAACTTCTGGCTAATAGTTTCTGCTATATCTGTAACAGCTCCATCACGTACCAGATCGATAGCATGCACCACGACAACTGGCGACGACTTACGCGCAAGCTCTGCCACTTCGTGTAAGGTGGTGCTGTTTCGTCCAACCAGAAACAGTCTGACCCTCTGCGCTGCCAGACCAAGCGCTATAGCCCGTCCGATCCCCTGACTCGCCCCCGTCACAACGGCGACATGATTTTCAATGGCAATCATAAGGCTTTGGTCATATTCGCTCAGAAATGTGCAAGTCTACTTTCGCCCCACGTTCCAGATCACTTGGAGCCGTCATCGCTAACGAATTTGCTTCGATGCCTCAGGGAGGTGTGCAATGAACTACAACATCCTCAGAACATATACGATCGATCACGAAATCCTTCTTCAAGGAAGATGAGCGGAATCCCCCTGTTGATGAGCAGACCGAACAACAGCGTCAGAAAGTCGACCTGTGGTGAATCGATTGTGCTTGAGCTCTGTGCATCAGCGGCTTTCCTCCATCCCCTATTGGAATCCGAGCGATTCTCCTAACGATTCCAAGGATACCGACAGCATAAATCCTACTTGATGGTCTGATACCTGGTACTCAAGTGCCGTTGCATACGAGTTAACGTGTGAAGATAAAAATGGGCTTTCCTTTGATGTTCCTCCTCAACATATACTCAAGCCTCGATATTCCAGTAATAGTCTGAAATTGAGTTGCATTGGGGAAAAACTGACTACGAGCGTACCCACCACTCCCTTCGACGCTGAGTCGCCCATAAATTCTATGTCTGATTTTCGCCCGGGCAAGATGGTTCATCCGCGCTCCACCCTGTAAAAAGAATGACGGTCTGCCTTCCCGTGAAAACGTAAAGATCCAGGACAGTGTCTCGCTCCGGTTTGGGTGTGATCCTAATGGAACCAGACGGGAACGACCGCCCAACCGGTTCGACAAATATGCCGCCTCCGTGGACGGTAAACGTCCACTCCGTGAACACGTTCGTCTAGTCATCTTCGAGCGCGATGATATTGGTACTAAATGTCCTCCCGTCACTGACACTCTATCGCCTCGACCAAGCAATGGTCGATTGCTACGGCTCTCTTCCCCAACGACAACTCGGCCGCTCATTACGTGGCAGCTCTCGGTGTTAAAGCGCACGTTGTAGTCCATGAACATAGCAGCATAGGATATGAACCGGAAGGAAATACGCAGATGGTCAACATTGTCCTAAGTTGAACTGGAAGCATACAGGGCCAAAGCCTGTCGACCCCAAACGACCAAAAACGCTACAATGCCTCACTTCCACTCCATCGTCAGCATAAACCCCAGCTCAAAGCGCGGGAATTGGTAGGCAAGTCCCGACCTGTTACTGTCGATGTATTGGTAGAGGCCAAAGATCTCGCCTGTGAAGTTCCTGGTTAATTTATAGGCGAGTCTCGACGTCGCGGTGAGATTCTGATACGTTTGGTCGCTACTGATGGGTAGATATTGATTAAGCGCATAGGCGACCGTCCCATCGAGGGTGAGCCGTTCATAGAATCTATGGCTAACTCCAAGTCTTCCAATATTGCTGATCACTGCTCCGCTCTGTTGGTAAAATGATGCTCTCGCTTCCCGTGAAAGGGCGAGACGGACGGCGGTATCCCGATCAGGCTTGGTTTTCACCTCTAAGGTACCGGTGGGAAACACCTGTCCGCCTGGTTCGACAAACGTAACCCCTCCTTGAATCGAGAAACCCCACTCTTGATAAGCCTTTTCATACTCAGCCGCGAAATTGATCACATTGGTATTAACGGTCCTGCTGCCTCCGGGCCGCTCTTGCGAAATGAACATCTGCTTATAGAGGGCCGCAACACTGTCGTTTCGCGTCAGCTGATAGCGAGGTCCCCCGTGCCAGGTGTTGGTCATTGTGTTGAAGTAAACGAGGTCGGCGAAGCCGCTTTCCGCCCCTGGAATTCGTCCCACCCTCCGAAGCCCGAACCTATAGCCCCCTTCCAGCGAGACATCTCGCGACAAGGGGTATGACCCCTTGGCCTCCGTGACGCTGTAAAGTGTATTGGCTCGAAATCCTTGGACGCCCTGAAGCAAGCTATCGTCTTCCGGAACATCCCTTGCTCCCGCCAGAAATGACGGTAGGGTCGGAGAATAGCGCAAGTTCTCCGTGACGTTCAACCTTGCTCCTCTGACATACCGATCAACCCAGCCATCCAATCCAATGTTGGCAGAGAGCAACGCAGCGAAATAATTCAGATTCGGGTTTACCACCAGGGCATTGAATGTGCCTCCCATCCTCACATCCGCTTCAATGTCACGCGTTTTGTGAACCAGATCTACGCCACCGCCCATGCTCGTGACAAAATCCTGGGGCTGCGTGCCCGGCGCCAACAACTGTGTCGGCCGACGAAATACATTGGAATCGTACCGTGACCGCACGATCGCCGTTGGAACAACGATCGTCTGTGCATGGACCGACAATGCCGGCAACGCCTCCCAGAGGAGCACAGCAGCAACCATGCACCTGAACAACCGGCTGATCTCAATATATCTACAAAACCGCAATAGAATCACCAAGAAGACCGCGGTAGAATAACCAACACTGCTTTTCAAGGATGGCTGTTTGCAGCTGAAGAGTCAGCAGCTCACCGATCCGATTGCCGTAGCGTCTGCATTGGACGAGCAGAAGATAGAGCCAGCAGGATCTCGGACGTTCTGTATGGCTCTGTCATGGTACAACGACCGTGTCGCCGGAAGCCAGGACGATGTTCCCCGGCTCGCCGCGACCGCTGACAAGATCGTCATAACGCAGTGGAATGTGGATCTCCTGACGTTTGTGACCAGGGCTTTCAATCATCCGCACAACTTGCAACTTATTCTTGCTCGCATAGTTTGTGAAACCTCCGGCCATGGAAATAGCTTGGAGCACTGTGACGTACGACTTGAGCTGATACTTGCCCGGCTTGGTAACCTCTCCCAACACGAACACCGAATAACTGTTGAGCTCTTTGACGTTGACCGATACCGAAGGATTTTGGATATAGCCTTTAAGGCGCTCGGTAATCTGTGCGGCAAGCGCCTCTGCTGTGAGGCCTGCGGCCTGAACGTCCCCGATGATCGGCATCGACACAAATCCATCCGGTCGTATCAAGGTAACTCTGGACAGATCCGGATTCTTCCAGACGGTGATTTCTATGAGGTCTTCAGAGCCGAGGAGAAATTCGGTCGGAACATCGGAGGCTTTATACTCTCTCGATGTCACCGGGCCCAGACAACCAGCTTGGACGGCCAAGGAGCACAACAAGAGCCCAATCAATAGAGCTCGCCTCATTGACAAATACACCGTGCGCATCCCTGTCCATCTCGCAAAATAACCCACAGTAATCCTTTCTGGCATTCCCTAACGACCAGGGAAGACCACCATCGACTCACTCGGAACGACGAGCGTATCACCAGGTTTGAGTTCGAAATTATCACTGATTCCGCTGCGTAGCACGATATCGTCGTAGCTCGCCGTGAACCGCTTCGTGCCTGGCGCACTTTCAATAAACCGGAAAATAACGATTTGATTTCGAGCTGCCGTCTCTTTGAATCCGCCTGCGATGGTAATCCCCTGGAGGAGCGTCATTTTGCTTTTTAATGGATATTTCCCGGGATGAGCAACTTCGCCTAACAGGAAAACGTTGGAACTATTGACCTCTTTCAACGTCACGGCGACGACGGGATTTTGGACATACTCTTTCAGTTTGTTCGTCATTTCCTCCGCCAATTGGGTAGGCGTTTTCCCTACAGCCACTACGTCACGAATGATCGGCATAGAAATTCGTCCATCAGGACGCACTTGCACTTGCCTTGACAGGTCCGGATTCCTCCATACGGTAATGTCCAAGACATCTTCGGCGCCGATCACATATTCGCTGCTGACCGCGTTCGACAACTTGTCCATCATCACCTGACTAATCGCTTTCTCGGTCTGCGCCGTCGCAGCTGGCAAAGGCATCGTATCTGTCGACGATTTACCGACACTGGGTGGCTTGACCGAACCCGAATCACAGAATCCGGAACCGGAGCTGACCGTCAACGTCAGCGAGCTGATGAGAAACCACAGGAGATATTTCATGATCATAATTCTTTCTGTCGGTACAGCGCCTCCGCCGAACCTAACGTTCAAATTATACACGTCCTCTGAGACTCATGCGGGCATGCGCGGATTCCCTGTCGATATTTCGATGCCCAGTCCCCGCAACAACACCTGTCGTTCGCTTCCCGGTTAGCTCGATGCGCGTATCTTTGCTAAGCGAAATGGGATGACGATACAGGGCATGATCGAACACCTGCAGAAAATAAAACTCTCCTGTCCAGGCACTATTCTTGTACCGGAGGGAGGGACAGATATATACCCATAAGCATAACACTGCTCCTACGTATCCGCCTGACATCGAAACGATGAAAGGTGGCGAGTTATCCGAGTTCATGTAGCGGCTCTCCCGCAACCTGAATACAGACCGCTGCACATGTTCCGGCCTTCACTTCACCGTCGAGTAAGATGGTCGAGAATGAGATACGAACCGGTGAACCATGGAAATGGCATGGGGAGTGCCGATATCAATATACCGCCCTGAGGGGAATGTGACACCCTCGACCTTGAGCTTGGCCTTCACCGCTTCCTTCAATACAAGGCCTACCGGAATATCGCCCTGAGCGTCGATTTTGCGATTTCCAACCACTCCGTCCTTCTCTCCTCGTTTCACCCGGCGCAAGAACTGATGCAAAAACGCAGTAAACACCGGTGTCCAAACGGCGCACAGCCAAGCGTATTGTAGTCGTGACGTTCTTGGCTTTAAATGGATCGCACGAACACGAAGAGCCGCGTCGATATCGATCATGTCCATAGCTTTGGCGTCATGAGCTGGGAATAGAGCCAATACCACGTCGCCCCTTGAGCAGTCTAGTCGATCCAACAACCTGGCAAAAACATCTTTCGGACGAAGTATGATATCTGGGAAGCCGAACGCCACGATTTTGTCCTTCACAAAAGGATATGCCCGATCGATCGTATCAGGCGGACCATTCGAACCCCCAATCACCAGATAGGCAAGGTTCATCCCTAACATGTCTCCGTCTTCCCAATAAGCTGGAATGTCCCATTTGCCCTGCCGAATGACGATAAAGCCCTTCCGAATACCCGCTTTTTGTAAACATTCAAGCAGATAGTGACTGACCACCCTGACGCGTGGCCCCTGCAGACCGACCATGTCCCTCAATCCGACAGGAAGTATTTCCTTGCTGCAAGGAAGCGGAGTCAGTCGAAGAGATCTGCCGGCTGCGGGAAGTACCGCCACCACTTCGTTACGCCGATTTGTCTCACCTCTCATCTGATCATGTAAAATCCCACTTCACAGACATCATGGGCGATGTTACAGTTTATGTTGATATGTGAGCACCCCGGCATCGGTAGTCTCATCATCATAGAGTGACACAAGCTCGGCAGGGATATGTGAGAGATCGCTAGCCCTCAAATAATCCCTCATGGTAGTTCCGGTGCATGCTTCATCCACCCGAGGAGCTCCTTTCCTGCCTGCCACATCATCAAGATTTACAACACGAAAGTCTATACTAAAGCGAGTTTTTCCCGAAGTATTGGGCACACTCGAGTGCATCTGGGCTGCCGAAAATAAAATGATGCCTCCCGGCGGCACGATAAGACGAATCTGGGGGTCAATCACCAGCGATTCGGTCGGCTTTGGTAGCGGTCTGGGATCTTCTTTTAGAAACTGGGCGACATGTGCTCCGCGATTTTGCTGGTTCCACACATAATAGTTATACCCCTTGGAGCTGTTCTTCACCGGAACATTCCAGTACTGTGGATGAAACGCCATGGCATTGTTCGACTGAATATCATAGATCGGGATCCACCAATTGATTTGGCATGGAGGCGCGGAATACCACGTATCTCGATGTGGATGCCAGGCATAAGCAATTCCCGTCGTCAGATAATTATCGCTGGTAGAGCTTCGCATCTTCGGCACATCAAAATATGTCTTCTCAGGATCACAGCCCATCTCCTCAAAAATCTTACCCATGAGTGCTTTTGATTCGGGATGATGGATAAAATTCGGCTTCAGCTTTCCAAGTAGATCGGCGTACTGTTCAACAGGAAGGTGTCGTTGAGCTGTCTCCGGATCATAAGGAGCAAAAGCTTCCTTGATCAGTTTTCTGGCAAATTCGATAAACGCGAGAGTACTCCTCCGCGGAGAATAGACGAGCAGCTGACCTTGATATAACTCTTCGCGGCGTCGTTCGTCCGAGAATGGAGGGTCATAATAGATAGCATTCATAATCGATCCCTCATTAGGTGCTTCCCGATATTCGACATTCTTTCAATAGTCCAACCTCCAAGAGCACTTCGGCTGCGGATTGAATCTTGCCGAACGGAAGATCGGCACGTTCTGCAATGTCAAGCAGTGTATGGTGTCCATCGGACCCATTCAAGACCCAGAAGAGAGCCAATTCCGTCCATTGCTTTTCCTGTTGACCAGCAACAGCACGATAGAGCCCTCGTCGACCCAGTTGCGGTTCGCACTTCGGGTTTTGATTCATGTACGTTCTATTCCCTTCCAGGACCTCAAACACCCTGAGACATCGAGTATACGATTGGGCAAGAGAGTCCGTCTTCA
Source organism: Nitrospira sp. (assembly GCA_029194725.1). GTDB lineage: Bacteria > Nitrospirota > Nitrospiria > Nitrospirales > Nitrospiraceae > Nitrospira_D. Next base: position 10,104 of record JARFXQ010000022.1, on the reverse strand, counting down.
CAAAGTCCAGATCGTCTGCTGAGGAGTGATACTCCGGATATTGGCCATGCGGGGCACGCATAAAACATCCAACAGGCAGATCAAACCCAGGAGAACAGTACTGCCGCTCATCATAGCCATAAGGGAAAAAGTCGATGACGGTATGACTCTCTCCTGAATGTCTCAGCACATGTGCCATCGCCCGGTCGATCTCCGCATTTCCTCGGCGACTCTTTTTGTAGGTAATGTTGCCCGCATCACCTACCCCTGTCAGAACAAGCCCATGTTTAATGCGAGACACTATCTGTTCATTCTGGGCCAGCCATGTAATCGACCCAATTGTTCCTGGAATGAAAAGAAAGCGGTATGAATATCGTCTGGGGCGTGTCGCTACGGTTTCTGCCAGCTTCACTGCCACCGTAATGCCAGACAAATTGTCGTTGCACAGAGAAGGATGGCACACATGGCACGAGACGAGGATCTCATCAGAAATCTCACCCGGCAGATAGAACTCGCCATACGTAAGTGAACCAGGCCGAAGACTCGAATCGATGACGACCTCGTACTCGTCATCGATTAGTCGCTCAAGATCTGCGTGTCGAAGACAAAAGCCCCAGTTCTCCTTGTAATAGGATGTTCGGTAAGGGATCCACTCTGGGTGATCTGGCAGTGTGAATAAATGGGGGCTCAGTTCTGCCAGAAACATCTTCTTCCTAACCGGTGCGCTGTAACTCATCAGATGTAAATTGTGCGCCTTGAAATCGATGACTCGCTCCTTTTCCCGGTTCATGACATAAGCATCGATTACGTTCCATTCCAACGGAACTGTCCAATCAAACACTTTGGTTCCGCTAGGAACCTCATGCATCTCAAGCGGAATGCGCTTTCGGATCGCTCGAATGGTTTCTCTGACACCCTCACCAGTAATGCTCCGGCAGATCGGATACAGCTCCACCATGAAGTTATGCATCTCTTTGCCTAACTCTTCACCTCTCCGTGCCTCTGTGGGGCCGGCTAATGTCATGATGGCAATACGCTGTATTTGCGAAATGCCGGCCAGGTTCGATCCTTCTCCGACATGACCAAAATCGGTGCGGGCCAGGCAATTTTGAATGCAGGATCATCCCATCGAAATCCCCGAGCGCTAGCTGGCACATGGAACTCCGACATGGAATACGACACTTCGCAGTTCTGCTCAAGGGTGAGAAACCCATGGGCGCAACATTTTGGGATATAGACGGCCCGGTGATTGTCTGCTGAGAGCGTTATGCTGACGTGCTGACAGTACGTCGGCGATGCAGGCCGTAAGTCAACGATGACATCGTAGATGGCGCCCGCAGTACAACGAACCAACTTGACTTCCTCATGTGGAGCGGATTGATAGTGAAGCCCTCGCATGGTGCCTTTCCGGGTGTTCACGGAAACGCTTGACTGGACCCAGGTGTTCGGAAGCCCGTGAGCCTCGAACTCCCGTTGACACCAAGTCCTCATGAACATTCCCCGGTCGTCCCGTACCGGCTCAGGATCGATCAGGAATATACCCTTGAGGGCGGTTTCTGTGAAAATCATGAATGCACTTGCACTTCGGGAATCGGAACGACAAACTTCCCTCCCCATTCCCGAATGTAGCTCATCTGCCACATCACTTCTTCCCGAATATTCCAGGGGAGAATCAGAAGATAATCAGGACGTGTGTCACGCACTCGTTCCGGCTCATAAATCGGGATACGCACGCCCGGCAGAAAACGACCTTGCTTATGTGGACTCCGGTCTACCGTATAGTCAAGCAGGTCCGTCCGAACCCCGCAATAGTTGAGTAACGTATTGCCCTTTGCAGGAGCCCCATAACCCACAACGTGTTTGCCCTCCTGTTTCGCGGAAATGAGAAAGGATAGCAACTTTCTCTTCGTCGCCTCAACTCGCAGGCCAAACGACAGGTAGTGATTCGGCTGACCTAATCCGGCGGTTTCCTCGCGCGATTTCAGTTCCTTCGCCCGGGTCTCTATGGGCTTGGAGATATCGTCCTCGTGGCATGCATAGATTCGCAGGGACCCACCGTGTGTCGATAGTTCCTCTACATCGAACAGTTTCATTCCGTGGCGAGCAAACACCTGCTCGACTGCCAAGAAAGAAAAATAGGAAAAGTGTTCATGATAGATGGTATCAAACTGGTTCTGCTGCATCAGCTGAATCAGATGAGGAAACTCCATGGTGATCAGACCCGTCGGCTTCAGCAGCACCTTGAGCCCATTCACGAAATCGTTCAGATCCGGGACATGGGCCAGCACGTTGTTCCCGATAATCAGGTCAGCGCCCCACCCTTCAGCTGCTAAATCCAGAGCTGTCTTCTCTCCGAAGAAGGCCACCTTCGTAGGAATCCCCTTCTTCTTCGCCACCTCTGCTATATTGGACGCAGGCTCGACTCCCAGTACAGGAATGTCACGTGCCACGAAGTTCTGCAAAAGATATCCGTCGTTGCTGGCGATCTCCACTACTTTTGAACTGCGATCCAACCGGAATCGATTCACGACCATGTCGACATAGGCCTTCGCGTGTGCAAGCCAGGAATCTGAGAATGATGAAAAATACGCATAATCAGAAAAAATGTCGTGCGGAGTTGAGAACTGCTTCAACTGAACCAGCAAACACTTCTCACAAACGTACACGTGCAACGGGTAGAATGGCTCCATACGATTCAACTGATCTTGCTGAATGTAGGAATTGGCCAACGGCGACATACCAAGATCGACGAACGTACGCTCGAGCGTTGCACCGCAAGACCGACATCCTGATTGCCCCATACTAATATTTCCTCCTTCTAGCAAAGGATGGTGGGCCGTGCTCGATCCGCTGTGTGATAACCGACCACGCCCTTATGCATTCCCTTGTTCTTCCCACGTAAGGTCGTCTGTCAATTGCCCGCTTTCGCGCAGTCGTTTTAGTGCGACTAGTCGTATCAACTCACCCGTTCGAAACTCATGGTCGCGAAACTGCATGGCTAAGATTCCATCCCGGAGATCTTTCACCGCACTCTGAAGGTCAACCAGAGGGAGAAATCCTTGTGCCAGCTTAGAGAACTTGTCAAAGTTCACTCGATAGGAGCGTTTATCTGGTTGCGCATCTTTGTTGATCGAAACCTCGACGTCAGGCACAAGATTGGCTACAGCTGCCGCCAGATCCTTTACCTGATAATTCCATGCATCGCTTCCCACGTTGATTGTCAGAAAGGATCCCCCATCCCGGTGGTCTCGCTGCACGGCCCAATCGATTGCCCTCGCCATATCTTTGACATGAATCAACGGTCGCCATGGTGTCCCATCACTCAGGATATTGATACGTTTTGACACAATCGCGCCAGCCACAAAATCGTTCAACACAAGATCCAATCGCAGCCGATCACTCATTCCGCACGCCGTCGCAAACCGAAGAGAGGTCGCCGTGAAATCTTCCGATGCAAGCGATGCCAGGTCTCGCTCGGTTTGAACTTTCGATTTGGCATATGCTGTAAGCGGATTCAAAGCATCCTCTTCTCGGCGGGGGCCGCCTTCGGCAAATCCGTACACGCTGCAGCTTGATGCAAAAACAAACTTCTTAACGCCTGCTCGCTTTGCTTTCCCGGCTAGCTCAATACTCGCTCGATGGTTGATATCGAGAGTAATCTTTTCAAAACTGGCGCCCATAGGATCGTTTGAGATGGCACAGAGATGAATGATGGCATCTATTCCTTCCAGCATCTGCTCAGGAACATGGCGGATATCCCCGAAATATTGCTGATCTGCCCGACTTTCAGGGAATCGAGAAACGCCCGTTAAACAATGTGCAAAGTAACCCATGTCATAACCGATGAGCGTTGCTTGAGGATGGGATTCTCGCAAACGACGCAGTACCAATGGGCCGACATACCCCATGTTGCCTGTAACTAGAATCTTCATGCCCTACCCCCGATTTAATCGCCCCTGTACTGCCGCGGACACAACTTGAGCAAGTAAGCACCTCTTGTCCCGTGGCATGACGGACGAAAGAAAATGAACGGATCGTGAATTCAACAGGTTACCAGACCTTCCAAGGGGCCTTCGACGATTGCCAGAGCTCCTCCAAATAATTCTTCTCTTTCAGCGTATCCATACAGGACCAGAAACGATCATGCCGATAGCCCATCAATTGATTATCTTTCGTGAGCTGCTGGATCGGTTCCCTCTCCCATACAGTCTCATCTCCTTTGATGTAATCAATGGCCTCATGCTCGAGAACATAGAAACCACCATTGATCCAGCCTTCCTCGCCATGAGGTTTTTCTTTGAAGTCAACGATGTAATCTTGATCGAACACAAGCCGTCCGAATCTAGCAGGAGGCAGGACTGTCGTCACCGTGGCTAACTTTCCGTGAGACTTGTGGAACTTAATGGTGGCTTGAATGTCGACATCCGAGACTCCGTCTCCATACGTAAACAAAAACGTTTCGTTCTCGCCTATCCATTTTTTCAGCTGTTTAAGCCGACCTCCCGTCTGAGTGTGCAGACCGGTATCGACGAGATGCACTTTCCAGTCCTCGTGCCGTTTTCCATCATGAATCGTCGTCTTCCCACTTTCAAGATCGACCGAAATATCTTTATTGAAAGCATAGAAGTTGAGGAAGTAGTCCTTGATCATCTCTCCCTTGTAGCCAAGACCGATCACAAACTCCTTTATCCCGTGCGCAGCATAAATCTTCATGATGTGCCACAGAATCGGTTTTCCACCGATTTCCACCATAGGTTTCGGTCGCAGAGTGGTCTCTTCGGACAGTCGAGTTCCCCATCCTCCCGCGAGAATTACTGCCTTCATGCTCATTTCCTCCTCACGTCAGACTCCAACATTGGATGGAATCCTGTCGAAAATTTTAAGGACGAATCGATAATCGGAACCTACGGAGTTCATGGTGCGGCATATGGAATGAGTTGGTTGATTCCCAACACAAGCCCTGCCCTGAGCGCGAGTGTGCCCAGAAGCAACATGACACTTTGATGTCCGGGCATCTCTCGCATAGACACGGCCTCAACTCCGACGAATGGTCCGTCTTAAATTTGAACACGTTGGACGCTACTTAGCCTCTTCAGCCTCTCCAGCACGCACGCTTCAGAATTGGTCATTCCACTCTTGATGGCAAGAATTATCGTAATATCGACGTCCTCCCGAGGCGCATCGAGCTCTACGAATTCCGAACCGCCCTGACCTAGGGCACCGCTCGATAATGCTCCGACAGATTGATTCAGACGGATAGGCACCGGGTACAACCAACTCAAACAGGAACGAACCAGGCTGCATCAGATTTCGACCGATCAGCAGCTGTCAGAATTGAAAGGATGTCTGTGAACTTCACAAATTATGGTGACTACCTCGGATTGAATAGTCTTCTGTCCCTGCAATAGTGGCAAGAAACACTCTACTCCCAGGTGTCGAATATCCTGCTTGCCTTTCGTGGTTTGACTTCGTAGAAGTTACCTACCATCGTCTCTCGTAGCGCCTCAATCTATGTGCATATGTGAAAAAGAATCGCCCAGAGCTCACGCTTCCCATCTGCGTGATCTAGAGCCTCAACAAGCTACCGTCGGCTCGGTGTGACCAAAGATAGTTAACTTTCTAATAAACTATGCCCGTCAAGTCAACTTGCAATGGGAAAGCTGCCTTCACAGGACAACGGTAATTCTTGTTTGAGAGGCCCTCGACTGACGCATGATCTTCGGTCTCACGGCCACCAGGTTACGACACAAGTCGCCCTGAGTTCTCGAAGATCTCCTGCACCACTTCCGCCCACTTCCGGCACTGGTGATGATGAAGGAGTTTCCGTTTCATAGTGCCAGTGAAGCTCTCGACACAGGCATTGCCCCAACAGTTCCATCGCCGTGAGATGCTCCCTCTCATCCTGGATTCCGCAGTTGCAATACAAGGCATGTCGAAATACTTACGACCCAGCCGAATGAATTTCTGTACAAACAGCAACACCGGTTTTCACCGGATTCGACTGCGACGTATGTTCAAAGTCGGCAACTCAACCTATGGAATATCCAGATGTTTTCTTGCGGCGGTTTTCTTGCTGCACTGGCTACTGTGGAATCCGGGTTTCATGGCTGCATCAATCGATGGAGCTGCCGCAATTGTGGATGGTCCCTGATGAAGAATCCGCGTGCGACAACCGTATCGCGTAAGCGACGCGGCATGCCTCACAACGCATCTCGTTCAGATGCGAAAAAACACGAGCGACCTCCGCCGTGTCTGTCGCGATCGTTCAGCAGTCACAGCAAGCGAGATCTCCTGAACCGACAAACAACGGTTAAAGGAGAGTACTGTCGCGTGATAGTCTTGGTGGCGACGGATTGACAACACATTTGTTGGTACGAGGGGAGTCACCCAATGGGTGAAGCACCTCTGGGCTCATTACGTGGCATTTCGAACGTGAGGAATTCTAAGTCGTTGCCGAAGTTGTAAGTCGATCGGACGCTCAAGTCCAAGGGATCCAAGACCATCTCGCCCCATCACCAGGGGTCCTGGAACGGAGACCGCCTGTCATTGATCAATGCCGCCTCATCGACCGTGCACCGTTGGGAAAGGAGCCTGCATAAATACTCACCCTATTCCACGTTCCACACAATCTCTGCGGCATTCCCTGGTTCGCAGGGGCGTTCTCGGCTTGCAGAATGTGCAGCCGTTGGTTAGGCGGGCGACGTTGTCCATCGACCAAACCAATACCTGAGCTGGACAGGCGTACGCACGCCCCCTCCGAGGCGGAGGAGCGCAAGAGCCTTTAAACAGGTCTCCTTCCGACGGCTGCGCCGATCAAGCAGCATCCCACAAACTGGTCGGCAAGCTCCGGGCGCTCATCAGTCGCATCGTTTTGCTTGGGAACGAAAAGGTCGCTCTGGATTGGCTCATGTAGTCACCAGTATACTTCTGAGTCTGCTGGTCGGCGCACAGGCATGAAGAAGCGATGGCCGAACACAGGTCAACGACTCTTATTTCTTGATCTGCTCACTCAGATAGTTTTCCAGCCCCACCTGTTTGATCGTCCGCAGTTTCGTTTCGAACCAGTCGACATGTTCTTCCGAATCCACAACCATGTCCTCCAACAGGTGCCGCGTCGTGAAATCACCAACCGTAGCACAGTGAGCGATCGCTTCCCGCAGCAACTTGACGTCTTCTTGCTCTAGTTTCAGATCCGCCATGAACAGGTCCTGAACGCTCTCCCCGGAATGGACTGCGTCGAGTTTCTGGACGTCCGGAGCCCCCTCGAGATAAAGCATATGATCGATCACCTTCGACACATGCGCGATCTCGTCGGTCGTGCGCTCATGCAATTCGTGCTTTAGTCTTTCGTAACCCCAGTTGTCGCACATCCCAGCATGCAAGAGATAGTGATGGACTGCCGTCAGCTCCAGCGTGACCACTTTTTGTAAATACTCAAGTACGCCCTCTTTCGCTTTCATAGCATGCCTCCTTGCTTAAGATGCGTGGGGGTCTTGGCGAGGCGCTCGGAGGCGCTCACATCTTTCGAGCTCCCCTCATTCTTCTTTCTTGATCTGTTCCGCCAGATAGTTCTCCACACCGACCTGCCTGATAGTTTCCAATTGGGTTTCGAGCCAATCAATGTGCTCGTCGACGTCCTTCGCCATATCTTCGAGCATGTGACGGGTCGTAAAATCAGTGACCTTCGTACAGTGCACGATCCCTTCATTCAACAGCGCCAGCATCTCCTGCTCAGCCTTCAGGTCCAATTTAAGCTGCTCGGGCACCGTCTCACCCACCTGGACCGCGTTCATTCGCTGCATATTGGGCACGCCCTCCAGATAGAGAATATGGCCGATGAGCTCATCGGCATCCTTCATTTCATCGATGCTCCGCTCCCTTACTTTATGATGGAGCCGATCATAGCCCCAATTGCTGCACATCTTGGCATGGACAAAATACTGGTTGATGGCAGTCAAGTCCGCCGTCAGAATTTTATTGAGGATGTTGATGACCCCTTCTTTCGCTTTCATCTTTGGCCTCCTTCCGAATAAGTTTCTACCAACCGTCTCATTATCATCACGTCTTGCGCGGATCGTCAACTGTTAAATACACGCATTGCGATAACGCCTCTCAATTTCGATGAATTGAATTCTCAGTATTATGCGGCCATGCCGGCCCCTCACCGACATTCTTTCTATCTGGACCGATAGACGTGGTTCGAGTACTTGAAAGAACGGTCCACAGGGTGATAAATTCCCCTGGCATCTAGCCAGTCACTTCATGCTGCTGACAAACATGATCAAGCAAGCAAGACGAGTAGGTTATCCCCTCCTCCTAGTGGTTTTTGCCGCCGCACTCAGCCCCTGCACAGTCGATGCGCATGGGAATGTCTCCATGGAAGAGGACATCTGTGTCCGAAGAATCGGTGGGAATATGGTGCATTTCAGCGCGTACCAGCCACAAATTGAACCGAAGGCTCAATACTGCACGGATATCCCGGATGTGGGCGACACTTTTCTCGTGGTGGACCTGGTCGATCCGAGCCTGCGCAACCTGCCAGTGGGAGTCAAGATCATTCAGGGAATCAATGAAAATGAGCAAGACGAAGCCAAGACCGTAGCGTACTGGAAGCCGGTTTCTCACCCTGATGGCGTTGTGAGGGGAGAAGCGAAGTTGGAGAAGGGCCTCTATAAGTTGATCATAACGGTAGAAGGGCTCAGCCCTTCCTCCTATCTGCTGCGAGTGCAGCAAATCGACTATTCAAAACTCGGGCGCGCGGCGTTAGGACCGTTGGCCTTGCTGTTGGTACTCGGGATCGTCGGGTATGAGCTCTCGAAATCGAGCCGAGTGCGGGGTTGGTTTACTTCTCGCCGTCGTTCGTGAGCACAGGTCTGCATGTCGCACGCGAGCATTCACTCCTTACACTCAAGAGAGGGATTTTTCATGAGGCCTTTCACATCTCTGAAACTCACGGTTGGATGTGCGGTATTTGCAATGGGTGCCTTCGCATCCTCACAGGTCCATGCTCATGGCGGGCTCTCCATGGCTGAAGACATGTGCAAACTCACGGTGGGGCCCTATATGATGCACTTCAGCGGCTACCAGCCTGAGAACACACAACAAAAGCAGTTCTGTGAAGACATCCCGGCGACCGGGCAAACGATCGTCGTACTGGATTACATCGAGCAGGAGCTTCGTGCGCTCCCCGCTGAAGTCCGCATCATCAAAGACACGGGCGCTGAGGACAATCTTGAGGCCAATACAGTATTTCACCTTCCTGCTAAGGTGTATCCGAACGGTTCGATCGACTTTGCCTACACCTTCGACAAGCCTGGGAAATTTGTCGGTCTGGTCACTGTGGGTGACAAACAACAACATGTCTCCCGGTTTCCATTTTCAGTAGGAGAACCGAAAGTCTTTTCCAAGTTCTTGAATATCTATATGATTCCGGTAGCTGCGGTGGTCATCGTCGGGGCGATTGTCTTTTTCATGCGCGACCGCGGTAAGCCGCCGCACATCGCGACTACCTAGTGGAGGACGACGGTCGGACCCGTATGGATCATGAGAAGCACAGAAAGTAGAGGTCGAACATGTCTTGTCCCTTCTTGATTCGTGCTTGGGCCTGTTGCCTGTTCCTACTGGTTCTGGCCCCGTTCTCGGCGCTGGCCCAGCATGGGCATGAATTGGCAGCTGATACGTGCGTGCTCCACGTCGGACCCTATAAGATGTATTTCGCCAGTTACCAGCCTGACACATACTACGATCGGAAATTTTGCCAAGAACTACCAGGAGCGGGGAACTCCGTCTTGGTGCTAGATTTCGTTGAGCAAGAACTTCGCTCAATACCCGTGGAAGTGCGTGTCATTCGAGACACCGGCTCGGAAGAGAATCTCGAAGCAGTGACTGTCACCCATTTCCCAGCCAAGGTCTACGCCTCGGGATCCATCGACGTAAAATATAACTTCGATAAGCCCGGCAAGTACATCGGCTTGGTTTCGGTCGGTGAAAAACGTGAACATCTCGCGCGATTCTCTATTTCGATCGGTGAAACAGGCGTGATGTCCCACTTGACACACTACATAATGGTGATTGTGCCAGTCCTGGTGGGCATCGCTGTGGCCGTATTCTTCTCATTTCGAGATC
>JARFXQ010000021.1 GCA_029194725.1 Nitrospira sp. | reverse complement strand
AGGACTGGTCGTGTGGTGCGAGGATTTCTGGGAGCCTCGACGCAGGACGTGACTCCCCCACTGGGGAAAATTTTTCGCTTGCCGGATGTCAAGGGCGCGATCGTCACGGATGTGCAATCCAGAGGGACGGCGGAACGAGCGGGGCTGAAGCGAGGCGATGTGGTGGTGCGTTTCGACGGGCGAGACATCATGGACAGCGGTCAATTGCGAAACCTGGTGGCGCAATCGCCGATCGGAAGTAAACATCGCTTGGATCTCATCCGGGATGGGAAGCAGTATCAAGCCGATCTCGTCATTCAAGAAGCGCCGCGTGAACGTGCGAAGAAAAGTCAAATTGCATCGTCGGCTGTATCGACCGTCCATCCGCTTGCAGGCGTCGTCTTTGATGACGTCACTGTCCCTTTAGCACGGCAGCTGGATTTGCCCGTGAATACCGGCGTTGTGGTAACGGATATTGAAGAAGGCAGCTTAGCCGAAACCTCCGGTTTGCAACCGGGTGACGTCGTGCTGGAAATGAACCGACAGCATGTGAACAGTTTTGCGGTACTCCAACGTCTCGCCGATCCCCTTAAACCCACCGACCTCGCCCTCCTGCTCGTGAACCGTCAGGGCAACGTCATGTATATCCCGATTCAGGGAGAATAGTGATCTGTCGACCTGCCTCCACGTCCTCACGCCGTATGCGGCAATGTCTCTAGAGACATGCTTCCTGTAGGATAGTAGCGGTTCGGCCCTACCCGAGGCATCCTCATGAAAAGGATGCTGGCTTGCTGTATCAAGACGATACGGTTGGTCAAAAGGTTACAGACCTTCGATCGAATCAGAGAGTAGATTGTCTCTGCTCCGATCATTCATTCACACCCAGATCGCCTGTAACCTTTCCCCCTCTCGCTCCGTCTTAAAAGTAGAGCGATTGGAGGCTTCGATGGGCTGAGGACATGACTGCCATGGTCACAAGGTGCATCACGAGACCTCGCAGATCTGTTCCAAGCTGCTTCTTATAGTGACTTCACAGGAACGAGTATGAACGGCCTGTTTCTTGCTCGTGTTTCTGAGGGAGTGCCATTGGACGCAGGACAGCTACCTCGCACAGGTCACCGGTCATGCGACCGTGGAAATTGAACAGGTCCTGAGGTACCCCAGCCATGAGCAAGTCCTCGATGCAGGACAGCTGCTCTGACTCTGTCGCCTCGACGGAGTTCCAGTGATGGTCAAGGTCCGGGCTTCCAGCTTCTCAGCTCGGACCGAGTGCGGGGTGGAGGCCGACCCTCCCTTTGCCTCTACCCCGGCCTCACATCGAGGTCTCTGGGGTCGTTTCAAACGCAAGGAGCACAGGATGCTGGGATACGGTAAGCGCGTATTAGTGGTTGACGATGAAGAACAGATCGGCCGCCTTCTGGTAGATCAACTGGAGTCGCACTACTTTGCGGTGGTGGCGGTCGCGGATGGCTTGCAAGCTTTGAGGAACCTACACCAACGTCATTTCGATGCTGTGATCACCGACCTACATATGCCGTACCTCGATGGCCTCGACCTCCTCCGGCAATGTCACCTGGTGTGGCCGAAGCTGCCGGTCATTCTCATGGGCGGTGATCTGCCCGGTATCGTTTGGCCGTTGATGGCCCAGGGTGCCTTCGCCTATCTGCCCAAACCAGTCGATACCGAGAAATTGATCCATGTTCTTTCCGAGGCCATCACACACAGGGCTGATTCTCGATCTAGTCAGGTCGAGATGCAGTCCCACATGCTCGAAGCCGAACGATGCTGGGCGCTGTGAACAACGGGTACCCAGTAGGCGGGTGGACTCATGGAAGATGAGGCGTGTTGATGACAAGGAGAGTCACCCATGCGTATCATCGGATCGGTTACGATGAGCGTGTAATATCCGCTACAAATCCGCCACAGAGGTTTCTCACCAATCAATTTATGCATACCCGGTGGGCGTGGGTGGACTGCAAGGGCTTCGATCTTTGAGAGGATGCGGTGAATGACGGAGGGATGAGTACTTCCAATTCGTGGCGCGCCGAGCGGGAAAAAGCAATGGAACACTCAGCCACGGAGCTTGCCTAGCCGGCGAAGCCGATCTTTCACGGCATCCAGAAACTCTCGCGGTTCACGGATTCGATTCCGCGCGACGACACTATTATAAAACTCTTCCCAGATTCTGCTGGATCGGAACCAGCTGAACATCGAACGCTCGTTCCGTAAACCAGACGAGTGCGATGGCGAGTTGGCTCATTTCCACCCCCCACGTTGAAGCTGACCAGATTCAGCAACAGTGAGTTGTGAGACACCTCGAGATCTGTAATCATCACAGCGAAGCCGAAGCTATGGATAACGCTCAGCTCTTCACTTGGCGGACCATGCCTCCCCACTAGGGACAAGAACAGGGGGTGGGAACTTTTTCCCACCGCAGACGTCTTAGTGGTCAAAAGGGCTAATTTTAGGGTCCTGGATCAAGGTCAAGAATGACCACTGAATTGAACAGAGGCCTAAGGTTGGAAATAACAGATGACCGCCACTTCTTTGAAGGGAAGGTGGCTGACCTTTTGGATCGGCTCTATGGCGCAGCGCTTCGGTTGGCGAAAAACAGGGAGGATGCGGAGGATCTGGTGGCCGAGGCTGTTGCCAAAGCCTGGGCTTCCCGACGGTCTCTCAAGGATCCGGAGAAATTTCGGTCCTGGATCTTCCGGATCCTGACAAATACGTTCATCAGCGGCTGTCGCAAACAAGCGGTCCGCCCTCAGGCCGAAACATTCCAAGAACATCCATCCGATGTTGAGACTGCTTTCTCGCTCTTTGAAGAACTCCACCAGCCGTTCCTTCTGTGGTGGGGAAACCCAGAGAAGGACTTTCTCAACAAACTGCTTTCTCAAGACATTGAAAAGGCAGTGGATACTCTTCCAGAGGCCTTCCGAATGGTGATCGTCCTATCCGATATGGAGGGATTTTCGTACCAAGAGATATCCGAGATCCTCAGGGTCCCCGTAGGAACCGTCCGTTCACGGCTGGCCAGAGGACGCGGGTTGCTCCAGAAAGCCCTTTGGGAACACGGCAAAGACGCTGGACTGATTAAGTCTACATGATGACACGAGGAGATTGATGAAAAAGGTAAAGACTATTGGATGTGAAGAAGCCTTAAAGCACCTGCTGGCCTATTTGGACCAGGAGGCTGGAGCGATCAAACGACGTGAGGTGGAACGTCACATCGAGATCTGCCGGACCTGTTTCTCGCGGGCGGAGTTTGAGCAATCGTTGAAAACCCGTCTTCGAGAGGCGGGTCGGGGAACGATGCGATCCTCATTTGAGAAGCGGATCAAGATCCTCTTTGACCAGTTCACAACCAAACAGAAGAGAGAAACGCCATGATCACACGCCGGGACCGCATGCCGGCGGCCAAAGCTGTTATGCGAATATCACTCAGGATGCATCATTGTGGGCGGGTTGTGGAGGGCAACCTCGTCCGGATCGATTGAATTTGTCCGGGTTATTCAATTGACTGATTTCCGAGTAAGCCATAGAAAAGGAGACGAGCCATGGTTGCATTTGTCGGAGAAAAAAAGGAGTCGATTTTCAAAGCGGTGTCCGAGATGTATACCGATGTTGCGAACCATCCGGGCCGACAATTCCATTTCCCGACCGGACGCCCGGCCTGCCTGTTCGTCGGATATCCGAGCGTACAGCTGGACGCGATTCCCGAGACGGCCGTCGAATCGTTTGCCGGCGTCGGCTACCCGTTCGCAGTCGGCGCCATTCAACAGGGCGATCGAGTCTTGGACATCGGGTCTGGATCCGGCACAGATGCTTTGATCGCTTCCACGTTGGTTGGTCCAAGAGGAAAGGTCTATGGGCTGGATATGACCGATGCGATGCTGTCAAAGGCCAGAACGAATGCCAAAAAGATGGGAGTATCTCACGTTGAGTTTCTGAAGGGGAACGCAGAGAAGATCGCCCTGCCCGATGCCTCTATCGATAGTGTTACCAGCAATGGTGTCTTGAATCTCGTCCCAGATAAACCGACGGCCTTTGGCGAGATCTTTCGCGTCCTCCGTCCTGGTGGCCGAATTCAGATCGCGGACATCGTGTTGGGCAAGCCGATCAGGCCTGAATCCAGGAACGATCCGCAGCTCTGGGCGGAGTGTATTGTTGGCGCTGTGCAAGAAGAAGATTACCTTGCGTTGTTCCGTGCGGCCGGCCTCAAGCATGTCACCGTGATCGGGGCGTTGGACTACTTTTCCGAGAGCTCGGAGGCCGATACCCGAGAGGTAGCGATGAAGTACGGGGCAAAGACTGTTGTGATCACAGGAAGCAAGCCGTCTTGACGCATGGCCGCGTGGCGCTTTCTTGTCTTTGCAATAAGGAAAGGGCGGCGGCTCAGAATGCCACATCCACCATGTCACTCAAGAAAGGAGACTCTCCCATGAATCCAAATCAAACACTGTGGGAAAAGGGCGACTTTACTCGGATTGCGGCCAGCATGCGTGAAAGTGGAGAAGAGCTCGTGGAGAGCCTCGGCGTCAGGAAGGGGTTGAAAGTCCTGGATCTCGGTTGCGGTGATGGGACGACGGCCTTGCCGTCGGCGAGACTCGGAGCGGAGGTGCTCGGTGTGGATATCGCCAGAAATCTCGTGGCAGCGGGAAACCGGCGGGCGCAAGAGTACGGCCTAACGAATTGCCGATTTCAGGAAGGCGATGCAACCAATTTGCACGGTCTCTCGGATCAAACCTTTGATCTTGTGATGAGCATCTTCGGTGCCATGTTTGCCCCTAAGCCGTTCGATGTGGCCAAGGAAATGGTTCGCGTGGCCAAGTCTGGTGGGCGAATCGTGATGGGGAACTGGATTCCCAACGATCCCACCCTGGTTGCACAAATTTTGAAAATCAGCTCGGCGTATTCGCCGCCACCGCCCGAAGGATTCGTCAGTCCGATGACGTGGGGAATCGAGGACCACGTAATCGAGCGATTTACCAAAGCAGGGGTGGCCCAGGAGAGGATTTCCTTCGTCCGAGATACCTATGCCTTTAACTATCCCGGTACGCCCTCGGCCTTCGTGGAAACATTCCGACGCTACTACGGACCGACGATGAACGCATTTGACGCGGCAGAGAAAGCCGGCCGGGCCAGCGAACTGCAGAAGGAACTTGAAGCCTTGTTCACCAGCCACAACAAGAGTTCGCGCAAGGATGCCACTTCTATTCCGGCAACCTTCTTACGTGTGACGGTGGGCGTGAGCTGAACCGGACAAGAGTTCAGCTGACAGGGAATATGCAATGACCACACAAGACACAATCCGCATCGGATCGTATCTGTCGGTGCTCATCGTGATGGCGCTGTGGGAGCTCATCGCACCACGAAGGCCGCTCACGGTCTCGAAGCTCTGTAGATGGAGCGGGAACCTGACGATCGTTGCGCTGAATACTCTCATTGCCAGACTCTTGTTCATGGGCGGGGCCGTTTCCGTAGCAGTGGTGACACAGGAAGGGGGATGGGGACTGTTGCACCTTATCGAAGGACCGATGTGGCTTGAGACAGCCATGGCGATCCTTGCGCTCGATTTTATCATCTACTGGCAACATCGCCTCTTCCATATAGTGCCGACGTTCTGGCGGTTCCATATGATGCATCATTCCGATCTGGATTTGGATGTGACGAGCGGCGTTCGGTTTCATCCGGTGGAAATCATGCTGTCATTCGCAGTAAAAGCCATCGCGATCACGGGCGTAGGCGTATCACCGCTTGCCGTAGTGATCTTTGAGATCGTCCTGAACGCGACATCGCTCTTCAACCACAGCAACGTGGCGATGCCTCAGGAGCTTGAACGCTTACTCCGCTTGATTGTAGTGACTCCGGACGTGCACCGTGTTCATCATTCGAAGGATGTGTGCGAGACAAACTGTAACTACGGATTCAACGTGCCCTGGTGGGATCGATTGTTCGGCACCTATTGTCCCCAGCCCGCGTTAGGCCATCTAGGCATGAACATCGGTCTTGAACATCTTGGCCCTACCGTCTGTTTGAGCTTTTTCGGGATGCTGCGTTTCCCATTCGTCACCATGCTGCTAGAGAGGGAACAGCTGAAGATCGAACGCCCGTTCGGTGAACCAAACGAGCGCGATGGCGATCACCGCTAGCGATCCGCCGTTGAGCACCAATCTCGGGTAGGACCAGGAGCGGCGGAGCAGATAGGCCAGGGGTAGAAATGCGGCGACGATGGCGAGTTGGCCGATTTCCACTCCCACGTTGAAGCTGACGAGACTGAGTAACAATGAATCCTGAGGCAGTCCGAGATCCGTGAGCACTGCAGCGAAGCCGAAGCCATGAACAAGCCCAAACCCAAAGGCAATCATCCAACGACGACTCACCATCATCGGATACAAATTGCCAAGCCCCGCAAGTACCACCGAGGCGGCGATGGTTGATTCTATCCATCGAGACGGTAGCCGGACGATATCCAGGGCGGCCAGACTTAATGTGAGAGAATGGGCCACAGTAAAAGCCGTGACGATGCTGACGACGTTCCACCACACCGATGAAAATTCACCCGCCGCTTGCCAATGGCCATCGACTCGGAGTAGAACCGCCGGAAGCAAGAGGGCAAGCAAGAATAGAACATGGTCGAACCCCAGCCAGATGTGCCAGATGCCCTCGCGAATGAATTGGATGCTCTCGTTCCAACGTGACCGTTCGGCGATCGAGAATTCCTGGGCCGGGGATTCCCGGCTGAAAATGGCGGCGCTGGTTTGTCCTCCTTGGGTCAAACGCAAGAGGCCCCTATGTTGTGCGTCGATATCAAATAGCAATCGGTAGTCGGCGTGGAGTCGATCGACGAGTCCGCCGCAATCGGCGCGGAAGCGCAGGACCGAGTAGGCTCCGTCTGTGTGATGGTCGATGAGTTGCTCCAGCATTTGAATCTTACAAGTGTGTGTACCCGCTGATAAGGTGAGACGGGAGAAGGCGTAGGAGCCGATTGCGACATGCTTGCTGCGAACTTCACCCCACGTGAGTTGGCCGTTACAATCCCCATCCAATCCGATCGCATTGTCGAGATCGCGTAAGGCGATGTCCCACTGTCCCTCAACGTGGTCATTCTGCATAAACAGGGAGAGATAGCTGTCACTAGGCTTGTGAGCCCAAGCCGGAAGGCTGAACAGGAGCCAGGCGATAACGAGCAGGGGACGCATTAGAACGTGGTGTCCTGAATCTGTTTCGTAAGTTGTCGCAGTCGAAAGTCTTCCACATGGTTGGCGTTGAGCCAATCGATCACCGGCTGGGCCGCCGCTCGGTTCTTGGCCGCGAGCGCGCATTCTAAAAGAATTCTGGCGTCCGCCGGTTCTCGCTGGACGCTCCAATTGGTCTGGGCTAACGGCAACGCCCGTCCGGCATCGCGCAGCAACGTCAATGTGAACCGTGCCTCTTCTCTGATATGGACGGTCGTTCCTCGTTCCCGAGATGCAGCAAAGCGGGATGCCAATTCGGCTAGGTGGTTGTGGAACGTGGACAGATTCAACGCCTGCTCCGCGAGCGCTAGGCGCAAGAGCAGTCCATCGGCTCTCGTCTCATAATGGAGAAGCGAGAGGACATCCGGATAGCGGCCTTGATCCAAGAGAAAATCCCCATAGACGCCGAGCAAGTATTGATCCTTGATCCCGACCTTGAAAGCCTCAGAGAAGTACTCTTCAGCATCTCGTATTGCTCCAGTGCGGACGGCTGTTTCACCTAGGATGGTCGCAATCCAGATTCGCTCGCGCCCTGAGAGACTCGACTCAGCCAAGACTTGCCGGAGCAGCTCCAGGGTTTTCGAGGATTGACCAGTCACGCCGGCGATATCGCCCAAGCATCCGAGCAGCACATGAGACGCAGCCAAGCGTGTGAGTCGCCGGCAGGCCCGCCGTGCCTCGTCGTACCGAGCTTGTACCTGAAGAACGGATGCTTTTGTGAGCCAAGCCTGGGCATTGGTCGGTTGGACCGCCAATACCTGGTCGAGGTCGGCTAGGGCCTCATTGAACTCGTGCACGTTCTGTCCGATCGTTGCGCGTAATAGGAGTGCGGCAGGCGGAGGCGTCGGCTCGTTCAACCAAGGGGTAAGGACCGCCTGTGCTTGTCCAAGGAAACGAGGATCGCCTTCCGATCGACCTTGTTCGATGTAGAGAGTGGCCAGTCGTACGGCCGAGTCAAGATTGCGGGAGTTACGTCGCACATTGGCGCGTAGGATCTCGATCTCGCGCGCGACGGGATCGGACGCTTTGAAGGTAAGTCGCTCGAGGACCTGTGCATCATCCGTCGGCCGGTAGGGTTCTGAGCACAGGGCGCCGACTTGGCTCAAAGTGAACCATCCAAGCAGGATAAGCATCATGAACGGTCGGGGTCGAATCATTGGGCAACCCTCGTGCTGGGAACATGCATGGCGATTTGTCTCAGTCCAATGACTTGTCACTTCCGTCCGTCACTGTTGTGTTGTCGCGTTCGGGATTCATATTGGTACCCACTGATGGCGCGGGTGCCGCGTTGGTACGCGGCACCCGCTTGGCGATGACTAGAACGACTCTCCCGGATCGATATGCCTACGGTCGCGTCCGTCGAACGGCGTCGGAAGGAATGGAAACATGGTTGCAATCCCGTTCGCCGTCTTGTTGGTGCCGACTGAACCGACGTTGAAATTCACGCCGTCTCCCAGGTTCGGTACAGGATTGATCAGGATTCCGGCCACGACGCGCAATGCCACATCTGTGACATCGT
Organism: Nitrospira sp.; assembly: GCA_029194725.1. Taxonomy (GTDB): domain Bacteria; phylum Nitrospirota; class Nitrospiria; order Nitrospirales; family Nitrospiraceae; genus Nitrospira_D. The sequence goes on along the minus strand of JARFXQ010000021.1, from coordinate 35,074 downwards.
CGTTCGGCCTCCGGCCGTTCGGCCAGCCGGCTCTGTCCGGCGTCGCATTACCGCTCGTGTCGTGGGCGAGAGGCCCCAGTCGTTTCTGGCCGACAGCCGGAGTTGCGGGGGCATCTAGATCCACTCGCAGGAGCTCGGCCAGCGCCTCATTAGTTTTGCCGGATCCGCATACCGGCGGTCCCGGCGCATATCGAAGCAAGGCGTTCACGAGATCCTCCCGATTCATTGCCGGGAATCCGGTGCCGAACACTGCATTGAGCGCCGTCGCAAGCGCCGAGTTGCAGTAGAACGAGACGAACTCATTCTCATCTTCCGCATCCGTAGCGTTCCACCTGTCTTTCATGTTGGTCGCGATGATCAACTCGTTGACGAGGGGATTGCCCATACGCGCCACTTGGACGAAGCGGGCGCTGTTCTGACGATCGCCGTCTTTCTTGATGACGCTGACTTTCGGTCGACTTGTGGTCGCATAGGCGCCGAGCAGCTTATTGCCTTTTGGCCCGATGAGCTCGCTGATGGGAATCTCCAGCGCGATCGTATTGACGTTGAAACCGCTGAAGGTGTCGGCGTTACCGGAGCCAGGCGCTCCGACGATGATCGCATCGTTGGCATCGTCCGCATCGGAAAGAATCGGTGAGATGTGGAGATTCAACGTGTCGAACGTTCCTCCCAAGTCGATGTAGAAGGTCTCATCCCGCTGTCCCGCGAAGACTCTCCCGCCGTTTTTCAGCGGGAAAACTCCCTTGGCAGCCAGCTGTTCATAGTTCGGCGTGGTGCGTGGACCGACGTTCGACGGCACGGCAAACATGGGACCGGTACCGAGGTCGCGCGGCCGTTGCCCATAGCGCTGTTCCGTGACGGTATAGCTCTGCCGTACGAGCAACCCTTCCGATCCTCCACCGGTGAGGGCTGTGATGGGCGGCAACGCGACATAGGCTAATGGGAACACGTTTCCTGGCTGGCGGATCTCCGTCTTGAAGCGGATCTGATAGACGATGTTGGACGCGATGTTGTCCTTATTGTTGTCGACATGAATTTCGTACAGGACGTCGTCCGCGAAGTTGAAGTAGTTGGGACCCGATCCCGGTTCCTGACCAGGAATCACGTTCATGATCAGGATCGCCTTGTCGGAATTCTCCCAGCTACGGAAGAAATAGAAGTCGGTAATATCCGCTGTCGGATCATTCGCGATCAACGGAGCTTCCCGATGGCTGGCCGCAAAGACCGGCGCCGCCATACAGACTGTCAGCATTGTCAGGATAAGTGATCGAATTCGAGCAAACATGGTGTCCTCCTTATGAACAGCTCTCCTTGATGAGCGGGCTGGATTACAGGTCCGGCAGTAGAGCCGGAAGTGGTTCGGATTCTGCTTGGCTGATCAGTGCCGCTTCCTCTGACGTCAGCGCATCCGATTGCGGAAGGCGTTGATCGTCCACGGCTGCAGTCGGTCCGCTTGGCATGATGACCGGCACGTTGTCGTTCCCACTGCAACCGAACAAGAGTCCAACGGCGCAGAGGACGCCGAGAAGCCGGAACATGGGTGGTTTCATAACCTTGCTCTCCTCTCACGGTTACTGGTCGTGGTAGAAAGTCATCTTCTGAATCAGGACCTGCCGGCGGTCTGTTCTCCACTACGAGACACGATGTCATTTGGATTTCTTCGCCAGGAAGGTCTGCTTGCGGGGTCTATCGGCTGCTGTTATAGTCGAGTCCCTTCGAGAGACAGGGCACAAAACGGCTCAATTCAGCAAATCTAATCTCCCCATGTTCTCGTATCAGCTAATGGGGGGACTGGTATGTTGGTCATGTCAGGGGAAGCGACGAAGCCGGCACAAGACCAAGAATGGGCGCACCTGATTGCACGGACCGCGCAGGGCGATCAGGCCGCCCTCGCCACATTCTACGATCGGACCAGTCCCCAGGTATTCGGATTTATCTATAAGATTCTCAATAATCGTGAAGCCGCCGAAGAAGTTACCTTGGATGTTTACACCCAAGTGTGGCGCCAGGCCCATACCTATGACGAAACACGTGGGGCGCCGGCTGCTTGGTTGATGACCTTAGCCCGTACAAGAGCGATCGACCGGTTTCGCGCCGGAGCGGCCGAACATGGACGCATCGAATCGTTGGATACCGTCGAACTATTTGTCAGCGGCGACGACACCCCGGAACAGGAGGTCGAAGGCGAAGAGCGCCGGCGGTATGTACAACGGGCGTTGGCGGCATTGACGGCAGAGCAGCGGCAAGCGATCGCACTCGCCTATTTCTATGGCTTAAGTCAAAGTGAAATCGCGGAAAAGCTGCAGCTGCCTCTCGGTACGGTGAAGACGAGAATCAGATTGGGTATGATGAAATTGCGCGAAGCGCTCGCGCCCTATGAGGATGGTTTAGCGTTGTGACTGAGAAGTTGCCGGAAGAATTGGAAGAGCGGGCCATGCTCCATGCCCTCGGGGTTTTGGATCCTGAGGATCGTCAGGTCTTTATGGTCAGACTCCAAGGAGAGTCGGATCTCTTGAGAGAAGCGGTGAGGGCCTATCGCGCGACCACCGACGCCTTGGCTGATGCTGTGACTCCGGTTACACCTCCGTCGCGCCTCCGCGAACGGCTTATCGGCCGGATTGCGATGGAAGCTGCTCAGGAAGTCGAACAGTTTGAGTTAACCGCCAATACACTGGCCCTCGGTTCCGCTCCTGTAAGGCCGCCGGATTCCCTACGCGACCGGCTCATGTCCCGCATCGAAAGACATTCGGATGTCCGGCTTGTACTCGAAGAGTCGATGCATGTCCAGAAGGAAACACCTGTTTCAACAGGCGATGGGAGATTGGATGAGAGTAGGATACGCCCCCCTCAAGACTCCGGTCTCCTGTTCTCGTGGCTACGATCTTCTTGGGCAGCCGGTTCAAACTTCATACGGACTTGTGTCATTCGCTTCGTGACCTCTGAACGGGTGAGGTATTGGAAAGCCAAGATCGCGTTTCAACAACCGACAAAAGGGCTCACCTTCATCAGGGCCTCGGAGGGAACCTGGCGGGGAATCGCTCCAGGAGTGATGGCGAAGTTGCTGTCCTTCGATCCGACTTCCCGAAGGGCCACCACCGTCCTCCGTTTTGCACCAGGCACCAGCTATGCCCCGCATCGTCATACCGAGGTGGAGGAGCTCTATGTGTTGGAAGGCGGATGCTCCATCGCCGGTCGTGAGATGACGGTAGGGGACTATCATCGCGCCGAAGCCGGGACCCTGCACCATGATACGTCGACGGACGAAGGATGTCTGCTGCTCGTGATTTCCTCTCCACAGAACGAGATGTTGCCATAGGTCGTCCGACAGGGATCTCCGCTCGGTCGCAAATCCATTCCCGATCAGCCTCCGTAGTACATGTTGAATCGAATAGAGGCGATTGACCTTTTACATCGTCAGTGCTATGAAGTTCAAATTCGTGCCACCCTCAAGCGGGAGGAAGTCGGTGAAAAAATTAGTGCGTTTCGGCGTCTCGCTCGACCATCACCTGTTGGACGCTTTTGATCGACATATCGAACGGCGGAAATACACCAACCGATCGGAAGCGCTGCGCGATCTGATCCGGAACAACTTGGTCGGCCAAGAGTGGGATGAGAATAAGGAAACGGTCGGCACGATCACCTTCGTGTATGACCATCATGTGCGGGACCTGACAAGCAAGTTGACCGACATTCAGCATGACTACCATGGGCAAATATTGTCCGGCATGCATGTGCACCTCGATCACGATCATTGCCTTGAAGTGTTGGTCGTGAAGGGTAAGGGTTCTGAAATTCGCAAGGTGGCCGACGCGTTGGTGAGCGTGAAGGGCGTCAAACACGGCAAGCTCACGACGACAACAACGGGCAAGGGGCTCAGCTGATGAACTGGGCTTGTGGAACAACGAGTCGATGTCGTCCAGCAGTGATAACTCAGACTGGGGCGGTGATGAGGTGATTGTGCCGCTCGAATATCGGCTGTTCGTTCAAGCCTGGGCGATATCGGTCACCCTCCATGGAATTGCGGTGATCCTCGCGATGCTGTTGGTATTCCAGATGAAATCGCTGCCGGTAGAGGACATCTTTCAATGGAACGTATCGTTGGTTGAGATGGTCCAAGTGCAGTCTGTCGAACCGGGAGCTCAGGCTGAAGGGTTGCCTAAACCAGCGCCGCAAGCCGTGGTCCAGTCAAAACAGCCAGTGACCAAGACTGCTCAGGTCCTGCAGACCAGGAAACCGAATTCTAGTCTCACCGAAAGACAGCACCGACTCGTTGAGACGACATCGGTCATGGAGCGGTCGCCGGCTCAGACGCCGCCGGCTCCGGTCCAGCAGCATCAAGAAGCTGTCGCCCAGATGGATGCGACTCCAGTCAAGGACGTCACCAGAAGCGAGGAGGGGCAGCAGGTCGCCCCTGTGTCCAATCCTATAGCCCAATCCATGGTACCTGAGGAGCCGCCCAGCCGCGTCGATTCCAGCGCATCAGTTCCACAGGTACCCATGGACATCAACAAGGAACCTCCCGCTGGGCCGACAGAATCGGTGCAGACGGCTGCTCTCCCCCAAGAATCAGTGATTTCTCAAGCTTTCCCTGAGCCACCTCAGCCTCTGCCCGGAGCAGTTCGGCAAGCGCCTGCTGGCCGAGCCGACTATGGTTGGTTGATTGAGTCGGTCAGCAAGCGGATGGCGGAATTAAAACGCTATCCGGTAACGGCCCGCGCGAATGGGTTGGAGGGCAAGGTGCTGTTGCGCGCGGTGATTCGCGCAGACGGGCAGTTGACTGAAGTAGTGGTACAGAGAAGCTCAGGCCATGAGGAATTGGATGCAGCTGCAATGCAAACCATGCGTGATGCGAGCCCATTAAAACTGCATCAGGAATTAGGACGGGCTCAAATTGCCGTCACCGTGCCGGTGGTCTATACGCTGGCTCGATGAAGCGACCTGTTGAGTCCTTTATGGGAAGGCGGTACGACGGCATCGTCATGACGAAGGGACCTGGTGTCATCGTGAAACAAAACATCTGTGTCATCGATGGGCGTGGTGGTGGAATGGGCAGTCGTCTGGTGGCGGGACTCGTTTCGCATATGGGTAGTAGGTGTGACGTCATCGGATTAGGGACGAACGAGGTGGCGGCTGAGGCTATGAGACAAGCCGGAGCTACCCGTGTGGCGATAGGAGCCACGGCGATTGCCGAGACCGTCCCGGCCGCCGACGTGATACTGGGAACACTCAATGTGGTGATGCCGGGGACCATGTTAGGAGAGATCACCCCGGAAATCGTGACTGCGGTTTTGGCGTCCAAGGCTAAGAAGGTGTTGTTACCGCTGAATCGAGTCCAGGTGGAAATCGTTGGGACTGAAGGCCACACGATGGATCGGTTGATCGACGAGTGCCTCGCACGCGTTCGTGTTGCTGTACAAGCGACCTGCCAAGCATAACGGCATTCCCACATTGTTCTGAGTTGCGAGACCACGAGGGTCTACGCCGGTCGATGAGTCGGCTGTCGAGAGATTATCGTGGGCGTCTCATCCGTCCACAGAATCCGTGATAAGGAATCGTGGACATGATACGCGCAATGACGTTCGTGCTTGCGTTTGCCGCGGTCCTGAGCGTTTGGGAAACGGCCCAAGCTCACGACCCTGAGGAGCCAGAATTGGAAGTGCCGGAAGTTGCGGTCATCGGTGAAAAACCGGTGGCTGCTTCCTCTCAACAGTTCATTCCCGACAAAGAGATCGTGCTGCAACCTCAAGGGAGACCGGCCCAAATTCTTCGCTTGATCCCCGGTATGGTGGCGGTTGAGCATTCCGGCGGGGCGGGAAAGGCGGACCAGTACTTTCTCCGCGGATTCGACGCCGACCATGGAACGGATGTCGCCTTCTTCACGGACGGCATGCCGATCAACCTCCGGACACACGCGCATGGGCAGGGGTATGCCGACCTGAATTTCATCATTCCTGAAACCATTGAAGGTGTCGAGGCCACCAAAGGCGCCTATCTCCCGGAGATCGGCGATTTTGATGTGGCAGGGGCGATCAATTTCAAGACCAGACAAGTCGTTAAAGAAGGCATCGCGCAAGCGATGGGTGGGGAGTTCGACACGCAGCGGTATCTGTTGATGTTCTCGCCGACGAAAGACAGAATCCGCACGTTGTTCGCCGGGGAAATCTACGACACGAACGGCCCGTTCATAAACGACAACAACTACTTTCGCACCAATGTGCTCGGGAAAATCACCAGTAACTTCACCGGGCGCGATGAAATCAGCCTGACGACGTCGTTTCAGTATTCGAAGTGGAATGCCTCCGGGGAGATTCCTCAACGGGCAGTCTATGAAGGACTGATCGATCGGTTCGGCTCCATCGATCCGTCCGAGGGCGGCAACACGCTCCGAGGCACGGTTCGATTGAACTACCATTACGACACGACGACGGGCGGGCAATTCTTTGCGAACGCCTACGGGCAGTATTACCGGCTGGATCTCTTTACGAATTTTACGTTCTTTCTCAACAATCCCGTTAACGGTGACGGGATTGCGCAATACGATCGCCGTGGCATCTATGGCGGCGACCTCGGCTACAAACAACGAGGAGAGATTCTGGGAATCCCAGTCATTGGGACGGTCGGATTTCAAACGAGAGTGGATGACATCCACACCAAGTTGGGCACGCAAACGAAGAGGACCCCGACCGGCACGACGACGGACAGCGACGTCTTCGAGGTGTCCTATGCGCCGTTCGTCAAGGCCGAGGCCCAGCCGATCTCCTGGATGCGGCTGGCGGGCGGCTTGCGCTGGGAAATATTTACCTTCGATGTAAAGAACCTCTGTGCCGCTTGCGCGGAGCAACCGGGTGGAAACACAAGCTCGGGGATCCTCCTTCCGAAAATGAACATGATTCTCGGGCCATGGGTGAAGACGGAATTCTTCGTCAACTATGGAGAAGGATTTCACAGTAACGATGCGCGCTCCGCCGTACAGGTGGGGAGTTCACCGCTTGCCCGTTCAGTGAACTATGAGGTCGGTGTCCGATCCAAGCCTTGGGGACCAGAGGGACTCGAATTGACCGCCACGGCTTGGCGAATTGACCTCCAGTCCGAACTCGTGTTTGTCGGGGATGAGGGCACAACTGAAATTCGCGGGCCGAGTCGACGACAGGGCTTTGAAGTCGCCGCGCGCGGCCAAGTCTGGGGCCCGCTGTATGTCAATGGGAGCTTCACCTGGACAGACGCCAAGTTCCGTAACGGGGACGCGATTCCTCTGGCGCCGGAATACACCGCCTATGGGGCCGCAATCCTGACATGGCCGCTAGGGCTGACGTCACAGTTCCAGGCTACGTATCTCGGAGTCAGGCCGCTCATCGAAGATCAGAGCATCAAATCGCCCTCGTGGATCGTCTTCGATTGGACACAGCGCTATCGGTTGCCGATTCGGTTGCCCCATGGCCGATTGGAAGCATTTTATTTCATACAGAATCTGTTCGATACCCACTGGGAACAAGCGATCTTTGCGTTTGAATCAAGACTGAAGAACGAGCCGGCCGGGGTGATGGACATTCATTTCGTGCCCGGGAATCCGCGGACGGTGATGGGAGGGCTGGCATGGTACTTTTGACCTGCCGAATGGTTTATGCTCAATGGTCAATGGCTGAATTGTAAGTTTGCGATCCCAGCAGTTGCTATTCATCACTCCTTGAGCATGGTGATGTCAAAGCCCCTCACGCGTGCCTTTTTCAATCGTCCCACCCTGATGGTGGCTCGGTCGCTGATCGGCAAGTACCTGGTGCGTGAGAACGGGAAGGGGACGGTCGCAGGAAAAGTGATAGAGGTGGAAGCCTATGTCGGTCCCGAGGACAAGGCTTGCCATGCCTCGAAAGGTAGGACCGCAAGGACGGACGTGCTGTTCGGTCCTCCAGGAATGGCGTATGTCTATCTCATTTATGGGATGTACTACATGTTGAATGTGGTGACGGAGCGGATGGAGTTTCCTGCAGCGGTACTCATTCGAGCGGTTGAAGTTGAAGGCGAGTTGATCGACGGGCCAGGAAAGCTCTGCCGTGCATTGGAGATCGATCGGTCCTTGAATCGACTCGACATGACACATGGACGATCCCTCTGGTTCGAAGATCGAGGCGCACGGATTCCCAACAAGCAGGTCGGCACATTCCCGAGAATCGGCGTTGCGTATGCAGGGATATGGGCGAAAAAACCCTGGCGGTTTCGATTGTGCGAGGATGGCTAAGAGATGCTCTTTGTCGGATAGGCAAACAAACGGCTGATCGGGGGAAACCTTGGAAAGATTTCCCCCTTCTTCTTAATGGAAGAGGCTAGTCGATCTGGCGATCGCCGGTAATCTTGGTTGCGGAGGTTACAGGCGGAGCAATTTGGACCTGAGGCCCATCGACGTTTGGAAGCCTTCCGGCACCCTGCTCTCCCGTGATTCTCGCATTGTCGGTCTTTACCAGTTTCTGTTCGGCGTTCTGGACCGACTCCGCCGATTTCAACAGCGTGGACGCTCCGTGCGCGTCCTTTTGGCCCGGGTCGTTGGCCGTTGCCTGGCCGTTCACGGGACTGCCGTCGTTCTTCATGGGGTAGCCGTCATGTTTGGGCAGCAGGGCCGGATTGGCCGACGCCACCGAACATGCAAGCAGGATCGAGGAGATTGTCGCGACCGCACCGGTAAGCATTTTCATACGCATTCTCCCTTTTCAGCTATGACGATGGATGACAATCATGTGTTCCAAGCATTTCATTTGAATGACTACAGCTGAGGCCTGAATCATAGCGAGGGTGGAGCGCCCTGTCAAACGGGCAAGACAGGCGGGCCTTGTCTCTTGATTCCTGTCCTGTCAGGACGAGTAACAGACCATTTGCGGGGAGAGGATAAGATAAAGGCGGACCTGTCAGTTCGGTCGCCGTGGGGGGCGCCGGCCACGGCCACGATGCCGAAACGCCGGTCCGCGACTCACACCATGCAGACGAATGGTGACGGTCGTGCCTTCACCTGGAGCGCTGCCGATTGCAATGGCTCCTCCGTGCTCCTCGACGATTTTCTTGACGCTGGAGAGACCCAGTCCGGTTCCCGAGCGCTTGGTGGTGAAAAATGGCTCGAAGACTTTGTCGACGATTTCCTCCGGGATGGGGACTCCGTCGTTTTGAATGAGGATCTGAACCTCGAGCCCTCGTCCGGCACGATGTTGTGTGACTTGGATATGGAGATGGCCGCCGGGCGACATAGCCTCGCACGCGTTCCGGAATATGCTCAAGAACGCCTGTTGGAGCTTGGCCTCATCGCCGCGCACTGGCGCGATGACATTCGCGTAGTCTTTGGTGACTTGAATACGGGTCGCTTCCAGATCGGTTCCGACCACCACGAGGGCGCTCTCGAGCACCTCCGGAATACGGCATAGATGACGGCTGAGTTCCAGCGGCTTCGCATAGTCGAGGATCTCGTTCAGAATCGCTTCGATGCGGATCAAGTCGCGCATCGCATTCTCGACGCGTGTCTGAGGATCGAAGTCGAGAATTCCTTCACCGGTTACTTCCTCGAGTTGCGATCTGATGGACGCGAGCGGTTCACGGACTTCAGTTGCCAAGAAGGCGCTGAACTCGCCGATCGCTGCCTGGCGCTCTTGTTTTCGAATAATGGGTTCGGACGGGACGGCCACGGGCAGCCGGTTGCCGGTGGTTCCGACGTCGGTCGCCGGGGAAGGAGCGACAGGCTGCGGCGCTGGTGCCTGCAAGACCTCCGAAAGTTTGAGGATAATGGGCTCCAGCGTCCTGGCATCGGTGGTCTGATACCGTTGTTGGTCTTTCGACCCCAAGGTAAGCGTCCCGCCGACCTGACCTTTGACGAAGAAGGGAATGACAAGCGACGACTGAAACAGGTCCTTGAAGAGATGTTTATGATCGAGAAAGCGGCCCTGGGTTGAAGCCAGATCGTGATCCACACGAGGCTTGCGATGGCGGATGGCCCATCCCGCCGCCGAACCGTCGAGCGTCAGGCGCTGTCCTGGTTTTAACTCCTTCTTGGCGTCCTTTGGGTCCGCCTTCACGTCGCCGGTGATTCCCAACACCTCGACATTTCCGGCCAGCGGATCATAGTAGCAAGCCCAGGCTCGGTCATAGGTCACGTATTGGTGAGCCTCGGCCAAGACCTCCTCGATCTTTTCTTGCAGCTCAGGTGAAAAATGTTTGGTCATCGGAGGAAACAGGTCCGCTCCGACTTGCTGAGGCGATCCCGGTTCCTGAGTGACGTAAGCACGACTCAACACCACGTTGCTATTGAAGAGTCCTTCGCGGTCCAACGCCTTGGTCATGTCGTCGCACATCTGTTCCAAGTGGAATTTGTCCTTCTTGGAGAAGGCCGCGGCCTCTTTCCGTCCGATGACCAGGCAACCATAGACGCTATTGAAGTGGCGAAGCGGGACGACCAGCAGGGATTTTGCCCCGGGAGTGATCAACCGCAGGCGGATGGCGCGCCCACCATCCTGATCTTGGACAGGCGGGGTCAAGGCAGCGGCGCGTTGCGTCGAGAGGGTACGAAGAATGGCTTGGACATCTCTCGGTGTGAACCCCCGCGACGCATGTTCGACGAGCGGCCCGTTTTCTTGATGAAAGATGGCCGCCAAGGCGGCATCCGTCCCGATGTCGTTCAACGCGCTATTCAACGTCCGTTGAAGGAGCGTTTCAGGGGCCTGCGTTATTTGAGGAATCGAACTCGTCATACGATCTCGTGCGGGCGGGTGCATTGTAGCCGGAACATCGGCGAATAGCTACAGTCTCAGAACCGGAGCACATAATCGCTCCGTTCGTCCCGAGGCTCTCGAAGGATGAACAGAACGACCATTGAATTCGCTGAAGTTTGTCGTTCGTGCTGAGCATGTCGAATCACGCAAATCGAGTTTTTCAGAAGCCTGCTAGACCAGGTCATCCACGATGAGGCACTCAATCTCTTTGACTCGCCGCAATCCGCGATCATTCCCGTAAAAACGAACGGCTTTATGGCCGATGGCCGTTGCGAGCTGTATAGCATCCGGCGTGCTGAGGCGGTAGCGGGCGCGCAACTCAGCAGCTCGATCAGCCAGATTCATCGTCAGTGAGACCCACTCGAGCGTTGGATAGGTGGTGCTCAGAGCAAAAATCTTTTGAGTCAATTCCTCCTTCTGATCACGATACGGCTGAACCAAGAGCTCCAGAAGGGTAACGGTCGACGTGACCGCTGGATTCTGCCCCCGTTCAATGAGATCGAACAGAGTTGCACACCAAACCCCATACCGTGGATGGCCTTCCAGGAAATAGATAAAGACATTGGTGTCAAGACCGATGCGTTGGCGTTGGGTGGGAAAACCTTGGGACAAGGGCGTCCCTACCACGATCGTCGCTCTCGCTTCAGGTAATCGGTGGGATAGGTCCCCTTGGCAAGCCCCTGCAAGACCTTGGCATACCGTTTCGGCTTCGGCATGATCAGCGTCAGGTCGTCCTTGACGACCACCAGCAATTCATCCCCCCCCTTCACGCCCATCGCTTGGCGAGCTTCTTTCGGGATGACAATTTGATTTTTACTACTGAGCTTCTGAACAGCCATCGTACACCTCTTGTGCTCGTGCTTTACTTTATCACAGCAACGTAAAGCACGGCAATGTTGCCGCGACAACTGATTGCTCGCGCAGCGAACCAGACACACACCTGTTCAGACAAACGTCTATAGGCAAAGCCTTCCGGCTGGTCCCTCTTTCTGGTTCTCGCTCCAACAAGGGCACTGGTCCGTCGGCAATAAGTCAATAGTCATGCCTGACGTAATTTCTGTATGTCTGACCGCTCCGTTCGTCCTGAGGCTCTCGAAGGTGGAATCGAAGGATTCTCCGCAGGCTGTCAGAAGAGTTGCTGAGGCTACCACTTCGTAGACACGGTCGTTTCCGGGACACCAAATCGAAGACGTTCCTCGTCGGTCAGCTCACGCCCAATGGCTTTCCGCAACTCCACCGCGAGTTCATCTACCGGGCGACACATGATGCAACGCCACAGCCGCGCCGTCTTATCGAAGCTCGCCGTCACCACGGTCTTCCCATCGGAGGCAAACTGCGCGCTCCAGACCACGCCCTCATGCCCGCGCAGCACGTGGAGCTCCTTCCCGCTCGCCGTATCCCACAGGCGTGCGGTTTTGTCCAGGCTCCCCGTGACCACCGTCTTGCCATCAGGTGCAAACTGCGCGCTCCAAATGGAGCTTTTCCGCAGCCTGCTTGATGCTTTAATCCGGATTGATGATTTTTGGGGGACGACGTGGTTCGTCCGGAATTTCCGTGAGGGTGCGGCGGTCGACGATCCAGCTGTTGAGGACGGTCGTGACCAGGCTGATGATCAGCGCGCCGCCGACGGCGGGCCAGAATCCTGAGACTGTGAACCCTTTCACCAGGAACGCCGTGAACTCCAACAGCAGCGCGTTCAAGACCACGAGGAAAAGTCCGAGCGTAAAGACGATCAAGGGCAGGGTAAGCAGAAAGAGGATAGGCCGAAGGATTACGTTGAGGAAGGTAAGGACCAAGACCGCTGCGATGCCGGCCATCAGGTTGTCTGCATCCAAGCCCGGGACAATCGAGATCGCCAAGAATACCGCAATTCCCGTGATGAGGATGCGGACGAGAGCATGGCGCGCTCCTCCGTGGAACGGTGACTCATGCACGGCCCTCTCAAAGCGAATCGTCGGCATCGGCTACCGAGGTGGAGGTGGTGAGGCAGTCTTTATGGGTGAATAATGAACCACTGTTGCGGATGCCTTCTTGGTCTTCTCGTCTTTGGTCGCCTCAATGATAACACGGTCGCCTACAGCAGGTGGATCGATCGATTTGACATCGTTCTTGTTCTTGAATTTCACCTGCTTGTTGAGCAGGACTGAGACGACCGGACCCTTGGTTGTTTTGACCTCGATGTGGGTCGCGTCAATGGCCGTCACGGTGCCTAACACATGAACGTCTGTCTCGACGGCCAGGACGATGGTAGGCAACAGACAGGCTACCAGCAGGATCAAGCAACTTCTTACGAGGTCGTCATGGTTCTTTAACATGTCGACAACTAGTGATGATGGTGCTCGGCGCCTTCGTGAGGAGGCTTGGGGTTCAACGACTCCATACGCTCCAGTTCCTCATGGGTCAGGTGGGGCAAATGACGTATGAAATGCACCAACTTCCAGCTTCCTTTATCCTTATTGATGTCGCCTTCCGCCCAGGCGGGCATCGCGGTGAAGCGGATGCCGTTGCGAATGATAAAGAACAGTTCGCCGTCGGACATCGATTGAATCTCTTCGTGGCGCAGGTCCGGTACTCTTGGATACACGTCTTTACCGATCTGAGTCTCCCCACTGCCGTTATTGGCATGGCAACCGGCGCAATGGTCGGCAAAATGATCAAGTCCTTCAAGCAAAACGGCTGGGCTCATGGGAACAGGATTGGGCAGATTGCCGATCGCCTTTGGAATGGCAAAACGACGAAACTGGCGTACCATGGCTACTTCAAGCGGATGCGGTTCAACCCTGGCGCTGAAGCCGCTCGCATAGAGCCCATATCCCAGCCAGAGCGTTCCACTCAGCATCAGGACACCAACTGTCGCCAAGAGTGACAATACGATCTTGAGCATATGAAAAACCTCTTGCACTCACTATACAAATTCCTCAAGGCGAATACCACCACTTCATCGAGCGGAGAGCATCAATTTTTTCGAGTGAGCCGAATGGTCAAGATGATCAAGATAGGTAGATGCATCAGTACACCGCTCATCCCCATGACAAATTCACCGATCCAGAACGTCACGCCAAGGTTGAATGCCAGGACTCCATAGTACAGGCCGATACCGAGTAAGAGCCTCCGGGTGATCGGTTGAAGTGGCGATAAGGAAGGCAGCCGTCTGTCCAGCGGAAAATAGACGGCCAGCGAAATCAGTCCGACCACAGCCCAGCCTATGTAGTTTGCGAAAGGGACGCCAAAATGCCAGCCCGGGTCGGGATAGTAGTAGATCTTGCCCAAGAACCAACGGTCACCACGCAGGGCAACTGGGTCGATCACCATGTCGACAAAGGCGAACAAGAATGCAGTCAGCGCGTAGACAGCCCAACTCGTGCGGGTCTCCACATCGAATCGCACCTCTTTGCGAGGAGTACATTCGACGCTCGGAGAGGAATCAAACGGCAGCAGGAGCCCCATCGCCACGCAGTAGGAAGCAAACAGCAGGAAGCTAAAGGAAATGGAATCCATGAACGGAACGTTTGAGAAATAGAGCTCCTGGCCCACCGTCGAGCCGTTGTAGAAATACCAGCCGAAAGGGATACCTGTTCTGGTAGACGAGAACTCACAGGCGAACGCCGTCGCCCAGCTGATCAGCCAGAAACGCCAGGTGCGCGGCCAGCCGATCAGTTTGACGGCGGAGAAGAGGAACGCGGCAAGGAAAATAAAGACATAGGGGCGGAAGATAATCGTCTTAACAAAGAGATCGAAGACTTCCATCACGTGTTGGATTGTGCGGGTTCAGATGAGCGAAACATTCATGGTTCACAACCGGGCCCTGAATTTTCCTCATGCGTACTTATGGTCGCGAAACCACCGCACGGCTTTCTCCAGGGCGACTTCGGGGGGATTTTGCGGCAGGCCGAGTTCTCGGACGGCCTTGGAGCAATCGTAGTGCATCTTGTACTTGGCCATCTTCACCCCTTCCAGCGGAATGCGTGGCGGCCGGCCGGTCAGCTCGGCCAACCAATGATTGAGGTAGGCGAGCGGCAGCACTGCGGCTCTCGGTAATTTCAGGGCTGGAGCCTTGACGCCGGTCAGCTTGCTGAGAATCTCAAACACTTCACGAAGCAATAGATTCTTCGAGCCGAGAATATACCGTTCACCCTGCCGGCCCTTCTCCATCGCGAGCAAATGGCCGGTGGCTACATCATCAACATCGATGATGTTCATGCCTGTTTCCATGTAGGCCGGCATCCGGCCTTTCATGAAATCAACAATGACCTGGCCTGTCGGTGTCGGCTTGACATCACCTTCCCCGACCGGCGCGCTGGGATTCACGATGACGACCGGCAAGCCCTCTTTCGCCAACTTGTGCACTTCTTGCTCTGCCAGGTACTTCGAGCGCTTGTAGTGGCCGGCCATCTGTTCAAGCGACACCGGTGTGTTCTCTGTTCCAAGCCCCCCGCCTGGCGGTAAGCCGATGGCGCCGATGGTGCTGCAATAGACCGTGCGTTCCACACCGACGTCACGCGCTGCTTCCAGCAGGTTTCTAGTGCCGGCTACGTTGATGTCATAGAAGATCGAGGTATCTTTGGCCCAGAGGGCATAATGCGCTGCAACGTGGTAAAGGTGGCGGCAGCCGGTGGTGGCTTTACGCAGGGATGCGGGATCGCGGAGGTCCCCTGCGACTCGTTCAACCGGAAGACCGTCAAGGTTCTGCAGGTCGGAATCCGGTCGCGCTAACACGCGAACCTCGAGGCCGGTTCGCACGAGGGTCCGTGCCACTGCCGCTCCAACAAATCCGGTCGCGCCTGTGACTAATGCTTTCATGAGAAGTGCTGGGTGCCGAGGGCTGAGTGTCTGGAGGGGAAGCGCTGAGTTCTGGGCGCTGAGTCCTGAGTGAAATAGGGGACTTTATTCTGGAACTCAGGAGTCATAGCTAAGCATCCAGGATTAGTTTTTTCGTGCCGTGATATACCGGGCGATCTCTCGTAATGGATCGGCGGGAGGACCAAAGGATGAAAGCCGGTTGATGGCACGCGCCACACAGTCATCAGCCAGTTTCTTGGCTCCCTCTACGCCGTAGAACGTCGGATAGGTTTTCTTCCCTCGTTCGGCGTCGGTGTTCGGATTCTTACCAAGCTCTTCCCTCGTGCCGGTCACATTCAGTACGTCGTCGGCGATCTGAAAGGCCAGGCCGATGTCTTCGGCATAGCCGGTCAGGTCGTGGAGTTGGCGATCGGTTGCCCCGGCGGCAATGGCGCCCATGCGGACCGCCGCGCGAATCAGCATGCCGGTCTTGTGCTTGTGAATGTTCTGAAGGGTGGAGAGGTCGATATCCTGGTTTTCGGCCTGGATGTCGAAGACCTGGCCACCCACCATGCCCATACTACCGGAACCGGAGGCCAATTCTTGAATGATACGGACTTGCCGGACCGGATCGCAGCCCTTCATGAGATCCGGCCTGCTGATCAGGTCAAACGCCATCGTCAACAGCGCATCACCAGCGAGAATCGCCATCGCTTCGCCGTATACTTTGTGGTTTGTCGGTTTGCCACGACGAAAGTCGTCGTTGTCCATCGACGGGAGATCGTCGTGGATCAGCGAATAGGTATGGATGAGTTCCAAGGAGCAAGCCACCGGCAGGAGGCCGGGGGCCGTGGCTCCGATCGCTTCTGCCGCGGCGATCGTGAGGATCGGACGAATCCGTTTCCCACCCGCCATGAGGCTATAGCGCAGACCGTCATGCAGCGTCGTCGGCGGGACGACAGCAGGCGGAGCCACCTGATCCAAGAAACGATCGACCTCAACCCGTTTTTGTTCGAGATAATCCGCGATGTTCATATGGTCTGCTTTCCTCAGGACTCTCCAACCCGCGCGGAGAGTAGCAAACGATAAGAGACGAGTCAACGCGGCGGTATCGGCTTGTCAACCCAATTTAGAACTGTCCGCTTTCTCCCAAAGTAGAAATGTCCGGGTTTATGTTCCGGCTGCTGCCGCGTGTGCTCCGCGTGTCGGCATCAGCCGCTTCCGCCACGGATGGTCTGGCTTCGGCACGACCGGGCGCCGAGGGCGCTGCCCCGCCTTAGCTGCCACGGCAGGGGCCGCGGGCCGCGGCGTGATCGCATGGAAACCAAGCGAGCGCCGCTGGTGCGTCAGCCGTAGCGTGCCATCGAGCTGCTCTTCGACCTGCACCTGCGTGGCCCGGACCGTGTCGTGAATCTGATAGAGCCGTCTCTCATGTGCAATGGTGAAGTCCTTCCGCAGACACCGGATGGTCTTGACGCCCAGACACCGGGCCAGCTCCCGAACCGCCGGTGCTGGTCGATGCAGATCCGCCGCCTGGGCGGGCTGGACGGCAAAGCGTCGGTTATAGATCGGCAGATAGTGCTCCAAGAAGCGGTTCGCGTCCTCCAAGGTCGCAATCCCAGCTCGCCGCATCTCTTTGATCAACCGATCTTGAAACGTGGGCGTGTCAAGTTTTCTGTGTAACTGATTGTGGTTAATCACTGGTAGGCACCCGATCTCCTAAGATCATGGCAAATTGATTGCGCGCCCGTTTCCACTCCGGAATCGGGGCGGTCCAGTTCTTGGCGAGACGCTGCAGGCCCAGAGAGAGGACTTTGAGGATCGCTTCATCCGTGGGAAGCGCCCCGCGCTTTTTTAACGTTTTCCGTAACGAATAGTTCAGGGATGCAATGGCATTCGTGGTGTACAGGACTTTGCGAATGGCTGGAGGATCGTCAAAAAAGACCGTGAGCCGCGTCCAGTCTCGCCGCCAACTCGTGCTGATTGTGGGATAGTGCGCATCCCACGTCAGGGCAACGCGGTCCAAGGCCGCTTCGGCTTCCGTGACCGTCGGCGCTCCATAAATGGCCCGCAGATCTCTGGCCACGGCACGCCGCTCCCGCCACCCCACATCCCGCAAGGATTGTCGGACTTTATGCACAATGCAGAGCTGCACCTGGGTACGCGGGAAGATCGTCTCCCAGGCCTCGGGCAACCCCGTCAGCCCATCGACACAGGCCACGAAGCAATCTGTGCCCCCTCGTTGCTGGAGATCCGTAAAGACCGCTACCCAGAATTTGGCGCCTTCGGTCTCACTGACCCAGAGGCCTAAGAGTTCTTTTCCCCCGCTCAGGTGACGCCCAGCGCCACAGAGACCGCTTTGGGTTTGACGGCTCCGTCATGCCGCGATTTCACAAAGAGACAATCGAAATAGAGAATCGGATAGACCGTTTCCAGGGGACGACTCTGCCAGAGGCGCACATCCTCTCAGACCGCATCGGTAATGGTGGAGATGAGTGGCGGCGACACCTCCGTCCCATATAATTCTTCGAGGTGGCCTTGAAGTTCCCGCGTGGTGAGCCCATGGGCATAGAGGGCCAGCACGTTGTCATCAACCCCCTCACGCCGCCGCTGCCGTTTCTTGACCATGGTCGGCTCAAACGTACCCGCCCGATCGCGCGGCACCGCCAAGTCAATCGGGCCTTGCTCGGTCTGTACCGTCTTTGGAGTACTGCCATTCCGAGCATTATCTGATTTCGAAGGCAGGCGGGCATGAGGCGCATACCCAAGATGGGTGGTCAATTCAGCAGCCAGGGCTCGTTCCACCAACCGTTTCGTGAGGCCTTTCAGTCATCCAGGTTCGCCAAGAATCTCTTCCGGAGACTCACAGCCTTGTAACAAGTCATCCAACAACGCCTCCGTTTTCGTCTCTGGCTTGGTCATCAACCCCTCCCTCCTCTATAAAAGAGGCATGATAACCAGTTACACAGTTAATCTTACACGCTCACTCGCCCACGTGGGCCTTGCGCGCCCGCCACGCGCGATGCGGCCGCTTGCGGCGCGCGAAATGAGTAATCCCCCGCGCCCGCAGCCAACACCGCAGGGTTTCGTCGCTGACTGAGAGGCTGTGCCGCTCGCCCAACTTCTCCGCCGCCAACGTCGGTCCAACATCCCCATAGCGCGTCTCCTACAGCCGCAGCATCTTCGCCTTGACCGGCTCCGCGATCCGCCGATTGGATGGCTTTCCCCGTCCCCGATGGATCAACCCTTGGTCGCCCGCTGCCTGCACCCGTCGCATGAGGCGGCGAATCTGGCGATCCGTTAGTCCCAACAGCGTCCCGGCTGCCCGCTGCGTGATCCGCTTCTCCAGCACCTGGCGAATCACATGGACCCGCCGCAGTTCCTTCCCACTCATGAGTACCCTGTCCTCTCCGACCATCCCGTCCTCCTTTTAAGAACGGGCAGTCTAGCAACGAAGAGGACATTTCTATCTTGGTCAAACCGGACAGTATCATGTTGGGATTACACGCGGCGGTATCGGCTGACCCTGCCGCAGGACGTGAAAGAAGTATAGAATGAGGGCATGTCGCATCTCATGAGATTGTCGGTCTGGTGGGTCCTGCTGGTTGCAAGATCTGCGACGCCGATCCTTTTGGGGATCTTCCTGATCGCAGTACCGGGGTCCAGCGATTCAGCTCAGCCCGAATCAGATCGGGGAACATGGCATGCCGCCGCACCGATACCAACGAAGCGAACGGAGGCGGCGGCTGCGGCGCTTGACGGGAGGATCTACGTTGTCGGCGGCTTTGAAAAGCCCAGCCTGGGCAATGTGCTAAATCTTGCGATCACTCCGTCGGTCGAAGTCTATGATCCCGCAACCGACCGATGGGCCTCCAAAGCGCCTATGCCGGTTGGTCTACACCATGTCGGGATCGGCGTGGTAGATCGCCGATTATACGTCATCGGCGGGTACAGGAAATCCGGCTTCACCGTATGGAATCCAGTGGCGACGGTATATGCCTATGATCCGGCTACGGACCGTTGGACCGAGCGTGCCTCGATGCCGACTGCACGCGGTGCATTGTCTGTGACCGAGTATGAGGGAAAGCTCTATGCCATCGGCGGCTATGATCGGAAAGCCAATAACGCGCAGGTCGAAGTCTACGATCCCATCCTCAACACCTGGACAACAGGGGCTTCTCTCCCGACCCCTCGCGATCATCTCGCTGCCGCAACCGTCGCCGGAAAGATTTATGCACTCGGCGGACGCGTGAACGGTGACTATTCTCAGAATCTGGCCGTCGTGGAAAGGTACGATCCTGCTACAGACCGCTGGACGCGAGTCTCCGATCTCCCGACTGCACGCAGCGGCATCACTGCTGCTGTCGCCGGAGGAAGGATCTACGTATTCGGCGGCGAAGGGGCAGCGGGAACATTCCAAGACAATGAAGCCTATGATCCGGCGCGTGATAGTTGGCAGCGTATGGCACCGATGCCGACTGCACGTCACGGTCTCGGATCGGCGGTGGTGCAAGGGCGGATTTATGTGATCAGCGGTGGACCGACTCCCGGCGGATCCTTCAGCGATCTGAATGAATCCTTTACCCTACCATCGATAGGCAGCTCGATGTCTGAGTGATGCTTAAGTCACAGGTTTCCAAGTCCTTTTGAGCAAATGGCTCCTGATAATCATCTGTGACCGCACTCCTCTCGTTCCGAAACTCGGCCTCATCGGCGACTTCCCCTCCACAACAAGACAACGAGAGACATGAACAGCATGCCAGGCAGCAACGAATCTCCGGCTGCGCCTGGCACGAGAGTGCAGCCTCCGCCGTTCTCACCAGAAACCTGCGGGGATGGCGCGGTATTGAAGGTTGCGGTCACTGTTGCATTTTGGCTGAGCGAGCAGGGATTAGGTCCGCTACAATCTCCACTCCACCCAGCGAAGACAGACCCAGCATTGGGTACGGCGGCAAGGGTTACGGTGCGACCCTGTGGGAACTGTCCATTGCAGGTCGCTCCACAGTCGATTCCGGATGGACTGGATGTCACCGTGCCGGTTCCGGCGCCCGCCTTGTTGACCGTGACCGTGAAGCTGGCCACAATGCTGGCCAAGGCTGCATGGGCATTGATCCGCCCACCGGTCGACACCTTTCCAGTCAAAGAGGCCTTCCGATCCACTGTATTGAGGATTGCGTTCCTGACTTGGGATACGGTGAGATTGGGATTCACCGAGAGCAACAAGCCGGCGAGTCCCGCCACATGTGGCGTGGCCATCGATGTGCCCTGGAGAAATTGATAATCCGTCGCGCCCGAAGGAGAACCAGCGACACAGGCGACACGGACATTGTCCAAGTAGACCCCGTCCGAGACGTCGCTCCCATCCGTGACGAACCGAAATCGGAATCGCGCCCTGTTGGCTTTACCATCCGGGATATCTCCAAAGGTCAATGGAGCGAATTGTCCACCCGACGAGCCGCTGAACCAGCCTCCTATAATCCAATTGTTTCCACTATCACCGGATGACTCCGTCAACATTCCATCAACTCCTGCTTCCGTCGATAGGAGCACCCGACCGTCAAACCGACAGCCCCGTTGTCCTGCCGTACTGAACAGAGGCCCCATTGCGAAGGAATCGGTGTTGTTAAGATAGTCGGCTCCGGGGCTGTCCGTCATACTATTCGGAGGGCTGAATGAGGCAGTATTAGTGAACCCCCAGGTATTATTGGTTCCCCCAGTGACATACCCGAGGCCGGTCGGGTCGGAATCAAAGGTGTGGAGCAGCACATTCGTTACATTGGATGTTGGCCTTGTGCTGTTGATGCGGACTCCTGGCGCCGCCACCTGAACCGTGGTGGACCCGAAATTAGAAAAGCCCGCCAGTTCATCATTCTGATTCGTCGCGGCCACGGCGATCACGTTCGGAAGTGCAGCCTTCTGTTGCTCGCCACATACCGAGGGAGCACTGAAATTTGCGGGGAAGCTCGGTACGTTGTCGTTATCCGATTGCTCATTTCCTGCCGCTGCGACAATGAGCACTCCTGCCGCATTTGCTGCGCTCATTGCATCGTATTGAGCAAGGCTACAAGGTCCGCCAAAACTCGCGTTGATGACACGTGCCCCTTTGGCGACCGCATAATGGGTGGCGCTGACAATGGCCGACGAGGGTAGACCACCCACTCCCCCTGCTTTCAGAGCCATCAGTCTGGCGGTCCACATGACGCCCGTCACGCCAGTGGCATTGTTCCCTCTCGCAGCGATCGTCCCGGCAACGTGGGTACCGTGACCGGGATTGACAGCTGGTTGGAGTTCGTCGTGCCGTGGGGTAAGGGCAACAGGGTCCATCGGGTCGCTGTCGTTCATGGAGAAATCCCATCCATGTACATCGTCTACCAGCCCGTTTCCATCGTCATCGAGTCCATTCGCGGGGATTTCTCCAGGATTCGTCCAGATGTTCGGGGCCAGGTCCGGGTGGTCGTAGGCAATGCCTGAATCGATAACCGCGATAATCACATTTGGGCTCCCCGTGCTGATATCCCAGGCCTCCGGCGCATCGATATCGGCATCTGCCCTTCCTGCTGTTCCGTTCACAACTTGGCCGATGTTATGGAGGCCCCATAACGTGCCGAACTGGGCATCGTCGGGAATCGTTTTTGGCCAATAGAGATAATTTGGTTCGGCAAATTCAACCGCGGGATTACTCCGGTACTTCTGGACCGCTTCGTCGACCGATAACACACCCTTGAGTTTGTACTGGTGAATCATCTTGCCAGTCACAGATAGCACTTTGAGTTCTTGGGTGCTCACACTTGCATTCAGGGACGTGATGGCCGACGAGGACGCATCATCCCTGAATTTAACGAGCACCTCTCCTGGTACATATCGCGCCGGGTGACGTGCTCCCCCTGATAACGCCATTCCGCCGGATGCCTGCTTCTGCTCCGCGTGAACGAAGCGATCTCCCGGCATGAGTCCCGACAATGCGATGCCGACGGTCGCTATTCCTACGACAGCCCCGCCGCAATAGCGCGCAATTCTCATCACACTACTTCTGCGATTTGTACTGATAGTTGGGTTCCGCATACTCGACCTCCCGATATGAAGAGAGTTGGTTGATCGCAGATTCAACCGACCGATCGTCTAAGATTCTGACGTGATAGAGGCGCCCGCGTTGAATTTCAGCGATGACTTTGATCCCGTTATCCTTCAGGATGGACGCGATCCTTTCCTGTGAAATCCCGTCCTTGAACTTGACCAACACTTCAGCCGGGATGAATCGTGGTGCCTGGGATTTCATAGGGGATTCGAAGGTGTCCGTCGTTGTCGCATTCTGGTTCGTTCCGTCACAGGATGTGGAGAAGCATACAGCCGCCACACACATCATGATGGTGACAAGTTGTTTCGTTCGATGAGGCAACGCCGACAAACAAATCATCGCTTCACTCGCTGAAACAGGCTGGCGCGGTACAGATCTGCCGTGGTTCTTGCCTGGTGTTTGACGGTAGGTTGAGCCCTGTGTACTCGCGAGCGTTGCTCTTCCGAAGGTCAATCCTTGCTTGCAGTGGGTCGTTCCACTTTTTGATGGACCCACGTTGAGGGAGTTGCACTACTAGAGACAAAGGATTGGCCGAAGCCGAGCACAAAGTGCGCGTCTTTCAGCCGCAATTCCCAAAGAGCAAAATCACCAAAGCCAAACATCGGCGCTGATTGTGGAAACCGCGCTAAGTATTGTTCCTTGATCCCACGATACGACGGCGCATCGGGTGGCAACAGCACAGCCTCACCTTGCAGATTCATCCGCCTCAACGCCAATGGATTTTTGTCAGGCCCATCCGATTCGGCGATGAAGAGCGACACACCGGGATCAACCAGCAAATGTTGCGTATGCAACGCCAATCGGCTGAGGTGCAGATACGCTTTGGTCCAGTCCGATCCAAACACATAGGGCACATGTGATCCAAATGGCCGCCCATTTCGCATCGTGAGCAGCACGGCGGTGCGAGTATCTTCTATGAGCGCCGACCATGTCCGCTGTACCTCATGACTCGTGATCGCCGGAGCCATTGCCCATCTTTCAAAAATTGTAGAGGGGGTGAGCACCTTGCACGTTACAATTTCAAACGTCAAGCGGAATGTTTCCGGATGTAATCCCAACATGATACTGTCCGGTTTCACCACAGTGGAAATGTCCTCTTCATGGATAGACTGCCCATTCTCACAAGGCGGACGTGATGGTCGGAGAGGACAGAGTACTGATGAGTGGGACGGGAACTGCGACGGATCCATGTGATTCGCCAGGTGCTGGAGAAACGGCTTACGCACCACGAGCGAGCGCTCGACTTTCACTCGATCACGGCGCGGCCTGTGTCGGTGGCGGAGGTCAAGCCCCTGCCCCACGCTCACCGCCCGGTCACGTCCACACCGAACCATCCGTGGCGCCAACGGTGGTGGCAGGAACGAGAATCACACCCGGCGGCGGACGGAACAGAAACCGGACATTTCTAAATTGGCTTGACATAGCAAGGTGAGAGACTTGTAAGAGAATTTACGCGGCCGTACTATGAACGCGTCATCCCTGTAATATGTAGAATGGCAGTATGGTGGCTACCCCAGGAGCTAAAGGCTAAAGATGGATAGAATGAAGAACTCTGGTGTGGTCCTCGCCTTTGGAACCATGCTGTTACTCGGGCTTACCTCCTGTCAAAATCGATTTTCAACCGTCGCCCTCTACGACGATCCGACACGTTTTGTGCGTCTCGAAATTGACCATACAGTAGGCGGAGGCCATTCCCACCCGTCCAACATTACGGCGGATGAGATGACGGCTGTTCTATCGGGTGTGATCATTGACGACCCGCGCCGCCTTGTTCCGTCCTTGCCCTTTACGAGCAAGGACGAAGAGCCACAGCGGCATCCAGCATTCAATGCAGCCGAAATCAGCTTCTTTGCTCCCTTAATCGCACAAGGCCTGGGGACGGCGATGCCCGAGGAGATCGTCACATTTTATCAAGCCGCTCAGCAGTCCGCCCTCATCAAAAAAGTGACCTCCGGCGGAATCTTCATTGATGGCGATGAGCTGCACCTCATCTTCGGCAACTATCGTTCGACGACCAACTATGCGTCGGACCCTGGAATCGGGGCCACGCTCGATGGACGGTCGACGCCGCTGCTGCCCATTGCCCCTCAGGAAACGAATCTGTATTTCAAACCGGCGGCGGCTGTTGCTCCCTCACGAGAAGGCATTTTGAGCAAACTGTTCCGACCAGACCGGCGAGAGCTCGTCGTCTTCTTCGGGAAGCTGACAAGGTGATAATCACCGGGATAAACAGAGGCCAATAATCATGCTTGTTCTTTCTCTTCGAAGGTAGAATCACGAAACGGGAATGACAAAGACGTGTCTCCGACTTCAGATCAAACCAGCCGATCCGAGCCACCTCTCTGGTCCATCGCCATAGCGGCGATTATCGTGTTGGTTGCTCCTCTGGTTCTGTATTCCTTGGCGCCTACGGGTCCCATACGGGAGGGAGATACGCTGTTCTCAGCGGGTGAGCAACGTGTAGAGATTCACCATGCAACTGGAGATCGGAGAGGTGAATACGATAATGCCTGTTTACTCGATCCTAACAATCCTCTGATCGTCCTTCGTTCATCAAGCGGTCAAGTGGATAACTCGATCATCGCTCAAGTTCAAGGCAATCCGGTCGGCGAATGGCCCTTTTGCCCCGTACATGCTGAGGTACTGCTCAAGCTCCATCAGGTGTTTCAGAAACCGGCACTTTTCGGTAGGGTAAACGAGATACTGACGAGATGGTTCAGTTTGTGAGCGAGGTTCAGCCTAGACTTTGAGGCGTTGGACAAACTGCTTTTTAAACTTGGCGACTTTTGGACTCACCACAATTTGGCAGTACCCTTGGGAAGGGTTTCGCGCGAAATACTCTTGATGGTAGGCTTCTGCTTCATACCATCGAGTAGCCGGTACAACTTGAGTCACGATAGGAGCGTCGAACAGTTTCCCTTCCGTAAGCGATCGGATGAGCCCCTCAGCTGTTTGTTGCTGCGCTGGACTACAATAATAAATTGCTGAGCGATATTGGGTACCCCGATCGTTTCCTTGCCGATTGATGGTCGTGGGATCATGAATGGAAAAAAATATCTCTAGTAGTCCCTTGTAGGAGATATTTTGATGATCAAAGGTGATCCGTACGGCTTCAGCATGGCCGGTCTGTCCTCCACACACCGCTTCGTATGTAGGATTGTCAAGGATTCCCCCGATGTACCCTGACTCGACAGATTCCACTCCCTTGACCTGATCATAAACCGCCTCGAGACACCAAAAGCAGCCGCCTGCGAGAATAGCGACTTCCTGCTCAGGTAGGATCAAGCGAGATTCGTCTCCCATGCTGTAATTCGTCGGCGAATGGTGAGATGCTTTCAGCGGATGAAGACCCACTACTCCTCTTCTTCTTCCTCGATATCCTCAATCCCTTCGTAGCTCATTTCCGGAAATGAGGTCGAGGCCTTTTCACAGGCAGTTTCGACCATCTCCTCTGCATCTTCCGCTGAATCGGCATCGACCAAGAATTTCACCGTGATTGCATACCTCTGTTCCACTCCCCACTCCTTTCTCTATCCTCATGCAGAAATTTTGGATTTAGACATCAACCATTCCGTACTTTCTGACAGTTACGGCAGCCATGTCAACCGTGTTCAGGACAACCTGGGATGACACATCGCCCCACAGCGGAAAGTGAGAGCGACGACATCCCCTGCCGCACTTTTCAGCAAGAAATCATAAAAGAGTGGGTGTCTCTGCGCTGTAGCGATTGGGGAGGAATTACTCGTCCTGGTCAAGTTCGGAGAGTACCGCCTTGAGCTTTTCAATCTCTTCTGGAGTGATGGACGAAAATGCAACCCCAAAGCATTTGCCATCAACCCAACGGACCGTCGCCTCTTGGATCCGCAAAGGCCAATCAAGGCCTGGAATGTGGAGTCGGCATTCGAACTTCGCACCTTGCTCTACCATCATGTCGCTTTCAATTTTGCAACCACCGGCAGAAACATCCAGAGTTCTTCCCTGTCCTTCCTGTTTCTCACCTGAGAAAGTGCTGCGAAATTGCGTGGTAAATCTTGGTTGGACTCGCCGGTCCTGTGGGCGAGGTTTTGGCGGAGTCTGATCAGTGGCATCTGATTTGAAGAGAGAACTGAATTTCTTCAAAGCGGAGCCCCTTGTACAAGCTCTCTATTGTTAAAGGTGATCGACGAATCTTCTTGAAGCCCATCCCCGAAATGCACAGCTCACGGGAAGCGCCTCACTTCTTAGTAGTCAAAAGCAGGTGGCCACGACGGTTCTGCTGATAGCAGGACTCATCCCGATCAAAGCAAAAGGGGCGCTCTTTGCCGAAAGACACGATTGCCATCTGCTTGGGGTTCACCCCGACTTCCGCAAGATAGTTCCGCGCTGACTTGGCGCGCTTGTCGCCCAAAACCATGTTATAGTCGCTGGTGCCTCGCTCGTCACAGTGCCCTTCAATTTTCAGCACGGCGGCTGGATGATCCTTGAGATAAGCAGCGTCATGATTGAGCGTTTCCATGCCGGTATCCGACAGGGTCCACTGGTCATAACCAAAGAAAACATCCTGCAAACCTGCTTCCACGGCAGCCTTCTCTTCTTTTGTTAATTCGGCCCGCTGACGTGGTCTGAGTCCTGAAGGGTTTAGTGCCGTCGAATATCCGCCCTGCGTGAGACGCTCCTCCGAGGGATTGCGAGAGAACCCGCTCAATTCACCGCTTGAGCCTAATCCTGATACACTTGGGGGCTTCGCACTCCCGCTCCCTGATCCAGCTTCACCGTCAGACTTGAGCCATTTCGTGTTACAGCCTTGGCTTGACAACAAGATCAGTCCCATTGCCATCAGCACTCCGGACTTCGCCATCACTCTGTTCATGACCATTCCCCTCCATGCAACGTTCCAATCCAGTCGCCCAATCGATCAAAAACAATCAATGTAATGAGGATCTTCCTGGAGGCTCGCCGGTTGCCCGTTCCACACAAGACAAATATAGCACCGGTGTTGAAAACTGATTCTTTAATAGGAGCTTAGCGGACCGATAGGAGGATGCCCAATGATTTCACATATTTGGCGAGACGGAAGGGAGAAACTTCTTTGATCAGGCAAAAAGCGATTGAGCCAGCTGCTAACCTCTACTGACAGACTCTTTCGTTCAGTGATGTCCTTTTCGCTCAGACCAAGGGGCTGGTTGCAGCACCGCTCCTAAGCCGGCCAGCGTACAGATAAACAACAGCATGGTCAGTGCGATCAAGAGGAAAAATGCTGCTCTCACGTCGTGTAGAACGGAGATCATGATCCCTCCCTCCTCTTGCCCGATTCATTGACTGCGCCATCCGCACTCACAGACCCAGGGGGTCATCGGGTCCAGCTTCTCAAGTGGTCTTCCACAACATGGACATTGTCTGGTCCAGGCAAACCGTTGCTTCTGCTCGGAGTATAGCGCTCCGACGGGTGTCTGCATTCTATATCGGCAAAACCTCTGTAGGGCATAACCTCTTTCACGCATAAACGGTATAGTGGATGAAACTCCATGACGCATCTATCCAACTTTAGCGGAATGAACCCCCTATAATCCTAACCCGTAGCGATAGTCTCTCCTGCCAAGTCGCTGCCATAAATGGAACCTGAAACCTATGGGGTTCGAGAGCACCCCTGAGCGGTTGAGACACCGGAATTGCAACACATGGGAAGGCTACCCGGACGGATGAATGAAAATCAAGGGAGGAGTTTCAGAGATCGACTTCTTTCCTGCTTCTCAAGCCTTGCTCGTACCGCGTACCGGCAGGCTGCGGAAAAACTCGATTTGTGTGGTTCGGCAAGGTCCGCACGAACGGAAAAGCTCTGTAAATTCAATGACCGCTGCTTCGTCCTGAGGCTTTCGAAGGATGAAAGGAGAGGGTTTCAGCACCCTGCTAAAACAGCGACTTCTTTCCGCCGGCTTTGACGATGGCGTGGTGAAAGGCTTTCGAAAGGCTTTCTAAGGATGCCGTATCACAGACAGGAATATACACCTCCCCCTTCTTTTCTCCCGGTTTCTCTTTTGGAGTGCGATCCTCATACACCAGGTCTTCGAGGCTCGTAATGGCTACCTTGCCAGTTTTTAGTTCGTGCATGGGTGTACCAGGAATCGCTAGAGACGCTTGCCATTCCGTTACACAAGCGCCGCGGGCACACCGTAACCGAACTCCAAAAATATTCTCGCCCTCTCGCTCCGGGTTCACGTTGGGCGATAATGCGTTCAAGTCAAACTCCTGAATTCTTTCTGTTGGTGATTGGAGTGCGAATATCCCGCTCAACTTCCTCAGCTCATTCAGACGTGTCACTACCTTGAGAGCTGATGGAGGCAGAATAACCACCTCGACCTTCGCCATTCGATCCATATGCCAGAGGGATCCGTCCTTGGCCATCATGCGTTGCAAACCGCTGTGCATTGTTGAGCATGCTTCCCAGGTGTCTTTGATAAACGCCAACGTGTCTTCCAGCGATGGCCCATCATTGCTCAGCGTGTCGTTTGATGTTGCCCGTGTGACAGGCAGACTCACCATGAAGATGAGGATACAGATGACCAGGCTCCCCGCCTGATGCTTGGCCATCATTTTGCCCTCCTCGAAATGTGCCGCGACATGCAGGTCCGGACCTATTCTGGATGTTCACAGTTCTGAGTACAGCTCGGTCTTGATAGCAGTCGATCTGCCCGAACATGAATCCCTGATGGCCATCGGTAGACGGTAGATCGGCTCGACGAGTAAGTCAACACGATGGAGAAGGACCTGCAACCTCAGCGCAACCAGCCTGGTAGGAATATCGGTAAATATCCTGGATTTGCATGAACTTGGTGCGCCCGGCAGGAATTGAACCTGCGACCTACGGGTTCGAAGCCCGGCGCTCTATCCAACTGAGCTACGGGCGCACACGCATACCAAATGTATCAATGATTTAGATCGCTAAGCCACTGCGCAAAAGCGCTGTAGTTGTCACATAACTGCACTTTGTTCTTCGCCAACGGGAAACTCTTGTTCTGGCAACCAAGACTAGCAATCTCTAACCTGCCAAATCAACCGCAGAAACCGGTTACGACTCATATCGCTTCAACAATTTAGCGCACAAAGGCAGATTTGGTCATTCGTGGGATGATGCCGAGAAAGGTGTCTCGACTGCACCCGCACTGGAAGAAGTAACAGACGGGTCGCGGATAGAAACCTACAACCTCAAGCTTGAGGTTCCACGAAAGTGCTTCGGATAGAGGGGGCTCCGGAGGGTCGGACAGTATGATATGCGGGAGCCTGGTTTCACCAACATTACTCACTGACGGGGAACCGGCGGAGCGAGGCAATGAGACGAACGAGACAGAATCACGGAGGGACCTCGAAAGCACAGGTGGTATTGACCACGGTCAAAGGCGACAAAACCCTGGCGGAATTGGCTGAGTAATTCAGCATCCACCCCACCGAGATCACGGAGCGGAAGCAACAATGGTTGCGCACAGCGGACGTCTTTGGCGGAACCAAGGTGCCGTCGGAGACACCGGATCCCAAAACCCTGCACGGGAAGATCGGTCCGCTGGCCCTGGAGCATGATTGTTGAGAAGCGGTGCTCATCAAGACGGGCTTGCTGAGCGTAAAGCGATGATCGACCCACCCATTGCCCGGCGATGCCAGCTCGGTGGGGAGGCCCGCTCGACGGTCTACGGCTAGTCACCCACGGTCTCGGCGACGATACTGGCCCTGATGCATCGAAGTGCTGAGCGGCATCTGCAGTATCCGTTTGCTGACGCCCCGATGGTGCGCGATCTCCTTCGGTGCGCAGGCAGCAGCTCAGTCGACGTCACCTGACCACCCTCATGCGCCGCATGGGAATCATGGTCGTCTACTGGTGCGGAATCAGCGTGCCGGTTTCGGTTCGACCTTCGTTGTTGCGTATGTCGGTTACGCGTAGGATGACCTCATGCGGCTGCGGTCCCCAGCTCTCAAACATAATATGGACAGCCGAATTGCGCTTCGTACGAGGCACGAATAAACCTTTTCCGGATTCAATATCGTAACCCTTCACCAGACGATAGCCGCTGGCCGGCAAGTAGTCATACGCAAGTGTTCGGCCATCGGCTGCCCAATGGAAGGCCATCACGTCCCCCTCTGTCACGACATCTATTTCTCGCACCACCATGGTCGCAAGATCCAGAAGGCCGATCAGATTGTGATGTCCCGCAGCAGAAAACGCCGCGTATCGTCCACCTGGCGAAACACACACCAGCTCGAATCGCTGCAGGTGGTAAGACAGACCCGGTGCAAGGGTAGATTCGGTCGGCAAACTTTGAAGCAGAAGTTGAGAGGGAGTTGCCTGATCAGATGGAAACACCAGAATGGCTTGTCGATCGGGCGTCAATTGCACGGAGGGACAAGCCGATACAGGCTTGTCACTGCAGGCTAGCAAAAAACCCTCGGCGAGAAGAAGCCCTAGCGTGGAACGGGTGCGGCGACCGATATGGGCTCACGTATAGATCTCAGAGTCCAGGAATCGGCTGGTCGGTTGCTCCGGCCCAGAAGTAATTATCATCGGAGTCCTTATACCAATGGGCATTGCCGTTGACGGTCATCCCGTTGCTCGTCCAACCTTGATACGTGAGTTTCCACCCCTTCTTGATCGTTCGGACCACCGCTGTCGCTGTTGTGGGAGCCAGTTCGCGAATGTTCAAGTCGGCGCGCGCTTTCAGGATGCCCGATTTCTTGATGAAGTTGAACGTAACTGGATCACGCTGGAACTCATTGGCCATGTCGACAAGCTTATCGAGATCGACGTGGAATCCTGGGCAGGTCTTATCCGAGCGGATTTCTCGATGGCCGATGATATGATCCCGGTCGCAGGGGATGGTCCACCGCCTGCAGATCTCATCAATCAACCTGGCGCTGGCGTCGTACAACGCATTGGACCAGAGCGTATCGGCCCGTCCCTCATGTTCAATACCGATCGTGTACAAATTCGGATTGAGATCAGGTTTCAACAGGCGCCAGGTCGGAGAGACGATCCGTCCGGCATGCCAAGCCTGATCACTTTCGCCCACGTACTGATGAATCTGCCCCTCCTTCCCAACCCCGTAGTGGGCTGAGACCTCAGACTCCTCATTGGAAAACCAGGCGTCGGTGCCCTTGAGAGTGCCTTCCATAATGTGGATCGCGATTGCCTCAGGCCTGAACCCCCTTTCATCCCTTGTCTCTGTTCGGACTTCCGACCCACTGAATAGCCATCTTGCCTCCCGTGCGCCCTCTTGATTCTGCCGGCGCTCAGAATAGGCGAGAGCTGTTCTCCTTCCAAACTCGATGTGGAAGCTCGTAGACAAGAGTGTGCCATGACACCAGGACCGATTGACCAACAGCTTTTGGTACTGTTCACAATGAAATCAGTTTGGTCAGCTCCTGGTTAGGACACGATAAACTGCGCGGATCCTCTCAGGTAAACGGCGGAATAGAGTTGTTGCGGTCCCGGTGGCGGCCCTGCAATCGTCGTGGGAGTCGTAGTGGTAATTCCGAGCACCTTAATTCGAGTTCCGCTCGATTGAGTCATTACCGTAACAACGGGTACAACTAAAGAGAAGGTGACGGTGCGTAAGTCCGGTATGGTCTCCAGCGTGACGGTGACGATGTCCCCAATGGCACTGTTCTCGATGAGAATTTCCTCGCCGCTGAAAGAGCGGCTGAGGGTGCTATTGCGATAACTGAAAATGGGGCCTCCTAAAATACTTGTGGTTGAATACGTAACCTGAATCGTCCCGCTGCTGAGCTCGAATAAATTGGCGCGTGTATATCCTTGCATAATCATGTCCCTCCATGAGAGTAAGGTTTTGTTCGCTGCCCTCGCGATCATTCACGGCGAGATCCTTCTGTTGTGAGCAGTTCGCATCATCGTTCGTCGCAACAGAGCATGTGTGTGTCGCAGTCTCCTAGAACACGATCGTCCATCCTTCTTTTTGTGCCTGCTGGGCGGTGTACGAGACGCCGTCCACTTTCAATCCCTTGTTGTTCAGCAGGGTGATGATCCCACCCTTGTTCCCTAATTGAACATCTTGGGGTAACGTGATCACCACTGTGGCGCCGGGGTTGATGACACCGGAGAGGGTATGAGTCTTCTTGAGCCGATCGGTAATCTTCCAGCCAGTCAGGTCAACCGGTGCAGGTGAGGCATTGAGTAATGTAACCGTTTCCTGTTCCGGCGAGGGACCGACTGGATTCACCAGCGCACCGACAATTCTGACGAGATGATCAGGTTCCGTAGGACCGGGCTGCGGTCCTGGTCCGGGGTTCGACACGTCGGGACTGGTATGACCGGTACGATCATCGGTATGCCACGCTTGAGACTGAAAGGCTAGGAAGACAGCTACCCATTGATGAGAACCAGGAAATGCAAACATCAAGGCCCCATCCTGCCACACTCCGTCATCACCAGTATGAGGGGAAACATTCCCCTGATTCATGTGGATGTCGTGAATACCGTTCCCCGGGGTGAAGCGGAACACCTTGTCGGGCGCGTCTTCCTCCGGGCCCCACCGTTGGCCAAACGCGTAGATCTGCGCATCCGACTCCTGGATCGCTCTGGCGACATAGTGGTCGATCTGGTCGCTCAAATCGTTATTTGGACCGGGCACATTGGGAGGGAGGAGCCTCATGTCCAGGCGATTGAACAGATTGCCGCGAATAAAATCGAGCGCCGGCCCTCCAGGCTGACTCCGCAACGATGTGAACCCGACGAGCAACCCCGGTAGAGAGGCTGTGATTGAGTGTTGGAAATCATCGTCCACCAAGAACAGCAGCTCTGACGGGCTGAGTTGGGATTTCACATTCACGGCAATCCTGTACTGGGCGTCACCCGCTTCCATATGAATCTGAAAATGGGGAGATCGGGGTTCGGTTTCTCGTTTTGCCCCGATGGCTTTCCCTTTGAGCACTCCGTATTTTTTTAAGGGCATCCGTCACCTCCGTTGCTGTGTCGTCCTACAATTCAATGATCAAGGGTGAAATTTACAAGGCTCAGTTAGGTTGTATCGCGATCGTTATGCAATGACTGGACCTTCACGGACGAGTCTTTCTCTTCAGTGGATTGAAGTAGTTCCGCGCGGCCTGTTTACCTGGGACTGTATCCAGACCGATACGGAAAGAATCCTATTCGATACAGTGACAGTGGGTAGGGGTGAGCCGATTGATACAGGAAGCGCGACAATGCTGTTTAAGTTACCGACAAGAATGAACTCCACGTGAGCCGATGCCGATAACCGGATGAGCGTTTCAAAGTCGGTCATTCTTGGACGAGTGAGCTGCTCGTTTCAGCGCGGAGGTGAACTGCTGAAGCGGATGCGAGTCGGCTTGCAGCCGCTTGTTAGCCGGCGTCCTTGCTTCGACGAAATGGGGCGGTCGCACATCTGAACGCACCGTCCTCAACCGCATGTGCCAGCCTAGCTATTCTTGATCAAAGCTCACTATCACGGGAAGCAGGTCTATGAAGCGCGAGGAGGCTCAAACGGGCACTGCTAGGACACTCCGGCCACAATGGCCTCTCAAGTTCATCACACGACCCTCAAAATTCGGTGAGAGGCAGACATGCACAGAACAAAGTGTGACTCCATCTGTCCTCGTGTGGCCAGCTTCAGCCGGTGGTTCGGCAGGATCAATCTACGCTCTGCCGTTTTCAGCCCAAGCGCAATCTCGTCTGCATCAACTGCACCTGGTAAGGCGAGCTAAGCGAGAGCAGGTAGTAGATGGTCAACTCGCGCGTCGCGACGTTCCATTCAGTGTAGCGGTTCAGCAGAAACGCGCCGTAGGCCCACCCGTCGTGCGGAGGCTTGGCCGGATCTTGCGAGGGCGGGATGTCTGGGTGGATCGGGCGGCCCCCGACCCGGTACATGTACCGGTCGTACGCGCCCTGGGTGATTGGGTTGAAGATCTCGACCTCGTCGGACCAATCCAAAAGAGAAGTGCCGATCCGTGCCACGGCCGGGAGGTGATAACCCCCCGGGCCGGACTCGTCATTGGCGTTCGAGTAGAGCAAGATCCAACACCGAGGACCATCCAGCCAGGCCGCCGAGAGGTGCGAATAGGTGTTGGTATGAGGCAAGATCACCACGGCGTCCTCGGCGTTTGATGACCACAGGGTCGCCTGGTTGCCCGTGTAGTAGAGCATGTCTTGCAACATTGGCGCGGCGGGCGGTTTCAGGGGCATCCAGGCCAGACGTATGCCCGGGTTACTGGAATAGCCGAAGCCGAACAGCACAAGTCCTAGTTCATGCGACGCCTGTGGGAGACTGGGATGATCAGCGGTGCGTACGACCCACGGCGCTACCCAGGTGAAGATGTCACCCTGACCCGCCCACACCATGCCGTGGCACTTCGTGCAGAAGCGCCAGCCACCCTGCGTAAGTACGTCCTCGCCGGGATTGTGCGGCAGGACGAAGTTGAAACCGATGACCGAGTGACTCGTCCCACCTTTCGGGCAGACTCCCCTTACATCGTGGTCATCGAAGAA
>JARFXQ010000042.1 GCA_029194725.1 Nitrospira sp. | reverse complement strand
ACACCGCTGCCTGCCATGGTAAAGCGAACTGATGGCCGCTATGTCGTTCTGGCGAAGGTCCAAGAAGAGAAGGCACTAGTCCAGGATCCGGTCGAAGCACGGCCGCTCGCGCTTTCTCGCGAGCAATTTGAAGCGACATGGACCGGGGAACTGTTACTCTTTACTAAACGAGCCCCTGTCCGTCACCAAGACCTCACGTTCGACTTCACTTGGTTCGTCCCCGCCATCGTCAAATACCGCAAGTTTTTCGGTGAAGTGTTGGTCGCGTCGTTCTTTCTTCAACTCTTTGCCCTGTTGACGCCACTCTTTACACAGGTTGTCATCGATAAAGTACTCGTACACAAGGGGTTCACGACGCTCCATGTGTTGGCGATCGGTATGATCACGCTGGCAATCTTCGAAGCGATTCTAGGCGGGCTCCGGATCTACCTGTTTTCGCATACGACGAATCGGATCGATGTGAGTCTGGGCGCCCAACTCTTCCGGCATGTCCTGACGCTCCCCATGTCCTATTTTGAAGCCAGACGGGTCGGCGATACGGTCGCCCGCGTACGCGAGTTGGAACAGATCCGTCAATTCTTGACCAGCCATTCCGTGACGGTGGTGCTGGACGTCCTGTTCACTGCCGTTTTTCTAACGGTCATGTGGGCATACAGCCCCACGCTCTCGCTCGTCGTCATGGCTTCGCTTCCAGTCTATGCACTGCTGTCGATTGCTATAACTCCTGCGATCCGGACGCGTTTACATGAAAAGTTCAACCGAGGCGCCGAAAACCAGGCGTTCCTCGTTGAAACGGTCAGCGGGATCCAGACCGTCAAAGCCATGGCGGTCGAACCTCCACTGGTACGGAGATGGGAAGAGCAATTGGCAGGCTATGTGCGGGCGAGTTTTCGCGCGACGAGCGTGATGATGATTGCCGGTCAGTCCGCAACTTGTGTCCAAAAGGTGACCACCGTCGCAGTGCTGTGGATGGGCGCCTATCGTGTGATCGATGGAAATCTAAGTATCGGGCAGCTGATCGCATTCAATATGTTGTCGGCACAGGTGACAGGGCCACTTCTACGATTGGTGAATCTCTGGCAGGAATTTCAACAAGTGGGCATCTCGATGCAACGGTTGGGCGATGTGCTCAATACTCAGCCCGAACCATCGTATAACCCGAATCGAACGACGTTGCCTCGGGTCATGGGGCAGGTACGATTCGATGAAGTGACGTTTCGGTACCGGCCTGATGGGCAGGAAGTCACCAGAAAGATGTCTTTTTCCGTTGAACCTGGACAGGTCATCGGCATCGTCGGACGTTCAGGATCCGGGAAAAGCACCATTGCCAAATTGCTGCAGCGTCTCTATGTGCCGGAGCGGGGACGCATTTTGGTGGATGGAACGGATTTGGCGCAGGTCGATCCTGCATGGCTGCGCAGGCAAGTGGGAGTCGTGCTGCAGGAGAATGTCTTGTTCAACGGCTCAGTCCGAAGCAACATCGCGCTGACCGATCCCGGATTGCCGATGGAGCAGGTGATCCAGGCCGCTAAAATGGCTGGGGCTCATGAGTTCATCCTTGAATTGACGGAGGGCTACGACACGCTGATCGGCGAGCACGGATGCACGCTCTCAGGTGGGCAGCGTCAGCGGATCGCCATTGCGCGGGCTTTGGTCGCGAACCCTCGTATTCTGATTTTCGATGAAGCGACCAGCGCATTGGACTACGAATCCGAAGCGGTGATCCAGCGGAACATGGCGCAGATCTGTAAGGAGCGTACGGTCTTCATCATTACACATCGGCTGAGTACGGTGCGGCCTGCCCATCGCATCTATGTCGTCGACAAGGGAGAGATCGTCGAGGAGGGATCGCATGCTGAACTCCTTCGTCGTGATGGCTTCTATGCGCGATTACAGGCGCAGCAGATTGGCAAGGAATAGGGGACTCTCAGATGGCTTCCGGAGCGTTCGGCAGACATTGGACGGTGTGGAGGGCGGTGTGGCAAGCCGAATCAAGCCGACCAGTCGGTTCGGCTGATTCCGACAGACGAACCATGGAATTTCTACCGGCCGTGTTGGAAATCCAGCAGGTTCCCCCGTCCCCGATCGGTCGAGCGCTCGTCTGGACGATACTGGCTGTCTTCACTACGGCGGGGTTGTGGGCCGTCTTCGGGTGGATCGATATTGTGGCTACCGCGCAAGGCAAGATCATCCCCAGCGGCTACTCGAAAATCATTCAGCCGTACGAAGCAGCGGTCATTGCATCGATCCATGTGCAGGATGGACAGGCAGTGAAGCGGGGCGAGGTGTTGATCGAGCTTGATTCGACCCTTAACCGTGCCGACTATGACCGGGCGTTCAACGAATACCTCGCGGCGAAGGTGGATGCGGCCAGATTGCGGGCTCTGATCAAGGAGCAGGTCACTTTCGAGGCACCTCTCGGTGCAGATGGAGCCTACGTCGGACTGCAACAGCAGTTGCTAAGGGACCAGCTGGCCGAATACCACGCCAAGGTTGCAGCCTCCCGGCATCTTGTGGATCAGCGCCTCGCAGTGATCGAGCAAACGAGAGAAAATATTCTCCGTTTGGAAGCCACCGTACCCATGGAGGTTGAACGAGCCGAGGTCTATAAAAGGCTGCTCGAACACGAGGCAGTGAGCAAGATGGACTTTCTACAGGCAGAAGAGCAACGGATCGACAAGGTGCAGGAACTCGCCGGCCAAAAGAAGAAACTCCAACAA
Organism: Nitrospira sp.; assembly: GCA_029194725.1. Classification (GTDB taxonomy): domain Bacteria; phylum Nitrospirota; class Nitrospiria; order Nitrospirales; family Nitrospiraceae; genus Nitrospira_D. The sequence goes on along the minus strand of JARFXQ010000042.1, from coordinate 2,487 downwards.
GATCAGGCCGCGCTCGCCGAGGCGGAAACGCAACATGGGGCTATGATCTCGGAATTTCAGCAGACGAAAAAGGCAGAACTGTCGGTTCTCGAAACCAAAGCGGCCTCTCTCGCGCAAGAGGTCACGAAGGCTAGTCAAAAGACTGGTTTGCAGCGACTGACCTCGCCGATCGACGGCGTCGTGCAGCAGGTAGCCGTGCATACCATCGGTGGCGTCGTCACTCCGGCGCAGCAGTTGCTCATTGTCGTGCCTCAAGACCATCCGGTCGAAGTGGAGGCGCAGGTCAAAAATATGGATGTGGGATTTGTGCGGGAGGGACAGCCGGTTGAGATCAAGGTCGAAACATTTCAATTCACCTTGTATGGCACGATCCGCGGTCACGTGCTGACGGTTTCCAACGATGCGGCTCCCGTCGAAAAAGTCGGGCTGCTGTACCCAACGAGAGTCACCATGGATCGGTCGACAATCCAAGTGGAAGGTAAACAGGTCAATCTTTCGCCCGGTATGGCGGTGACAGTTGAAATCAAGACCGGTCAGCGCCGCATCATTGAATATCTACTGAGTCCCTTGCTGAAATCCGTGAAAGAAAGTCTGAGGGAGCGGTAACAGCGGAGAACCCTATCAAGCCATTTGAAAATCTTACCTACCGGGGGATCGTTCAATCCTTTATGCTTCTGTTTGCTGGCGCCGGGCTGTTGCACCGTGACAGATACATGAACAACCCCGGCAAGATGTGGTGCATCTGGTTCGTCGCTTCAAGAATATGCGGCTGTTGAGCAGCTGATTTCGATGTCCGATACCCACCATGCATGTGCGTTGACTTGAAGGAACTTGTTTCATGCGGTCTTTCCAGCACTCTGCTGCTCCTCTCGCCAACATCCTGGCCGAATTCATCCAAAAAGCCTCGGAATTACATTACCTTGACTTGACCAAGCCATTCACTCACACTCGCGGTATGTACGACCAATCTGAAGGTGACTTGTTACGCATGTTGGCGGAGCGAGCAGGAATTGCCGCCGATTACTATGACATCGCTGGAACGCACCATGTGACGACGGACGAAACGCGACGGGCCATCTTGGCTGCCATGAATCTGCGGGCTGGGAATCGGGAAGAACTCATTGAGGAACTCGAGACGTGGGATAATCGTTGGTGGCTGCGAGGCTGTGAACCAGTCCATGTGCTTCGATTAGGACGGGACGCAGGTGCCTGGTCCTGGTATGGGCCTTGTGAGAGCCCGGACGAGTCGGCTTTTCAGGTTCGGTGGTCACTGTGTGAGGGAAACGGAGGCACTCTATTTGACAGAACGGAGGGGCCTGGGCTCAGAGTCGAAGAGACTCGCACGATTCAGGGACGTAGGTTTGTTCGCGTCTCGCTACCGTTTCAACAAGACCTGCCGCTTGGCTATTACACAGTCAAAGCCTATTCGAAGGGAGGCGGCACGAATGCGGAATCCACGTTCCGCCTCATCGTCGCGCCGGAGCGCTGTTACATTCCTGATGAACTAAACCAGGGTGTTCGATGGTGGGGCATTGCCTTACAGCTTTATTCATTGCGGAGCCATCACAATTGGGGAGTCGGCGATTTTCGAGATCTGGGTGCTGTCATCGAATGGGCTGGAAAACATCTGGGGGCTGCGGTGATCGGGCTGAACCCGCTCCATGCTCTAAAGAATACCAAGCCCTATCATATTAGTCCCTATTCACCTACCAGCCGGCTGTTTTTGAACGACTTGTATCTCGATGTCATCCAGGTTTCAGAGTGCTGGACGAGTCCTGATGTACAACGGTTCCTTGCCGACCCCGCATTTCGCTCCCGGATTGAAGCGGCTCGGCGATGCGAGTTCGTGGATTACGACGAGGTGAGGTCGACGAAACGCCAGGTCCTCGATCTCTGTTATCGGACATTTCTGCGGGACAACTTCGAAGGTGTCGAACCCGACTTGACACCAAAGACCGATCGGGGAAGAGGCTTTCATCGCTTTACGGAGCAGGAAGGGGAGTCTTTGGCGCACTATGCGCTGTTTCAGGCCCTTGAGGAAGAACGGCAATCCTCGCAATCAGCTCCGGTCGTCTGGGCCGATTGGCCGGAGCCCTACCGAACTCGAAAGTCGGACGCCCTGGAAGAGTTTCGCCGTCGGCAGATGCCTCGGGTACGATTCTTTCAATATCTGCAATGGCTGGCCGTCGAACAGTTGCTTGAGGCCGTGAGGAAAACACATGAAGCTGGTATGCCGATCGGCTTGTACCATGACTTTGCTCTGGGAAGCGATCGCTACGGCGCCGATGGGTGGCTGCATCAGGAAGTTCTGGCGTTCAAGGCTGACTGTGGTGCACCCCCCGACGCCTTTGCCCCCGAAGGACAGAATTGGGGATTTTCTCCGCTCGATCCATTGCGTCTGCGCACGAGCGGTTACCGGTACTTTATCGAATTGCTCCGCAATAATCTTCGCTACGGCGGTGCCATACGGATTGATCATGTCATGGC
>JARFXQ010000041.1 GCA_029194725.1 Nitrospira sp. | reverse complement strand
AAAAAAGAATTCTCAGAGCGATGACCTACTCTCCCGGAGGGTTGCCCCTCGAGTACCATCGGCGCTGGCGGGCTTGACGACCGGGTTCGGAATGGGACCGGGTATTTCCCCACCGCTTCCATCACTTGAGAATTCTCTCAACTATCCGCGATTCTTTTTGACGTGCCATTCAAATTTACCAAAGAGTCAAGTGAAAGATATTCTGTTCTGCGATTCACAACACAGCAATCCCGAGAACAAGCGCTCGTGCATTAGGAGTGGTTCGCTCACGGCTCACACCGTCTACACGTCCACCCTATTTAGGTTGTCGTCTTCAACCGCACTTACTCGATTCTCGCGAATCGAACGGAACGCTTATCTGGAGGTGCGCTTCCCACTTAGATGCTTTCAGCGGTTATCGCTGCCTGACTTGGCTACCGAGCAATGCAATTGGCATCACAACTCGCACACCAGCGGTCAGTCCAGCCCGGTCCTCTCGTACTAGGGCCAGCTCCTCGCAACGTTCCTTCGCCCACAGTGGATAGAGACCGAACTGTCTCACGACGTTCTGAACCCAGCTCGCGTGCCGCTTTAATTGGCGAACAGCCAAACCCTTGGGACCTATTCCAGCCCCAGGATGCGACGAGCCGACATCGAGGTGCCGAGCGAAGCCGTCGCTGTGAACGCTTGGGCTTCACCAGCCTGTTATCCCCGGGGTAGCTTTTGTCCGATAAGTCACGCCCTTTCCACACAGAAAACGTGAGATCACTAAGCCCGACTTTCGTCTCTGTTCGAGTTGTCGCTCTCACAGTCAAGCATGCTTGTGCCTTTGCACTCTCCGACTGGTTTCCATTCAGCCTGAGCATACCTTTGGGCGCCTCCGTTACCTTTTAGGAGGCGACCGCCCCAGTCAAACTCCCCGCCTGGCATGGTCTCCCGACCGGATTACGGTTCGGGATTAGAATCGAAAACACTTGAGGGTGGTATTTCAACGTTGCCTCCACCGAGCCCGCAAGCCCAGTTTCTTAGGCTCCCACCTATCCTACGCACAACTGTCCCCCATCCAGTGCCAAGTTAGAGTAAAGCTCCACGGGGTCTTTTTGTCCTACTGCGGGTAAATGGCATCTTCACCACTATTTCAATTTCGCCGGGTCCCCCGTTGAGACAGCGCTCCACTTGTTATACCTTTCGTGCGGGTCGGAACTTACCCGACAAGGAATTTCGCTACCTTAGGACCGTTATAGTTACGGCCGCCGTTCACCGGGGCTTCGATTCAAAGCGTCCTCGGATGTTGCCATCCAATTTACCCCTCCTCTTAACCTTCCGGCACTGGGCAGGTATCAGCCCCTATACTTCACCTTACGGTTTCGCAGAGACCTATGTTTTTGTTAAACAGTCAGTAGAGCCACTTCGCTGCGAATCACCAATGCTTTAGATTACTCCTCACATCAGCGATCCATCCTTCTCCCGAAGTTACGGATGCATTTTGCCTAGTTCCTTAACGGAGGTTCTCCCGATCGCCTTGCATTTCTCATGCCGTCCACCTGTGTCGGTTTGCGGTACGGGCATCCTTGGTTCATCCTTTAGAAGTTTTTCTCGTCAGCCTGAACTCACCGACTTGTGGGCTTGCGCCTCCGCTTACATCTCCCCTCAACCTGCGGATTTGCCTACAGGTCTCTCAAGGTTGATGCTTCGCACCTCCCATGTCCAATGGGGAGGCTCGGCTATCCTTCTGCGTCTCTCCTTCAGTCCCCAACGATGGTATCGGAATGTTGACCGATTGTCCATCACCTACGGCTTTCGCCCTCGGCTTAGGCCCGACTAACCCGCCGCGGATGACCCTTGCGGCGGAACCCTCAGACTTACGGCGGCAGAGATTTTCACTCTGCTCTCGCTACTCATCCCAGCATTCGCTCTTCTCTGCCCTCCAGTGGTCGTCACCGTCCACCTTCACAGGTCGAGAACGCTCCTCTACCAGTCGAGTGCGCTAGTCCTTAGTGCGATAGTGCCATAGTCGAATCCCTTCCACTACGCCACTATCGCACTAATTTACTAGTACACTCTCCTCCGCCGTTTCGGTGCGACGCTTTAGCCCCGTTATATTTTCCGCACAAGAACACTTGACCAGTGAGCTATTACGCACTCTTTAAAGGGTGGCTGCTTCTAAGCCAACCTCCTGGCTGTCAAAGTATTCTCACATCGTTTCCCACTTAGCGTCGACTCGAGGACCTTAACGGACGGTCTGGGCTGTTTCCCTTTCCACAATGAAGCTCATCCCCCACTGTGCGACTCCCCGGCTCCTTAACGCCATTCAGAGTTTGGAATGGGTTGGTACGCTATACGCGCCCGAGCCATGCCAGTGCTTTACCTGCGTTAATTCATTCCGGAGGCTAGCCCTAGAGCTATTTCGAGGAGAACCAGCTATCTCCCAGTTCGTTAGGCATTTCACCACCTACCCACAGGTCATCGCCAAATTTTGCAACATTTGTGCGTTCGGTCCTCCATGCCGTGTTACCGGCACTTCATCCTGCCCATGGGTAGCTCACCAGGTTTCGGGTCTACTGCACGCAACTTGCCGCCCTCTTCGGACTCGCTTTCGCTTCGGCTCGGCGTGTGTCTCGCTTAACCTCGCCACGTACAGTAACTCGCTGGGTCATTCTTCAAGAGGCACGCCCTCACACTGTCAGACGACAGATTTCAGAGCGCAGAACCCAGAGGCCAGAACCCAGACCTGCCTGTCTGTATTCTGTATTCGGTATTCTGTATTCTGAAATCTGTCGTCTCACATAGTGCTCGGACTGCTCGTAGGCACACGGTTTCAGGTACTATTTCACTCCCCTCGTCGGGGTGCTTTTCACCTTTCCCTCACGGTACTCGTTCACTATCGGTCGCCAAGAGTATTTAGCCTTACGGAGTGGACTCCGTTACTTCAGACAGGATTAGCGTGCCCCGTCCTACTCAGGTGCAGAACGCAAGTTGATTCATTTCTCCCTACGGGACTCTCACCCTCTCCGGTCAGGCGGTCCAGACCTGTTCGAGTAATAAACCAATTTCTCACTTGCTGCCTTGCGGCGGTTCTGTCCTATAACCCCCACACGTAAACGTCTGGGTTTGGGCTGCTCCGCGTTCGCTCGCCACTACTTGCGGAATACTCTCTCTTCCTCGGGTTACTTGGATGTTTCGGTTCTCCCAGTGCCCTTCTCTCATTCTATGGATTCAAATCAGAGATGACGATGGTTCGCATCGCCGGGTTTCCCCATTCGGAAATCAACGGATATATTGTCTGCAGACGACTCCCCGTTGCTTTTCGCAGTCTACCGCGTCCTTCTTCGGCTCTTGGCGCCAAGGCATCCACCCTGTGCCCTTACTATCTTATTCTCGGGATTGCTCTGTTGTCAATCACGTGCGCTCTGCATGTCGCTCACTTGCCTGCCACATCCAGCCGCACACTCATGCGCTCGCCGACAGCGAGTCACATGCCCTTTTCGTTGCACGCAAAAAGAATTCCTTCCTTTCGCGCACACCTCGTGTTAAAGATTACCATTCACTTGACGCATCACAGAACCCTGAGTGATTCCGTGACGCATGCTCTTCGGTTGGTAAGGTGCAAAATTCAATAACGTTTAACTTTAACGACGGAAGAGTGGAAAGAAAACTGATTGCAAAAAGAACGCACTGCGGCATGAGAGTATGACGCTCTCATACTTGGCTTGGTCTAAGGAAACTCCCTAGAAAGGAGGTGATCCAGCCGCACCTTCCGGTACAGCTACCTTGTTACGACTTCGTCCCAGTTACCAGCCCCACCTTCGGCAGTTCCCTCCTTGCGGTTGGGTCACCGACTTCAGGTGTTGCCGACTTCCATGACGTGACGGGCGGTGTGTACAAGGCCCGGGAACGTATTCAACGCACTATGGCTGACGCGCGTTTACTAGCAACTCCGACTTCATGCCGGCGGGTTGCAGCCGGCAATCTGAACTGTGGGTGCTTTTGTGCGATTTGCTCCAGGTTTCCCTTTCGCCACGCTCTATCCTCACCCATTGTAGCGTGCGTGTCGCCCAGGATATAAAGGACATGCTGACTTGACGTCATCCCCGCCTTCCTCCGACGAATCGCCGGCAGTCTCGCCAGACACTTGTAACTGGCAACAGGGGTTGCGCTCGTTGCGGGACTTAACCCAACACCTCACGGCACGAGCTGACGACAGCCATGCATCACCTGTAAAGGCTCCCTTGCGGGTCGGTCCACTTTCGCTTCCCTACCACCTCCATGTCAAACCCTGGTAAGGTTCTTCGTGTCGCATCGAATTGAACCGCACGCTCCGCTGCTTGTGCGGGCCCCCGTCAATTCCTTTGAGTTTTAAGCTTGCGCTCATAGTCCCCAGGCGGAACCCTTAACGCGTTGGCTTCGGCACGGAGGGGTTACCCCCCACACCTAGGGTTCATCGTTTACAGTGTGGACTACCGGGGTATCTAATCCCGTTTGCTCCCCACACTTTCGCATCTCAGCGTCAGTCGCAACCCAGCACGCCGCCTTCGCCACGGATGTTCTTCCCGATCTCTACGCATTCCACCGCTACACCGGGAGTTCCGCGTGCCTCTGTTGCCCTCAAGACGCACAGTCTCCATTGACCTCCCCCAGTTGAGCCAGGGGCTTTAACAACGGACTTGTGCATCCGCCTACATGCGCTTTACGCCCAGTGAATCCGGATAACGCTCGCCTCCTACGTCTTACCGCGGCTGCTGGCACGTAGTTAGCCGAGACTTATTCTATGAATACCGTCCTCACTCGTCTCCACAAAAAGAGGTTTACAACCCGAAGGTCTTCTTCCCTCACGCGGCGTTACTGCGTCAGGCTTTCGCCCATTGCGCAATATTCCTCGCTGCTGCCTCCCGTAGGAGTCTGGGCCGTCTCGCAGTCCCAGTGTGGCTGGTCATCCTCTCAGATCAACTATCGGTCCTCGGCTTGGTGAGCCGTTACCTCACCAACTACCTGATCGAGCGCAGGCTCCCCTCGAAGCGATGATATCGCTATCACCTTTCTTCTCTCGAATTCATGCGGTATTAGCGACCCTTTCGAGCCGTTATTCCCCACTCCGAGCTAGATTGCCCACGTGTTACTCACCCGTTTGCCACTAGAACGAAACGTAAATTCTTGCGTCTCTACATTTCGTCCCCGTTCGACTTGCATGCGTTAGGTACGCCGCCAGCGTTCATCCTGAGCCAGGATCAAACTCTCCGTTTGATCGTGTGTCTTCGATTCTTCTAATCGAGTTCACTGTTTTTCTTTACTCAAAAGTTGATCAATGGGCTACTCCCATCAATCTTTACACAGGCGCTCTCGCACTCTTCTTTCCACTCTTCCGTTGTTAAA
>JARFXQ010000020.1 GCA_029194725.1 Nitrospira sp. | reverse complement strand
CGATCTGGGAGCGTCCCACGATGGAGAGCAAATCGAACTCGTCAAACGTTCCAGCGGCTTTGGCAAACGCAAGGCGCAAGCGCTCGCGCAAAACTCCTTCAGGGAGATTCATTTCGAAGATTGGGGGCAAGCCAAAGGTGGTATCCCAGGACGCCAATCGCACCGGCATGGTCACAGAGACGGCACGATGCGGTATCGTATCGGGCAGATAGACAAATGTGCTGCCACGATCACCTGACCTGTCGAGCAGGCCGGCTTCAACTCCGTCTGTCCAGACCTTCATCATTGCGTTGCTTTTCTATGAGCTCATCGAGAGTGGGCCTAACTGAGCCTCTCTCTTTACACTTTAGCTCCATACCCAGCGCTGACAGAACTCGAGTAATTTTAGAGAATCCAAGTTCGCCAATGCGGCCATTCTCCAGTGCATCAAGCGTCGTGCGACCAATAGAGGCCCTCCTGGCTAGTTCGGACTGGCTGAGTCTAAGCTTTTTTCGCTTAGCAGCGACTTGGGCACCGAGGGATGGAAGATCCAACATATTGACTACTATATTAGTCATTGGCTGTGTTTTCAAGCATATTGACTAATATAAAGAGCAATTAAATTAGCTTCGTTCAGTAGCGCTCAATGCCCGAACCTTGTTGTTGAAAGGCTCCCAGGCCAGTTCAGTCATGATGGCCATGGGACAGTTGGACGACCGTTCCAGGCCAACCATGTTCGCAACTCCTTCGCAACCCGACTCGCCGTTCGGCCCCAGACCTAGAAGAATATGAGGCGGTGGCAGTTAATGAGCCAATGTTTGGCTCGTATGTCCGATAACCGACTCAGGAACTTCATAGCTTCGGGAAGTACTGTCTGAATCGTGACGGAACAGACACCGCTCCGTTCCACTACCGTCGATGATAGCTCGCCACCATCTACCGAATAGCTTTGACCATGTGCCGTATCGCGATACTATTCAGTTGGGCGATGAACCATGAGAGCGTTCATGTTCTGCTCATCGTACCTCTATTATGAATCACAGAAAATGGGAGGGATCCATGAGAGCGTTGATTATTCTATGCCTCACGGTATGCGCGGGAGTTATCCATACCGGCATCGCAGCCGCGCTGGGAAATTCTGACCAAGGGCCTGGATGTGGACTGGGAAAGCTCGCCTGGTCTGACTACGGAGGACAGAAACAGATTGCGCCGCAAGTCTTCATGGCAACGACGAACGGGACCTTTGGAAGCCAGACATTCGGCATTTCATCTGGAACCTCAGGATGCACAAATGACGGCGTGATGATGAAGAACAGACGTATCAACTTGGCGGCAACGACGTTTGATAGCCTGAAACAGGAAATGGCACAAGGGCAAGGCGAGCATCTGTCCTCACTCGCTACCCTGCTTGGCATCGCACCCGAAGATCAGCCTGTGTTCTTTTCCATGGTCCAAGACCGTTACAGGTCACTCGTGTCGCCTGATGACGCCAGTCCGCTCATGGTCCTCCACGCCATTGAAGAAGCGATGGGCAAACATCCCATCCTGGCAAAAGCCACCCAGGCGGACACGAGACGTCACTGAGCTTCAGCATTTGTCCGACTGAAACATCGGCCAGCCCCCTTGTACGATCCCCACGAAGCAGACACAGCCCCTTCGAATCCTCCAGGTCGCCTGTTCTTCCAAGCTAGCTGGAGTCCTTTACACATCCCTTGGCAGATTTTTGAACAGAACGAGGTTTTGCGGTTATGGAGCCGGCGACCCGGATTGAACGGGCGACCTGCGGTTTACGAACGGAAATAACCCACATTTCTCCTGTCATGTGCCATGCTGTAGCGAGTGGCTGACCATGATACAACCCTTCAGTTTCATAGCATTTTTCATACTGTAGCGTGGTGCCGCCTCTGGTGGTATGAGGGTTGTTGTGGTGTCGTGAAGGTGGCACAAAAAGTGGCACAGCCGAACTCGGTGTCTCCCCTCACTCTGACCTCTGACCACTCCTACCCCATCTTGATCCTCACTCGATTGTTTACTCAGCATCATACTGCACTCCCCGACCGTCAAACCCCGACCCCCCATGGGGGCCCCACACCTCCACACCACCTACAGTTTCTACAATAAAGCCCTCAAAACCTACCTGGCTATGATCATTCAACATTACCACCTTTGTGTAAACACACTCATGTGAGTCCAGAACCACTTGCCTTGGAACCCTCCTTCTCGTTCTTCAATCAAACCACCTTCCCTGATAGTTTCCAATCCCAACTACAGCCGGTCGACTTTCGCCCGACCCGAAGGCTCTCGGCATCCGGCTCGATCGATTTTCAGAGCCGGCTGAGCGCGCGTGATATTTCATGCCAGCCACAACATGAGGGGTCGGGCCCCGTGAACAGTCCGCGAGTGACCACGTCACCGTGTCACAAAAAATCGCGTCCCGTTCCCCGCGACCCGCAGCGTGTAGCCACCCTGCTCCCATGTCGCGGGTCCGGCGCCCGACCCCTCATGTTGTGGCTGACTTCACGCGCGCATTGCAGCAATCGACAGAATTTCGGGAACCGACACCACCGCCCCTCCAGAGTAACGCTGGCTCGTCGCTCCTGATCCAGATAGACGCACAGCCTGCAGCTCCACATCGACCCGCTTCATCACTGGCAGAGGACCGTCTCCCATCACAAGGGACTCTACCCCCCACCCTCGACACCAGGACTTCCGCCCTGTGCCACATCCCCCACCTGTCCTGGCCTCTGTAACGCCTGCCCGAGCAGCTCCACGGCTTGTCGACGATGGCCTGGTGCCAGGTGGCTGTATCGTTGCGTCATCCGAATATCCTTGTGTCCCAGGATCGAGGCGACGGTCAGCAGATCTACTCCGCTCATCACAAGCCAGCTCGCCGCCGTGTGGCGGAGATCATGAAACGTGAAATCCTCAAGCCTCGCGCGATTCACCGCAGACTCAAAAGCACGACCGACATCCTGCCACCGATCACGTGTCGTGGGATTCACGAACACATAAGGATGGACCTCCGCACGTCGTGCTCGCTCTCGCATCAGCGCCCGTAGCGTCTCAACCATAACCTCATTGAGCGGCACAACTCGAAGGTCTCCGTTTTTGGTCTGAGCCAAGCGAACGACCCGCTGAGCCAGGTCCACCGCCTCCCATCGCAGCCCAAGGATCTCGCCGAGCCGCATCCCCGTGTGCCCTGCAAGCTCAACGATCGGTCTCAGATAGTTCGGCAGCGCCTCTACCAGCCGCCGAAATTCCTCTGGCTGCAGATACCGCAACCGCCGATTATGCTCAGGCAGCTGTTTCACCTCTGCCACCACGTTGTGTCGGATGATCCCCCACAACTTCGCCATCACAAACGCATGCTTCAATAAAACCAATCGCCGGTTGATCGTGGCCGGCTTCAAGCCTTTCGTCCGCTCCTCCATGATGTAGCCCGTCACTCGCTCCGGCGTGATCGCCGTCAGGCGCAACGATCCAAACACCGGGAGCAACTGCTTTACCAAGTACCCATCGTTCCGCCGCCCTTTTTCATTCTTCCGCACTGCCGAATGTTCACGCAGATACCGCTCCGCCAACTCTCCAAACGTCAACTTGTGCCCCTTGACCGGCTCAATGAACCGCCCTTCTACCATCTCGGTCTTCACCTTCCCGAGAGCCAATTCCGCCTGTCGTTTCGACGGTCCCACTGCTAATCGCACCTCACGCCCACCCTGCTTCGTGCGCAGATACCAAATCCTCCCCCGCCGATAGATCCCCATCACCCCCTCCTTTCCGATTTACGGAGACCGTCTCATTCGGCGACCCACCCCTTTACCCCGTGCCCGCGACGTGCGACGGCGATTCACTTGCCGATAGCGACATCGCGCCGAACAATAGGTCACCACCCGCACATCGCGCCGCAGGAAGTACCGGCCGCACTCTTGACAACGCAGGATCGCCTGACAGCGAAGCAACATCAGCGACCACAACAGCACCGCCATCAGCTCCCGATGGGCATCTTCCGGTCGCGCTATCACTGGCACCCCCGGCCCAACCCACCACACCTCTTCTCCCGAAACCGCCCGCACTGGCATCAGCTTAAACTCAATCCCCCGCACTGCTACCGGCTCTCGGTGCACAAGTTTCTCCATCACCTGCTCAAAATCACGCCGACACGACAATTGAATCCCTCCTAGCTCCTCCAACGACCAGGCTCCCAACAACGCCCGCTCCATCGTCGGTCGTCGCCGGCGAATTTCCGCTAGGGGCACATTGAAAAGCAGCCGCGACAGCGGCGCCCACCATTCTCCCAGGCCGTGATACTCCTCGTAGATGAACTCCAGAAACTCCCGCAGATACGCCAGATGATGCGCCTCGACCTCCCGGAACTCATAGTGTGCGTAGCCCCGCCGTGTCGGGATTCCCGCCGTGCGCCCCATCACTCCTCCTCACTCCTCTCAGAAACCGGCCTCACGCTACCACACCGAGCCATTCAAATCAATAAACCAGCATAGTACACACATAAATACCTATATGTGTGTTATTGACAACTACTGTATCCTTTGCTACAACCTCTCCACACCATCACCTTCACCAGGAGGGCTCACCCATGCGACACATCACCCGTTCTCGCACCCGACAACGTACCCTCACCGCCGCGCCCTCCATGCTCGACCTCACCACCAAGCCCTATCTGAACGCCCACGAAGCCGCCCATCTCCTTGCCCTCTCCGTGTGGACGATCCGTCACGCCGTCCGGCTCAAGACACTCACCTGCATTCGCGTCGGCTCCCGCATGCTGTTCGACCGCCGTGATCTCACCCGCTTTATGGATCGTCAAAAACATCACGCGCCGCGCCGCGTCCTACGAGAGCGGCAGCCGAGGCCCACATGAACAAACAGTGGGCATTCGAGATTGGCGAATTACTCTTCGAGTCTCCAATCACGTCCTCACTCACCCGGCACCACTATCGCGTCACCTTCCGAACTTCGAGCGGTCTGCACCTCTCCGGCATTACGATTCGCACCAACCGTAGTGGCCACTTCGCCCTCCATATCCCACCTACTCTCCTGATCAAACCCTCACTCGGCGCACCCCTCGCCACCCTACAGTTCACTGCGCTCGATCACGCAATTCTCCACCGACGCCTCACCCAGATTCACACCACGAACACCCCGCCCCTCCACCACAGCATCGCCACTCGATCACCGCCGTCCTAAACCCCGACACATCACGGCGACCACGGATTTAGTCCTAAACGACATCCATTCAGCCTCGGCTACACCATGTCCACCATCGATAGCGACAATAACGCCCCCCATGCCTATCTCACTCCGCACGCCGAAACCTCCATCCACGATTCCCAAGTCCGCTTCCTCATCACGAACGGCGAGCTCAACGCCACCACGGCTGGTCAACACGGCTTGCCTGCGACCGGCCTCAGCCACGGATGGAAGTGGGACCACGACGGGGCCTTGATCGATGATCTTCAAAAGATTACCTGGCGTGGTCGCTCGGTATGGCTCGCCCCCGACTCCAACGCCTGGACCAGCGGACCCCTCCTCCGCCAAATCTATGCTCTTGGTGTGGCCCTCGAACGTGAAGGCGCCGTCATCGCCATACCCCATCTCCCTCCCACCGGCAAGAGCACCACTACGCTGCACCAATTCCTCACTCAACATGGGGCCGATGCTTTCACCCAACTCCCTCAATGCACCCTCACCGATCCTGACTTTGAAGACGCCCGCCACTGGGAAGCACATAGACGAACCATGCTCCAATCCAACCGCCCTACGACGTCACCGGCGTACCTCTCACAGGTCTCTGATCTACGCCACACCCCACCACTCTCACTCCCGCCTTTTCCCCCGGAAGCCTGGACCGAACCTTTCGCCATTTGGCGCGAGCTTCTCTCCCCTCACACCGATGCGCCCGACGTATTCCGATGGGCCATCCTCGCTACCGGCTGGGGCCTCATCCTTGGCCGACGCGTCTACTACGGCGATACTGCTCCCATCTATCCAAACCTCTGGACTCTCCTTCTCGGCCCTACCGCCCTAGCCCGCAAGTCCACGATGCTCTTGATTCTCAGACAACTCCTCACCAGCCTCGGCACAAAGTACACCAGCATTTCAGGTCTCAACTCGGCCGAAGGGCTCGCGGAACAAATGCACCAGAACCCGGACTTCACCACCCTCATTACAGAGGACGAATTCCGCCGCTTCCTCGGTGTTGGCAATCGCAAAGTTACCGCCAACCTTATCCCCACTCTGCAAAGCCTCTTCGATTGCAATGTGCCCTTCGAGGTCATTCGCAAGGAGACCATCCGCATCCCAGAACCTTTTGTCGCCTTCATCGCCGCTACACCCCTTGCCTACATCGAGGAGATGCTGACCGAAGCTCATTTCTCCGGCGGCTTCCTTAACCGCTTTCTCTTTCTCCCGGGTGAACCCAACGATCCGATCCCGCGCCCCACACCTCTGTCCCCGAAAACCTTCGGCCCAATCACGCCCCTGCTCCGCACCCGATTCAACCGCTTCCGGAACAAACATTCATGCCTGAGCTACACCGACGACGCCGCCGCTCAATTCGACTCGTGGTACCATACATGGCATAGCCAGCTCCGAGCGTTACCAGAGCATCTTGGGCAACTCCTCACACGCCTTCCCAATCATGTCCACAAACTCACCATCATCTACGCTTCGATAGACGGCGCCCATCTCATCACGCCCCAACATCTCGGGCCTGCTCTCGCCATAATCAATTACGTGCAAATGCTCACTCTTCATCAGTTTCGATCCGTCAGCCTCAGCCGACAAGGTCGCCTGGAACAGAAGATCCTTAAGGCTATCGGCCAAGGTGCGCACAACCGCAAAACGATCCATGACAGGATCGGCAGTCACGATCCCTATCAGAACATGAATCGTGCCCTCAACGCTCTTGTCGAAGGCGGCCTCCTCATCACGCGGCATCACCCCGACCGTCCAGATCCTCGCTTCGACCGCTTCTACCTCCCCAATGACTAACCCCCGTGCAGGCTCCTACCTGTCCCACGTCCCACCACACTCTTAACCCCATGTAGTTGTTGCCTTTTCCAATCGAACCGTCAGCTCCACCAATCCGCCCACGATCTTCGACTTCGTAGGACTCGTGAGACAGAAGTAGGACCGACCTTTGTCCTACCTCGTTCCACCTTTCTTTTCCTCTTCTTCTATTCATTTCATCGTCATGTAGGACAAGTAGGACACAACATCAGCCGGACCGCGCGTCTACACTGTCGCCCTTCGTAGCCCATCACCCTCGCAGGCTTAAGGCTACCGCAGTTTCATGGCACACCGATGCAACGAAAGTGTCTCCCGCTGTTTTTCGCGCTGCCCGGCAGGAGCAATGCTCGCGCCCTCCTGGTCCGCTTCGCCACTCGCGTTGCCACGAGCCTCCGCGCTCATCCATCACCGTTCGTTCCCTCTCCACGGTTTGTGAGAGGGGGAACTTCACTAAACCTTTTACATCGGGAGGACACCATGCGACTCTTACAAATCATCGGCGACACCAACACGTTCCAGCGTTGCGAGGAATACGCTCGACTCATCCAATCGGCGATTTTGGCGCACGATGACGGCAGACACAGCAGCGGCTATCATTGCTTCCGCTGCTATCACGCCCTCGCGGCTGTCACACTCGTGCAGCTTCACCAGAAAGGAGGTGAATAACATGGACGATCATCCATACGCGCGTTGTTACGACTTCGTCATCGATCACGATCAACTCAAGGAACTCCTGTCACACCCACCGATCCTGCCGCCAGACTGGTGGCTGATCGATCTCAACACCCTGTCGGACGGCGATCCTCTGTTGAGCACAATCTGCCTGGTCCTTCGCGCGATGGCGTATGGACTCCTACCCGTGCAACCCCCACCAGACATGCCGTAACCGGCACGCCACTCACCGCGCCAGCGAGCTCGTTCGCGGGCCTGCCGGTTCTCCATGCCTATTTGTTCCTTTTTCAATGCACTCCCGCCTCACTCCCCATCCGTCACATAAGAGCATCCCCCAGCACGCCCCTACCCTACCTCTCCTTCGTGCCTGGCGTGTACTCCCCGTTCTTACCTAACTGTTCCGATTCACTGCACAGCGCGTTTCCACGCTTCTGCTATACTGTGCTTCGTGTTCCTTACAGTACCAAGTGTCACGGGATCGCAGTGGGTCTTGTGGCCATTTCTCACCGTCACACTGTTCATCTCGATTCTGCTCCTCTCCTGGCTTCCGAGCGATGCATCCACTCCCGCCACCCTCTCTTACGTCTCACGACACCACTCCTTCCTTTCCAACCACACACCTCTCACCGCACACCTCGTAGCCACCCGCTCACAGAGGCGGACATCAGCCATTCGCGGTGCTTCGCTAACCACCAACCAGTTTGTCGGCACGGTTGTGCGCGTCTTAGATGGAGACACCATTGAGGTACTTCATGAAGGACGCGGCGAAAGAGTACGTTTAGCGAACATTGATTGCCCAGAGAAAAGCCAAGCCTTCGGCAATCGTGCCAAACAATTCACTTCCGAATTGGCTTTTGGACGAGAAGTCACTGTCCAGATCATAGGATCCGACAGAAACAAACGAACGATCGGGGAAGTGCGCCTACTGGATGGGACGAGTCTCAATCGTGAACTGGTGCATGCAGGTTTCGCGTGGTGGTACCGGGCGTATTCACACGATCAGAGCCTTGAGGATTTGGAACGTGAAGCCATAGCTGCCAAGCGTGGCCTGTGGGAAGATCCTCACTCAATTCCGCCATGGGAATTTCGGAAGTCAAAGAAAAGCCCACCAGCAGTGGGTGATGTGAACAACTGATCGATACCAGAGAGAACCCTCACGGGCTCAGCCCAACCACTCATAGCTTATTCATACACAAACGCTGTATGGAAGGTGGCACAAAAAGTGGCACAGGATGGTTCTATCCACTTCAAGACGACGACCGAATTGGTTGAAAGTATGGAGCCGGCGACCCGGATTGAACGGGCGACCTGCGGTTTACGAAACCGCTGCTCTACCAACTGAGCTACGCCGGCACCCTGGTGAGGCAAATGAAAGATGGGATGGGGCCCTGTTCGGCATGATAACGGCCACCGGCGAACCTGTCAATGAAGCGAACCAGCATCGTCTCGTGGGCTAGGGACCAATAGGCTTTACACTTGGAGCTGGACCGACAGAGTCGGCTGACGGCTGAGGTTGTTGAGGCGTCGGAGCCGGTTTAGGGTTATTGCCTCTCGCCACCGGATGTATGCGCACCATGCCCTCCCGTCCGGTTCCGGGTACACAGAGCGCATCTTGCTTGTTGGCGAATTGTTCACTCGCCACACGCGCCGCCTGGCCCCGAGCATAGGTACAGAGTTCGCCGGCGATGACTGTCCCGTCTCGATCCGCATCGGCAAGACCCTGCAACCCTCTGAGAAGATGGTACGTAAACAACCCATGCTTGCCTTCGTCATATGCATGGGCTTCCTGCAGGCTTCGATTGCCCACCATCCACATTTCCACATCTTTCCTTGCCTCGCTGATCGGTGATTCCCAGGCGGGCGAAGGGATGTCGGCAAGAGCGGCACCCGGAGAGGGATCCATCGAGACGTCGAACATCAGAATAGCCCGCCGGATCGGAAGGCGAAAGAGAACTTCCTGTAGCCGGACGAGGGCATAGAGCTGGTTTGCCCCGGAGGGTATCCCATCATGCGGCACGAGCGAGATCGCACCGGTCCCGCCCTCTACCAGAGCTCGTCCGGCAAAAAACACATAGACCACGGTCTCCCGGTCCGCCTTCTTTCGAAGCCATTGTTCAAACGTGTCTTCAAAATCCCGTACGAGGGCCTGTCGATCAAGCAATATTCGTATGCGTTCGCCAGGGACACCGCAGATGATGCGCAAATATTCTGCCATGACTTCCGCATCATGACGTGCATACTTGACCGCGGGGATCTGTGCGTCGCGAAACGTCCCCACGCCGATCGAAATAATAACGGCTTTCGGCTGGGTAAACGCCGCCAATGAATTCGGCATGTTGTCGACATCCGGAACCAACGCAGGGTCGATGACTCTCGGTTTGACTCCAAACGTGAATATTTTGGGCGGGGGAACGGACGCCTTCGGGCTGCTCGTCCGCAAATTCAACGTCAATTCTCCATGAAGATGTTCTTGTGATGCCGTCACCCGTTGTGTGATCGAGGTGCGTTTGATCTCCCCCGATTGGAGGGTGCCGATTTGGACTTCCGGAGGAAACAAGGCGGCCAACTCGGCTTTTCCTTCAGCCGTGATGGTCACGTCCTTTGCTGTTCCCAGTCCCTCGTTCTTCACTTCGATTTCGATCGTGAGGGATTCATCCGGTTGAAGGAATTGGTCTCGACTTTCATCCCGGATGATGGCACGAAAACTTAGCTGCGCCGGCCCACGAGTCGTGGCCGAAGCGACCGACGGCGGTTCCGCTGCTGTCTCGGCCGCTGTAGGAAGCGACGTGACGGCTCCCGTTGCCGGTGTCGCAATTGAAACCTCAGCGTCTCGTTGAGCCGCATATTCTCGGATCGGGACCGATTGCGCGATCTGTTGAGCCAACTCGCTATTCGCCGAATCGATCGCGTCCTGCACAATCCTCTCCAATCCCGTTATCTGACACGACTCTCCGCCGACCGTCACAGTACCACGGCCGACACCTTCGAGCTTCTTACCAAAGAGTACCGTTTTGTCCCTTGCCAAGAACGCCATTTCAATTCCGACCGTTGCCGTCGCCGGGTATGTTCCTTGCGCTTGCTTTGGGACGGCAAGCTCGATCCGTCTTGGTCCTAATCCGACCTCAATCACTCCGTCGGACGCGATGGTATCATCGGTCTGGCTCTGGGCCATGACACCGGTGAAGACTTCCGACAACTTCTTAGGAACGGAGGCAACAAGCAGATTCGCAAGCGCGAATGATCTCGTCTCTCCACAACCATCGAGGTATGGCACTTCAGCCGTGGTGACGCTCGGTGAAAACCAGATGGCTGGTCTCAATGGAATCGGTTGGGAATTGGCCCCCTCCCTCCCTCGCTTCAGCAGAGAACAGCCGGTACCTGACAGGACGAGTGTCAGCACGAGAGAGAGAGAGAAGAAGCGGTGCCATGGCGTGAAATTGGCGATCAGCATCGGGGGCAGCTTGTTTACCTTCTGGTTATACCGAATTCACGCTAGGCTCACAACCGGGAATGACAAATTGACAGTCTGTTTGCCCTGGGCTAAGGTCGCATCATGTCCAACCGGGCGGTATCATCCTCTACTTCCTCTGGGATTCCTTGGTCTGCTCTAGCTCGATTAATCCGGCTCCCCAACCAGACCGGTACCTATCTCTTACTCCTGCCTACGATGTGGGGGTTGGTACTGGCCAACCGAGGGATTCCTCCACTCCATCTGTTAGTCATTTTCGTCGGCGGATCGTTCTTAATGCGGAGCGCGGGAGTGATCATGAACGATTTGGCGGATCAATCGTTCGACCGGCAGGTCACTCGCACCAAAACTCGTCCCTTGGCCTCAGGTGAGGTATCTCGGCGCCATGCGATGCTGCTGCTCGGATTGCTCCTTGCCGTGGCGGCAAGCCTCCTGTTCTTCCTTCGGCCTATCGTGACCTGGCTCGCGCCAATCGCGTTCTTTCTCGCAGCCCTCTATCCATACTCCAAACGATGGATCCACATCCCGCAAGCCATGCTTGGCATCGCGTTTGGCTGGGGAACAGTCATGGCATGGGCTGCGGTGCAAGGGCAATTGGACGCACCGGTGTGGTGTCTCTTTGGAACAACCGTCGCATGGGCTGTGGCCTATGACACAATCTATGCGATCCAGGATCAGGAGGACGATCGCCGCATTGGAGTCAAGTCGGCCGCCCTATACTTCGGATCTTTCGTTCATCAAGGAGTGGGCTTGGCGTTCGGTATCATGCTGACCTTCTTGACCACAGCAGGATGGCTCGCCGAGCTGAGATGGCCATATTACGTGGTTCTCTCAGGCGTAGCGGTATTTTTTCTACTTCAGATCAGTCAGCTACGAAGGCCGATTACACCGACTCACGCGTTCGCCATGTTTCGCGCACACGTCTGGGTAGGCGTAGCCATTCTCGTTGGGCTTCTCGCGGGGGTGCTGGTCTAAGGCTTTTCGACCGGCTTCTGCGCGACGGGTTCCGCTTTGGGGGCGCGTAACGTGGCGACATACATGGTCACGGCCTTTGCATCTGCGTCATTCAATCCCAATGCCGGCATGCGTGTGTGTGCGTCCATAGCCTGCGGGTTCTTCAGCCAGCGATAGATCCAGGTCGCGTTCAGCCGAAATCCTGCTCGATCCAAGGCAGGGCCGATCTTGCCACCTTCACCGGCAAGATTGTGGCACCCGTTGCAGCCATACTTATTTTCGTAGAGCCTTTTCCCGCGATCGGCCAATTTTGCAGCTTCCGCTGGCTTGACCGTCAGATCAGGCCTTGGAATACTGACCCCCTTCCCAGGCCTAGTGGAAAAGTTGTTGAGCGCAACCTGTGCCGCATCCAGCTCTTTCTTAGCTTGCACCATCGCCGCCTGTTCAGCCGCATAGGCAGATTCATCTACGTCCACGTCTTTCTTCAACTGCTCGCTCTTCCGCTCCGCTTCGTCGCTCGCTTTCTTCTCCGCCGCTTCATAAGCCTGCTTGGTCTGCTCAAACTTGGCCTGGGCGGTTTTCAGCCCTTCTTCAAGCGAAATCTTGCGCGCCCCAACATTAAACTCCATCTTCATCCCGTGCAACGTGCGCACGTGTCCGACGATCGCCCAAATTTCATCCTCAGACAACGTATACTTGAATGTCGGCATCGTCGGAACCGCAAAGTCGTCGTCTCCGATCGGATCACCGCCCTCCTCGCTCGTGTCCAACATGTCGCGCGAGATTGTGCTGAAGAGGTCCTCATCCTTGAACGTGCCCATCTCGGACTTATTCGACAGATCTTTCGGTTTCGGATCAGGCATCGCGGACCAATTAAACCCTTGGTTTTGCTTGCCGCTCTCACCGTGACAATCGCTGCAATAGTGGGTATAGAGCTCGTGCCCCCGCTTCTCTTGCTCGCTCGCGCACCCTGCGGTAATCAAGGACGCGCCCCCTACTACCCCAACCACCAACCCAATGACACCCAGCCGTGCCGCCTTCATGCTCACTGCCCTTTCTTGAGTTTTCTGATTAGGACAAACTGAAACCCCAAGGCCAATGCCACGGCTACCGCCGCGTACATATAGCTGGAATAGTCCGGCGGCGCATCGGCTCGGAAATACCACCAGGACGAAACGGCCTTTTGAGACCCCTTTTCGACCAACTCGCCAGCGGCATCTTTTCGCCCGTCCCACACCGCAAAGGCGATGTTGATAAATTGTCCTGGTGTAATTTGAACATCTTCATCGGGATGTTCGTTCGAGAGATTGCGGGAAAAGACTATTTTCCACTTGCCGTTTGAGTAGGTGCCTTTTGCGTTCACGTCTTGATGCACTTGCTGCTTCAACGTGCCGAAGCCTTTCGCGCTCATATCGACGGCCTTGTTCGTCTTGTTCTTCCAAAACCAAATATTGACCGGTCCGCCTTCCACCTGCAGCATCGGTTGTCCATGGGCAAAATGTGCCTTCTTGTCTCCAACCATGAACTCGAGCGCCGCGCCATCGTCCGGATCTTGGGTGGGATCGGCATATTCCAGAAGAAAAACGACCTGTTTCCCGTCGTGCAGCGCGCGCACGGACACGTCTTTGACCGTGACTTCTTGAATCCGGTTCGGCCAATGCACTTGTGGCGACATTGGGAAGGAGGCCGGTGCCACGCTGCTCCAGGCTGCGGCGTTCGGATCGTCAAGGGGCAGCCCGCCGGTCACGAGCGTAGCCCGAACCGCCACGCTCTCTTGGGCAAAGCTGAACGGTGCTCCGCAGAGGACCATGGCCACGATTACTGCCGCCCCACCCAACAGAACCTGCTTCATCATTTCATTCACCGGCTTCATACTGGTCTCATTCTCCCTACACCACTCACTCCCTCCGCGCTATTCCTCTCCCTCATTCCCAGGTTCGTGGAGATTGATGCGCTCCGTCGTATTCGCCCATGATGATCTTCCAAATCCATTCGTCCGGCAATTCCACCTCCCAACGAGGCATGGCGGACCTCCATGGCGCTCCTTCAATCGGGAGTCCGACGCCGCCCTTCTTGATGCGCCAGAACAGATAACTTTCTTGCAACATCGCGATCGTGGTCGGATCGGCAAAATTGGCGGGAGGAGGGTTGAAGCCGCGAGCAGCTGGGCCTTTTCCATCGAAGTTCCCGCCATGACAAGGAGAACAAAAGGCCGCGTAGAACCCTTTGCCCTGCATGATATTCTCGGGGGTTTTGGGAACAGGATTCGACAGCCCTGTGTACTCCCCTGGCGGTGCAGGATGAATCGTTCTGCCTTCTGTCGGTGGAAGATCGCTCGATGCGGTACTGCCGTACGTTTCCCATCCCACCAGCAGAGGAAACAGAATGAGGACACCGTAGCGAAGCACTTGCAATCCACCGCTATTTTTTCCCGTCAGGAACCGTTGCATCGGCCCCCAGAAGGCATCTTTGGATTCTCCACTCAATGTCTCATAGATCACGATACCGGAGGCGGTCAGGAGGAGGTAGAGGAAAATCAAGCTGGAGGGAAGAGGCGCCGAGCCCGGTATATTCGGCAGCACAAACTTCAAGAATAAGTACATGGCTACCATGAGGATGATCGGCTTTCCTAACGCGCCCATACGTTCCTCCCTAGTGCGTGTATGCGTCGGCTACGAGTGCCGATTCGGCTGCTTTCACAGGAGCTGATGGAGCCTGGCCCGGTATTTCGAGTTCCGATGCGCTGATGGAGATCGGCTCCCCGCTCATCTGTTGTAGAAACGCGATGACGGCCAAAATTTCATTCTTCGAGAGTCCGATCGGATCCTTGTTGATAGCGGGCATCGTGGCCGGATATTCCTTCGGCACCCCTCCGTGCCGATAGTCCTGATACACGAACGCCTGCGGATCCGTCAAACTTTCATAAAGGAACCCCCGGCTCAATTTTGCGCCGATTCCCTTCAAATCCGGGCAACGGGCCGATTCACTCGGACCGATGGAATGACACAGAGCACATTGGCCCTTGCTGAAGAACACTGTCTGCCCGATGGCCGCGATGTCGGTCGGGGTCTTGATGCTCGCGATGTCGATCTTCTCTTCCGCCGGAGGCAGGGAGGCCATCTGCGGCACTGCGAGGCATGTGAGCGAAAACAACCCTAGCACGATGGCCACAAATCCGGTGACTCGGACAAATGTCGCCTTGATAAAAAGGAGGATCAGAATCCCGACCCCGACGATAGACAGTGAGATCAATTGCAATTGCGCGACTTCACTCATAGGCCCTCGAATGTTAAGTGCTGAGCTCTGCGTACTCAGTTTTTAAATCAAGACTCACGCTGTAACCATCAAAATTTCCCAAAACTTTCTTCAAGTCTGTTGCCGCTCTTCCGGAGCCCCTCCGGCCATCGCCGGAATGCCGTGCGGCAACTCTCTCTTCCCCGGTGGCGCAGCAGCCTTGGCCTTGTCCCCCATCGTGGCGACCCAAAAGATAAAGGCCACAAGGATACAGAAGAAAAACGTGCAAAAGCCCATGATCAGCGACGCGCTCCCGAGGGCCGGTGAATAGGCATAGGGCGATGAATCACGCATGACTCCGTACACATGCCAATGGACGCGGGACGAGGATCGCGCGTAGCCCATCAGCGCCATGAGGAGGATGATCATGACGGCATTGAGGACCAGGGCGTACCCGGCACGCGGAGGCATACTGCCCCATACCATCTCCGTCGTCGTCTTGGCACTCTTAAGTAACAGTGCCGTCAACGGCGCAATCGTCAGGATGACGAAGATGACGATCAACACCTGGGACGTGGAGAAATAATTGATGCGGACGATCGCCGGCACGAAGTATCCCCACACGCCGAGGACGATGACAGCAAGGCTGGCCAACACTAACACAGCGCTCATGACCGCCTTTCCCAGCTTCGCCCAGCCGGCGGTATCTTGCTTCCCCGCCCGCCAATACATGACGAAGCTCATGAACGTGATGAGAATCATGAGGTTCGCCACCGTCATTTTGGCCGACATGACGCCCAGGACACCGAGCAATGGATGGTGAGCCCCTCCCATCTTCTGGGCCTCTTCAATGCTGGCGACCAGCGAGTGCGGCGTCATCCACACCGCAAGACAGAACAGCAGGCTGATCAGCATCAACAACATGGACCGCCGATATTTTGCCTCCGATCCGGGGATGCGATAGGTAATGCCCAGCCAGAAATAATAGTTTGAACCAAGAAACAAGACCCCGATCAACATGGCTTGGATGATGAAAAGCCAGGACAGGAATCCTCCCATCAGGGTAATGCCCATCTGTTGGTTGTACTGATAGATTTCCCGCATGAGCCAGTAGCCGGCGAACGGCAGGGCCAACAGGCCAAACACGCCGATAAAGTTGCCGACATAGCCCATCCAGTCATAATGCTCACGCTCCTCGGTACTCTTGACCGACAAATACCGAACTCCGGCATAGGCTCCACAAATGTACCCACCGAGCACGACGTTGGCGATGAGGCGATGGACATTGATCGGCCACCAAGTCGGGTTCCACGTGGCCGCCCAGGCCCGCTCGATGGCCGTGCCTTCAGCAATCACAACGGGGCTGGCCTGGAACGTGGCCCAGGCATTGGGTACGATCATGATGAACAAAGCGAAGAAGTTCAGCAGAAACCCTAGGAACACGTGCAACGTTTTCTTCCTCCCGTCCTGCATGGCGTCCCACCCATACCAATACAGATAGAGCGTGGCGGTTTCGAGCAAGAACAGGAGGCAGTAGAGCAAAAAGGACGGAAAGAAGACGTCCGTCAAGTAATTCATGAGCTTGGGGTAAAACGACACCAAGAGAAACAAAAGAATGCCGCCGAACAGAGCGGTGGTCGCATAGGCCGAAGTCAAAAGCTTGGTAAACTCCTTCGCGAGCTTGTCGTAGCGCTTTTCTCCTCCCCTCCAAGCGATGACTTCGCACAGCCACGCGAAGATCGGCACCCCCAAGACAAACCCTGCAAGGAGTAGATGCAGCTGCGCAACGATCCAGACCAGGTTCCGACTGCCGATATAGGGAATATCTCGATATTCGGTCGGTCCGGCCGATGTACCTTCCGCCGCGAGGCCAATCGAAGGGAGCGCAAGCCAACCAGCTATCAACAAGAGAACTGCGAGCCATCCACCGCGCCCTCTGACGGCTCGGAGCACTCGTTGAATCGTTCCGACCCCTTGTTGTATGGCACCCACCTCATCACCTCGCAAATTACGGTTTCGTCTTGGCAGAGGAGTCCTTGGCCGTTGCGCCTTCCATCTTCCCCTTGCCCTTTTCTTTCTGGCCTTTTGTTTCTGCCCTTTGCTGCTCCATCGCCTCAACTTGCGCTGCAAGCGACGCGATTCGCTGCGCGGTCTTGTTCAATGATTCGCTTGGTTTGAACGTCGGTTCGACTCGGGCCTCCGGCTTCTTACAGCAATCATGTGGTTGCGGAGTCGTCACAGGAAGGATAGTCCAAAAGATCAGCGACAGGACCACACCAATCCCCGCCAATGACGCCAACAACAACCCCTGGTCGGTCGGCACACGCATCAAATCCCAGCGGGTCACGAGTCCTTGATAATTCTCAGACGCTGGACGAGCGTTTTCTGCCATGCGTCGAATGATTTGCCCAAGAATGGAAATCCCGATGATCGCCAAGACGATCAGGACTGCCGACGAGATGGATCCCCAGATTGTAAGTTCGAGACCGATTCGTTCCGCGATCGGAAGACCGGTGTCGAAGAGATGTCGCAAACTTTCCATCTGGGACATCGAGTGAGAGGCGCTGATCGCATTCTCCGTCACACGACTGACAATCCACCAGAGGAGCGGGAGAAAGAACGTTCCAATGAGAGCTGATCTCCACCAGATGGCAAGGCCAAGCCCATCGGGTGGTTCTTTCCGGAGTCGCTCAAGAAAGAATGTTCGCCCGACCAATCCCAGTGCCCAGATATCGACTGGGATGGACATCCCGAATAGGAGCGGCAGACCAATCCCTTCACCAAAGTGGGTCTCAAAGATGACCATGATGATGGGAGCGGCGAAGACGGTGACGGGGCTGGCAAACAGCATCAAAAAAGCAAGGCCGAACCGCCCTTCGAAATGCGCCAATCCCATCGCCATGGCAAGGACCGCAAACACTGCCTTAATGGGAATGCCTGTCCAGCAGGCCGGCCACAGGATACCGAACCCTATCTTCGTCGGAGACATCGATTCGCGTTCTTCAGCCATAGGCAACCTGCCGCAGGATCAGTCCAGAAATGCTCGGTTAATCACCGATGCAACCGTGAATAAGACAATCATCACCATGATCGCAATCCAGCTGATGAGGGCGATCGGTCGCTTAAAAATATTCCGCTCGGGATCTTTGTCGATGAACGGGAGCGCAACGAGCAATACCATGAAGGCGGCCGGCAACACGACGGCACCCAGAAACTGACCGGATTCACCGGCGAACAGTTTCAACCTGAGCAGCTGGAAGTAGAACAGAAAATACCATTCCGGTTCAGGATGGTAGTCCCCTGGATCCGGCGCCGCCTCATCCAATAACACGACCGGCTCCCAGAGAGCCAAGGCGCAGATCCCTAAGAAGACAAACGCCATCCCGACCATGTCTTTCCAAATTTGACGAGGAAAGAAATAGTCGGTTTTCGCCTTGATCTCCTCCACCGTACCGGTGAAGGGTCCCGCAGGAGCGGCGACGCGAAATAGGAACAGATGCAGACCGGCTAAGGCCATGAGCGCCGCCGGGAGAATCATCACATGGAGGACGAAAAATCGGCTCAAGGTCATCTGCCCGGGAGTCGGCCCACCTTTCAGAAATCTGGCTATGAAATCACCGACAATGGGGGTCTTGTCCAAGATTTCGACACCCACTGTCGTCGCCCAGAACGCCCGTTGGTCCCAGGGCAAGAGGTAGCCAGTAAAGCCGAAGGTGATCACAACACCAAACAGCGCGAGGCCGACAAGCCACAGCAATTCTCGCGGTTTCTTGTACGCCCCCCAGAGAAAGACCTGAGACATATGGGCCACCACGCAGACGACCATGGCGCTGGATCCCCAAAAGTGGTAGCCCAGAATGAACCATCCATAATCGACATCGTGAATGATATATTGCGTGCTGGCATAGGCATGGTCGGCTGTGGGCACGTAATAGAACATAAGCAACATGCCGGTCAGTGCCTGCATGGCAAAGATGAACAACAAAATAGATCCGAACACGTACGCCCAACGAGAGCCGCCGGGAATCGGCTCATTGAGCATCTTCGCCTGCATCTCCTTGAGGCCGAGACGTTCGTCCAGGAAAGCCACGAGCTTTTCGATGGGGCTGGGCTGATGATCGGGAATTACTGTCGATGATGATTGCTTGCTGTCCATGTCGCCAGTCTTCAAACGATCCGGATTTGTGATTTTGTACCGGCCTTGAACTCCATGTCGATGATCTCCACGTCTCCCGCTGCAGAAACCCTCACGGGCAATGCGTCAAGCCCACGTGGAGCCGGGCCGTCAAGCACTTTCCCGGCTGCGTCGTAAATGCTGAGATGGCAAGGACAGAGAAACACTTGTCCCAACGTCTTATGCTGTCGCCACTTGAATGCGCAGCCTAAATGGGGGCACTTGCCGGAGAACGCCACATAAGGAATGTCTTTCTTATTCGTCCAGATCATCTTCCCCTTGGCACCTCGAAACTCCATGTCCTTGTCCTTGTAGACCTTCTCAAGCAACTCGGGAGTCGCTCGGAGAATCCAGACGTTTTTGTCGATTTCGCTCTCCGGCATATAAACTTCTTTGACCTTTTTCTTGTACTTGAACTGCACACCGACGTCGTCCTGTTTGATCTTGTTGACGTTTCCCACGTTCAGCCAATCGTTGTCGAAATCCGCGTACATCGGCTTCATCAGATAGCGGAGGATGGGATACGCGATGGGCAGTCCTACCAAGAACCCGATGACATGCGTGAAATTCATGAAAAAAGTGCGACGCTTGACGCTTTTTTCAAGATCAGGCAAGGGCACCAACACCTCGCCCGGCGTCACATGGATGTTGTCCTCGAGGTGCGAAATCTCCACTTCATGGGTGGTGACATAATCCTCCCGCTTGAACGGGGGCAAGGCGAGGATATCTGTTGACGGCGCGCGTAATTGCACGAACTCGTCCGTCACAGCCTGGACATGGCCCATGGCGACTTGTCGCTCACCGCTCCCATTCATGGACACCACAATATGGCTGATCTCGTGGGAAAGCGGATCGAGCACGACCTTCGTGACCTCACCGATGTCGAGGTCGGTGCATCGGACCTTTGATTTCAGCTTTGGTTGAAGCATTATTTTTTCTTGATAGGCTTCGGGGTGTTCACCGAGGTGTTCTTGAAGGTACCCAACCAGGCAGCCAGGGCCTGCATTTCTTTCGGCTCCATGAGGTCTTTAAACTTATCCGGCATAATCCCCTTCTGGTATTCCTTCTCATACCCCTCAGCCATGATGCTCTTGGGATCATAGATTTTTTGGTGAATCTCCTCGACCGTCAACAACGAGCCGATGTTATCCAATTCAGGGCCTCTTTTCTTTCCGCCCTCGCCCCTCAGCTTGTGGCAGTTGTAACATTCTTGAAGTTGCCACTGCTCCTCTCCCACCTTCATGAAATCACCGGAGGCCCCGCTGCTCGCCCCGGCTGTGGAAGAAGGCTTATCCGTGGTCGGAGGTGTCTGCGATGTGGACGCAGCCTGACCTCTCCCCAACCCCTTGAGGCGCTCTTCAAGGGCTCTGACCTGTTCATCGAGAGCCTTGGCTCGAGCGATCAACTCCTCAGCCTTCCCCTTCTGCGAGGCAGCCCGTTCCTTTCCCAAAAGCTTGTCTATCTTGGCCCGTTCGTCTTCGGGATCAAACTGCGGCAACAGCGACGCACCCGCGATGCAGACCGTGATCAAAAGGACCCAGAATATCGTGACCGCAACAACGGACTTCCCGCCGCTCATGCCTCCGATCGGGGAGGCATCAAGCAGCACAAAGACGACCGCTCCGATCAGCGAGAAGGTAAAAAACAGTACTTGGAAGTCGGACGGCACTTCCTGTGAGCGCATGATACCCACCAGTACGCCACCGACCACCACCCCAATGCTCAATTTCTTGAATATGTTTCCCATGTGAATTCTCGTTGTCTCAGTAGGCACTTCACATTGTGATTACTTCGCTGCGACCGGGATCGGGCTTCTTTCAAGCTCACGCGCCCTCGAAACAGCAGGCCGAAGGGCTACCAGGGCAGCCACACTGACGATGGCAATAAAGAATATGGTAATCGCCGTTATCCACCAGGCCGAATAGGAGAGCGTCGGCGTAAATGACTCCGCGCTCAGGTCCGATACTAAACTATAGGTGTGGAAATATTTTTTAAGCAGGGACCGGACCGCGCCCATCAACCCCATCGTCCATGTGGAGATGAACGCCAGAAAAATCAGCACAAACTGGGACACGAAATCGATTTTCCCCCAGAGAATCGTGCCTTGTTTGATGGTTCGGTTATACAAGACATAATTGACGACCGTCACGAACACCAACGTCAAGATTGCGGAGAGCTTTGCCGGCATGGACGACAAATAATCCCATCCTTCCGGCAATTTCAACTCATCGGGCACATCGGTGCCGGTGGCTACAAATCCACCAGGGGTAAGCCAGACCGCGTCACTCACAAGCATGACGATAAAGCCGATCTTGATGACGGTCCTGGCTGAGACGGTCTTCGGAACGAACCGACTCAATAAGAACGGTGACAGCGTCAAAGGCAACAAGAACGCCAACGACATCGGATCCGGAATCCAATATTTATTCATGACCCACATTGTGATGGGTAGCAACACCACCAAGACAATGGGAGCCAGGATCGTCATCCGCACGTTTTCGGCCCCTTCGATTCGTTTGACGCTGAGCCAACTGTAATAGTTGACGGCAAGGAACAGCAGCCCGATCATCATGCCCTGCATCTCAAAGAACATGGAAAGCTGATCGGCCATCATGTACGGGCAGAACGAGAAATCGTAATCGCACATTTCATAGGCCAACAAAAGTCCCGTAAACGGCTGCAAGAGAGACCCGCCGACGGCAATCCAGATGGCGGCAAACCCCATCCAATCGTAGTACGCTCGCTCCTCCTGCGTCTTCGCCCCCATGTACATGTATGCGGCGATCATCCCCGCGATAAACCCACCGAACGCCACATTCCCGTCGATCCGGTGGAGACTCAGGGGGAACCAGCTTTGGTTCGCAATTTTGTCCCACAAGGTTGCTGTGAGGATGAAATCCTGCGGCGAAATCCCTTCGGCCTTCGGCGGTGTGTTCATGAACGAGGTGGGGCCGTTGATGACAAATAAGATGAGCAGACAGACAAGATTCAACAGCACACCGAGTGCGATGTGACGCCCCTTCTTTTCACCTTTCCACACATCCCAGGTGTAGAGGTAGGCATACATGAGGATGGTCTCAGCGATGAACAGCGCCGGATAGAATACTGCGAACACCATGTAAAACTGATTGATGAATGAGGTCGTGAACTGTGGGTAGGCGGCAAGAAGGACGAAAATAAACAAGCCGCCTGTCACGGCCGTCATACTGAAGAGAATGACCGTAACCTTGGTGATCTCTTTAGCCAAACGATCATACCTAGGGTCCTGCTTGCGGTAACCCAGCCATTCTGAAATGACAACGAAGATCGGCGCGCCGAGGATAAACGCGGCAAATAAAATGTGGAGTTGAGCGACGACCCACACAGCCGTCCGATTGCCTGTATACGGAAGCTCCACCGAAGAGGGCCCAACCTCCTGAGCATAAACACCGGTGGCTGCCACGCACAGGGAGAACAACACAATGAGAGTCAGGAGACCACTCGACAGTTTTTTCACGACGCCTCGATGCCCCCCTACTTTAAGAACCTGGTCAAAGATCTTGTTTTCATACTTACTCGACTTCCCACAGGATATTTCTCTCTACATTAATGGGTCTCGGTCACCACCCGGCCAGAGCGCCTGAAGCCCCTGAGAGCGCTAAGATCTCGCCATCGCGGGCAAGCTCCATGCGATAGCCGCAACCCTACTTCATACGCCCTTATCGACCGGCTAGAGTATCCCAGAGTCCCCAAACCATACCGCTAGGAGAATCCCCTATTCAGCCCACAAAAAGGGCACGCCTGGTTGGCGACCTCGAGTCGTACACAAAACAGGCACTTTCTGATTCCACAAGAGGAAAGGCTGAAGGTGCGAAGCATCCTGTCCTTGATAACCCTGCAACCCGACAGTCATTTACCGCCAGCCTCTTCCCATTGCTTCTTCTCCTCATTCCATGTCTTCCCAGCCAGTCCAAAATTCCGCTCATAGAGCACGAGCTTCCATCGATCCTCCTCTGAAAGCTTGCTCTTCCAACCTTTCATCTTGGTATTCGGCACTCCTTCGGAAATACGCCAAAACCACACAGAGTCCGAGTAGAGCTTCATGCGTTCAGGGTTTCTGAAATCAGTGGCGCCGGCCTTCACGGGCTTCCCGTCTTTCCCGTGGCAGCTGGCACAGTTTACGTCGGGATTTGTCTCACCGAGAAAGAGCTTGCGCCCTTCTTCCAGCTTCTGAACATCCCCCCACCAATCTGCCGGCATATGCTTGTCGGCATATTCAGTAGGAGCCGGCGGTGGCGGTACAATCGGCCCCTCCCCACCCTGCTCTCCACAACTCGACGTTAGCCCCACACTCATGATCAATAGAGCGCGAATCGAACCTATCCGCATGTTCATTATGTCCATCACTGTGTCATTGAGAGAGATTTTCGCCCGGACTGCAACGCGATGGAGAAGAGGATCGGAACACAAAAAAACGCTTTTGCAGAGGCCTGACTCGCCCCCCGCAAGAGCGTCAACATTACACTCGCCCATTCAGCTTGTATCACGGGCCCTCGCCGACCTAATCAACCGATTCGGCGAGATACCTTGTAGCCCCAAGGACCGTCATCGGCGATCATGATTTTTTCTTTCTCAGGGATTTCATCTTGCCCCGTTCCGCCTTCCGCTGAGAACGGACAAACTTCATCCCGATAATACTGCAGGCTGTGGCAATGACCGCCCCGCTGCCCCACCAAATCCAAGCGGGAGGCTCACTTGCCTCACAGCCGGTTCCAAAGTTAACCCAGATCTTCCGTTCGCTTTCTAGATCTTTCGGATCAAATCGAATCTTAAGGTTTTGCTGTTCACCCCTCGCCTCTACCAGAAGGGGATCGTCAAGATTGTCGTTGTGCAGGTGAAACATCGCTTTGTAGTAGCCATCTCCGTCCGTCCGCACAACCTGACCGTATGAAACCCTGGTATCCTTGACGAGAACATCTGTATTCGGAAGTCCCTTCCCGTTTTGATCGCAAACATACCCCTCCACCATGAAGCGATGGTCTGCTTCATGCGTGGCGGGAGCCCCAGGTGGAAACACAACATTCATTACGAGACAGCAAGCTAGGGAAAACAGTCCGGCCTGACTTCGGCCCCCAAGTTTCGAACTAGATCGCTGACTCGTCGCTCGCTCCTTCAAAGTCATGCGCGCCCAGTACAACGAGCGCTCTACATTCGGGCATGGGTTTCTAGCACAGCACCCAAATCTTTGTCAACGAAACGACTCGCCCTCTAATCCGGACGTAGAATCGCTGGATTTTCGACTGAGGTCCAAGGACGTGGCGAGCCGCAACCACGGTTACCTTGCACGGGTGATGACTCGGTCCGACATGGGGAACAGAAGAAGAAGGAATCGTTTGAGCCATCACCAGCTCGGGTAGCAAGACCTGGCTCCTGTGGATAACGGCTCTGGCACAGCCTCCCCGCGCCATGCTGCAACCCAGTGAGACTGGCATCGAGCGGCGATCCAACGGCACAACGTCGAGGCAGCAGAAGGGGCAATGGCTGCTCCGCCTGCCTTCCCGAGGCGGAGATACTTGGCAATCGCCTTGCGGGATCGTTCACGCTCCATTTCTTCGACAGTCCCATTCTTCGACGCTGTCGAGAAGAGATCATTAAATTCTCTCGGAACGTAAGACACTTCATGAGTTAGGGCGCATCGTATTGGTGCACCTGACGCAAAGGTGATTTTTTCAGCGAACGTATCGATGTCAGCTGAGGAAGATATGGAGGAGATCTCAGAGATAGCCCTTCGTGCGCGCAACCGCCTCAATCTTTGCGGCTTCTGCTCGACGCTCGGAGTCTTTCTTCGAGACCCAAGCCTCCCAGGACTTGCCGTTCGCGGTGTCTTCGCCTGTAAATGCGATGCTCTCGATGGAGCGGTAGGAAATGCGCTGCGGATTCTGCTGATCAACGGGAAACAGCTCAAGATAGGAATGGTCACCGGCTACGTGACGATTGAAAAGATATCCGGTGACCGATTCTCCGGACCGTAGAGACAGTGTCACGTCGCCGCGGTAATCAAACGCCAGATCGACGGCCTCGGCTGTTTCTGCCACAGAGGTCGGCTTGAACACTCGACCTTCAAGCGAACCGGGAATACTCTGCATGTGGTTCTTGGTGTCAGTCATGGGCGAGACCGGTAACCGTGAACGTTATTCGTTGAACGAAAAAGCTTGCGGGAACTGCGACTAACGTTGGACGATTAACGAGAAGTAGGCATCAGCGTCAATTTCGCGGTCCGGGCAAATCCAGAGGCGGTGCTAAACGTGTCCTCGACCGCCGACGCTTCATAGCCGCAATGGACCATGCAATCGGCGCATTTCTCGTTTCGACCGGTTCCATACTTGTCCCACTCGGTCAGTTCCATGAGTTCGCGGAATGTTTTGGTGTATCCTTCTTGCAGCAAATAACAGGGCTTCTGCCACCCAAAAACATTATAGGTCGGATTGCCCCACGGAGTGCACTGGTACTCGCGTCGCCCCATCAAGAAATCCAAAAACAGCGGGGATTGGTTGAACTGCCATCCAGCCTTGGGGCGAGCAAGGATCTTGGAGAAGAGCTCCTGAGTCCGCGCTCGCTTCAAGAAATGTTGCTGATCCGGAGCCTTTTGATAGCTATAACCGGGAGAAATCGTCATGCCCTCAACACCAAGCGCCATCATTTCATCGAAAAACTTTCTGACCCGCTCCGGGTTCGCATCGTCGAACAAGGTGGTATTCGTCGTCACCCGATGGCCGCGCTTGACCGCCGCTTTGATGGCCTTGACCGCCACGTCATAAACTCCGTCTCGGCAGACCGCCAAATCATGCTCGTCCTTAAGCCCGTCCATATGGATACTGAAGGTCAGGTACTGGGATGGTTTGTACTCTTCCAACTTCCGCTCCAAGAGGATAGCGTTCGTACAGAGATAGATGTATTTTTTTCGATCCACTAGCCCCTGTACGATCTTGGCGATTTCAGGGTGGATGAGCGGTTCCCCGCCAGGAATGCTCACCATCGGCGCCCCGCATTCCTCGGCCGCTGCCCAGCATTGCTCGGGGGTCAACCGCTTATCGAGCACATGGTCGGGATACTGAATCTTCCCGCAGCCGGCGCAAGCCAAGTTGCAGCGAAAGAGCGGCTCGAGCATCAGTACCAGCGGATATCGCTTCACTCCCCTCAGCTTCTGCGAGAGCACATACTTCGCCACGGTATACATCTGGGAAATCGGAACAGCCATTCCGTTCTCCTATTCGCTTTGTGTTCTTTTGCGACCCTTGTGTGTATGGACAACAGCGAGACACAGCCGTAGTGGAGGCGCAAGAATTCCCGGATTCTAGCATCCTGCTCAAAGCGCGTCAATTTCGAAAGGGTAAATCAAGTCAAGAGGGTGTGCATCTACTTGTCCCCGTATCAGGTTTTCTGCTACCGTCAGCCCAAGCGAATTCCCAGCGTTCCTGTCTCTGAGGTAGCTATGAGACGCATTCCGTTCCTCTGTCACCATCCTTTCTTGTCTGCCACCTGTTCAAACGTCGATGGACAATCATTCGGATTATGGTGTGCGATACCCTCAGGTCAACCAGGCCAGGGCAAGCGCATCATCGTAAAGGAATATTAAGACCATCAACCTCTTAACAGAAGGGAGAACCCATGATGCTCAGGAAAAGCCTGGTGCTGGGAATCGCATCACTACTACTTCTTACGTCCGTCTATTTGGGAATATCGTCCGGCGCCAAGGATGCCGGGGGAATTCCCGCCGAGAAAGTCGCGGACATGTTATATTCCGTGATCCAGTCAAACCGCACGTTTTATGCGGAGCATGTTGTAGAGCGGATGCAAGCGAAAGGCGCTGCTGTAGCGTCGGAGAATTGGCGCTCCGAAAAAAGTTTACCCCTTCCAGCCCAATTCTTACAGGAAACCGCTCGTCTATCGGTCAATTCGAAGGCCAAGGTAGGCTATAAACTCATCAGTCTCTGGCCCATCAACAAGCAGAACGGACCAAAATCCGAACCTGAGCAAAGGGGCCTGATGGCAACCCAACAAAATCCGAATCGTCCGTATACTGAAGTGATCATGAACGGACCGGACTCCTATCTTATGGCCATCTATGCCGACAGAGCTGTTTCACAAGCTTGCATCGGATGCCATAACGCGCATCAGGATAGTCCCAGGCATGATTTCAAGCAAAATGACGTGATGGGCGCCATCATGATCATGGTCCCGCTGAACCTTTAGAGGAGAGCGTCTAACGCTTCTGGACATTCCCCCTGTCCTGGGCTCTTCAAAGAGCTCAGGACAGGCCTGTCAAAGAGGTTTAGCATGAAGGGCTTGTCAGACCGGTTCGGGCGCACCAACACGATAAAACGTCAAATAGCGCACGGGTCAACCGAAGGTCGGTTTGGAGGCGCCGAGCGGGTTCGAACCGCTGCATCGCAGTTTTGCAGACTGCTCCCTTACCACTTGGGTACGGCGCCTCTCAGAGCCGGCATTATAGTAGCTTGGTTTACCGGAACTCAACATATGGACCAAACTGATGAACCGACGAATCAGCTCTCAGCACGCCTAGTCGAAGACCCATGCGTCCTGATTCAAGGAGCCGCGCTAAGGAACCCGGGGCACAAGGATCGCTGACTGCGATGTCTTACCTTGGTCCCACTACTCCTGAAGCAGGCGCGCGTATCCCGAGGAATGAGTGGACATGGCGCGTGGCGCCACCGCTGCTGAGCAGCAACCCAAACAAAATCAACATGGCGATGCCGAGATGATGATAACTCTTCAGCGCTTCCCACCTGGCTGAACCCACGACCTCGTAGTTCAGCACCATCGTGAGCACGATATACACTCCCAGTACGGCGTATCCGGCACTACTCAACCGGCCGCTCAACCTCGCTGCAGCGGCGACGACGACATAGGCAGCCGGTACCATCCAGACCAGATGCTGATCCCAGGTGATGGGAGAGAATAACAAGGCCAGCATCAGGGTGCCGGCACAGTCCCTCGCCCATGTTGGATCTCCTGGCCCTTGGTAGGGTCCCCGGCTGGACCAGGCGAACAGACCGAGCAGAGTCAGCCCAGTCGCTCCGACAATCGCGTTCGCGGCCGGCGACGGCAGGTCCAGCACGGGCCTATATCCTGGATCCACTTGCCGTAGACGATGGTCCGGTGGGTACGTGACCAAATACCGTAGCATGGTATGGCGAAGTGAAAGGTTGGCCTTCTGAAGTTCATTCTCTTGCCGGCCCTCAAGCTGCCGATCAAACACGGATAACACCGCGTTCCTGGTCCATTCCATTTGATGATCCCACCAACTCGTGGGACCCATGTATAGGATGGGCAGTACAATCCAAAAGATGGTCGCGAGCATTGTGTATGATGCTAATCTCCACTGTCGCTTCCAAAGAAACAACAGCACGAAAAGCGCGGGAGTGATCTTGAGTACGATGCCGAGTCCGATCAACGCCGCACCCAGCCGTTCTCTCCCGATCCATATCGCGTAGATACCTCCGGTTAGGATCCCCAGTAGCATGAGATGCGGCCCACCGTCGTCGAGATCATTCAAGATGAATTGCAGCGTCAATGCTCCCGCACCCACGCCGACCAATAGCCGGCTCCCCACGCTGGAATTTGACGTGCCGCACAGCATGCGGTGGAACAGCATGATGGTGAGGACTAGGCATCCGATTGCGATGGCATAACGTAAGGCCAAGCTTGGGTTTCTGTCCAGAATGAGCAACGGAGCGAAATAGATTCCCGTGGTCGGTAAATACATGTAGCAGTAGTCGTTGGCATAGAGATATTCGCCGGAGAGAAAGCGCCGGCCGATCTCACGATGGATATCGATGTCGCGGAAGTGAAATGACCGGCCATACGAAATAATGTACCCGTGCACCACCGCCGCAATTACGAGACCGAGCTTCACGAGCCTCGCAAACAGAGGAGATTTAAGGAACTCACTGACCAAATAAACGGTGGGCTTTGATTCCATGACTCAGGGGTACAAATACATGACCCTGTCGGAGTGCGTCAATCGTTTCTCGATGAGAAGGACGTGCAGCGTCGGAGAGGGAGCGGAAGAATCGCAGCCGTCGTGAGCGAGGCACCT
Source organism: Nitrospira sp. (assembly GCA_029194725.1). GTDB lineage: Bacteria > Nitrospirota > Nitrospiria > Nitrospirales > Nitrospiraceae > Nitrospira_D. The sequence goes on along the minus strand of JARFXQ010000020.1, from coordinate 13,857 downwards.
ACTGATGAGGCAAGACCGGGATTTCTCTACCGAGCGTCGAAGAGTGTTCCAACTGAGGTTCCAGTGATTCCCATTCGCTCGAAGGAATAGATGCGGTCGTTTCGCCGTTGCTTTCCGCTTCTTTTTCCTTGGCTAGCAGCTCGACTTCCACAATGAGCGTGTCCATCAATTCTTCCATCGGCACCTTTCGGACAAGCTTGCCCCTCTTGAACAAAATGCCCTTGCCCTCGCCGCCGGCAATCCCAATGTCGGCCTCTTTCCCTTCTCCAATGCCGTTCACAACACACCCGAGCACCGACACGTTCAACGGAGTCTTGATGTGGTTGAGTTTCTTCTCCAGCTCGTTCGCCATTCGGACGACATCAATCTCGACTCGTCCACATGTCGGGCAGGCGATGACATTGATGCCCCGATGACGCAATTCGAGCGACTTGAGGATTTCAAACCCGACTTTGACTTCCTCCACCGGATCAGCGGCCAGCGATACGCGCAGCGTGTCCCCAATCCCCTGAGAAAGCAAGTATCCAAGGCCGATGGATGACTTCACCGCCCCTGTCATGGCAGTCCCTGCTTCTGTAATCCCAATATGCAGAGGATAGTCTGACTGATGGGCGAAGAGCCAATAGGCATCGATAGCATGATGTACGTCCGAGGCTTTCAACGACACCTTCATATTGGTGAAGCCCACGTCTTCAAGCGCATGCACGGCATTGAGCGCTGACTCAGCCAGCGCCTCCGGGGAGGGCCATCCGTACTTCTCCAACAACGGCCGTTCGAGCGACCCTCCGTTGACACCGATCCGAAGAGGAATCCCTCGCTCGTTGACGGCTCTTATCACTTCTTCAACTTTCCACCAGGCGCCGATATTGCCTGGATTGATACGGACACAATCGACGACATGCGCGGCCTTCAAGGCAAGTCGATGATCAAAGTGAATATCGGCGATCAGCGGTACGGTCATTGCCGCCTTGATGTGCGGGAGGGCTTGGGCGGCTTCATCGTCAGGAACAGCCACGCGAATAATCTCGCAGCCGGCTGCTTCGAGTTGGTGAATCTGTTCGACCGTCGCGGCCACATCGCGTGTGTCCGTCGAACACATGGACTGCACGGACACCGGAGCATCCCCTCCGACCTTCACCTTGCCGACCTGAATCTGCCGCGTTTTTCGCCTGGCTATATGCATCTGATGTAACTCTTACCCCTTACTCTTCCCGATCAGCTCCCCTGTTCGTCTCCATGTGGATGGCCGACCAGCGCCGCACCCGGGAACGGCGATCTTGCGGAGGGGGCATTGCCGATCAATTCTTTCACATTTTGATAGATCCCTTCAGCCGTCAAACCATACCGCTCCCGCAACAGATCCTGCGGCCCCTGTTCGATGTACCAATCGGGCAACCCCAGGACCTTCGTCTTCACCTCTGTCACCCCGGCTTCAGAAAGGGTTTCGAGCACGGCAGAACCAAACCCGCCGATCTTGCAGCCTTCTTCCACGGTTACAACATAACGTACCCTCTTCACAACATCGACAATCAGATCGTGGTCGAGCGGCTTAACGAATCGTCCGTTCACAACCGCTGTGGAAACCCCTTCCTTACTGAGCCGTTCGGCTGCTTCGACGGCATGCCATACCGAGACACCGATCGCAATGATGGCCACATCTGTCCCATCTTTGAGAAGCTCACCTTTTCCCACCGGCAAGGCTTCCGGAATCGGATCCATCTTCACGCCGAGACTTACCCCACGAGGATATCGCACCGAAATCGGCCCGTTGAATTCCAAGCAGGTTTTCACCATGTGCTGCAGCTCATTTTCGTCTTTGGGAGCCATGACGACCATATTGGGAACGTGCCGCAGATAGGCATAGTCGAAGGCCCCATGATGTGTCGTCCCGTCCTCCGCGACGAGTCCCCCTCGATCGATGCAGAAGGCGACTGGAAGGTTTTGGGTGGCGACATCATGGACGACCTGATCATAGGCCCGCTGGAGAAAGGTCGCATACATCGCCACGACCGGTTTCATGCCCTGTGCAGCGAGCCCCGCCGCAAACGTCACCGCATGCTGTTCGGCGATGCCGACATCGTACAGTCGGTCGGGGAATTCTTTCTCGAACGCCGTCAATCCCGTGCCCTCACACATCGCCGCCGTGATGGCCACGATGCGCTTGTCCTCACGAGCCAACTTGACAAGCGTGTCCATGGCGATCGCCGTGTAGGAAGGACGCGCGGCTTTCTTGGCGGGCACACCGGTCGACCGAACGAACGGGGGGCACGCGTGGAACCATACCGGATTCTTCATGGCCGGTTCGTAGCCGAGTCCTTTCTTCGTGATGACATGGAGTAAGACCGGCCCCTTCATCTTCAGCACATTTTCGATCGTCGGAAGGAGATGCTCAAAGTTGTGGCCGTCGATGGGGCCACTGTATTGAAATCCCAGTTCTTCAAAGAGCAATCCAGGCAGAATCGCGCCTTTCGCAAGCTCTTCGGCTCGCCGGGCGAGCTTTTGCATATCGGAGCCGATGTGAGGAATCTTTCCCAGGAGCTGACCGGTCTCTTCGCGCACCTTCCCGTAGAACTCACCCGTGATGGTCCGACTCAGATAGGCGGAAATAGCGCCGACGTTTTTGGAGATCGACATTTGGTTGTCGTTCAAAATCACGAGAAAATCCTTGCCGACTCCCCCGGCATGATGCAATCCTTCGAGCGTCATCCCCGCCGTCATGGCGCCGTCACCGACGACACAGACAACCTTATGCTCTTGCTTCAACTGGTCTCGGGCTTCGACCATGCCGAATGCCGCCGACACGCCGGTCCCCGCATGGCCGGCATTGAAGGTATCGTACTCGCTCTCTTCTCGTTTACAAAATCCGCTCAATCCGCCGTACTGACGGAGTGTGTGGAACTGCTCGCGTCGCCCAGTGAGAAGTTTGTGCGTGTAGGATTGATTACTGGTGTCCCACACGATTTTGTCGGTCGGTGTATCCAGAAGATATTGTAAGGCGACTGTGAGCTCGACGACGCCTAAATTCGAAGCCAGGTGTCCGCCCACATTCGAGACCGCTCCGATAATTTGCTCCCGAATCTCACGGCACAAGACCGGAAATTTGTCGGGAGACAACCGCTTCAGATCGGCAGGACTATGGATTGTCTTGAGCATGGACATAGATAGCCTCCTTCCTTCCCATCTGTCAGCACCGCAGCCTATGCATCCGACCAGTCAGAACCGTTCGTTCGGGTGCCAAATTTTGGCGAGTCTCACATAAGACCCATATGAAGTCAAGCACTTATGAAACATGCCTCATCTGACCTTTGTTATGAGCATCAAGATTGTCCTATTGACGTTGATACAGAATGATTGGGCTAATATGGAAAATCCAGCCCCGCAAAAATCGCTCCTCCTTCTTTGCTGTATCCATAATCTATCCGTCCCACTACGTTGGGGCGGATGATTCCCCGAAATCCAATACCCGGTGTAATACGATAGTCCTTGAAGCTCACATCATTAAAAGAGTTGAATACTTGTCCGGTATCGATAAACGGTGCGATCTCAAAATCCGCCACAACCCCAGACAGCCGCGTGCGCAAGATATGAATTCGTTCCTCAACGCTGAAGGCGATCAGCTGCTTGTCAATATATCGGTCCATTCCAAAGCCTCGCAGATTGTTCTGCCCGCCTAACGAACTCTGCTCATAAAACGGAACGTCCGAGCCGAGCGTGGCTTGCAATTCCCCGTGAAGCACTAAAATCGCCCGCTTGGATTCACTCGCAAGCATCTTTGTGATGTGGAGACCATATCTGGAATACAGGGGATTTGCGCCTTTATGGAAATTGAAATTCAGCTCCGCATAGGCCGTAATCGCCATCCCATCAGTCGGAGTCACCAAGTTATTCCGGGTATCATAATGAAAGTTAATACGCTGACCAAGTATGGCCGCCCCGTCCATACCGGGAGCTTCCGGAAAAACAGTTCCGGAAAACGGAAACATGGTAGCTGCTCCCGGCTGAATCGGCTGCATGATCCGTAGCCGCTGGCTCACGGCGATCTGCGTCACTTCATTGGCATACACGCCGAATCGCCAACTGGCCCGTGTCTCGGATGCCGTGTAGTTGGTCTGGTCACCTTTTTCAGTCCCCGGGCCTAGACCAAAAAAACGCATGGTGGCATTCTTGAAATTCGTAGCACTGAACTCGATACTATATCGACCATTGCTGAAACCGGGGTCGACATAGCTCACCAGGAATTTATGCTCGATCTTCTCTGACCAGGACGCAAGGGCTTTCAGTTGCTTCCCCCCTGGTTCATAACGGAACAGATTGATGGTTCCCCGAAGGCCCACGTATGAGTTATGAATCAGCATTGGAGCGAGGAGGTACTTAAGATCCCCATCCGCTCCGGTGATGAGAACCGGCACGATTAATCCGAGATCGTTGCCGTCGTTCTTGCTGGTGCTGATGGCTGGAATAGGGAAATACTGCACATCCGCACGTGCTCGATCGAGAAGCACGGGGCAGAACGCCACCCACAGCACGAGGAGAAGACCGGCGGCAGAGCGACGCACAAACGTTTTCATCTTCCCGTGGAAAATGTTACGGAGCCGGCGCTTTAAGCTGAACGGATTTCTTACGCAGCTGATCGACGAGGTCCGAATAGGAAGAAGCACGGAGAATCTTCGTAAACTGGCCACGATAGTTATTCACCAGACTGACCCCGTCCACGACGACATCATAGACCCGCCAATCGTCGGCCTTGTTGATCAAACGATAATCGAGCGGGATCTCCGTCTTTCCCGAAATCACTTTGGTCCTGACTTCCGCGTACTCGTTCTCCGTTCGTTCATTTAAATACTGCACGCCTTCGCCGGAATAGGTTTCGATCCTGTCCGCATACGAATTTGTCAGCAACTTCCGAAAGAGGTCGACAAATTCCTGCTTCTGTTCATCAGTCAGCTGGTTCCAGGGAGACCCAAGCGCCCTTCTGGACATTTCCGTATAGTCAAATCGGGCCGACACCACTTTCTCAAGCAGGTGTCGCCGCTCCTCGGCTCTTTCCGGTTGCTTGAGTTCCTTCTCCCGTACGATGCGGAGCACTTCGTCGATCGTCGTCTTGATGGAGTCGGTTGGAGGCCCCGCGTATCCGGGTACCGCCACCGCTCCGATGCAGATGACCATCATGAGCACCGCGAACCACGACCTTCCACCTCTTCGCCCCTTCCAAGCATTCCTGATCGCTCTCATCGCGCCTCTCTCCTACGATAACAGACTGGTCTTTCCGGCCACTATAAGATAGGGCCGGTCAGTTGACCTTCCCATGGACGTACTGACTCACCAACTCCTCCAGGTCGAGGCCTGATTCCGTGTCACGAATGACGTCGCCAGGCTTCAGAGGATCTCCCCCTCCACCCGGCGAAAGCGCAAGATACTTTTCTCCGATGATTCCTCGGGTCTTGATCGAAGCGATGGTATCGGAATAGAGTTTCGTCCCAGTCTGGACCGCCAGTGATACCATCGCTCGATCCTCTTTCAGACGGATCGTCTTGACCCGACCCACCTCAACACCGGCGACTTCCACGGTTGCTCCGGCTTTTAGCCCTGTGGCTGAATTGAACAACGCATCCACTTCGTAGACATTGCCGCCGATCAATTCCAACTTACCGAGCTTGATCGACAGATAGCCTAGACAGACAATCCCGACCAGCACAAACACGCCGACGATCAATTCAAGCTTGCCTTTTTCCACCGAGAGACTCCTCTAGGATCTATCGAACGCCTTCACCATCTGCACCGTCCCGCCGACTGAGATGAATTCTCTGATTTCAGGGTCGGTCGTCCGTTGAAATTCAGCCGGCTCTGCCATCGCGGCTATTTTCCCACGTTTTAACATCGCGACATAATCCGAGATCCCGAATATCTCGGGAATCTGATGGCTCACCATCACGGCAGTGAACCCGAACTTCCGTTGCATGCTGGTAATAAGATCGTGAATCGATTTGGCCATGAGCGGATCGAGCCCCGTCGTGGGCTCGTCGAAGAGAATAATTTCTGGTTGCATCACCAGCGCACGTGCCAGGCCGGCACGTTTTCGCATACCCCCGCTCAGTTCCGCGGGGAACTTGTGTCCCATCCCGGCCAGACCCACTTGATCCAACTTCTCTTCGACACGGCTTGTCACATCCTGACCTTTCATTCGGAGCCTTTCTCGAAGGGGAAACGCCACGTTTTCGAAGACAGTCAGCGAATCGAACAACGCCGCCCCCTGGAACAGCATCGCAAACCGCTTGCGGACCTCGTTGAGCGCATGGCCGCGGAGCCGAGAAATCTCGACCCCATCGACCCACACTTGTCCGGAATCAGGTTGGAGGAGTCCGATCATATGCTTCAGCAGCACGCTCTTGCCTTCACCGCTCCGACCGATGATCGTCGTGAGCTTTCCTTCAGGGACGACAAGATCAATGCCCTGCAAGACCAGCTGACCGCCCAACGTTTTCGTGACTCCCACGAGCTTCAGCATGATCACAACAATAACGACGTCAGGAAATAATCCCAGATGAGAATCAAGACCGATGACAACACGACCGCCTGTGTCGTGGCGGTGCCGAGCCCTTCGGCGCTCATCTTGGTGTAAAAGCCTTTATAGCAACAGACCCAGCTCACGATCAGACCGAAACAGATGGATTTGAGAATTCCGCCATAGACGTCTTTCCACTCGACCGCGGCCTCGATGGAATTCCAGTACGAACCGGCGCTGACACCGAGCAGATCCACCCCGACAACGTGACCACCGTAGATTCCCACCACATCGAAGATCGCGACCAACAGCGGCACGCCGATCAAACCGGCGACGAGTTTCGGCGCAATCAGGTATTGGAGCGGGTTGACGGCCATGGTATCGAGCGCGTCGATCTGTTCTGTGATCCGCATGATGCCGATTTCCGCCGTTATAGCTGAACCGGCGCGCGCCGTCACCATGAGCGCAGCCAAGACCGGGCCCAATTCACGAATCATGCTGAGCGCCACTGCTGATCCCAACAGCCCTTCAGAGCCGAACTTTCGCAGTGTGTAGTAACCTTGTAGCGCCAGCACCATCCCAGTGAACGCCGCAGTCAACACGACGACAAACGTCGACTTGTAGCCGATGAAGTGGAGTTGCTTGACGAATTGCATTCCCCGCAACGGCGGACGCGCCAACCAGGCGAAGGACGCCACCACGAAGATCAACATCCGGCCCATTTCCGCCACATAGGTAAGAGCCCATCGGCCCACGAGTTCGAGTAGCGTCATGGTCACGTCGACGAGAGTTCCTTCTCTTGCCGCTCGGTCGCCATCGCCGCCGCATAACTTCGAAAAAAGGCCGTCAGGGCTTCTGCTGCGACCAGACTCTGTCGACGAAGCCGGCCAAGACCCAAGAGGCATGAAGGAGCGGCCATCACGGTACCGATACCTTTGAGCCACCCAGTGGGCCTGAGAAATAGATTGAAGTCAAGCGGAAGATCCTCGTCCAGAAGATCCGAAACAGATCGGATGATCACAAAGGGAACCTGCGCCCGTTGCGCTTGAGCAGCCAAGGCTGAACTTTCCATATCGAGGCCGATGGCCTGAGCACCCAGCGCAAACCTTCGCTTGTCCCGAGCACTGCCGATCACGCGATCAGTCGAGACAAACCGTCCGATATGCGCGGAGGGCACCATGGCAGCCACAAACGCCAAGGCGAGATTGCGTTCATCGCCCGGCACTTCGATCGCCTGTGATGGCTCTTTGCTGCACTCTCCCCTATGCACCACTTCGCGGCCTATCAACAACGCTCCAATATCAGCCGCGATGAGTGCACAGGCAAATCCCGTCGATATCACGAGACTGAAGGATTGGCCGGCAAGTAGTTGGGCGGCGCTTCGCTGTGCTTTCTCCGGACCTATGCCGGTCTGCGCAAGCCAATATTCCCTGTCCACGATGGTGTGCACGGGAACGGAGAGCCCACCGATTCGTCGTTGAACGCCGGGAGGGAAGGCCGACTGAATCGCGCCGATTTCCCATGGAGTTGCTGCAAAGATCGCAATTCGCTTAAGCGGCACAGTACCGGATGATAGCGGGGAAAAAGAACCGGCGGGCGTCAATGCTTGGACCGGTAAGAGTCAGTTCCTTGAATGTGATGTCGAAGTTCGTCTGCCCGCATCTTCCCACGAGAACGAAGATTACGGTACATCGCCAGGGCCCACAGAGGGAAGTACTGACAATACCAATGATACCGAAGATAAAACACGCGAGGAAATCCCGTGCCGGTATGAGCAATTTCCTCCCATGATCCATCCTTCATTTGGCGGCGAAGGAGAAATTGCACTCCCCGCGCGACACTGAAGGAGTCAATCGCTCCGGCCGACATCAGGGCCATCAACGCCCATGCTGTTTGCGAGGGCGTGCTCTTCCCTGTACCGTGATGCTCCAGATCGTCCGTATAGGAGAGGCAGGACTCACCCCACCCACCGTCAGGATTCTGTTTCGATTCCAGCCAAGCAACCGCCCGGCGAATAGAAGGCGCCGAGAGATCTTCACCAATGGCCCTGAGCCCAGCCAAGACAGACCAGGTTCCGTAGATGTAATTGATGCCCCAACGTCCGTACCAACTGCCGTCTTCCTCCTGCTCTTTCTTCAGAAAAGCCAAGGCCGGTCCAGCGGCTGGATGGCTCTTGTCATATCCTAATGCGCCGAGCATCTCCAGGCATCGCCCGGCCAGATCGGAGGTACTGGGGTCCAAGAGCGCTTTATGATCGGCGAAGGGAATGTAGTTGAAGACGACTCGGTTGTTGTCTTTATCGTAGGCACCCCAGCCGCCGTCGGAGCCCTGCATCGCCAAGACCCATCGCATCCCGCGACGAATGGACTCGTTCACCTCGTCCTGTAGACCCGGGATCTTCAATTTGGCCAGCGCCATGATGACCACGGCGGAATCGTCAACATCCGGGTACAATTCGTTTTCAAACTGGAAGTACCACCCACCCGGTTCCGCATTCGGCGAGGAGATATGCCAGTCACCCACGGTCTTGGTTTGCCTGGACATGAGATACCGGCCCGCCTTTTGGAGCGCAGGATGATCCTGAGACACCCCCGCCTCGACCAGAGCGTTCATGAGCAACGCGGTGTCCCAAACTGGAGAAAAACATGGCTGAAGATGAAGAGTGGGGAGGGCTTCACCGTCGATCATCGTGGAATCGTAGACTTCCAACTCCTCGATCTCGCGAAGTGCCTTGACGATCAGAGGGTCATCAGCGTTGTACCCTAAGCATTCAAGCGCCATGATGGAGTTGGCCATCGCCGGATAAATGGCACCGAGTCCTCCGGACCCTTTGAGATGATCCACCATCCAACAGGCTGCTTTATGCAGCGCCTTTTCCCGCAGCACCCGCATGGGCATCCGGTCATACAGTTTCAACATCACATCCAATGCCACGAAGAAGTTATGTGGGGTGAACCACGCCTGATCTTTATTGAATGGGGGGTAGTTCCAATAGCGAACCTCCGCCCGCGGAATTGGGTACAACTCATCGATACCTTGTTCGCGTGGGATGCGGCAGACCGGGCGGTGCGCGAATACGATGAGCAAGGGAATCAGCACGGCTCGAGACCAGTACGAGATCGCATAGATGCTGAAGTAGAATTTCTTCGGTAATAACATCAGTTCGACGGGCATATGGGGAACACCTTCCCAATCGTACTGATCAAACAAGGCCAGCGTGATTTTCGTAAACACGTTGGCTTGCAGGACACCGCCCATCGCCAGAATCCGCTCTTTGGCCCGAACCATACACGGTTCATCCGCCGACACACCGCTTAATTTGAGGGCAAAATACGCCTTAACCGACGCGCTGATCTCCGCCGGACCACCGTAATAAATCGGCCATCCACCGTCGGGGAGTTGTGTCGCTTTTAGGTATCGAACAGCTTTCACCTCGCGATCAGGATCGACACGATCGAGAAAACGTCGCAGCATCAAGTATTCTGATGTCAGAGTGTTGTCTGCCTCCAGCTCGGCAACCCAGTACCCTTCAGCATGTTGACGGCTGAAGAACCATGATTGACTCCGCTTGATCGCGTCATCTACTGCATCGGGTTGACTAACCGCATGTCCGATCGGCCGGCGAGAAACGGAAGAATCCAGTGAAGGCAAGACAACCGGTTTATCAGAAACCAACCGAAGGGAAGCCACAGGGGTAAACTCCGTGGCTGAGTCAAGTCGTCCCTCAACGGTTGAGAGCAGGCTGTCAGAGAGGCGATTGAATAACGCCTTTATGATGTTCATGAATTGTTAGGACTCAAAATAGATGACTGCGGCAGGCGAAAGACCGGCATCTTAGAATGGCCTCCCTTCATAATCCTTTCCTATACTCCCTACTATATATGGAAGGCTTATAACAAACGATTGGAAGCGAGTCAAGCGAACGCCCTGGGGAAGTGCCTGAAGTATATATATTTTTATCGTTGTAGGCGGTCGAGAACATCGCCTCGCCAGCATCCTAAACTGGGGGTCGCGACGTTCCTCTGTCCGTAGATTACTTGTCACATTGCAGCCGACCCACGGTCACAGCCGACTCACGGCGCCATGGATACATTGAGCCTGACGCGCAGACGACAAAATGGACATAACGGCACAAAGCGACAGAGCTCTCGAAAGCGTCATCTGCTTCATCATGGGTCTTTCCGTTCCACATGGTTCATTGCACATCCATTAAAATTCCTTTCCCTCATACGCACCATTCGTTCGCTTCGTTCGCTCTTTCAAAAGGCTTCCGCCCCTTAGATAGCAATTCTTTCTTTCCTCTATGTCCAAATGCCCGTTTTGATTATCGACCCACTGGATATGTACTCATGATCACAATGCCGAAATTGAGATTGGAACCAGACAGGACAACAGAAATACGCGTCCGGACGGGGAAGCGACCGGAGGCCTGATTGGGGGATGGGTTTGAGACAGGTTATCGCATCAAAAGGACAACGAGCGCGATGAAGCTCCACAGTATGACGGAGAGGCGCAGCCCGTTGACAATGCCACTGGCAGGACCTAACGGATCATCGCCCAGGTCCTCCTGCCGCTCGTCTCGCACCATTCGCAACCGCCCCACCTCGGCTTTGCCGTTTGGCATGAGCAGCGCTTCCAACGTTACTTGCGCTAGGGCGAGATTAGCAGCCGATTGAGGAGGGGCTCCTCTGTCCGGGATTTGCGAAATCGCCATGATCGCTCCTCCTTGATGCAGATTGTGAAGCGGTCCTCACACTCTCGTCGAGCAACAACGATACCGTGGATCATTCGCTTCTCATAGCAAAGCCAACTTTCTAGACTGCACATTCCCCGGTTGGATCACGAAGAAGAACGCAAGTCATTGATGAATATCCCTTCCTTTCGCAGGGAACATTTCGTAGTCCAGTAAGAATGAGCAGTTCGCTTCTCCCCTCAACAGCTCTTTCCCAACTGTCGGAACATTTTTCGGCACGGACGCGGACCACTTTTGGACAGTGATGGATCAAATGGCCTACGTAAATCGTCACCGCGGAGAGAAAAAGTGCCACGTCAGTACTCGGAAAACTTGGCCCCCAAACCTGTCCCTGATAGAAACCTTCGGCAAGACTTGCTGCGTCGCGTCTCCCGTGCGAAACTGTCACTTATGACGGCATTGGCTTCGTATGCACATCTCCGGTCGCGGCTCCAGTTGGCCTTGGTCATCAATGCCGTGATCATCGGGACTGAGTTTGTCGGCGGTTGGCTTCTCAATAGCATCGGACTCATGAGCGATGCAGGCCACAACCTCGTCGATCAAGGATCGCTCTTCCTCGCTCTCTACGCCCACCTCCTCACCGCTCGGCCAGCATCGGAAAGTCGGACTTTTGGCTACCATCGCGCCGGCATCATCGCGGCTTTTCTCAACAGCTTTATTCTTTTATTAACCGCGTTGGGCATCGCGCTCGTCGGCGCGAAACGCCTCTTACAACCAGTTCCTATCGACGGTGGATGGGTGATGGCTGTCGCGACCGTCAGTTTCGTGGCCAATCTCGGGATTGCCCTGTTGCTCCAGCACGGAGCGAAAGACGATCTGAACATTCGAAGCGCCTTCTGGCACATGGTGGGAGATGCGTGGGTCTCGCTCGGTGTCATCGTCAGCGGTGCGGCCATTTTTCTGACAGGCTGGACGGTCTTGGATTCGTTCGTCAGCTTGTTGGTAGTGAGCGCGATCGTTCGAGGAGCCTGGCCGATCTTCAAAGAGTCGATGGAGGTCTTACTGGAATCGACGCCGCCTGGAATTAGCGCGTCTCATGTCGCAGCCACGATGGAAGCCATCCCAGGCGTGAGGAATGTCCATGATCTGCACATTTGGGCAGTCGAACCTCGGATGGTCATGCTCACCAGTCACGTCATGATCGAACGCCATCGCACTCCACTGGAGTTGCTGCAGCTGATCCAGAACCGGATCACGACAGATTTCGGGATCAAACACATGACCATTCAACTGGAAACCGAGTGTTGTAATCCCGACGACATCCACTGTGATCTCCGAAAGCTGACCGGGCAGCAGCACGAAACCCAGACCTTCGCGCATCATCATTGACCGTTACAGAGCCTTGGATCTTGGCTAGTTTTATGGGAAGCGGCCAGCCAGCTCCAGCTCACGCTAAAATAAGCGATGAATCTACTTCACGCCGTTGCGGCACAACAGGCTTAATTCTCATCACTCCTGCCAAGGCTCTTTCTTCCTAGTCGGCATTCTTTGCCGAACCGTTCCCTGCATATTGGGGGCGTCAGTACATCAGCATACAAGGACTTGCATTTATCAAAATAGCCGCGTCGGCATGAAGTTTGTGTAATGCACGGGCAGCATGAAGGCCCGCCGCACTGCCAGCATCCTTGACACGTTCACGAATGGCGAAGCTGCTTTCCCATCGAATGGGCATCGGCTCGATCTAAGTGACCAGGAAAAGCAACATATCAAGGAACTGATTGACCGCGGAGAGCCACTCCCATCGAAATACCGACTTTTACTTTTCTCTCCTGCTCCCGAAATGGAGCTGCTCTGGCAGGGCAAGAGCAGCGAAGTGACCAATGTTGTCTTGCCGTTTCAATCCATTGAGCAGATCGATGAACCGCGCGTGCATCTCAATGGCCAGAAGCTTTTTACTGCTGATGCTCTAACGGGGCGACAATCTCAAGGATGGACGAACAAGCTCATCTGGGGCGACAACAAACTGGTACTGTCATCGTTAAAGAACGGCCCGCTTCGTCGAGAAATCGAGGCTGCTGGAGGTCTGAAACTCATCTATATCGATCCTCCATTTGATGTCGGAGCCGATTTCTCAGTCAACATCGAGGTTGGTGAGGAGACTCTGACAAAAGAGCCGAGCATCATCGAAGAGATTGCCTACCGTGATACATGGGGGCGTGGAGCAGATTCATATCTGGCTATGATGTATGAACGCCTCAAAATTATGGAGAGTTTATTGGCGGATGAAGGATCGATCTATGTCCATTGCGATTGGAGGATGAACAGTGCATTGCGGCTCTTACTGAATGAAATCTTTGGAGAGAGCCATTTTGGTGCAGAAATTAAATGGAAAAGAGTTGTGAGTACAGGAAGCAGCAAAGCAATCTCGAAAAAGTATCCGGTGGTAGATGATTCTATTCTCTTCTATACCAAATCCAAGGCATACATTTGGAATTCCTTACATAACGCTTATTCTGAAAAATACATAAAGCGATTTAATACTTATCCGGTTGACTCCGAGTACCCCCATCGGTAGTGTCTGAGGGTGGCTCGCCCAGACTTCCCGAGAACGCTGGCTCAGTTTCAGGCGCGCTTCAGGGACGAAGCTGCGTGCCGCGCCTAC
>JARFXQ010000004.1 GCA_029194725.1 Nitrospira sp. | reverse complement strand
GGTCCTTGCCAAGCTCCTGCGCGAGGTAGCCAAGTCCCCCGCCGATCTCCAGTAGGACTTTCGGCTTGGGATTAAACCAGCCAAGTCGACGCAGTTGCCGCATGAGGAGCCGCCCGTAGGTCAAGCCGGCCAGTGTTTCGCTCGGTTCACGGAAAAGATGTGAGACGGTGGTTTCGATCAAGTCAAAATGACTGTCATCTTCTTCGCTTTGGCCAAGTTCGTGACGATGGAATTCTTCCAGGTGCTCCTCTCCCTCGAACCCTTCGCGACCCGACCAACCTTCGCGGACCTGCTGCAGAAGGGTGTCCCACTTGGCTTTGTGTCGATGACCTCCTGGCGGGGCGGTCCCGAAATAACAGATGGAATAGTTGGGCGTGGCCCATCGTTCAAGATGCCAGACCCCCGGTTGCCCGTCCGGCCCGCAGATCTTTGCACCATATTGTTCAACGAGCGTACCGACGGTCGTATGGCCGTTCATGGCCTTGAGCATGTCCAGACCCGTGCGGTTCAGCCTGATAAGCGGCAGGTTGTCATCGAGCGGGGCAAGCCACCATTCGTCTTCATGATGGTGATAGGCGACGAGGTCGGGAATGTGCCAGGCTAGGAGGAATAGAACCTCTCCAGTCAAGCTCCGGGGTCCATGGACAGCGGCAGCGGGTTTCATGGCGAGCAGCTCTTCGTGATGAGTTCCTGCAGCCTACAGGAGCAATCAGCAATCGCGCAAGATGATGGTCGGTGAATTTACAACTCAGACGGTGTTGAGAGATCGTCCGTTACGACCAGCTGGCCTCGCATGATGGGATGGATGCCACAGTGATAGGAGTAACGACCGGCCGGCAAGCTCGGCACAGTGAAGTGTCCTCCCGGTGGGACCGTCCCCGAATCGAATAGGCACGGGCTCTCGTCTTTCGCGCAGTCATTGTGGGTGACGGTATGGTGGGTCGGCGTCGGGTTTTCCCAGCGAATGGGTGTGCCGCTCACCACGGTAGCGGTGGCAGGAACGTAATAGGGCGATCCGTTCTCCATGAGAATCTGTGTGGTTGTCGGAAGGTTCAGGGCCGGCACTGCTGCGGCGGCTCCGATCGCTAGGGCAATCGTCACGATGGGCACTCGGTTCACGTCGAGGGTTGATCCTTGCCAGACGGTTTGTACGTAAGAGCCAGGAACGAAGAGGATTCAAGCTCGTTTTTAGGCACTTTCCTCATAATAGCATGGGATTGGGTCGGAACGTTCTGGAATCCTTCCACCTTGTTTGTCGATGGGCAAGATCCTTCTCCTATTGAGTCCTAAGAAAGGCGGAAATGGCCGATCGATGGAAATCAAGATCGGGGTGGTTGCAAGAGGCCGTTCGTTCATGCTAGATGGAGGCCGTTGCGCCGGGCTGAAACGAAGAGGAGGAATCGGAATGGCGAACAAGAAGAAGAAAACCGTAGCGAAAAAATCGTCACGGGCGAAAAAAGCTGCACCGTCGCCGAAGAAAGCGGTCAAGAAAACGGTGAAAAAGCGTGCGGCTGTCAAGGCCGCTAAGTCGGCCTTGAAAAAAAAGACCACCAAAAAAGCGGCCGGTAAAGCGGCGAAGAAGGCCGCGCCCAAGGCCAGTCCACCCAGCGCATCCGCCAAGCAACTCGTCGATGAAGAGGACGTGGCTCCACGCAAGCCCGTGGCGGTTAAACCAACCATGCCCATGGAACCGGGTGAGGCCGATCTCGACGATGAGGATGAGATAGTCAGCGATGATCTGGAGATGGAGGGCGAGATCGAAGAAGACGACGTCCAAGAAGAATTGGATCTCGACGCCGATGACGACGGAGACGCGCTTATTGATAAGTCCGAAGATCTGTTGGACGACGATTACCGACACAACTGATACCTCGTCCTTCAGTGACCATCCCGGTCTCGTCTATAATGCGTCCCGTTCGATGCAATTGGCCATTGGCGAAAGGAAGGGGTGTTAGGTCTGCAATCATCCCTTCTACGCACCGCCGTTGAAACCGGGTAATTACAGCGGCGGTGTCTCATTATCTCCAGAACATTTCGGTGCTTTCCCTTTGCAATACGGACAGAATCTTGTTTCGCCTCTGCTCATTTGGCACAGATGCGGAACCTTGGAAGCGGACGTGGTCTCGTAGGCATGTGGCTCTGGCGCTTGTCAGTGCCATCATGACAACTCCACCCGAAGCCGAGGCTGTTTGCGTTGTCGAGGCACCAGCAACTGGAATTGACGCCGGTCTTGTGATCCATCTTTCGTCCACCTGCACGCCGGCTGAACGGGAAACCCATGCAGTGCATGGCGAAGCCATCATGGATGCGATCGCCAAGGGGCGCCCTGTCGATCTCCTTGGGGTGATCGTGCGCGGTGATCTTATCTTCGATCACCTTGCTGTACAAGCAACGTCACGCTCACCCTTACCCACGCCGGAGATAATGAAGGTAGAAGATCGTGTCGATGGCAACGAACAGCGACTCGTTCGCAAGGCACTGAGCCTAAGAGATTCCGTGGTATTGGGCGCAGTGAGCCATCGGTCAACTGGCGGCACGCTTCGGTTTGAAGGACCTGTGAACTTTTCCCGGTCTCACTTCAGAGAGGGCGTAGATCTCTCGCGATCAGTCTTCAAGGAACGAGTCGAACTATCCGCCGCCACGTTTGATAAGGAAACCTATTTTGTTCAGGGACAGTTCGTCCAGCAGATGGACTGTCGTGAGACCAAGTTTGGTTCCAGTACCAGATTTCATCAATCAACGTTCCGAGGGTCGGTGGACTGTACCGGAGCGCTTTTCGACGGCATGGCAGAATTTCTAGAAGTGATTTTCGAGCAACCGGCTACGTTTGAGCGGTCGAGGTTCGGCATGGGGACGGGATTTTCCGGGAGTCGCTTCAAGAGTCGAGTCAGTTTCAGTGGAGCGATCTTCAGCCGCGAGACATTTTTTGGGTTTGCGACCTTCGAAAATGAAGCGGTATTTGCCGGTGCCCAATTTCTAGGGTCGGTTGATTTCTCAAACGCTGAATTCACACAAGAAGACGACCTGGCAAAGGCACGTTTCGATCAGGCACCGCTATTGGCCCAAACAAAGCGGCTTGAATCAGCTCAGTCTACCGGCCTGTTTCAGACCAGGAACGGACAGTATGCTCTCACCCTGGCCTTTCTTATCGTGGCTGCCTTGCTTGTCGCGTATGCCGTGAGACTCAAATGAAAAGCAGTTGAAGAGCATTCGATTATCCCCCAATATATAGATTCATGCTTGCCCGTTACCCCATAAGTTGATATAACGAGGCCGTGGACTCACAGGCCGAAGATTTCGAACAAACAGAACTTCCGTACCAGGTCCGCATCGAAAATTTCGAGGGACCACTGGATTTACTGCTGCATCTCATCAAAAAGAATGAGATCAACATCTACGATATCCCGGTCGCGATAATTGCCCAACAATACCTCGAGTACCTGGAGGCCATGGAGGAACTCAACCTCAACGTGGCAGGGGATTTTTTGGTCATGGCAGCGACCTTATTGCACATCAAGTCCAGAATGTTGTTGCCGATCGATGAGACGGCCGACGACGACGAGGACGGGCCGGACCCACGGGAAGAGCTCGTTCGACGCTTGCTTGAATATAAGGCTTTCAAAGAGGCGGCACGTCAGCTCGACCACCAGGAAAAGGTGTGGCGCGAGATCTTTTGGCGTGAGCATGCTCTATCCGTAACGGAGGTTGAGGAGGAGCTTCCATTGGAGAACGTCTCGCTGTTTGATCTCGTTGATGCGCTCAAGGAAGTGCTGGAGCGGAATCCGAGCAGCCGGCTCATCGAGATTGTCCCCGACAATCTCACGGTTCGCGAACGGATGAACCTCATGCTGGAAATGCTGGAAGGGAAAGAATCGGTCTCGTTTGCCGCGCTGTTCGAGGGATCAAGCCATCGAATGGTGGTCGTAGTGACGTTCATGGCGTTACTTGAATTGATGCGATTGCGAGTTGTTCATGTATTCCAAGGGGAAACATTCGGACCGATTCTGGTTTCAAGGACGTTCTCTTTGGTGCCCGATCCGGCAGAGATTGATGATGTCGATGTAGAATGGAGGGGAGCATGACTCCACTGATGGTGGATGCGGTTCATCTTGTGCCGGAAGCCGACGCGATGAATAACGGGGAGATGAATGGATCGTCTCACGATCAGAGCTTCGATGACAATTTGGTGCAAGGTATGGGCGAACTTCAGGCAATTCTGGAAGCATTGCTTTTCGTTTCGTCCGAACCCCTGTCGTTGGCGCGTCTTGTGGCCGTGATGGGAAACGTGCCGAAGGTTGAAGTGGAAGAGGCGTTGCGAAATCTCGGCCAGGTGTTTGAGCAAGAAGGGCGTGGGGTTCGACTGGCTGTCGTTGCTGGCGGATACCGTCTTGTCACGAAGCAGGATCATGCCTCTTGGGTGAAACGGCTGGACAAGGCTAAGACGGCGGCAAAACTGTCCAGATCCGCGCTGGAGTCATTGGCGATCATCGCCTACAAACAGCCGCTGGTGCGGTCGGAGATAGAAGAAATTCGTGGGGTGGAAACTTCCGGTGTACTGCGCACGCTGTTGGAGCGAAAACTGGTGAGAATCGTCGGACGTAAAGAAGTCCCCGGCCGTCCAATCATGTATGGAACGACCAAATTCTTTCTTGAACATTTCGGCTTGAGCGATCTCTCGCAGCTCCCCCCACTTCGAGAATTCAAGGAACTGGGTGAGGCAGAACAATCACTTCTTCCGATGGAGGATGGGGATGTTCTGGCTGAGGGCGGAGCGATCGGGCCGCTCACGGCAGCTGAAGAACCTTCACCGGACGGAGAACTTCAAACGTTTGCCCCTCTCGATGAGGTATTGGATCCCCTCCCTACCGCCACATAGCCAACGAATCCCCGTGTGAGCTCCGGATAGTATGTCCTGTTTTCGAGTCGGCCTCCTGCTCCTTCACATCCGCATGTCGCCTAGAGATTTGAAGATCTGAGATCAGCCGCATTGGCGGTGCGGAGCGACCAGGCTAATCCCAGAAGTGACAGCGAAAAAATAAGCCATTTCGATGGATCGAAATTATACCAGCGAGGGCCGTTTCGGTAGTCGCTTTGATGGGTGTGGTGATAGTTGTGGTACCCCTCGCCGAAGGTGAGCAGCGAAACCAGCCAGCTGTCGCGACTGGAATCTGCTTGACTGTGTGGCTGGCTCCCCCAGAGATGACAAACGGAATTGATGCAAAAGGTCGAATTCAGCACGGCAAAGGTTCGACCGACGCCGGCCAGCATAAAACAGCCTATCCCAGCGCCCAAACCACCATAGAGAAAGCCCACGAGGAACGGGAGCGCCAGACCTGAGAGGACGATAGGTGTGTAGTAGTGATGTTGCCACATCACGACCGGATCTTGCCGTAGCCGAGTCGCGTATTTCTCATCCGAGTAGCGCTGGTCGGAAAAGAGCCATCCGCAGTGGCTGTGCCAGAATCCTAGTCGCGCGTTGTAGGGATCGGCGTCTTGGTCGCAGGCAGCATGGTGACGGATATGGTCGGCCCCCCACCGCAGAGCCGATTGTTGCAGCGCCCACCCCCCGGCGATGAGTAGTCCAGCCTTGACCCAATCGGGGCACATAAAACTCCTGTGCGAAATCAAGCGATGGTAGCCGACCGTAATGCCTAGTCCGCTGATGATGTAGAGGAGACCAAACATGGTCCAGTCCACCCAGGTGTAGCCATAGATGATGCCGAATGCTGGCACTCCGATAAGGGCGCTCGCCACAATCAGACTGAATAGGAATACTGTCACGTAGACAGAATAGGTACGCCGCAGCCCGCTGGCGGATTGTGAAGATGGTGTCATAAGTGGGTATGCAGGAGGGACTATGCTCTATTCACTCAGATGTTGAGACTGTGTCGTAGTTGCCATTCAGACATCGGGCGCGATGATCTGAGCAATATAATTTTTCGTACTTTACCAGGACATGGCAGAAATAGCTACCACTGAAAAGCCTTGTATAGCTTGCAGATCATGCGACTGAACCGTCCACACAACATCACCGGACAGATCACGCGCTACATCAACCGGACTCCTTGGCGTGCCATCAACAGGAAAAATACGCAGACGAGGGTATCTCAAGGACCGGCAGATGGATATCGATGCTCTGCTTCAAGAAGATCCTGCGGAACCACAGTTCGACTCCCAAAATCATCCAGAGCGATGCGACATAAAATCGATAGTCCTCGTTCCCTCGACTGTAACAAGTCGCCATTCTTTGATAGTCGGCCCACACTTTACAGCCATCAACCCATCCCATAGAGGAGACGGACAGCGAACGGAAGATAGCCATTATCGGTTCGGCGATGAGCGTATGGGCAAAGATACAGGAGAAGTCAGCTTTGTCGACTCTCTCGCGTACCGATAAGGGGAGCATTTCTCCAAGGGCGTGACGCAGAATGAACTTGGGCCTGTTCCGCCAGCGTTGATCTTCCGGCAAAGCAAGAGCAAACTCGATGAGCCGTCGATCGTTGAACGGATGACGGTTTTCCAAGCCGAAGAAGGATGAAGCGCGCTCATCCATTTCGATTCCGTGGACACCGAGACCGTGTATCGTCGATCGAAATAAGTCTTGCTGTGCATAACTGCAATCAGGAGGGACGTAGGAAGCCCGGCGAAGGCGTTCCTGCATGTGCGTTCGGCGCCACATTACCGGCGACATCCAGTCCGGCATGTTCGTTCGTCCGAGGAGCCGCTTCCCGAGTGTTCGACATGATTGTGGAATCAGCGGCAGGAGACCGAATTGCACAAGAGGGAAGGAGAACAGGTCATATGAGAGCTGCTCAGAGTGCCACTGGTGATCGCCTCGCAGGCGTCGGAGCAACGATCTAAACTTGAGTTTGCGCAAGAGATCGGCGTAGTGGAAGAAGCTGCCGGTCAGCCATTCATCTCCCCCGGACCCTGTCAGCAGCACGCGACAACCCTGCCGTTGTGCCAAGCGCCGAAGCGGGGCGTTCATGACGCCGTTGGGATGGTCGGGAAAATCCTGATAGCGAAGCACGGCTTGCACAAAGTCACCCAGGCTTGGTGTCTCTGGGGTGACGTGGTGTGAACGGAAGGAACCCTGTGCGACGACGTCGTCGATGTATGGGCGTTCATCGCAGGGCAAGCCAGGAAAAACAAGTGAGAATGTCTGGAAGAGATCGTGATCTTGTGGCTGTTGCCGACAGACTACCTGAAGAGCACTCACCACGGATGAAGAGTCGAGACCTCCGCTCAATTCAAGGCCGATAGGCCTGTGGCTGCGAAGGCGGCAGCGTACGGCTTTTTCGAATAGCTCGAGAAACTGCCGGGCATAGTCATCGTCGTTCAGATATCTAATCCGGCGTCTCGGGTCGAACGTCCAATATCGCCTTGTCTCGATCCGACCAGCCCGGACAATGAGGATATGAGCCGGCTCAAGCCGGGAGATCCCTTCGTAGAGGGTTTCGCTGTTCGTGACGATCATTCCGCTCAGAAATTCGGCGATCATCGCTTCATTGGAGCGACGGTGACCGTCATCATGTTCGAGGAGCGGAGGAATTTCCGAGGCCCAGCAAAAGCTTGCTCCGCTGAGGCAATAATAAAAGGGTTTTAAGCCAAGTATGTCGCGCGCGCAGAACAGCTGTCGACGTGGTCCGTCCCAGATCACCAGAGCAAAGTCGCCGATGACCTGTTCCGGACAATGTTCACCCCAGCGCTGATAAGCACGAAGCATCAGTTCCGCATCAGTGTCGGTGCGAAGGTGAACGCCGGTGCTACGGAAGGAAAGAAGGAGGTCTTCGCGATTGTCTATCCGTCCATCCAATGCCAGACAAATAGTTCCGGACTCATCCAGCCACGGTTGATGTTCATAGAGCGACTCCGGCGTGGTCTGGAGCATTGCGTGGCCGATGCCGATTGGACCATTGACCCAGCAATCTGAAGCATCGGAGCCTCGGTGGGCTACCTGATGGGCCATTCGCTCCAGAATGGCAAATTCGACAGGTCTACCGTCGAGATGATAGATCCCGACGAGACCGCTCATGTGGGCCACCGGAACAGAAGTGCATAGCGACTTACAAACGAGAGCGTGTCACCCAACACGACGCCATCTTGTTCGAGCCAAGCATGTCCTTCCAGCGAATTCTGGTTCTTGCTGACCCCAAGACACAGTGAGACTGGCTGCAGTCTGGCGCGCAACAACCAGAAGAGAAGCAGCGCGCGTGAAAGGCAGCGACTGTTTCTGTGGCTCGCCGCTGCTGCCAGATCAGCCAGCGCTACCAACCGATCTGTCGTCCAGTGAGCATGGGGTATGAGAATCTGACCAATTCGGGATGAGGAGGCAACGCGTGATATGAAGGACGCGACAAGGTGAAGGGGTACACAGGAGAGAGCGACTCGCAGGCCAAGCGATAATGCGGTTAATTGTAAGAAGAGCGCCTGTTCGATCAGGGGTAGATCAGCGAGCCGACGAAGTTTGCTCAGCATCGGTCGTCAGCAACCTTTTGGCTAAGAGCCGATCAATCAAAGCCGTGACGTCCTTTTCAAGTCGTGGGGCATCCACATCATACTCGGCGAGGAGAGTCTCGATGGCCAATGAGGCCGAACCCTGTTCGGCAATAAGGTTCCATACACGAGTGCCTACGGCATCCAACCCGAAATAGGTCCCGCTGTCGAGATTCAATAAGACAGACTCGCCCGCCAAGTCACGGAATACCACATTGTGCGCGATACGAAGATGCATGGAAGTTTATTCCTGTCCTTCAGAGATGCGGCTCACACGATAATCACCGATAACTAACCTGTCAAGATGTTATGCGGCGGCATGAGCGTCATAGACCTGACCGCGAGCACGAGCGGTTCTACAGCAACTTCGCCAGCACTGCGGCAGCTTCACTTGCTCCGGTCGCGGGCGGAGGTGTAGTCGTTGGCGGAAGATCCAAGACCTCCTTGAGTGCTGCCAGCCACCGGCCCTGTGTGAAGTCGCTCATGGAGAGTTCGACGCCTCTTCCGTACCGACGCAAATAGTCCACCAACGGTTGTTCGTCGGCGAAGTTGTATCGCCGTACATAGATCATGGGAGTCTGTAATGCAACAGCTTCGACCAAAGTTCCATAGCCTGGTTTGGTCATGATGACATCGACCGAGGCCATCACCGTTTTGAACGAGAACGGCAGAGATTTGGTGGAGACGAATCGCCTGCTTTCAGGCGGAACCGAACCATCGAAGAGAAAACGGTAGCCGCTACATGACTCCAATTTTTCGAAAGGGAGTGAATCCAGCGGAATCCCGCCAAATCCGACAAGCACGGTCCGTTCCCCTGGTTCAAGTGACAGGAGTTCGGCGAGTTGCTTGCGCACCGGAGACGCCGGTTCGGCGATAGGTCCAATATCGATGAATCGCAAAAAGCTTTCCATCTTGGGGGCGGGTGTAATTCGCAGAGCAAGATCGGCTTGGCCATAGGCATGTCCAATCGCCTGAATGATCGGCTGGGCGTCGATCGATAAGGGGGCGACGTACTGGGAAAGGACGAGGTTCCAGGTAAGACTGACGAGCGCGACGGACGGAATGGCAGCTAGTTTCCCGGCCGCAAGTGCCAGGTATGGGGTATCAGCCAGGACAATATCTGGATGAGCAGCCTGCATTGATGCGACCTCGGTCCGAAGCCGATCGTCCCAGGTACTGTGGAACCGCTGGTGTGCGAGCCAGGTCGCCTCCACGTCGATCGTCATGGGCCCGTTTTGGACGCAACCGACATCTTGTTGGACGGGGCTCATTTCCCACGGAATCGTAAGACGATCCTCGAAAAATGCAGCTGGGACGGTGGTGCGCAGAAGGACACGAAGGTTTGGCACAAGGTGGCCCAACGCATTGAGCACCGGCACGACCTGCGCAGCGTGACCAAATCCATGTCCTGAGATTGCAGCCCAGATCAGGGGCATTCGAAGTAAGAAGTAAGGAGTGAAACCCGCTTCGCCGACTCAGCGAGGCGAGCGTGAAAGGTGAGAGAACCGCAGAATAGTACGAGGAAGGACACTTGTTCCTTTCACCCTACGAATGCTCAACATGGTTCAACTGCTGGAGTGATGCGATTCCATCGGAGTGATGTTGTACATCAACTCAAGATCGAACTCTTCAATCAATTCATTGAAAGCTCCCGTCCCCAGATCGGAGCGAACTTCTGCCATGATGAGGTCAATGGCGGGGGCGGCATGTTGTCCATATTGGGTGATGGCTGAGTCGATCCGTTTTCTGGCATCGTCGAGGTTCACGCAGAGCCTCCTTTATGGCATGGGCTCCTTCATAGCGAGCGTAGCAGCTCCTGCATCTCCGGAACCAGGTCCTTTCCGCCGTTAGCTCGTCCGGAAAGTACCGCGTCAATCCCGGCTGTAAGAATAGGCTTGGCGTCGCAGTTCCTGCCCAATCGGATCAACGCGCGTCCTAACATCAGATGGGAGGCAGCATGCGTCGGATCCAATTGTGTGGCGACAGTAAGATGCTCGACAGCCTCTTCAACGCTGCCGTTTTCCTGAAGGATCTTATTCCCGAGTCCATATCGGCCGAGGAATCCCTTGGGATTCTTGGCGACCATCTGGCGAAAAGCGTCAATGTCCATTGATCGTGGTTCCAGCACCCAGGCGGTACTATATCATTGGAACGGCGGCATCGGCCAGATGAGAATGTCGGTTGGAGGGACTCCGTGTTCCTAAGGCTTTGTAGCTGTTGTGACTGGCACAAAAGAACGGGCAGGTTGTGTGCCGGCGGGTCTTTTGGCTTTCACAGTCACGGTGCGAATATCTGTGTCCGGGAGCGGTGCGCTGCTGGCCATATAGAGCCTGGTGTCACGAACAAGTTGCCTCGTCAGCTCGGTGAGACAGGCTTCCGTCACGTGTCCCTTGAGCTCATCGATCATAACCGGTGTGGCGGCGAACAACTTATAGTGCACCGTACCGGAGGAATTGGATTCGTAGCGCGTGACCTGCCCGTCCCAACGTTCGAGCTCAAGAGCGACCGTGGCGGAATACCCATATTCCAGGTTGATGAAGGGCGAGAGCAGAAACATAGATCCCCCAATGACGATGCCTTTGAAGGCCGAAAGCCAGGAATGAGGCTCGATGGTTTCATCGACGGTGATGCGAGCTGAGACGATCTTGTCTCCGAGCGAATCGGTCCTTTCTCCGAGCGGCAGCAATGGCGAAAACAGGCTGGTTTCTTGGATGCTGTTTAAGATCCGCCGCTCGAGGTCGATGGAGGGATCTTGCGACGCCCCGTTTCTTGAGAGGTGAAACGAATTCGTCACGAGCGGGACCCGCTCAGCCTCGGGCAACGAGTGCGCGATAGTCTCTTGGAGATCGACCGAGGGTGATTTGACGTCGATCCATCTGGTGCATCCCGTTATGCCGCACAGCATGAACCAGGCAAGGCCCAGGACCGACCATCGCGATATGTTCATTGTCATGATCGCCGCCTCCTCAGAAAAAGAATGAAAACCCGCCAAAGGGTAGGCTTGCGTTCAGCCCAAGATTTGGGTAGGCCGTGCCGGCGTTGGAAATATGGTTGAAGCGGTAACCGACGTTGAGGGCGAGGTGAGGCGTGAAAAACCATGAGACTCCAACCCCCCCTGTCAGCATGAAGTTGAATTCCGTGGCTTCTTCGCGAACACGTCCGCCAAGATCCGTCCAAAATGGCCCACCGGCGAATTCCACGTACGGACGGATACGACCCAAGGCGACGAAGGTGTACTTTATTCTCGGTGTAAAACCGACGCCGTGTGTCAGAAGGGGTTCTTGGAACTCGACGTAGACCATCTCCGCACCGAGCGAGACCTGTCCTCGGTACCAGCCATTGCCGACAGGATCGGTGAGCGTCATCATCCATGACGGCATCAGCGCCGGTCCTTGCTGTTTGGTTGTGTGACGGTGGGTCAGCAGGTGGCCGAACAAATAGCCGACGGTAAGTCCGACTTCCTGAGTGCCGACTGTGATCGTGGGTGAGATGCCTTCAGCTTGAACCAAGGACGCCGTCATCATCGTTCCGAATACCAGAGTGCTGAACCATCGGGTGAGCAAAGCCATACCGTCTCTACGTCAATACCCTGTCGGCTTGTGTGCGGTGAAACTTGATTAACAGGCGTCCAGGCGTGCTGCTCCAAAGGTAGCAGAGGATTGAATTCTGTCCAGGAGGTCGCGCAATTCGTGGCAATCGGAACTGAGAGAAAGTTGGACGACGGCCAAGATCGATGAGAGCGGATGGAGTTCAAGGCTGATAGGACTATCCGGATGGACTGAGGCTGGAGAGGTGCGCTGAGTCGGCTTGAAGCTCCGGCAACGCATAGCGTTCGTCGAGCGCCACCACACGCGCGAGACACCGTTGAGCGGAGACAGTATCCTGACTGGTCTCGTAAACCTTGGCGAGAAGCCGGAGCACCGCTGCCTCTGCCGGTTCGTTGCCGAGCTTGATATAGTGCTCAGAGGCGTTGTTCAAACAGCGTTCAGCTCTTGTGAGGTCTCCCTGGTCGAGGTAACACTTGCCGAGTTGGCTATAGGTGACGGCAAGCCCTTCTTCGTTGCCTACCGCCCGATGATGATCGAGGGCTTGCTTGAATGACGCAACAGCCTGATCCCACTGACCGTCACGAGTCTCTTGCAGCGCGAGGTTGTTGAACAGAATGCCGAGTCCGCGGTTGTCTTGTAATTGATGCAGAAGATCCAAGGCCTCGAGATAGTAGGGACGTGCTTTCTCCGGATGGTCGGATGCGATATGCAGGTTGCCGAGGTTGACCAAGGTATGAGCCACGGCGGTGAGATTGCGCTCGGTCCGTTGGATCCTGAGCACCTCTCGGTAGCACTGTTCTGCGCGTGGGAAATCGTTCATGAGCGCGCAGGTATTGCCCAGGTTCCCAAGAGAATCCGACAACGCTTCCTGACTGCCAGCAGTCCGGTCATCGGCCACAGCCGCTTCCCAAGCCACGCGAGCCTGGACCAGATCGCCGCGATGGAGAAAAATCCGGGCGCGATGTTTGTGATCGTCAGACATGGAAACTCTGAGGCGCTATTCGTGAAGTGGGGATGAAACCATGTCCGAAGTGAGCTGAGAACGACGCTGCACGAGATACGGCTTGAGTCAGTCTCCGCCCTTCGGCGTGTCTCGTTTATATTCAACCTGCAGCTCGTCTTGTTCCTCCAATCCCAGGCCAGCTCGGAAGGAGCCATGCAATTCTGTGACGCACTCGATGTCCCGAGGATTCTTGCCTTCGTGCGAGGCCAGGTAGGATTCAGATAATCTCAAGCCAGTCTCAAAATGATGCGCGATCGTCTCCTCTGTGACCTGCTGCCAGGTGATGTAGATACAGAAGGCATGGAATGCATGGGCGTTGGGATAGCGCTCTGCAAGAGCTAACAAGCCCTCATAGGCCTCGCGCGCGGTGGCACCGGCATTGGAAGAAAATGTGTCCTCTAGCGCTACAGCCGTATCCCAGTCCATACCGAGGTCGACTTCAGACTCGTTGAACGCTGCTTGAGCGGCCAATGCTGGGTCAAACCGCATAGAACCTCGTATTTTGTACAGCGAGCGTTAGCAGTACCCTGGAGGATACTGGGGGAGAGTAAGAGAGGTCAATGTATCTGGCTCGCTCAGGCCATAGATTTACATTGTGGTCAGGGGCTCTGTAGACTGCAGCTATCTCTTGATGAACACCGAGAACCCAATTCCTTTTGCCAGGCACGAGTCAGTTTCGATCGATCCCCTCGATCAAATCATCCGCTATCACCTCAGGACCAAGCACCATTTCAATCGCTATGCCAGATCGCTGGGGTATCTTGATTGGGCAAATCAGCCTAATCCATTTCGGCGGTTTGATGGGGCTCCGCTCATCTCCCTTCCGTTACTCAAGCCTGATGAGGAGCCGCTGTCGCCTTCCTATCAAGCGATTTATGAATGGGGAACCATTCCTTGTCAGCCTGTCAATCTGAACGCGTTGTCCCGTTTCTTTGAATTCGCCCTTGCGTTGTCGGCCTGGAAAAAGGCGGGAGAGTCCGAATGGGCGCTGCGGAGCAATCCATCGTCCGGCAACTTGCATCCTACTGAAGGCTATGTGGTCTTGCCTCAGATGAAAGGACTCGATCTGAGTCCGGGACTGTATCACTACGCACCGAAAGAACATGGACTCGAACATCGGGCGGAGTTTCATGCTGACTCGGTTGACCGTCTGCTGGTGGATTTTCCTCAAGATGCCTTCCTCTTCGGACTCACATCTATTCACTGGCGCGAGGCTTGGAAGTATGGCGAGCGAGCGTTCCGCTACTGCAATCACGATGTGGGCCATGCGATTGGAAGCGCACGGATCGCAGCCGCGACGCTGGGTTGGAACATGACCTTGTTGGATGGTGTGGATCAAGACACGGTGGCGATGTTGCTCGGGACCGATCGCAAGGAAGACTTTGGTGAGGCAGAACCGGAACATCCCGACTGTCTGGCGGTGGTCTGGCCTAATGAAGTAGTAACGCGCGATGACTTAGAGGTAAGGGACCGTGAAGAGATGGACGGAAAGAAGGAGATACCGTTGTTTCTCGATGCGTCGATCGTCAAAAAGCTGGCCGGGGCAACATGGCATGGGAATGCGAATCGATTGAGCCAAGAGCACGGCGTCCATTGGGACATCATCGACGACGCCGCCAAGGCGTCGTGGAAAGGACAGGCCGACAACCTGTTTTGCATTCCCCCAAGATCCTTTCCCTCACCCGATAGGCTTCACGCTTCACGAATGACGAACGACGTCGGTCCGTCGGCCGGCCAAATCATTCGCCAGCGTCGAAGCGCTGTTGCGTTTGACGGCAAAACGTCGATTTCTGGTTTCACGTTCTTCCATATGTTGCAGCAGGTCATGGCGCGCGTCGAACGTCCACAGTTGGAGCGACCGATGCCGTGGGATGTGTGGCCCTACGATCCCATGATTCATCTCATGCTATTCGTGCATCGGGTGGAGGGACTCACACCGGGGTTGTATTTTCTTGTGCGCGACCATAGGAAATTAACATTTATTCAGCAATCGATGAATCCTGAACTCATATGGACCGTTGCTCCCGACTGTCCTGAGGACTTGCCGCTCTATTGGTTGCTCGAAGGCGATGCGAAGAGACTCGCAGCCCAAGTGAGTTGTCATCAGGGCATTGCCGGCGACAGTGCCTTCTCGTTCAGCATGTTGGCCGAGTTCGAAGGGATCTTGCGGGAACGAGGCGCCTGGTGGTATCCACGGATGTTCTGGGAAGCAGGATTGCTCGGGCAGGTCTTGTATCTCGAAGCGGAAGCGGCAGGAGTGCGGGCTACAGGAATCGGCTGCTTCTTCGATGATCCGGTTCACGAGATCGTCGGCATTCAGAACGTAGCCCTTCAATCCCTCTATCACTTTACGATTGGCGGGCCAGTGGAAGATCGACGCCTGCAGACCTTGCCACCGTACCATCATCTGGAACCTCGTTCATAAGGCTCAATGGCTGTAAGGGTAGTTCATGTTCAAGATCAAGAAGAGGGCTGACAAGCCGAAGCGCGTGGTGCTCTATAACATTGTCGAAGATTATTCGGAGTTTGACGCCCCGGGAAATGTAACCGTCTGTGCGACGACGGAGCCGGAGGATCTGTCTAGCCATGCCAAGATTCTGTCCGAGAGCCACGACGTCCCGCTTGAAACGATGACCACCCTACTGTCCACAGGCGGAACCTATCTGTATCCGCAAATTGGCGGCATCCTGACTCGAGGATTATTTGCTTGCCGGATTGATCCGATTGGGCAAGGGCCGAAACAAACCTGGACGCTAGACCTGATGCAGTTTGCCGAGGCGGAACAAGTGGCTCGATCCAGGGCATTGCCGATGATCGATGCGGCCTGGGAGGTCTTTCGGAGGACGTTGCCGGGCGAGCTGCAAGCCAGACTGCCGCAGAAAAATTTAGGTCTGGATTACCGAACACTGGATCGAGCCGTCTCTAAGGGTGGCGACATCAAGTACATCGATTTCCGAAAGGACTGGTCTCCGCATTTCAAACGGCTCTGCATCATGCCCGATGGCAGGCTTGTCGAGACCGGGGGGCTGCAAGATTTTGCGAGACTCCACGGCATCAGCACCACTCAGGCCAAAACGCTGATCGAGCAAGGGGGGACTCTCGACGTGAATGGCGAGGTATTAGCTTGTCAGATCGTGAACGGTCAGCCGGCTGTAGCCCGGTTTAGCGCCATCAATTACGCCAAGGCAAAGGACTTGGTAGCTTCGAAAGGTCTGCACTTGATGGACGCTCTCAGTGAGGTGGGGTACAACGATCCAACGATGATGCGGGGTCTTGCACGGAAAACGCTGAGCGTGCCATCGCAAACAGAGTGGTTACACTAATCCAGCCTGAGGTCTCGTCTGTAAAGGCGCGAGAATCTATTGCTGTGTTTTTGAACTATCACCCTCGATAGCCACGTCGCTGGCCACGGTTCTATAGCGGGTGTGGCGCGTTGTTTCTCAGCAAGGTACCCGCCAAGACCGGCACCGAACATATTGCAGACCACATCGGTCATGGAAGAGATGCGGTTGTGGCAGAAGACTTGGAAGAATTCGATCGAAAGCGAAAGGCCACCCGCGACTGCGATGATCGTAGCAATAGTCCGTAGAGAGGGCGAATCCTCATTCAGCTGGTGATGAAGCAGGTATCCGAACATTATGAACCAGAAGATATTGCCGATGACGTCCTTGAGCATGTTCCTGGAAAGAGAGAAATCTTGAAAGGGAATCCAACGAATGAGGTCCCAGTGTGGGTGTCCTACAAAATTGCTCACCGGAAGCAGGGGAGCGATAGAGAGGACGGCCAGTAAGAACCAGCGAACCCCGCTCCTTGGCTTCTGGTCTGTGAGGAGAGGAACCTTTTGCAGCGTCTTGATGCCCATGAGCAATCATCTCAAACTCTGAATGATTTGGTCAACTTGTACGGAGTTACTGATCCGACCATAAAAGGGTGCGCAATTTATCACTAGGAACATCCTGAAAAAGGAACATCCCGAAAAGCCTCTGTCTATGTGCTTCCTAGGAAGTGAGGCACTCACGTTTTGGCGTTCGTCTCAGCATCTTCGTTAAGCTACAAGAGAATTCGTTTCTTACCCCATCGGATGGGAGTGAGAGGGTGGGAGGAGCCTGCTTACTCTAGGCGGCGAGTTCTTCCTTCACCGCTTCCAGGAGCTTGTTGAGGTCGAACGGTTTTTCAAAGGCGCGACGCGCTCCGAAGAGTTTGGCGACGTCCAGAAAGTTGTGGTCGCCTTGGGCTCCTGTGATTGCAATCACTTTGGCGTCCAGATATTCGCGGGTGAGTTGGAGCGTGGCCTCAAGGCCGTCCGTGTCCGGCATCAGCAAATCCATAATCACGAGGTCGACCGGCTCCTGCTGATAGAGTGCCAGCCCTTTGCGTCCATCCTCTGCTTCAAGCACACGATGTCCTGCCTTGACCAGGACCTCTTTCAGCAGCCCTCGGATGGATTGTTCGTCGTCAATGACGAGGATGGTAGCCATACCTAACTCTACTGATTCCTTCAGATCTTACCTGGAGCCTGGGAGACAGTCTAGAAAGAAAATGATCCTTGGAATAGGTGCAAAAGGTGAAACATAGGTGAGTCCGATTGGCCTCATGCGTTGCGACAACCGCAGGCCTACTGACGTGAGGTGACCAACGTTCTTTTCCTGAATGTGAAGTTAAATGCATACAGTTCTAATGCGATGACGAATGAATAATCATTCATATTTCTCCTGATCAGGGGTCTATTTTGTGACTAGGGACAATCCTATTTGACCAAGATCCTGATTTTTTGCTACAACGCTGAGTGTTCTTTACAAATGCGCACTCTCCACTCTTTGCAAAAGTTGTTTCAGTGAACACGACAGACCAGTCCAAATGGCCCTGGACCAGACGGGCGTTCCTTCAGGTTTCCTTAGTGGGGACTCTGTTGCTGAGTGGACGGTTCGTTGGTCCACAGCGGGCGGAGGCTCGTGAACTTCCAGAAGGCAGGCTGACGTTGTTGAGCGTCTGGACAAATGAGCGATTGGATGTCACCTACCGAGACGAAGACGGGAACTATGACCTTGTGGCGCTCGATGATGTGAATTACCTCCTGCGTTGCCATTACACGGGCGAAGTCGGAGCTATCGACGTGCGTGTGCTGGAGCATGTCAATTTGGTGCAGAAGAAACTCGGCAGTCAGGAAGAGATCCACGTGATTTCCGGTTTTCGGTCTCCGGAGTACAATGCCATGCTGGTTCGGACAGACCGACATGTCGCCAAGAACAGCTTACACATGCAAGGACAAGCAATCGATCTTTTGATCCCAGGGGTTCCTCCTACGAAGCTTCGCCAGGCGGCTCTCGAACTGCGGTACGGCGGGGTCGGATTCTACAAACGTTCCAGCTACGTACATTTGGATTCCGGTCCCTTCCGACATTGGTAGCCCTCGTTCCTGGGCACAGCAACTCCTTCCTTCTAACCACACATCGGTTCCTGACAAGGATCGTGACAGCCGTGCGGCTGAACCGGTGTGATCACTCACACAGTCTGGGTCCGCAACGAGACGATCGGGGTCGTTTGTTGTAAGGGTGGCGTTCAAGGGGCATCGCATCATCTATATGGCTACAGCCGTGATTGGGAATGAGCAAATGTTCTCGCTGATGGCGTCGGATGAACTATGAGAAAGACAACTCTCATTGCATTGTCGCGACTTGCCCTTGATAATGTGTGGATTTCTAACCGATCCGTTGTTTTGACAGCACGGAGTTGAATGTCTTCCCTCACTGTAGCCCTTCTCATTTTCGGCCTATGCTATCTGCTTATCATGACCGAACGGCTCCACAAGACTATCGTGGCGCTGTCCGGCGCGGCGTTGATGATCGTGTTCGGCGTTGTGTCGCAAGATGAGGCGTTTTATTCCCATGAATTCGGGGTTGATTATAACGTCGTCTTCCTGCTGATCGGCATGATGGTCATCGTCAACATCGTGCGGGAGACAGGTCTCTTCGAAGTCTTGGCCATTTGGGCGGCGCAGCGCGCAGACGCAAAGCCGTTTCGTCTGCTGGTCCTGCTGGCCCTCTTGACTGCCGCGCAATCAGCCATGCTCGATAACGTCACCACTGTTCTGCTTATGGCGCCGGTGACCTTGGCGATTGCAAAACGGTTGGAGCTCGATCCGATCCCATTCCTGCTGACCGGAGCCCTTGCCTCCAATATCGGTGGAACTGCCACGCTCGTCGGTGATCCACCCAATATCATGATCGCCAGCAAAGCCGAGCTCACCTATCTCGACTTCCTATTCGTCATGGGGCCGATCGTGATCGTCATCATGGCGGTCTTCGTGGGTGCGTTGTGGCTCATCTTTGGTCGATCGATGACGGTCGAACCTCATCTACGAGAGGCCGTTCTCGCTCTGAGCTCACGCGAAGCAGTGCCGGATACGGCCTTCTTGCGCCGCTGTCTATTCTTATTGGTTGTCGTCAACGTGGGGTTCTGTCTCCACTCTCTGGTTCATCTGGAGCCGGCTACGATCGCGCTGCTTGGAGCGAGTCTGTTCATGTTGATCGGCCATGCCAGGCGAAAGCCTGAGGATGCCGAAGAGTTGACCTATTTGGCTGAAGTCGAGTGGAAGACCATCTTTTTCTTCATCGGCCTCTTTATCCTGGTGGGGGGCTTGGTCAAAGTGGGCGTGATCCGCTATCTGGCTGATCAACTGGTGGCGGTAACAAGCGGGAATCTCGCCGGGTCGACCATGGCGGTGTTGTGGGGATCGGCAGCCCTCTCCGCCGTCGTGGACAATATTCCTTATGTCGCCGCCATGAACCCGTTGATCATCGATCTCGCCAGGTCGCTCCATCCGGAGATTACCGACTACGTCGCCTTGGTCCATCAGCCGGACATCATCCCGCTCTGGTGGGCATTGGCCTTGGGGGCTTGCTTAGGTGGTAACGGCACGATCATCGGCGCGAGCGCCAACGTGGTGATCGTGGACATCGCGCGAAGAGCCGGTTACCGGATTACCTTTTGGCAGTTCTTGAAATTCGGATTTCCTGTCATGGTCGGGTCTGTGGCGCTCAGTGCACTCTACCTCTGGCTGCTGTTTCTGCGCTAAAGAGGACTACTGCTTACCATCGACCTTCAGATTGAGCGATCCGTCACTCATCACCCGAACGTACAGAGTGTTCACATCCGCGAACACGCCGATGCCTCTTACCGACGCGGTGTTCCCCTGCGTGGTGAGAGTCGAACTCAGCGGTCGATTGAGCGTCTTTGTCAGGAGGTCACGCATGCGGTCAATCGCCGGATTCACACCGAGCACAGCTTCGGTCATAACCAGTTCTCTGATGGAAGAACCGATGAGCCAAGCGGGGCCGTTCTTCCGGAGGAACTGCTCCGAATCGAGGTCCAAGCGGAGGCCACTGATCTGAACGGACTGGGTAAACGTGTTCATTTCAGGCTTGCCCACGAAATATAGGTGGCCGGTCTCGTCACCCGTAAACGCAACCCGTAGAACAACTTGATTGCCACCACGGCCAAGAATGGCCGCATCGGTGATCTGAATATAGTCTCCTTTCACGGCGATGCGTTTCCCCTTCAACCGTGCTGCAAGGGATTGGGACAGGAAGGGATAGTCCATTGGAATGTCAGCGACGACGTGGAAGCCAGTGGAAGCCAGCCGGTTCGCAAGTGTCGTGGGCAGCGTGCCATACAACTCGGCATCAGCGGCGCCATGGAATCCAGTGGAAGCCGGTTCAGTTTCAAGTTGAGGAAGAGCCCCGTCAGCAGATGGTGGTTCGGCACCGAACACGAGAACTGGTTTCGCGGTTATATGAATGGTGTCCTCGATGAGGTCTCCACCTCCTGAAGAGAAGCCACTGCGCCACACGTTACCGAGGTTGAGCAGAAGCCATGCGTCCGGTTCTAGTTGTATGGGGTTGCGCAGCGTGTGCCAGACATCTTCCACCCGCGATCTGGCTGTCAGCGTGTTTATACGTGCGATCGCGTTGCTGAGCCCACCCCGTACCCGTTCTGTCAGCTGATTTTTGACCTCCTGAAACACATCGGTATCGGTGATGCTGATTTTGCAAGGATCAATGGCGTCCAACGTCACACCGGTTACTGCTGCCGACACACCGTAATTCGGTGTCATACCCACGGTGAGATTCCCATTTAGCGTTGCTCTTTTTGGCCATTCGGTGCCATCGCCACATTGAAGGGGATGGGCTCCAATCTTATAGCGAAGGGCTGTGCTGATGGATAAACTAGAGCTTAGTGGTTCAATGCCCTTCCACCAATCGTGGATCACGCGTCCAGGATTCGCGCCGACGGCTTGATGGGAACCCGGAGGTGCTACAGCAAAATCATCCCGCTCGGCATAATACTTATATTCGGCACCTTTAGGATGCTTGATGGAGTTCCTCCAATGATCGAACTTTTTGGGAATTATGCTGTCATCGTTGGCAGCCTGGATGAATGGCGACAGGTCCACCTGAACGGGAAAGCTGACGGTGGACTCTGTGGTTGGTGAGAGGGGGTTCGGGATTGGCGGCAGTAGCGTCGGCGCTGGAGGGTGAACGACATGTTCGCCCATGAAACAACCCGTTAACGACAGCAGGCATAAAGCGGCGATCGAGTTGCTTCTTGAATTGGCATGCATTCGCCTTCCTCCTTTATATGATCACTCATAGTAAGGCATGTGACGTCAAACTGTCTCAAACCTGCTGAAAACGGGCCTAGGCGGTAAAGAAACGGGCGCTAGGATACCAGAAACAGACCATTGTTTGTCAGGTCCAAAATAGGGGCGAGTGGCTCTGGTTTTGTGCAGCGTTTAAGTCCGCCGAAGGGTAGGTCGGGGTCCTGCGGGACCTCGAATCCATGTGACTTAAAGTACTTCGTAAACCTTTCTTCTAATCGTACCCATACAGCCAGTGGGTCGTAGAGGAGCAAATATTCTTGACGGAATGGCGAACGTCTCTCGGAATCAACACTTCGTCGCCCGGCTCTACGGTGATCTCTTCTCCGTCGATGGTCACCCTAAGCCTCCCATCCACAACGGTTACCAACTCGTTCGTCGAATGAACGAAATCATTCCACTCCCTGCCGGGCGGATCGGTAAATAGGTCACAGGAGTACCCCCTCCGGCGCCAGTCTTGCGCGACCTGGTCAGAGTCGAGCGGGAGGGGGAATTTCCGATGGGTAAGGTAAGGCATTGAACTAAGGATGTGATACTGAATGTCTTCGAGGGACGCTTCATCGGGAAGCCGATCAAGAAGTTTGTGAATCTTGTCTTTTGGTGTGCTCATCGAGGCTTCCTTAGTCTGGCCCAACTCATGCCCCTTGTTCACACTCCTAACCTTCACGCCTTCCTGATCTCCTCCACCATTGACAATAGAATAGTCCGCCCGTCTTCGTTGCCTAAGATCGATTCGGCACAACGTTCCGGATGCGGCATCATTCCCAGCACATTGCCTTCGGCATTGCGGATGCCGGCAATATTGTCGAGCGAACCGTTCGGGCAAGCCTCCGGCGTCACCTTCCCGTCTGCCGTGGAATAACGGAAGATGATCTGTGCATTGGCTTGAAGCCCAGCTAGCGTCACTGGATCGGTATAGTAGTTCCCATCCGCGTGAGCGATCGGGATCTTGAGCACCTGTCCTGACCTGCAAACATTCGTAAACGGCGTCGCAGCATTCTCCACTTTGATGCAGGTCTCGCGGCAAATAAAATGCAACGACTTATTTCGCAACATGGTGCCTGGCAATAGTCCTGCCTCGAGGAGAATCTGGAATCCGTTGCAAATCCCGAGTACTAACCCACCTCCGGAGGCAAATTCTTTCACGGCGTTCATCACCGGCGAAAAGCGAGCAATCGCTCCAGTCCGGAGATAGTCACCATACGAAAACCCACCGGGCAGAATGATGGCATCCACACCGGCCAAAGAAGTTTCCTTGTGCCAGATCATCGTCACATCTTGCCCCAGCACGTCTTTGAAGACATGCTCGCAGTCGTGATCGCAATTACTACCAGGGAAGACAACGATGCCGATTTTCATAGCCCAACCAGAAGGAAGTTGAGGTTAAGTCAGCCTTGCAATTCATACCGATACTCTTCAATGATAGTATTCGCCAACAACTTTTCACACATGCCTTTGACCTCGGCCTCAGCCTTGGCCCTATCGTTTTGGTCGAGATCCAACTCCATGTACTTTCCTACGCGAACATTTGCGACATTCTTGAATCCCAGGGAATCCAGCGCATGTTCGATAGCTTTGCCTTGCGGATCCAAGATGCCCTGCTTCAGCGTCACATGAATTTTGGCTTTCACGACTTGCTCTCCCGCTTTTCCTCGGCTTCGTTTAACCGATCCACGTATTTCTTAATCCACAAGATGGCCGCGACGGTCAGTCCGCCGGCAAATACCAGACCAATGAACGCCCAGCGCCAGGGCGACTCGTTCAGCCGATAGGCCATCATCCCGACGATGGCCGCCCAAACCACCACCGACGCGATCAGGCCATAATTCAAATACGCCCGCAGCATCTTTTCGCTCTTCCCTCTCCCTACACTCTTGAAGAGGATGACCCCGCCATCCCCTTCTTATCCGCACACCCGCCTTAACACCTCCTGATATGCCTCCTCGATCTTCCCCATATCCTTTCTAAACCGATCTTTGTCCATCGACTCACCGGACGTCATATCCCAGAAACGGCAGGTATCGGGAGAAATTTCGTCCGCCAGAATCAGTTTATTGTGAAATACTCCGAACTCGAGCTTGAAATCGACGAGCTGCATCTTCCGCTCTGCGAAGAACGGTTTCATGACCTTATTAATCGCGTGCCCCAGTTCACGCAGCTCGCGCAAGATGCCTGGCGTCGCAACGTTCATCAGCCGCAGATGATCGTCATTGACCAACGGATCGCCAAGAGCGTCGTTCTTGTAATAAAACTCAACGACCGCTGGATCGATCCGGCTCCCCTCCTTCAGTCCGAGCCGTTTGGCCAAACTGCCCGCCACGATGTTTCGGATCACGACCTCGACGGGTACGATTCTGACTCGCTTCGTAAGCATTTCACGATCGTTCAACCGCTCCACAAAGTGTGTCCCTATCCCACCCTGCTCCAAGAGCCGGAAAAGTCGCTCAGAGACCTTGTTGTTGATGATGCCTTTGTCGACGATGGTGCCGCGCTTTTGTGCGTTGAAGGCCGTCGCATCGTCCTTGAAATACTGCACGACTTGGTCGGGATTTCCCGTCGAAAAGATCTTCTTCGCCTTACCTTCGTAAAGAAGCTCGCCCGTCGCCATGGTCGGACCTCAAATGGTTCAACTTACTGCGCCAACAGTTCTACAACCTCATCCAACGATTTCATCGTACCGAGTATGATCGGATGTCCGAATCGCCGCGTATAGCGGAATTCCTGTACTTTTTCGAGCGACAGCACCAGGCTGTGAAAGTCTTCCAGTTTGGAGGTTTCAAAATAGGTAATGAAGTCCAGATCGTCCAGTCCGCTGGAGTGATAGAGTTTCCGTTGGACCGTCTTCAAGTAGGGCAGCGTAGCAGCGGTATGTTCCTGCATCATCGTGGCCCGTTTCTCCTGATCCAGCCCCCACCACTCAGCCGATTTCCGGATCGGAATCACAATCGCATAGGGTTTCTTGCCTGGCTCAATGACGGCGTTCAAGTCAGCCTTCATCTGATCCGAGAATCCCGGCACATAATTCGGCTTCTTGGTGAACCCGTGCATGATCCCCACCGTTTTGAGGTGTCTCCCGAATTGGCTGCTCTTCAGATCCAGGAGAAACTCCTGCGTCTGGTACAATTCCGCCGCATGAATCCGGAACAAGAGGTCACCTTGATCGGAAAGTCCTCGGAGGAGGTACAGATCGATCGCCACATGCTCTCGATGCTGTTCCACCACACCTTTCAGCAACGTCAAACGGACGATCCGCGTCGCTGGGTCTTGCTTCGCCCACTCCTCATTGAGCGTGAAGATGGCGAAGGTGCCGTAGACCCCCGGTTCAGTGAGAAGCTTCTCTCGATCCGCCGCCTGAGCGTCCGATCCCCAGGAACCAACCATCAAACAAATCAGCGCTAGCCCCATGACAGGTAATCGAGTCATGATCTCGCTCCCTTCGCCCTGATGTCGGGCGGACGCTGTCTGTTGCGTCCGAACACCCGCCGATAGATCTGATCGAGGTGACGTAGATAGTGTGTTGGGTTGAAACAGGCGGCAATTTCACTCTTCGTGAGATGCTGGGAAATAAAAGGGTCTTTGAGGACCAATTCTTGTAGTGCGCCCCCTCCCCTCCAGGATGCCATGGCATTGCGCTGAACCGCTTCGTATGACGCTTTTCTCTGAGTCCCCTTCTCAACCAAGGTCAACAGCAACCGCTGCGAATAAATAAGTCCGCCCGTCAGTTCGAGGTTCTCCCTCATTCGATCCGGATACACGACCAAGTGCTTGATCAGATCCGTCACCTTGGCAAGCATGTAGTCGATCAAGATTGTACTGTCCGGCATGATCACCCGCTCGACCGACGAATGGCTGATGTCGCGTTCATGCCAGAGGGCGACATTTTCCATCGCCGCTACGCTGTTGGCCCGCACCACCCGAGCCAAGCCGCAGAGGTTCTCTGAGACAATCGGGTTCCGTTTGTGAGGCATCGCTGACGATCCCTTTTGTCCTTCGGAGAAAAACTCTTCGGCTTCGAGCACTTCCGTACGCTGAAGATGACGAATCTCGGTGGCAAATTTCTCGATGCTTGCGGCAAGCAAGGCAAGCGCCGTTGAATAGAAGGCATGGCGATCACGTTGGACGACCTGATTCGAGACGGGATCCGCCTTCAAGCCGAGTTTGTTACACACATATTCTTCAATGTCGGGCCCCTGGTGCGCGAAGGTCCCCATCGCACCGGACAACTTGCCGACGGCAATTTCTTGCCGCACCTGCCGCAACCGCGCCTGATGACGTCGGACTTCTTCGTACCACAGGGCCATCTTCAGACCAAATGAGATCGGCTCCCCATGAATGCCGTGCGACCGTCCCACCATTATCTGGTCCTTGTAGCGGAACGCCTGCTGTTTCAGCACGACGAGGAGCCCATCAACCCCCCCCAGAATCAGATCGAGCGCCTCAGTCATTTGTATGGCGAGCGAAGTATCGACAATATCCGAGGATGTGAGCCCCATATGGAGAAATCGATGTTCCGGCCCTACCGTATCCATGAGCGATTCAAGAAAGGCGATCACATCATGCTTGGTAATCTTTTCGATTTCGGCAATCCGTTCAACATCGATCTTGGCCTTCCTCCGGATTTTCGCAGCCGTCCCACGCGGTGCCTGTTTGGCCCGCTCGAAGGCCTCACAGGCTTGCAGTTCAACCTCCAGCCAGATCTCATACTTATGCCGTAGGTCCCAGATCGTCTTCATCTGAGGACGTGTATACCGTTCAATCACTATCCGCCTGCTTCCAAACCGCCCGCTCCGGGTCCGCCCGCTTTGCAGCCAACCGCGACTCGGTCGCCAAGGCCTTGTCAAGGACCCCGTTCACGAACCTTGAGGCATCGTCATCGCCGAAATTTTTCGCGAGTTCGATGGCTTCATCCATGGTGACCTTTGCAGGCACCTCATCCAACCATAACAACTCGTACAGTCCGGCACGCAAGATATTGCGGTCGACGACCGGCATGCGGTTCACCGTCCAATTCGTCGCATATTTACCGATGGTGGCATCGAGTTCTTTTTTATGCTCCAGCACACCCTTCACCAACTGTTCCGCGAACGCTTTCGACTCATCGGACGCCGAGTATTCATGCCAGAACTCGTCGAGGTGCACATCAGCCTTCCCGTGAATGTCCTGCTGGAACAGGATCTGCAAGGCCCGCTCGCGCGCTTGATGACGAGCTCCCATGCGTTAGTTCGCAAGCCGCCCAGCGGCCGACCGTGGGGCAACCGATGTCCCGGCATCCGATTTCTGTCTGATCCTGTTCACCTGTCTCATCACCATCACCATCTCGATCGCAGACTTCGCCGCCTCGCCGCCACGGTTGAATTGCTTCGGGTCTGCGCGCTCCACTGCCTGCGCAACTGTCTCGGTGGTCAACACACCGAAGATGATCGGAACATCGGTGTCCAACGCCGCTTGGCCGATACCTCGGCTGACTTCAGCGCTGATATACTCAAAATGTGGGGTGTCACCCCGAATGACCGCCCCCAAGCAAATCACCGCATCAAACTGACCGGATTTGGCCATGGCGCGCGCGACAAGTGGAATTTCGAATGCCCCCGGTACCCGCACAACATAAAGGTTCTCCTTACGAACACCATGGGCCGCCAGCGTGTTGACGCAGGCATTCAGTAATTTGTTCGTGACTTGTTGGTTGAACTTCGCCGCGACAATGCCGATTCGAAATCCCACCTCGGAGCGTCCCATCTTTCTGTACTTCATCTTTCAACTGCCGCCCTGTCTGAAATTCCAGAGATCGGACTTGACCTGAAACGGCTCATCACACTTTCTTGAGCAGGTGTCCCAGCTTCGCTTTCTTCGTTCGAAGATATCGGACATTCGCGGCACGCGGGGGGATTTCAATAGGAACACGTTCGACGACTTTCAGACCATAGCCTTCGATCCCGACGATCTTCCGCGGGTTATTCGTAATCAACTTGATCTGGTGCAAACCGAGATTCGCCAAAATTTGCGCGCCGACTCCATAGTCGCGGAGATCCGCCTTGAATCCGAGTTGCAGATTGGCTTCAACCGTATCGCTCCCTTCATCTTGTAACGCATAGGCCTTGATCTTATTCAGCAACCCGATTCCTCTGCCTTCTTGATTCAGATACAGGAGAACGCCTCGGCCCTCCTTCTGAATGATCTCCATCGCGGAGTGCAATTGATCGCGGCAATCGCAACGGAGCGATCCTAACGCGTCAGCCGTCAAACAACCGGAGTGGACACGGACGAGTGTCGGCGTCCCCCCGTCGACAGGGCCCTTCACCAGAGCAATGTGCGTCACTCCGTCGATCTGATTCTCGAATGCCACCGCCTCGAACTCGCCGAACGTCGTGGGCAACCGTGCAGTTGCCATCCGTTTGACGAAGGTTTCCCTTCGCATGCGGTATTCGATCAAGGCCTTCACAGTCACCATCTTCAGTTTATGGGTCCTGGCGAACTTCGTCAGTTCTGGTACACGAGCCATGGTCCCATCAGCATTCATGATCTCGCAGATCACTCCGGCAGGAC
This sequence comes from Nitrospira sp., assembly GCA_029194725.1. Classification (GTDB taxonomy): domain Bacteria; phylum Nitrospirota; class Nitrospiria; order Nitrospirales; family Nitrospiraceae; genus Nitrospira_D. The sequence continues at coordinate 227,834 of JARFXQ010000004.1, read as the reverse complement.
GCAAGCCTGCCAGCCTAGCCAGGTCGACAGATCCCTCCGTTTGCCCGGCGCGTCGGAGCACTCCACCTGTCTGTGCTTTGAGCGGAAAGACGTGCCCAGGTCGGGCGAGATCACTCGGTTTAGATTTTGGATCGATCGCTACATGAATCGTCGTGGCTCGATCAGCTGCCGAGATCCCCGTCGTCACGTCTTTTCGTGCATCGATCGAGACGGTGAAGGCGGTCCCGAACATCGCCGTATTCTCGGAGGCCTGCTGTGGCAACTGCAGTTCTTCTACCCGCTCAGGCGTTAAGGCCAGACAGATCAAGCCTCGGGCATGCATCGCCATGAAGTTAATGATCTGCGGCGTCACTTTCTCGGCCGCAATGACGAGGTCGCCCTCATTCTCCCGATCCTCGTCGTCCACCAAGATGATGCACTTTCCCTTCTTGATGTCGCGAATCGCATTTTCAATGCTATCGAACGGAGTGGCCATGTCTAAATCCTACCGGGTGCGATTCGACAATTTATCATTAAACATCGAAGATTTAGCAACAAGAAGCGTGACACATAACCTGGTTTCGGTCTCGCCTGTCAATCAAAATATAAACCAAACGACAAACGAAATCTCCTTGACCCTACTCAGAAGGAGAAGCCTCAAGTCTGAACATCCCGATTAGATAGGCGAGCGAAGTGTTTGCTTTTCGCCTTCTTTGCCGTCGCATAAAGGGCTCGGGCCGCTTTCAGCATTGTTGCGACCTAGGAGTCTGGTGTAGTCTGCCGTCTGTATGTCCATCCTCGACGAGACAGATCTGCAGCTGGAGGAGCCTGAAGATGGGGAACCCTCTCAGACCGACCCACATGAGCTTCCTATCAGCGCCGAGCTGAGCCCTGCTCCCGAGCAGGAGACAGTACCCCGATCGGACACGACTGCGGTAGTGCCGTTCACGGCCCTACAGCAATACCTTGCCGAAGTCCGCCGATACCCTTATCTGTCAAAGGAAGAGGAGCTTCAGCTTTTTCAGGAGTACCAGACGCATGGCAGCCGCGAAGCGGCGGTTAAGCTCATCATGGCCAACCTGCGTGTGTCGGTCTCGATTGCAGCCGAGTATCTCCACACCGGCGCCGACCACATGGATCTGATTCAAGAAGGGAACGTCGGCTTGATGCAAGCCATCAAGAAATTCGATCCCTCGAAAAACGTGCGCTTCTATGCCTATGCGGCCTGGTGGTCCAGGGCCTATATCCTCCGTTACCTCTTACACACCTTTCGGCTCGTCAAGGTCGGGACGACTCAGGATCAGCGAAAACTATTCTATAACTTAAAAAAGGAAAAGGCCAAGCTCGAGCGGGAGGGCTTCGCACCTGACACCAAATTGCTCGCGGATCGTCTGAACGTGCGCGAGCGCGACGTGATCGAAATGGATCAGCGCCTCGGCAACTGGGAGTTGTCGCTCGACCAGCCTATCGGCGAAGACCAGGACAGCACATTGCTTGATGTCTTGCCGTCCCACCAAGAACCGGCGGACGAACAGCTCGCTGATCATCAGCTCAAGACCATCTTCAGGGCAAAGCTCGCCGAGTTCATCAAGACACTGGAAGAACGAGACGAAGATATTCTGCGAAATCGCATTCTGTCCGACTCCCCGCTGACCCTCGATGATCTGGGCGACAAATACGGCATCACGAAGGAGCGGACCCGCCAATTGGAAGCCCGCATCATCAAACGCCTTCGTGACTATCTTAAAAAAGACATCAAAGATTTTGACCGATTGCGGGCGTGATATCCCGATCATCCCGCCCTCACCCGAGCAAATGCTCCAAGAGTATTGGTTTCTCAATAGCTTAGGGTGCGTAAGATCTCGCAGCCACGAGAAAGTGGACATGATAAAAATCCCCTGAGCCCCCTCTTGACTTGGACGAACTAAGGTCTATCTCTACACGAGTCACAGGCTGCCGGGACTGCAAGCGGGTTCCGCCCAATTTTCAGCCATCAACACCTAACGAGTTAACTTTCATCAGGAGGAGGTTCTGCTATGGGTACAGCTGAGAAGGAAAAGAAGAATGTGGCCAAGGGCTTCCAACCCTTGGGCGAACGGGTGTTTGTCACATACACCGAGGAATTGGATCGGACTGCCGGGGGCATTTATGTGCCGGATTCAGCGAAAGAAAAGCCTCAACGGGGCGTGGTTCAGGCAGTCGGAAAGAAAGTGGAGAACGTCAAGGTCGGTGATCATGTGCTGTTCGACAAGTATTCGGGCAGCAAGCTTCGGATTGAGGACGAGGAGTGCCTGATCCTCAAGGAGGAAGACATCCTCGGGGTCTTCACGAGCTAGGTTCATGTCGCAAGCAACCCAGGAAACCATACAAAAACGATAACAGGAGGAATCCAATGGCAAAGCAACTCATGTACGGCGATACAGCACGAGCGGCCATCCTGAAAGGGGTGAACCAGCTCGCGGACGCCGTGAAGGCGACACTCGGGCCGAAGGGTCGGAACGCAATTCTGGATAAGAAATTCGGCGCACCGACCATCACCAAGGACGGCGTGACGGTAGCTAAGGAAATCGAGCTGAAAAACCCATACGAAAACATGGGTGCCCAGCTGGTCCGCGAAGTGGCCAGCAAGACCAGTGACACGGCGGGCGATGGGACGACCACTGCAACCGTGTTGGCCCAAGCAATCTTTCGTGAAGGTGCGAAGAACATCACTGCCGGGGCCAACCCGATGGAGATCAAGCGAGGGATCGACAAGGCCGTCGAGGCCATCACCGCCGAACTCAAGAAGCTCAGCAAGCCGTGCCAAAGCAAGACCGAAATCTCTCAAGTGGGCACCATTTCAGCCAACAACGACAAGACCATTGGGGACCTCATCGCAGAGGCTATGGAAAAGGTCGGCAAGGACGGCGTCATCACCGTGGAAGAAGCCAAGTCGATGACCACCTCGCTGGACGTGGTCGAGGGCATGCAGTTCGATCGCGGCTACATCTCTCCTTATTTCGTCACCAATGCGGAGCGGATGGAATGTTCCGTGGAAGAGCCGCTCATCCTGATCAACGAAAAGAAAATCAGCAGCATGAAGGACCTGCTCCCGCTGCTCGAGCAGGTGGCCAAGATGGGCAAACCGCTCGTCATCCTGGCTGAAGAAGTCGAAGGCGAAGCGCTGGCCACCCTCGTCGTGAACAAGCTGCGCGGCACGTTGAACGTCGCGGCGGTGAAGGCGCCTGGCTTCGGCGATCGTCGCAAGGCCATGCTGGAGGATATCGCGATCCTTACCGGCGGCCAGGTGATTTCTGAAGACATCGGCATCAAGCTCGAGAACGTCAAGCTGACCGATCTCGGCCGCGCCAAGCGCGTGACGATCGATAAGGACAACACGACGATCGTGGAAGGCTACGGGGATTCCAAGAAGATCGAAGGGCGCGTGAAGCAGATCAAGGCCCAGATCGATGAAACCACATCCGACTACGATCGCGAGAAACTGCAAGAACGCTTGGCAAAGATCGTGGGCGGCGTGGCCGTCATCAATGTCGGCGCCGCAACCGAGACGGAGATGAAGGAGAAGAAGGCCCGGGTCGAGGACGCGCTGCATGCCACCAAGGCGGCAGTGGAAGAGGGGATCGTCCCCGGAGGCGGCGTGGCCTATCTCCGCTGCGTGAAGGCGCTCGATGACCTCAAGAATGTCCCACTGGAGCAGAAAGTCGGACTCGACATCGTCCGGCGCGCGCTCGAAGAGCCGATCCGACAGATTGCCGCGAATGCCGGGGCGGAAGCATCGGTCATCGTCGGCAAGGTTCGAGAAGAAAAGAACGTCAACGGTGGGTACAACGCCGCCACGGACGAATATGTCGACATGATCAAGTCCGGCATCATCGATCCGACCAAGGTATCGCGGACGGCGCTACAAAACGCCGCCAGCGTGGCGGGTTTGATGCTCACCACTGAGGTCATGATCACGGAACTCCCCGAGGAAAAGAAAGAACCGGCTATGCCGGGTGGCGGACACAGCCACGGCATGGAGGGGATGTACTAAAACTGAAGAGCTGATGGCTTACAGCTCGTCTCGCTGAGCGGGCGAAGCGGGCCGATAGCTCGGAGACAAGCATGAAGGGCTCGGCGGGCAACCGCCGGGCCCTTTGTGTTTCCAGATCCACCATGAAACGAGAATACGATTTTTCAAACGCTGTCCGCGGCAAGTTCTTCCGCAAGGGAGCGGAGCTGAATTTCCCCATCTATGTGGATGGCCCCATGCACAAGCGTCTAGAGCGTCTGGCCAAGAGAAAGGGGAAACCGGTGACAGATCTGGTAAATCAATTGCTCAAAAGGGACCTGGAGTTGCTGGAAAGCTTGTCGTAACCCTAGTCAATCAGGCTTCGCAACGACGCATCTCGTTGTCGATGAACGTCAACGATCTGGTAAAAGACGCGCTGATAATCGAAGAAGACCGGGTGTGCTGACTCACATTGCCGAGAAACGTATGGCAACGTTTGATCGAAAAGCGCGAAGACTCATGCGCAGATCTGGGGCATCGCGAAACGTCCAAGGCGCTGAGTATCGTTCTCCCTCCATTAGCGCCTTACGATTGACAAGAAGACATGCGGACATCCCCATCATTTGCCACGAAGAGGGCTCGGCAGGGATGCCTCGCCGAGCCTCTTCGTAACGCTTCAGCTTAGAACGGCGTAAAAGTCAACGTGCCGTTCAAGGTAATCGGCGGAGCATTGGTCGTCAGGCCAGGTGGTAAGACCACGTTTGAGAACGTCGCCGTCCCCGCAGTTCGGTTGATGGTGAGCCCGTTGCACGGCGGCAGAAATCCACCTCCGCAAGTCCATCCGGAAGTGCCCGTCGTGTCACTTGCGACAAACGTAGCATTCAACACCGGACCACCAGCACCCCTATCTTCTCCGATCACAAGCTCCTCGCCGTGAGGCGTGAATATTGACCCCTCAAACCAGGCGATTGCATACACTGGACTTATACCAGTGGTTGAAACTACCTTACCATTGGAAACGAAGGTGCCACCCACCGATGCCGGGGCGTCGGACACTGTCAGCGTTCCTCCACCAGTACCAGTCCCGCCGCCGCCGCCGGCTGAGATGATTGTAAGAGTAAACTGCTGTCCAGCTGATTGTTGAGGCGTGCCGCTATCCTGCACACGCAGCGTGAAGGGGGCCACACCAGGTACCGTCGGTGTGCCGCTGATGACTCCGGTAGCACCATTCAGTGATAACCCTGCCGGCAAGGTCCCGGAACTGATGCTCCAGGTCTTGACGCCGGTTCCCCCCGTCGCGGCCAGCTGAGCATGATAGGCCGTGCCGACTGTGCCGCCAGGAAGCACCGCAGTCGTGATCGTCAACGGTTGCACGTTCGGCGCCGCGATGGTGAGAGTGAAGGTCTTCGTCGCGGTCGCTCCCGCTGAATCGGTCACCTTGATGATAATCGTCGTGGTACCGGCTGATGTTGGAGTCCCAGTAATAACGCCCGAGGGATTCAGCGCCAACCCGGCCGGTAACAGGTTCGACCCGGTGTTCAAACTCCATACGTAACCAGGCACTCCACCGGTCGCAGCTAAGGCCTGATTGTAGGCTACTCCGACATTGCCGCCGGTTAGCGCCGCCATCGTGATCGTCAGAGGCCCCGGCTTCTTCACGAGGCAATTGGGTAGATGAATATCCGTCGCCGATGGCCCGACAGTCACTGTGTTCGAGATCGGCACAAAGTCGAAGGTCTGTAGATCGAACTCAAAGAGACCCAGTTTCGCCCGGCTGTTCTTCCGCACGGCGACCGAGAACGTGCCATCGGGGGCCGTGACGGCTATTGCTCCCCCTGTATAATCAATGCCTTCCGTTTGGACAACAGTAACAGCCACCGGGTGTCCATTGGCATCCTTCACACAGCCTGTGACGGAGATGCTCTCCAGGACGAGATCCGCATTCCAGTAGCTGAAGTGCGCGACCGTGCCTTCGTAATACTGCTCCGGAGCCGCGCCTTGTAATGTCGCAGTTCCTTCTTCCTTCCATACCCCCGCAATCTCATCGAAGAACCAGAGCGGAACTGTGGCGGGAGGGTTGGTGGAGTTTGTCCCGAGCGGAATACGGATCGTCGCAGTCTTTCCTCCTGCCAAGGTGTAGCGAGCGCCAGCGCTGTCTCTGATATCAACCAACAGGGCGCCGAAGCTTTCGATCGGCTGCGCCATCCCACCGCCTGCAGAGATCCCGTTGAACCCGCCCGGCATCAGGTTCGTGTCCAGAGACGGATTGATGGGGGTCAGCGAAACAGTGACCGCCCCAGCCGGCGTGCCTCCCGTCTGTGGCACCAAACCAGCGGCAGGAATCGTGACCCGAGCCGGTGAATTGGGCACTGAGACCGTATCACCTGCCGCCACAGACACCGTTTCCGTGACGCCGGCCGGCACGAGCTTGACGCCGAGATTGCTCGTCTGTCCCGATACCACACGAACGACCGGAAAGGCTTCGGCGAATCCGTTCATTTCCACATGAAGAAGAATGCGGTCTCCTGCAGGAGCAGGCACAGTGAATTTCCCATCGGCAGTGGTTGTCGCGGTCCCTGTGTCTGTCTTGACGGTTGCCCCGCTTACGGGCGCACTGTTCGCCAGCGACACGACTTGCCCCATCACTGTCCCCCCTACTGGCGAGGCCGGAGGAGCCGCTCCTCCGCCTGAGCTGCCGCTCCCGCAGCCGGCTACGAGCGCAACCATGACACTCAGGCCGACCACGTTCGCCACAGCTCGACATCGTTTCCCCATTGCCCGAAGATTGCCCATCATGCCCCTCCTCGCTTATTGCAACGGTCCCTTCTTATTCGTCCTATGCGACACAACCATTACGGCTTTTCCGATGACCTTGAATTCACCTACACCACTTCATCTACTCTGCTTGCTCTCATCCTAAGACGCACTTCGCGGTCTTGGCAGCGATAAGCAAGAAGGATGCTAGACACAAGGACTTAGAGGTGTTCTACTGGTGCACGTATTTGGTATTGATTCCTCAGTTCAGAGGAGAGAGAAACAACACCGAGACGCATGAGGCTCAGACAAAAAGATACAGGATGTATCTAAGTGGCATAAAGCAGGTGGATGGGGGTGAATGTTGCTCATTTCCCGAGACAAGAATGGAGTTGGAATCTTGAGCTGGAGACACTCCCCATCCCGCTCGCCATGGGCGTGCAGTTGAATCACCCAGACTGGTTGTTCAGACCTTCGATGAACCTCAGCTTGACCTTGTTATCAGATTTGCAATAAGCCGCGATGCCGTACCAGTGCTGTTCGATCGAGGAGGGGAACTGTTCAAAAGACCGGAGCCGTTGCTATTTGAGCTGCTCGTACCGGCAGGTGAAACATTGACTGACCCACCTTGCCCGTCGATACGACTAGAATGGAAGGCTTTCCACATATCCACCACGACCAGCCGAAGACGGGTGGCCTTCTGGAGCCGACATCGAGAAAGAACGGGTCCAAATCGGCATCAGCCTGGCCCCTCCAGTCAACCCAGCACAAGTGATTAGAGCGCCTGGCCAAGAGATAGGGAAAGCCAGTGACAGAACTGGTGAATCAATTGCTCAAAAGAGATCTGGAGTTGCTGGAACGCTTGTCGTAACCCCAGGCAACCAAGCTATGTGCGAAACAAGAACTTTCGCAAGAAGCTCAGTCGCATTCGATCGAGATAGAGATAGACGACCGGCGTCGTATAGAGGGTGAGCAACTGGCTGACGAGCAGGCCGCCCACGATGGCGATTCCGAGCGGCTGTCGCAACTCCGATCCCACACCCATTCCTATGGCCAAGGGCAAGGCGCCGAACAAGGCCGCCATCGTCGTCATCATAATCGGCCTGAAACGCAGCAGGCAGGCCTGATAGATCGCCTCCTCCGGTCGTGCGCCGTCCTTCCGCTCGGCATCCAAGGCGAAATCGATCATCATTATGGCGTTTTTTTTCACGATGCCGATGAGCAGAATGATGCCGATGAGCGCAATCATGCTCAATTCCGTCTTGAACAGGAGCAGCGCGAGCAAGGCCCCGACGCCGGCGGACGGAAGTGTGGAGAGGATCGTCAGAGGATGGATATAGCTCTCGTACAGAATGCCCAACACAATGTAGACCGTCAGGAGGGCGGCAAGAATCAACAAGGGTTGATTCTCAACGGATGATTGAAACGCTCTGGCTGCCCCCTGAAAACTGCCTTGAATACCGCCCGGCAGTCCAATCTCCCGCATCGCCTTCTCGATGGCCTCCACCGCCTCGCCCAGCGACACGCCGGGAGGCATGTTGAACGACAGCGTCACGCCGGGAAACTGACCCTGATGGTTGACGAGCAACAGCGTGTTCGTGGGTTCAAACCGCGTCACGGCGCTCAGCGGCACTTGTTCACCCGCCTGAGACCGCACATAAATCTCCTGAAGCGTGGACGGGTTCTGCCAGTATTGCGGTGCCACTTCCATTACCACGTGATACTGGTTCAGCGCCGTATACAGGATGGAAACCTGACGCTGGCCGAACGCATCGTACAATGTGTCGTCGATGAGCTGAGGGCTGAGCCCGAGCCGAGAAGCGGTGCTCCGATCAAACACGACCAGCGATTGCAGCCCCTTGTCTTGCTGATCGCTGTTGACATCCGCAATTTCGCTGAGCGTTCGAAGCCGACGCTCGACTCTGGGCGCCCATGTGTTCAGCTCGGTTAGATCCACGCTCTGAAGGGTATATTGGTATTGCGCGCTGCTTGCCCGGCCGCCGATGCGCAGATCCTGAATCGCCTGCAGCACCGTCGGGGCGCCCGGCACCTGGGCCAGCTTGGGACGCAACCGCGCGATAACATGGTCCACGCTGATCTGCCGCTCCTGAAGCGGTTTCAGCGTAATGTACATGCGACCTGAATTCGTGCCACCACCCCCGCCGCTGAATCCGGTCACCGTTTCCACTGCCGGGTCGCTCTTGATGATATCCACAACTTCGGTAAGCTTCTCACGCATGGCTTGGAACGAAATGTCTTGTGCCGCCTGAATGAACCCGAACATGCGACCCGTGTCTTGTTGAGGAAAAAATCCTTTGGGAATAACAGTGTAGAGATACAGGCTCAAGACCATGGTGGCTAGCGTAAGCGCGAGCATTCCGCGAGGATGGCGGAGAACCCAGGAGAGGCTCCGGGCGTATCCGGCGCGCATCCCTTCAAAAAACCGCGCGCTCAGGCGGTAGCACCATCCATGAGATTGCCCCTGGTCTGACCTCAGCACCCTGGCGCACATCATGGGCGTGGTGGTGAGCGACAGGACGAGCGAAACGAGAATCGCCACCGCGAGTGTGACGGCAAATTCTCGGAACAGCCGACCCATCATCCCCCCCATGAAGAGGATGGGGACAAAGACGGCGACCAGCGAGAACGTCATCGACAGGACCGTAAACGTGATCTCCCGCGCGCCACGCAGAGCTGCTTCCATGGGAGCCAGGCCCTGCTCACGATATCGGCTGATGTTTTCCAGGACGACGATCGCGTCGTCTACCACAAATCCGGTCGCGATCGTGAGCGCCATCAGTGAAAGGTTGTCGAGACTGTATCCGAGGAGGTACATCACCCCAAACGTGCTGATCAGCGAGACAGGGACCGCCACACAGGGAATGAGCGTCGCGCGGACGTCCCGAAGAAACAGGAACACCACCAGGATCACGAGGAATACGGAGATCGCCAGCGTCCGTTCAACGTCATGCAGGGAAGCGCGGATGGCCGGCGTCCGATCGCCCATGACCGAGAGCGTCATCGTCCCTGGAATCGACGCTTCCAGTCGCGGAAGCATGGCCTTGACCCGGTCGACGGTTTCGATAATATTCGCTCCCGGCTGTCGGCTGATAATGATAAGCACCGCCGGTATGCCGTTCGCCACACCCATGGTTCGTAGATCCTCGACCGAGTGCTCCACGGTCGCAATGTCCGAGAGTCGTACGGCGCTGCCTTCGCGGTAACTCACGATCAGCGGCAGATAATCTTCCGCGTCGTAGAGCTGGTCATTGGTCCGGATTTCCCAAGTCCGTTTCCCGTCGGAAAGCTGACCTTTCGGGCGATTTACGTTGGTCTCACTCAACATCCGTCGGACGTCGCCCAGTCCGATCCCGTACTTGTGGAGCGACGTCGGATTGAGATCGACGCGCACGGCGGGAAGCGAGCCTCCTCCCACATAGACCTGACCGACACCGTCGATCTGCGACAGTTTCTGCTGAAGGACACTGGAAGCAACATCGTACATCCGGCCGCGACTCACGATCTCTGAGGTCAAGGACAGGATCAGAATCGGCGCATCGGCCGGGTTGATCTTGCGATACGTAGGCCGGCTCGGGAGGTTGGCCGGCAGATCGCTGCGCGCCGCCATGATCGCTGCCTGAACATCGCGCGCAGCCCCATCGATATCGCGGCTCAGTTCGAACTGTAGAGTGATGTTCGAAGAGCCGAGCATGCTGGTGGAGGTCATCTCCGTCACGCCGGCGATACGCGTGAACTGACGTTCAAGCGGTGCCGCGACCGAGGTCGCCATAGTTTCAGGACTCGCGCCGGGCAGCCCGGCCGACACGTTGATCGTCGGAAACTCCACTTGCGGCAGGGCTGCGACAGGCAGGAACCGGAACGCCACGACGCCGATGAGGGTGACGCCGACGGTCAGCAAGGTTGTGGCCACCGGACGCCGGATGAATGGCGCAGAAATACTCATAGCGCGCCCGGAGGGACCGCTTCCGTCCTGACTGTCGATGACTGCCGCAAACGGAGACGGCTCGCCAGTCGGTCGAATGCAAGATAGACGACCGGAGTTGTGTACAGCGTCAGCGCCTGACTCAGTATGAGCCCGCCGATAATGACGATTCCGAGTGGATGCCGCAGTTCTGATCCGACTCCGGGGCCGATGGCCAGCGGTAGCGCTCCCAGCAGAGCAGCCATCGTCGTCATCATGATCGGCCGAAAACGTAACAGGCAAGCCTCGTAGATCGCCTCTACCGGCGGTTTCCCTTCTTTGCGTTCCGCGTCGAGCGCAAAGTCGATCATCATGATCGCGTTCTTCTTCACGATCCCGATCAAGAGAATGATCCCGATCAGCGCGATCACGCTGAATTCGGTTTGGAAGAGCATCAGCGCCAAGAGTGCGCCGACTCCCGCCGATGGCAGCGTGGACAGGATCGTAAGCGGGTGAATGTAACTCTCATACAGAATCCCGAGCACAATATAGACGGTGATGAGCGCCGCGAGAATCAGCCACGTTTCGTTCGCCAACGATGATTGGAACGCCTGGGCGGTGCCTTGAAAACTCCCCCGGATGCTGGCCGGAAGTCCGATCGCTTGCGTTGCTCGTTCGATCGCTGTCACGGCCTCACCGAGGGAAGTTCCCGCTGTCAGATTGAATGACAGGGTGACGGCGGGAAACTGCCCCTGACGGCTGATCGCCAGCGGGGTCGTCGTTTCGGAAAACTGGGTAAACACGTTCAACGGAACCTGACCTCCGGTCCACGACCGAATGTCGAGAAACTGGAGGGCCTGCGGCCCGTTCTGGAATTCCGGCATGACTTCGAGCACAACGCGATACTGGTTCAGCTGGGTGAACATGGTGGACACCTGTCGTTGCCCGAACGCGTCATAGAGCGTATCGACGATCAGTTGAGGCGTGATGCCAAGCCGCGAGGCGGTACTGCGATCGATGATCAAGAGGGACGCGAGCCCCTTGTCCTGTTGGTCGCTGCCCACGTCGCGCAGTTCGGGCAAGGCCTGCAGCGCCTCGACCAGCGTGGGAGCCCATCGATTCAATTCCACCGGATCCGCGTCTTCCAACGTATACTGATACTGGGTGCGGCTGACTCGATCCTCGACGGTCAAATCCTGCATCGGCTGAAGGAACAGGGTGATGCCGTCCACTTTCGCCACATGATCTTGCAGCCGAAAAATCACGTCTTGCACGCCGACCCGGCGTTCGGCTACGGGTTTTAGGTTGATCTGGATCCGTCCGCTGTTGAGCGTCGTGTTGATCCCATCCACGCCGATGAAGGAAGACAGGCTGGCCACGGCCGGATCGGCGAGGATGGCGCGAGCCAGCGCTTGCTGGCGTTCGGCCATGGCAGCGAACGAAATCGACTGAGCCGCTTCGGAAATGCCCAGGATCGCCCCTGTATCCTGCACAGGGAAGAAGCCCTTGGGAACGACGATGTACAGTACGATCGTAACCAGGAGCATCCCGACCGCCACTGTTAGCGTGGCGAGCTGATGGTTCAGTACCCAGCGGAGCGTCCTCCCATAGGCTTCGATGGTGCGGTCGAACACCCGCTGCGTCCGGCGGTAGAAGGCTCCCTGTTCCGCCACACGGCGGTGGCGCAGCAGCCGAGCGCACATCATCGGTGTCACCGTGAGTGAGACGACGGCCGAAATCAGGATCGTGATACTCAGCGTGACGGCAAATTCCCTAAATAAGCGCCCAACCACGTCCCCCATGAAGAGAAGCGGGATCAGCACCGCGATGAGCGAGATGGACAGCGACAGAATCGTGAACGCGATCTGCTCAGATCCTTTGAGCGCGGCCTGAAACGGGGACTCGCCCCGCTCAATGTATCGCGAGATGTTTTCGATCATGACGATTGCGTCGTCAACGACGAAACCGGTCGAAATCGTGAGCGCCATCAAGGTCAGGTTGTTGAGGCTGAACCCCATCAGGTACATCGCGCCGAAGGTGCCCACGAGCGACAATGGAACCGCCACGGTGGGAATGGCCGTAGCCGACAGGGTGCGAAGAAACAGAAAAATGACCATGATCACGAGGACAACGGCGAGCATCAGTTCGAACTGCACGTCGCGAACGGATGCACGGATAGAGGTGGTCCGGTCGGTCAGCATCGTGACCTGCACGGAGGACGGCAACGCGCTCTGGAGTTGCGGCAGAATCTTCTTGATGCGATCCGCCACTTCAATGACATTGGCTCCCGGTTGCCGTTGGATATTGACAAGAACGGCCGGTGTCTCATCCATCCAGGCCGCCTGCCTGACGTTTTCCACGTCGTCGACGACGTCGGCGACGTCGGATAAGTGGACGGGCGCCCCCTTGCGGTAGGCGACGATCAGTGGGCGGTACTCGCGGCTCGACAGCAACTGATCGGTCGCGTTGATGATGGAGGCTCTCCGCGGCCCGTGGAACGAGCCTTTGGCCTGATTGACGTTGGCGGCGGCCACGGTCATACGCAGATCCTCCAGCGTCAGTCCGTAGGCCGACAGGGCCCGGGGATTCGCCCTGATACGCACGGCCGGCCGCTGGCCACCGCTGATGCTGACGAGTCCCACGCCGGAGAGCTGGGAGATTTTCTGTGCGAGCCTGGTTTCGGTCAGGTCCTCGACCTGAGGCAACGGCAATGTACTGGACGTCAGCGCCAACGTCAGGATCGGTGCATCGGCCGGATTGACCTTGTTATAGATCGGCGGGTTCGGAAGATCACGCGGGAGGAACGTGGAGGCGGCATTGATCGCAGCCTGTACCTGTTGCTCGGCCACGTCCAAGCTCAGATCGAGGCTAAATTGCAGCGTCACCACTGAGCATCCGCTCGAACTCGTTGAGGTCATCTGACCCAGGCCAGGCATCTGCCCGAACTGTCGCTCAAGAGGCGCGGTCACGGACGATGCCATGACGTCAGGACTGGCTCCGGGATAAAAGGTCGAGACCTGTATCGTGGGGTAATCAATCTGGGGAAGGGCCGAGACCGACAACTGCCGATAGGCCAGCGCTCCGGTCAGCAGAATGGCGACCATCGATAAGGCGGTCGCCACAGGCCGCATGATGAAGAGCCGGGACGGATTCACGATTTGGTGCCTTGCTGTGGCACCCCGGATCCCGATGGGAGAGGGTCAAGATCTTTGATAGGCTGGTCGTTCTGTTTTCGCACTTCGACCTTACTGCCTTCGCGGAGTTTCTCGGTGCCGTCCACTACGACCAATTCATCGGGCGAGAGACCAGAGGTGATCGATGTGTCATCGCCATGAGATGCACCAACCGCAACGGTCCGGACCGCCACTGTCCGGTCGTTATTCACAACATAGACGAAGGTCCCTGTTGCTCCACGCTGAACGGCGACGGATGGCACGATCGTGACTCCATGTTTCATCTCCAACAACAAGCGGGCGTTGACAAATTGATTTGGAAACAACGCGCCGTCCTCGTTCGGGAATATTGCCTTGAGCCGGACAGTACCAGTATTGGGATCGATCTGATTGTCGACCGTCAGGAGAACGCCGGTGGCCAGTTTCTTCTTCTGCTCCCGGTCGAACGCATCGACGGACAATCGTTCACCCGCTTTGAGTCGTTCCAAAACTCCCGGCAAATTATCCTCCGGAATGGCAAAGACGACCCCGATCGGGATGAGTTGCGTAATGACCAGCAGACCATTGTTGTCGTTTGCGTGGACCATGTTCCCGGGATCCACCAGACGTAACCCCACCCGCCCGCTGATGGACGCTGTGATGCGGCTATAGCCCAGCAGCAATTTGGCATTGTCAATCTGGCTTTGGTCGGCCTTTATGATCCCTTCCAACTGACGCACCATGGCATCCTGAGTATCCAGTTGTTGCTTGGGCACGTATCCTTGTTCATACAACCCCTTGTACCGCTGCCAGTCCAGGCGCGCATTGGTCAATTGCGCCAGATCGCGAGCCATCTGCCCCTCAGCCTGGAGCAATTGCACTTCGAACGGTCGCGGGTCAATCTCCGCCAAGAGGTCGCCCTTCTGAACGATCTGTCCTTCCTGAAACAGCACCTTCATGAGTTGCCCATCAACCCGGCTCCGCACATTGACGGTATTCAACGGCACAACCGATCCGAGTCCGTTGAGATAAATACCGATGTCACCCGTCTTGGCCTCCGCCACCGCCACCGGAAATGAGCGTGCGCCTCCCGATGCCTGACCAGCACGCGACGGATTCTCGCCTGACTTCGCCAGGATGGCATACCCTCCCAAGGCAAGAAGACAGGCCGCCGACAGCCCTAGCACCCAACGTTTCAGTGTAGCCGCAAAGCGAATCGATTCAGACATTCCGCTGCCTGCTAGGGCTTTGCACCCTTTTTGTGAGCTTCCAGATAGTCACGTGAGAGTTGCCAATGCTGTTGCAGTCCCGCATACATCTTGTCCAGTTCAGACTGCTGTTCTGAAGACAGCTTCCCTTTGAGGTCCGCGATGCCCGCGTTCAAGATCTGCTCAATTTCCCGTTGATGTGAAAAGCGCAGATCGAGAATTGCGACGTGAGCGCGACTGACGATCGGCTCGATCTCCAGTTGCTGTTGGGTCGTGAGCGACAGTCCCTCCGTGAGACGTTTCATGATCCGGTCATGCTGGGAGGCCGGGCCCCGCTCCCCCCGGTGCATCCGCTCGGCATCTGCGTAAAGTGAGGTTCCGACGCTACCGGTCGCCATCCCCGCGCCAAATAGGACAATCAGGCCGACCCATAGTTTAAGTCGCGACATGGGACCTCTCCTCCCTGACCACTAGTCTCCAAATAGGGGAGCCGATTCAAACTCTTCCGCAAGGAGCACCCCGCTCTCCCCCGCCGTCGTCCGGAATGTCTCCATAGTGAGAATCGTCACAGTCATCACGACCGCAGCCGCGATGGCTGCTGCCCGCCAGACAAGCTGATCAAGGACGGCCGGCTGCGTCCACCCACGGTTCTTGCTGCTCGTCAATTGACGAATTTGCCTCATCACGTCCTGCGTCACTTCAACAGAACCGGGTAGGACTTCTGACTGTGATCGATAAACCTCTGTCAGTGCGCGCTCAAGCTTCAGGAATTTGTCGTCTTGCATGACATGCTCCCTCCCCAACTGTTGTCTAGGGATGGTTTAATAGGTCGTGTGGCTCCCTGATCGGACGCCGAAAACTTTAAGGTGGTTTCCGTTCGGCGAGCGAGGCGAGAACATTGGCGACGTTCCTTTTCAACTGCCGACAAGAAGTTTGCGCACCGCTTGCCTGGCTCGATGCGCTCGAACTTTGACATTGATCACACTCCACCCCAATAACTGCGCCGCCTCTTGTACCGAGCGGCCTTCGAGGTGAACCAAGGTCAAGACAGCTCGATTCTCCGGCGACAGTTGTTTGAGCGCCCATTCCAAGACTTCCACCGCCTCCCGTTTCCGTACCTGATCACGGAACTCGTCGTCCGATTGTGCAGCCAGCATCTGCTCAATCCAGCGATGGTGATCATCAGCCAGGGCGCTGACGGGGACTTCGTCTCGTTTCTTTGCTCTCCAGAAATCGTAACAGGTTCGGACAGCAATGGCCGCAAGCCAATGATCGAAGGCTACCGACTCCGAAAAATGCCCCAGGCTGAAGTAGGCTCTGACGAAGACATCGTGGACCACTTCTTTGACCTGATCGGCCGGTACCCGTCGGCTCACGATGCGGATCACATGGGGTTGATACCGACTGATCAGATCAGCAAATCGCTCGGTCTCTCCCTGTCCGATGCGACGGAGTAGGCTCTTTTCATCCGATGAAGGTTTGAATGACGAGCCATCGGCCATCAACAGGTGAATTCCAGAAATTGCTGGTATCTCTCAGATCGACGATGTGGCTCATGATACCACCTCGTGTCGGGAAAATGACCAACAGAGCTCACCGTGCGATGCTGACGGCAAAAGGCGCGCTTCGCTTCACGTTGTCCCCCTTGTCCTGACGAATTCTGGACGGCTGCGCCAGGAATCCGTGCGTTTCCCTCTATTCTCTAGTCGTTCCGAGCTCCGCGAAGGTTACACAAGAATGCGAGGATGCAACTCATCACAGTCGCGAACTCTGTGAAATAGGGGTGCGAACTTCCAACTCTCGATGGCTCGTTGAACAATAAGTGGAAGGTACGATTGTCTAGCTCTGCATGGCGGTGATGGTCGGCGAGAAGGAGTTCAGCTGATTTCTTGCGATCTTACGAGCCATACCCTATCCGAATGACGTCGGCTCCAATTCACCCTCCTCAGTCAGTAGCGAGTAGGTATGGAGAGCATGAGGCAGGGCGCGGCCGACATGCCCGTCGCGCCCTGTTTCATGCTGGATGGAACCGAGCCTAGAACGGCGTAAAGGTCAACGTGCCGTTAAGTGTAATCGGACCGGTGTGACCGGATGAATTCGAGTTAGCGCCCTTGAGAACAACATTTGTGAAGGTCGCCGAGCCGGCTATTTGATTGACCGTCACTCCATGACAGTCACCTGCGGCAGGCCCGCACCCCCACCCTCCGCTTCCTTTGGAATCTATAAAGAGGAATCCCACGGTGCTGACCTGGCCCGCCGGGTCCAATGACACAGTCACTGTCGTGACATGAACCCCGGCACCGCGAGTTTCGTTCCAATGAATCCCTCCGCCGGTAAAACCAGCAAATTTTGTCGTGGTAACGCTCCCATCGGCCACGAATGTTCGGCCGACATTGGTCGGAGCACCGGTCACAGTGAGCATTCCCAAGCTCCCTCCGCTCACAGCTGCAGGATTGATCGTGGTGCCGAATGAGATCTCGTCCGATTGATGCGGCGTACCGCTATCTTGAACACGGATCGTACCGAAGAATGCTCCGGCCCTGGTCGGGGTGCCGCTGATCACCCCACTGGCAGCATTCAACGACACTCCTATCGGCAAGGACCCAGCACTGACGCTCCAAGACTTGGCGCCGGTGCCTCCCGTCGCCGTTAATGTGGCGTTGTACCCTGTGCCCACGGTCCCGGCGGGAAGCGCCGCTGTCGTGATTGCCAGAGGTTGGACTCCTGGCGCGTAGATGGTCAGTGTGAATTCCGTGGTCGCGGTCGCTCCCGCTGAGTCGGCCACGTTGACGATGATCGTCGTGGTACCAGCCACGGTCGGAGTGCCGGAAATGATACCAGTCTCGGTTAGAGCTAGCTCGGCCGGCAAGGGATTCGACGCGGGATTCAGACTCCATACATAGCCAGGCACTCCGCCATCCGCAGATAATGTCTGATTGTACGTCGCTCCAACATTGCCTCCAGGAGGGGCCATCGTGGTGATCGCCAAGGGTCGCGGCAGTTTCACGAGGCAATTGGCCCGATGAATATCTGTTCCCGATGGCCCGACCTTCACCACGTTCGAGATGAGCACAAACTTGAATGTCTGTTGATCGAATTCAGAGAGACCGAGTTTCGCCCGGCTGTTCCGGCGCATGGCGACCTGGAATGTTCCATCGTCAGCCGTGAGGTCTGTCGCCACCCCTGTATAATCGATGCCCTCCGTTCGAACGAGGGTATTGGTTACGGGCAGCCCATTGGCATCCTTCACACAACCGGTGACGAGGATCTGTTCCGGAGTGATATCGGCGTTCCAATAGCCAAAGTGAGTGACTGTTCCTTCGTAATATTGATCCGGGGCGGTGCCCTGTAACGTCGCAGTCCCCTCTTCCTTCCACAGACCAACCGTCTCATCCAAGAACCAGAGCGAGACTGTGGCCGGAGGATTGGCGGACTGCGTCCCGAGCGGAATACGAATCATAGAAGTCTTTCCTCCCGCTAATGTGTAGCGAGCGCCCGCGCTATCTCTGATATCAACGAACATCACACCGAAGCTTTCGATCAGCTTGGCCGCCCCACCACCGGTGGAAATCCCCTCGAACCCGCCCGGCATCAAATTGGGATCTATGGCCGGATTGATCGGGGCCACCGAGACCGTGACCGTCCCTGCCGGCGTCCCTCCCGCCTGCGGCACCAATCCATTGGTGGGAATCGTCACACGAGCCGGTGAATAGGGCACCGAGACAGTGTCACCCTCCGTCACGGATACCGTTGTCGTCGCACCGATCGGCACAAGCTTCACACCGATGTTGGTCGCTTGTCTCGATATCACGCGAGCCACCGAAAAGGTCTCGGCGAATCCGTTCGCTTCCACGCGAACAATAGTACGATCTCCTGGAGGCGCCGGTACGCTGAACTTCCCATCGCCGGCGGTTGTTGTTGTCCCTACTTCCGTCTTCACAGTTGCTCCGCTTACCGGTGAACCGTGCGCCAGTGACACGACTTGCCCCATCAGCGTCCCCGCCGTCGATGGCGCTGGAACAGGTGTTCCTCCGCCAAGGCGATCACTCGCACAGCCGCTGACGAGCCCTAACATGAGAAAAAATCCAAAAATCTTGCTCAACAAGACCATCAGCGTACCTCCTTAGTATGCGACGGGAGCCAGCGTAGAACCTCCAGTAGGCCAACTCGCTCCATAAGCCGAAACATTCTTCCCCACGACAGGGATAGTGCCGTGCGAATCCACGATGACCACGGACGTTGTCGCGCGCAGCTGGGGATTCCCGTTCTTAACTAGCTGATTTCAAGGCAGCTCTCAAGAGAGGAGATAGCTCGGGGTGCCCCAAAAACGAGAAAAATTGATCATGCACCACCTTTGTGTGGTGAGCATGGTCGCACGAAAATCGCTTGCCGGCCGTTGTGCGGTCCAGCGTGTCATACCCCATCCGGACCGCACAGCGCTCCAACTCTTCTGAGCTTTCGGGAAGCACATGGGTCTGGAGATCGTGGACCATCTGCAACTTATGTTCGACATCTCGCAGGAACAGATAGGCAGCCGTCAACGCATCACGGTCTTCAATCGAAAGCAGATTTTTCTGAGCCAGCCGGTTCAGCGAACCGAGCGTGCTCCGATCCAGCAGTATCGGCACCTTTCGCCCCAGTAGGATTTGAATGGTCTGTACGAAAAACTCGATCTCTCGAATCCCGCCTGTCCCCAGCTTCACGTTGCGTTGCGCATGGCCACGGTCCGTCATTTTGGCGTCGATCAGGTCCTTCACCGTCCGAACATCCTGCACGATTGCCAACACCCTATCACGATCGATTTTCTCCCTTGCTCCCAACACGAACGGCTTGACCAGCTTGAGAAACGCCCGCCCAACTTCATCGGAGCCGGCCACCGGCGAAGCCTTCAGCAGAGCCAATCGTTCCCAGACTTGTCCACGTGCCGTATAATACCTTCGATACTCTTCCAGCGAACGGGCCAATTGACCGACAGATCCCTCTGCCCGCAATCTTAGGTCCACTCGAAAGACGTGTCCTTCTCTGGTGGGTTCGATCAAGACCCTGGTCAATTCGCGGGCGAGAATCTCAAAATATTCTTCGTTGGAAATGCCAACGCCGGCCGGTATGGCTGCATGCCCGCCTCTCGGCGCTCTGGTCTCCCCGCCATGCGACTCATAGAGGTAGATCAGATCCACGTCGGAACTGTAATTCAATTCGTGACCTCCGAGCTTGCCCATCCCGATGACCGTGAACTTGGTCTCTACCCATCGTCCCTGCCGGTTTCGGTGCATGGGAATACCATACTGCCGCTTGAGATCGGAATCGACAATCTCGTAGGCGGCATGAATGAGCAGGCAGGCTAAATCAGACAATGACGCGGTTGTCTCCTGTACTGTGGCGAGACGAAGGAGATCCCGCACGCCGATGCGCAACATTTCCCGTCGCCGAAAACGTCGCAGCGCGTCCAACTTCATTTCCTTGGAAGCCAGGTGTCCAATGCTCTCGCGAAGCGCCTCCTCCATCCCTTTTCGGGTCGGAGGTCGTGACAAGACTTCCTCCTCAGCCAACCAATACACCAGCGTGGGGTCTCGGATCAGCGTAAAGGCCAAGGCATCGCTGTTGCCGAAGATTACGCAGAGCAGGTCGAGCATGCGAGGCCAGCCTCGCAAATAGTCCAAAAAGGTGGTGGGGGCCACATTCCCCAGGAAACGTTCCCAATGATTGAGCGCCTGATCGGGATCGGCAGTGCGGGAGATCGATTCCATCATCATCGGCATGATCTCCGCCAATCGGCGGCGCTGGGTCGGGTCACCTGCCATCGCATCGAGGTTGCGGTCGGCCTGATCGAGATCACGCAGGCCATAGGCCGACAAAATGGCTCGCACCTCCTCGACGTTCCGCTTGGCAGCGAGCAAAACGGGAGTGGGATCCGGTTTAGAGGCACGATTCTGAGCCCGATGTCGGGCTCGTTGTAATACCTGCGGTACAGAGGAACGACTCATGGCGCGACATTATACTGACAGGTTCCTCTACGCACAATGAAACCATTCCGGTATACTGAAGCCTATGCCGATAGGCGCTCCTGATCGCACATCATTGCTCAACTCGGTTCGTCTGCTCTGTCCCGATATTCCATCCGATGTGCTTCAAGATTTTTTCTCTCGCCTGGATCAGGAGTACTTCCGGCGGTTCGAGCCTCCGACAATTGCCGAGCACGTCCGATTGGCGGCTCACCTGACGCCGGAGCACCCCTGCGAAATTGCCGTTGCCGAACAGGAAGACAAGCGATTTGATATCACGATCGTGGCCTACGACCACTTCTCCGAATTCGCCATGATTTGCGGCCTGCTCTCGGCATTCGGCCTCAACATTGAGGAGGGACATATCTATACCTTTGCCGAAAAGACCGCTCCACAGCCCGCTCGCCCCAGTTGGACAGGGCACGGTCAGCTGGTCCGAAGCACCGGTAATTCGAGCTTGAATAAAAAAAAGATTGTCGATGTGTTTCGGGTCCTTCCGGTACCGGGAGGAGGGTTGGACGCAGACCAGCAGCGTCTATTGAAGGAAGCGCTCCATTCGGTAATCACCTTGCTCGACAGAGGGCAATTCGAGGAGGCGCGGTTCGCGGTGAATCGGCGTCTGGTCGAACAGCTCGGCAAGCGACGCGGGTCCTTCAGCGGTCTGCTCTATCCTGTGCAGATCACGTTCGACAACAGCCAATCCTCTACCGACACCGTCATGGACATCCGGTCGGACGATACTCCGGCCTTCTTGTACGCTTTTGCCAACGCCCTCGCGATGCGCAACGTGTACATCTCCAAAGCGCAGTTCGACGTGGAGGAGGGAAAGATTCATGATCGCTTTTATATCCGCAACCGCCACGGCCAGAAGCTCACCGATGCGGCTGATCAGCAACAGTTGCGCCTGACGGCCGTCCTCATTAAGCAGTTCACTCATGCTCTCACCTGGGCCCCCGATCCGACCAAAGCCCTGGAAGCTTTTGACCAATTCCTCGATCTAACGGTGCAACAGGCCAAGGGCAAGGCCCAACAAGAAGTCTTGGCCTTTCTCAGCGACAAGAAAACCTTCCCTCTGCTCGCCCGCCTGCTCGGCGCCAGCGATTTTCTCTGGGAAGACTTTTTGCGTCGCCAGTACAGCAACCTCCTGCCGCTCCTGCATGGCTACCGAGACACGCCCCTCATGACGCCACGAGCGACGCTTCGCAAGGAACTTGATCGCCTGGTGAATCGAGCCAAAACCGACGAGACCCGGAAGGCGACGCTGAACAGCTTTAAGGATCGCGAGCTGTTCCGCATCGACATGAAACATATCGTCGAGCCGGACACTGCCTTGCCGGATTTTTCCGCCGCCCTGACTCAACTGGCTGAAGTCATCGTCGATCGGAGCTTGAAGGATTGCCAAGCGAAGCTGAACAAGCTTTATGGCCCACCTCGCTTGGTGAACAAAAAGCCCTGTCCCTTCACCGTTCTCGCCTTGGGCAAATTCGGCGGCAAGGAACTCGGGTACGCTTCCGATATCGAAGTCATGTTCGTCTATGGCGACGCAGGCCGAACCGACAGCAAGAATTCGATCGAGAACAGCGAATACTTTGAACGGCTCGGCGCGGAACTCTTACGGTGGATCGAGGCCAAGCAGGAGGGCATCTTTCATCTGGATGTACGCCTCCGACCTCACGGTGGGAAGGGCTCACTGACGAATCCCTTTGATGAAATCACCAGCTATTATAGTGAGGAGGGCCTTGCCGCCCCGTTCGAACGCCAGTCGCTGATCAAACTGCGACATGTGGCAGGTGATGCAGCCCTCGGTAAGCGCGTCGAAGCCCATCGCGACAACTATGTCTACAACGGCAAACCATGGGATCTTCCTGTCGCTCTCGACTTGCGACGGCAACAGTTGAAGCAACTCGTGGACCGGGACACGACCAACCTAAAACATAGCTCCGGGGGCATCGTCGATATTGAATATGCGATCCAATACCTTCAGATCATGCACGGCCACCGGCTTCCTGTCCTGCGTACCCCCAATACCATGCAGGCGCTGGCAGCCCTGGTGGACTGTAAGATCGTGACAAGACAGGACGGGGAGAGCCTCCGCAAGGCCTATGTCTTCATCCGGATGTTGATCGACGGTCTCCGCATGGTCCGCGGCAATGCCAAAGATCGAGTCCTTCCGCCTGTCGATTCCGACGAATTCATCTTCCTCGCCCGCCGCGTCGGCTACACGACCGACG
The DNA here is from genome assembly GCA_029194725.1 of Nitrospira sp. Classification (GTDB taxonomy): domain Bacteria; phylum Nitrospirota; class Nitrospiria; order Nitrospirales; family Nitrospiraceae; genus Nitrospira_D. The sequence goes on along the minus strand of JARFXQ010000004.1, from coordinate 204,595 downwards.
ACTGGCAAGCGGGAGCAAGACACTTGGAAACGGATGTACAGGACCACATGGGAAAGGTGAGGGAGTTTTTCACGAGAATGTTCGGGAAGCTGTGACTGTGAATAAGGATGGAAAAACATTGTTGCTCCCCTATTCCGAGATTGCCACTCGATGCTTTCGCGATCGAGCCTGACTTCTACTCGAGACATGGATTTTACGAATGTTTCCAAGGCAACGATTTGACGGCTATGGACAACTGTGGATCCTGAAGTGAGGTTGGCTTTCTCGGCAAGCTGCTACGAGAATCTCGTTATGGCAAGAGAGAAATGCCGTGCCATCGATTATTACGTGCTTTTTTGACGTCACAGGTTGACACATTCTCCCAGGAACAGTAGCCTATCGCCTCAGGCAAATCCGACCTACACTCAGACTATAGAAAGGGGCCTCAGCGATGAAAACTCCATGGGGCATGCTGTGCCTGTGTCTATTCATGGTTACCGCCGGATGCGGTGGTGGCAAGGCCGAAATCAAGGAAGACCGCATCACTGTCGGTAAGGTGCAAGGCGAAATCAAGGTCGGCATGCCTGCCTCACAGGTGGCTGAACTTCTGGGTAGCCCCAATATCGTGACCACGGACGAAAAACGGCGTGAGGTCTGGATCTATGACAAGGTCTCGACGGATCGCGTGGATGCTGGCAGTTCATCCTATGCGAGCATCATCATCCTCGGCACCAGATCGAGCGAGAGTTCGAGCTCGCAGCGCCAACGCACTCTCACCATCATCATCAAGTACGACGAAGAAAAGAAGGTCCGGGACTTTGCATACAACTATACGCAGTTCTGATCAGCCGGTGAGATGGATCCACCGCATAGTTGTGAGAATTGGGCATTTGATCCCGATTCCAGCCCTCGCCATTCTGAGCGGCTGCATCGCCCATACAGAGCCCGCCGAGCTCTTCGCACTGACGCCCGACGTTCCAAAGAACCGAGCCATGCAGACTCGGATGTTCGAAACGCCGAATGAACGAGAACTCCTCTCAGCTTCTGCCGCTGTTCTACAAGACCTTGGCTTTCAGGTCGAAGAGAGTCAGCGGGAAGTCGGTTTCCTGCGGGCCGTGAAGGAGCGCAGCGCTCGTGAGTACGGCCAATATATTCGGAGAATGTTGTTGTTGATTCTCTCAATGGGGAAGTTCTTGGAGCCCGTAGATCTCCATCAGAAGATCGCCGCGGCTCTCGTAGCCCGTCCGCTGAATCCTGAAGCGACCCGCCAGGAAATCCGCATCGGCTTCTACCGAGTCGTCTGGAAGGGGGACGGACAGGCCGATCAGCAATACATTCCGCCCGGTGAGCAATATATGGAAATGATCCGCGATCCGGAGATCTATCAGCAATTTTTCGCAAAACTCTCCAAGGCCGTGTTCCTAGAGGCTCACCGAATCTGAGGACACGGCATGAACAGACCCACAATGCAAACCACCATAACCAGCGCGGGACTCCTGCTCGCCGGGGTCCTCTCACTGCATGGCTGCGCCCCACCGCAGGCCTCTCAGGACCTCCTGGCCCCAACCGAGGCGCAGATGAAGATCCGAAGCCTCCAAACCAGGACCTTTGACCTCACGGACCGGAACGCCGCCATTCGCGGTGTCATCGCTTCACTACAAGACCTCGGCTTCATCATCGAGCGGGCCTACGAAGACCTTGGCCTCGTCACCGCTGCCCGATTCGCGGAACCGAACTATTACGACGTTGTCACCATCACCGTGACGGTTCGGCAGGAGACGGCAGACAGGATGAGCTTTCGTGCCAACGCCATCTACAACAACAAACCTATTGAAGACCCGAAGGTGTATCAGAATTTCTTCGCCGCGTTGCAACGGGCCCTGTTTCTCTCCCAGGAGTCGAAACCATCTACATGATCCCCATCAGACAGCTGCATTCACAACCGCCACGACGATGGCTCCTTGCGACAGGGCTCGCCGGCGCGACGCTCTTCACTGCCTGTTCCCCCTACGAAATGAGGCATGACAATCAATCCGATGCGCGAACGCAAATCTGGTTGTCGGAGGAGAGTCAGGTCAAGGTCCGAGCCGCGCAGACGCGCGTGTTCGACACCAAGGACCGGAGGAAGCTGCTCCAGGCGATCGTCCTGACCTTGCAGGACTTGAACTGCAAGATCGAAGTGCTCGATGAGGAACTGGGGATCGTGTCCGCCAAGAAATACGTCGATCTTGAGCAGCCGACCTTCACTGATCCGTCTTATTACCTCTACCGTCCTGACACGCTCCTCTTTCTCACCAGAAACTACCGAGCTTGGGGCCCCTTCTATCACCGCAACGACCTTGTGCGACTGACCGTCACCGTCCGCAAGCGCAATGAGGCGCAACTCGTCGTGCGAGCCAGTGCTCAGTTTTACCTTCGTGCCGTCGAAGACCCGATACCCTACCAACAGTTCTTCCGTGCCCTGGAACAAGCGGTTTTCCTGGAAAGCCACTCGGTCGAATAGTTTGCAAGAATCCCACAGAACCGTGTGGCACGCTACGCGGCCATGGCGCGAGGATGGATAAGCGCTAGGGTATCTTGCAACTTGGCCCGGGCATCCGTGAGCAAAGTTGGGAGATTGGCCGACACAAACCTTGTGGCGGTAACGGCAGGAGGGCTGAACGGCGGTGTAGTAGGACGCCGATTCGGATCGAGTTGTTCGTAGTCGGCGACGACGCCGGCCAGATGGACGATCGACGCATGGAGGATGAATTCACCGGCATCGTTTGGACTCAGTTGACAACGGATGGCCTGCTCGATCTGCACAGGCATACCCCAGGAACGGATTAGTTCGGCTCCCACTTCTGCAAAGTCGCATCCAATGTTGGACTGCTCCACTTCGGCAAGGGATGTTTCGAGGTACCCAGCTTCGATGAGAGCGGAGTGGGCTCGCTGGGGGATGGTCTGGTAGAGAACAAGATGCCCGATGTCGCGTAACAGGCCTTCGATGAAGAAACGTTCGCTGTCCTCGATGCCGCAGGATTTAGCGATCCTTCCGGCGAGCAAGGCACACAACACACTCTTGCGCCAGAACATCGAGACGTCCATGAGTTGAACCGGCATCCCGGAGAAGGTCCGTCCGACGGTCGTTGCGGTGACGAGATCATTGATGGCTTGCATACCGACGATATTGACGGCACGAGAGATGGTGTCGATTTGCTTGGGAAACCTATAGAGGGGGCTGTTGACGATACGGAGAAGCCTGGCCGAGATGGCCGGGTCCAGCTTAAGGACGTCGACGAGGTCATCCATGGTCGAATTCGGATCGTCCACCACATCTCGCACGCGGAAGTACACCTCCGGCAAGGTAAAGACAGTGGTGCAGGATTGGACTAGTTCACTCGCCAAAGGCATGGTGAGAATCCCTTTTCGTTGTGGATCGATGGAGACCGGCTTCCGCCTTCTCTATCGGCTATCAATGGGTAGAACTGTAGAAGAAGCGATTCTCATGAGCCGAATAGGGAATACTTTCGGCTCAACAGCAGGGCTTGGGAGGCCCCGAGAAATGCGCTACGCAGCGGGCTTGTTATCGACGCTTGCTCCGGTCATCGGAATGCACAGAACAAGGCTTGCCGCTGCATTTGGGAAGTGAATTTGACCGTGGAGCTGTGCCGACTCCGACTCTCAGCTTCCAATGGTCCGCTATCGTGGAGAGGTTGGTTTCCGTCGGCACCGTGCTGACTCGCACTCATGTCAGATGCCTTACGGCTGCTGGGGTACCCGAACCTGGAGTTTGTTGGTGACCTGCTTGACGCCGCCTACCTCTCTGGCCAGCTGTTCTGCACGAGCTTTTTGCTGTGAGGTCGGCACCGTGCCACTGAGAACCACGGTCCCTCGTTCTGTCTCCACATCGACCCTAGCAAAATCTATCACGTTCGCGCTCGCCAGCTTCCCCTCTACGTTCGCCGTGATTGAATCATCGTTCAAGCGTTCTAAGTCGGTTCTGGCGGTCGCGGCCTCACCGGCTATGAGCTCGCTCACCCCATTCAGTACGAGAGCAAGAAGCACGAAAACAAGTGACAACATCCTCACAGGATTGTCCTCCTATGAATGTCTGATTAATCGACTCAGTTGTATACAACCCACGGCTGCGTGACGGCCCCTTAACTGCTTCTTCTACCGCATTCTGCCACTGTCTGTCGAGTTTTCTAAATGCTCAGTGACTACACTCGAGCACTTTTAATCTGCCGTTCCGCCTCAAACCAATGAGCCCAATCGTTGCCATGTTCGCAGCCACTCTCTTGAAACAGGATAAACGCCCGTTCCGCGATTCGACGATGCGCGGCTGAAACATCCACGCTACCTTGATGTCCATTAATAGTAGAAGACGTATGGTCGGAAGGCTTTTCAACTTCTCGCGAATCAGCAGACGGCTCCTCTTGTATCCGCTGTTGCTCTTGCCGCTCTTGGGATCTAACGGCTGGTTGCAACGAATGATGTTGACCAAGGGTTTCGTCCGACTGACCGGCCTTTATTTCCTCGGCTTTCGATGACTTGTTTTTACTCTTGTTCGAACGTACTCGTGCCATCTCCTCTCCCCGTGCACATCCCCTTACAGTTGCGAAAATCCTTCATCCTGAACGATTAGCATCACACCCTGCGATTACACCACTGCTTAATCCTCGCGGGAATACCCGAGGGCAGCGAGGATGCGACAGCACCTCTGCCCACCGTGATTTAGAACACACAACGATAACCGGTCAGTGCCCAACAACCTGAGCCTGGCAATCGCACACACTCTCCTTCCTCGGTATTAGAAACCCATTTCGCATTAGCCACCTCTCGCGCAAGAGCTTCCTCGACCCTGGTGCCATCTTACCCGGCGCGCAGTCGATCGTGAACTAGGAGATCGCCTAGGCTTGCGTTGATCAGCATGCTCAGGATGCTCTGAGTGAGCCTAGGGAAATCCATGCCCTGCTAAACACGATGAAAGATTACAGGACCGCACTTGCGGGCTTTTTCTGAGGCTCGCAGATTGCAAAGCCTCTCCCAGCGTTGTCCGGTGCCTTAGAATCAATCGGCAAGGTAACGTCCCCCTGGGCTGCTTCGCAATCTTTCTTCTATAGCGTGATCGAGCAGTGCTATTCTAGATCCCGGAGTGGACACAACCCCGGTCTTATATGACCCTCGCTCGAACCTCAGAGTTGTCTTGCGAATGACTAGGGGATCCTCCTATAGCTAAGGAGGAAGAAACGGACGATCCTAGTCGGCGGAGTGGTCGCCTAAGGGTGCTCGTGCCGATGACCTGGGTTCAAGGGTTGCCACGCCTGTCGGAGCCTTCGCAACCTCAAAGGGAGCAGGCCTTCCCGTCAGATGCTGTTCAAGATCCACTTCGTGGCAAAGGTATTTCGGACAAAAGTGGCTTGGGACTCTTGTCAGGAAGACACTACCAGGGATGAACGGCACGAGTTTGTCGGCAGGGCCCGGGCCTCAATGGGGACCCCATGTTGGTAGGCTCGCCAACCAGGTTCCAGAATTCCTGTCGGCCGGATCCTGTGCATACGTCTGCCGACGCAATCAGGTATAGCGCTTGCCAGAACATCGGGTCCGAGGCGTCTCCGGTATATGGTGCGTGGAAGGGTGATCTGTTCACAGGAACGCGGAGTTGCGATGCGTGAATCAGGAGGCGGAGCTGTCAAGGACTTTATGCATCGCTACCTGGAAATGGTTCCGCAAGAGGCGACGGCCGTGCTGGCGGCCGAGCGGATGGGTGCTCGGCGTATCGGCTGCGTGTTGGTGGAGTCCGACGATCCCAACCGAGGACCGATCGGAATTGTGACGGAGACGGATTTGGTGCGGAAAGTGCTTGCGAGGGGAGTGGATCCGGCGGTCACGGTGGTGGATCGTGTGATGAGTCGCCCGCCTTTGACAATCGCAGCAGAAGGCTCAATGTTGGATGCGAGCCATGTGATGGAAGGCAACCAGGTCCGTCACCTCTGTGTGGTGGAGGGGGAGGAGATCGTCGGGGTTATTTCAATACGGGATTTGGTGCGATCGTTTGTGGATGCGGAGAGCGGTCCCGTCATCGAGCTCGACGGGGTGTACCGGCCGCTTGGCGTCCTGATGGCGACATCGGCCGCTACGATCGGCAGCGAAGCATCCATTTTTGCCGCCGCTGTGCAAATGAGCGAGAGGCGCATCGGGTCATTGCTGACGATTGAGGCCGGTGAGCTCGTCGGCGTCGTGACCGAGAGCGATCTGGTCCGAAAAGGGCTCGCCTCCAACCAGGATGCCGGCAAGACCCGTGTCAGCGCCGTGATGAGTTCCCCTCTGCTAAGCATTGATGTCAATCGGACGATTCGCGATGCCAGCCAAGTCATGGCCGAACAGGGTGTGCGTCACTTAGCCGTAAGTGAGAACGGCAAGATTGTCGGCATGCTCTCCATACGGGACTTAGTGAAAATGGTGTCGGTCCGGGACAGACCTCGATTTCTGGGCTATACGTAAGGCGAGCGCCTGGAAGGAAGACGGGGTAATGGTGAAACTCATCACCGTTGGTGTCGCGGTCCCTACCCTCAAAGGCGATCGGATGAGGAAGCCAAGATCGCAAATGTGACCTTCTTGTCCGACTACCTCGGAGGAGACTTCCGGAAAACTCATGGCCTCTTCTTGGACGGTCACCACATTTTGACCAGAACCCTCATGGCCATCGACAAAGTGATCCCCATTCGCTATCTCCAAATCACCCCTGAGCTCACCCAACTACCCGACATGAAAGAAGCCTTCAGCTCCACCCGTCGATTGGTGACGGAAAGCTAAGATGAAACAGGTTAAGATAAAAGTTAGGGACAATGTTAATGTTGTGCCTGGACCAGGAGTTTTCACTTCTTCCTGAATCTCAACCTTAGCCTCAGTTCCTCGGAGTACTCATGGCACACTACGACTTACTCGTCATCGGCACAGGACCCGCCGGCCAAAAGGCCGCAGTGCAGGCGGCCAAACTCGGCAAGAAGGTGGGCTTGATCGAGAAGAAGGAAGTCGTCGGAGGCGTCTGCATCAACACCGGCACGATTCCGAGTAAAGCCCTGCGCGAAGCCGTACTCTATTTTTCCGGAATTCCACAGCGCAGCATCTATGGCACCCCATACCGATTTAAGGAAACGGTTAAGATCGAGGAACTCGTCCGCCACGTCAACTACGTCATCACAAACGAGATCAAGATCGTGCACGATCAGATGGCTCGGAATCGGGTCGAGATGATTTTCGGATCAGCCAGTTTTCTCGATCCACACCGTCTCCGCGTGCAACACCGGAGCGGCCCGAGCGAACATACGGCAGATTTCATTGTCATCGCCGTCGGCACAGAAGCAAGCCGCCCGCCCGAGATCCCGTTCGACGACACCTCCATCATCGATACAGACGGGCTCCTGACCTTTAGACACCTTCCTTCCTCGATCGTGATCGTCGGAGGTGGTGTCATCGGCACAGAGTACGCCTCCATGCTCGCGGCGCTGGGAATTCCCACTACCCTCATCGACAAAGGTCCTCGTCTGTTAGAGTTTGCCGATGCCGAGATCATCGGCCAGCTCCAGCGACAGATGAAAGACTTCGGTGTCACCCTGTATCACGACGAAGAAGTCCTCGCGATCAAGAAAGAGTCTGATAATTCCATCCATGTCAGCTTGCAACAGGCCAAGCCGATCAAAACATCAACGCTCATGTATGCGATCGGCCGGGTCGGCGCGACCAAGGGGCTCAATCTGGAAGCGGCGGGATTGAAACCGGACAATCGTGGTCGCCTCACTGTGAACGAACACTTCCAGACGGCAGTTCCGCATATCTATGGGGCCGGCGACGTCATCGGCTTTCCGGCCTTGGCCTCGACTTCAATGCAACAAGGCCGACATGCCTCCTGCAATGCCTTCGGCCATCCGAATCATACCGACAATTCATTATTGCCCTATGGCATTTATTCCATTCCTCAAATCTCCATGGTGGGACGGAACGAGGAAGATCTCACTCAGGCTGGGGTTCCCTATGCGGTGGGCATTGCTCGCTATAAAGAAATCGCCCGTGGGTTGCTGATGGGCGACGAAACCGGCATGCTCAAGCTCTTGTTCCACCGCCAGACCTACGAGTTGCTCGGCGTCCATATTATCGGAGAAGGGGCTACGGAGCTGATCCACATTGGGCAGGCCATCATGGCTCATCGTGGTCGAATCCACTATTTCATCGACACGATCTTCAATTACCCGACTCTAGCAGAATGTTACAGAGTCGCCGCACTGGACGGCATCAATCGCTTACCGCGTCCCTGGGTTCCATACAGGTAAGAAGTTGACATGTCTTCGCATTGGCATCGCTCCGGGAGATAACAGAAGCCTCCGGGAGCCTGTCCGACATTGCCCTCCAGAAGTTTCTCGGTAAGCCCTTCCGAGTCCTGTATCGATAGGCAGACCCAGCCACACCAGAGGAGGCCCTGCGATGACGATGCGCACATTTCGTCCCTATGACCTCGATGAGCTGCGGCTGTTGCCGCCATCGCCCTGTGACTGGTTGCCGGAGGACCACCTAACGTACTTCCTGGTGGATCTGGTAGAAGCATTAAACCTTTAGCCGATCCTGGCGACCTGTCGTTGCTCCGCCAATTCTGTGAGAATAGTTTTCACCAGGGAATCTGAAATTCCCGATTTGGCTCCTGGCAGTACGGATAGTTGCTGATCCCTAACTTTGCCATAAATTTAAGAAAGGAACCTACCGGTTTTCCCTCTCAACCGGCAAAGTGAAGACTTGCCCTTCGGGTTTCACGGTTTGTCGATTTCGAGTCGGTTTTGGGTTCCAAGCCGGCAACCGCTGTATGGTTCGCACCACTCGCCCCTTCCAGCTGGTTCCCCGATAGAGCCAAGCACGCACAAGCCCCACACCGGCCATGAGCGTGAACAGCAGAAAGGCGATCGGCATCAGCAGTGTGTCGAGGACCGTCCGCATCCAATGTGTTCGGCGAAGACGAACCAGCGTCATCCCGGCAAGAAGTTGCAGGCTCGCGACTACTATGAGACTGGGCGAGGAGCCCTGCCAGGCTTGAAAGAGACTCAGCCAGGGTTCTATCCAGAAGAGCCAGAGAGTGATGGTGACGAGGACGAGGGCGAGACTTCCAGCCGGTGGGCCCAGCGCCGTCCAGATTCCATTGACAAGACTACGAGACCACCCGGCGAACGCCTCCGTAAAGGTTGCATACATCGTGGTCTGCAATGCGGAGCGGCCATCAATCGCCAGCGGAAGCCATCCGTCCAGCTTCGCAAGATAACCTAAGGAGACATCGGTGCTCGAATACCGGCGGACCGCCTCGTGCGTGCCGATCGCTTCATACGCTGGCCGCCAAAAGAGCAGGTACTGCCCATTCACCAAACTCTGTCGAGAAGCTGGATCAGTAAACTCTTTGGGTCGGGAAAAGAGGAAGATGTAGGTGAATACAGCCAGGTTCGCTAAGTACACGCCCGGGCTGGGATGACGCTGCTGAGCCAGAACTGTGGCAAAGGCGGCAGGACTCTCCAATATGAAGACCATGACGGCCGAGAGCAGGTGGGGAGCATGTTCTGTATCGGCATCCGTGAAGAGCAGCCACTCGCCTTTCGAATGCCTGTAGCCTTGGGACAGTGCATGCGCTTTCCCCATCCAGCCTTCGGGAAGAGGTGTTCCCCGAAGGACCGTCAGGCGGGAGTCCTGTGAAGCGAACTCATCCGCAATGGCCCCTGTCTCATCTTCCGAGCAGTCATCCACGACAATGATCTCAACGTGGGGATAGTCCTGTGCGAGAAGCGATCGGAGGCACTGCGCAATCCGCGGGGCTTCATTGCGTGCGGGAACAATGATCGAAACCAGCGGAAGCGCCGTGGCCGGGGATTTCCTGGCAGGTGACACAGTCGGAGGCGGGCGCCGTGGCTCCTGAAGCCGGCGATACCAGACAATCAGCCAGAAGAGGAGTACAGAAGCCGCGTCAAGGACGCTTGGGAGTGACCCTCCCATGGCGGATCACCATATCAGGTCGCTGAGGAAGAATCAGTGGGCACGAGATTATCAGGGATGTCACGTCCATCCATTTCAATGATCCATTCGTAGAACTCGTGTAATAAAAAGCGGCCCACCTCGAGGGCTCTGATCAAGAGGAAGGACTGCTCACAGAGCAACCGCAGTCAGAATTGAGGCCGAGTCTTGCATAGTGCATTGAGCCGCCGCGTTGCACACTTCTCGATGGTTTGCTTCTAGATTTACGCCTGCGTGTGACTGATCGCTTGTATTCGTTTCCCGTCCAGCTCAGCCCAGCGGGCGTATAGGCGCTCGACATCGGCCTGCGCGGCATGAAGGGCTGCGTAGCGCGCCTGCAAATCGACGGCAGAAGAAGCGATGGATGGATCATTTGCCGCAGATTGGCAGGTCGCGACAGTTTCCTCGGCTTCCAGGATTTTCGTTTCGATCAGGTCCCATTCTTTTTGTTCCTTATACGACAAGCCCTTCCGTTTGGACGGCTGCGCCGGTGCGGAGCTCTCCTTTGAGATCTGAGATCTTCTTTCCACTGCCGTTTTTCTCTCTTGCGCTGCTTCCCATTGGGCATAGTCGGCAAACCACTCGGCGCGGCCTGTCCCGTCCAGCGCCAGGAGCCTGGTGGAGACCCGGTCTAAGAGCCACCGATCGTGTGTTACCAGAACGAGTGCGCCGGCAAATTCGAGCAGGCTGTCTTCCAGAACATCGAGTGTCGGAATATCCAAATCGTTCGTCGGCTCATCGAGGAGCAGGAGATCAGCCGGCTGAAGCATGAGCCGAGCGATCAATAGGCGAGCCTGCTCTCCACCGGACAGACGTGAAACCGGGAGATCCAGCTGTTCAGGCTTGAAAAGAAAGCGCTTGGCCCATGAGGCCAGATGTACGGACCGATCCTGGTACAGGACAGCATCGCCGCCGGCTGGGGCAAGGGCGCGCCGCAACGTGGCCTGCTGGTCCAATGACTCGCGGTGTTGCTCGAAGGTCACCACGCGTAGCCGATCGGCGCGGGTGATCGTCCCACTGTCAGGCTCTACTGTGCCGGCCAAGAGTTTGAGGAATGTGGTTTTGCCGCTACCGTTCGGTCCGAGGAGGCCGATCCGCTCCCCTGGCCTCAGCAAGATGTCCACGCCCGACACAATCAGCTTCCCACCTAGGGATTTCTGAACCCCTTTTGTGAACAGTAACTGCCTGGACTTACGTCCTGAGGATGTGAAGTCGATCCCAGCCGAAGTATTCCCCTGCCGCGACTCGATGTCGTTCAGTTCGTCAATCAGCCGGCCGGCTGAATCGATCCGGGCCTTGGCTTTGGTCGTGCGGGCTTTGGGGCCTCGCCTGAGCCATTCCACTTCCCGACGCACTCGATTGGCCAACGCCGCTTGATAGTCAGCCTGAGCCTGCAATGCCGCATCGCGCTGCTCCAAAAACTCACTGTACCGTCCGTTCGCTTGAAAGAGACTATTGGGGTATCGGCGGTTCAATTCCCAGATCCTCGTGGTCACCGATTCTAGGAAGCGCCGATCATGGCTGATGACGATGAAGGCATGGGGTTCGGCTTTCAGCAAATCCTCAAGCCAGAGGATACCTTCGACGTCCAAATGGTTGGTCGGCTCATCCATGAGCAGCACATCCGGTTCCAACATCAGCGACCGTGCAATCGCCAGCCGTTTCTTCCATCCTCCGGAAAGTGTCGAAACAAGCTGGTCTGATCGGACAAACCCTCCGAGGCTGATGGCTTTGGCAAGGCGCGCTCCATGCTCATGTGGGTCTAACCCCTCATCTAAAAGAACTTGGGACAGCGCCTCTTCGACCGAGTATTGCTCCGCAAACGAGGGTTCTTGCGGGACATAGCCGATACGGAGCTGCCGCCGCACCGATCTGGTGCCGCAATCCGACTCCTCAAGGCCAGCCAGAATCTTGAGCAGCGTCGATTTCCCGGAACCGTTGGGGCCGATCAGTCCGACATGATCACCGCCGCAGAGTCCAAGCGAGAGATCGGTAAATAAGGGCTTCACTCCATAGCTTTTCCCAAGGGACTCGCAACTGAGCAGTACAATCGGCGGCATGACAGTAATGTACCTGATCCGAGCGCTAGCAAGCTTTTCAGCAACCGTTTCGTGCAGCTACCAGCAGCGAACCGGATGAAGACTACGGAGTTTTTTGTTCTTCAAACGCACGAAGGAGGTCGGAGACCGAAAGTACCCCGATGATCGTGGCATCGGCGGTCACCGGCAGGTGTCGGATGCTCTGCTTCTTCATCAGCGACATGGCTTCAGCGAGTGACTCATCTTCTTCTATGGTTACAAGTGGCCGGCTCATGCAACCGGCGACGGTCGCGGTATTCGGGTCAAGTCCTTTGGCGACGGCCTTCCGTATCAAGTCTGACTCGGTGACGATGCCGATATACCGCGACCCGTCGTCAATGATCAGCGAGCCGACTTTATGCTTCTGCAAGAGCTGCCCCGCTTGTTTGATGCTCGCATCCCGGTGGATGCTTCGCACGTCATGTGACATATAGTCCTCAACAAGTGCCGTCTCAATCCCTTTTCCTTTCCTCGTTGCCTGCAGTCGTCGACGTAATTCAAGATCAGCCAAACAACTTTCCAGCACTTGGCGGCGCTGTTGGAGACTCTCGCGTTCCACATCGTGGGTCCCGCTTTCCTGCGCCTCTTCAGGCAATAGCGCCGATTCACCTGTCTTCGCAAAAAAATAGGCCTCTGATTCATCGGATGCCGCGCCGAATACCTGACTGATCAACTCTTCCGCCGCTTCGTCGAAATCTTCAAGCGAAGCCGACCCGCGCTTACGCGAGAGAAATGGTTGAAATTTCACGAGCTGCTGCTTGAACCTCTCGACATATCGATCGAGAATATCACTCCGTGTCAACCCCGTACGAACTCGTTTCGGCATCATCTTCCTCCTGGTTGTGAGCACGAGAATAACCTATGTGAAGAGGACGCTCAAGCGGCCCCTGAGATGCACTCTTACACACCATCTTATCCGATTCTTGTTCCTTGATTTTTTAGCTGCGACTCCTTATGCAATTCAATCCGAACAGAGCCGGGTGATTCGATCGGCGTCGCACAGGATCAATTGCCATGAAAGGGCTAGCATTCATCTTCCTACTGATACTGCTCGATGCCGGCTCGGTCTATGCCCGGTGGGAGGCTCTCGATAAACAGTACCAACCTACCGGTCTCGAGACCCTGTACTTCGATCCGAAAACGATTCGCCACGAAGGAACTCGCGCAACGCTCTGGCAATTAACGGATCTCAAATGGAACAGCACCACACGATTCTTGTCCTTCAAGTCCCACAAGGAATTTGACTGTGAACAGCCTCGCGTACGCGTCCTGCAAGTCATCGAATTTTCCCGCCACATGGGCACCGGCAGATCGGCAGCCGGCTACATCGAAAACGGGAACTGGCAGTGGGTAGAAGAGCGCAGCGTCAATCACACGCTCTGGAAGGCTGCCTGCGGGAAACGCTAACCCTCCATCTATACCCAACGACGGCTCTCTACGGCTAGACGTCATAATAGAGAAAGAACTCGTGCGGGTGTGGCCGCACGCGCATCTGATCGATCTCCCTACTTCGCTTATAGCCGATCCAGGCTTCGATCAGATCCTCGGTAAACACTTCCCCTTTGAGCAGGAACTGGTGGTCCCGTTCTAGGCTGTTGATCGCTTCATCCAAACTACCGGGCATGGTTGGAATACTCGCCGCCTCTTTCGGATCGAGATCGTAAAGGTCTTTTTCGGCCGGCTCGCCTGGGTTGATCTTGTTTTGAATGCCGTCGAGGCCCGCCATGAGCATAGCGGAGAAGGCCAAATATGGATTACAGGATGGATCAGGAAACCGCACTTCGATCCGCTTCGCCTTCGGACTTGGCGAGTACATTGGGATACGGATGCCGGCCGATCGGTTCCGGCTGGAATAGGCCAGCAGCACCGGCGCTTCGAACCCCGGCGTGATGCGCTTGTAGGAGTTCGTCGTCGGATTCGTAAAGGCCGCCAGCGCCGGCGCATGTTTCAGAATGCCGCCGATGTAATACAAACAGAGCTGTGAGATGCCGGCATAGTCTTTCCCGGCAAAGAGCGGCTTCCCATCTTTCCAGATGCTCTGATGCGTATGCATCCCCGATCCGGCGTCACTGAAGAGCGGCTTCGGCATGAATGTCACCGTCTTCCCATGCCGACGCGCTACGTTTTTAACGATGTACTTGTACAACATCATCTTGTCCGCGGTTCGCGCGAGGGAATCAAATCGGATATCGATTTCTGCCTGTCCAGCTGAGGCCGTCTCGTGATGGTGCTTCTCAACTTCGATGCCGACCTTTTCCATTTCCAGGACCATCTCGCTACGGATATCTTGCTGGGTATCAGCCGGAGCCACTGGGAAATACCCTTGCTTATGCCGAATCTTCCCCCCCAGGTTGATCCCCTCTTGCCCCATGTTCCAGGCGCCTTCCTCCGAGTCGATATAGTAGAACCCGCTGTGGCTGGTTTGGTCGTAACGGGCATGATCGAAGATAAAAAACTCGGCTTCCGGCCCCCAAAATGAGCTGTCGCCGATCTTGGTGCTCTGCAGATACTTCTCAGCCTTTTGCGCGATAAACCTAGGATCACGTTCATAATTTTCACGAGAAATCGGATCGACGACATTTCCGGTCAGGCTGAGCGTCGGGACCGCGGTGAAAGGATCCAGGCATGCCGTGGCAGGGTCCGGCACCATCAACAAATCGCTGTTGTTAATGGCCTTCCAGCCACGAATCGACGATCCATCAAGGCCGGACCCATCCTTGAACAACCCTTCCGTCAGCTCGCTCACAGGGATGGTCATATGCTGCCACATTCCGGGCAGATCGACGAATTTCAGGTCGACCATCCGGACCCTGTGCTTCTTGGCGAACTCCAATACCTCCCGCACGTTCATCCCCGTCCTCCTTTGAAGTTCCTCCGCAATCATGTTCCGGCGCCTGGATCCTTTACCGTCACAGCGCGGTTTCTCCGGTTTCTCCCGTTCGAATGCGCACAACCTCGGTCAACTCTCGAACAAAAATTTTTCCATCCCCGATACTACCGGTCTTCGCCGCGTTGGTAATGGCCTCAATCACTCGAGACACCTGAGCATCCGTCACCGCTACTTCAATTTTCACCTTGGGAACAAATTCAATCGTATACTCTTGACCTCGATAGGTTTCCTTATGACCTTTCTGACGCCCAAACCCTTTGACTTCCGATACAGTCATCCCCTGGACACCGATTTCCAACAGGGCATCCTTGACCTCTTCAAGTTTGAACGGTTTGACGACAGCCTCAACCAGCTTCATGTCGATGCCCTCCTTGCCCGACCAGCTCAGGAACCCCAGACGGCTCTCAGATGGACCCATTCAGGAGCTGTGCGCAACTCACCGCCACCCCATGCCTCTCGTCGCCCAAAGGTCACGGCCACTCCACCTTTCCCTCTGCTTTGGGGGAGCCATCATAGCCCATCCTTTCCTCTCACTCAACGTGGAAATCATGTAAATTCCTCAAAATTGCTCGACCTCTATGACCCACGTCGTGCGCATGGAATGCATAGGGCAAGCGAATCACGGGCCAAGAAGCCCAAGCGATTCACTCCGGGCCGGAATCATCGGACAGATGTCTGAGCAGTGACGGTATGATTAGGATACAGAACCAGTTGAGGCTATGGCTGCTTGATGCGGTAGCCGTTCGTAATCGGCATCCGTCGGTCCTTACCGAAGGCGCGGTGAGTGATTTTGACACCAACAGGCGCCTGACGTCGCTTGAACTCGCTGCTATCGACCATCCGGACCACGCGCGAAACCGTTGCGCGATCGAACCCGGCCTTGACGATGTCGTCGAGCGAGCGGTCTTTTTCGACATACTCCTGAAGAATGGGATCGAGAACAGCGTACGGTGGAAGAGAATCTTCATCCTTTTGATTCGGCCTCAACTCGGCGGTCGGCGGTCGGTCCAGAATCCGTTTGGGAATCACGGGCGACGGACCGAGTTCATTGCGGAACCGCGCCAGGCCGTAGACCATCGTCTTCGGTACATCCTTAATGACGCCGAACCCACCGGCCATATCGCCGTACAGAGTCGAGTACCCCACGCTCACCTCACTCTTGTTCCCAGTGGTCAAAACCAGATGCCCGAACTTATTGGACACAGCCATGAGCAGATTGCCTCGAATGCGAGCCTGCAGGTTTTCCTCGGTGGCCCCCTCCGAGCAATCTCCAAACGACGGTGCCATGGACTGGCGATAGGCGTGAAATGTCGGAGTAATCGGGATGGTATTTAAGTCTATGCCGAGACACCGTACGAGATCCACAACATCCTCTTCGCTTTCACGTGAGGTGTAGGGAGACGGCATGAAAACGCCGAGCACTTGCTTGGCCCCAAGGGCATCCACAGCGATTGCAGCAGTCACTGCCGAATCGACGCCGCCGCTCAGCCCAATCACCACTCTCGTAAATCCATTCTTGTGGACGTAATCTTTCACAGCCAGTACCAGGGCATCGTACACCTCTTCGATCTCATCCAATGGCGCTGCTATCTCGGGCACGATTCGAGTCCGCTTCTGCTTTTGTATCCTCGTCCTGCTCATCATGAGATGATCGACAACCGAAAGAGCTTTTCTAGTCCATGCCGCCTTTCGCCTATGAGTCCTATGTCCAGGTGAAGCAGCATCCCCGTCTAAATCAGCTACAAGGAGTTCTTCTCGAAACGCATGGCCACGTGCGATCACAGTCCCGGCTTGATCCAGAATCAAACTGCTTCCGTCGAAGACCAGCTCGTCTTGGCCTCCAACCATGTTCGTATATGTGATAATGACTCCATTTTCCCTTGCTCTCGTCGCCAGCATCTGCTCCCTCGAACGACTCTTGCCGACATGAAAGGGAGAGGCATTGATATTGACGATCACCTCAGCGCCCGCCGCTGCTTGTACACGGGTTGGCCCTTCCGCCAACCAAATATCCTCGCAGATGGACACTCCGATTGTCGTTCCATTGACGAGGAGCAACGGGAGTCTCCCCCCTGGACGAAAATACCGGCTTTCATCGAATACCCCATAGTTGGGCAAATACCATTTCCTATAACTACCGACCACCTTGCGATCGGCAATCAATGCTGCCGCATTGTAGAGCGTATGCTTACCAGTTGAGACGATCGACCGCTGAGATGAATGCGAGTCGCTCTGGTCTTCCTGCCCCACGTAGCCTACTACGGCGACCAAACCGTGACACACTTGAGTGATCTCTTTCAGAGCCCGTAGATTATCTGCCACAAATTGAGGCTTGAGAAGGAGGTCTTCGGGCGGATAACCGGTAATGGCCAACTCAGGAAAGACAACCAAGTCTGCTTTGGCCTTCTTCGCGTCTCGCAGCCAGGTTGTAATGCGGTGGATGTTGCCGGTCAAATCGCCGACGGTCGGGTTCATCTGTGCCATCGCGATTCGCAACGTCCGCATAGAACTCCGGAAAACTGGCCTCCCTCCGATGGCGAAGTCCACGCTATGGAGGAGAGAGGTTCACATCGACTCTGCCCTTGGGACAGATGTGTAATTAGGCATGACCATGAGGAGAGGCTCTTGCACCTGAATACCACTGCTCAAACACGTATTTTTCAATCGGTCCTATCCGCACCTGTCCGATACGTTCAGGCCACACCCCGACGACTCGCCCTCCCGATACTTTTTTGTCATGAAGCATGGCTTTCCAGATCTTCTGCGATGTCCACCGTGGCATGCGGTCACTCAGCCCCGCCTCATTCACGGTGCGCCGAATCTCTTCGACTACTGTACGAGAACAGATTCCTTGAAAGCAGGCCAGTTCGGCTTCCTGTACTAATCCAATGCCCACCGCTTCTCCATGAACGAATGACTTATACCCCCCCAACGCTTCAAGGGCATGGCCAATGGTATGGCCATAGTTGAGGATGCGCCTGCGATCAGATTCTCGTTCATCCGCAGCCACCACCTCGGCCTTTATCTCACAGGATCGTTTCACGACTGTCGCCACGATACCAGGCGATTGCCTCCGCAGCTCAGACATGTGCCGCTGCAGGTAGGCAAAGAAGGACTCGTCCGCAATGATCCCGTACTTAATGACCTCGGCAAGTCCAGCGACCAGTTCACGAGCGGGCAAGGTATGAAGAGTCAACGGGTCTATCCATACGGCGCATGGCTGATAAAATGACCCGATCAGGTTCTTCCCAAGCCGATGATCGACGCCCGTCTTTCCTCCGACACTCGAATCGACCTGCGCAACCAGAGTCGTCGGCACCTGAATGTAGGGAATACCACGCTGGTAGATCGAGGCAGCAAAGCCGGCCATGTCACCCACGACTCCACCGCCGAGCGCCAAGAGCATAGACGACCGCTCGAACCGATGACGTGCCAACACGTCGAGGATCTGCTCCACGGTCTTCAGCGTTTTCGATCGCTCTCCTGGGGCCACAATGATCGGAACGGAATCAATCCCCTGCTTCTTAATTTCCTTCAGACTACTCTTCAGGTAGTGGCGAGCGACGTGTCGATCCGTCACAACTCCGACCTTTCCTTGCACTCCATATCTCTTCAATTGTCTTCCAAGCCTCTCCAAAAGTCCGGCTTGGATAGTGATCTCGTAACTCCTTTCAGTGAGAGGAACCTTAACCGTCGAGGTTGCAGTCATTTCGTAACCCAGTCGCTCACGGAGTCTGAAGATTTCTTGTCATTGCCCTTCCAGAACACATCTGCGACGTCGGAGGGAAAAGTATCGTAACACAGCCTCGACGAACTAAAAAGACGGTCACGTCCCTGGTGAAGCACCACAATTCTGGTCGGGAGTTGTCGCGATCACCGTGGCACAAAAGCAAAAGCCTGGCAATGCTAAATCACATCACCAGGCTTTCCCCGATCACAGAGATGAAACAGACTTTAGGTCTTGATAATGCTTGGCGTGAGAAAAATGAGCAACTCTTGTTTTGAAACTGATTCGGACTTGTTCTTGAACAACCAACCAAGAACTGGCATACGAGACAGATAGGGAATGCCCTGCACGTTGTTGGCTTGCGTATCGACGAAGACTCCGCCGATCACCATTGTTTCACCATCCCTTACAATCACCTGCGTGGTGGCTTCCCGTCGGTCGATGCTGGGGCCGGCAGGGTTGCTCCGTGCCCCAACCGCATTTCGCGTTGCCCTTACACGCATTAAGATTCTCTTCCCATCTTCCTTGGGATCGCGTGAGGTGATCTGAGGTGTGACATTCAATTCCAAATTCGCATCGACAAAGGTTGTTTGCGTACCCTGTAAGGATGTCGTTTGGAATGGAATCGATTCGCCTTGAGAGATCTTTGCTTCCCGCTTGTCTAACGTGGTGATCTTCGGCGCTGCGATCACCTTGGTCAAACCTAGCAACTCTCCGGCGGAAAGCCGCATGTCTAATCCAAAATCGCCATTTAATTTCCCAAAGGTCCATCCAATCCCCGGGACCGCCGGCAATCCGCCGACCTGGGCCGGTAGATTAACTAAGAAGGTTTTCGGTATCGTACTCGCCCCATTCGCACCCGCTGCAAATGGCCCGACAAGATTCGAGACGCCAAAGAAATCGGTGGGTGTGGCATTCCCCGCCTGGAATCCCCACTGAATCCCTAAGCCTCGCGCATAAACGGTATCAGCTTGAACAATGCGCGCTTCAATCTGAACCTGAGGGACTTCCAGGTCGAGTCCCTCCACGAGCTGTTTGACGATTGCCAACTTCGTCTCGGTCTCCCGCACAATCAGTGCGTTGCTACCCTGATTGAATTGCATGACTCCCCGTGGGCTTAAATATTGCCGCAGGGATGTCATAACCTCTTGCGCCTGGAGATTTCTAATGTAGAAGACACGGTCGACGAGTTCTTCTGCTTTCGTCTTCGAATCCTTAGCCCGCGCTTCTTCATCCTGCTGCTTGGCAATGTTCGCCAGTGAATCGACCCACACGATGCTACCTTGGCGAATCATGCCGAGCCCGTTCATCTTCAGGAGCATATCCAACGCTTGGTCCCACGGCACACTCACCAGCTTCATGGTGACCTTCGACTTGACGCCTTCTCCAACGACGATGTTGAAGCCGCTGACCTCGGCGATCAATCGAAGAATGTTCGTGATGTCAGCCTGCTGAAAATCGAGCGAGATACGCCGACCGACAAATCGTGTCTGCCCTGCCACAATGTCATCGGATCTGTCGTCCTTTTCAGCCGGAGCGCTTTCTCCAACCATCTGCACCCGCTGCACCGTAAACTGAGACTGGAGGGGCCGGACTATTCGGGTCGCTCTTTTGACCACTCGATCTCCCCGCACGAAGAGCACCTTACGGGCCTGTGGATGGAATACTCCTCCATCAACGTGTGCAGCGACTACAGAGGATATTTTTTGCTCACTCCGCCTCAATGTGATCAATACCTTACTATCTTCACGAGCCAGAGAAAAAATCGGACGCTCGGGGACATCGAATACCAGCCTGACCTTATCAGCATGGTGTCCCACTCTGATTTTTGTGAGCAGGTAGTGGTCGGCCCGTACTACCGATCGCCTGAGCGTGGACGACACCGCAGGAATATCGACGATTAGGCGAGATTCATCTAAAAAATTGGCTTCAGGAAATAACTGGCCATCTCCGGCAACCACTACGGTCACCTGGTCCGTTTCGGGACGGACCTCAATAGCGGTCACGGACTGCGCTAACAATCGTGTCCCTGCCATTTCGGTTCGCCTGGCATCACTCTTCTTTATCGTGTCGATCTCTTCGGCCAACGCAGGCGTCTGAGCAACTATGGTCAGAGCGGCAAGCGACAAGGCTAAGACTTC
Source organism: Nitrospira sp. (assembly GCA_029194725.1). Classification (GTDB taxonomy): domain Bacteria; phylum Nitrospirota; class Nitrospiria; order Nitrospirales; family Nitrospiraceae; genus Nitrospira_D. The sequence continues at coordinate 183,757 of JARFXQ010000004.1, read as the reverse complement.
GATGAAAGATCCAACCGTTCGAGAATTGTTTGCAGGCAAAAGTAGTGGTTTCATTCTGAGCCCTCTTTGGGATGTAAGAGCTTGACATGTTCTCGCTCCTGCTTCGTGCCATACACATCAGTAAACCGCTCCTGGACAATGATGCCGCGCTCGGTAATTGCGCTGACCACTCCATTGTTTTGCCCGATCCTTGTTCCTCGTCGAACGGTGTACCCATGTCCTTCTGGCGTCTGCACCATAGCGGTATAGCCGTACGCCCCCCATACAACAGCAATAAGGTTGAGCTCCGTCAGGGTCACACGTTGCAATGGTGGAAGAGTTGTATCCGTTTTCCCCGGCTGAAGCTCCTGGACGATAGGAGCAAATGGGTCACGACGACCGGAAGGATCATACCCACCTCCAACCACCTCGTCCGGGACGGGAATGTGGGAAGCCATCGAGGTACTTGACGCGGACGAGTGTGCTTCTACAGCTTGTGGAGTTGTTCTCGGGATTTCAGGAACAGAAGACAGCTTGAGAGCATCTTGTCGCATCGGAGTCATCAGGCCAGGAAGAGCAGCAGTCTCGGCCTGTGCACCTATACTCCACGAAAAGATAACAGATGCGCATACCAGGCTAGCGTTAACTATCAGAACATATTCTCTAGGATTTTTTCTGATATTCAAGACGTGCATGATGTCACGATTGTGTTATTTCCCAACTTGAGCTACTTTGGGAGCACTAGCCGGAGGAGATGCTCCGGAAACCGGCTTTTCACGAGGCGCGGCGTAAGCCACGAGGTCAAACGTCGTCTGTGATACGATTCGTCCTTGTTCAATCTTCGGAGACCCCATCTTAAGGCCTGATACCGTAATGATCCGAGGAAGTCGATTGATCCGATCGAAAAATAGTGCGGCAGTGTGATAGACCCCAGCCACCTCCACACTGACCGGCATCTTGACGAAAAGCTTCGATCCATCTTCCGTCTGGGCGCCTGGTTTCCAGAGTTTGATCTCGAGTCCCAATCGTACCCCGAGATCAGACACCTGCTTCAGCAGCATGATCGCCTCTTCTTCCGGAGGGAGACGTTCTTTCTTCCTCGCCAATTCAATTTCGAGCTGTCTGTTCGCCGCGACTAATTCGTCGAGATGTTTCACTTTGATTGTGAGTGTTTGAATGTCACCTTCCAGCCTACTGTTTTCGGCTTCGAGCCCCGCGATGGTCGCAGACTTAGGTTCTGCAACGTAGAAATAGAAGCCAGCAATCATGCCGCCGACGAGCAAGAACAAGAGCGCGGCCTTTTGCGAAGCTGGCACATTGCGAAGCACATCAAGCTTGAGCTGCGGCAAAGCCATCAGGATCCCTTCAGACGAAAGGCCAATCGAAACTGGTACAGGTTAATCTTGTTTTCTACTGCTGCCTTGCTCTCCTGCAGATTGATGCCGGCAAAATACTCCGTGCGTCGTAAGTTGTTCACGAACTCCACCACGTCGTCGTTTGTTAAGGCCTTCCCTTCCAACTCAACCGTATCGGATGCCACACCCAGCTTTGTGAGCCATACCTTAAGCGGCTCTAAACTCTGACTAACATGATCGAGCACCTTCACCGGGCCCATTCTGGATTGCTCCAGCTGATCTATAATCCGATTCTTGTCCTCAAGGAGCTTTTTCCTTTGTTCAAAATCCTGTACTTGTTTGACCCGTTCTTTCAGCTGGGCGACTTGTTTTTCTTTATCTCGCTTTTCCTCCTGTCGAGCCTCAAGCTCACTGTCTAATGACGTTGAATACCACCAACAGCCGGCCATCACGGCCAGGATGATCCCGACGCCAAGCAGTGACTGTGCGCGCACATCATACTGAGCCTTGGCTGACTTTCCTTTGGGCCCGCCTGGAAGGAGGTTAATTCGAATCATCTGTCTCCCACCGCCCTCAGTGCCAATCCGATACCTACAGCAGCTGACGGGGCTAAGTCTGCCAATAGGTCAGGATCGATGTCGCACCCTGTAACATCGATTTCGGCGAAAGGATCGGCCATTTCTGCTGGAAGTTGCATCCGATCGCTGAGCTGTTGAATCAGCCCTTTTGCCCGAGCTACGCCTCCACAGACCAGGACACGACTGAGCTCAGGATTGGTGGACGACGTCTTGAAGTAGTCAACCGTCCGAGCAATCTCGGACGCGACTTCCGCATTCACACCGTCCACAACACCGGTGACCGACACCCCGCCGGATTCACCTCCTCGGTCCCTTTTCTTACTCTCTTCAGCTTCCTCAAAGGAGAGCCCTATCTCGCGTTGAATCGCTTCGGTGTACCGATTTCCCCCCAACGGAATATCGCGAGTAAACAACGAAGAACCGGCACGGACGATGTTCACATTCATCACGCTCGCGCCGAGATTCACCAGCGCCGTCGTTTCTTCCTTCGCCATCGGATAATTAATCGCATGCATATTCTCAACTGCAAACGCATCGACATCCATGACCATTGGGACGAGTCCAGCAGCCTTGACGAGTTCGGTCAATTCATTAATCTTGTCCTTCTTCGCGGCAACAAGAATCACCGACATATCCTCGTGCTGATCTTCTGACCCATCAGAAGGCAAGACATGAAAGTCGATGTTCACTTCGTTGATGTCGAAGGGAATGTACTGCTCCGCTGCCAATTTCACCTGCCCTTCCAATTCTTCGTCCGGCATGGGCGGTAAACTGATCTTCTTTACAATGACAGCGTGCCCCGAAATCGAGATGGCGACCTGTTTATTCTTGACGTTGGCCTCCTCAAATAATTCTCGAATAGCCGAAACCACACGCCCTTCGTCCATGACCGTCCCATCTACGATCACTTCCGGCTCAAGCGGTTTCACACCGAACTTTTGGAGAACGTACCGTCCCTTACTTTCCTTGAGCTGAGCGACCTTAATCGCACTCGATCCAATATCGAGGCCCACTAACTGTCTGCGGGGGGTCAGCATTGTGATAACATCGGTTTCCACGAGCTTCTTGAGTGACCTCAGCATGCGTTACCTGCCCCTTTACGCGACAGCCTTTCGGACGCGAATAACCTTCTCAATTTCGTCGACATTCTTTCTCGTATAGAGCCGCCAATTTCTCCAATCTCGATCGGGTTGGGCAATGACACCCTCCCGCTCCCAACGAAAAAGTGTGGCCTTGGAAATGTCAAACAATTCGCATACCTGATTAGCCTTGAAGCTCGCTTCCTTGTATGTGTACCTAGGTGAACCAGCTGTAGCATTCGCCCTCTTCTGGTGCCTTGGGTTACTCACACGAGTAAGTATAGTCAGTATGCTCCACCTGTCAAGAAACCGACTGGCGGAGGGAGAAGCATGGCAGGATAACGATGGATGTGGTTCAAACGGCAGGCTACATCTTGTCGATATCTCGGTGTTTGAGGCCGACTTCGTATCCCAACGTGGAGAGGCTTTCTTGGAGGCGATTGGCAACCGCCACCGAGCGATGACGTCCCCCGGTACATCCGATACCGATGGTCAGATAGCTACGCCGCTCTCGATGAAATAGTGGCAGGAGAAACTTCAGCAGGCCCTCGAGGTGTTCGATGAGTGAAACGGCCTCGGGATCTGTCAGAACGAAGGCTCGGACGAGTGGGTCGTCTCCGGAGAGAGGCTTAAGCTCAGGCACGAAAAACGGGTTCTTGAGGAATCGCACATCAAACAATAAATCGATATCATATGGCACCCCAAACTTATATCCGAAGGTCATGATTGAGATCGTGAGTCGTCTGTCCAAAGACTCTCCCAGGAATTGCTTGACAAGTAACTCGCCAAGCTCATGGACCGTCAGATCGGAAGTATCGATGATCCGATCAGCTCGGCGTCGGAGTTCGGCTATACGTTCCTTTTCAAATCGGATCCCGTCCAAGACGGGGAGATCTGGCAGAAGTGGATGGGGGCGTCTGGACTCTGAAAAGCGCCTGATCAATACCTCTTCACGTGCCTCAAGGAAAAGCAACTGAACCGCATGAACAAGAGCTTGCACCCTTTCCAGGATACTGACGAAATCCGAAAAGAACGCACGCTCCCTAATATCAATTCCAAGAGCAACGTTAGTAATCTCGCTATGCTGCTGATTGCAGAGATCAACAAAAGTCGGGAGGAGAGCAAGGGGAAGGTTATCGATGCAGAAATACCCGGCATCCTCAAATGCTTTGAGGGCATAAGTTTTGCCAGAACCCGACAACCCGCTTATAATGATCAGATTCAGTCGGGCCATAGGTCGTACTTGCCTCGGTGACCATGCTCGAGATACTCCCCTGAGAGTCGCTGTCAGTATCACCCCGATTCAACGAGATGGAATCCGCAGTGCCTCTATGGACACATCGGTTTCGTCACGCCGCTCGGCCACGTCGAGTACGCCAAAGATGGAAGGGAGCGAGCCTTCACGAGGAACTCACGTGGGAACTCGACCGTGATCTCTTCGGTTTGGTCGGCTTATGATTGACAAGACGATCTTTCCATTTCCGAAACTGCGCATCCACACGGTCGACGAGGGCATCGATAGTGGCATACATTTCGGGGGTTGATGTCTTGGCTTGCACTCGTTTGCCACTCACGGCACCAGTGACTTCAGCCTTATGCTGGAGCTTCTCGACTCCCAATACCACTTGAAACGATCCGACCTTCAACCCGTATCGATCCAGTCGACCAAACCTGGTTTCCACATAGCTTCTAAGCGCTGGCGTGATATCCATGTGGCGACCTGTGATTCTCAGCTTCATGCCCACCTCCAATTTAGACCTCGTTGGATGCGAAGCAACGGTGATCAAAAAAAGCGCTTCCGTTGACTGGCGGATGAGATGTTCAACTCTCCCCGATATTTAGCTACAGTCCTCCGTGCGATAAGTACACCCTGTTTTCGTAGCCGAGCGGCAATTTCCTCATCTTTCAAGGGGCGCTCCGCATCCTCTTCAGCCACCATTGTCTTGATCATATCCTTGACTGAAACGGAGGAATGCATACCTGAGGGCTCATCAGCTCGCTGAAGTCCAGCGTTGAAGAAGAACTTGAGTTCCAACATACCCTGGGGGCAATACATATATTTATTGGCCGTCACACGACTGATCGTTGATTCATGCATCCCAATATCTTCGGCCACTTGCTTGAGAACCAAGGGCTTGAGATATTGGACGCCATGGTCAAAGAATTTCTCTTGAAACTTGACGATGCTGGAAACCACTTTCACGATGGTCCGATTTCGTTGTTCGATACTCCGAATAACCCACTGAGCGGCCCGTAATTTTTCATCCATATACGCTTTGGTTTCCGGAGTTCCACCCTGCCCGGAAGCAATAAGCTGCTTGTAATACGGGCTGATCCTCATGCGTGGCAGCCCATCGTCGTTTAAGAGCACAACCCACTCCCCCTCATTCTTGACCACAAACACATCAGGCACGATAACGTAGTTCTGGGTATTTGCGAACGGCCTCCCTGGTTTGGGCTCAAGTTCTCCAATGATTTTAGTGGCTTGAAAGACTTCCTCGATCGTGATATTCAAGGCCTTTGCAACCTTGGCATATTGTTTTTTCTCTAAGTCCTTCAAATGATGCAAAACGATGCTCTCAATAACCGATCCTTTCAGCGCTCCAGGTGGAGACCCAAGTGACCCAAACGGATTTCGACCTAAATGCCCGAGTTGGAGCAGGAGACATTCGGGAAGATTTCTAGCACCAACTCCGGTCGGATCAAAAGTCTGAATATCCTTGAGAACGGATTCGACCTCGGATTCGGTAAAACGGGTCCCGACCACGACCTCAGACGATGGAATGCGTAGATAACCATCATCATCTAAATTGCCGATGATCAAACGCCCAAGTTCCTTCTCTCGATCACCGAGACCGGACAAGGACAACTGCCAGAGGAGATGCTCCTCGAGGGATGTCGCCTTTGCTACCGTTTGCTCGTACGAAGGAAACTCATCCTGTGCCGCAGAGTATTCAGATTCGCCGCTCCGTCGATCTCTCCCGAAGTATTCCTCCCATCCGGAAGCAGAAAACTCCTCCGGCGACCCTTGTTCTTCGCGCGTTTCAATCCCGGCGTCCGACCGATCCTGTCCTTCCGGTGCGGGTGGAGCCTCGATCTTCTCCTCAGTGACCAAGGACTCGCCCTCGTCGACATCAGATTGGATTTCATCCAACAAGGGGTTTTCCAGAAGATGCTGAGTGAGGCTCTGCTGAAGTTCAAGTCTAGACAGCTGCAGCAGTTTAATCGCTTGCTGCAGTTGAGGCGTCATGATGAGCTTTTGCGAGAGTTGTGGAACCAGACGGAGTTTCATCGATGCCTCGACTATTCCCCTACAACTTGAACTGCTCGCCAAGATAAACGGCTCGAGCCGTTGGACTCTGCACAATGGCTTCGGGAGACCCTGCCTCCAAGATCAATCCTTCATTGATTATGTAGGCACGGTCGACGATTGACAGTGTTTCCTGAACATTGTGATCGGTAATCAATATGCCGATCCCTTTTTGTTTCAACCGCGTAATGATCTGCTGAATATCCGCGACCGCGATCGGGTCGATGCCCGCAAACGGTTCATCCAACAGCATGAACGACGGTGTGGCCGCTAGCGCACGTGTGATCTCCAACCGTCGGCGCTCCCCACCTGAGAGGGCATACGCCATGCTCTTTCGTATATGGATGAGATCCAATTCTTTGAGCAACGCATCCACACGCTGGCTTCGCTCTTTTCGAGCATACCCCAACATTTCAAGAACCGCCATGACATTATGTTCCACCGAGAGCCGTCGAAAAACAGACGATTCTTGAGGTAGGTAGCCGATTCCCCTACGCGCTCGTTTGTACATCGGCAGGTGGGTCACTGACTCACCGAGGAAGGTGATCTCCCCTTCATCAGGCTGGCACAAGCCGACCATCATATCAAATATTGTGGTCTTGCCTGCTCCATTCGGACCGAGCAGTCCAACCACCTCGCCAGCATACACCTCGAGGGCGACACCCTTGACGACTTTCCGGCCACGGAAACTTTTTACCAATCCAGTAGCACGTAGGCACCCCCCCTGCGACGCTGCAATTGGCTCCACGAGCACATCAAATTCTGCAGAAGCAGTCCGGGTCATGGCTGGTTGGATCCCTCACCTTCGATGCGGACATGTGAGCCCCCCTCCACTACGCTCCGCTCTTCTGCCAAGAAAATCGTAATCTGCTTGCCGCTGACACGCGTACCCTTTTCCCAAGCCACAGGATCACCGGTCAACACAATTTTCTCTCCATCAACGAAATACACGGCTTTTTGGCAAGTCGCGTTGCCGTTCTCGTATTGGATCCTGACACGATGGGCGTCCCCGGTCGCCTCGACACGACTCACGGAGCGATTCGACATCGTTGAGGTTGTGTTCTGCGCCTTGGGAGCCGTGGAATTCCGAATGGATTCAGGATGATGCGTCCTTCCTTCGGACAGCTGCGCAGAGGCGCGGTTACGGGGAGTGAATAGCACAACCATCTTATCGGAATGGACGACCAGAAGTCCTCTGGTCAGGACAACTGTTTCCTCGAAAATAGCTTGGCTGTCTTGGTTTCGTACCGTCATTTTCTTTGATGTGATGGTGGTTGGGACGCCAGGAGCCTCCATGCTCCTCTTTAGGCCTAGAGATTCCGTTGAGGGAGCTGCCGACGTGGACCCGACGAGGAAGCCGCTAAGAAGAAGGAGCCAGATCCACATGCACATCGTGTAGAATCTCAAATTCTTCGGATTCCAGCCGCCCAAGCAGTCCTTGTCCCCTCACTTCGAGCCCATGTCCTACCACCCGCACAGGATCTTGTGTCCGGATTTCGCGCACCTGGTCAATCCATATTATGTGGTTGGTATAAATCGTATAGCCGCTGGTCGTCTCCACGACAATGGGCGTTTGGCGATTTGCCAACTTAAAATTTTTGGTCGCAGTATCTAGCGTTCCCTCCTCCCCATACACAGTTACCTCGTCTCCTCCTGCACCATAAAAGGTGAGGGCAACGTCACGCAGAACGGCACGCTTATCTTGCTCGAATAATCGGGCTTGTTTAGCCTGCACTTGCCACTGAACGACATCACCTTGTGATTGCGTAAAGGTGAACTCCATGATTTTTGCGTCCGCTTGTTCAATCGACTCTGGAGCGATCGGCTGGCTACTTGGCACTGAATCTGCGTTTCTGAAGAGAAGATAGCCGAGAAATGTGGCTAACAGCACACTCAAGGCAAGAAGAGCCCGTCTCGCTACACGCTCCCACATGCGTTAGAAGTTCCCCTGTAGTAGGTGCAAGGCGGCACCTGGCACGATCGTAGCATGCACGGTCTGCCAAGTAAACGTCCTCCAGGGAACTGGAAATAAAAAGACTCCCATGTGTTGACACATAGGAGTCTCGATATCGGCAGGAGAATAATCGTGACCAAAAACTAGGAGGATGTTCCGACGTCGGTGGATGCAGGTTGAGTAGTACGAGCATCGGACTTTTTCTTTGTAGCTGGCTCCTGACGAGATACCAATTCGATAGCAACCATTTCAGCCGCATCGCCAATGCGGCGACGAGTCTTGATGATCCTGGTGTACCCACCGGATCGCTCTTTGAATCGTATCGCTACATCACTAAATAGCTTAGACACCACGGCCTTACTGCGAAGAAATGCTAAGGCTCGACGGCGCGCCGGCAGCGTACCTTCCTTGCCAAGAGTGATCATGCGATCGGTAAACCCTCGTACCTCTTTAGCCTTAGCATCAGTGGTCTCGATGCGCTCTTGCTCTAACAACGACGTCACTAAGTTCCGAAACAATGCCCCCCGATGCTTCGTCTGCCGCCCAAGTTGTCGCCCCTTTTTTCTATGTCGCACGGTAGTCCTCTCGATCGGAAAGCATCACTCAGCTTTTGGGCTTCCATTGTGTGGAGACCCCGCCTCTATCTTTGTTCCTAACGAAAGTCCCATTTCAGAGAGAATTTCCTTAATTTCGTTGAGGGACTTTTTCCCGAAGTTCTTTGTCCTAAGCATTTCACCTTCCGACTTTTGCACAAGGTCGGCGATCGTTTTGATATTCGCATTCTTTAGACAATTGGCCGCGCGAACGGACAACTCCAACTCGTTCACGCTACGAGTGAGATTCTTGTTCACTTCCCTCTGAGATTCCTCGTAGCCTGCTTCACTCTTTCCATCGCTGCGCTCTTCCGGATTGATGAAAATGTCCAGATGTTCACGCAATATCCCGGCCCCGGTGGAGAGGGCATCGCGAGGGCTGATGGTGCCGTCTGTCCAGATCTCCATCGTCAGCTTGTCGTAGTCGGTCATACGGCCGACCCGCGCATTCTCGACATGGAAATTGACTCTCCTGATCGGAGAGAAAATGGAATCGATGGCAATCACTCCGATCGACAGTCCCTCTTCTTTGTTACGCTCGGCTGGCACATAACCACGACCATGTTTGACCGTCAGCTCAATGTCCAGAGTCGCATCCTTGTCGAGGGTGGCGATATGCAAATCAGGGGTCAGAATCGTCACGTCGCTGTCGTGAAGAATGTCTGATCCCTTTGCTTCTCCAGGCCCCTTCTTTTTCAACCGTATCGTTTTCGGTTTACCCGTGTGGAGTGCTAGGCGCAAGCCCTTGATATTCAAGATGATTGCCGTGACATCTTCCGCCACACCCGAAATCGTCGAAAACTCGTGCACGACGCCTTCTATCTTTACGGTGGTCACCGCAGCTCCTGTGAGCGACGACAACAAAATGCGACGGAGCGCATTACCGATCGTGGTGCCAAACCCGCGTTCAAACGCTTCTGTAGTGAATCGCCCAAATGTGGGAGAATGTGCATCCTTGTCGACTTCCACCCGCATTGGGATCTGAAAGTCTTTCATTGCTTTGATCATGACCCACCCTCCATACCATCGAGTGACTAGAACATCGACCGATAACGTCGATTTCGAAAGAACCTACTTCAGAACAGGGGAACTATCGCGAGTATAATTCCACCACCATCTGCTCGTTGACTGGCAACGCGATCTGCTCCTTGGCCGGCAATGCGCGAACGGTGCCCTTGAACGCTCCTTTGTCGAGCTCAAGCCAATCAGGAATACCTCGACTATCAACCGATTCCAATGCCGCCTGGATTGCGGCCAAGTCCCGACTCCGTTCACGAATTTCGATCACGTCTCCCGGTTTCACCAGTGCCCCAGCCACCGTGATTTTTTTACCGTTGATCGTGAAATGGCCATGACTCACCATTTGACGAGCTTGCTTGCGCGATGCACCGAATCCCAATCGATAGGCGACATTGTCCACTCGACATTCGAGCAAACGCAACAGAGCGTCTCCCGTGACGCCGGTCTGTCGTTCTGCACGTTCGAAGACGCCTCGGAATTGGCGTTCCTGAAGGCCGTAGATCCGACGCAGCTTCTGTTTTTCGCGCAGCTGCAGACTATAGTCAGAAGTTCGCTGTCGTCCCTGCCCATGTTGGCCAGGCGGATAACTCCGGCGCTCGACCGCGCACTTTTCCGTCATACAACGCGTGCCTTTGAGAAAAAGTTTCTCACCTTCTCGCCGACACAACCGACAGACTGGGCCTCGATACTTTGCCACTGCTCCCTCCTCGCAAATAACTTACTGATTCACTGAAAACCGGTCATGCGAGCTCGCTCAGCTGCGCTGAGCGTATCCATGCATGGTCACACCCGCCGACGCTTGGGAGGCCGACACCCATTATGTGGAATCGGCGTGACATCGCGAATCAGATTGATCCGCAAACCCGCTCCTTGAAGTGAGCGGATTGCTGATTCGCGGCCGGAACCTGGTCCATTCACATACACGTCGACTTGCCGCATCCCACTCTCCATCGCCTTTCGCGCTGCAGTCTCTCCGGCTCGCTGAGCAGCAAAGGGGGTGCTCTTCCTCGATCCTTTGAACCCTTGATTGCCTGCGCTTGCCCATACCACTGTGTTTCCGCTCATGTCGGTGATGGTCACGATCGTATTGTTGAATGAAGCCTGAACATGTGCCACTCCGCTTTGGACTATGCGCCGTTCTTTCTTTTTCCCTTTTTTGACGCTCATGCAAACTCCTTCGGCTGTTTCGTCAGACTAGGTGCTTCAGGCCCCTTTGGTCACCGTGGGTCTCGGCTTGCTACTGACGCCTGCGCGCCGTCCTTTGCGTGTCCGAGCATTGGTCTTGGTTCGTTGTCCACGGACAGGCAGACCTTTGCGATGACGCAACCCTCGATAGGTCCCTGTATCAATCAGTCGCTTGATATTCAGCGAGACCTCTTTGCGCAGGTCTCCTTCGACTCGGTAATCACGTTCGATGATTTCGCGCAACTTGACGATCTTATCTTCGCTCAGGTCTTTGACACGGACCGCTCCATCGATCCCCGCCTCATTGAGAATCTTCTGAGCCGACATGCGTCCAATTCCATAGATGTAGGTCAATCCGATATCCGTCCGTTTATTTCGTGGCAAATCGATACCAGCAATGCGTGCCATTCTCCCTCCGGTTCTGACTGCTGAGCGTTGAGTTCTAAGTGATGAAATGTCTCCCCATGAAGACTGGCTGTAATGCCGGCTCAGAACTCAGCACTCATCGCTCGGCACTTTTCTTCACCCTTGTCGCTGCTTATGGCGCGGGTTCTTGCACAAAATCCGTACGACCCCGCGGCGACGGACAACCTTACACTTGGCACATATGGGCTTCACTGATGATTTGACCTTCATAACAATTCACCACTCCCGTTACTTGAAGCGATAGGTGATGCGGCCCCTGGTCAAATCGTATGGTGACATCTCCACCGTGACCTTATCACCGGGAAGGATACGGATAAAATGCATCCGCATTTTCCCAGAGATGTGAGCCAGGATGACATGGCCGTTATCCAGCTTGACTCGAAACATGGCGTTGGGAAGCGTCTCCGCTACCAAACCCTGGACTTCAATAATGTCTTCTTTTGCCACGTCCTGCTGTATTCTTTCCTGAGAAACCGAATCTAGGTTTTCTCCAATTGACTTAAAATGCGAGGCTCTCCGCTGGGCTGGACAGCAATTGTATGCTCGAAGTGGGCAGATAGGCTTCCATCTACCGTGACCGCTGTCCATCGATCCCCAAGAACACGCACAGCACTCTGACCCATGTTCACCATCGGTTCGATGGCCAGAACCATACCAGGTTGCAATCGAGGCCCCTGGTTCGGCTTCCCATAGTTAGGAACCTGAGGCTCTTCATGCAGTTGCCGACCAATCCCATGCCCCACAAACTCGGTGACAACCGAGAAGCCGGCGCATTCAACATGTTGCTGCACAGCGTTCGAAATGTCTGTCAAGCGGTTGCCGACCACTGCCTGCTTGATCCCAAGATAGAGCGCCTCTTCCGTCACTTGAACCAGTTTTTCTGTCGCTTCGGGAATCCGACCAACCGCTACCGTCACGGCAGAATCCCCATAGAACCCATCGACAATAGCACCGAGATCCAAGCCAATGATATCCCCCTCCTTTAGCTTTCGCTTCGAAGGGATACCATGAACGACCTGTTCGTTCACGGATGCACAAAGGGTCTTGGGATAGTTGCGGTAGCCTTTAAACGCTGGAACCGCCCCCCTCGCCCGGATCGCTTCCTCAGCAATATAGTCCAACTCATCCGTGCTGATACCTGGGCGGACTGCTTTCCTCACAATCGCCAACGCTTCAGCTACCACTCTTGACGCCTCCGCCATCACGGTAATCTCGGAGGGCGTTTTCAGAATGATCATGCCGTCTGGTGTGCCGTCAGCTCTCTCACGAGATTTTGGTAGACCGCCTCCACTGTCTCGGCACCATTGAGATGCGACAATACATGCTGTTTCTCATAGAAACTGATCAGAGGCGCTGTCTGCTCTTCATACACACGAAGACGCACTTCTATCGCTTCCGGCTGATCATCGCTTCGCTGAACCAACGCTGCTCCACACCGTTCACAGAGATTGCCACTCTTGGATGGAGCAAACTCCACATGATAGGTCGCCTGGCACTTGGGGCAGCTCCGACGCCCGCTCAACCGCTTTACAATTTCTTCTCGGGAAACCCTGAAATTGATCACTCGATCTAGCGGAAGGCCACGTTCAGCGAGTACCTTCGCAAGGGCTTCCGCCTGATGAACCGTCCTTGGAAATCCATCGAGAATAAACCCATTGGTGTGTGATGAATCAGCCAGTTTTTCCCGTACCAATCCTATGACGACCGCATCTGGGACCAACCTTCCCTGATCCATATGTTCTTTCGCTTCAAGGCCAAGGGGGGTCTTATTCCGAACCGCTTCTCGAAGCAAATCACCGGTCGAAATTTTGCGAATGTGATACTGAACGGCAGCCTTTTCAGCCTGCGTGCCTTTCCCAACACCCGGAGCACCGAGAAACACAACCCGCATGTTCCTACCCGCTTCTCCCGCGCAACGGAGCCATACCCTTGCCCAAAAACCCCTCGTAATTCCGCATCAACATATGGGATTCAATTTGCTGGGCCGTATCCAGGCCCACACCAATAACGATCAACAGGGAGGTGCCGCCAAAATAAAAGGGCACATTCAGCTTATAAATCAGAAGTTCAGGAATCACACAGACAATGGCCAGATAGATGGCGCCGGCAAATGTAATCTTCGTGAGGACATTGTAGATATAATCGGAGGTTCGCTGGCCAGGCCTAATACCAGGAATGAAACCTCCGTACTTTTTCATGTTGTCGGCCATATCGACGGGGTTAAGGACCACGGCGGTGTAGAAAAAACAAAAGAAGACGATCAACCCCACATACATCAAGGTGTAGAGCAGCGATCCGGGAGCCAGTTGCGCCCCGATCGATTTTACCCATGGCGTCTCAAAGAATCCCGCAATGGTCGCGGGAAATGCGATGATCGACGACGCGAATATGGGTGGAATGACTCCGGCCGTATTGATCTTCAATGGAATGTGCGTGCTCTGTCCTCCATAGACCCGTCGACCGATCACCCGCTTTGCATACTGCACCGGAATTTTCCGGCGCCCGCTTTCCAAAAAAACAATGGCGGCGACAACGCCGATCATCAAAAGAGTCAATCCGATCAATAAAAACGCATTTAGCTGACCGATTTCGTACAGATTGTAGGTCTGTGCCACGGCCGCAGGGAGCCTCGCGACAATCCCTGCAAAAATGATCAAAGAGATTCCATTGCCGATCCCTCGCTCAGTGATCTGTTCACCGAGCCACATCAAGAACCCCGTGCCGGCCGTCAACGTGATGACCGTCATGAGACGAAATCCCCATCCCGCATTGAGCACGAACGCGCCCTGATTCATTTGTTCCAATCCAACCGCAATACCAAACCCCTGAATCAGAGCAATACCGATCGTCCCGAACCTGGTATATTGAATAATCTTCTTCCGTCCTCGTTCGCCCTCCTTCGCCAATTTGGTCAAATGCGGGATGACGACTGTCAACAATTGAAGAATGATCGATGCGCTGATGTAGGGCATAATGCCCAGGGCAAAGATCGTCAGGCGAGATAGTGAACCGCCTGAAAAAATATCGAGGAACCCCAACAAGGCCCCCCCCTGTTTTTGCAAAAACTCGGAAAGGGCTTCACCATTGATACCAGGGGTCGGGATGTGAGACCCGATCCGATACACCACAAGCATGCCGAGCGTGAAGAGAACACGAGTACGCAGCTCGGGGATCTTGAAGATATTCTGAAAACTGGTCAGGAGCCGCTCAAGCACCGCCGATGACCTCGACTCGCCCTCCGGCCGCTTGGATCTTGGCTTCAGCCGATTTACTGAACTTATGTGCCTGAACAACGAGCGATCTCTTCAACTCGCCATTCCCAAGAATTTTAATTGGCAGCTTTTTTCGCTTCACTAGTCCGGCATCAACCATGCCTTGTGGCGTGACCGTCTCGTCTCCGACCCACCGTTCAAAACTCTTAATGTTGACGACAGCATATTCCGTCCGTGCCGGGTTGGTAAAACCGAACTTCGGCAGCCGACGTACCAACGGCATCTGCCCACCTTCAAAACCCGGACGTTTACCGCCCCCTGATCGAGCCAACAATCCTTTATGCCCTTTCGTGGCGGTCTTCCCGTGACCTGACCCAGGTCCACGTCCTATGCGTTTCCGTCGCTTCTTTGCTCCTCGTGCAGGAGTCAAATCATGGAGGTTCATGGCGTTCCAATCTCAAGAAGATAACCGACTTTACGGATCATTCCTCGCACCTGAGGCGAGTCAGGGTGGACAACCGTCTGTCTGATACGTCGAAGACCCAGACTGCGCAAGACAAGGCGATGCCGTTCAGGCGTTCCGATGGGGCTACGTCGCAATGTCACGCGTACAGTCTGAACATCATCTTTGGAAGCCGTTGAAGTCTTTGCGGAGCCCATCAAACCGTAGCCCTTTCTCGTCCTTCCACAACTGTTTGCCGACGGAAGCGAAGAACGTCATCCAAATTTCTCAATTGGGTAAGCCCATCTAGCGTCGCACGAACCGCATTGAAGGGGTTTCCGCGGCCCAACGTCTTTGCGATAACGTTATGCGCACCGACTAACTCGACGACGGCACGAACCGCGCCCCCCGCAATGATTCCGGTACCGTCGACGGCCGGCTTAAGCAACACATGCTCTCCCCCAAACAGACCATGCACTTCATGTGGGATAGTTCCGCCTTTCAGCGCGACGCGAACGAGGTGTTTCTTGGCTTGTTCGACGGCCTTTGAAATCGCAACTGGGACTTCAGCGGCTTTCCCTTTACCTATCCCAACCCACCCATGACCATCACCGACCACAACGAGCGCGCAGAAGTTGAAACGCTTTCCACCTTTCACAACTTTTGCGACGCGATTGATAAAGACGACTTTATCCTTCAAGCTCAACTCATCGGGATTGACTCGCACGCTCTTACCCCTCAGTCGGAATTTCAGTTATCGTTCGGCGCACAGGCCACACGCTTCCTCTGTTCGCCTCGCCTCCAGCTCGATCTAGAATTGCAAGCCCGCTTCACGCGACGCATCTGCTAGCGCCTTGATTCGGCCGTGGTACATACGGCCTCCTCGATCAAAAACCACGGTGCTTACCTGGACGGCCTTGGCACGATCGGCAATCAATTTCCCCACCGCCTTGGCCGCCTCGATTCCACCGGTCGACTTGAGGGACTTACGTAATGATTTATCGAGCGATGACGCAGCCGCGAGGGTTGCGCCGCGAATGTCATCGATAATTTGAGCATAAATATGGGCCGTACTCCTAAATACGTTCAACCGGGGCCGTTCTGCCGTTCCCATAATCACACGTCTCACTCGTCGGTGTCGTCGATCGAGCTGTCGAACTTTGTCTGCAGCATTCATGGCCAGTTCCTATTTCCCAGTCTTGCCTTCTTTTTTGCGCAATGTCTCGCCCGCATAGCGAACACCTTTTTGCTTATAGACATCCGGCGGTTTAATGGCTCGCAGATCAGCCGCCACCTGACCCACCAAACGCTTATCAACTCCCTTGATGTTGATGAGTGTCTGCTTGTCCACTTTCACATCGATCCCCGTCGGTACCTCATAGATCACTGGATTGATATAGCCCACATTGAAACTTAATGTTCGGCCTTGCATTTGAGTCTTGTAGCCCACCCCTGTGATTTCAAGCGAACGTTCGTACCCTTTGGTTACCCCGTGGATCATGTTGCTCAATTCCGCACGCGTCAGCCCGTGTAACGCCCTCAGTTTACGGTCGTCACTCGAACGTCCAACAACGACTTGGCCGTTATTAACGGCAACGTCTACTCCTTGCACGAGCGACCAATCCAGCTTGCCTAATGGGCCTTTGACGGACACGGTTGATTCGGCAACCTTCACTTCCACTCCACCCGGAATTGCAATCGGTTTTTTTCCAATGCGGGACATGGTCTGTTATACCCTTTGATCAAGATCGAAGCCACTCATCTGCCTACCATACCGAGCAGAGAACCTCACCCCCAAGCCGACTCTTACGGGACTCCTGGTCGGTCATGACTCCTTTTGATGTAGAAACGATAGACACACCGATCCCATTGCGGACTTTCTTGATCTCCTGACTGCCGACATAGACTCGACGTCCCGGCTTGCTGACACGCTCCAGCCCGGTGATCATTGGTTGCCCTTCGCCCACATATCGAAGGCGCACAGTCAGAATGGGATGCCCGTCATGAACTCCATCCTCGACCGCATCAACATAACCTTCCTTCCTCAAGATCTCCAAAATGGCACGCTTCAGCTTCGAGGTAGGAACCGTGACGGTTTCATAACGCCGTTGTGCGCCATTCTTTAAACGAACAAGAAGATCGCCGATCGGATCGGTAAACATGCTATATCCTTCTCTCCTCCATTGGCAGTCACCGGCGCGAGCACACCAGCTACCAGCTGGATTTTCGCACTCCGGGAATCTCTCCGCGCAGAGTCATTACCCGAAAACAAATTCGGCACATCCGAAACCGACGAAGATAGCCGCGAACCCGACCGCAGACTCCGCATCGATGATAGTCCCGCGTGGAGAACTTTTGTTTCGTTGCCGCCTTATTTCTCAGTGCCAATCGTGACACACGCACTCCTTCCGTTCAAACGGACACCGTTGATTCATGCCTCGTTCACGCGCGGAACGGCATACCCAGATGCTTTAACAGGGCCTTCCCTTCGTCGTTTGTCCTGGCTGTGGTAACAACCGTAATGTCCATTCCATGGATCGAGGCCACTTCATCGTACTTGATTTCCGGGAAGATGAGCTGCTCTTTTAAGCCAAGAGTATAATTTCCTCGACCATCAAAGGCCTTGGGAGAGACGCCGCGAAAGTCTCGTATTCGAGGAAGCGCCAATGTCACGAGTCGATCGAAAAACTCATACATCCGCCGAGTACGAAGCGTCACCTTCGCACCGATCGGCAATCCTTGTCTGAGTTTGAATCCGGCGATGGCTTTTTTGGCTCGAGTCACGACCGGCTTCTGACCCGTGATCATTCCTAACTCCGTCACAGCACTCTCCAAAAGCTTTACATTCTGAATCGCCTCACCCATTCCGACGTTCAACACCACACGCTCAAGCTTGGGAACCTGCATCACGTTCTTATACCCAAACTCTTTCATGAGCGCCGGGATAACTTGTTGTTCATACATGTCGCGAAGTCGTGGTCGAAACTTGGACTCATCGCTTCCCTGGTCCAATTGCGGAGCCGGGTCTTTTTTCGAGGATTTTCGTTCTGACGGCTTACTAGGTCGGCTTTTCGGTTCCTTGGCCATGCGTAACCTATTCCACGGTCTCGTTGGATTTCTTGCTGAAGCGCACACGTCGCCCGTCTTCCAAAACTCGAATCCCGATCCGGGTCGGTTTGCGTGTGACCGGGCAGAGGAACATGACGTTGGAGACCTGAAGAGGCGCCTCTTTCTCCAGAATGCCCCCCTGCTTAGCCTTCTGATTCGGCTTTGTGTGTCGCTTGATGATATTTAGCTTCTCCACAACCACCTTCCCAGCACGCAGGTCGATAGACAGAACCTTTCCGGTCTTGCCTCGTTCACGGCCGGAAACTACTACGACTGTATCCCCTTTTCGGATTCTGCTTTTTCGAAGCGCTTCCACGATGCCTCTCGTTTGTTTCGCCCTACAAAACTTCAGGTGCCAAGGAAATAATCTTCATGAATTTCTTCCAACGGAGTTCTCTGGCAACCGGACCGAATATACGCGTTCCAATCGGCTCGCCCTCTTTGTTGATTAAGACGCACGCGTTTCGATCAAACTTGATATAAGACCCGTCTTCACGACGAACCTCCTTGGTCGTTCGGACAATGACGGCCCGACTCACATCCCCTTTCTTGACGCTGGCCTGAGGAATCGCTTCTTTGACTGCCACCACCACGATATCTCCGAGCGACGCATAACGGCGTCTCGTCCCTCCGAAAACATGAAAACACATGGCCTGCTTCGCGCCCGAATTATCAGCCACGTCCATATATGTGTAGTTCTGAATCATCGCTCTATTCCTACGCGCAACAAAAATCTGGACCAGCAAAAATACTGTTGATTACTTTTCAGGTTGACCCTTCTCCATGACTTGAACAACGCGCCAGTTCTTGTCTTTGCTCAAAGGCCTGGTCTGCACGAGCTTCACTCGATCTCCCACTTTACAGGTACCACTTTCATCGTGGGCCTTCAGTCTTGTTACCCGCTTGAGAACCTTCTTATAGACCGGATGCACGACCGATCTCGAAAGCACGACAACGACCGTTTTTTGCATCTTGTTACTGACGACGTCGCCATACCAGTGGCGACGCTTTACCACCTCAGCCATAGGTTTCCTACCTTTGAGCCCCTTCTGCTCGAGCCTTTACTTGTTGGAGAACGGTCTTCACCCGTGCGATATCCCGCTTAGTTTTTCGGATTTGCATGGGATTTTCGAGACGTCCGGAGCCGAACTGGAAACGGAGATTGAACAGCTCTTGCACAAGCTGCTTTTCTTTGTCTAGGAGTTCACCGGCCCCCAGCTGCTGAAGCTCTTTGACGTCCAACGCCATATCCCTGCTCCCTTCAGATCCTCAGAACCTACCCAAACTCTCCGCGAATGACTATCTTCGTTGCAACCGGTAATTTGTGTGATGCGAGCCGAAAAGCTTCTCGCGCTGTTTCCGGAGTTACTCCGTCCATCTCATAGAGAATCCTGCCGGGCTTCACGACAGCAACCCAATATTCAGGATTGCCCTTTCCTTTGCCCATTCGAGTTTCCGCAGGCTTTTTGGTGATCGGCTTATCGGGGAAAATACGCGTCCATACCTGCCCTCCCCGTTTCACATACCGAGTGATGGCAATGCGCGCGGCCTCAATTTGTCTGCTGGTCACCCATCCTGGCTCCAGGGCTTTCAGACCAAACTCTCCCAGGGTAATCTGCCCCCCACGGTAGGCTTTCCCTGTCATCCGGCCCTTCTGCATTTTCCTGAATTTGACTTTCTTAGGCGCTAACACGGCTCAATCTCCTCACCCAAACCGTCGGTCTAAAGATGATTCGGCCTTGATAGGCTGAACAGGAAGAAGCTCCCCTTTGTAGATCCAGGTCTTCACCCCGATTTGTCCCATGGTCGTGTGCGCTTCGGCAAATCCATAATCAATTTCGGCCCGAAGCGTATGCAGCGGCACACGCCCTTCTCGATACCACTCCGTCCTGGCGATTTCCGCGCCGCCGAGGCGACCAGCCACCATGATCTTGATACCCTGGGCGCCAAGCCTAAGGGCAGACTGAACGCTCCGCTTCATGGCCCTCCGAAAGGCTACGCGCTTCTCCAGCTGAGTCGCGACATTTTCGCTGACCAGCTGTGCATCAAGTTCAGGTTTCTTGATTTCCTTGACCGTGATGTAGACCTGCCCCCCGTACTGTTTTTCAAGGTCGGTCTTCAACTTATCGACCTCAGCCCCCTTGCGTCCGATGATGATACCGGGGCGAGCCGTATGGATGATCACCCTGGTTTGATCGCCGGAACGTTCGATTTCGACTTTCGATACGCCGGCATGATACAGCCGACCCTTAACCATTTTTCTAATCTTGACATCCTGGTGGAGCAGCTTGGCGTAATCTTTCCCGGCATACCACCGAGAACTCCAAGTATAGTTGTAGCCCAGTCGATAACCGATCGGATGTGTTTTTTGCCCCATGCGTTGTATGCCTCAATAGAGAGAAGTGAGCTATTTCCTCTTGCCAGGAGTTTCGGGTGTCGTCACGACGACAGTAATGTGACTCGTGCGCTTTTGAATTGCATTAGCTCGTCCCATCGATCTCGCACGCACACGCTTATATGTTGGACCGCAATTGACAAACGCCTTGGAAATCACCATGGATTCACTATCGCCCATCTCCTTCAGTTCAGCATTTGCCACAGCAGAGCGAACGATTTTTTCAACTACCCGTGCAGCATGGCGAGGGGTGTGTTTTAGAATGGCCAAAGCCATCGGGACCTCTCTTCCGCGAATCATATCAATCACCGGCTTGGCCTTGCGTGGCGCGACACGAACAAACCTCAGGATGGCACGTGCTTCAGTCATTTTAAAACCCTGTTACCGACCAATTCCTCATGATCGAGGGCGCCACGCCTCACGTGGGCGTTTAGGAAGGCCCTCCACTAGTCCCATCTACTTAAGAGCGACGGCTTTTTCTGTCTTCGCCTGACCGTGCCCCTTGAAGAACCGAGTCGGCGCGAACTCACCCAGTTTATGGCCGACCATGTTCTCGGTGACGAACACGGGGATGAATTTCTTCCCGTTATGAACCGCAAAAGTATGGCCGATCATGTCGGGAACAACCGTCGATCGTCGCGACCATGTCTTAATCAGCCTGCGATCCTTCGTCTGATTCATTTGCTCGACTTTTTTGAGGAGATGACCGTCGACAAACGCTCCTTTGCTTACCGATCTAGGCATTGCGCACTCCTGACTTACGTCGAGCGATAATAAACTTTTCCGTTCTTTTGTTCTGTCTGGTCTTATAGCCCTTGGTCGGAAGACCCCATGGAGATACAGGATGTGGATTTCCTTGCCCGGACTTCCCCTCGCCGCCTCCATGAGGATGGTCGACGGGGTTCATTACAACCCCTCGCACATGCGGCCTTTTCCCTTTCCAACGACTCCGCCCAGCCTTTCCAACGCTGATGTTCTCGTGATCGACGTTTCCGACTTGTCCGACGGTGGCCATACAGATTCCCAAAATCCTACGCATTTCCCCGGATTTCAGACGCACCTGCACATAATCGCCATCCCGCCCCATGACTTGCGCGAATCCGCCGGCACTTCGAATCAGCTGGCCTCCCTTTCCTGCCTTCAATTCAAGATTGTGGATGGTCGTACCGAGAGGCATACTGGCCAATGGCAATGCATTTCCCGGTCTGATCTCCGCCTGTGGACCGGCTTGAATTTCATCGTTCACGCGTAGGCCGACGGGAGCCAGGATATACCGCTTCTCCCCATCTCGGTACTTCAAGAGCGCGATTCTTGCGGATCGATTCGGATCGTACTCAATGCTTTCCACTCGCGCTGAAACCTCGACTTTATCGCGCAAGAAATCGATCGTCCGATAGAGCCGCTTGTGTCCTCCACCACGGAACCGGATGGTCATCCGACCATCGTTGTTTCTCCCTCCACTGCGAAGATGAAAAGCGGTCAACGATTTTTCGGGCTCCTTGTCGGTCAACTCCTCCGTCACCACAACCGTCATACCTCGGCGACCTGGAGACGTTGGACGATACGATTTCAACCCCATGATAATGTTCCTACCTTCCAAACTTCGCGAACGGACAGACTATCCCACACCTACTAGGCACTTTCGTACATCTCCAACTTCTCCCCTGCCTTAAGCGTAACGAGTGCCTTCTTCCAATCGGAACGTCTACCCGAGAAGCGGCCGAGTCGTTTGACTTTTCCACCTATGTTCATGATGTTGACCTTACGAACCTTGACTTTCAGCAATGTTTCGACAGCCTGCCTAACTTGGATACGATTCGCGTCAGGATGAACCACGAAGCCAACCGTATTCGTTTTTTCACGAAGTCCGGTAAGCTTCTCCGTCAATAACGGCCGAATCAAGACCCTATGGCTATCAGCCCTCATGACCACACCTCGCTCACAGGACCAAGCTCTCGCTCGGCGATCATGATCACTTGGGCACGAACAACATCGTACACATTCAACTGATCAGCACTGAGCACTTTCACGTCAGTCAAATTGCTTGCAGCTTTCAAGATATCCGACTGTTCTTTTCCGACGATCACCAATGTGTGGCCACCCCCGGTGAATCGCCTAAACACTTGAGCTAATAATTTTGTCCGAGGCTGCTGCAGAGAAAGGTCGGACACGACAAACAATTTGTTCTCCGCCACTTTAGCCGATAAGGCACTCTGCAGCGCAATACGATACTTTTGTTTCGGCATGGAATAGGCGTAGCTTCGAGGCTTCGGTCCAAAAACACTCCCTCCATGGCGCCAGACGGGAGAGCGAAGCGATCCAGCCCTTGCACGCCCCGTGTGCTTTTGCTTCCATGGCTTTTTGCCGGACCCACTCACTTCGCCGCGTCGCAACGTAGAAGCGGTCCCTCTACGCTCACAGGCCCGTTGCATAACGACCGCTTCGTGCACTAATGCGACACGAGGCTCGCAGCCGAATACTTGCGGTGATAGATCGACCGTTCCCACCTTTTTCTTTTCTAAATCAACCAGATCTATAGTAGGCATACTAACTCTTCTTCGACTTTCGCACGACAACGACGCCATTCGTGGCCCCAGGAACGGCCCCACGGACAAAGAGGAGATTTTCTTCGGCTCGGGACTCGATGACTTTCAACCTGTGAACCGTGACCCGCTCCGATCCCATATGACCCGGCAGAGTCTTGCCCTTCCACACGCGGGAAGGAAACGAGCTGGCTCCGATCGAACCAGGAGCCCGATGAAACATGGACCCATGCGACTCCGGACCGCCGGCGTAGTGATGCCGCTTCACGACTCCCTGATATCCCTTACCCTTTGATACGCCAATCACATCAACCCAGTCGCCCTTCCTGAACATGCCAACCGTCACCAACTGCCCGACGGCCGGCTCTCCCTCTTTTCTAAACTCGCGCAACACTCGACTGGGAGACGCTTGATTCTTCTTCAGATGGCCTAACTCCGGCTTGGATAGCTTGCGCTCTTTGACTTCACCGAAAGAAAGCTGAACGGCCTCATATTGATCCCGTTCTTTTGTCCTCAGGGTGACGACTCGGCATGGGCCAGCCTCGATCACCGTCACCGGTGTCAAGCGATTCTCATCGAACACTTGGGTCATGCCGAGTTTTTTTCCGATCAGTCCGTTTGTCATATACATCCAGTACTGGGTGCTAATTCCTGAGCTCTGAGATTCAAACTTAGCACTCAGATCTCATAGCTTTATTTCAACATCCACTCCCGCCGCCAGATTCAGCTTCATCAAAGAATCCATGGTCTCAGGCGTGGGCTCCATAATGTCGAGCAAGCGCTTGTGTGTACGCATCTCAAACTGCTCGCGGGATTTCTTGTCCGCATGCGTCGAGCGCTGCACTGTAATTTTTTCAATCCTTGTAGGAAGCGGAATGGGACCCACCACCTTGGCCCCGCTGCGCCGAACAGTCTCCACAATTTCCGTGACCGACTGGTCCAGCACTCGGTAGTCAAAGCCCCTCAATCTGATTCTGATCCGCTGATCGACTTTCACTTCATTCACTCCTCAGCTGTCAATCGGCCAATATGTCCCCTACGCCAAAATTTCCGTGACGACGCCCGAGCCGACCGTCTTGCCGCCCTCGCGCACGGCAAACCGCAACCCCTGATCCATCGCGATCGGACTGATCAACTCCGCCGTCACACTCACGTTGTCCCCCGGCATCACCATCTCCACCCCCGGATTCAGCTGGACCACCCCGGTGACGTCGGTCGTCCGGAAGTAAAACTGCGGCCGATACCCGTTGAAAAACGGCGTATGCCGCCCCCCTTCTTCCTTCGTCAACACATAGATCTCCGCCTTGAACTTCGTATGCGGCGTGATCGTCTTCGGCTTCGACAGCACCATCCCCCGCTCGACGTCTTCCTTCTTGGTCCCCCGCAACAGCACGCCGATGTTGTCCCCCGCCTGCCCCTCATCGAGCACCTTGCGGAACATCTCCACCCCCGTCACCACCGTGTTCTGCGTGGGCCGCAGGCCCACGATCTCGATGTCATCGCCCACCTTCACGATGCCCCGCTCACAGCGCCCCGTCACCACCGTGCCCCGCCCGCTGATGGTAAACACGTCTTCGATCGGCATGAGAAACGGCTTGTCAATCGGCCGCTGCGGCGTCGGAATGTACGTATCCACCGCCTCCAACAGCTTCACGATGCTGGGCACTCCCAGCGGCCCGCCATCGCCTTCCATCGCCTTGAGCGCACTGCCCTGGATGATCGGCGTCTTGTCCCCGGGGAACCCGTACTTCGTGAGCAGCTCCCGCACTTCCAATTCCACCAACTCCAAGAGCTCTTTGTCATCAACCTTATCAGCCTTGTTCAAGAACACGACGATGTAGGGCACCCCCACTTGCCGAGCCAAGAGGATGTGCTCGCGGGTCTGCGGCATCGGCCCGTCCGCCGCGCTCACCACCAGAATCGCCCCATCCATCTGCGCCGCCCCCGTGATCATGTTCTTCACGTAGTCGGCGTGGCCCGGACAATCGACGTGGGCATAATGCCGCTGGTCCGTCTCATACTCCACATGGCTGATGGCGATGGTCATGATTTTGGTCGCGTCCCGCCGCCCTTGGCTCTCCGAAGCCTTGGCCACTTCGTCATAACTGATGAATTTCGCCATCCCCTTGTCCGCACACACTTTCGTCAACGCCGCCGTCAACGTCGTCTTCCCGTGGTCCACGTGCCCGATCGTCCCAATGTTCACGTGCGGCTTCTTCCGCTCGTATTTCGCCTTCGCCATAACCCACTCCCTCCCCTGATTCTCGACCTTCTATTTCTTGATGATGGCTTCCGCAATATTCTTCGGCACCTGGTCGTACCGGTCAAATTCCATACTGTAGGTTGCGCGCCCCTGTGTCCGAGATCGAAGGTCAGTGGCATAGCCGAACATCTCCATTAAAGGGACGGCGGCATCGATTGCCTGAGCACCGGCCCGAACCTTCATCCCCTGCACCTTCCCCCTTCGCCCGTTCAAATTACCGATGACATCCCCCATGAACTCCTGAGGAACCAGGACCTCGACCTTCATAATCGGCTCGAGCAAGACAGGATCGGCCCTCTTGCAAGCATCCGCAAAACCCATCGAAGCCGCGATCTTAAACGCCATCTCATTCGAATCGACGTCATGATACGATCCATCAATCACGGTCACTTTTACGTCTCGTAGAGGATAGCCGGCAACTACTCCGGTCTCCATACGCTCTCGGACACCTTTTTCAATAGCAGGAATATATTCTTTTGGAATCGCCCCGCCCACGACCTTATTGACGAACTCCAATCCTTTCCCAGCCTCAGACGGCTCGACCGTCATGACGACGTGACCATACTGCCCACGGCCCCCTGTCTGCTTGATATATTTCGACTCAGCTTCGGCCTTCCGTCGGATCGTTTCCCTGAACGCCACTTCCGGCTTCCCGACGTTCGCTTCAACTTTGAATTCACGCAACATCCGATCGACGATAATTTCGAGATGGAGCTCCCCCATCCCGGCAATGATTGTTTGCGCTGTCTCTTCATCCGTCCGCACACGAAAGGAGGGGTCCTCCTGCGCCAACTTCTGAAGCGCAAAGCCCATTTTCTCTTGGTCCTGCTTGGTCTTCGGCTCAATCGCCATCGCGATAACGGGCTCAGGAAACTTCATAACCTCGAGCAACACCGGCTGCTTCTCATCCGCCAGGGTATCTCCGGTGGTAGCCCCCTTGAGCCCCACTGCTGCGACGATGTCTCCGGCGTGCACTTCATCGATCTCTTCTCTCTTGTTGGCGTGCATTTTCAAAATGCGTCCGATCCGATCCTTTGTCCCTTTCGTCACGTTCAAGACCGGAGTACCGGTCTTCAGTGTCCCGGAATAGACACGGAAATAGGTCAATTGACCGGCAAATGGGTCGGACATGATTTTAAATGCCAGAGCCGCAAAGGGCTCACCATCGTCCACCTTCCTTGCCACTTCCTTGCCGCTGTGAGGATCCACCCCCAGAACGGGAGGAATATCGAGCGGCGACGGCAGATAGTCGACGACACCATCCAACAGCTGCTGCACACCTTTGTTCTTGAAGGCTGATCCGCAAAGCACGGGAATGACTTTCATCGAAATGGTCCCAGCCCTGATCGCACGCATTACCTCTTCTTCCGTCAGCGGGTGACCATTCAAGTACTTTTCCATCACTTGGTCATCAAATTCTGCGACTGCGTCGAGCAGCTTCTCGCGGTACTCTTTTGCCTGAGCGAGGAGATCACCGGGTATTTCATCGACCTTGTACTTCGCACCCAGCGTCTCGTCGTCGTAAAAGTACGCCTTCATCCTAACCAGATCGATGGATCCTCGAAATTCAGCTTCACGTCCGATGGGAATCTGAATGGGAACCGGCTTTGCCCCGAGCCGATCGATAATGGATTGAACGCTGCCGTAAAAATCAGCCCCGACCCTGTCCATCTTATTCATGAAGGCAATGCGAGGGACATGATACTTATCCGCCTGACGCCAAACCGTCTCAGACTGAGGCTCAACCCCCTGCACGGAATCGAATGCCGCTACCGCTCCATCGAGCACCCTCAGCGAGCGTTCCACCTCGATCGTAAAGTCCACATGGCCCGGCGTATCGATAATATTGATCCGGTGATCGCGCCAAAAGCAGGTTGTAGCGGCAGCCGTAATGGTGATGCCTCGCTCTCGCTCCTGCTCCATCCAATCCATCGTGGCCGCACCTTCATGGACCTCGCCCATCTTATGAGTCATGCCCGTATAGTAGAGAATCCGCTCGGTGGTCGTAGTTTTGCCCGCATCAATGTGAGCCATGATCCCGATGTTTCTTGTGCGCTCTAATGATGTCTGACGAGCCACTCCAACCCCTCTAAAAACACTTGTGCTGCAGATGAAGCCGCCTCATACCGCTGCGACGTGTGGAGCACCAGGACTGCGGATCGCAGCACGGCTCAACTGCAGCACAGAACGACGCTACCAACGATAATGAGCGAACGCTTTATTGGCCTCCGCCATCCGATGTACGTCTTCCCGCTTTTTGACCGCAGCCCCCGTGTTGTTCGATGCATCCAATAACTCGGCTGCGAGCTTTTCACGCATACTTTTCCCACCGCGCGTGCGGGCAAACTGCGACAACCAACGAAGCGCCAACGAGACTCGGCGTGCCGGCCTGATTTCAACCGGAACCTGATAGGAAGCACCCCCCACCCGACGAGACTTGACTTCAACGATCGGCTTCACATTATCCACAGCTGCCTTAAACACTTTCAGCGGGTCGCCGCCGGTCTTCTCCTGAATAAAATCAAATGCGCCGTAGCATATCCGCTCCGTCGTACTCTTTTTCCCATTACTCATCAGGGTATTAATAAACTTCCCGACCAGTTTATCGCGGTACCGAACATCGGGAAGCACCTCTCGTTGCCCTAAAAACCTACTGCGTGGCATATCGGTCTATCCAATCCGTGTGATGATTTCCAGACTTCCTAGAATTTACTTCGGCCGCTTCGCTCCATACTTCGAACGGCTCTGCTTCCGATCCGCCACACCCACCGCATCCAATGCACCGCGGACCAAATGGTATCGAACACCAGGCAGGTCCTTGACACGACCTCCACGCACAAGCACGATCGAATGCTCCTGAAGATTGTGTCCCACACCGGGTATATACGTTGTCACTTCCATACCGTTCGTGAGACGTACACGCGCAACTTTCCGCAACGCCGAATTCGGCTTCTTCGGCGTCGTCGTGTATACGCGAAGACACACGCCTCTCTTCTGAGGACAGGACTTAAGAGCAGGACTCTTCGTCTTTGCTCTTACGAAGATTCGTCCCTTCCGAACCAACTGATTGATCGTCGGCATCGAGTTCAAACCCTTTCAAAACGAACGAGCACCAACCGTCAAGTGCAGAGCCGCCGGATTATAATGACGAGACCATCCACTGTCAAGTAGGCAACCTTCTGAGCGTTTACTCAAGATCGAGCAGCGTCTCCCGAAACCGCCGGGACAGCCCCATCAGCTGACACAACAGGTGCAGCCCCTATGACTGCCGCCTCCGATTTTTCACTGATGACGAACGTATCTCGGTATTCCTCAAACCCTGATCCTGCCGGAATCAACCGGCCCACAATGACGTTTTCCTTCAAGCCCAACAAGTTATCCTCACGTCCATTGATCGCTGCTTCAGTGAGAACGCGGGTTGTCTCCTGGAACGATGCCGCGGAAATAAAGCTGTCTGTCGTAAGAGCCGCCTTGGTAATGCCAAGCAAGACGGGCTTGCCCAAGGCCGGCTTCCCGTCATTGGCGAGCACCCGTTCATTTTCTTTTTCGAAGACGCTCTTGCTGACCTGGCTGCCCGGCAAGAACTGGGTATCTCCTGGATCTTCGACCCGTACCTTCCGCAACATTTGCCGCACGATGATCTCGATGTGCTTGTCGTTAATCGAAACTCCTTGCAATCGATAGACATCCTGGACTTCGTCCACAAGGTATTTCTGCAATTCGTTCGGTCCCAGCACGTCAAGAATGTCATGCGGATTTGCCGATCCGTCCATCAGCGGCTCCCCTGCACGCACCCAGTCACCCTCATGGACATTGACGTGCTTGCCCTTGGGAATAAAATATTCCTTCACATCGCCCATCTTATTGTCGACCAGGACTTTGCGTTGGCCTTTCACGAAGCCGCCGTAGGAGACTTCTCCGTCGATCTCGGTGATGACCGCCTGTTCTTTCGGCTTCCTTGCCTCGAAAAGTTCCACCACACGCGGAAGGCCTCCCGTGATGTCCTTGGTCTTCGTCGTTTCACGAGGAATCTTTGCCAAGACATCACCGGGATAGACCGTGGCCCCCTTTTCAACAAAGATATGAGCTCCGACAGGTAATAAGTACCTGGCCACAGCATTGGATCCACCGGGCACCTTGGCCGTCTTGCCGCTTTCATCTTTAATCGATACACGGGGGCGAAGCGTCTGACCGGTATGCTCAATGATGACCTTGCGCGACAAGCCTGTCACTTCGTCGAACTCGTCTTTCATCGTGACGCCTTCGACGATATCACCGTACGCCACCCTCCCGCCGACCTCCGTTAAGATCGTCAGCGAGTACGGATCCCACTCGACTAATTTCTGGCCGACGACCACCGGATCGCCGTCTTTAATCTTGATCTTGGCCCCATACACCACGGGATACTTCTCACGTTCCCGTCCACTGTCATCGACAATCGCAACCTTCGTATTGCGATTCATCACGACCCATTCACCCTCTTTATTCCGCACCGCGATACCGGCGTTGTGGATATCGGCATTCTTTTTGGCATCAAAACTCATGAACTTAATTCGCCCGGCATGCTTCGCCTCAAGCACCGTTTGCTCGACGACCTTACTCGCCGTCCCGCCGATGTGAAAGGTCCGCATTGTCAACTGTGTGCCCGGCTCGCCGATTGACTGGGCGGCAATGACGCCGACCGGTTCGCCCTTTTCCACCAGCCGTCCTCGTGCCAGATCGCGGCCGTAACAGGCACGACACACACCACGCGGGGATTGACAGGTCAACACGGACCGAATCTTCACACGGTCGACTCCGGCCTCAACGATCGATTTCGTTAACTCTTCGTTAATCTCTTCGTTCCAAGACACGATGATTTCCCCCGTGACGGGGTCACGAATATCCTCTGCCGCTAATCGGCCAAGGACGCGCTCCTCCAGTGGTTGGATGATTTCACCGCCTTCGACCAAGGCGCTAACAGTAATACCGTCACGCGTTCCACAATCGAATTCATTGATGATGACGTCCTGTGCGATATCGACCAATCGACGAGTCAGATAACCTGAATTGGCTGTTTTCAGAGCCGTATCGGCAAGACCCTTACGAGCACCATGGGTGGAGATGAAATACTGCAGCACCGTCAACCCCTCACGGAAATTGGCGGTGATCGGCGTCTCAATGATCTCACCGGACGGTTTGGCCATCAGTCCGCGCATGCCGCCCAACTGTCGAATCTGTTGCGAACTGCCGCGGGCACCGGAATCGGCCATCATGAAGATCGGGTTGAACGATTCAGCCTTCGCCGGGTCACCTCCGGCGCCAAGTTCCTTCATCATCTCGTTGGCCACCTGCTCGGTGACGTGCGCCCAAATGTCGATCACCTTGTTGTACCGTTCGCCGTTCGTGATCAGGCCTTCTGAATACTGCTTCTCGATCTCGTTCACTTCGCGCTGTGCTTTGCCGATGAAATCTTCCTTCTTGCTCGGGATATGCATATTGTCGATGCAGATCGACAAACCGGCTCTCGTCGCGTAGGCAAAACCAATGTCTTTGATCTTATCCAGAAACTCGACAGTATCACGATGACCAGTCTGCCGGTACACAGCATCGATGAGCTTCGTCATCTCCTTCTTGGTCATGAGCTTGTTCGCATTCCCGAACGGCAAGCCTTGGGGAAGAATTTCTGACAGCAAGACTCGCCCGACGGTCGTCTGCACCAGCGAACCAGCGAGGCGCACCTTGACCCGCGCGTGCTCCTCCACTTCCCTTGCATCAAAGGCAATCCGGACTTCTTCAGGGGACCCAAACACCTTTCCCTCGCCCCTGGCGCCTATCCGCTCTTTCGTCAACCAATAGCAGCCTAACACCATATCCTGCGACGGAACCGCGATCGGTCTGCCGTTGGCCGGCGAGAGAATGTTGTTGATCGACATCATCAGAACCCGCGCTTCAACCTGTGCCTCGACGGACAAGGGCACATGCACCGCCATCTGATCGCCATCGAAGTCCGCGTTGAACGCCGCGCAGACGAGCGGATGCAATCTGATCGCCTTGCCCTCGACCAAGACGGGATCAAACGCTTGAATCCCCAACCGATGAAGTGTCGGGGCGCGATTCAGCAATACCGGATGCTCTCGGATCACTTCATCGAGGACATCCCAGACCTCCGGCCGCTCTTTTTCGACCAGCCGCTTGGCGCTCTTAATGGTGGTTGCCGCGCCTCTGGACTCCAGCTTGTGAAAGATGAACGGCTTGAACAGTTCCAACGCCATTTTCTTCGGCAACCCGCACTGATGGAGGCGTAACTCCGGACCGACGACGATCACGGTACGGCCCGAATAATCGACGCGCTTCCCGAGCAGGTTCTGCCGGAACCGGCCCTGCTTTCCCTTCAGCATGTCGCTCAAGGACTTCAGCGGGCGCTTGTTCGGGCCACGAATCGCACGTCCGCGGCGGCCGTTGTCGAAGAGAGCATCGACCGCTTCCTGCAACATCCGCATCTCGTTCCTGATGATGACCCCCGGCGCTTTCAACTCCATCAATCGTTTCAACCGATTATTTCGATTGATGACGCGACGGTAGAGGTCGTTCAGATCGGACGTGGCAAACCGCCCTCCATCGAGAGGAACCAGTGGGCGTAACTCCGGAGGCAGCACCGGAATGACATCCATGATCATCCACTCCGGTTTATTCCCGGATTTGCGGAACGCCTCCAACACTTTCAAGCGCTTGGCGTACTTCTTCTTCATGGCTGCCGAAGTCGACGCTTTTGCTTTGACCTGCAATTCGTCCCACAGCGCATTGATCTCGATCTTCCTCAGTAAGTCACGGATGGCCTCCGCACCGATTCCGACCTTAAACCCGCTCGAACCGAACTCAGAAACAAGGGTGCGCAGCTTGTCCTCCGGCACCAACTCTTTCTCCGTCAGATCGGTTGAGCCTGGATCCACACACACATAACTTTCAAAATAAAGAATTTTCTCGAGCTGTTTGAGGCTCATATCCAGCAGGGTACCGATCCGACTCGGGACACCCTTCAGAAACCAAATATGGGCGACTGGGGCAGCCAGCTCGATATGCCCCATCCGCTCGCGTCGAACCTTTGATTGAATCACCTCAACACCGCACTTGTCACACACGATCCCACGGTGCTTCATGCGCTTGTATTTTCCACAATTGCACTCCCAGTCCTTGGTAGGACCGAAGATTTTGGCACAAAACAGCCCGTCTTTCTCCGGCTTGAACGACCGATAGTTGATCGTTTCCGGCTTCTTGACTTCGCCATAGGACCACGATCGGATTTTCTCGGGCGATGCAATGCGAATTCGCATCGAATCGAACGACACCGAATCGCGTTGCTTTTCAAACAATGTATATACGCCTTCCAAGGTAATGACCTCCTCTGATGCCGGCCTTCGACCGGCACACAAGCGGTTAGTCCTGCGTTTTGACCAACTCTACATCAAGTCCCAGGCTCTGCAGTTCCTTCACCAAGACATTGAATGACTCCGGCAACCCGGGTTCGAGGAACGGCTCACCTTTGACAATCGCTTCATACATGCGCGATCGACCCGGCACATCGTCTGATTTGACGGTAAGGAACTCTTGGAGGGTCGATGCCGCACCATAGGCCTGCAACGCCCAGACTTCCATTTCTCCCAACCGCTGTCCTCCGAATTGAGCTTTGCCGCCCAGAGGCTGTTGTGTCACGAGAGAATACGGGCCGATGGACCGTGCGTGGATCTTGTCGTCCACCAGATGGTGGAGCTTCAGCACGTACATGTACCCGACAGTGACCGGACTGCCGAACGGCTCACCTGTCTTTCCGTCAATGAGTTGAGATTGGCCGCTCACCGGCAACTTGGCCTTCTTCAGCAGATCCTTAATTTCCTTCTCCGCGGCGCCATCGAATACGGGGCTGGCCACTTGGATGCCCAAGGCCTTCGCCGCCCATCCGAGATGAGTCTCCAGAATTTGGCCGACGTTCATACGGGACGGCACACCCAAAGGGTTCAGCACGATTTCTACCGGAGTCCCATCCGGTAGATAGGGCATATCTTCTTCAGGAAGGACCCGAGACACGACACCTTTATTGCCGTGCCGACCGGCCATTTTGTCCCCGACCTGAATTTTGCGCTTCATCGCGATGTAGACCTTCACGAGCTTGATGACTCCGGGGGGCAACTCATCCCCTCGCTTTAAGCGCCCCACTTTTTCGTCGTACAACGTCTGGAGGATTTCGATCTGCTCCTTCGCCCGTCGCTCGACATCCTCCAGCTCTTTTTGCTCATCAGGATCGCTCAGGATGATGTGTCGCACCGTATCGTCGGGCAATCGCCGAAGGACCTCCGCCGTCAGTTTACCCTTCTTCTTCAAGATGACGTCGCCGCCCTCAGGGTCCATCAGATCGCGACCGACCACTTTGCCGAGCAATAGCTTCCGAATCTTCTTCGTCTTTTCTTCGTCGATGATCCGCAACTCTTCATGGTGATCCCGTTGCAATTTCATTTGATCGTCCGTCTCGATGCTCCTCGATCGCTCATCTTTGTCGAGACCTTTGCGAGAGAAGATTTTGACATCGACCACGATCCCTTCCACTCCCGGAGGCACAGTTAGCGATGTATCCTTTACATCGCCGGCCTTCTCGCCGAAGATCGCCCGGAGCAGCTTTTCTTCTGGGGTCAGTTGAGTCTCGCCTTTGGGCGTCACTTTTCCGACCAAAATATCGCCCGGCTTCACTTCGGCACCGATGCGGATGATCCCGCTTTCATCCAAATTTCTCAGCGCCTCTTCTCCAACATTAGGGATATCCCGCGTCACATCCTCCTTCCCCAGCTTGGTATCCCGGGCCTCTACCTCAAACTCTTCGATGTGGATCGAGGTGAAGGCGTCCTCTCGGACCAATTTTTCGCTGAGTAATATGGCGTCCTCGAAGTTGTAACCGCCCCAGGGCATGAACGCCACGAGGACGTTCTTGCCCAGCGCGAGTTCTCCATGGTCAATCGCCGGCCCATCTCCAAGCACCTGTCCCTTCTTGACCGGCTGACCGAGGCGAACCACGGGGGTCTGGGTGATGCAGGTATTTTGATTCGAGCGCTGGAATTTGATCAGGTCATAGACGTCCAGTCCGGAATCTTTCCCTCTCTTGCCGTCCTTTGAATCGGCCCGGACTACGATGCGGGTAGCATCGACGCTTTCCACAACCCCGGCGCGACGAGCCTGGATAACATACCCGGAGTCTCGCGCGACCACCGCTTCCATCCCGGTCCCAACCAAAGGTGCCTCCGATGTCACCAAGGGAACCGCCTGACGCTGCATGTTTGAACCCATCAGCGCACGGTTGGCGTCGTCATGCTCCAGGAACGGCACGAGCGCGGTCGCCACGCTCACTACTTGCTTCGGTGACACGTCCATGTATTCAATCTTATCCGGAGTGGCCAAGACAAAGTCTCCACCGTGACGACAGGAGACGGTTTCCGATATCAGCCTGCCCGCCCCATCCAACTTTGAGTTGGCTTGGGCGATGATATATTTGTCACCCTCGATCGCCGAGAGAAACTCGATTTCATCAGTCACTCGTCCCTTGACGACTTTCCGATACGGTGCCTCGATGAAGCCGAACTGGTTGATCCGTGCGTAAGTCGCCAGCGATGTGATCAATCCGATATTGGGGCCTTCCGGCGTCTCGATCGGGCAAATACGACTATAGTGGGACGGATGCACGTCTCGAACTTCGAACCCGGCCCGCTCCCTCGTGAGCCCGCCTGGACCAAGAGCCGACAGGCGCCGTTTATGCGTGATTTCAGCCAGAGGGTTGGTTTGATCCATGAACTGAGACAGCTGGCTGCTGCTGAAAAACTCCTTGACGGCCGCGACAACCGGTTTGGCATTGATCAAGTCGTGCGGCAGCACCGTTTCCATATCAAGCAGATTCATGCGCTCCTTGATGCTTCGCTCCATCCGCACCAAGCCCAGCCTGAATTGATTTTCAAGGAGTTCGCCGACGGATCGCACACGGCGATTACCCAAGTGATCGATGTCGTCGATTTCCCCTTTACCGATCTTCAGATTGACCAGGTAACGGATGACTTCCACGATATCCTGAGCGGTCAAGGTGCGCTGATCGAGCGGCAAGTCTAGACCAAGCTTCTTATTCAACTTGAGCCGGCCGACCGGAGATAAATCGTAGCGCTTGGAATTCAGAAATAGGTTGTCGAACAATGCTCTCGCCGTGTCGACCGACGGCGTCTCCCCCGGACGGAGGCGACGGTAGATTTCGACCATCGCTTCCTCCTTCGAACCGATTTTCTCCATCTCCAAGGTGTCAAGAATCACGGGCGTCGCGGTCGCCATGTCCAGATAAATGACCTTGAATTCCTCGACATCGCTTTCGGCGATCTGCTCAACGATCTCCGCCGTCAATCGCTGATTTTTCTCCGCCAGCTGGTTCTGCTTCGAGTCGACCAATTCGGTGAGAACCGCACGCCCCACCAACTCCGTTGGCAGTAAAGGGATCTCCTTCACTCCCGAGGCCTTCAGCTTGGCAATCAGGCCTTTCGTCAGCCTGGCCCCTTCCCGCACCAACGGCTCTTTCCCACCCTTGTCCGTCACCTCGACGGAACACCGAAGTCCGTGGTGGATTTCCGGGTCCAGTTTGCGGAACATCTTTCCCTTAGACACGCGAATTTCTTCGACAGGGTAATACATCTTCAGCAGGTCGTCGCTCGAAAAACCGAAGGCCTTCAACAGAATGGTGGTCGGCATTTTCCGACGGCGATCGATCCGCACATAGAGAATATCCTTGGCATCGAACTCAAAATCGAGCCACGAGCCCCGATAGGGAATAATTCGAGCCGAGTACAACACCTTGCCGCTCGCATGGGTTCGGCCCTTGTCATGCGTAAACGACGCGCCCGGCGATCGATGAAGCTGACTGACGACGACTCGCTCGGTCCCGTTGACGAGAAAGGTCCCTCGTTCGGTCATGAGGGGCAATTCACCGACATAGACTTCCTGCTCACGCACGTCGAGCACTTTCTTGCGAGGCCCCTTATCCTCCTTGTCGAGCACCACCAGACGGACGCGCAACTTCAACGGAACGGCGAAGGTCATCCCCTGCTCCAGGCATTCGCGTTCGTCGTACTTCGGCGTCCCCAACGTATAGCTCGAAAATTCGAGCACGGCCGTGTTGTTATAATCCGGAATCGGAAACACGCTGGCCAACGCCGCCTGCAATCCGTGATCCTTCCGACGCTCCGATTCAACCTCGAATTGTAAAAACTCCTCGTAAGAGCGCTTCTGAATTTCGATCAGATCCGGAATATCGATATTGGTCCGGATGCGAGAAAAATCTTTCCGTTCGACGAATTCTTGTAGCGTCGTTTCGGACATTCCTACTCCTCCACGCTGGTTGGCGGTGAACAGAGGTTAATGGTCTTCGGTCATCGGGGATACTACAACCGAGTTTCGGACGATTGGCCAGTGACCGATGACGGCTTTACTTGATCTCGACCTTAGCACCGCTCTCTTCGAGCTTCTTCTTCGTCGTATCGGCTTCTTCTTTGGGCACCCCGGTCTTGACTGGTTTCGGCGCACCTTCCACAAGATCCTTCGCTTCCTTCAGGCCGAGACTCGTCAGCTCCCGCACCACTTTGATGATCTGGATTTTCTTGTCGGCCGGTGCCGACGCGAGAATGACGTCGAATGCCGTCTTCTCTTCAGCAGGAGCAGCTGCGCCACCACCCGCCGCTGGAGCCGCCGCCACCGCGACCGGCGCCGCCGCTGTGACGCCAAACCGCGCCTCAAGTCCCTTCACCAGTTCGGCCAGATCGAGCACGCTCATGCTTTCGATCGCCTTGATCAATTCTTCTTGTGATAATTTTCCTTCAGTAGCCGGCATGTCCCCTTCTCCTTTCCGTTTATCTTGAATGGCTGCAACGACTCGCACAAACTTCGACAAGACCGCGCCCAATGTGTAGACCACGCCACGAATCGGGCCCTGCATGGCCGACAGCAACATGGCGACGAGCGCTTCTTTCTTCGGCAGCTTTGCAACGGCGACCAGCTCAGCCGGCTGGAGGATTTTTCCTTCCAGCACACCGGCCGTCATCCGAATCTTAGCTTCGCGCTTCTCCGCGCCGATGAATTCTCTCAGCACCTTTGTCGGCAACACCGGATCGTCATAACCGATGACAACACCGGTCGGACCCTTGAGATGCGCCTTGAGTCCGGCCAATATCGTCCCCTCGGCGGCACGCGCCGCGAGCGTGTTCTTCACGATTCGATATTCCGCCTTGGCCCCGCGGAGCTGCTTGCGCAACTCGGTGACCTCGTTGACCGGAAGGCCGACGCATTCCGTCAAGATAGCCAGCCGCGCGCGACAGAATTTTTCGGTCAACTCCGCCACCGCCGTAACCTTCTCTTCCTTCTTCATTGCTTCCCCTCTGGTCGCTAGTCCCTAATCGTCATCTGTTCGACGCACCGCATCCGGCCAATTACGTCAAACGCGCTGCTCATCCCCACTGCTTCGTCAGGGCAACGGTATCCAGTTTCACACCAGGGCCCATCGTGCTTGCAATCGTGGCACTCTTGAGATAACGCCCTTTGCATGAGCTGGGCTTCGCCTTGATGACGGATTCGATGATGGCCGATGCATTGTCATACAGCTTCGCCGGATCGAATGATACCTTCCCGATCGGGACGTGCACGATCCCGGCCTTTTCAACCTTGAACTCCACACGCCCCTTCCGGATGTCGCCGACCGCTTTACCGACTTCGAAGGTCACGGTGCCGGTCTTCGGATTCGGCATCAGCCCACGAGGCCCGAGCACTTTACCGAGCTTTCCGACGGAGGCCATCAAGTCCGGCGTGGAAATCGCGCAATCGAAATCCATCCAGCCACCCTTGATTTTTTCCATCAAGTCGTCGGCTCCAACATAGTCGGCCCCCGCTTGCCGCGCCTCCTGCTCTTTTTCGCCTTTGGCAAACACCAGAACACGAACCGTTTTCCCCGTTCCGTGGGGAAGCGAAGCCGTCCCTCGAACCAGTTGATCCGAGCGCTTCGGATCGATGCCCAGCCTGAGCGCGAGATCGACCGATTCGTCGAACTTCGCATAGGCCGATCGCTTGACGGCTTCAACGGCCTCACGCAACCCATAGACGCGCGGCTCGACATTCTTGACGGCCGCATTCATTTTTTTCCCCATAGCCGGACGCTCCTTCGATCTCGAAATTAGCCTTGAATGACAACTCCCATGCTACGGGCAGTCCCTTCGATGATTTTTGCCGCCCCCTCCACATCCGCCGCGTTCAGATCGGCCATCTTTTTCCGCGCAATTTCATTCAACTGCTCTCTGGTGATTTTCCCAACTTTATCCTTCTGCGGCACACCGGATCCTTTAATGATGCCGGCGGCCTTCTTCAGGAGATCCGAGGCCGGAGGGGTCTTCATGATGAAGCTGAAGGTACGGTCCTTGTAGACGGTAATGATGACGGGGATAATACTGTCCCCTTCCTTCTGGGTCTTGGCATTGAACTGCTTGCAAAACTCCATAATATTGACTCCATGCTGACCCAAGGAGGGGCCGACAGGAGGAGCAGGATTAGCCTTGCCCGCCGGAATTTGCAACTTGATCTGTGCCGAAACTTCCTTCGCCATTTCGTTCTCTTTCTCCTTCGCGACTGGAAATCAATGTTCAGGCCTCAATCATGACCAGCACTGACACGGATTGATCAGCCTAAATCCGTTCAACCTGCAAGAAGCCTAATTCAACCGGGGTCGACCGGCCGAAGATACTCACCATCACCTTTACCCGACTATGGTACTGATCGACTTCGTCCACCACGCCGTTGAAACCAAGGAAGGGGCCATCGATGATGCGAACATTGTCACCTTTGATAAATTTGATCTGCTCCCGAGGCTCAGCCTGTCCCGCATCGACTTGCTTGAGCAAAGACTCCACTTCCTCATTGGTCAGAGGAGTCGGAACCGCGCCTCCACCGACAAATCCTGTAACTTTCGGTGTCTCCTTGATCATCTGCAAAGTCTCATCCTCCAATGGAGACTCCAACTCCACGAGGACATAGCCGGGGAAGAACTTGCGCCGAGAGGTCCGCCGTTTTCCGTCCTTAATTTCAATCACGTCCTCCGTCGGAACAAGCACCTGCCCGACCTTCTCGACAAGCCCCATTTGATTCGCACGCTCCATGAGGCTGGTCTTTACTCGCCCCTCAAAACCAGCGTACGTATGGATGACGTACCAGTTCTTTGTCATGCACCACCCTCAGGTCTTCGATGAATTACCACTGAATGTCACTTGCCTCTTCTCGGCAGGCTTAGATGAACTTGCCGACCAACCATGAGAGGAATGAGTCAACGACCGACAAATATACCGACATCAAGATGCAGAACACGATCACCACTGTCGTTGAGCCGATAGTTTCCGCTCGACTCGGAAATGACACTTTTTTTAGCTCTGCTCGCACGTCCGTCACGAACAGCCGAACCGACTCCGTCATGCGCTTAAACATCAGCGACTCCGTTCCTTCGTCCTAAACACCCGCGGGTTTTATTCCGTCGACCTCTGTTCTCAACCACCTGGCTGCTCAAACATTCATAGCTAGACCAACCCACCGAGGAGTCTATCCAGACGCCACGATCCATACGATGGCGCCTGGCACGAGCAAGCTTGATTCGTACTCATAGAACCCTCAAGCGGTGTTTTATCCGCTCGGCAAGAGCCATCATAAACTTCGCGGTCGAGCAAGCTCTGTATGGCAGGGGCACTAGGATTTGAACCCAGACTCTCGGTTTTGGAGACCGATGTGCTGCCATTAACACCATGCCCCTCTCCTCTCAGTGCGGAGTAACGGGTGCTGAGGATCGAGTTTTCGCTTGTCGATTCCAATACTCAACACTCATATCTCACCTCAGCACTCAGAACTCTATTTCACTTCCTTGTGAGGCGTGTGCTTTCGGCAAAACTTACAAAATTTGTTGCGCTCCAACCGATCCGGATCGTTTTTCTTGTTCTTCATGGACGAGTAATTCCGTTGTTTGCAGAGCGTACAAGCCATGTCGATGATTTCACGCATCTCTTTCTCCCCGATATCAGCTGACGGAACTGCATGCCGACACGCACAGGACCTTCCGCGTCAGGCTGACTCCTGTCCGCCTGTCAGCTTCCCTACGCCAAAATTTCCGTGACGACGCCCGAGCCGACCGTCTTGCCGCCCTCGCGCACGGCAAACCGCAACCCCTGATCCATCGCGATCGGACTGATCAACTCCGCCGTCACACTCACGTTGTCCCCCGGCATCACCATCTCCACCCCCGGATTCAGCTGGACCACCCCGGTGACGTCGGTCGTCCGGAAGTAAAACTGCGGCCGATACCCGTTGAAAAACGGCGTATGCCGCCCCCCTTCTTCCTTCGTCAACACATAGATCTCCGCCTTGAACTTCGTATGCGGCGTGATCGTCTTCGGCTTCGACAGCACCATCCCCCGCTCGACGTCTTCCTTCTTGGTCCCCCGCAACAGCACGCCGATGTTGTCCCCCGCCTGCCCCTCATCGAGCACCTTGCGGAACATCTCCACCCCCGTCACCACCGTGTTCTGCGTGGGCCGCAGGCCCACGATCTCGATGTCATCGCCCACCTTCACGATGCCCCGCTCACAGCGCCCCGTCACCACCGTGCCCCGCCCGCTGATGGTAAACACGTCTTCGATCGGCATGAGAAACGGCTTGTCAATCGGCCGCTGCGGCGTCGGAATGTACGTATCCACCGCCTCCAACAGCTTCACGATGCTGGGCACTCCCAGCGGCCCGCCATCGCCTTCCATCGCCTTGAGCGCACTGCCCTGGATGATCGGCGTCTTGTCCCCGGGGAACCCGTACTTCGTGAGCAGCTCCCGCACTTCCAATTCCACCAACTCCAAGAGCTCTTTGTCATCAACCTTATCAGCCTTGTTCAAGAACACGACGATGTAGGGCACCCCCACTTGCCGAGCCAAGAGGATGTGCTCGCGGGTCTGCGGCATCGGCCCGTCCGCCGCGCTCACCACCAGAATCGCCCCATCCATCTGCGCCGCCCCCGTGATCATGTTCTTCACGTAGTCGGCGTGGCCCGGACAATCGACGTGGGCATAATGCCGCTGGTCCGTCTCATACTCCACATGGCTGATGGCGATGGTCATGATTTTGGTCGCGTCCCGCCGCCCTTGGCTCTCCGAAGCCTTGGCCACTTCGTCATAACTGATGAATTTCGCCATCCCCTTGTCCGCACACACTTTCGTCAACGCCGCCGTCAACGTCGTCTTCCCGTGGTCCACGTGCCCGATCGTCCCAATGTTCACGTGCGGCTTCTTCCGCTCGTATTTCGCCTTCGCCATGTGTCACCCCTCTCTATCTCGCCCCCGCACATTCAGAGGCGAGGGCGTGAGCAAGCTTATTCAACCCAAGAACTCACACTTGAGGCCCTTATCCGGTCGACCCCAAACACGTAAGGTGTCTATCCGCTCGCCGAGAACCATTTCATGTTCATGACTCGCGGTACGAGCACGCTTGGGGTGGAGCCCACGACGCGGATTGAACGCGTGACCTCGTCCTTACCAAGGACGTGCTCTACCAACTGAGCTACGTGGGCCATCAACACTGTTGGCTTTCTCCCGTCGCGCTCAATTCTCTAGCGCTCCGGGTCGAGCAAGCTCGGTTTGGAGCGGGCGATGGGATTTGAACCCACGACAGCCAGCTTGGAAGGCTGGAACTCTACCACTGAGCTACGCCCGCCTCTCTTTAGCATCGAATTGCTGAGGACTGAGACTTGAATTCGTGAACCGTTTTCGCACTCAGGACTCAACACTCCCTACTCAGCACTTACCTGCTCTCTTTGGTGGGCAGGCAAGGATTCGAACCTTGGAAGACATAAGCCAGCAGATTTACAGTCTGCCCCCTTTGGCCACTTGGGTACCTGCCCGCAATGTTTCAATTGTTCTATACAAACCAAACGCAGCACACGTAGCGGACGTTCTCGTCGGTCAACCGCTCAACAAAG
The DNA here is from genome assembly GCA_029194725.1 of Nitrospira sp. Classification (GTDB taxonomy): domain Bacteria; phylum Nitrospirota; class Nitrospiria; order Nitrospirales; family Nitrospiraceae; genus Nitrospira_D. The sequence continues at coordinate 141,280 of JARFXQ010000004.1, read as the reverse complement.
ACACATAGGCCTACGCGTGCACCGCTTTCTTCCTCAATCCTCAAGAGATTGATTCGTTGAAGTGCTCGGATAGGTTAGATTACGAAATGTCGGATTCTATTGATGAACTTTCGTCATGTCAAGAGGGGAATTCAGCTCAAGCACTTTTTGAATCGCTCCTCCATCGAGAGTCTAACAGGCAGATGTCCTGGATGATCCAAATGACATTTGGACCCTTTCAATAAATTCTCGTTGAAAACCCAGGACTTGTTTCATCAAAATCATCGCTTCTTTCAACGTCAATTGCGATGGTTTGGCCAAATATCGCTTCTGAGCGAGGCGCCGTTCGTCCGGATCTTCCGGAACATAGTACCCTCGAAAGTCTCCATTCTCAAATGCCGTTTTGAATCGCCCTATCCATTGATTGTCTTGCTCCCGTTCGTGAACCATTGATTTCCCGATCTTGCGCCGCGCTTCAAGCTGATTCCAGACCGCCCAGCCGATAAAGACCGCCCATGTTTCGTTCAGCGCTTCCCACGATTCTGCCTGTGTCAAATAGCGTAATTCCGTCTCACCCTTTCGCAGAGCAAGCGGAGCGATCTCCACCTCTGCATAGCGACAGGCCTGCTGTTCTCTCGCGAAATGCAGAAGCGGCTCTGAACGGTGACCAGCCTCGGCGGATGGCGCTTCAACAGCTTCGAGGTAATCCATGTAGGCATGGAATAGCTCGTGGTAAAGCACTGCCAATTCCCTGTGCGTCATCTTGCCGAGAGGCCTGAGCGTCCTTCCGGCGGCATTGAAGGACAACGAACGATTGAGAACCATCCGGTGTTCGCCGGGATGGTACTCAGCGGCGTAGGTCCGAAGATCATCGAAGTCAAAATGAATAAAGTCCGGTGGGAGCGTCTTTAGAAACTTCGTTGGTAACTGTAAGCGTTTCGCCTCAGCGAGGAGACGTGCCCACGTTTGTTCGACACTGGCGTCTTCATTGAGGCCTGCAACGGCGATCTCGGTGAGAAAGGACGGACCGGACCAACAGCACCACAACAGGAACAATCGGGTTGCGAGGTGAGTCATACAGGCGTGAAGAATGATGTGCGACCGAAGACCCGCGATCAATAATACGGTTCTCGCTCAATCCCCCAGGCTTCTCGTCCACCTTCCTCTACCAAGGCCAGTGTATCAAGAAGGTCCGACGACACATGATCCAAAAACCGTGATGGCTTCGAAAGCAACATCCCGCTGGTCTTGTCATACACGTTGATAGGGTACGTTAGAAACAAATGCCGCTTGGCCCGGGTGACAGACACATAGAATAACCGCCGCTCTTCTTCCAATTCATCACCAGTGAGAAAGGAATAGGCCGATGGAAACCTGCCGTCCACCACCCAAATCACAAAGACGCATTGCCACTCCAATCCCTTCGCCGAATGAATCGTCGAGAGCACCAGCCGTTCATTGTCACGCTCAGACGCCTCCACATCCACCGCACTGCCGTCCGGCGGTTCCAGCGCCAGATCGGCGAGAAACTCGTCAATGCCGGTGTAGTTCTCAGCAATCGTATGCAGATGATCGAGATCCCTCGTGCGCTTCGGGTAATCGTCGTACTGGTCCTTGAGAATCGGAAGGTAGTACTCATAGATATGATTGACCTGTTCGGCGGGTGGTCGCTCATCCGGCCCAGCCAGAACCTCCAACGTATTGGCCAAATTTTTGAGCCCTTTCCCAGAACGGCCGCTCACCCCGCAGAGGACGTCAAATGGTCGTTCAGTCTTCATGATCGCCGCGAGTAGATCTTGAGCTTTCTTCGGTCCTACACCTTCCACCAGCATTAGCACGCGATGCCAGCTGACGGTATCAAACCGATTAGCAACGACCCGCACATGCGCCAGCAGATCCTTGACATGGGCTGTCTCGATAAATTTCACACCACCACGCTTGATGAAGGGCAATCCCTTGCGGGAGAGTTCGATTTCCAGATCAAATGAATGGAAGCTCGAACGAAACAGGACTGCGACCTCAGCCAGCGGCACACCTTCTTCCCGAAGCTCCAGGATCTTCTGCGCGATGAAGCGCGATTGGGCATTTTCCCCTGCTGCTTCCACCAGAGCAGGGAGCGGCCCATCAATCTTTCTTGTAAAGAGACGTTTCGTATACTTCTCCGCCGCCTCCTCGATGATGCAGTTGGCCAAATTCAAGATCGGCTGGGTGCTGCGGTAATTTTCTTCGAGTTTATAGATCGTCGTGCCGGGGAACAGCGTCGGAAAATCCATAATGTTCTTAAAGGTCGCGCCTCGAAACGCATAGATCGATTGAGAATCGTCTCCGACTACCATCACATTCTGATGCGTCGTGGCCATCTGGCGGATGACTTCGGCCTGCAACCGATTCGTATCCTGATACTCATCAACGAGGATGTATCGATATTGACGGGAAATGTTCGCGCGAGCCGCCTCGTCCAGCAACAGCAGCTGCCGCAACAGGACCAGTAGATCGTCGTAATCCAACAGTTGCTTCTGACGCTTCGCGGCTTGATAGGCCTTCAGAAGTCGCCCAAGATCCTCCGAGTGATCCGCGAAATGGTTGAACTCTTCCAGAATGATCTCGTCGAGACTGCACAGCGTGTTCTCACTCTTGCTGAACATTTCCATGATGGTCCCCTTGCGGGGAAACCGCTTGTCCTTTTCGTTGAGCCCCAGTTGCGCCCGCACAAGCGCGATGAGATCCTCCGCATCGCCACGATCCAAGATTGTGAATCCAGGCTCGATGCCGATCGATCGGCCATACCGACGCAGCAAGAGATTGGCCACCGAGTGGAACGTCCCACCACAAACCCGATGACTACTCGTTCCGATCAGATCACCGGCGCGCTCCAACATTTCCTGCGCGGACTTGCGCGTGAACGTGAGGAGAAGAATATTTGAGGGATCCACCCCGGAATCAATCAGATAGGCCACACGGTAAACCAATGTGCGTGTCTTTCCGCTCCCAGCCCCTGCAATAACTAACGATGGACCATCGCCCGCCGTCACCGCAGCCAGTTGCTGGAGATTCAGCGCAGCAGCATAGTTGATGGATAACTTGCGCGGGACTGCCTCCTCAGCAGGCCGCTTCAACACATAGGTTTTGACTTCTCGTTCCATGGAGCTATGCGAAGGAGGTATTCGTCAACATAGTCACTCAGAAAGGTTCGTTGTATACCACACTCGACTTCTCTTTCCTATCCACCCACAACCGCCTTCCATAACTTGATGACTAGCCAGACCACGAAAGCAATCGTCGCTATCAAGAGGGCTGCTGTGGCTCCTATGATTCCGACCACGTAAAACCAATCGGCATGGGTTTCGCGATCCGGCTTCATCGCGGCCTCGCGCAGCAGGGCAGCGTTTCTCGTGTGACTCCGAAACCAGACTGAGAAGAGATCCCCCAAGATCGGAACTGCGCCCACCATCCCGTTGATCAATAGATTCAGGCTCATGCGGGCCAGCACAATCCGTGGAAGTCTTAAACGCGTGGCCAGCCCAAGGATGATCGTTCCAATGAGATTGGCCAGGACGTCCCCGATGCCCGGAATGAGACCTAACAGAGGGTCCAACCCGATGAACCAGGACGTACCGGGAATTCTGATCGTCGTATCCAGCGTCTTGGCAAGAATGTCCGCAATCGCAATCAGGTGTTCACGCGCCTCATCGCGTGGCAAGACCTTCACACGGAGTTTCGACTCCGTACCACGTACCGAGCTGAATTCCATTTAATCGCCCCTCTGATTCCGTAGGACCACTCTATCGGAAGGGATGGGTAACGGCAACACAGAGAAGATGAGCGGACGATAGGATAGATGAGCCCGCGCCGCCTGAAGAGACTTCTTCCCTGATTTCATCAGTTATCGAGGTCGTTAATCGAGTCAGGGATCTTCAGATGGGTCGCTCACTTAACGGGGCAAGCAGGCTTCACAATGCGGATATCGGTGCAAACGAAGCGTTTGCGCTGGACATTACCGACGGTGACGTTATGCTTCAATCATCACCGTAGGGGAGATGCGCATTAGCTCAGAAGTCCCCCAGCTGGTTGAACGGACCAGTCCCAAAGAGTTGAGAACGATGTGCTGGTAGTGCGGCAAGCCGGTCATGCATGAGATTGCAGCGCACTAGACGATGATCGATTGACTCTGGTACGGAGAGGCCTCAATATGCTTTTCCAAACGAAGCAGTTTGAGTTGGAGATTTCCAAGTTCCTCTATCTTCGGGCGCCGTGGGTAGGGGCGATCTACATCGGCCCTGATTCCGGGCGCGGGTGTATTGTGCATTACAGTCCAAATCAAATTGAATTGGGGCACCTGGAATACATCGAGATGACCAGGCGGAACTTGCGGACGCGGTAGCCTTTCGCTGTTCATGCTGGATTACCTAGCGTTATGGGGTGGATGACGGGCTTCGAATTGCACCGGATCCATCGACACATCAACAAGATCGAACACTTAGCTCGGCAAATCCGAGTAAAACAGGGCAAGAAATCCGCACTTCCGCAACCGGATACAACCAAGATTCTGACTTTCATGACCCGTCTCATTCCGATGGAGAGGAGTCATGAACGCACGCTTTATACTCCCATCTCGTCGACCTCACACCACCAAAAAGGTCGGGATTGCTGGACCCAGGCTGTACCTCCCCGTCCACGGCGATCCAGTCCCCGCCGAACTCTTCCTATGAGTGAAACGGGCTGACTGCACTCCGGAGCTGATTGGCCTCTACGACGTAGTTGCCCGTCTGATGAGTATGGTCCTGCAGTACGGACTTCCATCCCGGTGATCTTCTCATTCACTTGAAGGACAGCTAAGCCCCCTACAGATGCGGGATTTGGGACTCCTGAAAGTTAGGGCAGGATGGAACTTCGATGCACCGGCTCATTGGTCAATACCCTGTTCTTGTTCACTCGCACTAGGAGGAGGCGACAATGTTCGTGTTCATACAATCCCAAGGGGGGTATGGGTTTCACGCTGGGTACAAAGGTGCACTCGCGCTCGGCGCGTTGCTGTGGCTGACCCTGCCGCTTAGTGGCTGCTCCTCGTCAGGCAAGGAATACGTTGTGGATTATGCTCGTGGGAACGATGTGACCGCCCAGGGTTCACGCGAACTTCCATGCCAGACCGAGGTGCAATGCCAAATGCTGGCGGAGCGTGATGGGGTGCATTCGTATTGGTTGGTTTATCAGTGAGGGCAACATCGGCTTGAGCGGAGCTCGTGGGCCCAGACGTATCGCCAGATGCTGGGGGCGCATGAGGTCGCACACGTCCGCAACCACTGGTCCTACATGCCCTCCTTGGCCGACCAGCATCAGCGGATGGGGTCCTTCACGGCGCCCTTCACCGTCCTTCGACTTCTGACCCCCTTGAAGATCTCCTATGAGGAAGCCAAGATGCGCGCCGAGCCCTACAACAGAATCGTGAGGGAGCTGCCAGAGATGCGACGGGATATGGTGGACCTGGTGAAGAAGGCGATCGGCGAGAAGCGGCGCGCTTATGTGCTCGTCAACCATCGCGCAGAGGGGAGCGCACCGTTGACAATTCAAGTCTTGCTGAACGCGCCGCAGGGGGTGATGAGCAGTGACCACTCGTCAACCTTGAGCGTACCTCTGTCCCGCTGCAGGAAAGTCAGGAAAGATTTTTCTCTTCGACGGTAATGTCTCCCAACTTCGAAATCTGAATTCGCTTACCGGGATTCTTGAGGATCTTCGGGATCACCTTGTTTTCCACGAAATGCTGCAACTCCTCCGCAGAAGTGTGGTCAGCTAAAAACTGTTCATTAAAGATTAAGTGCCAAGACTGCTTCTCGACACCGTGGTGAAAGCTAAACGTCGGCCTGATAGTCTGACCGAACTTGATATCTACAAATTGCCTTTCAAGACATTCCCGTATGGCCTGAATTGTATTTGGATCAATACCACCTTTACCACTGTTCATAGATTTCTCCATCACTAGGTGTAAAAGAAAAGTTTACGTACACATCTGTCGAACTTCTGAAGGTTTCGGAGGCATGACCATGAATCTCTATGATGCCGTGAATGTACAGAGATTAAACCGCTCGTCTTGAATTCTCCATCCGCTGTCACAATAAGTCACTCTTGTCCAAAACAACGTCCGACGTTTGGTCATCCACTGGTGTAGGCTGTTGGTGAATCGCCAAACCCACCCGCACCCAACCGTAGGAGACCCAACTTGAACGCATCATGCAGCATGTTCCGTCAGATCCACAAGCTCATCTCGCCTACCGACCTCGAGCACATCGTGAACGAGACGGGGCCCGCATATCGCAGTAAGGGGTTGTCGAGCTGGAGTTAGTCTGTGGGCATGCTGTTCTATCAGTTGGGCCGCGCCCATTCGTTGCGCGAGATTAACAGGCGGCCTGAGGAGCTGCGAAATCAAGCTGGCCCACCTGGACATCGCCGTCCAGCCGCCCCAAAGGGGCGGTCAAGCTGCAGCTGGTGCTCGACCATGACGACTCCCTGCCGTGCTTCGTCATCGTCACCGATGGCAAGGTGGCTGATGTCAAGGCCGGGTGACAAATCGCTTTCGCACTTGGCACTATCGTGATGCATGATCGGGCTTACACCAACTATCGGCTGTTCGCCGATTGGACCGATTCCGGTGTGTTCTTTGTCACCCGCCTGAAGGACAATGCCCAGTTCGAGGTGGTCGAGGAGCATGAACCGCCGCAACACCGGCACATTCGCAAGGGTCGGACCATCCGCTTGATCGGCACCGGGGCCCACGACAAGCGTCCGCATATGCTGCGCCGGGTGGAGGCGACCGCGCAGACACGGGAGATACCCTGGTGTTTCTCACCAATCACCACTGCCTCGGCGCATCCACCATTGCTGCCATCTACAAGAATCGCTGGCAGATCGAGCTGTTCCTCAAAGCGCTCAAAGAGAACCTGAAGATCAAGCCCTGCGTCGGCACCTCGGCGAACGCGGTCAAGACCAAGATTTGGACTGCATTGATCGCGATGCTGTCGCTGCGCTGTCTGCAACGGTCCTCCCGTTTCGGCTGGAGCTTGGCGAATCTCTGGCGCTGCTGCCCATGAACTTATTCACCCATCGCGATTTGATGGTTTGGCTCGATAAACCGTTCAGCACGCCACCTCAGGAACAGGATCACCCTCAAGCCATCTTAGCCTTCGCATGATCTCGGCAGCACCAGCAGATACGAACGTGAACATCCCATCATCACCCGTCCGAAATCCGTATCGAATCACGTGGGCTCCCTCCCGGTCTCGGCTATCTTGGACAGCAATGGAGCTGGATCTGAATCCGATCTTCGCGCTCCCGTCGGGCCAGGGTTGCCGGATCGTGGATGCGAGGATACAAGTTGGATCTACCGATTTTTGAACTACGATTTGAAGGATGCCTGCTTTGGCGTTGCAAAATTAGGAGCAGCGAACCCCAACGAATTGTTAAGGGACATATTCCCTGATTCTGGTTGAATAATTTCTTTCAGCAAGTGCCGATACAGCTATCCCAAACCTTGTTTTTGGATTTTCTTTGCAGTAAATCGCCAGCTGGTTCATAAGTCCCTTTTCTTCAATTCCAGAAAATATGTCATACGTGTCTGTGGCTGCTTTGTTATAGCCAGACCGAAATCCAAGTAGATACATAGTGAAACCTTGCATGATGTTTACATATCCGATCGTCCCTTCGCCTTTGGCTGTTGCCTGTTCTAGAGCTCTAACAAATTCGCCACACAAGACGGAGCCAGATCCGCCGCCAACCATGTAATTTCCGGTTGAATCTGCAGCCAGCGCCGTACCTGGCACAATTGACAGGAGCAAAGCGATGTTTCTGAACATTCTTAACACCCGTTCGCCCAAGCTAAGCCTGCGGTCTTGTGACATCGGTTGAACCCCATTGTTAATCAGCAGACCATACGCGATAAACATGCCCGCGGCGCAATAACCACGCACAGCGAAATATACTTTCCCAGGACGCTAGGTACGGTCGGGTGGTAGGAAGAATGACATTGGCGGGGGTGATTACTCGGCCATCGGTATAGCACAGCAATTCTACGGGGTAGTCGGTTTGATACTTCCGCCGTAGTTTCTTTCGAATAATTTTCGCTGATGGATCGGCGGTTCGCATATAATACACCCCACCTTCAGTCACAGTAGCCATGAACTTTGCGCGGTTTGAATCGCATATCTCGACAAGCTCGAATGCTAGGGGACCTTCTTCAAGATGTGTGCATAAGATATCGGGTTCTGGCGGCTCACGCTTTTCAATCGTCGCGGGGTCTATCCGTATCCTCGACGCACTGATGAACCGGCGAAAAGTCTCAATTTCTCGATTGCTTTTGGTCTGCTCTAGAGCCATCTTGCGCTGCGGCCATCACCCTGCAAACTCGACCGGCACTTTCCGACCAATTCTCGCCTCAAGCGTGATGAGCATTTCCAATCTGAACTTGTCCCACTTGCCTCGCACCGGGTTAGACACACGGGACTGCGCACTTTCTTGATTTTCATCTTTAGTTCCTGCTCTTCCACATATCCGGCGCTCGGTGCAGATGGAGTACAGCCAGAATGGCAACATCGTCCTGGCCTTCGACGAAATACACGCCATAGGGGAAACGATGGAGAACTGCTCGCCGGACTTTGCCTTCTAACTGCGGGAACTGCTTTGGGTTGCTTTCAATCCGCTGGAAGAGTTCGTCGAGTTCACTAAGAAACCGCATGCCCAATCCAGATCGCTGATCTTCGTACCACAAGACGGCTGCTTGGATATCGAGGTCCGACTGGCGCTGGACGACGAGTCGCCGTGCTATCCGTCAGATCAGCGATCCCGCAACTTGTCTGTGATTTCTGTCCGAACCTCCGCCCATGATCGGCCTTCGCCAGGACTTGCCTGATACGACTCTAGTCGTTCACGAATGATTCTTCGATGCCAATCAGGGACAGGAACCTGCTCGGGGGTTGCCGCAATGCGATCCCAAAGGGACTGCACGAAATCGATTCGTTCATCGACGGACAGCTCGTCGAATCCTGGAGGTGGAGAAGGGATTGGTTTGGACATGTTTCACCCCTGCTGCAAATCGAGTATATCGCAAGTTATGGGCAGTGAACATAGCGGGCTTGAGCAGGAAAATGAACTCCTTGCCCATGCTACTGCTCCGGATGGGGATCTTTTCTGATGAGTGCGAGGTAGAGCAGCATATCGGCGAGGTCTTGATCGGTCATGGTAGTATCCGGAAACATGCCGGTCCCGGGATGTCCTTCCCTGATGGCGCGGGCGCGCTCCTTGTTGGTTTTCAGATGCAGCGCCTCGGGATTCCGCAAGTCGGGGGGCTGTGGATTCAGTCTTGCGATGAGCGCGACGGTATGCTCTTCCAGTCTAGGTCTTCTCCCAATGTACCCATCGATGCCATGACAGTAGTAGCACAAACCCCTGCCGTTGAAAATCTCACGGCCTCGCATCACATTGCCTTTAAGTTTGTCGGTGGGTTGTGAGGTTGAGGACTCGGCCCGGGCGTCATCGGATGGAGGCCCAAGGCTCGTGCCCAGGCTGCTTACGAAGAGCAGGCTGAAGGAGGCCGTCAGTTTGACGAGCACATCACGGCTGAGAAACGTTCGAGAGCTTGGCCCAGGTTCACTCCTAGTCCATGTCACGTCCCCCTCCCTTCTACGAGATGATTGTCAGTGGTAACTACAACAGCTATTGTACCGGTCTTCTGGAATACTGTTCATGTTGCTGAAGACTTTCTCGCGCTCGTCCGCACCGACCACGTTATCGATGGCGGGATAGAGGGCTCGCTCTTCCTTTCTATTATGAGAACTCAATAGGTTGATCAGCGCCTGCTCGTCCTGATCGGTCTCGAGATTCTGTACTTCCACCTCTTGGTGAATCGCGTCAAGCAGCTGCCTGATCTGACCATGCTCAAATCGCATTACGGGCGTCGGCCCCTCCTCGGTCATGCCGGTTTTCTTTTCCCACATCGGGAACAGCAGCTCCTCTTCCCACAGGGTATGCCGCTGGAGTCCGACTTTGAATTCCTTGAAGGTTTCCTTGGCTTTGGCAAAGTACGAGCGTTTGGAAGATTGAAAGATCTTGAACAACTCATCCAAGCGATCGTGATCTTCTTTATAATATGCTGCGATCGTCTTTTGCTCAGTCAATTGGAACCCCCTTGATGAAATACAGAGCCGATACTGCATGGCAACGGTTGAGATCCTCGTCCGCCTGCAGCACACGAAGAACATCGAACTCACTGATACAACCGACGAAGTCATCCAGAGAGACCACATCCCAACGGCTTGGAGAACGAGCGTTGATTGTCGAGCCGCAGATCTTCGCCGGACCGTTTCAGGACTGGGCTCGATCGAGATCGAATGCCGAATGAAGGGAGCGCATGGCCAGTTCGAGATACTTCTCGTCGATCACACAGGAGATTTTGATTTCCGAGGTACTAATCATCATGATATTGATCCCCTCGCGGGACAGCACCTCAAACATTTTCGCCGCCACACCTGAGTGCGACCGCATACCCACCCCGATAAGCGAGACCTTAGCGATCGCTTCAGTCACAGAAACCGATTTGGCCTCGATGTCTTTCGCGACAGATTGAATGATCGGCACGGCCTTCCTGAGGTCGGCGCGCGGCACAGTGAAGGAGAGGTCTGTCAGGGCGGCCTGGCTCATGTTCTGAATGATCATGTCGACGTTGATATGAGCTTGGGCGACAGGGCCAAAAATTCTCGCAGCGATCCCTGGTTTATCCGGCACTCCGATGACCGTAATCTTCGCTTGATTACGGTCTCCGGTCACGCCGGCGATGGCCGCCGCTTCCATGTCCGCATCTTCTTTCGTCACGAGCGTTCCCTTTCCTTCTTTGAAGCTGGAATTGACCTCGATCGGGACATTGAACTTGGCCGCAAACTCGACGGATCTGGTTTGCAGAACTTTGGCACCGAGACTCGCCATCTCCAGCATCTCTTCATACGCAATCTTGTCGATCCGTTTTGCCGCCGGCACGATGTTGGGGTCGGCCGTATAGACACCATCGACGTCGGTGAAGATGACGCACCGATCGGCCTTTAGTGCCGCCGCCAAAGCAACGGCAGAAAGATCGGACCCCCCGCGGCCGAGGGTGGTCACGTCAGATTGTTCATTGATCCCTTGGAATCCGGCCACGACAGGCAAGACGCCCTGCTTCAAGGCCTCCTTGATGCGATCAGCCGTGACCCGTGCTATCCGTGCTTTGGTATGGGCACTATCGGTGATGATGCCGACCTGGCGCCCTGTAAAGGACCGGGCATTGATCCCTCGTCCACGCAAATCCATCGACAGAAGCGCAATGGTAATCCGCTCTCCTGTCGAGAGCAGCATGTCCAATTCGCGTTCGTCCGGAACAGTGGTTATTTCATGTGCAAGCTTGATCAGCCGATCCGTCTCCCCACTCATCGCCGAAAGGACGACGACGACCTGATTCCCTTCCCGCTGCGTGTGCGCCACCCGGTCGGCAACCAGGTGGATGCGCTCAATCGTTCCAACGGAAGTCCCACCGTACTTTTGAACGACCAGCGCCATCGGTCTCAGGTTTTGGAGAAGAACTTGTTCACGAACTTGGTCGCATCGCGAGCCGGCATGTTCGCGGCAAGCGCATCGGCCTCGGTGAAGCGACGACCGGCTGTTTCCGATCCTTTCACCCCCTCCTCACCAAACGTATAGAACGCCGGACTCTGCGGATCTTCCGCGTGATCACAGATGACGAGGAAACGATAGGGACCCTGTTTGGCTAAGCCGTCGACCAACGGTCCTACCAGGTTGCGATCAAACTCTTCAATGCCATGGACCTTCGCCTTGATATCAGTCCCCTGTGTCACCTCGTCCGTCAATTCAGCATGCACATACACAAAATCTTTCTTTGCCAATTCCTCCAGTGCCACCGCCGCCTTGGTGCGGAGATCCCCTTCGGCCAGCCTATCGAGATCCACCGCTTCGAGCCCCGCACTAATCCCTACACCACGATAGACGTCACTGGTCGCCACGATCGCCCCGACGATGTCGTATTTTTCCATTAAGCTCGGCCACATCACCGCTCGCCCCTCACCCCACAGCCAGACACAGTTTGCCGATTTCTTCCCCGCTGCTACCCGGTCATCGTTCACCGGATGGTCACGCAGGATCACGTGGGCGGTATCCATCAACCTCCGGAGAATATCCGCGCCATCTCCCCTGGGTAGGGCATCGGCGATAGATTGACCGACTATCGTCTGTGGGTCCTTGCAGACGGCTCGCGGCTTCCCGTTCACCCATACCATCAGGTGACGATGACCTGCTCCCGGATAAAACTGGATAGTTTCGGACCCGACTTGCTCGTTGAGAGCTTCGATCAATTCGCGCGCTTCTTCGGTTTCAATCAACCCGGCCGTCGCATCGTCCATGATCACGTGCGGCCCTAATTTCTTGATCTCAGCGCCCTTGCCACCTTCCGGTCGCAGAGTCACCATCGTACAGCGATACACCACATCATGCTCTGTGACGGACACACCCAGGCTCGCCGCTTCCAGCGGCCCAGGACCCTGATAGAACTTTCTGGGGTCGTACCCAAGGATCGCGGCCCCGATCAACCCGCTCCCGTGACGAACTCCATCCATGGGAGTCAGCAGCCGACCGAGTTCTCCGATTTGCGCAAGGCGGTCAAGGTTGGGTGTCGATGACGCTTGCAATGGCGTGCGTCCCCCGAGTTCCGGTCTCGGACGGTCCGCCATCCCACCGGCGTGCACCATCACATATTTCATGAGGCCCACCGGTCTTTCAGACATTCAAGAGACTGGCAACGTCCTCGCGTGTTGCCTTGACGGTCACCGGTTGCTTCGACACGCTGATCGCCGTATCGGCATCCTTCAAACCATGCCCTGTAAGCGTGCATACGACTGTTACTCCCTCCGGTAGCATCTTGGTTCGATACAGCTTGGTGACCCCGGCGACGGACGCAGCGGAAGCCGGCTCACAAAAAACCCCTTCCATAGCCGCCACCGCCCGATAGGCCTGGAGAATTTCTTCATCTGTGACCATGTCGATCGCGCCAGTCGATTCCTTTATCGCTCTCAACGCCGAGGACCAGCTGGCGGGGTTGCCGATTCGAATGGCTGTTGCGACGGTCTGTGGCTGCTCGACTATTTTGCCCAATACAATCGGCGCCGCACCTGCGGCCTGAAAACCCATCATCTGTGGCACCCGCGTGATCTGATTCGCCGCACGATACTCCTGGTATCCTTTCCAATAGGCGGTGATATTGCCTGCATTCCCGACCGGTAGGACATGAAAAGTCGGAGCGTCGCCGAGTTGATCACAGACCTCAAATGCAGCGGTCTTCTGACCCTCAATTCTGTATGGATTCAGCGAGTTCACTAATTCGATGTGGAGCGACGCCGAAAAGTCTTTGACGAGCGCTAGAGCCTGATCAAAGTTCCCTTCGATCTGGATAACCGTCGCCTGATGCATCATCGCTTGAGAGAGCTTCCCCATGGCGATCTTACCGGCAGGAATCAATACGTAGACGGACAACCCGGCGCGAGCCCCATAGGCGGCAGCCGATGCGGAAGTATTGCCGGTCGACGCACACATCACCGCCCGTGCGCCGCTTTCCACTGCCTTCGAAATGGCGAGCGTCATGCCGCGATCTTTGAACGAACCGGTGGGGTTGACACCCTCAAACTTCAGGTAGAGTTCGACTCCTGGCGCAATCGCCTTCGCCAATCTTGTGGCTCTGATCAGAGGGGTATTACCCTCTCCCAGGCTGATAACCGGTGTCTTCTCGGTAACCGGGAGGAATTTTTGGTATTCCTCAATCACTCCACGCCAACGAGTCATCGATCACTCATCCTTGCCTTCCACACGAATGAGCGTGGTCGGTTCGGAGACGAAGGGCCTCCGGTTGATTTCACGAAGCGCAGTTTGCACAGCGCGCTCTTTCGCGGTATGTGTCTTGATGACCACCGGCACCGTCTGCCCTTCGCGGCGTCCCTGTTGCACCATCGATGAAATACTGATTCCACAACGTCCTAACTCACCCGCGATCTGTGCCAACACGCCTGGGCGATCAACCACCGTAAACCGTAGGTAATAGATCGAGCTGATCTCCTCCATCGATCTCAGCCGGAGCGGTCGTCGCTGATTCTGCTGAAACGACGCCACTGGTACCCGACCGACGGCGCCCTTGAGCAAATTCCGACCGATCGCGATCACGTCGCTCACGACGGCACTCCCAGTCGGTAGAGAGCCTGCCCCTCGACCATACAGCACCACGTCGCCGACGGCATCGCCGACGAGTTGAATGGCATTGTACACATCTTCGACTTGGGCGATGGGCGACGTGGCGGGAAGCATGGTGGGATGAACCCGAGCCTCGATTTCCCCGTCCACGAGCTTCGCGATACCGAGCGATTTGATCGTATAGCCAAACTGTTTTGCGTAGGCAATATCGGTCGGTGTAATGTTCGTGATCCCTTCCGTGTAGATGTCCTTGAAATTGACTGGTGTTCCATAGGCCAGGCTGACCAGTATGGCAAGCTTGTGCGCCGAATCGGTCCCGGCAACATCAAAAGTCGGATCGGCTTCGGCATACCCTGCCTGTTGTGCTTTCTGGAGGACCTCGTGAAAACTGTGTCCCTCATGGGTCATCTTCGACAATATATAGTTGGACGTTCCATTGATGATTCCGTAGATGGACTCGATCGTATTACCGGCGAGCCCCTCGGTCAACGACCGAATCACGGGGATACCACCGCCGACGCTGGCTTCAAACCCCAAGTCCACACCTTTGCGCGTGGCGGCTTCAAAAATTTCCTCTCCGTGAAGGGCCAGCAAAGCTTTGTTCGCTGTGACCACATGTTTCCCGGCAGCGATCGCCTCCAGGATGAGCCGTTTCGCTGTATCGTATCCACCGATCAGTTCGACGACAATATCGATGTCAGGATCGCTCAAGACACGATCGACCTCGGTGGTGAGGACCCCTGGAGCCAATGTCACCCCGCGATCCTTCGCCACGTCCAAATCCGCGACCCGGAGAAGTTCGATCGGCACTCCAATGCGACGGCTGATGATGGCGGCATTGTTGAGGAGGACCTTGGCGACACCTGAGCCGACCGTGCCGAAGCCTACAATCCCGACGCCGATGCGCGACTTCATTCTTCGCCCCCATCAAGCTTAAGGGCTTTGCGGATTCCCCGGACGGCTTGCCTGGTTCGATGTTCATTCTCCACCAGTCCAAATCGTACGTATTCATCGCCACCTTCGCCAAATCCGATCCCCGGCGAAACTGCGACCTTCGCTTCCTTGAGCAGGAGTTTTGAAAACTCCAGCGACCCCATGTGCCGGTAGGGCAAGGGAATGCGTGCCCACACAAACATCGTGGCCAACGGTTTTGCGACTTGCCATCCAATCCGATTCAGCCCACCCACCAGCGTATCTCTGCGTTTCTGATAGCGCAGAACCGTCTCCTTGACACAGTCCTGAGGACCGTTCAAAGCAATCACACTGGCGATTTGAAGAGGCTGGAAAATACCGTAGTCGAGGTAACTCTTAATCTTCGCCAATGCTCCGACGACCTCTCGATTGCCCACACAAAAACCCACCCGCCAACCCGGCATGTTGTAGGCCTTGGACAATGTGTAAAACTCTACCCCGCAGTCTTTGGCTCCCGGAATCTGCAGAAAGCTTGGCGCCTTATAGCCGTCGAACACAAGGTCGGCGTAGGCGAGGTCGTGGATGACGATGACGTTGTGCTCCTTGGCAAACGCCACGATCTTCTTGAAAAACTCCAAATTAACCACGGCCGTGGTGGGATTGTGTGGAAAATTGATCACGAGGATCTTCGGCCCCGGAAACGTTTGCCGATAGACGCGCGTCAGATCCTCGAAGAAATCGCTATCTTGACGGAGTTCAATGCCACGGACCTCACCGCCGGCAATGATGAAGCTGTACATGTGGATGGGATAGGTCGGCGTCGGGGTCAGGACCACATCGCCTGGGCCGATCAGGGCTAATGCCAGGTGGGCGAGTCCTTCTTTTGATCCGATGGTGACGATGGCCTCGGTCTCCTGATCCAGATCAACATCATAGTTTCGCTTGTACCAGGCACAAATCGCGTGCCGCAGTTTCGTGATGCCGCGCGATGCGGAGTAACGATGATTCTTCCCCTTGCGAGCAGCCTCGATCATCTTCTCGACGATATGAGGCGGTGTCGGGTGATCGGGATTGCCCATCCCAAAATCGATGATGTCTTCCCCCCGTTGCCGCGCCTCAAGCTTGAGGGATTGAACCTGCGCGAAGACATACGGCGGGAGTCGCTTGATTCGATAAAAACCTTCGCCCAACCCCATGAACTTCCTTTGACTGTTCCTAACCGTTCTTAGATGTTTCCCAAACTAACTCATCACCGCTACATGAGCGAAGGGAGCTGAAGGCGCCTATTCTAATGGAGGGCTTTTGCCCAGTCAATTTGCCTCATTCCCATGAGGTTCCGAAGCTGCCACGGACAGAGCCCCTTCATCCGGTCCTTCGCCCATCGAGGAAGCCGTCCTTGCCCCATCTCGTTCCTTTCTGTTACTAATATCCAGTTTTTCTCACAGGCTCGTGATCAGGCTGACTGCATAAAGGAGGGCGAATGGCCCGACTTGGTGTGAATATCGACCATGTGGCGACGTTGCGGCAAGCACGTGGAGGGTCCGATCCGGATCCTTTGGCGGCTGCGGTACTGGTCGAACTGGCGGGAGCCGATGGCCTGGTCGTTCATCTGCGGGAAGACCGACGCCATATCCAAGACCGCGACCTTCAGCTCCTTCGCGAAATTGTCCGGACGAAGCTCGACCTTGAAATGGCGGCAGACGGCGAAATGGCGAAAATCGCCCTGAACATCAAGCCGGACCTCGTCACCCTGGTGCCGGAAAAGCGACAGGAACTCACCACGGAAGGCGGCCTTGATATTGTGGGACAACGTGACCGCATTCAGGGCATTGTGGCCCTGTTACATAACGGGGGGATTCCAGTCAGCGTCTTCGTCGAACCCGACCTGAATCAGATCAAGGCTGCGCATAAAATTTCGGCTGATTTCGTAGAGCTACATACCGGTCGTTACGCAAATGCCACGCGTTCTAAGGAAGCCGACGCGGAATTCGAGGCCATTACCCACGCCGCCAAGCTCGCTTACAAGCTTGGGATCGGGGTCAATGCAGGCCACGGACTGAATTACCGCAACATCAAGCGTCTAGCGCATATTCCCGAAATCGTCGAGTACAACATCGGGCACAGCATCGTCGCGCGGGCGGTTCTTGTCGGGCTCGTACAGGCCGTGAAAGAGATGAAGGCTTTGCTCGGTTGATCTAATGTCGTCGACCCGCTGGGTCGGTCCGTTCAATATCCCACGTCACCATGACCAAGATCATTACCGCTGCACAGATGCAGGATCTCGACCGCCGAACCATCTCGGAGGCTCATATCCCAGCGACCACGTTGATGGAACGAGCCGGGTCCGGCGTCGCGTCCTGCCTTGAACAGCGGTTGGGACCCCTGCGGGGCAAGACGGTCACCGTTGTATGCGGCAAAGGCAACAATGGAGGGGATGGATTCGTCGCCGCTCGCCTGCTTCGTCGACGCCATGCGAACGTGCACGTGCTCGCCATGACACCCATCACCGACCTAAGCCGTGATGCTGCGACGATGTATAAGCAATTCGTCCGTGGCGCGGGGAAATCTTCCGTGCGTCTTTTCACGTCCAAGTCTCAGATCCAGGTACTTTTGCAGGACAGCGATATCCTCATCGACGCGCTCCTCGGGACAGGACTCTCCTCTGCTGTAACCGGACGTTATGCTGAGGCCATTGATAGTATCAACGAAACCGACCGGCCCGTGGTGGCTGTCGATCTACCGTCTGGCCTCCATGCTGATACCGGCATGATCCTGGGCCGAGCCGTTCGTGCCTCCCTCACCGTGACCTTTGGACTGCCCAAGTTGGGCCTCTATCAGAACTGTGGGATCGATCTGGCCGGCGAGGTCGCCGTTGTGGACATTGGAATTCCGCCGGCTTACATTGATTCGGTCGAGAGCAGAACGACGTTGATTACAGAGCACGAGGTGCGAACGTACCTGCCGAGACGGCAGCCATCGAGTCACAAAGGTACATTCGGTCATGTCGGCATTATTGCCGGGTCCGTTGGAAAAACCGGGGCCGCCGCCATGGCCGCGCGAGCGGCGCTGCGTGTCGGCGCCGGTCTCGTGACCGTCGCGGTCCCCACCAGTGTCAACGATATATTGGAAGCGAAACTGCTGGAGGTGATGACGGTTCCGATGCCCGAAACCAAAGCGCGCACCTTTGCACGGACCTCGCTGGATCGGCTCGTCGCCTTCATGACGGCTAGAACCGCTATCGCCATCGGTCCAGGATTATCCACCCATCCCGAAACGGTGGAACTCGTCCAGGGCTTGACGAAGCAACTTGATCGACCGGCTGTTCTGGATGCAGACGCCCTGAACGCGTTGACCGGGCGGACGGCCATTTTGGCGTCTTGCAAGACGCCGCCGATCATCACGCCGCATCCGGGAGAGATGGCTCGATTGGAGGCGGACGCCACGCCTCAGACTGTCAACAGCGATCGGATCGGTACTGCCTCCCGGTTCGCCCGAGAGCGCGGCCTGTTCGTCGTTCTAAAAGGAGCCAGAACCGTCGTTGCCAGGCCAGATGGAGCCGTTGCGATTTGTCCTACCGGGAATCCGGGGATGGCGACGGCGGGAACAGGCGATGTGTTAACCGGCATGGTGGTGGGACTCCTAGCTCAAGGCCTACCCTCCTGGGAGGCTGCCTGCGCTGCGACATACCTGCATGGAGCCGCCGGTGACTTGGCTGCAGCGAGAAACGGACAGGCCGGATTGATTGCGGGGGACGTGATCGAGGAGATTCCCAATGCCCTCAAGCTTACAGGCCAGGCTTCAGCAAAAAACAAGAGCAATGAAATGTGGAACGCTCTCATGTGAGGACGTTCCCATGGCTCCATCGATCAGCCCTCTCGATATTATTCTCTCATCTCCCGGCGAGACGGACTCGTTCGGATACGCCATTGGCCGGCTGCTTCATGGAGGGGAGTTGCTCGCCTTGATCGGCGAATTGGGCGTAGGCAAGACGGCACTGGTCCGCGGAATCGTTGCAGGTCTCGACATACCTGCTGCTTCCGTCACGAGCCCGACGTTCATGATCGTCCATGAATACCAGGGGCGGCTTCCGGTCGTTCATATCGACTTGTACCGGTTGCAAAGGCATGAAGAAGCCGAGGCGATCGGACTATCCGACTACCTGACGGACGATGCAGTCGTCGCCATCGAGTGGGCGGACCGATTTCTCGAATTGCTCCCGGAAGACAGGCTGGAAGTGCGGCTGGCCCATCGGACCAGGACAACCAGAGGAGTACGGGTGGATGCAAGCGGTTCACGCTCTCGCTCACTTCTCGCTCAAATAAAGAACATCATGCCTCCAACTTCGCGATCAGTCAGAGCAAGCATCCGGTCTGGTAAAAGGACTTCGTCGCGATGACTCGATTGGTCCTGGTCGGCATTCTTCTGCTCCTTTCGTTGGCCTTCTTTCTTCAAAATCAAGAGCAGGAAGTCACTCTCCGCTATTTTTTTGGATTGCTTGAAGCTTCAACACCCATTTACAAACCCATCATGGCCGGTTTTGTCATCGGCCTTTTTGTCGCGGTGATCTTATTGTTTCCTCCCTGGGTCCGTGCGCGTATCGACCTTCGACGAAAGACGAAGGCCTTGCAGGAAGCCGAGGCGAACTTAGAGCGACTCAGGCAATCTCTTGAGAAAGTGTCCGGACGGGCTCAGAGTCCCGCTCACATGGAATCTTCGAGGGACTTCGGTGATGAGTGACTCAACCACGAGCCCGCTCATGCGGCAGTATCGGGACATTAAACAGGGATACCCTGAAGCCATCCTGTTGTTTCGCGTCGGAGATTTTTATGAGATGTTCTATGAGGACGCGCAGGACGCCTCTCGACTCCTTTCAATCGCTCTCACTTCTCGTGACAAGACCAGCGCCCAGCCGGTCCCACTGTGTGGCGTTCCCTACCATGCCGCTACAGGCTATATCGCAAAGTTACTGAAGGCCGGCCGCATCGTCGCGTTGTGTGAACAAGTTGAGGATCCCAAGGCAGCAAAGGGCCTGGTACGGCGTGAAGTCGTCAGGTTGTATACTCCCGGGACGCTCGTAGACACGGAATTTCTTGCCCCTTCCGAGCTCAACTATCTTGTTGCCCTCGCTCTTCGATCGGACAAGGCTCATGACCTGCCGATAGGGCTGGCTGTCCTTGAAGTGTCAACGGGCGAATTCTGGGGCATGGAGTTTGATGGTCCCCACGCGCTCGTGCAGCTGTTGAATGAAGTCGCTCGGCTGGATCCTCGGGAAGTTCTCTTCCCTGCAGACCTTGTCCACCAATCCTCTGCTTGGGTTGATCAAGTCGCAGGAGCGCGCCTCTGTGAACGATCCCCAGCGTCGTTCAGCCAACCATCGGCTGCTCGTACCTTAACTGAGCACTTCCGCGTGCAAACCTTGGAAGCCTTGGGCTGTGCCGACTTCCCAGCTGCCAGTAGCGCTGCAGGAGCAGTCTTGTCGTACTTCCGTGAGACCCAACCGACGGTTCCTCTGGATCACGTTCGCCGATTCACTGTCCGGTCCAATAGCGAATATATGCACCTTGATGGAGCGACCATCCGTAACCTGGAACTCCTCAAACCATTCGTGCCGAACGAGACAACGTCGGGTGGGAAACCAACAACTCTCCTGAGCGTACTGGATCGGACCGCCACGGCCATGGGAAGTCGACTCCTACGCCAGTGGCTGATGCGGCCGTTGGTCCGTTGCGACCAGATCAACGCTCGCCTCGATGCCCTGGCTGAGCTGAAGGACCAGATGCGGGTACGGACTGCATTACGCACGGGCTTACGAGAGATCCAGGATATCGCGCGACTCGGCAGTCGCATCGTACTCGGTTTGGCCGGCCCACGAGAGCTTCTTGCCCTCAAACAGTCTCTCTCGGTTTTGCCCGAGATTCTTGTTCAGTTGACTTCGCTCCAGAGCCGACTACTCTGCGAGGCAAGGGCGTCATGGGATAACGGCCAAGATCTGTACAACCTGATCGAGGAAGCGATCCGACCTGATGCTCCGCTCTCCCTTCGCGATGGGAATATCATCAAAGACGGCTATGACCCGGCAATCGACGAACTGCGCAAGGCCAGCAAGGAAGGGAAGAGCTGGATCGCCGCGCTTGAGGCGCAGGAGCGTGAGCGAACCGGCATTGAATCATTGAAAATCCGTTACAACCAAGTGTTTGGCTATTACATCGAGATTACCAAAGCGAATCTTGCTCGTGTTCCCGCCGACTACATTCGCAAGCAAACCCTGGTCAATGCCGAACGGTTCATGACCGCAGAGTTGAAGGAACTGGAAGAACGTGTCACCGGGGCCGACGTCAAGATGCTCGCTCGTGAGCAGGAGATCTTCACTCAAGTTCGTGCTCGGCTGGCCAATGAAGGGCACCGATTAGATGCCATGGCGACCATCCTTTCGCTGATTGATGTCATAGCCTCCTTGGCCGAGACCGCCGCTCTGCACAGGTACTCGAAACCCACGGTCACGGAAGGAGGTGCCATCACCATCCGGGAGGGTCGCCATCCCGTGGTCGAACGGCTCTGTAGCGATACGGGATTCGTCCCGAATGACACAGTCCTCGATCTGGAAACGAACAGGCTGCTGATCATTACCGGCCCGAACATGGCGGGAAAGAGTACCTATCTTCGGCAGGTGGCACTGATTGTGCTGATGGCTCAAATCGGCAGCTTCGTTCCCGCCACAGAAGCGTCTATCGGGTTAACCGATCGCATCTTCACCAGAGTGGGAGCCTCGGATAATCTGGCCGGTGGCCAAAGTACCTTCATGGTAGAAATGGTCGAGACAGCAAATATCCTCCAGAACGCTACTCAACGTAGTCTGATTCTGTTGGACGAAATCGGTCGCGGCACAAGCACCTACGATGGGCTGAGTATCGCCTGGGCGATCGCTGAGCACATCCATGACCGAGCGCGATTAGGCGCGCGCACCTTGTTCGCCACCCATTACCATGAGATGACCCAGCTGGAGCAGCAACGAGCAGGAATCAAAAATTATCGCGTGGCCGTTCAGGAACGTGGGGGAGACGTCGTGTTTCTGAGAAAGATCGTGGCGGGCAAAGCTGACCGGAGCTACGGGATCCATGTCGCTAAACTTGCAGGACTCCCTTCCAACGTGATTCATCGCGCGCAGGCGGTCTTGTCGCAGCTCGAACAACCGGAGACTCGTTCCGAGTTGATCCAGGAACAGCTCCCGCTGACGTCCGATCCCCTTCCCCAGCCTCATCCGATCATAGAGGAAGTCAAGCAGATCGACCTCTTCTCCATGACGCCGCTCGATGCATTAAATCGCCTTGCCGAGCTGCAGCGCATGGTGAGTTCGGAGAGCGACAGTCTAGCCAATCAGTAATCGCCTGTCCTGATTGATCTGTGCAAAATAAGATCTCCAATTTTTTTGGAAGCATACCTGGGTCGGCAGAAAGTAGGGCCTCTCGTGCAGTTGCTGTCGTGACAGGTTTTCAACCTCCGTCAGGACTTCAATGGTCATCGTGCCGCGAATGCCGTCGCCATCAAGCCTGAGAATTTTCTTTGCCCTTAGCCTTAATCCGGGCTTTTAATGATTCGCTCATATTGTTTTCCTTCCTCCGCGTGCATGGTTACTTATCAATGTGTGTTTGTTGACCATATTTGCCTGTGGGCACGGGCGACGGTCCTTCCGGCTCGTCAGCAGCATTCAGCAACCCGTGGCATTATTCAAGGTACTCAGTATCCGGCGAGATGTGTTCACGCCACTCCTTGCGGTTCATGTTTTGGGAAAGCTTCTCGCAGAGCAAATCTAGCCACACCTTGGGCCAAGCCAAAACCCCAGTTGCCCATTTTAGCTTCTCGACACACCTTGCTGCCACCGCACTATGACAAATCAGACGATGGTTGGTCTGAGTCGGCTCGGCGAAGGCCGTGTCAACACCTTTTCCGTCTATCTTACTTACGCTTACGATAGAGGTAGAAGTTGTTCTCGCTCCACGCTGCTGGGCCGATTTCCGAGCCGAAATTGCAATCGTATACGAGCTGCGGAAGCACCATGTTCGTCAGCGTTTTGAATTCAAACGCACCTCGAAGTCGAGCTCCCGGATAGTCCTCCAAATCTTCTTCGCTTACCTGGAGACTGCTACGCGGCACGATGACCGTAGCCGACGTATGGTAACGATCTTGCCGATCGAAGTGATGAATAGGGCAGCTGATCGGCTCAGAGATGTTTCACCATACTGCTGCCCGTGGATCGGTGTGATAGTCGGGCAGCGCCTCCAGTGCCTTGTGGAAGGAGGACATTGATGTGACAAGTGGAGAACGGGTGGCCTCCAGGGTAATGGTCAAGTAATGCATCGCGATGCGCGAAAACCAGCGGACAACGTCGATGAGGTGTCCGTTAGACAGGCCAAATCCTTTGCCGAACTCTCGAAGGATCAGCGCCGAGCGCTCACAGAGATGACGTTCTTTGCGAACGATGTCCTCGTCAATCTATCTTAGGTCCGATAGGCCTTCGGCCGTCGCGCCCTCCGTTGACATATAGTTGGAGATTCGGCCTCGCAACGCGCGCTGTAGCTCGACATAATCCTCATTCTTCACCAATTGCATTGTTGACGCCATAATGTCAGCCCGCTTGAAGTCGCTGTAAATCCAGCGCGTAAAGATGCGGTCGAGAATAAAAGTATCCATTTCGATTCGGCGATGGAACAGAAGCGGGAGTATGGCGCGGCCGGACGGTTCCGTCGAGAAGCCCATCGCTCGCAAGTGATCAATGAGTGCGTGGACCCCTTCCATGAAGTCAGGGCCATCGGTCAGGGTGATGTGCACGCGATCGTTGAGCTGAGAAAGTCCGCCAGATGCATCGATCCTGATAGGAACAAGTAGCCGTCGACTGAGACGCTCCTCTGCCTTGAGCGTCCGCTCGACCTCGTAACTGACCCACTTCGTCGCAGCGGCGTGACTGGATTCAATCACAAGCACGCAGGCGCTTCCATCGAGGCCGCTGTCGAGGTTCGCGACCAACGAGTCGCCCGGTCCAAACTCCCATTTGTCGAGCCATACCGGTACGCCTTCTGACAACAGCTCGAAGGCCAAACGGTAAACGAATGGTTTGTCCTGGGAGGCATGTGAGATGAAGACGGTTTTCATTTGTGTACGCATGTCAAACATCCTTTCCCCTAATGAGTTCTTAAGGTGGGCAACTGTCGTAAATATTGAATAGGCTCACTGTCGTCTATCCGCCCCTGATGCCTGGTTCTTCAACATGGAGCAGCTTTTCTGCCCACAGGCGAGAGTGCCACGCGATGGCGAAGTTGTACGCCGTGTGCTCTTGAGCCTCTTCCACATACCCATCCAACCTTTAAGAAGTTCAGGTAGTTCGACTTCCTTTCGATGCCACCGGTTGATGCATTAAGTCGTCTTGCGGAGCTGCAACGCATGGTAAGTTCGGATTGCAACAAATCCTCTCAACCCGGATTCCGCAGTTGAAATCCAAGGGACGTTCAAAAGCTACGATCAACTCGTATGAATTCCTATACAACCACCAAGACCGCCTTCATCTAGTTCAACTGCGGCGCAGTTCAAAATTGACAACCTAAAGCATTGACTATCAAGGTATTTTTGAAAGTGGTCTTTGGCCTGTATCGTTTACTGCGGAATCCGGGCTCAATCGATAGGGATCGTCCGTGTCTCTTACACCGTAAGCGAATGAGTTCTCCATCTCAGGTCGCATCGATTCATCGTGCTTCGTTTTTTAGCTGTTTTTTAGGGAGTATTCAAATACAGAGCAATAGGTCAAAGGACAAAGCGCAAAGGGTTAGGGCTCAAGGTCCTGGGCAAGACGAAACCCAAGGTAGAAGTTCAGGAAGTCGGGCGCGTCCCAGTTCCGGTCCGAGACACGAAGGTAGTCCGGTATGTCGAACCAGGAACCGCCCCGGATCACGCGCCCGCCGCCTCTTGGCCCGTTCCCCTGGTAAACACAGCCTGGGAGAAGATCGCTCGACGAAGGGCAACCTGCCATCACCCTCCAGCTGCCAAGCCGCGCTGGGGATCAACTTCGAGAAAGACATGGTCTCAGCCGTTGTCTGCAAGCCATTGCTTCAGGGCAACCGCCTCGATTTCGTCAACACTGGAGTGGCTCAAGAAGATTCACGACATACGTTCACAAATGATGCTGGAGGCGATTAGGGACCTCCTTGCTGAAATTATTGCTGTGCGATTGCCGTATCTTTCCCACACCGGCTCTTAACATCCCGATGCTTCAAGGCCCAGCCATACCAATGCCTGCCATGCAAAAACCTGAACGCACTAGCGCGCCCTACGCAAATTCGATGGACACACAGTGAAAGGAGATAGCTTGAGGATGAGGAGACAACGGCGATGGGGAGGGTGATCGCCATAATTGGTATCAGATCAGATACAGAAATGTATCCGTAGAGATACCATAGGTGGGTCTTTCCACGCTAGTCTACGCATTGCATGGCCACATGGCTTGCTGCGTAGGCTGATGAAAACAAAACGGGCGGCGTCCCTTTCGGGAGACCGCCCGTTTGCATCTGGGAGAGTCGTCAGTGCGGTCGGTTATACTGTGCGGTCCATGGAACAAGACCGCCGAGAGTTTTTCCTCCAGGAAGCATCACATCGTATTGCATCCCGACGTTGCTCCCATCGGGAGAAACCGGTGACGTGTTGAGATCTTGCTTGGCTGCTGCGCAAGGTTTATCGTATTCACTTTTCCCAACACAATCCTTGAGGCGAAGCGCGGACATGCTCACCGGCTTACCCATTGAACCGGACACCTCAGGAATCTTCTTCACCGACGAAATGACTCGATGATTCTGTTCAGTCTCTGTCGCGACGAATTCAATCAAGTCCGTCGTGCTGCCTGGGGGAACTTCTTTTGCTGCTGCCGGCCCGGCATGAGATCGGCCCATTTTCTTCAGCTCTTGCCAGGCGGACTTATCGGCATAGAACTTCACATTCTTACCAGGATGAACTTTTTGCCAGAACAAGCCGCTCTCGGCATTCCCGCCGAATACGGCGATGTTGATCCACACCGCTTCATCGTATGGATCAAGCACAATCACCCGACCTTGAAGAGTGGTCGGTTTGCTCATATCGCCCCACTCGAATCGCTCTTGAAATGATTCAATGGCCGAGGCAGTCGAAACCATACCGACGACCAGCGCAACGGCTGCCAGAACGGCTGCACCCCGCTTCTGCAACATCATGATCGCGTCCTCCTTCAACAACATCTTCGACATTGAGAGTGGCTAGTCCTTGATCACCTTGAAGCCGGTGATGGTCCTGCCGTCCAACGTGATCTCCATGGCGACCAATTCTTGAGAGGCCTTGATGATTTGGTCCATCAGTGCCTTGTCCTTGACCGCCAGACGGACCGTCGAGGCTGCATGGTACCAGCCTGAATAGGTTGAGTTTTTCTCACTGCCACCGGTAAAACCCCAGGCGCAACAGCTGAACAACGGGTCAGGTGGCTTCACGTCGAAGGTCGTTGATGATCGGCCCGCAGGCGTGCCGGATCCCGGCTCTCCAGTATTCCAATATTGAATCCCGAACAGGAGCTCTCCATCCGGGTTATCCGCCCACTGCGACCAGACACGACCTTGCAGCGTCTTGGCCGCGGCTTCCGCCTTCAGCGGTTTTCCTCCAACCACTGCATCAGCGAGGCCTAAGTGCTCTATGTCGGCAGCTAGAGAGACCCCGGTCGCTAGCAAGCCGAACCCCGAAAACACCGTCACGGCAGCTAGAATGACAGCCCTTTTCATACGTTTCCCTCCTTGCATCAAATTTGAGCCCGATATTCTGAGACGCTATCCGTCCTCAATTCTGAAGTCGCTCAATCAAAGTTTTTGCAAAGCTTTTGGGGAATGTAGGTTCTTCAATCTCCTCCACCGCAACACGCACGGAAGATTGTCTAACCGATACCGGAACGGTACTGAAACCGCCATGTCCAGTCAAGGAAATGTTTGCTGAGTTCTAATGTAAAGAAACTTACGTCACGATGTCAATGAAGAATCCGCCGCGGGATTTCGATAAATTGGCTCTCATGGGCTCAAAGACAGTTACGGAAAGTTCGAGCTCAACTCCCGTATTTGACGTGAAGAAAGAGGGCCCAATCCGGTCAACGCGATGCTGTCGTTGACGAACAAGCTCTGTGCGGTTTGAAATACTTGCTGCTCGGTCACGCCGTCGATCTCCATCATCAGATCCTCCAGCGTCGTATGGGTTCCGGCAATCAACTCATCCTTGGCAAGCTTGTTCATCCGACTATGTGAGCTTTCCAAACTCAACATGAGGCTGCCTTTCATTTGATCCTTCGTGCGTTTGAGTTCGTGACCATCGATGCCGTGTCTGGTCAGTTTTCGAATTTCACGGTAGACCAAATCCAAGACCCGCTCCACCTCTCGCGCTCGAATTCCAACGTAGACCGTAATGGTGCCGCCATCGGAATAGCCCGACAGAAATGAGTAAATCGAATAGGACAAGCCTCGTTTCTCTCGGACCTCTTGAAAAAGCCGAGAACTGACGCTACCGCCGAGCACCGCATTCAGCGCATAGACCGCGTAGCGGTCCTTATGGCCAGCTGCGACCCCCTCGAATCCCACACAGATGTGAACCTGCTCCAACGACTTCTGTTTCATCACCACGCCACCCTGAGGTTCAGGAGGCCACCGTTTGCAAGGAATGCTGCTGGAGGGTTTGCGATACCGACCAAAGGTGCGAGCCATTGTTTTTTCGAGCTGATAATGATCGAAATTCCCCGCGACCGCGACCACGATTTCTTCCGGGCGGTAATGGGCGTCGATATAGTCGAGGAGATTCGCTCGGCTGATCCGGACGATGGTTGATTCTCGCCCCAGAATCGGTCGACTCAAAGGATGTCGCCCCATAACCAGCTTCGTATGAAGTTCCTGAACCAGATCCTCCGGGTCATCTTGAACCATACGGATTTCTTCGAGCACCACCTGCTTCTCTTTCTCAATTTCGTTCCGGCCAAGACGAGATCGCAGGAACAGATCCGAAAGCAGATCCAACGCCTTGGGCAAGTGCTGATCCAAGACCTTGACGTAGAACGTCGTCGTTTCACGTGTCGTGAAGGCGTTCATCTCGCCTCCCAGCGCGTCGATTTCACGGGAGATGTCCGTCGCCGTGCGAGCCACCGTCCCCTTGAAGAACATGTGTTCGATGAAATGCGAATACCCGGCCTCTGCGGGACTTTCATCACGAGAGCCAGTATTGACCCAGATACCAATCGTCACGGATTTAAGGGTCGGAATGCGCTCAGTGACCAAGCGAATTCCGTTATCGAGAATGAGCTTGCGGTACAAGTCTTATCCGCTCGCTGAATCTTTTGCGCCGCTTGTCGTCGGCGCAGGGATGGTTTCCTTCCGGCTGAGCCGGATCTTACCTTGCTTATCGATCTCCAGCACTTTCACGAGAATCTGATCGCCCTCGGCCACCTCGTCGGACACGGCTTTCACGCGATGATGCGCAAGTTGCGAGATGTGGACCAAACCATCCGTACCAGGCAACACCTCGACGAACGCACCAAAGTCCATAATCTTTCTCACCGTACCCATGTATACCTTCCCGACTTCGACTTCCTCAGTCAAGCGGTTGATGATCTCCTTGGCTTTTTGTAACGACTCACCATCCGCAGAAGCAATGGTCACAATACCGGTATCTTCGACACTGATCTTCACGCCGCAGTCGGCCTGAATCCCTCGAATGGTCTTTCCACCCTGACCGATAATGTCTCGAATCTTGTCCTGCTTAACCTTCATCGTGTAGATGCGAGGTGCGAACGGCGAGAGGTCGGTGCGGGGACCTGCAAGCCCTTTGGACATGCGGTCGAGAATGTGGAGGCGACCCAGGCGAGCCTGCTCCAAGGCCTGCTGCATCAACGCCGTGGTGATACCGCCGATCTTAATGTCCATTTGAAGCGCCGTCACGCCGTTCTTGGTTCCGCATACCTTGAAGTCCATATCGCCCAGATGATCTTCAAGGCCAAGGATGTCCGACAGGATAATGACGTCGTCCCCTTCTTTGATCAACCCCATGGCGATGCCGGCGACCGGTTCCTTGATGGGCACTCCGGCGTCCATCATGGCCAGCGTTCCACCACACACGGTTGCCATCGATGAGGACCCATTTGATTCCAGAATTTCAGAAACAATCCGTAATGTGTATGGAAAGACATCCTTGCTTGGAATCACTGGCTTCAACGCCCGCTCAGCCAAGGCTCCGTGCCCAACCTCACGCCTTCCTGGGGAGCGGAGCGGGCGCGCCTCTCCAACGCTGAAGGGCGGGAAGTTGTAGTGCAGCATAAATGTCCTGGTGTACTCGCCCTCCAAGGCGTCAATGCGCTGCTCATCGTCGGTCGTCCCGAGCGTCACCACTGCCAAGCTCTGTGTTTCGCCTCGGGTAAAGATCGCGGAACCATGTGCACGAGGCAGGGCCCCAACCTCGCACGTGATCGGCCTGATATCGGCAGGGCCTCGCCCGTCGGCGCGCGATCGGTTCTCTAAAATCATCTTCCGGACTTCCGTGTATTCCAATTGGTGGAACACGATCTTGATATGCCGCTCCCGCGAGGGATCGTCCGGCTTCTTCAGCCTTTCAATGGCGTCGGCCAGAATATGGTCCAACCGTTCCTGTCGAGCGGTCTTATTGGCAATCATGATGGCGTCCCGAATCGGTTGTGCAACCAACGTCTTGATCTCGGCTTGCAACGCGGAGTCGATCGACTCCGCAATAACCTCTCGTTTCGCTCTCCCGACCTTCTTGGCCAATTCGTCGATCTTTTGGACGATTTTCTTAATCTCAGCGTGGGCCAATTCCAGGGCCTCGATCATCGTCTGCTCGGATAATTCGTCGGCTCCTGCCTCCACCATCATCACGGCATCCGCTGTACCAGCCACCACCAGATGCAGCTCGCTCTGCTCCATAGTTTCGAGGTCTGGATTGACGACAAGCCGGCCGTTGACCCGACCGATCCTCACCCCGGCGACGGGACCGTTGAAAGGAATGTTCGACACAGCGAGCGCGGCTGATGCCGCCGTGATGCCGATGATATCGGAAGAACCGGTCTTATCTGCCGAAAGCACCGAGGCAATGACCTGTGTTTCGAAGTAATAGCCTTCCGGAAAGAGCGGACGAAGCGGACGATCAATCAAGCGACTCGTCAGCACTTCTTTTTCAGCCGGTCGACCTTCGCGTTTGAAGTACCCCCCGGGGATTTTCCCGGCAGCATAGGCCTTCTCCTGGTAATCGACGGTCAAGGGAAGAAAATCTGTGCCAGGCTTCGCAGTTTGCGCGGCCACGGCCGTCGCAAGGACGACTGTGTCGCCATACGAAGCCCAAATTGATCCATCAGCTTGTTTTGCGACTCGACCGGTTTCGAGACGAAGGGTCCGACCTGCGATATCGATTTCTACGACCTGTACCATCTATGGTCTCCTCTGGTTAGATCCACAGATGCCCACTGAGATACGCTCAACCCTAAGCGACAAGTTGCACAGTTGAAAGCCTGAGGCTCATCAGGAACTTGATAGCTTTTCACTTTCACACTGCCCGCTTCGCGTGAGCGCATGTCGGTGTTCATCTGTGGGACATTCGAACGATGCTATGGCGACGGGAAACGCCGCTGTTGGTACGACCGGTTACTTGCGAATGCCGAGTCGATCGATCACCACTCGGTAACGAGCGTCATCCACATCGCGGAGATAGTCCAGCAAACGTCGTCTGCGTCCGACCAGTTGCAACAACCCCCGTCGCGAGTGGTGATCTTTTTTATGGCTCTTGAAATGCTCGGTGAGATACGTAATTCGGTTGGTCAACACGGCAATCTGCACTTCCGGCGATCCGGAATCCTTGTCATGTTGCTGATATTGCTTGATGAGTTCAGCCTTTGCTTCTTTCAGTAATGCCATACCTGCTCCTTCCGCATTTAATGGCTCAAGAGACCCAGTACCTTACGAATTCTAATCGACCCCACGCGACCGATATCGTGAGTTCCAATGGCCAACAACTGACCTGCTTCATTCTTCAGACGTACGGAAACAGCTGCGGGTGAAGAGGGCGGTTGCTCAATTCCCGCCGAAAAGATAGGTGCGCCATGCAGGACACGCTGCGCCTGCTCCGCGTTCACCACCACCGCCGGGAGTTGGTACAGGAGTTGGTCCAATGAAATGAACTGCATTCGGAGTGTTCCCATCGTCAGCCTGTCGGCAACTTGATCAATCGTCACTGCCTGTTCACTCGACAGTGGTCCTACACGACGACGTTCGAGAGCATAGAGATGCCCACCTACGCCTAAGGCCTGTCCGATATCGGCACAGAGTGTGCGTACATACGTGCCTTTGGAGCACACAATGCGCAGGACCACGTCGCGACCATGACACTCTACGATCTCCAGCTGATGAATCGCGATCGACCGTTCTGCTCGGTGGATCGTCCTTCCAGCTCTAGCCGCTTTGTAAAGCGGCTGGCCGCCGACCTTCACCGCTGAGTACATCGGCGGCAGTTGCTGTTGTACTCCTCGGAATCGAGCGATCACCGCTTGTAGGGCGTCCTCCGACACCTCGCATGGATCGACTCTGGTCAAAACCTGACCGGTTGCATCCTGGGTATCGGTTGTTTCGCCCAGGCGTAAGACGGCACGATACTCCTTATCCCAATTGATCAAGTATTCAGCGATTCTCGTGGCCCGCCCGACTAGGATGGGCAAGACACCCGTGGCGCTCGGGTCCAGCGTACCGGCATGCCCGACTTTGCTGCCGCCCAGTAAGCTCCGGATTTTGGCAACGACATCGTGTGAAGTCCAGCCGGCTTCCTTGCGGACTACGAGGACACCCTCCAGAGCATCCTCCCGGTCGGTTGCCATGCTCGTCCGGTCCATCTTCTCAAGCGTCCGCGATCCCCTGTCCGCCGCTTGGAGCGTCATGGGTCTCCTGTTGTTCAGACTCCCCGTGCAATTCTTCCAATAACCTCATGATGCGGTCGCCACGAGCTCCACTGACATCCTTCTTGAAAATCACATCCGGAAGATAGCGGAGCGAGAGCCGTCGTCCTAATTCTGACCGCACAAACCCACTGGCTCTTGTGAGGCCGGCAAAGATATCCCGCTCAGCCTCGCCCGTTTCCATGGTGGTGACAAAAACATGAGCGATGCGTAAATCCCCTGTAAGCGTCACATCGGTAACCGTCACGTCATGAACCCGGGGATCCTTGATTTTTCGCATGAGAATATCCGCCACTTCCATCCTGATCTGGTCGGCCACCCGGTCTGCCCTTTTATAGGTCGTCTTCGACATCTTCCTATCTCGAGGTTGCCTCTTGCACGCATCGCAGTGAGCCTAGAGCAATTCCATTTGGGTCCGGATTACTTCGACTGCGGGCATGCTTTTGACCAGATTCAACGCTTGTTCGAGCACTTGGTTCGCGTGACCACCCTCATTCGAGACACAGGCCATTCCAAGGATGGCCTTCTGCCAGAGGTCCTGACCGTCCACTTCCGCGACTGAAAGGTTAAACTTGCCTCGAAGCCTGTCCTTCAGCCCATGAATGACCTGCCGCTTGTCCTTAAGCGATTGACTCCCGGAGATGAATAATTCTACCGTGCAGACACCCACAACCATAGCCAGGGTTCAGTTAAAGCAGGTTCTTGATAGAACCCCTATGATTTCGTTTAATAAGCGTGCCCGGCCTCTGGGCAACAGGTGGCACCCAAAATTCTGAGAGCTCTAGAGCTTCGCTGCGATCTTATCGATTGCATAGGCCTCGATGACATCGCCGGCTTTGACATCGTTGAAATTTTCGATGCTCAAGCCACATTCGTATCCCTGCTGCACTTCACGGACATCGTCCTTGAAACGCCGCAACGAAGCGAGTTTGCCCTGATAGACCACCACATTGTCGCGAATCACGCGTACCCCGGCACTTGATCGAGCGATCGTCCCGTCAATGATATACGACCCCGCCACAGCTCCAACCTTCGGGATCGTAAATACCTGCCGGACCTCTGCTCGGCCCAACACACGTTCTTTCAGGGTGGGCTCAAGCAACCCTTCCATCGCTGCCTTGATGTCGGCAATCGCGTCATAAATGATCGTGTAGAGCCTGATATCGACACCCTGCTGTTCGGCTAATGCGGTGGCCTTCGGTTCGGGCCTGATATTGAAGCCGATAATGATGGCTCGTGAGGCGGCGGCGAGCAACACATCGGATTCCATGACGCCACCGACTCCGTTATGAATCACCCGAAGCTTGACGGCCTCTGTCGACAGCTTTTCGACCGCACCTGCCAACGCTTCAGACGATCCTTGCACGTCGGCCTTGATCACAATGGCCAACTCCTTCACGGATCCTTCTTGGATCTTTGCGAACAGATCATCCAATGTCACCTTCGAGGGACCGGTCAGCTCTGCCGCCCGTCGCTTTTGAGCTCGTTCTTCCGCTATCTCCCGGGCGACTCTTTCATTGGAGACGACATGGAAGACGTCTCCCGCCGACGGAACGCCCGGCAATCCGATCACTTCCACGGGAATGGATGGCCCTGCCTGCTGCACTTTTTCGCCACGATCATTAATAAGGGCTCGAACACGCCCGCTGAATGTTCCCACGACATAGGCGTCCCCCACCCGTAGTGTCCCGCTCTGAACCAACACGGTCGCAACGGGGCCTCTCCCACGCTCAATCTTGGCTTCGATGACGGTGCCTTTGGCTTGGCGGTGCGGATCGGCCTTGAGTTCAAGCACCTCCGCCTGAAGCAAAATCATCTCGAGGAGTGTATCGAGCCGGATTTTCTGTTTGGCGGATACCTCCACCATAATGGTGTCCCCGCCCCATGCCTCGGAGATCAATCCATGTTCAGAGAGGGCGTTTTTTACTCGGTCAGGGTTGGCAGTCGGCTTATCGATCTTGTTCATCGCCACAATCAGCGGCACCCCGGCGGCCTTGGCATGGTGGATCGCTTCGATGGTTTGCGGCATCACTCCGTCGTCTGCCGCGACAACCAAAATGACGATGTCCGTGACCTTGGCGCCACGAGCTCGCATGGCCGTAAAGGCTTCGTGGCCGGGGGTATCCAGAAACGTCACTTGTTTACCACGCACCGAGACGGTATAGGCACCGATATGTTGGGTAATGCCGCCGGCTTCCCCTTCCGCCACGTTTGTTTGACGAATCGCATCGAGAAGAGACGTTTTTCCGTGATCGACGTGTCCCATGATGGTCACGACCGGCGGTCGAGGTTCCGGCCGTTCATCACTGCCCGTTTCAACGACATCTTGCAGCAATTCGTCCCCAACTTTTTCGACCGATATGTCCACCTTGACTCCGCTTTCCTCTGCGAAAATTGATGCAGCATCCAGGTTCATAGGTTGGTGCAGCGTCAGCATTTGTCCCATGTCCATCAGTTTGCGAACGATGTCCGCCGGCCGTTGACCGATCAACTCGGCGAATTCCTTGACCGTTGTTCGCGGGGAGACCTTCACGCTCTTTCGACGTGGTTTGGTGATTTCCGCCAGAGTGCTATGGTGCACATGCTTGGATCGGTCATCCCGTCTCTGCAGCGGGATCGCCCGAAGGTCTTGCCAGCGGGCGGCATCCTCACGAAATTTCACATCTTGTTGCTGACCATCCCTGGGGCGGCCTGGTTTTCGCGCTCTCTTAAGCTTGTCTTTTTG
Organism: Nitrospira sp.; assembly: GCA_029194725.1. GTDB lineage: Bacteria > Nitrospirota > Nitrospiria > Nitrospirales > Nitrospiraceae > Nitrospira_D. Next base: position 106,421 of record JARFXQ010000004.1, on the reverse strand, counting down.
TGCTTCGGCCTCGATGGCCTCAAACGCCATGCTCTTCTTCTTGCCCGTCACCGGTTCCGGAGTCGGCGCCCCGATCGTTGACGGAGCGACGGTCGTCTTTGCCGGCATCTCCTCTTGTTTCGCAACGAGGGGCACTGGCGCGGGTGGAGAAATCTCGTCAGAAACTTCTTCCGTTGGAAGGTCGCGGTCGACTAGTCCGTCGCTGCTGGGCTGCTCGGCGACTGGAAGCGGCGCCGGCATGGTGATCGAGGGCGCCGGTTGCGTCTGACGCTCAGCCTCAACAATCGGAGCTGCTGGAATGACCTCGATCGGTTCATCCTCTTTCTTTCGCTTGATCAGGATACGGCGTTTGTCCGGCTTCGGCGGCTCTTCGACGACATGGCCCCTTGTCGCCACGGTTTTACCGTGACTCGCATGCTCCACCGGCCTCGCACCGAGCTCTCCTTCGTTTCCTGTCGCCTGCCCCTTCGATCTTGGCGCCAATTTATCCAATGCCCTCTTAACGATCTCATCGTCGAGCGTACTGCTATGAGAAGAAACCGATGCTCCCAGCTTCTTGAGCTCTGGGATTAACACTCGATTCTCCATTCCTAACTGCTTCGCGAGTTCGTATACACGCATAGCCATGAGACGATTCCGTATTCTATCCGCTCGTTGCTTCCTCGGCTCTGGCAGCCTGCCGAGCTTCTTCCTGCAACCGCTGAGCCTCGGCTTCCTCTGCGAGCGCGGCCTTAATTTCTTTATCGCGTTCTACTTTTTCCTTTTCGTATTCCGTTGCGCTGATGATATCGATCTTCCATCCCGTCAAACGCGCCGCAAGCCGGACATTCTGGCCGTTCTTGCCGATAGCCAACGATAATTGCGAATCGGCGGCGACCACGAGCGCCGACTTCTTCTCTTCGTCGATCCCTACCTTTTCGATCGTCGCAGGGTTTAAGGCTTCAGCAATAAAGACTCGCGGGTCCTGAGTCCAGGTAATGATGTCGATCTTCTCGCCCCGCAACTCCCGAACCACCGCTTGCACGCGTGAACCTTTAATACCGACACAGGCCCCCACCGGATCCACGGCCTTTTCACGTGACGTGACGGCGATCTTCGTCCGATCTCCCGGCTCTCGAACGACCGATCTGATTTCGATGATCTTTTCCATGACTTCCGGCACTTCGAGTTCAAAGAGCTTCGCCACGAACTGCGGATGGCTACGAGACAGAATGACCTGCACATCCTTCGGCGTACGGCGCACCTCCAGCAACATCGCCTTCACGCGATCGCCGCGACGGTACGTTTCACGCGGAATCTGTTCTTGGATCGGCAGGATCGCTTCCGTTTTTCCGAGATCCACAAGGTAATTCCGACGTTCCATTCCGAGAATGATCCCCGTCACGAGATCTCCCTGACGCGTCGAATATTCCTTTTGAACCGCTTCCCATTCCGCCTCGCGTACCTTCTGGAAGATAACCTGCTTCGCTGTTTGCGCGGCAATCCTCCCCAATTCGTTCATTTCAATCAGCGATCCGATTTCGTCGCCGACCTCCGCCTCGCTATCATATTGGCGAGCTTCTTGAAGAGAAATCTCCGCTTTGGGATTGCTGACCGTTTCAACGATGATCTTCTTGGAAACGACGGAAATTTCCCCCGTCTTTGGGTCGATTTCCACTTGGATGTTTTCAGCCTGGCCGAAACGCTTCTTCGCCGCGGTCTGCAGGGCGGATTCAACGGCCCCGATGACTCGGGCCTTGTCGATTCCTTTCTGACGCCCGATTTCGTCGATCACTGAGATCAGTTCTCGGTTCATACGCCACGCTCCTGCATCCGGTTACCGCCTACGATTTCCGACTCTCCGATCCCTAGATTTTCACGACCAGCTTCGCCTCGGCAATCAAGTCTCGACTCAATCTCACCGTCCGTGTTGCGGCCACCGCCAGGACTACGACCTGCTCATCCGCTTGCATCAGCTGCCCGGTGATCCTCCACTGGCCCTCGAGGGGTTGTCGAAGTTTGAGGCTCACCTCTTTGCCAATTGCCCGCTGATAGTCTTGAGGTCTCTTGAAGGGCCGATCAAGACCTGGTGAAGAGACTTCAAGCGTATAGGCATGGGGGAACGGATCGGCCACGTCGATGGCCGGTCCTAGGATCTTATGTGCCTGCTCACAGTCTGCGATGCTGACTCCACCAGATTTATCGATCAAAACTCGAACGATCGAACGAGGACCTTGGCCCACACACAGGACATCAACCAACTCAAGCCCGAGCGTCCATAGGATCGGCGAAATGACTTCACGCAACCGGTCGGCAACCGGCTGTGGACCATTGCCCGGTATGCTCAACCCATTTCCCTTCGACATGTATCCAAACAAAAAAGTGGGCATGAGCCCACTTACAGAAGGAGCACCATACCATGCACCACAGTGCAAAGCAAGGGTACTAGCCGGTCAACAAAGCCCAGCGAGCAGCCAGCGTTCTTGTGATGGGACCAGGTTGGCCGGAGCCGATGATATTCCCATCGATCTGGACAACCCCGAGCACTTCGAGCGTGGTTCCAGTCAAAAATACCTCATCGACCTGATACAGAAGGTCGGCCGGTATGAATCGTTCTTCGATCGCGATGTCTTCTTTCTTCGCCAGTTCTAACACGACCGTTCGTGTGACGCCGGAGAGAATTCGCGGACCCTCCGGGGCCGTCATGACAACTCCACGTTGAACAGCCATAACATTGCTCACCGCGCCTTCCATGACGAAGCCGTCCCTGACCAAAATTGTTTCGAAAACGCCGGCCTTCTTCGCTTCTTCGCGGGCCAGGACATTGGCCAGGAGATTGACGCTCTTGATATCACAGCGCCCCCATCGAAGATCCTCCCTAGTGCATGCGTTTACGCCGGCCCGACGGACCTCCGGTCCCAGGGGATGAAACTCCCTGATGGTCATCACGACCGTTGGGCGATTCTCGGAAGGGAAACTATGCTCACGAGGAGCAGCCCCTCTGGTAAGCTGAATATAGATCTTGGCATCTTGATATCCGGACAGGCTGAGCCCTTGCTGAATCCACCGCATCCATTGGTCCCTGCTGTACGGCTGGAGAAGCGAGAGTTCTCTTGCGCTTCGATCCAACCGAGCAAGATGCGAAGCAAGTTCGAAGGGGTTCCCTCGATAGGTCCGAATGACTTCGTAGACGGCATCTCCGAATTGGAACCCCCGATCATCGATGGAAATGGTCGCTTCTTCCCAAGCAAGAAAGCGGCCGTTGATGAACGCGATATCGGGCATCGGCTCAATTCCTGGATGGCGGCGCCGCCTCTATTCGGAACAAGCGCCGATCTTCCGCAGTAAATTTCCACCCCATGCGCTTTTCAAAAATCAGCTGATACACCCCCGACTGCACAGCTTTAAATTCGAAGATGCGCTGCCCGTTCTCCACAGCATTATTGCTCGCGATGCGGAGGAACTCATCACTGAGCAGCGCGAGTCCTTTGGTGTCGTAAGACGGCACCCACTGTTCACCTCTGGTGCGATCTTCCCATAGATGGATAAAGAAAGATTGATCGACCGTGACCTGCCGGCGGTCGCTTCCGTCCAAAGTCGGGTTGTGATCGGTCCTGGAAATACTCACGTCGAGATCCTGATGCGCGCTGTGAAGCCAAACGGTTCAGCCGAATTGCCCCTGTTATATTTTCCGTCGAGGGCCGACCAGAATATCGTTCCCATCCACTCGGACTTCGTAACTTCCTACACAGTACCCGCCGCCGTCTACGCCCTGCCCGTTTCTGATATCGAACGCCAGATCATGCCAGGGACAGGCAATCACATACCCTTTGAGTCTTCCCTCAATAAGCGGACCCCCTTCATGGGGACAACTGTTATGGATGGCGTACAACTTTCCCTCGACATTGAACAATGCGATCGGGCGGTCATTGATCCTGACGATCTTTGAGTTTCCCGGAGGCAACTCGTCGATCTGTGCAACCTTCTGAAACTCATCCATCGTGCGTATGTCCTCTTGCGATCTTCCAGCTTCTACATGCGAAGGGCAAACTTGAGCTCGTCGTTTCTTGCAACTCCAGCTTCCTGAATGAATCCCGATACTGCCTGTATCACATAGCGAACAGCTTCGGGGGGGGGCCCGAAAAGAGGGCAGGGATCTTTGGCGCATGGCTCCGCATGTTCCAGCATATACACCACATGGTGACTCTCGTCCACCCACAGAATGTCGATCGGGAATCGATATTCCTTGGTTGTCACGCGATGCATTCCGTTTTGCTCAAAGATATAAAGCATGCCGCCGTTGGGAGGCAATGCATCGCGAAAGGCAAGCCCGAAGAGCAACTTCTCCGGTGTATCCGCCACTTCGGCTTCCAACTCGACACCGCTCGGGAACGTGACGACGATGATGCTCGACTCTTTGCGTTCAACGAGGAAAACCGACGCGCTCATGAGGAGTAGGGCAAGCAGAGCCATCATGATGATACGTTGCTTCCGCCCTTCTCGATTGCTCACCTGAGCTTGATCAGATGCCATTGATGACGACCAGCGGTTTCTTTCTCTGTTGAGCCCAATGGCTCATGGACAGTACGGAGCTAGGGCTTCTGACCGCAGTCCATTCAGTTGACTTGGAAAAGAATCGCGGAATAGAATGGTTTGCAGCGTGTTTATTCGTCATAAGTCGACGAAGCACTATGGTGTGGGCCGCGTGAACTTGTCAACGTCCTATAGTTTTACTTGGTGAGAAGGAGGTTTGGGTCATGGCTTTATTGATTACGGATGAGTGCATCTCTTGCGGAGCATGTCTGCCGGAATGTCCGAATGAAGCGATCTTCGAAACCAGGAGCGACGCGGAGGCCAAAGGCAATCACGTTGGTGATGGGCAAGGCGTCGGCGATAGTATTTATGTGATCGCACATGACCGGTGCACTGAGTGTGTCGGGCACTTTGATGAACCTCAGTGTGCGGCGGTTTGCCCCGTTGATAATTGTTGTATTTCTGACCCTCTCTATCCTGAAACGACAGAGGTACTTCTGGAAAGGGCGAAGACGCTGAACCCCGATAAAGCAATAGATGCCGCCAAGGTATGGAGTGGAGTTAGAAACTGATCCCATCCATTGACGTTATTATTTGAGGGCCCTGGATCCATCGAGAGCCAGGGCCCTTTGTATTGAAACGAATAAAAAAGGCCTCGGTAACACTCACCGAGGCCTTTTTGCTATCCGAATCGGAATAAGCTACTTGAGCATAAGCAACTTGCCGCCGACATGGGCTGGGTGCAAGTGACAACGATATTCGAGGGTATTCCCCGCGGCATAAAACAAATCGCTGGTTGGGACGCCAATGTAACGCGTTTCCCCCGGCTTAAGCACCAACTTAGTATCCAAGACGAACGGTCCAGATTGATTCACCGCAGCACTCAGCTGAAAGCCATGTTCAGTAGTGGAATTATTCGTCACTTTTATCAGAACCGGGGCGCCAGGACGGGTCTTAAAATCGATGACTGTCGTGGGAGGGTACCATGTCTTCATGGTGCCGATGTCGATAGAGTAAAACGACGCATCCACGGTCAGCTCCTTAAAGGGCTGTCCGACGACAGAACCGGTTTCCAGATCACCGGTCTCAACACCACCTGCTTGAAGTGCATAAGAACCAGAAACCCCAGCCAATACCATGCCGAGTCCCAGAAAGACCGCCCACAATGTCTTGCCCATGACTACCCCCCTTGCGAGAAAAGAAGAGATAAATAAAGGCTTGTGAAATATTTATATGTCAAACTTGGAGGACGTGCAGGCTCTTGGTAACGCGCGCCTTTCGTCTATTGTCTTTGCATCAGTTATCAACATTCACCACGTCACACGACTAACCTCATTGCCTTATAGCATATGGTTTAAAACGGAAGCAACCGATTTGGAACGCCGAGGTTGCGAGAACCAAAATGTTGTACAAGAAAATCCGGCCTTCTAGAGTGCTGACGAGAGGCGTCTTGCGAGAAGGATGACGCCGGAGAGCCTTTGCAACATCGTCAGCTTAAGTATTTCCCGAAGATTCCGATACGACAGTTGAGGAACTGCAGTATGTCCATCATTCTGACGGTCAATGGAATCGTGGAGACATATCCGATCAAGCCGGCTGGCCCGAGGAACGGTCGCGTCGAATCCGTTGGGGAACGAGAGCCTTACGGCCGGCACTCACCTTCGTTGGATCGCTCCGCTTTGGCGGCACAAACGGCTTATCAACAACAGAGCAGCGACCCGCCACACCTGCGACCTGCGATTCTGGCTCGTGATCTGATGAGCGCTCCGGTTTTCTCCCTTTCATCCGACAGCACCTTGCTGGACGCCTGGGCGAGCATGTCACACAAAGGATTCCACCATATCCCCGTCACGTCGATGCACGACACCCTCGTCGGAATGGTGTCGTATCAGGACCTACTCCACCATGTTCCGGAACTGATCACGGCGGTCGATAAGCACCAGGCCTCCAGGCGGCGATTGGCCGAAATCATGACTTCTCGAGTTATTTCTGCAACACCGACGACAGAGATTCGGGAAATTGCCCGCGTCATGCTCGACGAACGGATTCATGCTGTTCCGATCTTGGATCACAATCGCCGTCTTGTAGGCATCCTGACCACCCGAGACCTGCTGCAAGCCATCGCGAATCACGGCCCCCTCGAACTCTGGACGTGACTGCTCCCTCTTTCAGCGAAACTTTCCTAATTCTTCTCCCCAGACCAAGACAGGTTCGACCATTGTGAGAATGTCGCTGCTTGACCGACAAGGCTTCCGGCAGAATCGATCACATTCCAGATCAAGGCTTGCTCGACAAGGAATCGTCTCCCTGTTGAAGAGATTCGCACTCCTCGATAGCCGTCGAAGTAACCGTAGAGCTTGGCTCGTTCCAACATCCTTGCCCGCTCAGTCCGGTCATCCGGCTCTGCCGTGAGTCGGGATGGCGTCTTGCTGAATTGTTCCCAGGACATCTCCCAGAGGTCCAACGCCGTTTGATTGCCATAATTCAAGATCGGGTCCGGTTCCACACCGTGCGACACCACGACAAAGGAAGCTTCGAACAATGTTTGCGCCTGCTGGCTCCTGTCGTCCACCCGTTCGATCAGCTCTTTTCCCGTCCAATGGCGATAGCTGTCCAGCAGCCACTGACTCCATTGCACGATTCGTGGTTCGTTCCACTGCGCAGTCTTCATGGTCGTGGGTGGTAGCACGTCTCATGCGAAGGAGCAAGTTGTACCCGCCTATGCCGTGAAGCCAAGTGGTGAAGCCATGGATGAATGAGTGTGTGTTCTTCAAACCTTGGCGAAGACGGACGCGCTTCGGCGAGGTGTCGCCGCAGACGTAAGAGGGCGCACAGACACACACCTTGTCAAAGCCATGGGACTTCTCTGTATAATGGCCTGGCTTGCACTTGGATGAGTGGGGGTTGGGATGGCCGGCAAGACTTTATTCGATAAGATTTGGGATTCGCATGTCGTCCGGTCAGAACCGGACGGAACGACGCTGCTGTACATCGACCGACAATTGGTTCATGAAGTGACATCGCCTCAGGCCTTCGAAGGGTTGAAGCTCGCAGGGCGTCGGCCCCGTCGGCCCGCTGCGACATTGGCTGTGCCAGATCATAACGTTCCGACCACAGACCGGCGGCTTGGGATCGCCGACCAAGTGAGTGCCCTTCAGATTCAAACACTCGAGGACAACTGCAAGGATTTCGGCATCACCCTTTTCAACATGAGCGACATACGCCAGGGTATCGTCCATGTCATCGGCCCGGAACAGGGCTTCACCCTTCCTGGCACAACAATCGTCTGTGGCGACTCCCACACCTCCACCCATGGAGCATTTGGTGCCCTGGCGTTCGGTATCGGGACTAGTGAAGTGGAGCACGTGTTGGCCACTCAATGTTTGGTGCAGAATCGTCCCAAGACGATGGAACTACGCGTCGAGGGAATGCTGTCCGACCGTTGCTCAGCCAAGGATATTATCCTCGCGATTATTGGGAAGATCGGGACAGCCGGGGGGACCGGCTATGTGATTGAATATACCGGTTCGGCAATCGAAGTCCTCAGCATGGAGGGTCGTATGACCCTCTGTAACATGTCGATCGAGGGTGGCGCTCGTGCAGGCATGGTCGCTCCTGACGACAAGACAATTGCCTACATCAAGGGCCGGCCGTTGGCGCCAAAGGGAGAGCTATTCGCGCAGGCGACTCAGGCATGGCGGCAACTCAAGACTGATCCTGACGCCAAGTATGATGCAACCGTAACATTGCAGGCAGAACAGATCGCGCCGCAGGTCAGCTGGGGTACCAGCCCCGGCATGGTACTTGGTGTGGACCAGAATGTTCCTGACCCTCGAACGATGTCGGACGAGAAAATGAGGAATGCTACCGAACGGGCATTAGCCTACATGGGGCTTTCACCCAATATGCCGATTACCGATATCACAATCGACAAGGTTTTCATCGGCTCCTGTACGAATTCCCGGATCGAAGATCTTCGACTTGCTGCGGGTTTCGCGAAGGGCAAGAGGGTCGCAAAGACCGTGCACGCGATGGTGGTTCCAGGATCAGGGCTCGTCAAGCAACAGGCGGAAGCGGAAGGACTCGACCGAGTGTTCCGCGAGGCAGGGTTCGAGTGGCGGGAGGCCGGTTGCAGCATGTGTCTTGCGATGAATGCCGATGTGCTGAAGCCGGGTGAGCGCTGTGCCTCCACGAGTAATCGGAATTTCGAGGGCCGCCAGGGAGCCGGAGGTCGCACCCACCTGGTGTCGCCTGCCATGGCAGTCGCCGCGGCTGTTGAAGGACACTTCGTAGATATCCGACATTGGAGCTGATAGCGCAATGGAACCTTTCACGACACTGACCGGTCTCGTCGCTCCTCTGGATCGCGTGAACGTCGATACCGATCAGGTGATTCCGAAGCAATTTCTAAAGACGATCAAGCGCACCGGATTGCGCGAAGGACTGTTCTTTGATTGGCGAAAACGGAAAGACGGCTCACCTGATCCGTTGTTCTTTTTGAACCAACCACGGTATCAGGGCGCGACGATCCTCTTAACCCGAGACAATTTCGGCTGTGGCTCCTCGCGTGAGCATGCGCCTTGGGCTCTCCTGGACCAAGGGTTCCAGTGCCTCATTGCTCCCAGCTTTGCCGACATTTTCTATAACAATTGCTTTCAGAACGGCATCCTTCCTGTGGTGTTGAGAACTGAGGAGGTGCTGCAGCTCATGAAGGACGTGATCGACAACGAGGGTTACCGCCTCACCGTGGATCTGTATCAGCAAACAGTGACCACTCCGAAAGGAACCACGTATCGCTTCGAGATCGACCCCTTCCGCAAAGACTGCCTCTATCGAGGGCTTGATGCGATCAGCCTCACGCTCCAGCACGAACCTGCGATCGCGGCCTATGAATCTCGGGGGAAGGCCGAGACTCCTTGGCTGTTCAGCGACATCCATCCATAACTCTGGAAATATTAGTGAAACTGTTTTTGACGTTTCTCTTCTTTGCCGGTGCCGCCTACCTCATTGTCGCGTTCAACCTAACCTATTCCGATGGAGACCGCGCCGGGTACATCCAACAATTTTCTACGAGGGGCTGGCTGTGCAAGACACATGAAGGAGAGTTGGCAATGACGACCGTGCCTGGAACGGCACCCGTTCTCTGGCAATTCACGATCTGGGACGACAAAGTCGCCGCGCAATTATCAGAGATGATGGGAAAACGTGTGATCTTGCACTACAAGGAGTATCGCAATATTCCAACCACCTGCTTCGGTGAGACCAGCTATTTCGTGGATAAGGTAGAAATTCAAGAAGAGTAGACTGGCCTCGCCGGCTATAGCCATTTCTTTCGACGGAACCCGATCAACATAACGGCCGCCACAACCCCCATGAGGCCCATCGCCATCGGGTAGCCCCAGGGCCATTTCAATTCCGGCATATACTCAAAATTCATACCGTAGATGCCCACGATAAAAGTGAGCGGCATGAAAATCGTCGTAATAACGGTCAACACCCGTATGACGGTGTTCAGCCGATAGTTGATGCTTGACAGATAGATATCGAGACTTTCCGAGACCATTTCGCGCAATGTCTCGATCGTATCGACGATCTGCACCACATGGTCGTAGACGTCCCGAAAGAACACCTTGGTGGGTTCATGTAACAAGGGACATTCCGAACGAGACAGGTTGTTGATCGCTTCCCGCAGAGGCCAAACGGCGCGCCGCACGAACAACAGCTGCTGTTTGAGCGCGTGAATGTCTTTGAGTGTATCCGGTTTCGGATCGGCTATCACCCGCTCTTGCAGCGATTCAATCCGTTCTCCGAGCATTTCGAGAACAGCGAAATATTGATCCACGACGGCGTCGACGAGTGCATACAAGAGATAGTCCGACCCATTTTGCCGAAGACGCCCCTTGCCGCCTCTCAGACGATCCCGCACCGAGTAAAAAACATCGGTGCCGTTCTCTTGGAACGAGAGAACGTAGTTGCGTCCAAGGACGAAACTCACCTGTTCGACCACAATGTCGCCTCGCTCAGAGAGCATGAGCATCTTCATGACCAGAAAGAAATAGCTCTCATAGTCATCGAGCTTCGGCCGTTGATCGGTATTGGCGATGTCTTCCAGCAGAAGCGGGTGGAGACCGAACTGTTTCCCTAAGACTTCCAGAAGATCGACCTTATGTACTCCACCGACATTCACCCACGTGAAGGTTTCGTCGGCAGGCGGTTGAAGCTCACTCGCGTCTGTGACGACATGCTCTTCACATCGGGACCCGGCATATTTGAACAGGGTCATAGTCACGGCGTGGGTTCGCTGCTCGCCGATGTGAATGAGCGTTCCGGGGGAGAGTCCGGTCTTCTTCGATCGTTTCTGCACCAGTTTCATCGTAACGTGCTTGTACGCAGATTCTGAAACCAGGTCAAGCCACACAGGTTCATTTCTTTTCATCTGCCTCCAGGCCTGCTACTCTCCCGTCATGGCATGGGATGACGAACTCGAGGTTCTCATCAGTGTGGTTCGGAAGGCCGGGGCGAAAGCCTTACAGTTTGCCGTCGACGGCTTTGAGACGATTCAGAAGCCGGACCACTCGCCGGTGACTTCGGCGGATCTGGCCGTGAATGAGATCCTCCAGTCTCGCCTGAGGGCGGCATTTCCTCAAGACGGCTGGCTCTCAGAAGAATCGCCTGATGGTCCGGACAGACTTCAGAGGAGACGAGTCTGGGTGGTTGACCCAATAGACGGGACTAAAGCGTTCATCAGTGGGGAGCCGGAGTTCTGCATTTCCGTCGCACTCGTTGAACAAGGCCGGCCGATCGTGGCTGCCATCTTCAACCCGTCGACTGACGAGCTATTCACGGCCACGCGAGGTGGAGGTCTTCATCTCAATGACAAGCCGGTTACCCCACAAGATACGCGCGAAGCCCAGAATCCGGTAGTCGCACTCAGTCCATGGGAGCTCCAAATCGGTCGCTTCACATTGCTTGAGTCGTTTGCCGCCAGCCGCGCCGTACGTTCAATCGCCTGGGCTCTCGCCCTCACCGCAAGCGGGCGCATTCATGCCGCCGCGACAATGGAGGCGGAGAATGAGTGGGATGTCGCGGCTGGAGCACTCCTCCTCACCGAGGCAGGTGGGACTATCCGTGACGGGAGTGGACATAAGCTGATTTTCAACCGGCCCAAGCCTCGCTATCGCGGGATCATCGCCACCAGCCCGCACTGTCCTGATGCCCTCGCACAACAACTCAAACTCCTCGTTCGGCCGGTCTCTGGGGAGACCGAGTAACCTTTTTTAGAAATCGGCTTGAGTCAAACGCCGACAGGCTTCATCGAGATCAGAGTCAGTCTTCGCATAGCTGAAGCGGATGAAGTCGGCTCCTTTCCGGCCGGCAAAAAAGGCCTCGCCTGGCACACCGGCCACACCGGTCTTCTCCAACAGATGCAGAGCACGAGCTTTCCCTGTGTCGCCTGGAAGTCGAGACACATCCGCCAACACGTAATAGGCTCCTTCTGGAATTGATGGCGTGAGCCCTGCCTTAGTCAGTGCGCTGCAAAATTTGTCGCGCTTATGCTGATATTCTCGAGCCAGGGCTCCATAGAAATCGTCGGGCAATTCTCTGATACCACAAGCCACACCCATTTGGAGCGGCGCCGGAGCACAGACATAGAGCAGATCGTTCATCGCGCCGATCGCTCTTGTCCATGGCTGCGCAGCCACACTGTACCCGATGCGCCACCCTGTGACGCTGAACGTCTTGGAGTACCCTCCGATGGTCACAGTCCGTTCGGCCATATCAGGCAAGGAGGCCATGCTCACATGCCGCCGCCCGTCATAGAGAAAGTATTCGTAGATTTCGTCCGTCATGACGAACAGATCGTGTCGGGACGCAAAATCAGCCAGCACCTCAAGTTCCGTTCTGCTGAATATCTTTCCCGATGGGTTGCCAGGTGAATTGACGATGAGAGCCTTGGTCCTAGGAGTCACCGCCTCTTCGAGTTGAGCCGGCTCGAAGGTCCGTTGCCGTGTCGGCATCCCTACAACTACCGCCACCGCCTCGACTGCACGCAAGGCACTGATGTGGTACTGATAGTATGGTTCGAAAAGGATGACTTCGTCACCTGGATCAAACAGCGCTTCACAGGCGCAGTGAAACGCGCCGGTGGCTCCGGCGCTGACGGTGATCTGCGTTTCTGGATCGGCTCTAATATCGTTATAGTGCGCCAGCTTGTCGGCTATTGCTTCGCGTAACTCCGCTAACCCATCGAAGCGGGTGTAGACATTGTGACCATCCCTGATGGCTTTCTCTGCCCCTTCGAGAACGATCGGAGGCACCGGTGTGTCACAGACTCCTTGTGCCATATTGAGGCCCCTCGCGCTCGCACAAGCCTGTGTCATCGCTCGAATCTCTGATTGGGCGAGGTCCACCATCCGCCGACTGACTGCTCGCATCACCATAACTCCTGCATAGTCATCCTGGGCCAGTGTCCTTTGTGGCAGAGGATTATGACGGCGTCAAGATGGGTCACAATTGTAAGGGCGATGGGAGCGGTTGTAGACGTCACCCTAAGAAAAGGATAGATTCTACTTGCTCAGGTTGTCTCTCAGGGTAGACTAAAGTGATGACATATTGTGGCGATCATACGCCTACGGCGACTACGGTAAAGACGTCGATTCTATTGACTCTCTTGTCGTTCAGATTTCAAATAGAGCCATCGCAGACACCTTCCGTTCCATCAATTGAGAGGTGTCCTGCGTGACCTGAGCAAGAGAAGGGCAGTGAGTGGGGCCACAATCAAGATCATGCGGGGTTGCCATTGGATCGGGAGACGGAGTACGGGTGCTCGCCTCCGCCCTCAATCTCGGCTCGTTCCTCCGGCGATGACATGCCAAACAAACCACGGCGTTCTTCGGACATTCCCAAAGCGGCGGTTGAGGCACTGCGGAATGGCAATTTGATCGAGGCGATCAAGGTTGTTCGTCAAGATCGGAATATCGGCCTGAAAGAGGCGAAGAAAGAGGTGGAAGCCTATCTCGTCTCCCAGCCGGCCCTGAAGAAAAAGATGGACAAGGTGCTCGCCAGGGCGCAACAGAGATTTATCCGTTGGTTGGTCGGATTTTTCGTGCTTGCCGCCGGAGGAGCGTATCTCGTGATGCGGGGCCTTGGGTGATAAAGAACAGGCGTAGGCGGCAGAGAGTTGAAATTAGCCTAAGTCGACGTAAGGGGTACAACATGAAACGAGGCGGAAAGTTGTCCGCGTTGCTTCTCCTGAGTTTCGCACTGTGCTGGCCCCTTGCACCTGTCGTGGTGATGGCCAAGGTGCAAGTGTTGCCGGAGACAACCTTGGTGGTGGAGGGGACAAAGGTCAAGGGACAGAGCCGCCTGCTGGGCCATCCGGCTGTGAAAGGGCTGCTCGCGTCGTTCGAACGTGCGTGATGATGGTCGGCATGACAGCGAAAAACAGGAGAGCCGCATAGTAGACAGCGCCTGAGACTGGATCGCGGTCAAGAAAGACTTCTGCTGCCGACATCCCTCGGAGCCACATTCCCACGGCCAGATCGGTGACCAAAATCATTCCGACAGCGATGAGGCCAACGTCGAGCGCCGAAGACCAGCTGCCATTGACGAATCTATGGCATACGATCCATCGGCTCGCAGCGACGATGACGAGGAGCATCAGAGGCATTTCCAAGAGTTCTGCGGTGCGTTCACCGAGCAGTGGAACAACCATGAGGACTCGCCCGATTCCCAGCACGAACCCGGCGCCGAACACCACAAGAAAGTAGAGGGCTGCCGCTTGCAGGATCTGCATGCTATGAAGGACCCGCGGTCGGCGTGGGCGCGATGGACTTTCAGGCAGACCCCTGAAAGTCCATTCCTGATAGGCCTCCTCTTCGATATATCATCGAGCGTGAGGCGTGCGAACTTGGTGCGGCACAGACTCATTATATAGGAACTGACCGTGGGATAATCGAGAGGGCTGCACGATGTGCCTCAAGTCACTGTGGAAATCTGGCAGACGAGCAGCAGTCTTTTCTGGTAGACTCCTTCGGTCACCATGACGGAGGAATCACGCGTGGAATACGATCTTCCCATCAAAGCCCTGGAGGCGCTGTCGCAAGGCGACCGCACCAAAGCAATCGAACAGGTTCAGCTGGAACGAAACATGAGCCGTGAGGAGGCGCGGGAGGTGGTTGCCTCGTTCATCCTCTCGCAACCTTCTCTGCAAGCGAAAATGAGACTCGAGGAAAGCCGCGCGAAGACACAATGGGGTCTCATGCGCTGGCTGATCCTGTTCCAAGCGATCGCGGTCGCAATCGGATATTTCTTCCTTTTCCGGGATCAATGGTGAGCCTTGACGAAGCTTACTGCGGACGCGGGAGGCTGTGTAAGTAGGTTCTCTCATGTTTAGTCGAGTTCCGCTGCAATTCATTGCACTGGTGATTTCTTTCACCTTCTGTCAGGTGATCGGGACGATGTGTGTCTTGCCTGATCTCTCTGAAGCAGAAGAAACGGCCATTTTGGCGGAAGAGACTATGACCTGTCCGATGGACGGGACCATCATGTGCCCGACATCATTCACTGCGTCTCCTGAGCGGCAAATACAGAACAATACGGTCGTGAACCTTGTCCTGTATTGCCTCTGGTCAGTCGTGACGAAGCTCCAGCTGCTGTCTCCGTTGAGATGATATGGTCTTGGCGTAGCACGTATTCCATTGTTCCCATCTCCATAGCTTCCTCGTCGGTCCTTCGCATTTAATTTCACACCTCCGGTTCGTTCACCGCCACTCCGCTTGCGTGCGGAGCGGGCATTGATCCATCCGTTTGACCTGGTCTGGAGGTGTCATCGTGAATCGCTTATTGGATCGATTTTCTGGAATACGTATCACCGTTCTGACTTCTTTGTTATTGGGCCTGACTTCGCTCGTGCCGAACGTCACGGGCTCCGCTCTGGCAGACGAAGGTCCTCTCTCCCTATCCGCCCTCATCGAGGAGTTGGTTGCCGGCAATCCGGAGGTCAAGGCGGCCCGCCAGCGCTGGGAGATGGCTCAGGCCCTGGTGCCGCAGGTCCAGACACTCCCGGATCCTACTATCCAGCTCGGCTATCAAAAGATGCCGATGGTGGAACCGTTCCAGGGAGCCATGTATGGAATCGGGCAGGAGATTCCGTTTCCAGGAAAGCTCAGATTGAAGGGGGAGGTGGCGCAGCGTGACGCCGACCGGTGTCCAAGTACCGCTGGCCCAACTCGCGACGTTACGATTCGTCAGCGGGCCACCCATGATCCGGGATAAAAACGGCATGCTCGCCGGCGACGTGTTTCGTGATATGACAGGCTGTGATGTCGGGAGCTATGTGGAAGATCTCAAGAAGGCCGTCGCGGAAAAGGTTCAGCTGCCGGCTGTTTACAGCATCGTGTGGTCCGGCCAGTACGAATTCATGGAGCGGGTGAAGCTGGTGGTCCCGCTGACGCTCGTGATCATCTTCGTCACATTCTACTTCTCGTTATGAGCATTGCCGTGTGGGTGGGACTGATCACGGTCGTGGGGACCGCAGCGGAAACCAGCGCGGTCATGCTGGCCTATTTGGACGAAGCCTGCGCTTGGCGCAAGGCGGTTGGTGGGCTCACGACGCTACAGGATCTGATCAACACAGTCCAGCTCGGCGCTGTGGAACGCATCAGGCCGATGGCGATGATCGGCTTTGTCGATGTCATTGGGTTGATTCCAGTCATGTTGGCTACGGGCACTGGTGCGGGCGTCACGAAGCGGATCGCCGCACCACAGGTCGGGGGAGTATTTTCAGCGATGATCCTGATGCTGTTTGTGATTCTCCCGTCTATGTCATGTGACGGTGGTGGACAGAGAGCAAGCGAAGACATATGGGGAAAACTGGACAAGAAGCAGGAGGAGCATTGAACCCCTGATATTTTCGACGCCTTGTTTCACATAACGTGGCTTTGGCATGATCGCGAGACGAAGCGAGAGTGCCTCAATGTGCGGCACAATGCTCGACGCTCCGGCGAGAACGCACTGGCTGTCTGTGCGGTCAGGATTCAATGAATGCGGCCGAAATTGGCCGAAGGACATCATCGTTGGTACCTAGGTACAACAGTTGCAGATATGCCACTATAGGTAGTAAAATGAGTCACCGCTACTCATAAGGAGGATTTATTATGATGACGCAAGGTCTGAGGTTGGCTACTGTTTTTATCATGTTCTCAGTAGTCCTTGTGATGCAGGGCTGCACAACGATGGGTTCTACCGAAGGGATTCACAAGGGCGATCATCAGAAACTTGCCAAGGACTACGCCGATCAGGCTCAGGAGTTTAGGGAGAAAGCGCAGTTTTGGGAAAATAAGGCCGAATCCTATGAGCATCACCCGGAGCTCTATAATTCGACCAACATAGCTGAACAAGCAGCACATTGCCGGGAGGTTGCTCAGAGCTACCGGAAAATGGCCGACGAGGCAGCAGCCCTGGCGAGCACACACGAAAACCTGACACGTCGTGGCCAAGGCCCATAGACAGCACGTCGAGAACGAACGGCTGTCCCTGTGAGCAGAGCAAAATAGGCTACGCCGAGGCCACCTATAGCCACAACTGATACAAAGGGATGCCTCGGCGGTGCTCTGGAGCTGGGATTGTCGATTAGGCAGAAGACCGTTTCCTCGGAGGAGGGAGGCATCTACGAAGATCTCATGGTTACCGGCATGGTTCGTCCTCTTGTTCGTCGTCACGGGCATGGCCTGTTCCACTGGTCCACCGCGGGAACTCATTGAACGCAACGATCACAGTGGACTGGCGACGTGGTACGAGCAGGAGGCCCTGCGCCTGCGCAGTAAGGCAGAGGAAATGCACCAGATGGCTGAACTCTACGCAACGCCTTCATATCGGCCTGCGCCGAGAGAGTCCAAAAGCGAGTTGATCTTTCATTGCCGCCCTTTTATGGACTATTACACGAAAGCCTCCGACGAGGCGGAAGCTCTTGCCAAGCTTCATCGCGAACAGGAGCCGTCCATTCCTTGAGGACGGAATCCTGACAATCACCCAAGCCCATCTGGTTGATAAAAGATAAATGAGAAGAGACTGGTACAGGCTCCCGTCGGAGACCGTGGCGCATGACCTCGAGTCCAGCCTTGACCATGGCTTGACGGAGCCTGAAGCGGCCAGACGCCGAGCAGATGAAGGACCCAACGAATTACCTGAAGCCCCTCCTCCCTCGCTGCTAAGACTCTTTCTCGCGCAATTTTCAAGCCTGATCGTTTGGGTGCTGATCGGGGCAGCCATTGTGTCCGGTTTGTTGGAAGACTGGATCAATGCGGCGGCGATTCTAGCCATCGTATTTCTCAATGGCCTGTTGGGGTTTGTGCAGGAATTTCGAGCCGAGCGATCGCTCGCGGCACTGCGCAAGATGTCGGTCGCGATGGCTCACGTCCTTCGCGAGGGCACGCTCCAGTCGATACCGGCGCGTGAACTGGTCAGAGGGGACCTGATCGCCCTCGAAGCGGGCGACCGTATTCCCGCGGATTCACGCTTGCTCTACACAACGAATTTCCAAGCTCAAGAAGCCTCACTCACCGGCGAATCGACACCAGTGCAAAAACAGGCGGAGCTGCTCGATACAACCCAGGTATCGCTCGCCGATCAACGCAACATGGTCTTCATGGGTACCGTGGCCGTCTCCGGCAAGGCCCGTGGGATTGTCGTGGCGACAGGTCTTGCCACGGAATTGGGCCGGATCGCCGCCATGATCCAGAAGGCCGCTGAGGCGGAGCGGGACGAAACACCGCTGCAACGACGGTTGGAACAATTCGGCTATACGCTCCTGTGGCTGGCGCTCGGCGTGGTCACAGTTGTGTTCGCTCTCGGGTATCTCCGAGGCGAACCACTGGTTGAGATGTTTCTCATATCGGTGAGCCTTGCTGTGGCGGCTGTGCCAGAGAGCCTTCCCGCTGTCGTCACGATTACACTGGCCTTGGGCGTGACCAGGATGGCCAAGCGACATGCGTTGATTCGTAAACTTCCCGCAGTTGAAACCCTGGGTTCTGCCACAGTGATCTGTACCGACAAGACCGGCACCTTGACGAAGAATGAGATGACGGTGACGCATGTGTTCATGGACGACTCTCGCTTCGAAGTGACCGGCGAAGGATATGAGCCGAAGGGGGAGATTCGGAAAATCCGTACAGACCCAAACGTCATGAGTACTGAGTTTCCAAGCCAGGGATTCGATCATCACTCTGATGACTCAGCACTCATGACTCAGCAGTCAGCACTGTTTCCGGGCCTGCAGCAGTTGCTTACCGCCGCGGTACTGTGCAACGGCGCGACATTGCACCAGGAGAAAGGGGCTTGGCGGATCATCGGCGATCCGACGGAAGGCGCGCTGCTCGTGGTGGCGGCGAAGGCCGGTCTCACGAAGGCTGAGTTGGAGCGCCGAGCGCCTCTGGACAGAGAAGTGCCGTTCGATGCCGAGCGGAAAATGATGACCATCATCCGCCGAACAGAGCAAGGTCGCACGGCCTACTGCAAAGGAGCACCCGATGTCTTGCTGAAACGTTGCACCGCGCGTGTCACGCTGGATGGCCGGACCGAAGCCCTGGATGAACAGCATCGGCATTTGATCGATGAGACCAATGCTTCGTTGGCACAACAAGCCCTTCGCGTACTGGGTGTCGCGTATAGGCCCCTTGGCCGACCGCCGAGTTCGGACGAAGAGATTGAGCGCGATTTGATCTTTCTCGGCCTGGTCGCGATGAAGGATCCCTTGCGGCCCGAAGCGGCAGACGCGGTACGCCTTTGCCGGGATGCGGGCATCCGTACTGCCATGATCACTGGTGATCACAAGGAGACAGCGATCGCGATTGCTCGTGAATTAGGCCTGCATTCCTATGACGCGATGGCGCTGTCCGGGTTAGAGCTGGACGGCTTAACCGACGAGCAATTGAGGCAACGTGTAGAGCGCATCAGCGTGTATGCCCGTGTCTCGGCCGAGCACAAGCTCCGGATCGTTCAGGCCTGGAAGCGAAATGGAGCCGTTGTCGCCATGACCGGTGACGGGGTCAACGACGCGCCGGCGATCAAGGCGGCGGACATCGGTGTGGCCATGGGCATGACCGGCACCGATGTGACAAAAGAAGCTTCGGATATGGTGGTGACGAACGATAACTTTGCTTCGATCGCTGCCGCTGTCGAGGAGGGCAGGGGCATCTTCGACAACATCAGAAAGACGGTGCATTTTCTGCTGTCGTGCAATGTGAGCGAGGTGCTCGTCATGTTGTTCGCAACTCTGTTCGGCTTGCCGCTTCCGCTCCTGCCGATACAGATTTTGTGGATGAACCTTGTGACGGACGGATTTCCTGCCCTCGCACTGGCAGTCGACCCAAAGGCGCCGGATCTGATGCAGCAGCCGCCGCGACAGACTCAGGCACGCTTACTGGACGGTGGAAGGCTTTGGACCATCGCCGGTGAAGGTTTGATGTTGGCGGTTATCGCCCTGACCGCGTTTTCGTACAGCCTGTTTGTCTGGCAACAGTCGATCGAACAGGCGCGGACGGTAGCGTTCGCCGTGATGGTCGCAGCTCAGTTGGTGCATGCCTTCAATTGCCGGAGTGATCGTTGGTCGCTGTTTCATGTGGGAGTGACGACGAATCACTCGCTTATTTGGGCCGTGCTCGTTTCTCTTGCCCTGCAAATTGCCATTCTCGCGACCCCGTTTCTGCAGCCTATCTTCAAGGTCGCACCCTTGCCGATGGAGGATTGGGAACTGGTGATGGCCGTGACGCTTATCCCATTGGCCATCGTGGAAACGGTGAAATGGCTGAGACGGCGATCAGGGAGTCCGGTTGATAGCAACAAGAAGATCCGTGGAATATGAATTGATCATGGTCTACAAAAGTATTATTTTATCTTTCCTGCGATCGTGGTAGTAATCTGGTCCATGTCTATAACCATTGAATCTCGCCCCTTACCCACATTGGCTGGTGAACACAAACCACGAGCGGTCATTCGAGGGTGGGGAAAGTTAGCTCTAAGAGTTGGTGTTTGTTGCGCAATCTTTTTCCTCGCTGGAGAACTTATCCTACGGCTTGTATATTGGGACGGGCAATCTTTTAGTGCTCATACCGGACCGATCGTTAAGCGGTTTGAAAGGGATTTCAAGTTTAATCGGTTCGATGGACCCTCAAGAGGTCCAGAACCGTCTGGTCCAAAACAGGGCACAAGAATTGTGATCCAGGGCGACTCCATCGCCTGGGGTCAGGGAGTAAGGAACGAAGAACACCTATTCTCTAGCCGATTGCTCGCTAAGCTTCGAGGGACGAATCTGCCGGTTGATATGGCGGTATTGGCTCTGCCCGGTAGGGAAATTGACGGGCATGTACAGCAACTCAAGAAGTGGGGTCACGAGTTACAGCCCGATGTCATCATATATCAGTGGGCCATCAATGACATAGAATTGAAAAGGGAGGATCGGCCGCGGAGAAACAGGTTCTGGCGGCATCCGTGGTTTTTGCATTCCATGTTGCTAAAGAGTTCGTATTTTTGGTTCTTTCTTGATTTCAGCCTCGATACGCTACTACCTTCTACCACCCCCTCATACGAAAGCTACATGTCGAGTCACTTCAAGGAAGGTAGCGAAGGTTGGTTACTGTTTGAACGATACTTTTCGGATTGGGCTATGTCGGCTAAGGAGTTGACACCCCGTGTCATCGTGGTTGTATACCCTCATATGTCATTAAAGGATGGAGCTCCTCCTGCTATACGACCGGCATTCGCGGATATCCACACGAGGATATTGTCTCTCTGCAGGGCGACCAACCTCATATGCGTGGATTTGTCGACGTTGGCTGCCAAGTTTAATGATTCTCGTGCCTTCAAGGTAGCACCCTTCGACGATCATCCAAGTAACGAAGTGCATCGTTTGGTTTCTGAGGCCTTATATGAAATATTTAGAGAAGGCACTGTCGAGTTAGCGAGGTAACGATCTGACTTGCTCCCGAAAAGGAAAAATATAGAGGTTGGCAATCTTGACGTCTTTGGTCAAAGGCAATACGATTCACCCCCCACACCGCTTTGATTTAGACGCGGTGCATGTCCAGTAGGGTTTATTCACATTCCAGCAATGGATGTCCGGAAAAGAGAAGAGTTTATAAGCCTTTCAAAGGTCTGATCGATCAAACGGATGGCGGATGATTGGTCCCTGTCCTCACACTTCGCACATGAGCGAAGGTGAAAATGGCATGGGGTTGTCCGGCAAAGCGAAAAGGGGAGGTTTGTGAGCAATATCCTTGGGATCTCCGCGTTCTATCACGATAGTGCGGCCTGTCTGATTCGCGGTGGGGACATCATCGCGGCAGCTCAGGAAGAACGCTTTACCCGAAAGAAGCACGATCCGGGTTTCCCTTCTCATGCCGTGGCCTACTGTTTGAAAGAGGGAGGAATCACCCTGGGCGATGTCCGATATATCGTCTTCTACGATAAACCGCTCGTGAAATTCGAGCGGTTGCTCGAAACCTACTTGGCCTTTGCGCCGAAAGGACTGCAGTCGTTTGTGGCGGCTATGCCGGTCTGGCTAAAGGAAAAGCTCTTACTCCGGAATCTACTGGCGAAAGAATGTATCGCTCTGAATCCGGGGATGAAGCAGTCGGAGCTGCCGCAGTTGCTCTTCGGCGAGCACCATGAATCGCACGCGGCCTCTGCCTTCTTTCCATCGCCCTATGACAAGGCTGTTGTGCTGTGCATGGATGGCGTCGGGGAATGGGCCACGACGTCGGCCTGGCTCGGCGACGGCAACGCCTTAATGCCGCTCTGGGAAATTCCGTTCCCCCATTCTCTGGGACTTCTCTATTCGGCCTTCACCTACTACACCGGGTTCAAGGTCAATTCGGGCGAATATAAGGTGATGGGCTTAGCCCCGTACGGCGAACCGAAATACGTCAAGGCGATCTACGATCATGTACTCGACCTTAAGCCTGATGGGACCTTCCGGTTGAACATGGACTATTTCAACTATTGCACCGGATTAACCATGACGGGAGGGAAGTTCGATGACCTGTTCGGCGGACCCCCAAGAAAGCCGGAAAGCAAGTTGACTCAGCGTGAAATGGACCTCGCTCGTTCAATTCAAGAAGTGACCGAAGAGGTGATGCTTCGTGTCACAAGGACGCTGCACCGTGAAACCGGTGTCGAGTATCTCTGTATGGCCGGCGGCGTGGCGCTGAATTGTGTAGGGAACGGACGGATTCTACGGGAAGGTCCTTTCAAGGGCATCTGGATTCAGCCGGCGGCGGGAGATGCGGGTGGCGCGATTGGTGCGGCGCTGGCAGCCTGGCACCAGTACGATAATCAACCGAGACGAGCCACCGGAGTCGACCGAATGAAGGGCAGTTATCTGGGGCCGGGACATACCACTGCCGAGATTGAACAGTTCCTCAAGCAGATCGATGCGCCGTATGAAATCCTCGACGACGAGCTGCTCTTCGATCGCGTGGCCAAGGATCTAGCCGAGGGGAAAGTTGTCGGATGGCTGCAGGGCCGGATGGAGTTCGGGCCGCGGGCGCTCGGCGGTCGAAGCATTCTTGGTGATGCCCGAAATACCAAGATGCAGTCGGTCATGAATCTCAAAATTAAATATCGCGAATCGTTCCGCCCCTTCGCTCCCTCGGTTGTGCGGGAACGCGTATCGGATTTCTTTGAGATGAACACGGATAGCCCCTACATGTTGCTGGTCGCGCCGGTACTGGCAAAGCGACGGTTGCCGCTGCCTGCCGACCAGACCAATCTCTGGGGAATCGATCGGCTGAACGTGCCGCGATCCGATATACCCGCCGTCACCCATTTGGATTATTCAGCCAGGATTCAGACCGTTCATGAGGAGACCAATCCTCGGTACTACCGGTTGCTTCGAGCGTTTGAAGCCCGGACTGGCTGTCCCGTTCTAGTCAATACGTCCTTTAACGTTCGCGGCGAGCCGATTGTCTGTACCCCTGAAGACGCCTATCGCTGCTTTATGCGGACCGAAATGGATATACTCGTGCTCGAAAATTGTGTCCTATACAAATCGCAGCAGAAGCCGCTGACGAACGATACAAACTGGCAAAAAGAATTCGAGCTCGATTAGGAGATGGCGCCATGAATCCACAGAGTCAACAACCTACCCCGAAGGAGCTGCGACAGTTTGGTCTTCTGGTCGGCGGCGTGTTTGCCGTGATTGGCCTGTGGCCAGTGGTGTTTCGAAGTGAATCTCCCCGCCTGTGGGCGATGCTGCTCGGGAGTCTGCTCATTGTCCTGGGTGCGCTTGTGCCACAGAGCTTGAAGCAGGTTCACGATGGATGGATGAAGCTCGGCCATGTGCTTGGTTCGATCAACACGAGGATCCTTCTTGGACTGGTGTATTATCTCCTCATCACCCCGATGGGCCTGGTGATGCGTCTGATGGGCAAAGATCCCATGCATCGCGCCTTCGCGCCAGAGGCTGACACCTATCGTGTTGTGCGAGCCGCGCGGCCTCACCAGCATATGCGCAATCAATTTTAGGATTTCTCCAAAAGGAGCGGATATGGGCGGCTTTCTGATGGAATTGTGGGCCTTTATGAAAGAGCGAAAGAAGTTCTGGTTGTTGCCGATCCTCATCGTTCTTCTCTTGTTTGGTACATTGATCGTGTTGACGCAAGGGTCCGCGGTCGCGCCATTCATTTACACGTTGTTCTGATCGAGCAAGAGGTCCCCCTCTGTTAAGATGGTGGAATCCATTGTGCCGGGCATGTTGAACAGCTTGAGGGTGAAAGTCCCTTCCGCAACCTGACGGAGGTGAAGGGGTCGCGACGCGCAAGGGCATATTCCGTCAGGGAGTTTCTGAAGGAAGCGTTGCGCACACCTGCGAGTCGACGAACAGCAACCGGATTCGAGGCGCGAGCGTCGGACGAGCAAGCCGGAGCGTGCGAAGTCCAGCTCCATCAAAGGCGTCAGACAGAGATCCAGCAGCGGTGCGAGGAAGGCCGTTCAATTTACCTCGGGAGATCTGGGCCGTGTCCAGACAGAGAGACCGAGGGAGTCGCGAGGCCCCGGATTGCAACCTAGAAATACGACGACGGCAGACGAGGAGCAAAGGCTCCGAAGGCCGAAACGATCCCTCAGGCAATAACCCAGTACAGACACCTACTTATCCCAGCATGTTATCCGCCGGCTTCGGCGAAAGCACTACCCTCGAAGCCAGTGATTCACTCTTGATGTCCGCCGATGAAGAATCGTCCTTGCGGCTGAATGCAGTGTTCGGACTCGGACACATAGACAGCAATGTGAGAAATCGGTGGCGAGACCGAAGGGGACGAGGCGGCATCGTGACGCAGGACGCTCTGTTGTGACTGATCCAAGACGTCTTTGACCGAAACGTTCCGTTGAGAGGACAGGGTCGACCAACTGGGTAAAGTCCACGCCGCTAACGCTTGGATGTGTAAATATGCGTCGCTTGTCCATTGAAGAGTTCCGCTGCCTCCATGACGGTCTCGCTCAGCGTGGGATGCGGATGGATGGAGGCAGCCAGGTCTTCGGCAACTGCTCCCATCTCCACCGCTAAAACTCCCTCGGCGATCAGCTCTCCTGCGCCGACTCCGCAGAGCCCTACCCCGAGGATTCGTCCGGACTCGGCATCGCAGACCAATTTGGTCAGACCATCGTTACGGCCCATGGTGGTGGCCCGACCTGAAGCCGCCCAGGGGAAACGCGTCACTCTTACGGCTTGTCCCGCTGCCTTGGCTGCTTCTTCGGTCAGGCCGCACCATGCGATTTCAGGATCGGTGAAGATGACGGCCGGAATAGCGGCAGGATCGAACGTCGCCTCTTTTCCTGCAATCACCCTCGCCGCGACCAGCCCTTCATGTGTCGCCTTGTGGGCCAGCATCGGTTCCCCAATCACGTCGCCGATTGCCAAGATAGGCGGTTCGGCCGTGCGAAGCTGCCGATCGACCTGCACGAATCCTTTCGCTGAGATGGCAACGTTGGTATGTTCCAGTCCAAGGTGCTCCGTATTCGCCTTGCGCCCCACGGCGACAAGCACGCGATCGAAGACCTCTGTGTTGGTTCCTTCAGGACCCGTTAATGTTGCCGCGATGCCGTCTTGACGGGACTCCAGTTTGTCCACCTTCATACGCAACATGATTGATTTAAACCGCCGCTGCAGACGCTGCTGGAGAGGCCTCACGAGGTCTGAGTCGGCGCCGCTGAGCAGGCGCGGCAACATCTCTACCACCGTCACTTCGGACCCAAGCGCTTCGTACACGGTGCCTAATTCCAGGCCGATGTATCCACCGCCGACGACCAGCAATCGGGCGGGAACGTCGGGCAAGTCGAGCGCGCTCGTGGAATCCATCACTCGCGGATCGTCGAGCTTGAGTGAATCAGGAACGGTGGGACGTGAGCCGGTGGCGAGGATTACGTGAGAGCAGGAGAGCGTTGTCGTTCCCTTAGGCCCGGACAATGTCAGCGACGTCGGATTCGTAAAGGCTGCGCTCGCTTGAAACACATCTACTTTACGGCTGTCTGCCAACGTCCGCACACCCTTGGTCAGTTTGCCTATGATGCTTCTCGTCCGTTCACGGAGCGTTTCGAGATCGATCTTGGGTTGCTCAAAACGAATCCCCCAGCTTTCCGCCTCTGCTGCGTCGGTAATGAGCTTGGCCGCATGGAGCAAAGCTTTCGAGGGAATGCAACCCCGCAAGAGACAGACGCCTCCGAGTTGCGGTTCTCGGTCGATCAAGGCGGTGCGCAGGCCGAGATCCGCTGCATGGAAGGCGGCGGCGTAACCGCCCGGACCTGCGCCGATCACCGCTACGTCGTACCGTGATTCAGCCATGCGCACCTCTTGTTTCTCAGTGAAGTGCTGAGTCTTCGAATCGACGATGAAATTTCTCGCACATCATGCACATGCATTTCCTGCTTCAAACTTCTTCCGCAGAACTCAACACTTCCTAGAGCCCAAGAAACATCCCTTGAAAGTCTTCCAGCACCTTGACGATCTCGATGGTAAAGCGAGCCCCGACCGCTCCGTCCACCAACCGATGATCATAGGCTACGCACAGTTGCAGCACGCGGCGAGGCACGAATTGCCCGTCACGATACACCGGCGCCATCCGGGCCTTCCCGATGCCCAAGATGCCGACTTGTGGTGAGTTGATGATCGGGGTGAAGGGGCCGGAGCCGATCCCACCCATATTGCTCACGGTAAAGGTGGCGCCCCGCAACTCTTCCAGCTTGACTTCACGTTTGCGAGTGCGTTCTGCGAGATCGGCGAGCTCCACGGAAATTTGAAACAGATCTTTGCGATCCACGTCGTGCACGACCGGCACAATCAACCCTGCCGGCGTGTCTACGGCGACGCCGATGTTGTAATAATCCTTGTAGATCACCTCGCCGCTGGTGAGGTCGAGGGTGGCGTTCAACTGGGGGTACCGTTTCAGAGCGTGGACAACAGCTTTGATGATGAGGCTGGTGAGCGTCAGCGTCGCACCCTTCTTCTTGAATTCGAGCGCGTAGCGCTTGTGCAACTCCATCAGATCGGTGATGTCGGCATCCTGGAATTGATGAACGTGAGGAATGGTCGTCCAAGACTGCGTCATGTTTGCCGCAATCTTCCGTCGCAATGATGGGAGGGGCTCCCGACGCTCGTTGCCGTACGTGGTGGTAAAGACTCCACCCGATCCGGATACCCCTGAGGCGGGCGCCACGCCGCTCCGTCTGGTTCGTTCACGAACGAACGCTTTCACATCCTCAGCGGTGATCCGACCCCCGGCTTCAGAGCCCTTTACCTGTGTCAGGTCCACCGCCAACTCACGGGCGAGCCGCCGCACCGACGGCGGCGCCGGGACGGAGGCGCCGGTGGACGATGGGGTCGTCGCAGCAGTCTTCTCCTCAAGCGGCGTGGGAGGCGGCTGCTCCATTTTCGGCGGTGCTGCTGTCGATAATTCGGCCGACGGCGCTTCCCGTCGTGCCACGGATCCCGCATGGGCCAATTCGACGGACGGCGGTGGCGAAGCCGGAGCAACCACCGGCTTCTCGGGCGCAAGCGCCTTGGACGACTGCTTCGCGGCATATGGGCCGTCCAGTTCAACGAGCGCTTGCCCGACCTTGACGTGATCTCCCTCCCGCACAAGCAGGCGCGCGACCTTTCCGGCTGCCGGTGACGGCACCGGAACGGTGGCCTTGTCGGTTTCCAACTCAACCAACGATTGCCCTTCGCTGACCTGGTCCCCTTCGTGGACCAGAACCAAGACTACGTCGCCGCCTTCGATCCCTTCCGCAAGAAATGGCAACTCGACTTTCATGACCCTTCTCTCGGCTGATTGTTCGGACACTGGCCCCTCACCCTAGTCCTCAGCCCTACATCCTCCGCACCCAGGCCTCAGCACTCAACCCTCAGAACTCGACACTACCTCAATGCTGCCAGGGCGCTCTGTCATCCGATCGGATGCCCAGATCCTTCGCGGCCTGACTGACTGCCTTCGCCTCCACGGATCCATCTCGACGATGGAGAGCATAGAGCGTCGCCACGACAAGATATTCAGCATCGATCTCGAAGAACCGGCGCAGAGCCTTGCGGGTATCGCTCCGGCCGAATCCGTCGGTGCCGAGCGTAAGCAGGCCACCCGGTATCCATGGATCGATCTGCTGGCTGACCAAACGCACATAGTCGCTCACCGCCACGCAAGGACCTTGGAACGCTTCGACAGTCCGCTGAAGATAGCTCTTCCTCGGTGGCTCCTCGGGATGCAACATGTTCCAGCGCTCGACCTCGAGCGTCCGCATCCGCAACATTTTGTAGCTGGTCACGCTCCATACGTCTGCCGCGACGCCGTAGCGTTCCAGCAGCAACTCTTGCGCTTTGAGCGCTTCGTTGATGAGCGGACCGCTCGCCAACATCTGTGCTCGATGCTTAGCCTCTTTGAGTGCCGGACGGAAGCGGTACATGCCTTCGAGTATGCCCTCTTCTGCATCAGGCGGCATGGTCGGCATCGGATAGGGTTCGTTGTAGAGCGCAATGTAATACAGCCGCTCTTCCTGACTCTGGTACATGCGCCTGAGTCCATCCTGCAGGATCACGGCAAGCTCGAACATGAAGGCTGGATCGTAAACGGCGATCGTCGGATAGGCGCTGGCCAACAGATGGCTGTGCCCGTCTTGATGTTGCAGGCCTTCTCCCTCTAACGTCGTACGTCCCGCCGTCGCGCCCAGCAGAAAGCCACGGGCACGCATGTCGGAAGCGGCCCACATCAAATCTCCGATTCGTTGGAACCCGAACATCGAGTAATAAAGGTACAAGGGAATCGTGTTGAGTCCATGCGTCGCATAGGCCGTGCCGGCAGCGATGAAGGAAGACATCGCGCCGGCTTCGGTGATGCCTTCTTCGAGAATCTGTCCGTTCGTCGCTTCGAAATAATGGAGCAGCGAACTTTTGTCCGCCGGTTCATAGAGTTGGCCGATATGCGAGTAGATGCCGTATTGACGGAAGAGCGCCTCGAGGCCGAACGTGCGCGCCTCGTCTGGAATAATGGGCACGAGATGTTTCCCGAATGGCTTCTGACCCAACAGGCGGCTCAGCATGCGGGCGAAGCCCATCGTCGTGGAAAACGCCCGATCATTCGAACCTTCGAGGAACTCCTTGAACTGATCGAGGCTCGGTGTCTGCAATGGTTCGACTTTCACCAGCCGCTTCGGAAGAGAACCACCCATGGCCTTTACCCGCTCCGCGAGATAGGTCGCTTCAGGGCCGCCGACCGCAGGCCGAAAAAACGGCGTCGCGGCGACTTGTTCATCAGATAGGGGCACGCTGAATCGCGTGCGGAACTCGCGCAACTCCTGCTCATTCAACTTTTTTTGTTGATGGGTGACGTTGCGCCCTTCCCCTGTCTCTCCCAAGCCATAACCTTTGATTGTCTTGGCGAGAACCACGGTTGGTTGGCCTCGGTGCTCCACGGCGGCCTTGTAAGCAGCGTACACTTTTCGGGGATCATGCCCGCCGCGCAGCAGTTTGTGGATTTGCTCGTCCGAATAGGATGCCACCATCTTGAGCAACCGGGGATCGGCACCGAAGAAATGTTTCCGAGCGAAGGCACCGCCTTCCACAGTGTATTTTTGATACCAGCCGTCGACGATTTCGCCCATCCGTCTCACAAGCAGACCTTCATCGTCCTGCGCCAGCAATGGATCCCAATCGCCGCCCCAAATCACCTTGATGACGTTCCAGCCGGCGCCGCGGAATATCGCTTCCAATTCTTGGATGATCTTGCCGTTGCCGCGGACTGGGCCGTCCAGACGCTGAAGATTGCAATTGACGACCCACGTGAGATTGTCCAGCTGCTCGCGAGCGGCGAGTGTCAGGGCGGCGAAGCTTTCCGGCTCGTCCATTTCACCGTCCCCGACGAAGGCCCATACGCGCTGGCCGCTCGTATCCTTCAGGCTGCGATCCCGTAGGTACCGGTTGAAACGCGCCTGGTAGATCGACATGATCGGGCCGAGTCCCATTGAGACCGTCGGAAATTCCCAGTAGTCCGGCATGAGCCAGGGATGGGGGTAGGAAGACAAGCCTTTTCCCCCAGCCTCGATCTCGCGCCGGAAATGATGGAGCGCGTCTTCCGAAAAACGACCCTCGACATAGCCACGCGCGTAGATCCCCGGGCTGGCATGCCCTTGGAAATAGACAAGGTCTCCGCGATCGGGTGAATCCTTGCCGCGCAGAAAATGGTTGAAGGCCACCTCGTACAAGGTGGCAGCTGAGGCATACGTCGAAATATGTCCGCCGATGCCGGAATGTTCTTTATTCGCTTTGACGACCATCGCCAGGGCGTTCCACCGAACGAGGCTTCGGATGCGACGTTCGAGCTCAAGGTTGCCGGGATAAGCCGGTTCCTGGGCGACAGGAATCGTGTTGACGTATGGTGTGTTGAAGGGGGTGGAGATCCGTGCCCCTCGTTGGGCTAGTCGATCGCGGAGACGTTCAAAAAGGTAGGTCGCGCGCTCCACGCCTCCCGCGTCTAAGACATATTCAAGCGAATCCAACCACTCGCGGGTTTCCTGAGGGTCAGTATCAGGCTGGGGCTTTGGGACGTGGTAGTCGTCGCTCACTGTTCAACTATTCCTGAAAATCGAGGCTCGTTAGCACGCGCTGATCATAGCAGACAGATCTCTCTAATGCGACAGACAGACATCGATAAAAGATCTTGTCAGCGCAGCATTATGGTGACCAGCATGTTGATCATCGACTAGGGAATGCCCCAGAAGCGCGGTCGAAAAAGAGCCGGTCATTCCGCGAATCTTATCCCAGTAGAAGAAATCCCTCATTGCAGTATAGTGTCATTGAGACACTTGAATCCAGCATCCTTCATTCTTTAGGACGGCGAACCTCCCGGAATTATTGTCCGGCCATATTTCGTCCGGCAGCATGACGACGCTTTGCCGTCTGCTTGAGGAGAGTCTATGCAATGTCCTCAGACATGCGAACGAGAAGTCGGCAAAGAAGGATGCCAGGCTGGAACCCCTCGTGTGCGTCAAGGGGTAACGGAGTTGCACCGACGAGGTCTTTCAACAGTCACACTGAAGACAAAGTCCTCAATCCTGTGCGAGAGGCGGGGCATTGGGCAACCACACTAGGCACGTTCCTAATCATGCACGCGTTCAAATTGTACTGAATCCTTACCAATCAAGCCATTCAGCGGATCGTCGCTCTTGCTAGGCGTTTACCCGAGGGGCTACCATTGTACCCTCTGCGATGCCACCGAAAACGATCAAGAAGGCATCATCAGCCAAGAGAAAGTCTCTCACGCGCGCGAGAACGGCCGGCACAACCTCGCGGTCCGGCCTCGTACCGCCGGCTGAGGAAGAACTGTTTGCCAAGGCCTTCCGTTTGAGCCCGCATCTGATCGGGATTACCGAGCTGGAAACGGGGCGCTGTCTCGGAGTCAACGACGCCTGTCTAGAGATCTTTGGGTTTCAACGGCACGAGGTCATCGAGAAAACGACGCTGATGTTGGGGATTTGGCCTGATCCTCAAGAGCGGGTCCGGCTCATCGATCGATTGAAATCCGAAGGGAAAGTCCGAAATCTCGAAGTGTCTCTGCGGACGAAAAATGGAGATCTGCGCCGATTTCTTATTTCAACGGACCTGATCACGCTCAGGGGGAGACGGTGTCTGTTGACGATCGGCAACGACATCACCGAACTCAAGCAGGCGACGGAGGAGATGCGTCGGCTCAACGAGACGCTTGAGCAGCGTATCATGAACAGGGCAGCTGAGCTGGAAGAGTCAAACGAACGACTGCAGGCGGAGATCACCGAACGCAAACAGGCCGAGTCCGTGCTACGGCGCAGCGAAGAGCAATTTCGGACGGTCGTGGAGTCGGCGCCGAACGGAATCCTCCTGGTGGATGGTGGAGGCCGGATCGTCCTCGTCAATGAGCAGATCGAGCGACAGTTCGGTTATCGACGAGAAGAACTCATCAATCACCCTGTCGAAAGGTTGCTGCCCGGACACTTTCGCAGAGACCATGCCGGTCTGCGGGAGACGTATCAGGAGGCTCCAGCAGCCAGAGCGATGGGCCGTGGACGCGATCTCTATGGGCTGCGCAAGGATGGAAGCGAGCTTCCCCTCGAAATCGGGCTGAGTCCGATTGAGACAACCTCAGGGACGATGGTGCTTGCCTCGGTCGTAGACATCACCGAGCGCAAGCAGGCGGAAGAGGCACTCCATCAGAAGCAACTTGAGTTACAGCAGTCACAAGCACAACTCGAAGACCTAGCGTCAAAGCTCCTCACGGCGCAGGATAGTGAGCGTCAGCGGATCGCGCGCGACCTGCACGATGATTTCAGCCAACGGTTGGTCGCCCTGACACTCGATCTAGCGGCACTCGATCGGCAGCCCTCGCTCTCGCCGGAGTCGCTCGGCAAAGCCTTAGAGCCGGTGCGCGAAGAACTGGCTCAGCTCTCCGATGACCTGCGCCGGTTAGCCCATCGCCTACACCCGTCCTTGTTGAAACATGCAGGGCTCCGGGCGGCGCTCGAAGAACATATTCAGCAGGCCATGAAACGAACCGAGCTGCGCATTACGCTGAAAGTCGGCAACGTGCCCGAGTCGCTCCCGCTCGACAGCGCGACCTGCCTGTTCCGGGTGTGTCAGGAAAGTCTTCAGAATGTGGTGAAGCATGCGAATGCAACGGACGTCCTCGTTAAGTTGAGCGGCTCGGCGAAGGGGATCGGCCTCTCGGTGACGGACAATGGGAAGGGTTTCGATGTTCATAACAAACGCAATCACCAGAAGGGACTGGGGCTGATCAGCATGCAGGAGCGGCTGCGGTTGGTGAAGGGATTTCTCAACATTCATTCCAGGCCGGCGGATGGAACAAAGGTCTGTGCCTGGATTCCTTTCCAGGAGAATAGGCCGTGACTCGTCCTCGCATCCTCATGGCGGATGACCATTCGCTCGTGCTGGCCGGCCTCCGAAGACTGGTCGAAGAGGTAGGAGACGTGGTCGGCACCGTCGAAGATGGCCGAGCCTTGATCGAGCAGGCGCAACGGCTGCAGCCGGACATTATTCTCTTGGACATCTCCATGCCCCTCCTCAACGGCCTGGATGCAGCGCGACAGCTCACGAAGCTGGTGCCGGACAGTAAGCTGATTTTCGTAACCATGCATGCCACCCCCACCTACGTAACCCGGGCCTTTGAGGCCGGAGCGGCAGGCTATTTGGTCAACCAGTCTGCGGCGGAGGAGCTCAGACAGGCTATCGAGGCGGTTCTGCGAGGTCAGCACTACATGACGCCGTTCGTGACCAAGGATACGATGGGGATGACGCTCCATCCATCCCAGGGGCCTGTCTGTAAACAACCAGTGACCGCCCTCACGCCGCGCCAGCGGGAAGTACTGCAACTCATCGCAGAGGGGAAAAGCGCCAAGTCGATCGCCTCCCTTTTGCACATCTCCGTCAAGACCGTGGAATTCCATAGGACGCGCCTCATGGAGGAGCTGAATCTCCATTCGGCTGCCGAGCTTACCAGGTATGCCGTGAGCGAGGGCCTGGTGAGTCTCTGAACAGCTCCATCGTTCCTCGCGTTTCGATACAGTCACTCCAGCAATGTTTCATCACGCAACTAGGCTTTGCCTAGTATCCCTCTGCGATACGTTCATCTACTATGCACCGCATGGAACGTGGACTTCATAAAGAGTGAGGTGTCCTATGACACTCGCAGCGATTATTGTGCGTGTGCACTGTGCGTTGGAGCAGCTCGGTACCGATTGTTCCATGGAAGAATTGGTGACCCTCTGTCCGGAGCTCACATGGAACCAAGTGTTCCTCGCGATCGATTATTTGAGTCGAAGCGGACAGATTCGAATGACGCTGGCCGGCGACAGGAGTTATAGAGTGCAGGCCTATCACCCCGTCAGCGGCGCGGCCGTTTCTGCGTCACCAGCTCCCTAGTAAATATTTCCACAAGAGACCCGGGATTCCCCTAGATCGTCAACAGCAAGGCTTGTGCTAAGGTTTACCAATTTCACAGTCCAACAAGATAGCGGCTGGAGTATCTCGTGAAACAACCTCACCAAGTGTCGGGAGTCTTTGAGACTCGAAGAAGCGGAGGGGTCTATGGAAACCCAGATGATTCAAGAAACTGGTCGGATGCCCAACCGCACCAGTACGAACGGTTACTGCACACACCAACGACTCATTGATGACGTCCTGACCAGGGCTGGCAAGCGGAGCGGCAAGGTTCGGTGTGTCGAGTGTAGGGTCATCTTCGACGATCCCTACGAAGGTTTGAAGTGACCTGACCGGATGAACGCCGGATACTTGCCCCTCTCATGTGGTGCCTCCTTCCAAGAGGATGTATTTGACATGAACGAGACCTAGCGCGGGTCTTGGTCCGTGCGGTATTCAGCCACAGGGTTTCCTACAGCATTACCGCGAAGCGCCCCGCCTATACGGGGAAGTCTCTGCTGCTCGGTTGCTGACTGAGGCGGCGCACGTTCTCAAAGTCATCATGTTCAATGATGCTTGGAGCCGTCATTTTTATTGGCGAGCTTGATCGGCATCCAAGGTGCCCGAGGCGCTTCTCCGTTCCAAGCGGAACGGAGTGCCTATGAACCAGAAGGAAGAGGACACATGGAAGTCATCATTCGTTCCCCAGGTACCCCGCTCGAAGAAGTGGTTGTCGAATGCCCCGATCTGACGTGGAACCAGGTGTTTTGTGAGTTGGACCGCATGAGACGAGGAGGGCAAGTCCGACTGACGATGAAAGGTCCCGGCCTCTACGCGTTGTCGGGCACAACCGCGTGCAACTCCTCCATATAAAAATAGATAGAAAACAAAAGGAGAGATGGGATCATGCAACCACAGGTCGTAAGAGAACCCAAAAGACGGAAGAACTCTGAGTCCATTCAAAGTCAAGAGCCGGCTGTGCCCCAGAAGGAACCGGTCCATAGCCAACCGGCTTCTCCTTGCGATGATGTACAAGCTCGAATTACCGATCGCGCCTATGAACTCTATGCCGAGCGTGGCTATCGGCATGGCTATGCTCTCAATGATTGGCTGGCCGCCGAGCGGGAAATCCTCGGTCTCGAATGCAACGCGTAGAATGGCCGAGATGCCGGTCCCGCTTCAGTCGGGCATCAGCTACTTCGATGGCCCTCCGGTGATCACCTGTGCCGCCTTCGCCATGCGCGAAGGACGCTTTACCGAACCAACAGACCCGTTCGTCCATCCATTCTGGAATCGAGTACGCGACACCGTATCCGACAAAGCCATCGGTATGCGACGCCAAGGTTTCTTTGGCGCAGCCCTGCTGCTCGTGGCGGAATTGGAGTATATCGGCATCATGGAAAGCCTGAAGGCGCTTGAACCACGATTCCGCGTGCGCACCGATTCGTGATCGGATGCGACCGAAGTGTGCCGCGTCGCCTGTGGGATCATGGTGTTGAGGTAAATGATTGGTCACCGCAAAATCCCGCTGACGATCATCTCCACTGCTTGCTCCGGCGTGAGTCCCGGCGCCGTCAACGTTTCGAATTCTTTCTTGTCCACGCTCCCGATGGCTGCTTTGTGGATGACCTTGGCGTCAGGATGAAACACCCTTATGCCCAAGAATCAGGCTGATTTTGGAGGGTTGTACAACCCTGCTGGATTGAGACCGTGGCGTTCTGCGGCAACGGGGCGGACTCCGCTGTGGAATTAGTCGCCACGGCAACCAACACTTGAAGTCATCACAGCAGAACTTGTAGTGCAGTATCAAGTTGATACATCAGGGACTTCACAAGGTGCATGGTCATGGCACCGTCATTGCGGTAGTTACACCCACGGGCATGTGTGCTAGACGATACACATGCAAGCAGCTTGGAGGTTTGCCCATGAAGACCACAGTATGACACCCGCGCCGTGAATAGAGAACACCCAAACCATCACCCAACAAGGAGGAGTGCCATGGCAAAAGCAGGTGAAGAAGAGAAGGCCGTCGCCACGAAGAAACCGAGGGAGATCGTATCGCGCGCCGAGGAATTCGAACATTGGATGGAGCGCTTCATGGACGACTTTTGGCGGCGCCCGTTTCCCAGTCTCTTCGGCCGGGACCGTTGGTTGCCCATCCGCCCGATGTCGATCCGAATGCCGTCGCTCGATGTGTATGAAGAAAAAGACTCCGTGGTAGTCAAGGCCGAGCTTCCCGGGATGAAAAAGGAAGACGTCGAAGTGAGCCTCGCGGGGGAGAATTTGACGATCAAAGGCGAAAAGAAAGAGGACAAAGAGGTGAAAGAGGACGACTATTATCGTCGAGAGCGATCATACGGGTCGTTCTTGCGGACCGTCGCCTTGCCCTGTGAAGTGAAGAGCGATGAAATCAAGGCGTCCTTCAAGGAGGGCGTGTTGGAAATCCGGATGGGGAAGACGGAGGAAGCGAAGAAGAAATCCATCGCGGTGAAGATCGATTAGGCGCTATGTGTGGATAGAGCGCATGAGCCTTCGATTCACGATCGGGTTGTGCGGTATGATCGTCGGGGTATTCAGTTTGACGCTCTGCCAACCTCCGATACCCAGGATCGCGAGCGAGGAAATGCCGTCATTCCCGGCAGTCAACCCTGAGGCGAAGGTCATCCTCACCGCCTGTAGCCAGGCTGAGCGGGTCCTCCTGGTCCATGATCTGGATGGCCCCCTCTCCAACGTCTCGAAGTACTAATGCCCTAATAAGATAGAGCGCATAGCCAGCCTCGGCTGTTTACCGTGGTGTATTGGGTAAGTGAATAAGGAAGCCCCGACAGTGTCCGCCCTTGATAGCAAGAGAGACTACTATGAAGTACTCGGGATCGGTCGAACTGCGACCCGCGATGAGATCAAGCATGCCTACCGCCAGATGGCGCTGCAATACCATCCGGATAAGAGCAAGGCCCCCGGCGCGGCTGAGAAGTTCCGCGAGCTCGCGGAGGCCTATGCCGTGCTTTCCGACGATACGAAGCGAAAAGAATATGATACGACAGGCCACGCCGGCGTAAGCGAACGGTGGTCGGCCGACGACCTCATGCGGGATTTCCAATTCGGAGATTTCTTCGGGGGCCGCTTTGGTGATTTGTCGGGGATTTTCGGAGATCTCTTTGACCGGCGCATGAGGCCAGGAGCTACGGCGCTTCGATTGGGTGGAAAAGGCATGCCGAAGGTAGGAGAGAAGGGAAAGGGCGATCTCTTTGTGGTGATGGAAGTGCGGACTCCGACCGATCTTTCGGATCGCGAACGGGAGCTCTTGCAGGAATTGAGGAAGCTGCAGCGGGCGTAGTTACGCTACAAAATCCCCAAAGAGCAGAAACCTGACGCTCATAACGTATGAGGCGACGACTGGCATGACAATTCATTCGGGCCGTGGGTCCCGTACGCGCAGGTGCTGTAGACTCGGGATTCGTCGATGAACCGCCCTGATCTCTATTCCATTCAACCAGTAATGGTCTCTAGGAGCCTTGGACCATCGCTAGCGACCTTGTCAGGCCCACTTTCAAACTGAAGCGTTACGCGATCGAGATACATTTCGCGGAACACATTCTCGATCTTTATACCGAGCATATACCCCCAACTTGAAGCGCCACAGATTCTATTCATCGGGAGAGAGGTCTTCAAGACATTGCACGGGCAAGTTGAAACAGAGTCGGATCGCGAATCTGCGTCGGAGCTTCTCGACATTGTTCGCACGCTGTTCACCGAACTTCACCGGCAAACCGGCCCTGCCCGGCCTATCACCCTGGACAGCTCACTGGATCGCGATCTCGGCCTCGATAGCTTAGCGCGGGTGGAACTGATGTTACGCATACATCGTACGTTCGGCGTTGATCTGCCGGAGGACACCCTGGTTCGCGCCGAAACTCCCCGCGACCTGCTCGAAGCTCTGCAGAGGGGGACTCGCGGATCGGCACGTCGTGCGCCGATCCAATCTGTGCCAACGTTAGAATCTGCGCAAGGCGAAGCTCTCGCTGCCACCACCTTGCTCGAAGTGATCGACTGGCATCTGTGCCGACAGCCAGACCGCATCCAGGTCATCCATATCAGCGAAAGTGGCGAACAGCCCATCTCCTGTCGCGATCTGGCGGAGGCATCTGAACGGGTAGCCGCAGGTTTGCAACAACGTGGGCTTGAGACGGGACAATCAGTGGCCATCATGTTGCCGACCTGTCCGGAGTATTTCTCTGTCTATTTGGGCATCCTGCTTGCCGGCGGCATTCCTGTGCCCATTTATCCACCTGCACATTTGGCCCAAGTGGAAGAACACGTCCGCCGCCATGTCGGCATCTTGTGCAACGCGCAAGCAGTGCTGCTGGTTACGATTCCGGAAGCGCGGGCCGCGGCATGGCTGCTGCGGGTTCATGTGCCTTCACTGGGTCAGGTGGTGAGTGCGCAGGAACTGCTGCAGTCACAAGAGCCCCTGAATCGGGTGCCGGTGGTAGCGCAGGATGTGGCCTTTATTCAGTACACCTCCGGCAGCACGGGCGATCCCAAGGGCGTGGTGCTTACCCATGCCAATTTGCTTGCCAACATCCGTGCCATGGGACAGGCGATCGGCCTCCGCCCTGACGATGTTTTCGTAAGCTGGCTGCCTCTCTACCACGATATGGGACTGATCGGAGCTTGGCTGGGTACTCTCTACTTCGGTATTCCACTGGTAGTCATGTCGCCTCTTGCCTTCCTCGCCAGGCCTGTCCGCTGGCTGCAGGCGGTCCATACTTACCGCGGGACACTCTCGGCGGCACCCAACTTTGCCTATGAACTGTGTGTCAAGAAGATCGGCGACGGGGAGCTGGTCGGACTTGATCTCAGTTCGTGGAGACTGGCATTCAACGGCGCGGAAACGGTCTTGCCGGAGACACTGACGCGTTTTGGAAGGCGTTTCGCTCAGTACGGCTTCCACTCCGAGGCGCTCACGCCGGTATACGGGCTGGCCGAGTGTTCCGTGGGACTTGCATTTCCGCCGTCCGGCCGCGGCCCCCTCGTCGATCGTGTCCAGCGAGAATCCTTCACGCGTACCGGCAGCGCTGTGCCCGCTGCTCCCGACGATGCCTCTTCGCTGTGTTTTGTCTCCTGCGGGCGGCCGTTGCCCGGCCACGAATTGCGGATCGTGGATGCATCCGGTAATGAGCTGGGTGAGCGGCAAGAGGGCCGCCTGGAGTTCAGGGGGGAGTCGGCCACACGCGGCTATTTCAACAATCCCCAGGCCACGTCACAGCTGTTCCGTAGAGGCTGGCTTGACAGCGGTGACCGTGGCTACATCGCAGCCGGTGAAGTGTTTCTCACGGGGCGGGTCAAGGACATCGTCATTCGGGGCGGGCGCAACATCTATCCCCACGAAGTGGAGGAGGCGGTTGGCGAGATACCGGGGGTGAGGAAGGGCTGCGTTGTCGTCTTCGGCAGCCCTGACCCAGCCTCGGGCACTGAGCGGCTGGTGGTCCTCGCCGAAACCCGCGAGCGAGGCCAGCGCGAACGACAGCACCTGCGCGAGGCGATCAACAGCGCAGTCGTCGAGATACTGGGCGAGCCTGCCGACCAAGTTGTGCTTGTACCGCCCCGTACCATACTCAAGACCTCCAGCGGGAAGTTGCGCCGCGCCGCCACGCGAGCCCTGTTCGAGTCGGGATTGGCCGGCGAGCACAGGCGTGCCGGGTGGTGGCAGATAGCCAGTCTCACCGCTGGTGCATTGATTCCCCAATTGCAACGTTGGGCGACAAGGGCAGCGGATGGGGGGTTCGCGGCTTGGGCCTGGTTGGTATTCTGCCTCGTGGCGCCAGTTGTTTGGCTGATTACCATCTGCACCCCGCGCCCTTCTTGGGCTTGGGCCGTCGGCCGGGTCGGTGCGCGGCTACTAATGTGGCTGACCGGAACGCCAGTCACGGTGAGCGGACTGGAGCATGTGCCGCCCGGTATGCCTTGTGTGCTGGTGGTCAATCACACGAGCTACCTCGACGGTATGGCCCTGATGGCAGCGCTGCCGGAACCGCTTGGTTTCGTCGCCAAGCGCGAATTGCTTGAGCAATTCATTCCGCGCGTCTATCTCCGGCGCTTGGGCACGGAGTTCGTTGAGCGCTTCGCAGCACACGAGGGTGTGCAGGATGCTCGGAGGCTGGAAGTCGAGCTACGCGCCGGACGTGCGTTGGTTTTCTTCCCCGAGGGCACGTTTACCCGTTCGCCCGGGTTGATGCCATTTCGGATGGGGGCCTTTGTTGTGGCAGCCAACACGGGCATCCCGGTTGTGCCGGTGGCGATCTGCGGCACCCGTTCCATTCTGCGGGAGGGCCAATGGTGGCCACGGCGTGGCGCGATCACAATCACGTTCGGTGCTCCCTTGCTGCCTGTTGCGGACGCTCTCGACGCCTTTGCCGCAGCGGTGATACTACGCGATGCCGCCCGCGCTCATATTTTGCGTCACTGTGGCGAGCCGGACAGCCAATGAGAACCGCTTCAGTTATACCGTTGGTGCCATAGCAGTGGGTTTCGAAGGTCATTGAGCAATCGGAATGCTTCGTCCCACCCACCAGGGGAGTGCTCGCCTGGCATGGGTCGCGCCCGGTAAGAATCTATAAATGACTTGCTGAATTGGGGTCAGAAACGCGTATTGACTTATTCAACCTCCACCCGATTCGGTCTCCTCCATGGCCCGCAAGCCACGACTCGTTTTCGCTAGCGGGTTTTATCATGTCCTCGCCCGCGGCATGGGATCGCGCAGTGCAGTCGCCTGGCACTTCGCCGGCTCAGCCCTTCAACGAGAACGGCGTGAAGTCCGTATGCCTATCGTACCAGTCCTCGTTCTCCTGGCGCTTCAGCCAGCCGACGATCGCGTAGGTCACCGGCGTGAAGACGATCTCGACGGAGACCTTGAACGCCCAGTTGAAGGAGATGACCTTCATCATCGTCCCGGGCTGCCAGCTCCCGAGGAAGGCAATCGGATAGAAGAGGGCGCTGTCGACGAGCTGGCCGACAGCGGTCGAGCCGATCGTGCGGGTCCAGAGATGACGCCCCTTGGTCCAGACCTTCATCTTCGCCATGACATAGCTGTTCACGAAGTCACCGCACCAGTAGGCGACCATCGACGCGACGACGATCCGCCCTGTGCTCCCGAAGACGACCTCCAGGGCAGGCTGGATCACGGCATTGAAGGGCTCCTCCGGATCCCCCGGCATGTGGATCACAAAGAGCCCCATGATGGTCGCGAAGATCATCGAGATGAAGCCAGCCCAGATGACTTTGCGCGTACGCGCGTAGCCATAGACCTCGGTCAGCACGTCGCCGAAAATGTAGGAGATCGGGAAAAAGAGGTTCCCGGCACCGAAGGTCAGGCCGAAAAGGATGCAGGTCTTGCCCGGCCCGATCAGGTTCGAGCAGAACAGTACCGTCACGAAGCCCACCATGACGAGGTCGTAGTAGCGGTAGTGGCGGGGGTTCGAGACGAGTTCATGCTCGAGCGGTTCGGTGTGGGCGGTCATCTGCGGGTCAGGTTCCTCTCGGTCTGTGGTTCTATTTGCCCCGTGCAGGCGTCGCCCGTTCGCGATCCAACTCCGGATCCTGCCTCGGCACGAGACTCGCCGGCAGCGGCAGGATCTTCCGCTTCGCGAGCACGATCCTGATCTCTGCCCAGACCGGCGCGGCCTTCGGATAGCCGGAATAGCTTGTGACGTGGATCAGCCACTCAGGAAGGAATAGGAACTGTAAGATGCCTCTTGGCCTGGCCAGGAACGTACCAAAGACTTCGTTAAGGATCAATCCTCAGGCTCTGCCATCGGAAATATGGGCGTGTCCCCTGCCGAAGAGGCGGTCATAGAATTGAAGAATTGGGATCAGCTACTGTCTTGGCTGTCAAGAGCCAACCTGGGTGTTTTTGTGATTCACCCGTGAAAAATTGCTGCACACAATTGGTCGAGGAACGACGATCTCCGTCGAGTCCGTGCCCTGCTATGCCGCCGCCCACGCCGTTTCTATCCCATGACGCCACAGCATCCGATGTTTGAGCATCGCGTTCAAGATGACCAGCCGTTTCCGCATGCATGTCGTCAGCGCCACCTTCTTGGCCTTCCTCGCCTGCCAGAGCCGGTGATAAAATGCCCGAATGACGGGATTAAAGCGCGTGGCCACGACAGCCCTCATCTACAGGACCGCGCGGGCCTGAGCCTGCGCCTCCCTAGATCGTGCCTTTCCCATGAGACGAAAGAGCACTACAGCCGGATTCTGCAACCTCGGCGCAACCGGCACCAACTTTGATCGGACCAATATCATCAGATGAATTTATGCCACAAGGGGTTACGATGAAGGGATATGGGGTGGATGACGGGTTTCGAACCCGCGACCTCCGGATCCACAATCCGGCGCTCTAACCAGCTGAGCTACACCCACCACAAGGGGTTTGAGGAGGGATGATATTAACAAAGCACGGATTGCCCTCGCAACCGACAGGCCTTACTGCCTTGCATCAAAGGCAGCCTGCATCTCGGCAAGAATGGCGGCCACGGTTGCTGGTGGATCTGCTGCATCACGAATGGGTCGGCCGATCACGAGATAATCGGCACCAGACGCGATCGTTTGGGTCGGAGTCGTCGCTCTGGCATGATCGTCGACCGCTTTGCCTGTCGGCCGGACCCCCGGCGTGACAATCTCAAAACGCGGACCGATTTTCTGGCGGATGGCTGCTGCTTCTTCACCGGATGCCACCACGCCGTCACAGCCGACCTCTGAAGCCAGCAACGCTCGGGCTATGACAAGATCTTGCACCGTTCGTTGTATGCCCATTTCGCGAAGATCGTTGCTGTCGAAGTTCGTCAGCACAGTTACGGCCAACAGTTTGAGCGATGACCCTTCTCGCCCCTGCGCGGCAGCTGTGAGCGCCTTGCGGTTCGCATGAACGGTCAAGAAATCCACGCCCATCGACGCGACCCGTGCCGTCGCACGACGAACCGTCTCTTCGATATCAAGAAACTTCAAGTCAAGAAACACCCGCATGCCCCGCGCCACAATCCGTTGGACCATGGCCGGGCCTGCCGCAGTGTATAGCTCAAGACCCACCTTCACGAAAGCGATATGTCCCTGAAGTTGGTCCAAGAGTCGATCTGCTTCTGCCGCTGAAGGGACGTCCAATGCGAAAATAAGTCGGTCTTGTGCAACGATCTTCACTGTGCCCTTACTCCTTCTTCAGGCCGATCCTTGACGATCGGCGACACCCTATGATACTACTCAACCTCTTTAACCATTAGGAGTGATCGATGCCTCAGTCTCATAAATCAACGATTCGACACGCCCGTCAAGCCGAGCGGCGACATGAGCGGAATCGGGCCACCGTCAACATGGTCAAGACGCTTATCAAGAAGGTTCAGTCCGCCGCATCGGAGAAGAACGCAGATGAGGCCAGGGCCAGCTTCCGAGAAGCGACCTCGGCGATCGGGAAAGCTGTTTCGAAAGGCATCCTTCATCGCAACACCGCATCCCGACGGATTTCACGTTTGGCCATTCGCGTCAACGCCCTGTCCGGTTCCGGCTCTTAATCGTTCGCACGTTCGACAGGACTCGCGAAGGAACCTTCTTCGGTGAGTCCGCAGGATGGAGAGACGGCTCAACGCGTCGGCCTGCGGTGTCCTCACAGAGCTTCAACAACAGACGCTCCAGCACGATTCTGGGACGACTCCCGCTTCCACCCTTGAGTCTCCCATCGGTGTCGAGAAACAGGCGCAGCGCCCCTTGAAGATGTGACTCAGAAAACCGATCGAGGAAAGCGCGGACTTTCCAGGGCTCCATACGCAAGCTCCTGGCTGCCTCTCCTTCACGGCCACCGTTGGTCAGCGACTCTTTGACTTTCCAGAGGCGTCGATACTGCCATGCGAGAGAACCGAGGATCCGAAGCGGAGCCTCTCCTGCTTCAAGGTTACGCGCCAGGATGGAAAGGACTCGCCCCGGACGACCCTCTGCGATGGCGAGGGTCAAATCAAACACTGAGGCCCCCGGATCCGTGCCGCGCAGCAGGTGGACGTCGTCAACGGTGACAGAGCGATTGCCCGGTACATACGAGGCCAGCTTCTCCAATTCGCGCCGCACGCTATACAGTGATCCACCACAGACCTCTTGCAGTACCTGGGCTGCCGCATCATCCAAACGAAGCCCGACCCGTTTCGCTTCATTGACGATCCAAGCAGGCAGCTGCGCGTCGCGGAGGGGTGAACAATCGACTACGATTGCCGCTCTGGTCAGAGCCTGAGAGAATTTCAACCGACCGTCCAATTTGGAGCTCACGAACACCAGCGTCGTGGATTCCACAGGTTTTTCCACATAATCGAGCAGCAGGTCGCTTTCTCGAACGGTCAGTTTCTCCGTCCCCTTCACGACGACCAACCGGCGCTCCGCGAAGACTGGTACTGCCGACACACTGTCCCTGATCTCGGTTCCGCTCGCTTCATCCCCATAGAACAGTGCGTAGTTGAATTCATCCCCTTCACTCCCAATGGCTGCGCGCTTGATGGCGGCGAGCGCAGAATCCCTTAAAAGGTCTTCTTCCCCTACGACGAGATACAGGGACCCAGCACCCCCCTGTTTCA
Source organism: Nitrospira sp. (assembly GCA_029194725.1). Lineage (GTDB taxonomy): Bacteria > Nitrospirota > Nitrospiria > Nitrospirales > Nitrospiraceae > Nitrospira_D. The sequence continues at coordinate 61,856 of JARFXQ010000004.1, read as the reverse complement.
ACGTCGACTCCAGCTGCACGTAATTCACCGCTGATGCCATCGGGTAAACCTTCGCTTTTAGTGAGATGCAGAAGCCGGTGCTGACGCTTGCTTCGTGAAGCCGCTCGTCTCGAGCTCTAAGAGGAAACGCGCCGCCAGGTCGGCCGCCACATAGCGACCAGCCTGCTCCTCCGCGCGATCCTGCAGCGCCCGATTAAATTGGAGATCGGTCGTAATGAAAAACTCCGACGCACCTTTTGCGATTTGTGTCCAGACCGCTTTGCCGGGTCCAACGCCTTCAACCCGAACCGAGACGATCACCTCGACCCTCCTTTCGAACGTCTCCGACAGCGTAAAACTGAGGGTCGACACGATCACCGAAAGGATTGTCCCGGTCAGTACGAGATCCGCCGTTTCGGAATCCGACACGATCTGTGCTCCACTGCCGGCGGAAAACTCCTCGCGGAAATAATTGGTGTATCGTGTTTCCAGATTCGGCTCATAGCTGCTGTTGATCAACGTCCTGATAACAAGGCGCGGCCGTGGTTCTTTGGACGTCGTGGCAGGTGCTGCTCCGATAGTCGGTCCCGCTCCCCCCACTCGAAACTGATAGCCGCAGGCGACGATCGTCGAGGCGATGAGTGCTGAGACGAGAGTGATGAAAATAAGAACGAACGGCTCCCTTCGCGATTGACGCCTGTTCTTCGTAGCCTCAGCACTCAGCACTCAGCGCTCCTAAACAACGAAGTTGAGCAACTTCTTTTCGACATAGATCACCTTCTTCGGCTCTTTCTCTTGGAGCCACTCCGCCGCTTCCGCGCGTGCCAGCCGTTCAATCTCTTCACGCTCCGCCTCTGCAGACACATCGATTTTAGCCCTGAGCCTGCCGTTCACCTGAATGGGAATGATCATGCGCTCACTAACCGTCATCGCCGGATCGAAGGTTGGCCAAGGCTGCTGCGAGACGCTGGGCTGGTGCCCCAGAATGCTCCAAAGTTCGTCGGCGACATGCGGCGCGAACGGCGAGAGCAACAAAACGAACGGCTCGATCACAGCTCGCGACCGCTGTTGGGCCTTCGTCATTTCGTTCGTGAAAATCATCATTTGGGAGATCGCCGTATTGAAACGCAAGGCCTCGATGTCCTCGGTGACTTTCTTGATTGTTTGATGAAGCAAACGTTGATGGTCGAGGCTCGGCGCAGTCGAGACGAGAGCGCTCGAAAGTCGGCTTTGCTCATCGACCATCAGCCGCCAGACTCGTTCCAAGAAACGGGTCACGCCTTCCACGCCTCTGGTGCTCCAAGGTTTCATCGCCTCGAGTGGACCCATAAACATTTCATAGAGCCGTACCGCATCCGCGCCGAACTGATCGATCATCTCATCAGGGTTGACCACGTTGCCGCGCGATTTCGACATCTTTTGATTGTCTTCTCCCAAGACGATGCCCTGATGCACCAACTTCAGGAACGGTTCGGAAGTGCTTGCCACACCGATATCGAACAGGACCTTATGCCAGAACCGAGCATACAGGAGATGCAGCACGGCATGCTCGCTGCCCCCGATATACAGGTCTACAGGCATCCAATAGCGCTCTCTTACCGGATCCACAAGCTGGATGGAATTCTTGGGATCGATAAATCTCAGGTAATACCAGCAGGAGCCGGCCCACTGAGGCATGGTGTTGGTTTCACGGCGCGCCGGCTGACTGGTGGAAGGATCGACCGTCGCCAGCCATGCATCCAAGTTGGCCAGTGGGCTCTCACCGGTACCGGACGGCTTGAAGTTGTCGGTCTCCGGCAACACGAGAGGCAATTGCTCCTCCGGAAGCGGATGCGCCTCTCCCTCGACCCACAGGATCGGGAACGGTTCGCCCCAATAACGCTGTCGAGCGAACAGCCAATCGCGTAGTTTGTAGTTCACTGCCCTGGTTCCCTTGCCTTGCTTCACTAGCCACTCAGTAATTCTTGGGATCGCTTCGGACGGTGTGAAACCATTGATCGAAAAACTGTTGTCACTGGTTGCTGAATTCACAACCCTACCGCGTTCGGTGTCGGTAAAGGCAGCTTCCTGTACATTCCCGCCGGAAATCACTTCGCGGATGGGCAGCTGATAGTGACGCGCGAACGACCAGTCTCGCTCGTCGTGCGCCGGCACGGCCATGATCGCGCCGGTCCCGTAACTCATCAGCACATAATCGGCGATCCAAATCGGCAAACGTTCCTGGTTCACCGGGTTGACGGCGTAGCCGCCGGTGAAGACTCCGGTCTTTTCCTTATCGAGCTCTTGTCGTTGCAGATCGCTTTTCTTCGCCGCCGTTTCACGATAGGCCTGGACGGCGCCTTTTTGCTCCCCACTCGCGACCAGGTCGACAAGCGGATGTTCAGGCGCCAAGACCATGTAGGTCGCGCCGAAAAGTGTGTCTGGCCTGGTCGTGAACACTCGAATCACGCCCTTCTGATCGACCAGTGAAAAATCAACCTCAGCACCGATCGATCGCCCGATCCAGTTTTTTTGCATCTCCAGCGTACTGGGAGGCCAGTCGACGAGTTTCAAGTCCTCTAGCAACCGATCGGCATAGGCGGTGATCTTGAGCACCCATTGCCGCATTGGTTTGCGGATCACGTCGAAACCGCCGACTTCGCTCTTGCCGTCAACGATTTCCTCATTCGCCAGCACCGTGCCGAGCGCCGGGCACCAGTTGACGGGAACCTCCGCGACGTAGGCCAATCCGCGTTCGAAGAGCTTGAGGAAAATCCATTGGGTCCAGCGATAGTACTGCGGGTCCGTGGTACTGAGCTCTCGCTCCCAGTCGTACGAGAGTCCGACTCGCTTCATCTGCCGCTTGAAGGTAGCGATATTTTCGGCCGTCGTAATAGCCGGATGAATGCCGGTTTTCACCGCGTACTGTTCAGCCGGCAGACCGAACGCATCCCAGCCCATCGGGTGCAGCACGTTGAACCCCTTCATCCGTTTGTACCGTGAGACAATATCGGTGGCGGTGTACCCTTCGAGGTGGCCGACGTGAAGGCCCGACCCGGACGGATAGGGAAACATGTCCAGACAGTAAAACTTGGGCTTCGATAGGTCTTCGGAGGCCTTGAATGGGCGGTGCTGTTCCCAATAGGCCTGCCATTTCACCTCGATGGCGTGGTGATCGTATCCTTTACTCATGGTCGTCAGGTGCCAAAAAGAACGGAGGACTCTAACATAGCCCCCCTGGGGTCACAAGTTCCGAAGTGGAAGGGCCGAATTACTTTGTTATACTGCCCGTGCGATGGGATTCTACTGTGATCACATCTTCCCCCGGCTCATGGAGTGCGTCATGGCGCGAGAGGAGTTCCATCGCCTCCGAAGGGAGATCCTCATCCCGGTCCATGGTGAAGTTCTGGAACTCGGGATTGGAACTGGACTGAATCTTGCGCATTATCAAAAGACAGTTACCGCATTACACGCCGTGGACCCGGCTCTTCTCCTTCCGAAGACGATCGCAGCCCGCAGCGTCGACCTGGCCTTCCCCCTCCATATCGAACGAGGCACTGCCGAGGCGCTGCCCTATGCTGATCGGCCCTTCGACTATGTGGTGAGTACCTGGACTCTCTGTACGATTCCCGATCCGGTACCCGCGCTGCAAGAAGTGCGGCGTGTCCTCAAACCGGGAGGTAGGTTTCTATTCTTAGAACATGGCAGGAGCGATGACCGAAAGATCGCCGCCTGGCAGGACCGGCTGAATCCCATTCAGAACGTGATCGGTTGCGGATGTAACCTCAACCGTCAGATCGACCGGCTGATTGCTCAGGCCGGTCTACACATCACCCAGCTCGATCGATTTACCATGAAGGATGTACCAAGACTAGGCGGTGAGATGTACCGAGGCGCAGCGATCGGAGCTGGCTAGGCTGATGACCGGCCGTTAAGAAGTGGCGCAAATCCGCTGATGGAGAGAAACTGAGGAAGCGGAGACGGCGGCAATTGCGAACTCGATTTGGCGCTGTGAACCAGGTGGGCCACCCCAAACTCTTTCGCGGCCATTAGACATCCTTCATCGTCATCCATGAACAGGGAGCGCGACGGATCGAAACCCAACAAACGTTGGCAGTTCGGCCAATACTCCGATCGCATTTTGAGATAGCCGACCTCGAAGGCATCCACGATCCGGGCGACATAGCGATCCAGGCCGGTCTTGGCCACTTTGACCGACACACCGGTAGAGTGAGCGTTCGTCACAATGGTCACCGGCTTCCCGAGCTGCCGAAGATGGCGCAAGAATTCGTCTGCGCCGGGGAGAAAGGCTATCATGTGATCGAGTTCCTTGTGCATCGCCACCACATCGATGCCGACCCGCTTCGTCCAGTAGTTCAGGTCCGTCCAAGCCAATTCGCCTTCGACCGATCGATACATCGCCATCAGGCGTTCGCGGGCTTCCTCAAACCGCAGATTGTGCAGCGCCGCATATCGACGCGGCAGCTCCTCCTCAAAAAAGAAGTTATCGAAGTGGCGATCGAGCAACGTCCCATCCATATCGAGCAGCACATCGTCGATTTGAGCCCAGTCGATCGAGTGATTAGTGATGGGTAATGAGTGATGAGTCATCAACGCAAAGTATACCGGAGCCATCGGTCAAACACGAGTCGGGCCGACCGTTGTCTTTCTCAAAATTCCTGTGTTACGGTCCGGTAATTTCTTTTATCTCCTCCCATGGCTCCACACTCATCACTCGTCACCAATCAGGCTTCACTTCCCACGGTCGCCATCATAGGTCGGCCGAACGTGGGGAAGTCGACGCTGTTCAATAAAATCTTGGGCGCAAAGATCGCCATTGTGGACGACGTTCCCGGTGTGACCCGTGACCGTAACTATGCCGATGCTACCTACCGCGACCGAAAGTTTCGGCTGGTCGACACGGGTGGGCTGGATCCGTCTGCCTCCGACAGCATGTTGTCCTTGATTCGACGACAGTCGGAACTGGCGATTGCTGAAGCGGATATCCTCATCGTGCTCTTGGACGGTCGTTCGGGATTGACCCCCCCGGATCATGAAGTCGTGCGACTTCTACGTGGGGTGACCAAACCTCTGTTTTATGCGATCAACAAGATCGACACGCCGAAGTCCGAGCCTTTACTGGCCGACTTCTACCGCTTGGGCACTGACCAGCTCTATCCTGTGTCCGCCGAGCATGGTCTCGGTGTCGCTGAGCTGTTGGACGCCATTTACCCCCTCCTTCCATCGGCCGATGAGTCCGACGAGCTGCAACAACTCCCCCGCGTGGCCGTGGTGGGACGCCCGAACGTCGGCAAATCCACTCTCGTGAACACCCTGCTTGGAGAGGAACGGGTCGTCGTCAGCGATGTTCCAGGAACGACACGTGATCCGATCGACTCACTGGTCACACATCAGAACGAACGCTATGTCTTCACCGACACGGCGGGCATCAGACGGCGCGGCAAGGTGGACCGTGGAGTGGAAGGCTACAGTGTACTCCGATCGCTTCGCGCCATCGGTCGGTCCGACATCGCTGTCCTCCTGCTCGATGGTTTGGAAGGTGTTACGGAACAAGACACCAAGATCGCCGGAGCCATTCTGAAGCAAGGGCGCGCCTGCATTCTGTTGATCAACAAGTGGGACTTACGAGCCGGAGATGCTCAGGCGAGGCAAGACTATGAGCGCGAACTCCGCCGCCGGTTTCCCTTTCTCACCTGGACGCCGATCCTGTATGGATCAGCCCTCAAACCGGACTCCATCCGTCGTCTCTTCCCGCTCCTCAAGGACGTGCATACGATGTTTACCAAGCGTGTTCCCACCGGCGCGCTGAATGCCTGGCTGCAGAAGATTCTGGTCAGCCATCCCTTGCCGGTTCGCAAGCACAAGCCATCAGCCGTGACGAAATCCGCCTATATCACCCAGGTGGCCACCAAACCGCCGGTCTTTGCATTATTCGTCGGCCATCCGGAAGATCTCACGCCCTCATATCTGAAATATTTGGAGAATCAACTGCGCGAGACCTACCAATTCACCGGCACACCGCTCCGCCTCATGGTCAGGAAGAAGTAAGCGCTCGTCGTAGATCCCATCTCCGCATCTTGTCTTTGCTTGCCTTCCATGCCTAATCCCCTACAATCCTAGTCGGTCGAAAAAACGAATGACACGAATAGTTCGCAGCGCGTTTCTCGTTTCTCCTCATCTCCTTAGAGTTACGAGCGCCAATGGCACTCCTTTAGTTGCCTATAAAAAGTACTAGAGTTGCATAATGGACAAAAACTTTAAATATGACTGGGGACAGGGAATTAGAGTGGCCATTTATGCGCCTGAAGCTATGCGTCCCGGGCAAAAAGGTTCCGTATGCGGTATGCGGGAGAGTCATCGTTACAATCTGTACCTCGTTGAGTTTTCGGATGGGTCAGCAATCGAGATCCCGGAAGATCTGCTGTCTCTGGAGTAAGATCGCTAAAGATGGGCTGGCTTAGTCGGTCCCCTTTTCCCTTCTTCCTAACAGACGAAGAGCAATGGGCACGACCAGAAATGTCATTCCTCTTCTTTCCCTTCGTCGTACCACTTCTCGCGATAGATCGGACAGAGGCTTTTCGAGCGGAGAAAATCGGTCACGTCCCTAATCATCCCGCCGTTTCCGCAGAGATACACGGCGAGGTTATCCACCGTCTTGACACGCTCCTGCACCAGAGCGGTGACGCGACCGGTCGGACCGGTCCATCCCGGATCCGGACGGGACAAGGTGATGGTACTGTGAAACAGGGGATGCCGGGCCGCCAGTTCGTGCAGCTCTTCCTGAGAATACAGATCCCGCTGGGCTCGGAGACCCCATAGCAAGGTCACGACCTGCGGGGTGGCTTTGGGTAACAGGGTATGGAGCATAGAGTGGATCGGGGCAATCCCCGTGCCGGTCGCGACAAATAGGAGATTGCGTGGCGCATCGGCGCGCAGACGAAAACTTCCCGCCGGCCTTTGAAATGGACCTGATCGCCGGGTTTGAGACCAAAGAGCCATGTCGATCCTGGTCCGTGGTCCACGCGGTTGAAGACCAATGTCAGGATGCTCCGTTGACTGAGCGGCGAGGCAATCGAATAGGCACGTGTCATCGAATGCGGCCTCCCCTCGACGGGAATCTCAAAAGAAATGAATTGCCCCGGCTGGAAGTCCAGTGTCGCAGGCGAGATCAATCTCAAGTCGAGCTCACGGACATCGTGTGTGAGATCATGCACTCGGACGACCTCGGCGGCATTCGTCTGCATCCTTGAGTCCTCCTCTCCATTCGGACAGTCCGCTGCGGACTCTTGATATCTTAGCTGAGCCCTTGAACACAAAAATAGACAGACCAGGGACAGGCCGGATTTCCGGTAATCACCGTGACTGGAAACAGACCGATTAAGATGCAAACTATGGGAAGAGACCCGACGGTTCCGCACGCGAGCCCGCGAACCGGGACGCAAACGCTCCCGTCAATGCCACTGTGACTGTCCTCTTCTCCAAGCCGGTGGCGTTCACCTCGATCACTCAGCAGACCGTGGTGCTCTCGACCGGCGGGATACCGGTGGACACGTAGTTCACGCTGGAGCGGAATAACACCGTCCTGCGCATCAAGCCGGGCAATCTGCGGTTCAAGAAGTTTTACACCTCTAAGGTTGACTCTGCCCTGAGCTCATGTTATTTCGCATAGGTCATTGACGGATTGGATTGATTGCGGCACCATGACTTCCAAGCTCGAAAAGGTTTCCGTTTAGCCAGAACGAAAGATTCACCACTTCCATACGGAACAGATTCGCGTCATTATGGCTCGGTTTTCATACACCAGACGGTTAGCGCACGCGTTGCTTCTCCTCGGAACAGTCAATGCTGGATGCGCCACAGCAAGTCTTGCGGACGGAGAGAAGGCCCAAACACCGCCCTCCGATTCTACCTCCTTGGAAACTCAGCTCGATCCCACTACAGCCACGCAGCCCCAGACTGCTCAAGAAGCACCCAGGCAGTCATCGGAATCCGAGACCAATGTCTCTGCACCAACGCAACCCCAGACTGGTGATACAGCACCGGGTCAATCCGAAGGCGATGAGGCTGCACCTGTTCGCCCCCAGAATGAGATCCCTGCACCTGTCCAGCCCCAGAGCAGCGAGACTCCGCCTCCTCAGTCTCCTGACACTCCGCCGGTCGCCCAACCGCAGACGGACAACCCGCCAGTCGGCCAACCGCAGGCCGAGAACCCTCCGGCCGCTCAGCCACAAACCGACAATCCTCCGATTGCTCAAGAGGAACCTAGTCCTCCAGCGCCGGTTCTCACTGAAGCGAACCCCTCCATCATGCTGACGGGTCGAGTCTGGCGGGCCAAGCCCGGGATCGTCTTCCTGAAAACACCGATTGGCCTTATGTCGCTCAGTTCAAAAACCACGCTCAAAACACTTCCCGCCTCGCAAGAGGTGTTCTTTTGGATCCACGAGGACCATGTCGTCGTTGATATCGTCAAGCGAACCGATGGAACACTCGTCCACCGCTATCTGACCGGACCGTTCAAGCAAGACCAGGCAGACAGCACACAGTTGGTGGGCTGGACACCGGAAGGTGAGAAGGCCTTTCACATGGGCACATTTGAGCGGGCACTCACCTCCCGCAAGGAGGGCCAGTCGGTTACGATCGAAGTTGACGGAAAGGACACCGTCATCGGCGTGCACGACCTCCAGTTCGACCTTCAGATCGGTCAAGTGGCTACCAATGGGTCCAAGGCGCACCTGTTGCTGACCGGAACCATCTCAAAGCTGAAGTCCAATTTTATTTTCTTTCGGACTCCCATCGGCATCGTCAATGTCAACGCCAAGATCGGAATCAAAAATGCCAAGGTCGGGCAGATCTTGACTTTGCGCGTGCATGATCACCACCTCGTGGCGGATCTCTCTTCTTCCATCGATTCTGGTCCTATCCGGCGTTTCGTCACGGGTCCGTTGGAATTTGCCGATGCGGATCGAACCAGTATCAGACTTTGGACCCCGGAGGGAGAACAGACCTACCCGACAGATCTTGGGAAATCCGCATTGAATGGGGCAAAGACAGGGACTCCTATTACGGTGGAGCTCGATGGGCAGGGCGACGTCGTCGAATTCCATCGGATGAAGTAATTCCAGGACCTCCCGCCTTCATCTTGACTCTCTTTTTAATCCCCTCGTAGACTGCGCTCTATATGGGCGCCTTACCCACCACTCGCCGCTCGCCCCCCTCGATCTCGAGTGATCCCCAATCCGCTGAGAATTTTGATACGCTGTACAAGGATCACGTAGACCTCATGTATCGCTTTGCCCATCGTCTGTGCGGCGAACCGGAGTCGGCAAAGGATTTGGTACAGGAGACATTTTTGAATGCCTATCGAGGCCTCGATAGATTTCGAGGTGATGCTCAGATTTCAACGTGGCTCTATACCATCGCCTCGCGGGCCTGCCTCCGCATGCGGCGCAGACGGAAAGGAGCACCGGAGCGAGAGTTGTCGCTCGATGAATTCATTCCCACGTCGGACGGCGAATTCCGCTTGCAGATTCCGATCGACGGACTTAGCCCCGAGGAAGCGCTCCAAAATAAACAATTGCGGCAAGCTCTCGACGACGCAATCAACCAGTTGCCGAAGAAGTACAAAATGGTCTTGGTGCTTCGTGACATGGAAGGGTTAAGCGCCAAGGAGGTCGGATCCGTCATGGGTTTGAACGAACGAGCGGTGAAATCACGTTTGCACCGGGCTCGACTGTTCGTGCGCCGTCAGCTCAGCGCACGAGGGCTCGGCGAAACGTCCGGCGACCACGACTCGCTTGGGTGGCGGAAAGACTGATCCGCATGGTAAAACGTAGCGCTTCCAAGCACCAACGGCATTCTTCAATGACTCAGCACCGACATACCCATGCGAAAAGTCGGTGCCTGCGTATCCTTCGCCGGTTGTCCGCCTATATCGATGACGAACTTTCAGCGAGTATTTGCCAAGAAATTCGTCGACATCTGGGCGCTTGTCCAAATTGTGAAACCTTCGTGACGTCGTTGCGCCAAACCGTGTCGCTCTGTCGCCACAGCCCCGCGCCGACTTTATCGGCAACCGACCGTGCCTTGATGCGTGAGAAAATCTTGAGATCCGCCTAATCTGGATAACCCACAACACCGTGAGTCTTTTTCATCATGAATAGGAATCTATTGTTTGGAATTCTACTCCTCTCGGTACTGTTGACGGCCTTTGAGATGACCTTGCCTGAACTTGCGACTGCGGTGTCCAAGTCTCCGCAGAAGGGAACGAGAAATAGGACCACTCATAATGTCGCTATCGACACAGCGCTTCAATATGCCAACGCCATCGCAAACGGCGACAAGATCACGACTGGGCAACTAGATTTCGCGTGCCAATACAATCTTCTGACGGTGCCGTCGGCCAGCCGCCCGAATCCTCGGACAACTGACGCCTCGTACGAGGGGTGTTGGCAGGAACTGACTGCCGGCCATGCGCCGGTCTTGAAGCGGTCGGATATTGGCATGAACATCCTCTGGCCCAGCACTGGTCCGCTTGCATTTTACGGAGACGAGCTCGCCCGGACTCAGGCCTCTGCCTTTGTCATGGATGCTCTCGGAATATCGCCACCCGGAACTGGTCTTCATCTCACGGTGGCAAACAGCCGCTCGATTCCGAACGGATCATTCCGACTGAAACCGAATGGGAAAGTGCTCAGCGTCCCGACCACGCAAGTCGACCTTACTGTCCACTATCACGACCCACTCTCGTCACCGGTCACGTACGGGCCAGGCACCGTCCATTGGACGAATACGATCAAACGAGAGCGGCGCGCCATAAAATCCATCATCACTCGATGGGTAGTCTTCACTGGGCTCAAAAAATACGGCTTTCCTCAAGACTCGTCCGTCCTTCATCTGCCCGTGAGCACCAAGCCTGAAGCGCCGGAAACGGTAGCGGACAGAGTTCCGTTCACAACCGAAACGAGCCGGGCACTTCCTGACTCGATTGTCTGGTGGGGCCCGGATGATCAGCCCGGCATGTTGACCGCGGCGGCAGCTCGTGCCGCCGATTTTCCAGAATTGCGCGATCGACTTGCCATGCTCAATCGCATCTTAATCATCAATCCGAATCAGGTCGATGCCCTGACGGTCCTGACGAGAAATCTCTATGCCGTATTGCTCCGGGAAGCCGCCAAGGGTCATCACCTCACCGTTAAAGATCCGGCGCTGTCTCTGACCGTCAACGAGTTCTATTGGAACATCTATGCGGCCGCCGGTCGTCTCGACCTTGCGAACACGATGGAGATGGGTGGCTTCTCGCAACCGACAGCGGCCGATTTTCTGTACCGACTGTTGCCGGCACTGGAAACCCTCGCGAAAACCCGTCCTGAGCAATTAGATAGCCGCTTCCGCCTCGGCATAGTCTATCGCTGGAACAATGACCAGATTCCGATGATTGAGACGTTCGAAGCGCTGGTCAAAGACATTCCACCCGATCGACCGACGCCTAGAGCCGAGGCGTTGGTACAACTGGCCTGGTCGCGTATCAACAAGGTGGCTTGGAATAGGAGGTTGCACGACCCGAACAGTGTCCGAGCCTACGAGGATGCTCACGCCTCATCGGCCATCGCCGAGCTGCCGATCGACAAGTTTCTCGCCGAATACACCATGGCCTACAGCATGATTTTCATGCCGAACTATGGGGATAAGAGGCAGATGCTACAACATCTGACCGAGGCCAAACGTTGGTTTGACGAAATACCTGGCAAAGACGACGAGGTCTGGCGCTATTTCCTCCACAGCGAGTTGCTGAAGGCCGTACTCGACGCCGATCCGATGTTTCAGCCCATCCTGGCGGCGGCGCAGCAACCTAAAGGGTAATGGCCGAGCTCAGGCTCATCCCGCTATGATCTTTTTGCGCCGCGTCGCGTATCATATGTCGTGATGCTCCGCTTGAATCGGGACGATCTTCGTTTTCCTCCGGTTGATCGGGCATCCCCTGAAGGCCTCCTCGCAATAGGAGGCGATCTCCGTCCGGAGCGGTTACTCAACGCCTATCGAGAAGGTATCTTTCCCTGGTACAACAACGATCAACCGATTCTCTGGTGGTCGCCGGATCCTCGCGCCGTGTTGTTCCCCAACAAGCTCCATGTCTCACGAAGCCTCAGGCGAAGGCTTCGCCAGGATGTGTACAGCATCATGCTCGATACCAGCTTCCGGAACGTGATGGAACAATGCGCAGAGCCGCGCCCGCAGTATCCCGAAGGAGGAACCTGGATCACAGATGAAATGCTGAACGCCTATACAAGCTTGCACGAACTCGGCTACGCCCACTCGGTCGAGACATGGCAGAATGGTCGCCTGGTCGGCGGACTGTATGGCGTGGCGATCGGGGGCGCCTTCTTTGCCGAGTCGATGTTTGCCAGAGTCGATGATGCGTCCAAAGTGGCCCTCGTGAGGCTCGTCAAGCAGCTTGAGGCCTGGAACTTTCGACTTATCGACTGTCAGCAATCTTCTCCGCATGTCATGCGGTTCGGCGCTGAAGAGATTCCTCGGCGAGACTTCATCCAACATCTCAGCCAGGCGCTGACGCTTCCCGACCGACGGGGACGATGGGAATTTGACAAGCCGTGACCGTGGGAAGTATTTTCAGCACAGAGGAATTATGGATTTTGTGTATGTAGCGACAAGGGGCAGGATCGTCATTCCAGCTCGGCTCCGTCGAAGGCTTGGCATCAGGCCAGGCACGAAAGTGTGCTTCATCGAGCGTGGCGATGACATTCTCTTTCAGCCGGTCACAAAACAATATATTCGCAGCATATGCGGTATGCTGAAAAGCGCACCGTCAGTCACCGACGAATTGCTGGCCGAAAGAAAGAACGATCGAGGACGAACAGAGATCAAGCGATAGACGCTCGGCGCTCCCCAATGCATCCCTACGACCTGCCCCGTTATCCTTCCATAGTGAGCATGTTTTCAGAGTAGAGTTTCCTTTTAGCGGATCGACAAGGCTACAGATGCTCTCAGTCCTTCTTCCGTTTCCAATCTTCCTACCCTTGGCATTTGGTCCCATGTTCGACCATCGAGCGCCCTGCCAGTCTTACTTTTGAATACCCCACCCCACTGCTTGAAAAAGAAAGGGACCTTAGCTGAAATGCATTGGGCCCGTATTTGACGAACCCACTGCGGTTCCATGGGTCGCGCATATGGACCGGACTCTCCCCCAACAATCACCCAGTCAATGCCTTTCAAATCGAGCTGTGGGAGAGGACCTAACAGAGGCTCCAGAGAGAGAAACTTAATTCTCGCCTTTGTTTGTTTCAGATGTGCAATGCGCCAAACATACTCCCCGCTTTCAACGCTCACACCCATCCACACATTGTCTGACCAGGGAAGTTCGTGGTCGAGTTCAGCAAGCCGATCTGCCCGCTTTGTGAGGATCTGAAACTGATGTTGGGGTGTATATCGCATCACGGTGAAGACTCTTCTGATGAACTCAATTGGAACATCCCGATGAAACAAATCGCTCATTGAATTCACGAAGATCACTTTCGACTTCTTCCACCCGAGTGGTATTTCCAAAGCTTCAGGGTGAAGCGTAAGGACAAACCCATCTTTGTATTGCCTCGTACCAGCTGCTTTTAACCTTAGGGCAAGACGTTCGGCATAACAATTCTTGCATCCCGGACTGATTTTGTCGCAGCCAGTCACAGGATTCCACGTTGCCTCTGTCCATTCAATTTTCGAAGGACCTGCCATCTTCGAGACTAAAGCCTTTTCTCGTGTTTCTTGAAAATGTCCTTGACGATCTGAAGGGCGACTGGCTTGGGTGAGGCAAAGAAGAGATAGTAAACAACTGCGTCTCTTGAGTTCCGCATGGCAAGAGGCTTGGACACATGTTTAAAGCCAGCCACGCCAAGCAACCGTTCCCCAAATGCTTTTGTCACAGTTTGATTGTCCGTCTTTTCTTCATAACCAAAAAGGTTTCCGCTCGTCGAATACGCAGCAGATTTCCAGCTTTCGTCGCCCCAGAATCGAGTCATCCTTTCGGCCTGTTCAGATGGGACAGACTCTGGATCATGCTTGAGGACGTTCATGTTCATATCCATGATCGGAAAGTTCAGAAATATTTCGACGGACTTCAGCTGACCAGCAGTATAGAGCACTTGCCAGTCAAGATGCAGGCCGTACGGATCGAGCAAACAGAGTCCGCGTCGATAATCTTTGAACTGCACTTTTGGAAAGACTTTTTCCAGAAGAACCCGGTTGCAGTCGCCTTCATGAACAAATACATTCGGCCGTTGCTGTGCCACTTGTTGCAGCGATCCAACTCGTGCCTGGCTGATGTCGATAAAATGATATTCGGCAAATGGCGGGCTTACGTTCAGAGCATTGAGTGGTGAACCAGGCACAGATTCTTTAGTTGAACGGGACAGATGAACCCCGGCTCCTGCAAACGCATCGATGTATACATGGTGGAGACTCGGGCTCTTTTGCGCCGAAAGTATTTGAGAATAAGCCTGCGCGTATTCTCGTACGATGTCGAGCTTTACTTCAGACCAAGGACCGATCTCGTCGAGACCCAAGTCTGGCATGAGAGCACACTACTTCGTTCGGACTGTGGCGTCAACTCTTTCCTATCGGAACTCCTGATCCCTCAGGATTGATAGTCTCAGCAGTTCAAATTGCAAACCCAATGAACCAAACCAGCATTTGACAGCCTTTTCCTCGGTCGCTTATGATTTCGTCCTAGTCATGAGGAGGATATGATATGAGCTTTGCCATTACACCGAAAGAGCTGAAGGCTCGAATCGATAAAGGGGATAAGTTGGTACTTCTGGATGTGCGTGAGCCATGGGAAAATCAACTCGCCAAGCTGGACAACTCCACCCTCATTCCGCTCGGCACGCTGCCTAACTCTCTTTCCAAATTGGACAGGAACGCCGAGATTATCGCCTATTGCCATCATGGGATGCGAAGCGGAGACGCGACAGGATTCTTGCTACAGCAGGGGTTTTCAAACGTGAAGAATCTGATCGGCGGGATTGATGCCTGGTCCGTCCAGATTGATGGAGCGATTCCCAGATACTGATCCAGTCAGATATTAACTGCGGGAAAGGCTAGCGGGTGAAGCCTGACAGCTTTGTTCGTGCTTCAACTTGAGGTAACCCTCATAGGCGAGGGTTACCTGCTTTTTCCCTGGAAAAATTCTACCGTCTGTTTCAGCCCCTCCGCGAGGTCCACCTTGACCTCCCACCCAAGTTCTTGTTTGATTCTGGACGGGTCAACCACACTGCGAATCTGTTCGCCAAGCTTGGCTGGCCCATGGAGTTCCTTGGCACTGGAACCGGTCAGACCAGCCAGCACGCGGAACAACTCGTTGACGGATGTCTCGATCCCGGTTCCGACGTTATAGACTCCGTGAGCATTCTGGCCCATGGCTGCCAGGTTGGCTTCAGCCACATCATCGACAAACACGAAATCACGAGTTTGACGACCATTTCCATTGATAACGGGCTGTTCATTGTTCAACATCTTTTGGATGAAGATGGAGATGACGCCTGCCTCTCCCTCCGGGTCCTGTCTGGGTCCATACACGTTGGCGTACCGCAGGCTGACTACCGGAATTCCGCTTGTGCGCTGGAAGTAGAACAAGTAATGTTCACCGCATAGCTTACTGATGCCATAGGGTGACAGCGGGTTAGTGACGTGAGATTCAGCGGCGGGAAAGGTCTCCTGTTCTCCGTAGATCGCCCCACCGGACGAAGTGAATACGACCTTTCGGCAACCATATCGAACCGCCTGTTGCAGCACATTCATGGTTCCCAAGACGTTGACCTGAGCGTCAAACGCCGGGTCTTCCACCGAACGGCGAACACTGATCTGAGCCGCAAGGTGGAGGACGATGTTGGGCCGTTCATTGCGAAAGACACGTTCAAGGCGCCAGCTGGTAATATCAGTTTTGTAGAGACTCGCCGCACGGTTGACGTTCTTCCGCTTTCCGGTGACCAGATTGTCGACGACGACGACTTGATGGCCCTCTTCAACGAGTCGGTCCACCACATGAGACCCGATGAACCCCGCGCCGCCCGTCACGAGTACTTTCATTGGCCCTCCTGATTGACTGCCGGCACTTATGACTCCCCTTACATACCACGAAATGAGGAGTTAAACTCAAAGATTGCTAATATTTCCTGATTACCCTTTTTCCCCTTGATCGGCGACGCAATGGTCTTCACGGTCTGCAATCCCATCTCCTCCGCAAACCGTAAGACTCCCTGGACAGCCTCCTCTCGCTGTGCATCATCTCGCACGACACCGCCCCGGCCGACTTGACCTCTACCCACTTCAAACTGTGGCTTGATCAAGGCGATGATGCTGGCCTGAGGCCGGAGAAACTGCAGGATAGGCGGAAGAACCTTTGTTAATGAAATAAAAGACACATCGATGACGGCCAGGTCGATCGGTTCCGGGATGGCAGAAGGAAGTATATAGCGAATGTTGGTCCTCTCAATCAGTGCGACGCGTGGATCTTGCCGGAGCCGCCAATCGAACTGTCCATACCCCACGTCAACCGCATAAACCCTCGCAGCCCCCCTTTGGAGCAAACAGTCGGTGAACCCTCCGGTTGAACACCCGACATCGAGACAGGTCAATCCTTGAAGGTCGATCGAGCCGGAGCTCAGAACCGCCTCGAGTTTTTCGCCGCCTCGGCTGACGAACGGCTTGCTTCCTCCCAGGATCTCGATGTCCGCATCGATGGGAATCAGCCTGGATGGTTTGTCGACGATCGCCCCGTTGCTTCTGACCTCACCCGCGAGAATCATCCGAGCTGCGACATCTCGACTCTGCACCAATCCCTGAGCCGTTAACACATGGTCACAACGATCCTTCTGGCTTCGTACTTTCGTACCCATGAGCATTAAAACGAGGAAGCGATGCGTAGAGAACGAGGGTCAGAAGAACAACCTATCATGAATCTTCAGCGGAGCCTGGTACAGCAATGTCATCGGACGTGAAGGCGCGTAACTGTTTCTTTCCATTCTTGTCCTGAACGAGAACTTCTACTTTCCGTTCAGCCTCTTCCAATACCTTTAAGCAATTCTTCGACAACCGAATACCTTCCTCGAAAATCTTCAACGATTCATCGAGCGGGAGATCTCCCTTCTCTAATTCACCCACGATGGTTTCTAGTCTAGCCATCGCTTGTTCAAACTTCAGGCCGGCCACAGCACGCTCCTTTTATGTCGACACACCGTTACATTATAACGAAGTTTCGACCCCATTTTAAACTGACGGATTCAACTCGACTTCTTCCACAGTGCACCGGATCTGGCCCCTGGCGAGACGTGCCAGGATCTCTTCGCCGACGGAGACCTGTCCGGCATCCCGAATGATCTGTCGTCCGGGCATCGTCTGGAGAATCCCATAACCTCGATTCAGAATAGCAAGCGGGCTCAGTCCGTTGAATCGGCCGAGATAGGCATGGGTTTGCTCGGTCTTCCGCTTGAGATCATGGTTTACTGCGACGATCAAACGCGACCGCAACTGTGGAATGATCACCAGATCGTGACACACGCGAAGCGCGGGACTCTTCGACATCAGCGCTTGCGTCCATGCTTGCGCATTCATCATCGCTTGTCTCAGCTGGGCGCGGACCGCCTCTCTCATGGCTGCCACGGCGCCATCCACCCGCTGAGCTTCTTTGAGAACCTTAAACCGGATGTTGTCCATACGGGCAAGCAAAAGATCAAGTCGCTGGTGCTGCTTCAGACATTGGGAGCTCATCGCCTGCTGACAGTGGGCTGTGAGCAGGCCCAGACGCTCAAGGATATCACCCAACGCAGGAGCAACCATTTCGGCGGCAGCGGACGGCGTCGGGGCTCGAACATCTGCCGCAAAGTCAGCCAGTGTCACATCGGTCTCATGTCCAACGGCTGATACGATGGGGACCCGTGACGCGGCGATTGCTCGTACGACGGTTTCTTCGTTGAAGCTCCACAGATCTTCCAATGAACCACCGCCCCTGCCGATGATCATGACATCGACCCCGCCGAGTTTGTTCAATGCCTGAATCGCGGCGGTGATCTGTTCAGCCGATCCAGGCCCCTGCACCTGTACAGGCGCGATGATGATGCTCAAGATGGGACAGCGACGGTGCAACAGGGTGATCAGATCTCGAACTGCCGCTCCGGTCGGCGAGGTCACGATTCCAACGGTCCGCGGGAATACCGGCAATGGTTGCTTGCTCTCTCTATCGAAAAGCCCCTCTGCGTCCAGGCGACGCTTCAATTGCTCCAACGCGAGTTGGAGGGCACCCCGCCCTTTTGGTTCAACATGATCGAGAATAACCTGATACTCACCACGCGGTTCATACACCGAAAGCCGCCCTCGCACGATCACATGCAGCCCCTCTTCAAGGCTGAACCGCACACGAGCTGCCGCGGAGCGGAAGATCACCGCCCGAATCTGACTCGACTGGTCCTTGAGTGTGCAATACAGGTGGCCGGAGGCTGGTGCGCGCAGGTTCGAAATTTCCCCTTCGAGCCACACCTCGGCAAAGTTCGTTTCGAGCGAGGCCCGAACCATGACTGTCAGTTCTGAGACGGTGAGAATCTGCCTCGATGTCGAGTCGAGAGCAATAAGGGACGGATGGGCGTCGATATTCGTGAGTCCGCTCCTTTTCAGCCCCGTGCGGCCTTCACGGATCGCGACGATGATATTGTGGGCATCTGAAACCTCATTCGACCTTCCGTCTAATCCATGAGACGGATCCGTTCGAACGTAACCGCCTTGCCCAATCGAGGATCGAGGTCGAGCAACACCGCACAAAACACCGAGGGCCCCGAGGCGACTTCAAACCGTCTGGGCATGCCGGTCAAGAATTTCTCTATCGCCAGCTCTTTTTTGACCCCGATCACCGAATGGAACGGTCCCGTCATGCCGATATCCGTGATGTACGCAGTGCCCTTCGGCAGGATTTGTTCATCCGCAGTCTGCACATGTGTATGCGTCCCAACGACAGCGACCACCTCCCCATCAAGGAAATGACCCATGGCCATTTTTTCAGATGTGGCCTCTGCATGCATGTCGACCACAATCGCGGAGGTCTCCCGCTTCAACCGTGACAACTCGCGTTTTGCCGTCTGAAACGGGCAATCGATCGTCGGCATATACACCCGACCCATCAGCTGTAATATCGCCAGCCGTTCGCCGCCTGCGGTTTCAATGACGACACTCCCGTTTCCCGGAACTCCCGCAGGATAGTTTGCCGGACGCAACAAGCGAGGCTCCCGGGAAAAGTAACCGACCACCTCTTTCTTGTCCCAGGCGTGATTGCCGGTAGTGATGACCGATATGCCCGCTTCGAACAGCTCCTCAGCCAACTCCGGTGTGACTCCGAATCCTCCAGCCAGATTTTCTCCGTTGGCGATGACCGCATCGAGACGATGCTGTCCGATCAGCCGAGGCACCGTTCGAGCGACAGCCCGGCGACCGGGCTCCCCCATGATGTCCCCGATACATAGGACCTTCACTTGGCGTATTCCACGTATCGGCTTTCTCGAATGACCGTGACCTTGATCTGTCCCGGATAAGTCAACTCCTGTTCGATCTTCTTGGCAAGTTCACGAGACAGCTGGAACGACTCGGCATCTGTGATGTCCTCTTGCCTCACAATGACACGAATTTCACGCCCGGCTTGGATCGCATAGGCTTTCTGCACTCCCTTATGCCCTGTCGCCAGCGACTCCAGCTTTTCCAACCGCTTCACGTAAGACTCCAGAGCTTCCCTCCGCGCGCCTGGCCGCGCCGCCGACAAGGCCTCAGCAGCCGCCACCAAGACACTCTCCGGACAGAGCGGTTCCACCTGTTCGTGATGCGCGGCGATCGCATTGACAATCTTGGGAGATTCGCCATATTTCTTGGCGATTTCGGCCCCCAGCATGGCATGCGGCCCCTCTTCTTCGTGACTGACCGCCTTGCCGATGTCGTGGAGTAAGGCGCCTCGCCGAGCCAATCTGACATCGAGACCCAATTCCGAGGCCATGATGCCACAAATATACGACGCTTCGCGGGCATGGTAGAGGTTATTTTGCCCGTAGCTCGTCCGATACTTGAGGCGCCCCAACACTTTGATCAGCTCCGGGTGAAAATCTGAAAGGCCCAGTTCAAAGATGATCTTCTCGGCCTCCTCATACATTAACTTATCGATGTCGACCTTCACCTTTTCGACGATTTCCTCGATGCGCGTGGGATGAATACGTCCATCGTGCATCAGGCGTTCCAGCGACACTTTGGCGATCTCGCGCCGCAACGGATCAAATCCTGAGATAATCACTGCTTCAGGCGTTTCATCGATGATCAGATCAATGCCCGTCGCCGCTTCAAGCGCACGGATATTTCGCCCTTCCCTGCCGATGATTCGGCCTTTCATGGCATCGTTTGGAATGGGAACCACTGAGATCGTGGATTCCGATACATAATCACGGACGACGCGTTGAATCGAGGTGGTGATGATCTCTCGAGCTTCCCGTTCCGCATTCTCGCGGGCCTCTTCGATCGTGCGCTTGGCAATGCCGACGGCATCAAGCCGTGCCTGCGATTCCATTTCGAGGATCAATTGTTTCTTCGCTTCATCGGCCGTCATCCCGGCTACCCGTTCCAGCGCCTCGCGATGCTCGCGTTCGGCCTTGGCGCAGGCAGACTCCTTGGCCGCAAGCCCCTCTTCTCGTTTCGCGAAATCCACCTCCCGCTTCCGGGACTCACCCTCGCGCTTCTCTATGGCGGCGAGTTTCCCGTCGAGCCCTCCTTCCCGTTGGATGAGACGCTTTTCCATCGTTGATAGCTCGCCAAGCTTGGTTTTCTGCTCTTGCTCGAATTCGGACTTTGCTTGAAACGCGAGATTCTTGGCTTCAAACCTGGCTTCCTTGAGAACATTCTCTGCCTCTCGTTGTGCGTTCTGCACAACCTGCTTTGCCAGTTCTTCCGCCTCAGCCCGTTTGGCACCTGTCATACGACGGCGCAAGAGCGCAAATAGCCCGGCACCAACAACGGCACCGACAATCCCCGACAACATGATGTACATGACGATTGAGGTTGAAATGGGAGTCACCCCCTTCTCTTATACAGGCCCCAGATCAGCTCAAGCCGTTCCTGGCGCCTAGTCACAGATCGAGTTAGCGTGCACGAACACGATGTGAGGTGAAGATGGAGGGGTTCAGGAGACCACGAATCGTGTAGCTTGGAAACACAAGAGATCGACAGGGCACGCTGCTCTCCACGACTGCCGGCTTCCACCGGTCGGTCGCAGTGGGGAGTCAATTATCGACACAGGTATGGGTGGCAAATACTCATTACGTCCGGATGGTAGTTGCCGGACATCCTCACACGACGCACATAGTCGTCGCCTGGCACATAAAAACCCTTGACTGAGCACAACCTGTATCATGAGTATCCACCGAACCAACTCTTCGTACCCCATGAGCCAAACGCTCTCTCTTGTTCTCGCATTCAGTTCGTTTCCAAGAGATCAACGAGCCTACAAGTTTGTCCTTTCCAATCCATCGACACACTCACACATCTACATGATAACAAAGGGACTCTTTGAAAGCAAGGTGAGCCACCTTATCGAAAGAGCGAAGTCGGCATCTGCTCATCGATGGATTGCATCAACGTGACCATCCGCTGTTCGACATCGGCCTCCCCTTGGACTCTCTTTTTCTCAGACTCAAACAGCTGATGAGCAAGATTGATCGCCGTCAGCACGGCCAACTTCGATGGAGTCGTCGTCTTCATCCCTTCCGCCAGATGTTTCATATGATCGTCGACGAAATTGGCCAGCCGTCGGATATAGGCATCATCGCCATCTCCCGTGATCGCATATCGTTGGCCATAAATTTCTACATCGATGATCTTAGTCAATGGACACCTCCTTCGAGTCCTCTACGCATTCCAGCAGCTCCATCTCGTTCATGACTTTTTCGATTCGCGCCTTGATGTCCATCCGTTCCTTTTCCCATTTGCGGTTCATATCATCCTGTGCAGCCAACCGCTGGCGAGCCGCCTTGAGCTCCTCCTCCAAGAGCGCATTCCCTCGTTTGAGCTCTTGAACGAGCTTCACCAAATCACGAATTCGGGTTTCCAATGCATCAAGTCGATCCAACGCCATAATCAACCCCTCTTCGTTGTTGCCCCCTACGGATTGTGGCGCACTATAAAAATTTCACAAAATCCTGTCAAGAAAAGGTCTTTGGTGCTCCTGCCAGACGCAGGTATTCCTTGTAGCTACGCAGTACCCGTTTTACGTATTGCCTGGTCTCCTGATATTGGATCAACTCGACGAATTCATCTTCACTCAGCCCCCGATAGGTCGCCGTCCAGGTCCCCACAACGATCGGCCCGGCATTGTACGCGGCGATCGTCTGCACTACATTCCCGGCAAACTGCGTAAAAAGTTGCGCGACATACCGAGTTCCGATCCGGATATTGATCTCTTGATCGAACAAATCTTCCCGGGATAGGCTCGGAAGACGGTGCTGTTGAGCCACGGCGTTGGCGGTGGCAGGCATGACCTGCATCAATCCGATCGCCCCGACACGCGAGACGGCCCTCCAATCATATTGACTTTCTTCCCGAATGATCGCCGCAACAAGAAACGGATCCACCCCGTCGACTCCCGCCATTTTAATCGTGGGAATCAATCCGGTTGGATAGGCCACATTCCAAAGTCCATCTGCGACCGTTCCACCGGTTCGCTCCAACTTCTCACGGAATCGAGACCGAACCAGGCGCAACGCATGATGATAAGCACCGACCTCGTTCAGCATCATCGATAACGCCGCCAACACCTCGGGATCGCGACCATACCGGTCCGTCAATGCGCCGAGCTCTCTGGCGGCATCCTGATCCAGACCGAGGGACCTGAGTTCCACCGCCCGTCGGTACGCCGGTTGTAGCTCGATCTGCATGCGACGACTTGCCTGATCATTCTCAACCGATGTCGGAGGTACTTCGGGAACAGGTTGAGTGGACGCAGCAGCGACGACGGGACCTTCCCGTTTCGTCTGCCCTGAAACCGACAGGTCTGTGTGTTCGCGCGCCAACTGGCAGTAGTAGGTGTACGGAAAGCGCTGACAGAGCAGCGCAAACGCATCTTTTGACTTCACATCTTCCACTTGGCCGTAGGAACGGGCAATCCAATAGAGCGCCTGGGGTTCAAAGTCGCTGTCCTTCTGATCGACGATCTGCTGCCACACGGTGATTGCCTCCCGATAACGAGCCGTTCGGTAAAGCACCCACCCTTCCCGCCAATATGCTTCCGCTCGTTGAGAAGCCGGCTCTCCGAACTTGGACACCTGTCGATACCTTGCGATCGCTTCATCGAACCGCGCCTCATCTTCCAACCAGGTCCCGACAAATGCATTGATCTGACCTTTCTGTTCCGGAGTCATCGTTCGTGTCGAGAGCGTCCGGCAGAGATCCAATAACTTTTCCCCGAGTCCCTGTCTGAGATAGACCCTCGCGAGCCATACGGTCGCTTCATCCCCTCGAGGTCCGGCTTCGTCAGTCAAGGCATGAAAGGTGTCGCGAGCCTGATCGTACAACTTCAACCGGACCTGGGCGATTCCCAGTTTGAGTTTGGCTTCCATGCGCTGTGGAGGGGGCGGGTCTTGCGCCAAGAACTTTTTCAACTCTTCGATTGCCTCCGCGTGGAGCGATTGCCCTAAGAAAGCCTGGGCACGCTCATAGTGCATGTCGGGCACCAGAGTCCACGGCACACCACCAATATTGCTCCTGAGCAGAGTCTCGGCTTCCTTGGCTTCCTTTGTCTGCGGAAACTTCGTCCAAAGCTGCTTCAGCGTTTCTCGTCCTTCTGTCAATTGATTCTCTCGAAGATAGCAAGACGCCAACCGCAACCAGGCCTGAGGGATCTGCGCGTCCTTATCATTGACATTGACGGCCTTGGCGAGCCAGGACACCGCCTCGGGACAGCTGGACGCCTGATACCACGCTTCTCCGGCACGGAGCGCCACCTGATTGAGAAGATTGGAATCTGGGACTGCTTGCGACACTCCTTCAAACATGCCGGCCGCCTCCTTGGCATCCCCGGAACGCAGCAACGCCTCTCCGATCCAGAAGCGAATATAATCATCGAGTACGAGAAAATCCCTCTGGGCTGCCCGAAGGTATGGCAAAGCCCCGGCGGGATTTCGATCGATTAAGATCACCCCGGACAGCAGCCCGGCACGTTTGGCCCACTGCGTGGCGGGAAATCCCTCCATGACCCTTCGGAGACGTTCCAGCTTGAGCGCCACCACTTGATCTTTCGTCAGAGCGTGACCCAGGCGCTCCTTCGGCCAGGCCGCCGCCGCGAAACAATCTTCCGCAGTCGTGCAACCATTGGTCGTCGATTGTTCGGGCATCTCAACTTGCGCCGAATAGCCGTCGCTGGAGAGAAAACACCCGAGCACGAGTGCCAGGCCTGACGCAGCCGTCAGCGCGCAACCACCGATGGAACGACACTTGTTAGAAGTTTTCATGACAGCCTGCTGACGCCCGCCCCTGTTCATTATATACAGAGCGGCTCACAATGGAAGAAGTTTCAGGACCCGATGATGGGCATGGCCATATGCGATATGACTTCAGCTATGATACGCTTCGAGGCTTGAAATGTGGTACTGCGGACTTGTCAATGACCCTTCCCACTAGCGGGACAACGCTCTTGAGTCTCACCGAACCGCAGATGGTAAAGTTTGTCCATGCACAGCGGTGGCCAAGCTATCGCGCAAGGCAAATTTTGCGCTGGATCTACCAACGACGCTTGCGAACCATCACCGGTATGACCGATCTCCCTATGGACGATCGCATGACACTGTCTCAATCGGCCACGATTGGACGTTCGCCCCATGTCAAGGTCCTGTCGTCCCGGGACGGCACGCGCAAGTTGCTGTTGACCCTCACCGACGGCATGTCGATCGAAGCCGTGCTGATCCCGGATGAGGCGCGACTGACGCTCTGTGTGTCGACTCAGATCGGTTGTACGTTGGATTGCGGTTTCTGTCTGACGGGGCGGATGGGGCTTAAACGGAACCTCAAGCTTCACGAAATCATCGATCAGATCCTCACCGCGCAAGATTTACTGAGGTCGGATGAACACATTACGAACCTCGTGTTCATGGGGATGGGCGAACCTCTGGCCAATTTGGACGTTCTCAAGGCTGCCGTAACCGCGTTGACCAGCAAGGCGTGGGGGCTTGGGTGGTCGCGTAGGCGAGTGACTGTGTCGACGGCGGGGTTGGCGACCCGCCTCACGGACATCGCGGCGCTTGGCGTGAACCTTGCCATCTCGCTCAATGCCACCACTGAAGAACAGCGGCAGGAGCTGATGCCCGCCGCCAGCGAGATCGCTTCGCTGAGATCTCTCCTGGCTGCCTGTCGCCGCTATCCACTCGCCTCTCACCAACGGCTCACCTTCGAATATGTGTTGCTCAGCGGTGTAAACGATCATGCGACTGATGCTCGCCGACTAGTGCAACTACTGAGAGGCATGCGGTGCAAGGTCAATTTGATTCCGTTCAATGAATTTCCGGGCAGCCTTTTTCATCGCCCGTCCGAACAGGCGATTCTTCGCTTTCAATCCATCCTCCGCGACGCCGACCTCGATGCGTATGTTCGAAAGAGTCGAGGACAGGACGTTCTCGGCGCCTGCGGACAACTTGGAGAACTCCCCGACAACCGACCTTCCCTCAGCTTGACACCTATCGAAAGTCATTGCTAGCATTGTGAGTTGCCCGTTCACCATGATCATGCGGACTATCCAGTATCATTGGCGCATCTACCTCATAGCGGCGCTTCTCGTCCTCGACTCCACGTCAATTTCCCTCGGAGCAGAACCGAGCGAGTACCTCCTCTCAAACGGCATGAAAGTGCTGCTGGTCGAGGTTCCCAAGGCTCCGGTGGCCACGGTGCAGGTCTGGTACAAAGTCGGTTCGCGAAACGAGGTCATGGGACGGGCCGGACTCTCCCATATGCTTGAACATATGATGTTCAAAGGCACGGCGAAATACCCCAAGGGTTCATTCTCTCGCATCGTCCGCAAGAATGGCGGGATCGACAATGCATTTACCAGCCAAGACTTTACCGCCTACTTTGAGAACCTAGCGGCCGACCGCGTGGGATTGGTGTTGGAACTGGAGGCTGATCGGATGCAAGGCCTCGTTCTGGATGACAGCGAGTTCCAGACCGAGCGTGAGGTCGTGAAGGAGGAACGCCGGCTCAGATCCGAGGATGACCCGCAGGGAGCGCTGGTTGAAGCGCTGTTTGCCCAGGCTTTCTTCAGTCATCCCTACCATTGGCCGGTCATCGGATGGTTTTCCGATCTCGATGCGATGTCGCTCGAAGATTTGCACCGCCATTACGACACATTTTATTCTCCCAACAATGCGGTCCTCGTGGTTGTGGGTGATATCAAGTCCGAAGCTCTACTTCCGACGATCAAACGGCTGTTTGAGCCGATCCCCAGAGGTCCCTCGCCGAAGCAAATCCTGCCGCCGGAGCCGGAACAGCGTGGTGAGCGCCGCTTTCTCTTGAAGCGCGAAGCGCAGGTACCGTTTGTCATGATGGGATTTCGCGTACCCAACTATTCGAACGAGGATTCGTACGCGCTCGACATCCTCGAATCGATCCTGTCGCATGGGAAAAGCTCTCGCCTCTACCAGAGTTTGGTCTATGAGCAGAAGAATTCTTTGGCCGTCGGAGCCGAGTACAGCCTGCTGCAGACAGACCCCGGTCTGTTTTATTTCTACTCATTGGTGAATCCCAGCGCGAAGGTTGAAGGTGTCGAAGAAGCTATACAGCGCGAAATCGTGCGACTCCAGAATGAGCCGCCGTCTGAGCTTGAGCTTCAGCGGGCTAAGAACCAAGTTGAGGCTGCGCGGGTCTTCGAGCAAGATTCTAATTTCCGCCATGCCATGTTGATGGGACAAGCGGAATCCGTCGGGGCTGGCTGGCGGCGCATCGATCAATTCGTGGAACGCATCCGTGCAGTTACGACGAAGGATATCCAGCGCGTTGCGAAGCAATATCTCACCCCGGACAATCGGACCGTCGGAATTCTTATTCCTTTGCCCCCTTCCTCCTCGGATTCGGCACCCACAGCCGTGCATGACGGAAAATCATAGCATCATGGTCTCCGAGCCGAGAAAACAGAAGCTCCATTCTCCCTCGCCGCGATCCCTTCGCTGGTGGCTGAAAACCGGCATGGGACTGCTGCTCCTGTGCGAGCTGTGCATTGCGAGGCCAGCCGATGCCGCCGACATTTCGCCCACGAGATTCACCACCCCGAATGGGATGACCGTTCTCGTGTTGGAACAGCATTTCCTTCCCATCGTTGAAATCCATGCTCTCATTAAAGTCGGCTCAGCGCAGGACCCTCCAGAAAAAGCCGGTGTGGCGAATTTAGTCGCCGGCCTCCTCGATGAGGGCACCACAACCAGATCCTCCAAACAGCTGGCCGAACAGATCGACTTTGTCGGAGGTTCGTTGGGAGTCCAGGCGGACGAAGATTTCACGACTGCGTCGGCGCGCATACTGAAAAAAGACATCGACCTCGGGTTCACTCTCCTCGCCGACATTCTTCAGCGCCCCACTTTTCCCAAGCAAGAGTTCGAGCGAGTCCGAGCACAGATCCTTGGAGAAATTACCAGCGATAATGACGATCCTGGCCATGTCGCCATGAAGGCCTTCAATCAGTTGGTCTTTCAGAATCATCCCTACCGTTGGCCGGTGAACGGGACCGAGGATACGTTGGGCAAGATCACCTCGGCGGATGTGCAATCCTTCTACGCTAAAGAGTACCTTCCCAGTCAAGTCATCTTGACCATCGTCGGTGACGTCACGGTGGACCAAGCGACGACGCTCGTCCAGACGCACTTCGGTTCCTGGAAGAAAGGGCTGGTGCAACCGAGAACGGTCAAGAAGCCGGCCGTCATCGACAAAAAGATTGTGCAGCTTATCGAGAAGGATCTTACACAATCCACCATTGTGATTGGTCACCCCGGAATCAGTCGGACGAACCCCGATTTCTACGCCGTGACCGTCATGAATCATGTGTTAGGGGCCGGGGGATTTTCGTCACGACTCATGGATACCATTCGAGACAAGCAGGGGCTTGCCTATGGTATTACCAGTCATTACGATGCCCGGTTGATGCCGGGTTCCTTCTGGATCAACCTCCAGACCCGTACCGAAACCACTAATCAGGCCATCACCGGCGTCTTGGCTGAAATGAGAGCAATCCGAGAGGCCCCGGTCAGCGATCAGGAGTTGGCCGATGCTAAAGCATTTTTGATGGGCAGCTTCCCCTTACGACTGGATTCCACGGCGAAGCTGGCGAAAGTCTTGGCGCAGGTCGAGTTTTTCGGATTGGGGTTCGACTATTTTAGTCAGTACCCGAAGTGGATCGAACGAGTGACAAAAGAGGATGTGCAGCGCGTGGCAAAACAGTACCTGGATCCTCAACACTACGCGCTCGTCGTGGTCGGTAATATCGCAAAAGCGAAGGTTCGCCACTAGACTCGCAGAAAGCGCACACCATGCAACCGTCCCTTCTCCAACAGAAGTTCGATCGTCTCCGAACGCTCCTGACGGAGATGGGCTCGGTCGTGGTGGCCTATTCCGGCGGAATCGACAGCACGTTCGTTCTGAAGGTTGCGCACGACCAACTCCACGAGAAGGCGGTCGGGATCACGGCCATCTCATCGACATTTCCAGCTCTTGAGTTGGAAGCTGCAGAACGGGTGGCCCAGGAGATCGGCGCTCGCCATGAAACCGTAGAAACGGATCAGCTGGCCATCGATGACTTCGTCAGGAATGACGCGAGTCGCTGCTTTCATTGTAAGGCTGACCTGTACCACCTGCTTGGAGATATGCGGCAATCCAGGGCTGCCGCATATGTCGTCGATGGAACCAATCTGGACGACCTGGGGGATGATCGCCCAGGCATCAAAGCTGCGCGGGAATGGGGCGTGCGTAGCCCGCTCGTGGAAGCCGAATTATCAAAGGCCGACATCCGCATCCTTGCCAAGGATCTGGGACTTTCGAATTGGGATAAGCCAGCAGCGGCTTGTCTCTCGTCACGGATCCCACGTGGGAACATGATCACGCTGGAAAAATTGCACCGTGTTGAAAAAGCTGAAGCTGTATTGCATCGTGAGGGATTCCGCCATTTTCGAGTACGAGATCACGGTGAGATCGCGCGGATTGAATTGACACGGGACGAACTTCCTCGGCTCATGGAATCAGATCGGTGTGCAGAGATCAGTACGAAACTGAAAGCGCTGGGGTTTAAGTTCGTGACGGTGGATTTGGAAGGATATCGACCGGGTGGAGTCACCCTGAGTTGACTCCACCGCAGATCATGTCCGGTCAGCGTGGCTGTGTCTTCGAAAGCGCGTCGAGCGCCTCATCCGCAAACTTTTTCTGATCAGCCTCTGTCAGGCTCCGCTGAACCACTTTTTCCGCCACCATGAGAGCGAGTTCGGTCGTCTGGATTCGAATATCTTGCAGCGCTTTACGCCGCTCCTGTTCGATTTCGCGCGTCGCATCGCCCCTGATACGCTCCGCCTCAGCGGTCAACCGTTGTTCGTTTTCATCGAGCAGCCGATGGGCGCGTTCCTTTGCCGCAGCGAGAACAGCCTCGGCTTCCTTCCCCGCCGCATTGAGCTTGGCTTCATACTCCCTGAGTCGTCGCTCGGCCTCAAACCGGTGTTCCTCGGCCTGATCGAGGCTGTCCTTAATCTTCTTTTCGCGCTCTTCCAAGACGCTCAAGATGCCGGGAAATGCATACTTATAGAGCAGGAACAAGAGAATCCCAAACGAAACGATCTCCCAGAAAATCAAGGAAGAAAAAAAATCAGATTCAAACTGTGGCATGATTTGACCTAAGTTCTTTGTGCTGAGTCTTGAGCACTGAGTGCCTCTCCCAGCACTCTGCACTCACTGCTCGGCACTGTTATTTGCGAAAGCCCATGATGATGAAGGCGATGACCAGGCCATACAGCGCAATGGCTTCTACCAGCGCGAAGCCGATCCACATATATTTCGTGACGCGAGCCTCTGCTTCAGGCTGGCGTGCCACCACTTCAATCATCTTTCCGAAGATGTAGCCGATCCCCACACCGGCCCCGGCAAACCCCGCCGCGGCACATCCCATACCGATCAACCCTGCTGCTGCTGAATCCATTGTGTCCTACTCCTCTCTTGTCTAAACAGGCACGCGCTAATGCGCGTGCTCATCATGGCCATGCAAATGAAACGCGTCTCCCAAGTAGACACAGGTCAAGATAGTAAAAATATAGGCTTGAATGCCTGCAATGAGGACGACCTCCAATCCATAGACCGCAATCGAAATCGTTATGGGCAGCCACCCGATCAACAATCCGCCGCTGATCGTGAGACCAGACAGGACCGCAAGCATCACATGGCCTGCCGTCATATTCGCAAAAAGCCGAACAGCCAGTGAAACGGGCCGCGCCAACTGGCTGATGATCTCGATCGGGATCATCAAGGGCACCAGCCATCCAGGAGTTCCGGGCGGGATAAGAATCCCTAGAAACTTTGCTCCATGTAACCAGAATCCCAGCACCAAGCTCAACCCGTACACAATGCAGGAGAAGACGGCTGTTACAACAATATGGCTC
Organism: Nitrospira sp.; assembly: GCA_029194725.1. GTDB lineage: Bacteria > Nitrospirota > Nitrospiria > Nitrospirales > Nitrospiraceae > Nitrospira_D. The sequence continues at coordinate 31,200 of JARFXQ010000004.1, read as the reverse complement.
GTCACCGTATAGGTGCCGGGAATCAACCCGATATAATTGGAAAAAAGAATAAATAAGAAGAGCGTGGCGACGAACGGGAAAAATCGCATGCCATCCTTCCCCATCGTATCCAGAATCATGTTGCGGATGAACTCCACCATCATCTCCGCCAGGCTCTGCAACTTGCCGGGCACCAATTTGCGCGATGATCCGGCCATGATCATGAGGACCGCCGCTACGGCGATGACAATCCACATAAAGATCACGGCTTTATTGATGGAAATGTCCACGCCGCCGATCGAGAGCGGAATCCACTGATGAAGTTCGAATTGATGAAGCGGACTTTCTTCCATGACTATCCCTGTTTATTTGCGTTGTCCGAGGGGCCTTGCCATCGCTGTGCGGATCGATAGGCGTTCCTCATTCCGGCCGCCGCACCGAAGACCAACCCAATGACGAGTCCCCACGGGGTTGTCCCTAAGAGATACGTATCGACGACCCATCCAAGCCCACCTCCGACGATCAGCGCAGCCAGCAGTTCCGTTCCGATGCGAACGGCCTGACCGAGCCCCGCGTATAAGGGATCTTGTTGAGGGGGCATCCCAAACCCACGGAAGGCGAGAGTGCGTGAGCAGAACCCTGCCCCTGATGGGGTGCGCAATTTAAGCAAACCCGTGCTTTGAATGTCAAGCGGTTGGAGGCCTATGCGCACAGAAATCGCTGCGGTATAGTGAAGCCCCGCAGCTCCGCAACTGGGGCTTCCTGCTATGGGTGGTGAACTGTTTTTCCTGTTGGAAATGTGCCTGCTATGCCGAGAAGCTTACCTTCGTCGATCCAATTTTTGAAGGGTTCTCCTTCGCCTCTCATCCTGACCGGCCCCTCTCCCTCGGTAAGTCCCTTCAAATTGTACGCGAGGATCGCCTCAGCTCGACAGCCCTCATTCCTCTTTGAGAGCGGTAACGGTGAGGGCGCCATGGGACGATATTCGTACTTTGGCGTCGATCCCTATCAAACGTTGTATGGGAAAGGGCATACGTTGGTGCGCCGATCGATTCAAGGCCGCATGGACTCACGCGCATCTCCGCTTCAAGGATTGGCCCACCTCCTGGATCGTCAGTGGATCGCCCGTCCTCCCGATGTCCCGCCATTTTTCGGCGGCGCGGTCGGCTACTTGAGCTACGATCTCGCGCGCCAGTTCGAGCGACTGCCGTCCTTGGCCCTCGATGACCTTGCCGGCCCTGATCTGGAGTTCGCGTTTTTCGATTTGGTCGCAGCAATCGACCATGAGTTGAATCGTTTGGTGCTCATGTTCTGTCCGCCGCTCGAACGATTCTTGGGTGAGCCACGGGAAAAACTGTTTCGTGAGGGAAGGGATCGACTGGCCGAATTTGAAGCTCGATTGACCAGGCCCGACAGGGCCGATGCGGACTGGCACAATCTCGGCCGCCTTACGTTTACACCGGAGCAGGAGCAGGCGGACTATAGTCAGAACGTAAGCCGTTGCCAGGAATACCTCGCAGCCGGTGATGTCTATCAAGTCAACCTCTCCCATCGTTTCACTGTGACCAGTGAAGCATTCTCCTCTCTTGGGGCCCTTCAAACCGATCTGGCTGCTTATAGTCGATTGCGCGCATTGAACCCTTCACCATTCTCAGGATTACTTCGGTTCGACGCAGTTCGTCTCATCAGTTCCTCGCCTGAACGGCTCGTTCGGCTGGAAGGGCGTCGAGCCGATACGAGGCCGATCGCGGGCACCAGACCCCGCGGGAGAACCGCCTTCGACGATCAGCGGCTTATTGAGGAATTACGCGCAAACGAAAAGGAACGTGCGGAACATGTCATGTTGGTCGATCTTGAGCGGAACGACCTCGGTCGAGTCTGTCGTTTCGGAACCGTCCATGTGAATGAATTGATGACGGTGGAGCAATATTCTCATGTCAATCACCTGGTCTCGCATGTGGTCGGCACCCTCAAGGATCATGCGACGGGTTTCGATCTGCTGAAAGCCATGTTCCCTGGTGGAACAGTTACCGGCGTCCCAAAGATCCGCTGCATGGAGATCATCGAGGAGTTGGAGCCCGTACGGCGCGGCCCATACACCGGCTCGATGGGTTATTTCAGCTGGAGCGGAGATCTCGACTTCAATATCCTGATACGCACGCTGGTCATGAGCCATGCCACGGGCTATCTCCAAGTCGGAGCAGGAATTGTGGCCGATTCGGAGCCGACGCGTGAATATGAGGAAACGATCCATAAGGCCCAGGCTTTCTTCAGCGCCTTTTTATAGCCCATGTGGATTTACCTGAATAACAAGTTCGTCACAGACGAGGAGGCCGTGGTCTCCGTCTTCGACCATGGATTTCTCTACGGTGATGGGATCTTTGAAACGATTCGTTCCTATGGCCCCCGCACATTCATGCGGGATGAACATCTGTCGCGATTGCTCCGGTCCGCTGAGGCAATCGGCCTGACGATCCCGATTCCACTGGAAAATTGGCCTGGCATTCTGCATGAAGCCATGACCCGCAACGAGGTCGGGACCGATCTGCATGACGCCTATCTGAGGATCACGGTTACTCGTGGAGTCGGAGACATCGGACTGGACCCAGCACTCTGTTCATCGCCGACCGTCGTCGTGATGGCCAAGCCGCTTGTGCCTCCGGCGCCCCAGCTCTATGAAGCGGGCGTCGCCTTGATCGTTGCTTCCACGAAGCGAAATCTGCCGAGTGCCTTGTCGCCACAGGTCAAGACCACCAACTTCTTGAACAGTATCCAGGCTAAACGTGAAGCGATCGCAGCGGGCACATTCGACAGCATCCTGCTCAATTGGGAACAACATCTGACCGAATGCACCGTCAGCAATGTGTTTCTTGTAATGGACGGCAAGTTGCAAACGCCTAGTCTGGCATGCGGCCTACTCGACGGCATCACCAGAATGGTCGTGCTCCGGTTGGCCGAGGAACTCAACATCCACGTCGAAGAAGGTCGCTATACCGTCGACCAGTTGTACCGGGCCGATGAATGCTTTCTGACGAACACCAGCATGGAAATCATGCCCGTGACTTCCGTCGATCATAGGCCTGTCGGCAACGGGAAACCGGGACCGGTTACCCAGAGGCTAACGGAACAGTTCGTGACGGTGCGAGACCGATTTTCGGACGATCCTCCCCGTCGATAGAACCTCATCTTCTCGATTTCTTTCAGAATTCTTCAGATCTGGCAAAGCACCGGATCTGCCTTTCCTTGACAGACAGTGACAGACTGCTATCGTTTGAGCATGCCGAAACTGAATAACAGACATCGCACCTCAATCAGCCGGCCTGGCATGGCCATCCTTGTCGCATTGAGCGGCGTTCTGTTAACTGTTCCAAGCGACAATCAGGCAGAGATCTATCAATATGTCGATGCTAAAGGGACACTATCGCTGACCAACGTTCCCTCTGATGCTCGATACCACCGGGTCGACCTCCACCCGAATCGTCTGCATCCCGTTCTTTCGGAAGAAGAGTTGAATCCGATGATTAGTCGATTCTCACGGCAACATCAACTTCACCCTGCTCTTATCCGCGCCATCATCAAGGCCGAATCGGATTTCGACCCTCGCGCGGTATCACGAGCTGGAGCCGTCGGATTGATGCAATTGATGCCGCAAACGGCCGTGAGGCTGGATGTCCGGAACCTCTACGATCCCGAGGACAATATCGGAGGGGGGACAAAATACCTGCGTCAGTTGCTCGACCGATTTCGCGGCAACCTTCCGCTGGCGCTCGCCGCCTATAACGCGGGGGAGCATGTGATCGATCGTTACCGAACGCTTCCGCCGATCGACGAAACCCGTCAATACGTCCGCAAGGTCTTGCGATATTATAGACTCTTCCTCGCCCGCGACCTTGCCGCGACCGGGCACGTCATCCCGTCTTCGGAGCACGCAATGCCACGACCCGCCCCTGTGTCCTCGATTCAGTCCGGCCGGTAGTTCGGCTCCCTAAACACACGTGACTATGCTGTTTCCAGCCCGGCCGGTTGGATCCCGGGAAATCAGATCGATAATGGGCGCCGACACTGTTTTCTCTCCAGAGCGCGGCTTCCGCAACGCAATGGGCCACCTGAACCATGTTCTTGACCTCCAGGTCGGCTCTCCCCGCAAAGGACCTGGACACCAGCCGTTCCCACCGTGCAAGCTGGGCCGTGGCGCGAACGAGCGATTCCCGAGAACGGACGAGCCCCACCTGCCCCCACATGGTCCGTCGAAGGGAGCTGCGTACCTTTTCGGCATCCTCCAATCGTTCCAATCGAACGTGCCTCAAACGCTCCACGTGGTGAGTCAAATCAGGCATCGAACTGCGAGAGGCCCAGACTACAGCGGCAACACCGGCCCGCATTCCGAATACCAATCCCTCCAGCAATGAATTGCTGGCCAGTCGGTTGGCGCCGTGCACACCGCTGCAAGCCACCTCGCCCGCCGCAAAAAGGCCCGGCAATGTCGTGGCTCCATTGATATCAGTCGCTACTCCTCCCATCATGTAATGGGCGCTCGGAGAGACCGGAATCCATTCTTCCGTGATATCGATATCGTGGCGTAGACACGTCGCATAGATCGTCGGAAATCGCCGTTTGACAAAACTCGCTCCCAAGTGAGTCACATCAAGGTAGACATGCCGCGCCCGCGTCGCCGCCATTTCTGCCCAGATAGCCCGCGCGACGATATCCCGTGGAGCCAAGACGCCGAGCGGGTGATACCGTTGCATAAACGGCTCTCCCCTATTGTTCCGCAGCTGACCTCCCTCTCCTCGCATGGCTTCCGACAACAAAAAAGGCGGACTCGACGGCAGGTACAACGACGTCGGGTGAAACTGGACGAATTCCATATCTTGGAGTTCCGCTCCTGCACGAAATGCCATGGCCATGCCGTCGCCGGTCGCATTGGGCGGATTTGTGGTTCGCGCAAAGATCTGTCCCGCGCCCCCTGTCGACAGGACGACGGCTTTTGCCGGAATGATGAGGTGTTCCTCTGAATGTTCATCAAGCACGACCGCTCCGCAACAGCGACCTTCCTCAACCACAAGATCGACGGTAAAGTGGTAATCCAGCCGGACGATCCACTTTTGTCGTGCGGCCTGCGCCATCAATACCCGTACCATCTCGTTTCCTGTCGCATCGCCTCTCGCACGGAGAATTCTGCTGCGGCTGTGAGCCGCTTCACGAGCAAAAGCAAACTTTCCACCGGATTTATCGAATTTCGCGCCCCAGCCGATGAGCTCTTGAATCCGATCCGGTCCTTCCTCAACCAACACACGCACTGCCTCACGACGACACAGGCCGTGTCCTGCCTTCACGGTATCCGTCAAATGGATGGAGACATCATCCTCTTCGCTCAAGGCCACGGCCACGCCGCCTTGCGCAAAGATGGAATTGCTTTGTAAGGGATGTCCCTTGGTGAGAACGATCACCCGTCCCACTCGACAAAGATCCAGGGCGGCGCGAAGCCCGGCGACTCCGCTGCCGATGACGAGAAAATCTGCTCCAAACGTACTCCGCGGCATCGTTATTGTGGTGGGGTCGGCGGCGAGAGAGGTTCCGACAGCATCTGTTTCGTCTTCATTCCGAAGGGCAAATCTCCCTGTGCGCTGCGCAAGAGAATCGAGTGCGTGCCGGCCCATTGCAATCGTGCATACCCTCGTTGCCGGATACCCACGTCACCGGCGCTTCTTTTCCAAGTCCCTTGCCAGTGGATGAAGACGTCGATATCGTCTTTCTCGATCACCACCCGTTCAATCTTGAACTCGAGAGAGATCGCGGAAAAGGCTTCGAAATCCATGTCGACCTGCCGTTTCAGTTCGTCCAGTTGATTCAGCGGCAACAGCATGGCTTGGAAACGGGCTCGATCCTTTTGTTGATAAGCGCTCCGTAAGGATTCCAACGCTTGATCGATGCGGAGGAGTCGTTCATGTTCTGCTGGGTATTGGATGGTCTTCGATGGACATCCGCCCAACACACAAGGGAGTAGGAGGAGCCACGAGAGGAATGTAACCGGTGAAGGGTCAAATCTTGGGGCGAACATGGGAATGCAGTATAGCACAGGGGAAAAGAATGCCGTGAGCTTGCATTTTCGGCGGAAAGCACTTAGACTCGCCCCTCTTTAGGAGATACAGAACATGTCAAGTGTCTTGAAAAAGCGACGAAAGAAGATGCGGAAGCACAAGTACAAGAAGCTGCGCCAGCGTCAGAAATTTCTTCGCCGCAAAAGCTAAGCTCAGCCGGCGTGACGGGGGGAGAAAACCGTGGCCGAAGGGAAGAAAGTCCGCATCCGCGTACGGACGGTCAATTGTACCTACGTGGGAGACTTCCTGGTGCCTCCGATGCGGAATCGTGTCTCCGATGCGATCAACGAAGAAGCACGTCTCTTCATCAGTCTGACAGACGTCGTGATCAATGAGAAAGACCGGTCGGACTTCGTTGCGATCAATAAGAACCTGATCGAGTCGATCGCTCAACTCTAGTCGATTCATCCCACCCCCGTCAGCGTATGATTTGACCGTAGCCGTAACACGGAACACGAACTCCTGTTAGATCACACCGCCCGACTACGATGTCGATCTTCAAAAGATTTCTCCCGTTCGTGCGCCCTTATTTGGCGCGTTTGATGCTGGCCGGGCTCTTAGTGAGCGGGGTTGCACTCATCAATCTCGCGTTGGTTCGGTTGGCCGGTACCCTCTGGGACATCATCACCGTTCAGCACGATGCCGATAAGATGACGCAGTCGATCGGCCTGTTCCTGATCCTGGTGATCCTACAGGGGTTCTGCTCGATGGGTCATAGTTATCTGACGGCATGGGTCTCTCAGGAAGTCGTCGCCGACTTTCGCAAGCACCTCTTCAGCCACCTGCAGACGCTGACGGTCAGTTTTTTTGCTCGCCGCCGTACGGGAGAACTGCTTTCCCGATTGATGACCGATGTGACGGTGATCCAATCCATCGTGACAGAAACCCCCATCGACGGCGTCAAACAACTCGTGACGTTCGTCGGGGGTATCACGTTCCTGCTCATGATGAATTGGCGGCTCTGTCTCCTGATCCTCATCCTGCTCCCATTACTGGTCCTGGTCGCCAAGCTATTCGGTCGCCGGTTGAAATCCCTTTCCACCTCAATCCAAGACGAGACAGCCGCGCTCAGCACCCTCGTCGAAGAGGTGATTTCCGGCATTCGCATCGTCAAGTCGTTCGTCCAGACGCACAGAGAAAAGACTCGTTTCGCGGATCAGGTCGATCACACGCTTCATCTCACACTCCGTCGAGCCGCCATCATGGCCGTCTTCATTCCGGTCATCAGCCTTCTGACCTTCTCATCGGCAACGGCGGTGCTGTGGTACGGAGGCAGACAAGTCATCGACGGGGTCGTCACGCCGGGGGATCTCTTCGCCTTCGTCCTGTTCGCCGGCATCTTGATCGGTCCTTTCAGCTCGGCAGCACGAGTCTTTGCGCAGATCAAGGAGGCCCAAGGAGCGACGCAGCGGGTCTTCGAGATTCTGGATGCCCAGCCGGACATTCGCGATCGAGCCGACGCCCAGACGCTGGTGACCGTCGATGGCCATGTGCGGGTAGAAGGCGTCAACTTCAGCTACGATGCCCGTCATCCAGTCTTGTCCGACCTTTCGTTCGAAGCCAAGCCGGGCGAACTAGTCGCGTTAGTCGGACCGACGGGCGCCGGCAAGACCACCGTGATCAACCTGCTTCACCGCTTCTACGATCCGACGGAAGGTCGCATCACGGTCGACGGTAAAGACTTGCGCCATCTGACCGTTGAGAGTTGGTACCGACAGATTGCGCTTGTCCCACAAGAAACCATCCTCTTTGGGGGCACCATTCTCGACAACATTCGCTACGGCGATATGGCAGCGAATGAAGCCGCCGTACGGGAAGCGAGCCAGGCTGCTCATGCCCATGACTTCATCACCGGTCTACCGGACGGGTATCAAACCTTGGTGGGCGAGAAGGGCGTCAACCTCTCAGGTGGACAACGCCAACGCATTGCGATCGCTCGGGCAATCTTGAAAAATCCTCGCATTTTGTTACTAGACGAAGCGACCTCGTCGCTGGATACCGAATCGGAACGGCTGGTTCAGGAAGCCCTTCAACGACTCATGGAAGGTCGCACAACCTTCGTCGTCGCCCACCGACTGTCGACTATCCAAGGTGCCGACCGAATTCTGGTCTTGGACAAGGGGAAGTTGGTGGAAGAAGGCACTCACACCCAATTGATGGCCCACAACGGGCTGTACCACTACCTCTATACCATCCGTTTGAATGAGCCGGCCATTTGACTCAATTGGTTTAGAAGGCGCCCTTTCCAGATTTCTCACATTTGGTTCTACATCAGACAGAGAGCTAGGCTCGTCACCAACTTCACGCCTCAGCTACTGAACCTCCAGGCTTTTATACCGGCCGCGCGGACATCGAGCGGATCATCCGAGACTTCAGCGGGTAACACTATGTAGGCAAGACAACCAGTCTATACTTGCTGTTCAAGGGAGTATTTTTGCCGCAGCAGAACTCAGGACATAAAAAATAGCTTGACTGAGATAGCTCGTTCTAGATAAAAATACCCCCCCCCATGTATTTATTCTCTCGACATCCTTCGCTCCGAAGAATCGAAACAGCCATCGGAGATCTTTCTCTTTCGCACTTTAGATGTATCAGCCGATCACGTCAGGCCCTTCCCTCAAGAAAGTCTTGCTGTCCTTCTTAACCAAGCACTACCGCTAAGGAGTATGCCATGCATCTGACACCAAGAGAATTGGACAAATTGATGATCTATATGATGGCCGAGGTCGCCCTCAAGCGCAAAGCGAAAGGCTTGAAGCTGAATCACCCCGAAGCTGTGGCGGTGATCACGGCCTCCGCGCTGGACGGGGCCCGAGAAGGGAAGTCCCTGGAACAGGTCATGAAAGAAGCGAGGGCTACATTGACCAGGGATGACGTCATGGAAGGCGTGGCGGAAATGATCCCGCTGGTCCAACTGGAAGCGGTGTTTACGGACGGCAGTCGTCTGGTGACCGTTCACGGGCCGATCCAGTAGCCGGATGGATATCGTTTAACAAACGTTGAACCCAACAGAGGGAGCAAGGATGATGGCAACTCAAAAACCACCCACAGCGGCTAAGACACCAGTCGGTGGCTACGTCCTTTCCGACAAGCCCATTGAAATTAATGCGGGGCGACCCACCGTCAAAATCAAGGTCCGTAACACCGGGGACCGCCCCATTCAAGTCGGTTCCCATTTTCACTTCTTTGAAGTCAATCGCGCTCTGGAATTTGACCGGAAAGCAGCCTTTGGCCGGCGGTTGGATATTCCGGCGTCAACAGGTCTGCGCTTCGAGCCGGGGGACGAGAAGGAAGTGACGCTGGTCCCATTCGGAGGCAAACAACGCATCTACGGGTTCAACAACCTGGTGGACGGCTGGACCGGGACCGGCCCCACCCCCGGCTACCGACCGAATCTCGACCAAGGATTGCACCGCGCCGACGAACGTGGATTCAAGTCCAAGAGCAAGCAGCCCTAAGGTGCTGCACCGGCAAGGCACACGAATTGGCCAAGATGGCCAAGAAAGAGGATAGACCAATGTCGCAAATATCCCGCAAGGAAAACGCCAGCCTGTTCGGCCCGACCGTTGGGGACAAGATCCGCTTGGGTGATACCGACCTCTACATCGAGATCGAGAAGGATCTACGTGTGTACGGTGATGAAGCCATCTATGGCGGCGGGAAGACGTTGCGTGACGGGATGGGGATGGACAATCAACTCACGAGCGAGGGAGGCGCCCTCGATCTGGTAATCACCAACGTCACGGTGGTGGATCCGCTCCTCGGCATCGTCAAAGCCGATGTCGGCATCAAGGACGGCAAGATCGTCGGCGTCGGTAAGGCCGGCAATCCCGGCACCATGGACGGCGTGACCCCGGGACTCACGGTCGGCCCGGCCACGGATGCCATCACCGGTGAACACTTGATCCTGACACCGGCCGGAAACGACGGGCACATCCATATGATTTCGCCGCAGCAGGTCTACGCAGCCTTGAGCAACGGCGTCACCACCTTCTTCGGCGGCGGTATCGGGCCGACCGACGGCACGAACGGCACGACCATCACCTCCGGGCGCTGGAACATTGAAATGATGCTTCGGGCAGTCGAGGGGCTGCCGATCAACTTTGGATTTCTCGGCAAGGGCAACTGCTCGGGCGAAGCACCCCTGGTCGAGCAGGTGTTGGCAGGCGCAGCAGGATTCAAGATTCACGAAGATTGGGGAACCACCCCCTCGGCCATTCGAGCCAGCCTCTCGGTCGCCGACGACATGGATGTGCAGGTCTGTATTCACACCGATACCCTCAACGAGGGCGGCTTTGTCGAGGACACCATCGCGGCGTTCGAAGGTCGCACGATGCACACCTACCACACCGAAGGCGCAGGGGGCGGTCACGCGCCGGACATCATCAAGGTGGCGGGCGAGCTCAACGTATTGCCCAGCTCGACGAACCCGACGCTGCCCTACGGGATCAACACGATGGCAGAGCTGTTCGACATGATCATGGTCTGTCACAACCTGAACCCGAAGGTGCCCTCGGACGTGGCCTTCGCTGAAAGCCGGGTCCGTCCCGAAACGATCGCCGCCGAGAATGTCCTTCACGACATGGGGGTGATCTCCATGTTCTCGAGCGATTCGCAAGCGATGGGGAGGGTCGGTGAGAACTGGCTACGGGCGATCCAGACGGCGGATGCGATGAAAAAGGGCCGCGGCAAGTTGCCCGAGGATTCACCCGATAACGACAATTTCCGTGTCTTGCGTTATGTCGCGAAACTGACCATCAATCCTGCAATCACCTATGGCATTTCGCATGTCCTCGGCTCGATCACTCCCGGGAAAATGGCGGATCTTGTCCTTTGGGAGCCCGCTATGTTCGGCGCCAAGCCGAAGATGGTCATCAAAGGCGGCTTGATCAACTGGTCGATTATGGGAGATCCGAATGCGTCCCTGCCGACCCCTCAGCCGGTTACCTACCGTCCGATGTTCGGCTCGTTCGGCCGGGCCTTGCCCGAGACCTGCATCAGCTTTGTCTCACGCGCCGCTTATGACGACGGAATCGCGAACAAGCTGGACCTGAAACGCAAAGTCATGCCGGTGTACGGCACCCGCACGCTGACGAAGCGGGACATGGTGCGCAACGGGCTGACGCCAAAGATCGAGGTGAACCCTGAAACCTTTGCCGTCACAGTGGACGGGGTGCATGCTACGGTCCAGCCGGCCAAGTCTATTGCGCTGAACCAGCTCTACTTTTTTAGTTGATTCACACCTTCGGGGAAGGTGAAGGACCGTCGGATGCTCGTCATTGAAACCATCATCGGCAACATTCACGAAGCCGCGTGGAAGGTCCGTTCGGAGCAGGCGACGCTGGATTGGCTGGCGCTCGACCAGTGGGAAGCGCAAAAGAGTCGGCTGCGGAAGTCGAGTCAGAATGGTGTCGATCTGGCCGTATCGCTGCCACGCGGCGTCCTCTTGCGCGATGGCGACGTGCTGGTGTGGGACGAAGCGCGACAGGCCGCCATCATCGCTCGCGTCAGCCTGAAGGAGGTAATGGTGGTTGAATTGGGAACAATGCGGCCGCAGAGCCCGGAGGCGCTCATTCGTACCTGTGTGGAGCTAGGCCATGCTTTGGGCAACCAACACTGGCCCGCCGTGGTCAAGGGAAATCGGGTGTACATCCCTCTGACGGTGGACAAGAAGGTTATGGCCTCTGTGATGAAGACGCACGCCTTTCACGGGATCACCTATGACTTTGTCCCTGGGTCCGAGGTCATTCCTTACCTCGCGCCCCATGAATCGCGGCGCCTGTTCGGTGGAGCCGAAGGTCCAGTGCATTCTCATGTGGAGGAGCACGATCATCCACATGCTCACGCTCACCCGCACGATCATGTCCATTGAGACTAAGATCGTCCCTACCTCGCCGGGGCATTCTCCGTCAATGCCTGAGGTGATTGCTCCCCCCGCTCCAGGCGGCAATGGTGAATCGAACCGCACTCCATCTTCAAAGACCCCATCTCAGGATCATCGACTGACGATCGTCGAATTGATGCGTGTCCTGCAATTCGGCGACTCGATGCTTCCGGTCGGCGCATTCTCCTTTTCCAACGGACTCGAGTCCGCGATTCAGCATCACCTTGTTCATGATCTGGAGACGCTGCGCCAATTCGTCCTGACCGCAACCCGCCAATCGGCATCCTCGGACGCCATCGCTCTGCTGGCGGCGCACCGTTCGGCCTGCGATCACGATATGACCGGCGTGCTAGGAGCCGATACCGCCCTCTTCAACCGCAAGATGAACGAGGAGATGCGGACCATGAGCGTACGCATGGGAAAGAAGCTCGGTGAACTGTCGAACCATCTGATCCAGGCGTCGTTGCTGACGGATTGGTTGGAGCACGTGGAACGCAAGGAAACTCCCGGCACCTATCCGGTCGGTCTTGGGCTGCTGTTCGCAGGACTCGGCCTACTTGAACAGGATGCCTTTGCCGCGCATCAGTACGGCACGGCAAGCATGATTCTGAGCGCGTCGTTGCGGTTGATGAAGATTCATCACTTCGACGCGCAAGCCATTCTCTTCGAAGTCAACACGACCGCGGAAGCCGAGTACGAGCGCGCCTCAAGGGCCACGCTCGACGACATGGCGACATTCTCGCCTTCGCTCGACATCCTGGCCGCCGCGCACGTGAAGGCGCACGTACGAATGTTCATGAACTGACTCACCGGGGCACTGCATGAAGAAAATCACACGAATCGGCGTGGGCGGCCCGGTCGGCTCCGGCAAAACCGCCATTATTGAGGCCATGACGCCCATCTTCGTCAAGATGGGTGTCAAGATCCTCATTATCACGAACGACATCGTCACCATGGAAGACGCCAGGCACGTCCAGCGCACCTTGAAAGGCATTCTGCTCGAGGAGCGGATCATCGGGGTGGAAACCGGGGCCTGTCCGCACACAGCCGTGCGCGAAGACCCGAGCATGAATCTCGCTGCAGTGGAAGATATGGAATCCCGGTTCCCCGACAGCGATTTCGTGCTCATCGAGAGCGGCGGCGATAACCTCACCCTGACCTTCAGCCCTGCGCTGGTCGATTTCTTCATCTATGTGATTGATGTCGCCGCGGGCGACAAGATTCCGCGGAAAAACGGCCCAGGCATTACCCAGTCGGACATCTTGGTCATCAACAAGACCGACCTCGCTCCATACGTGGGCGCGAGCCTGGAGGTGATGGATAAGGATTCTAAAATGATGCGTGGGGACAAACCCTTTGTCTTCACCAATTGCAAGACCGGGGAAGGCATTGCGGACCTGGTCACGCTCATCAAGCAGAACGTGCTGTTCGACCTCAAACTCGACAAGACGCCCGCATGACCACTTTTCATCAGCTGCCTGAACTTGTTTCATTTCAGGATGAGCCCCGGCAGCTGCCCAGCGGTGTCGTGGGTAAGGATGCGTTCCTGCGTCTCGGTTTTGAGCGGCGCGGGGACCGCACCGTGCTGGCGCATCTGGATCGCCGCGCCCCACTATTGGTTCAGCAGGCGCTGTACTGGGACGAGGCGTTGCCCGACCTGCCTTGTGTGTTCATCATCACAACCACCGGCTGCATTCTGCAGGGCGACCGGTTCAACATTGAAATCGATCTCGCTCCCGATACGCGCGCCCACGTCACGACGCAGGCCGCCACCAAGATTCATTCGATGGATGCCAACTATGCGGCTCAAACCCAGAGCATCGTGTTGGGTGAGAACGCTTACATGGAGTACCTTCCGGATCCGGTCATTCCCCATGCGCATGCCCGCTTCGTCACCGCCACGCACATTCGTGTGCACTCCACTGCCACCCTGCTCTATTCGGAGATCATCATGGGAGGGCGCAAGCATCACGGCGAGGGAGAGCTTTTTCAATACGATGTCTATTCTTCCACCGTGCGGGCCCAGCGAACCGATGGCGCCGAGTTGTTCACGGAGAAGTTTGTCATCGAGCCACACGTGCACAACGTTCGGCAGGTGGGAGTCATGGGCATGTACGACGTGTTTGCCAACGTCCTGTTGCTCGCGCCCCGGCACCATACGGACAAGATCTTCAGTCAGGTCTCTGCCGTGGTGAACTTGGAGGAACAATGGGCCGCAGGTGCGTCGCGACTACCCAACGACGCCGGGTTGATGTTCAAAGTGCTCGGCCAAGAATCCGAACCGGTCCGGGCCAAGGTCAGAGACTTTTGGTCCATCGTCCGCAAAACCGTGACCGGAGCAACAGTACGTTCCGAATTCTTGTGGCGCTGACTGCTCCCCTCGTGGCAGGAACGCCGGGCCCTCGGGAAGGGAATGCTGTCGGCGCACGATGCCTTGCCGGTGTCCGCCGTTGAGTTTCATCCGGCTGTCGCACGTCAGTTCTGAAGAACCAGAATACGCTCTGTCCTGGAGGGCATGAAATGACCGTTTTGCAGAAGGATCGCTTCAGAGACCATCCGATAGTCGGAATCATCGATTGGACCTTGCGCGGGATCGGGCAGGTGGTGTTTCAGAACAATCCGATCTCCGGTGCCGTGATTCTCGGAGCGATCTTTTACAACTCCTGGATCTACGGCATCGCCTGCCTGGTCGGAACCATCATCAGCACTCTGACGGCTCTCTTGTTTAAAGCCGACAAGGGGATGATCAAGGATGGTCTGTTCGGGTTCAACGGAGCCTTGATCGCCATTGCGTTGGTGGCCTACACCAGTCCGAACTTCACGACCGCCAATCCCCCCAATGGGTACCTGTGGCTCTACATCGTCCTGTGCGCCGCCTTCGCCTCGATCATCACGCCGGCGTTCGGCGCTCTCTTGGGCCCCCACAAAGTCCCAGGGCTCACCATGCCGTTTGTGTTGGCTACCTGGTTCGTTCTGGCCGCCTTGTTGCAGTTTACGACTATCGACGTCTCCAACGCGCTCAAGCCGACATCACCCTCTGACTTCACCGGACCAAGGCCGGACTACACCTGGATCACCTGGTTTCACGGCATCAGCATGGGCATCGCGGAAATCTTCTTCCAGGACAATTGGGTCACCGGGATCGTAATCCTGATCGGCATTGCGATCAATACGCGAATCGGTGCGGCCATGGCACTCATGGGATCGACACTGGCTGTTGCGACCGCCGTATTCTATGGAGCACATGACGCGGCCATCCGGGACGGCTTGTTCGGGTATAATGCAGCGCTGACAGCGATGGCCCTGGGCGGCACGTTTTTTGTGTTGAACCTCCCCGGCTTCATCTATACGGTGATCGGCGTGCTGGTTACGGCACGGGTCTGGGCTTCGCTGGGTATTTTCCTGGAACCGTCGGGGATGCCGGTCCTGACCTCCGCCTTTGTGTTTGTCACATGGTTGATGCTCCTGGCAAAGATCGGCTTCCCTTCCCTGATTCCTGTGGCGCCGGCCGATGCGACGACGCCGGAGGAGAATCTTAAGCGATATCGGTCTGCTCAGAACAGATAGATAACCTCCAATGACAGCGTCGATTGATAGCTGGTCGCGCGTGAGCCGACTTGAAACACATTCTGGTTGGACTTGTCGTACCGATATTCCAGCCGGGTGATGAGGGATTTGAACGGCTTGTATTGTAATGTCGAGGTGACTTCCCATAGGGTTTGAGCGACGGGCGGCGCTTGTGACGTCGAGGTGGCCCCGAAGCAGACGTTGGCTCTCGGCTGGTAAGCCGTCGTTCCTTCGCAGGTTACAAATCCGCCGGCATCCTCGAACAGTTCCGCGCGAAGCCGCAGTCCCCATTGCCGGGTGAAATCATGGATCACATAGCCAGCCACTCCGTTCCACCGCGCATTGCCTGCCTGACTGATCCTGCTGCTGTTCGCCTGATTCGCATAGTAAGACTCGATGACGAACGAAGTCTGGTCCGTCGCCTGGAAGCTGGCAAACCCACCGAGCAAGAGCAGATCCCCGCCGGGCGTCCCGCTCATTCCCGGTCGCGGCCCGGCCAAGCCGTACATTGTCAGTTTGACCCGCTCAAACGGAGTGATGGTCAGAGCTGATTCCATCAATGAGTCATGTTGGCTGTTTCCTCGCGCCGAGTTGATGTAGCCGATCACCCCGACCGACAGCGAGATCCGTTCCGTGATGTCATATGACAGCCGCCCTCCTCGAGTCGTAAACGGCTGGCCGAGGCCGAAGAGCCACGATCTCGAATAATTGGGATTGTGCGGACTTTCCACGGCTTCATAGCCGATCAAGGTATTGAACTGCCCGAGTTGGATGGTGAGTCCCTTCCCAACCGGCGCCACATACTGCACATAGAATTCCTGGAAATCGGCCCAGGTGCTGAGCCCGACGCCACCAATGAAATCAGAATCACGGCCGGCATTGAACTTCACGCGAAACCCAGCGCGATCTTTCCAATTTCCACCGGCTTTGGCTTCCTTCTCCAACACGAACTGCGCGAGATTCGGCCGAAACTGGTTCGAATTTACGTCGAAGATACGAAGCTCATTGATGTTATTGGACGGATTATTAAAATTCTGCGTGTAGGAGCCCTCGAGATATCCGTACAACCGCAATCCCCAGTCTTCCGAGAGCAGGCGCTTCATCACAGCTCTTGACGTGCCCTTATGCCGGAGGGCAACGTGTTCCAGCTTTTCGTCCTCCTTGCTCTCCGCTGTATCGGCTCGCGCCTCATGAAGCGTAATCCCCCACATGAGGAGCAGGATGATTAGGATGACAGCTGGACAGCGACGTAATATGGGCAACCGAAAATAGACAACCGAGTCAGAACTTGTATCGTGCATAACCTACCGTGCTTGTTTCAGCCGGTACCGATCCGTCGCATCAGACATGCCGGGATGATCAACCATGTCGGCAAGGACTGCTGTTGGCAACGATGGACTTCATGTCGGTCCGAGCATGTCATGCACAACAACATCGCATGATAGTACCGCAGCCCCTATTTGGCGAACCTAATTTCTATGTCCTTTCAGGGGTAAGGCGATGATTCACAACCTCGGCAGTGGCGTGCTGGACGGCGCAAGAAGTGTTGTGTCCCCCGGCGAGCCCCCGTGTCAGGCCAGCTTATGGCATGCCATAGGACGCAACAGCTTGAAGATGTTCTCGGGACAATCTCGCCTGATGTGAACCTGTTAGAATGATGGCGTGCGCGGAATCGCCATGCCGGAACATACCAACATCACCAAAGGGACCTGTTTCACCCTTTTCGCATACGATGTCGGCCTCTCCATAGACCTGACTGATGCGGAGCGGGGGATTGTTGCCGGAACGGAGCGAGGGCGCCTCCGCCATAAGACCAGGGCCCCTCAGTACTTCGAGTATCGACCAGCTCCTCTGCGACTCGTTCAGGAAGGAACCGTGTTCGACGTCTGTCGGTACCAGACCAGTCCGACAGTCGAAGCGATGGTGTATGACTTCGGGGCTGTGACCATCACCTATCGCTTCCCGATCGACGGACCGTTCGATCGGTTACTCGATCTGAGCGAGTCGCTCTACGAGCATGAACAACTTTTGTCCGATTCACGCGCCCGCGTGGAACAGCTGCTCCAAGTGTTGGGCCCCGCCGTCGAGCGTCCGTCCATTGCGCAGGAGGTGGAAGATTACATTATTTTCTCGATTGAGTCTCATATGCCGGCGGTGCCGCCGTTATGGACGAGCAATGAAACCGACTTGGCTCATATTTTGCGCGCAGAGCGCGCCCCGTTTTCTGAGCAAGAAGTGACGGACGCAGTTTCTTGCCGCATCTCGTTCGGTCAAGAGGATGCTGCGATCATCGATTGGCATTCAGCGGTATTGTTCGGCAAGGAGATGGACGACGTCCGGGCGGTGCTAGAATTCGCCAACGTCGAGTTGCTGGAGATGCGAATACTCGACGAGCAGCTCGATCGGGCACTGGACGAAGGCTACGAAGCCTTGTCTCGAAAACTTCGTTTCCTGTGGCTGCCGGGCTCTCATGAAAAGGATATGACGCACATTGCGCAGCTTCAGGTCGACAGCGCTTTGATTTTTGAACGCGTCACCAACACCTTAAAGCTGCTGGGTGACCAGTATCTTGCGCGGGTCTATCGCTTGGCCTCGCAGCGCTTTCACTTGGAGGCCTGGGACGCGAGCATTCTGCGCAAACTTCAGACTTTGGAAAGTATTTACGGCAAGATGACGGATCGTGCCGGCACCAGACGGATGGAAGTGCTTGAGTGGATTATCATCATTTTGATCACGCTTTCCATCGTCCTTCCGTTTTTCCCGATAGGGGTCGGTCGCTGAGCGTTCCCTGTCCTTTCTTCACGCGGCATCTCGGGAGCGGATGGAAAGCATTCGAGTGAGCACAAGCACGAGATCACTAAGCCCGCGCAAGATAATCCTCCTCCTGCCTTGAGATTTTACCGTTTTGTAACGCCCCTCTAACCCCGATGCAATATATCCGCGATAGGCTGGATATCAAATCACACATAACAAGAAGGAGGATCAGTATGGTCACAGTCGGCACCTTGATGCAGAAGGAACCAGTGACGGTGGATGCAGGCACGTCGGTCGTCGAAGCGGCGAAATTAATGAAAGCCTGCAACGTCGAAAGTGTGTTGGTAAGCCGCCAAGCGCGGATCGTCGGCATCCTCACGGAATCGGATGTTGTCAGGAAATTCGTGGGAGTCGAGAAAGGGTCCAACTTTGTGCCGGTGGAGGATATTATGAGCAGTCCTGTGCCAGGCATTGAAGAGCGGCGGCCGTTGACGGAAGCCGCCGATCTTATGGATAAGCATCGCACGCTCCACCTTGGCGTGACCAAAGAGGGTGCATTCATCGGACTGGTGTCGGTTCGAGACTTTCTTCGACCGGTATCCCTCGACGACTTTTAGCAACCGTACTTTGCTTGAGTCGCTGCCTACGAAGCTAGGCAGCCCTTACCCTCGCCTCCATGTCGGCAGTTGCATGGGCGAACGGCCGGCGTATTCCCTGACCACCCCCCTGACTTGCATTTCCCTCTCCGCTGCGTTGACACTCATAGGATGGGTCGGCTCTGCCATGAGGATTCCACGATGACTCAGTCGGACACCCATTTCTCGCTTCTTAACCGCTCCGGTTCGATTTCATCGCAGACCGATCATGAACTCAAGCTGGCTGTTGCTCCCGGTTTTCGCATGCCTCGGCTTCCCGGCACGCCGCTCCCACTGCGGCAGTTGATATCCACCTATTACGACACGGCCGCCTACGACTTGGCCCATGCGTGGATTACTCTTCGTCACAGAATGGAACGGGGGAAAAAGTCTTGGCAGCTGAAACTTCCGTTGGGCAATGATCGGCAGGAGATAGCGGTGATCGACGGCGAGACCGTTCCCCCGGCCTCGCTCCGCGACTTACTGATTCTCCATCTCGGACATCGGAAACTGATGCCGGTCGTGACGATGCGCGTATGGAGAAGGGGCTTCCTGGTGCGTCATGGCCGAGTACCCGTCGCGGAAATCGCGCTAGACACGGTGTCAGTCGACAAGAACGACCGCACCACCCAGCGCTTTCACGAACTTGAAATCGAACAACGGCGGGGCGGCGATGCTTCCCTCCGTTCCCTCGAACGGCAGCTGCGTGAAGCGGGGGCGTTCGATCACGACGGAAGACCCAAGTTATTTCGCGCCCTCTCCCTCGCAGCTCCCATGCCACCCGCGCGGCCTCAACCGGATGCGCCGGTGGTCGAATACATAAAGTGGGCACTCTCTCAACACCTCGGATGGCTCCTCGCTCATGATCCGGGCACAAGGCTCGGAACCGAGCCTGAGAGCCTGCATCAAATGCGTGTCGCGACCAGACGCCTGCGCACGGTGCTCCGCACAGCTCGACCGCTCCTCCTCCCTGCATGGATGACGTCACTGCAACAGGAGCTCAAGTGGCTGAGCGAGTTGTTGGGACCAGCCCGCGATTTCGACGTCCAGATTGCCTATTTCACTGAGGAATCTGCCGATATGGGGGAGGGAGATCGCAAGTTGTTGGCACAGTTTATCTCCCATCTGCGCACTCAACGAGCGGCCGTTCAGAAGCTGGTCCTCAGCGAACTCACGAGCGCTCGATACTTCGAACTCATCCGGCGGCTGCAGCAAGCGGCGCAGGCCCCCTCCTCGATCGTGGAGTCTTCGCTGACCATCCGCCAGCTCGCCAAGCGAGAATTCAAGAGACTGCGCAAAGCGATCGGCCGCCTGGGTCCTTCGCCATCAGACACCCGCCTTCATAAGATCCGTATCAAGGCTAAACGCGCCCGCTATGCGACGGAACTCGCGTGCAGCTCGTTGGACAAACCAGCCAGCCGGTTTATCAAGTCTGCGCGCGCAGTCCAGGATCTACTGGGCATCCATCAGGATGCGATCCAAGCGGAACGTCACATTCGACAGTTTCTGAAGTACTCGACCAGCGTCCGTGCTGGATTTCTCGCCGGACGCATGGCCGAGCGGCAGCGTCACCGACGAGACACCATCCGCAAGGACATGAAACCGCTGCTCAAGAGGTTGCTGAAGCGAGGGAAGAAGGCGTGGGAGTGAAGCTGCCGTCAGCCAAACCAATAGTGATCAGGTGCGGCCGTTGACCGACCTCCAAGCCTCTCACCAAAACAGCCGCTGTCAGCACAGACCAGCCGCGTACTTTTATAGAAAATCAAGAATTCTGTCTTCCACCTTCTGGAACGCTTGTGCCATACTCCCATCCTACGTAATTCGACCTGTAGCGAGGTCTGGCTTTGCTTCTCGTGCTCTTCCTCCTCGTGGCGCAGTGGCAGGGAATCGTGCCCATGTGCGCAAATGATCCTGACAGCATTTCAGAATCCTGTGATGTATCAGAAGTCGATCGCATTCATCACGTATCGAGGAGGTGATTATGACTTCGGAGGAGGCGGCGTTGCATCCCATCATTTATGTTCGCGGCTATGCCATGACAAAAGGAGAGATCGACGAAACCACCGCTGATCCATTCTGCGGCTTCAATCTCGGGTCCACGGTCTTTCGCGCCACCCCTGAGAAAGAGCGACCACCCCGAAAATTCATCTTTGAATCGCCCGTGGTCCGATTGGGATCGGATTTCGGTTATACGGATGTGTTCACCGACGGAATGGACATCGTAGATGATGGCTGGATCGGGGGCATCAGACGGCAGTCGATCATCGTGTATCGGTACTACGACCCGGCATCCACCCTGTTGGGAACCGGGAAGACACCGCCGATCGAAGAATTCGCCAAGGGCTTGAGCAGTCTCATACTGCGAGTCCGAGATCTGGTGTGCAAAGAGCCAAAGAACAACGTCACGCCCGAACAGTTTCGATGTTACTTGATCGCCCACTCGATGGGAGGCTTGGTCTGCCGAGCCTTCTTGCAGAATCCGGCGCTTGATAAGCCGAAGGCGCGTCAATATGTGGATAAATTCTTCACCTACGCGACGCCTCACAATGGAATCGATGTGGCAGGTCTCAATGTTCCGCAATGGCTGAGTCTCGACGACATGAACAACTTCAATCGAGATCGCATGGCCAAGTATTTGAGTTTAGAGGCTCTCTACAAGAACACCGGGCGCGTGGATTGGCTGCCTGAAACCGCGTTTCCGCCGCAAAAGGTCTTCTGTCTCATCGGAACGAATCGGAACGACTATGAAGCAGCGCAAGGGCTCTCGCGAACGTTCGTTGGCCACGGCAGCGACGGGCTGGTACGAATTGAAAACGCGTCGGTCCATGGCTCAAAGGCCAATGGTCAGCCGTCCGATCCGAGCGCCAAGGCGTTCGTCTACCGATCGCACTCGGGCTATTTCGGTATCGTCAACAGCGAGGAATCCTACCAGAATCTCGTGCGCTTTCTGTTCGGCGACGTCCGAGTCGATATCTGGGTGGACGTGGAAGAGATTCGGCTGCCGGAAGAGATTCGGAACGCCGAGGCGGCTGGCAAGGAGGTGAACGCGCTGTATCAATTCGAAGTCCTGGCCTCACCCCGCGGCAAGCTCTGGTATCTCACGCGACGGGTTGCGGAAGAGGATTCGGTCGCCTGTCTGAGCCACCAAGACTGGACCGCCTCGGCGAAGAAGAAAAGGAGCGCCCCTCTGTATCTCTCAACGATTTACCTAGCCAACCGGGCGCGGGTGAACAAAGCTCGACCCTCACTGGCCTACAGCCTGACATTGGGTGTCCGCGTTCCGGACTACGAGATCGAAAGGAAGTTGTGGCTGAATCAGCATTACGAGGGAGGCTATCTCTTCAGAGACTCCGCCGTCATCGAAATGGTCCCGCCTCAGACGGAGGGCGACGACTGGATCGTCAAATATGATTGGCAAAGCGACAAGCTGGGAGAAGCCACCAAGCCTGTCGCATCGCGCCTGTTGAAGGGAGGGAAACTCGAATTGCCGATCCCTTTTGAAAGCAGTACAACTCCGGGCATCCGTGGAGAGCTTCGGTTCATTGCCTCTGAATGGAACCCGACGTGAGCGTGGGATCGCGAGGCAGCTGCCCCCAAAATCGTGATAAGAGGGACCAGATTTTCGCTTGAGCGGGAGGCACTCCAGATATTCTCTACCATTGCGGGAAACCGGATACATCGGTGATCAAGCGGTTCAGAGAGAAGTTCTGTCGTGTTGTGTACCATCCAGGAAGAGTGGACTCAGGGTCAGACCTTGGTATGTGTATCCATCGGGGCTGGGACATTCACGATGCGGCTGATGGTCGAATAATGCAAGCTCACGGCATGGCCGATTTCAGATAGGCTATAGCCGTAGCTCAGGTGCGCCCGACGAATGACCTCGTTGCGTCGCGCCCGGTCGGACCGCGCACGTCTGGCGAATAGCTGGCTCAGCGTCGGTCGGCCCACAAAGCGTTGCCGTCTTGAAATCTCTCTTACGGGCCGTTTGTCCCGTAGTCCGGGCATCAGGCGTTCGACGAACCGCTCCCTCCCGAGCAACACCTGCCCCTGAACCTGCTCCCAGGGTGAGCCGTACGCAATACCCTCGGCGACAAACTTCCGGTACTTCCGCTGAGCGGCCGACCTCTGATGTCCGAACTGGGACAGCACCCAGTCCACCGTCAGAAACGGCGCCACGGCGACAAGTCCTGCCGTCGCCCGGTAACTTGACCAGGGATAGGTATCGGGCTTGCGGGTGGTCTTGGCGCGCACCGGATTGAGCACGACGTATCGGCAGAGCTCCAGCAGGTAGCTGTCCCGCTCAACTACGATCGCCTTGAAACGACCTTGCAGCACATGGCCGACCCGACCGTGACGCCGGTTGAAGGCTTGGGTGTAGACCCCGTTGAGGTGGCGTATGGCTTTGGATAGATTGGCATCTGGTGTCTCCACTACCAGGTGAAAATGGTTATCCATCAGGCAATAGGCGTGCAGCCGAAGATGAAAGCGGGAGACGACGTGTGCCACCACCCCGAGGAACCGCTGCCGGTCCTCGTCATCCAGGAAAATGTCTTGCCGGGCGTTGCCCCGGGCAGTGACGTGGTAGAGCGCGCCAGGAAATTCGATGCGCAGGGGGCGAGCCATGGGGCGGAGGATAGCTCATCGAGAAGCACAAAACAAGGTCTGACCCTTATCTAGCTTTTCTGAACTGTGAGGCTCATAAGGCCGGACATTCGCTCTGCCGGGACAGCATCCGCACCGCCGGCCGTAGCGGTACAGGGGCGTTCCAATCCAGGGCACAACAGTCGGGGACTGACAGTGCTTACTTCACTTTAGAGAAGTCGGCGGGAATTCTGATCTCTGTTCCATCTTGCAGATTGACGACAAAGATGGACGATGCGGTGGGGTCGAACTGTTCGTAGGCGAAAAGCGCCGTGAACCGTGACCGGAAGGCTGGACCGCTGCTTTCGTTCTTTCGCCCCCGTTCGGCCTTGCCGATGTCGATCGGCTTGACCCGCTTCGATCCTTGCTGCAATTCAATCAATGCACCTTCGGCGAAATACTCGTCATCGCCGCACAGCTGCACTTCCATTTCCATGTTGGGCATGTCCATCACTTTCTGGATGAACTCCTCGGGCATACGCACGTCCGTCTTCCGCTTCTTCGATTCTGCCGCCTCTTGGCGGCCAAAGGCTTCCAGTCGATACCGTTTGGTGCGAAGAACAGCGCTCGCGCCGCAGGGTTCCTTCTCCGGGTCGGCACCAACGCGAGTCGCTACGGACGCTTGCTGAAGAACTTTTTTCACGTCTTCGGGGGAATTGGCCCTTTCCATTGGAATTCGCCCAAACTCCAGCGCTTTGTACGCCTCGTCTGAGGACAGTTTGACATCAATCGCCCACAGGCCGCTGTTCCCTGCCGCAAGGACTCCGATCAGACTCACCAGTGACGCAATCTGTTTGCGAACAGCCATGTTTTTCTTTAGCGAAGACGGTAGATGGGGTCGGGCTTTGATATCTTGACAAATATCGGCAATTCGATAGGCCATATCGACTCATAGCCACGTCGCTCTCGCGCGTCACCGGGGTGCCTCAGCGATGCCCGCTTGAGCCTGCTCATGCTTCATAGACCTGCTCCTTGCCATTGTTAGGGGGGATAGAGAGGACAGCCTGGTTATTCGATTCAATCTGGTGGCCGAGTGGCAATCGACCACTCCCCCGCCGGTGTAGGAATGTAAAGTAGCCTGTCCCCCATGGCACTACCTTAAGCCATAGCAGGGCCACGGTGGGGGCAAGAAGGGGGTAGCCGAGAGTCGCACATTGTTGAAGATGGTGGACCCGACCGTCACAATCAAGACAAGGAGGATCCACCATGTGTAAAGATCGCAAAAAAATGCCTACAGAAGGGGGTCACGCAATTCAAGCAGGGGGTTGGCGACCGGCCCACGCGGGCGCTCGATGAACTCCTGTCCCACGATGCGATGGAGGCAATGGTGGAGCAGGAAGTCGGAGCCTTTCGTGAGCGCGTCTATCCGCCGCTCACCACGCTGGGGCTCTTCATCGGCCAAGCCTTGTCCGCCGATGGGGGGTGTCAAGATGCGGTGGCCCGACATCTTTCCGAACGTACGGGGCAGGGCGATTCTCTATGCAGCGTAAGCAGTGGCCACTACTGCAAGGCCCGGCAGCGGTTGCCACTGTCGTTGATTGAGCGCGTGGCCGTCTCGGTGGGCGAACGCCTGGAGCAGCTGACGGGCCGGAACTGGAAGTGGCGTGGGCGCTCAGTCAACCTGCTCGATGGCACCACCGTGTCCATGCCCGATACCCAGGCCAATCAAGCCGCGTATCCGCAAAGCGGTGAACAACAGCCTGGGCTTGGCTTCCCGCTCGCAATGCTGGTGACACTCATCTCGCTCTCGACTGGGGCGGTGCTGCGCTGGGCGACTGGGCCGTGTCGGGGGAAAGGCAGTGGGGAGCAGGCCCTGTTCCGTTCTCTGATGCCCCATCTGAATGCAGGAGATATCATCCGCACCTCCTTCACGGTAGCGTTGCTGGCGGAGCAGGGGGTGGATCTCCTCACCCGCCAGCACCAGCGTCGCGTGACAGATTTCCGCCACGGTGAGCACCTGGGCTATCGAGATCGGCTCGTGACGTGGACACGCCCCCAACGACCGCCGTGGATGGATCAGGCGACGTATGCGCGTATGCCGCTGCGGCTCACCGTGCGTCAAACTGAAGTGGCAGGTCGCGTCCTGGTCACGACGCTGACCGATGCACGCAGTGTGAAGCCGCTTGAGCTGGATGCGCTGTACCGCCAGCGCTGGCAGGTCGAGGTCGATCTGCGTGCCATCAAAGCGGTGATGGGCATAGACATCTTGCGCGCGAAGTCACCCCGCATGATCGACAAGGAGATTGGCGTCCATCTCCTGGCCTACAACTTGGTGCGTGGCCTCATGGCACGGGCAGCCGTCGGGGCGCAGCTGGGCGCCCGAGCGTTGAGTTTCAAGGGCGCCATGCATCTGCTCGTGGCGTTTCACCAACCATTGCGCTGGGCTGCGACCAAGTCAGCCCGGATCCTCTACGCACAGATACTCGACGCCATTAGCGCCCTGCGTGTGCCGATTCGCCCCGGACGCATCGAGCCGCACGCGATCAAACGAAGGCCCAACAACCATGCGCTTCTGACGGTCCCTCGACATGTTGCACGTGCCGCCATCATCCGGGTGCGAGCACAATATGCGTAAGGTAGTGCCATGGTAGCCTGTCCCCTTAATGTCCTTCAGAGCCACGAGCAGAGGGCTCGGCGATCGCGGCGAGCGCCGGAGGACGAATAGGCGGTGCGCCAACTCTGGACTAGGTCTGTACGAGAGTTGATCCCACATTGGGAGCATGGTAGAGTGTCTCCGTGCGCGTTATTGCAAATCGGACCCTCCGCGCATTCTGGGAACGGCACCCGCAGGCGAGAGGGCCGTTGGAGGCGTGGTATCAAGAGGTGGCACAAGGCAACTGGGCGGATCCGTCGGAGATCAAGACGCAGTTTCGGTCGGCCAGTGTGCTAAAGGACAACCGCGTGGTGTTCAATATTGCGGGGAATCGGTATCGAGTGGTGGTGAAGATCAACTATCCGTATCGAATCGTCTATGTCCGCTTCGTCGGTACCCATAAGGAATACGATTACATTGATGTCAACACGGTCTGATGATGCGGAGGAGCCATGAACATTTCTCCGATCAAATCAAAGCGAGACTACGAGCGGGCGTTGAGCCGGATTGAGCACCTGATGGATGCGAAGCTGGGCACGAAGACTGGAGATGAGCTCGACGTCTTGACTACGCTCGTTGAGGCCTATGAAGCCAAGCATCATGCCATCTTCCCTCCCGACCCGACCGAAGCGATCAAATTCAAGATGGATCAACTGGGCATGACCCGCAAAGATCTGGAAGCGATGCTAGGCGGACGGGGTCGAGTCTCGGAAATCCTCTCCGGGAAACGCGGCCTATCGCTTGAAATGATCCGCCGCCTCCACCGGACGTTACGTATTCCTCTGGAAAGCCTCATCGGCACAGCCGCGTAGGGAAGCAACGGTCAAGAGGACCAGAAGAATCACGCAGCTGGGGTCACATCTTGTTCTGTGCATACCAGTCTTTCACCGGACTCTTGACAGACCATCGTGGCCGGAGCACTCCAGCGGTACCCGTTTGGACCACATCGCACTTCATTGGCCTGCTTCCGGTCATTGCAAGCTTTGGTCAAGAATAGCTACGCTGGCAGATGGATGAAGACAAGCACTACACTCCTCTTGATGGCTTATGAACAATCGACGACGCTCCCTCAGGACCCATCATCAAACGCTACAAGCGCGATGTCGATCGAACGCTGCTGCGGGAAAACTTACGGTGGTCCATCGAACAACGATTTCGTCAGCTTCACAAGCTCCGTCAGTTCGCTGCCACACTGAAACGAGCGCCCCCCTCGTCTAAGAATGACCGACTTTGAAACGCTCATCCGATTATTTGGCAAAAGCTCACGTGGAGTTCATCTTTCTTGGAAACGTAAACGGAATCGTCGCTCTTCCAGCATCAATGTGCGCACTCCTATCCTCTGTCACTGTATCGAATGAGATTTAGCCAGTATCAGTCTGGATATAAGCCCACGTAACCAGGACCAGAATGTGGCGGAGACGTTGATCCTGGAGGGATATGGAAAGCCGAGGTCCTAAAGGGTCTGCCCTAAACGCTCTATCAAGCCATCCTTGATAGCATAACGACCAAACAATCCGCTTAGAACATTCCTCTCCTCGCTGATCTTGCTTCGCTCAATCGGCCAAAACGATTCACCAGCTCTATTCTCCAACATCCCCTGAATCCAATCCGATCCACCTGTTATCCATTCAGATACAGATGGACGCTGTCCAACTTCGCAACAGTTCGCTCAGATTGTCGAAAATACTCAGCCTTCTGTTTGAAACACGTGTGGCGCAAGAAATGCTTTGCACGCTTTACCAAGGTGCACTGTGTGGCTGCGAATGGCTCGATTACAAAGAAGAGGAGCATGGCAAGCTTCACATGTGAGGTCACAGTCAGTCGTCATAATCAACCTGTTTCAATCAAAGGAGGATCGAATGTCGGATATTGATACAAAGTATACGGCGTTGGGCGGCCCTGGAGGCTGGCTGGGACAGCCAACCTCTCCCGAACTTGCGGCACCGGATGGTATTGGCCGGTACCGCCACTTCCAGGGTGGCTCGATTTATTGGAGCCCGAGCACAGGTGCGCACGAAGTCCATGGCGCCATCCGTGTCAAGTGGGCAAGCCTCGGCTGGGAGCGCAGCTTCCTCAGCTATCCCCTGACGGATGAATCAACGACACCGGATGGCGTCGGTCGGTACAACCACTTTCAAGGCGGCTCGATTTACTGGACCCCGAGTACGGGTGCGCATGAAGTCCATGGCGCCATCCGTGGCAAGTGGGCAAGCCTCGGCTGGGAGCGCAGCTTCCTCGGCTATCCCCTGACGGATGAATCAACGACACCGGATGGCGTCGGTCGGTACAACCACTTTCAAGGCGGCTCGATTTACTGGACCCCGAGTACAGATGCTCACGAGGTCCATGGCGCCATCCGTGGCAAATGGGCAAGCCTCGGCTGGGAGCGCAGCTTCCTCGGCTATCCCCTGACAGATGAATCAACGACACCGGATGGCGTCGGTCGGTACAACCACTTTCAAGGCGGCTCGATTTACTGGACCCCGAGTACAGATGCTCACGAGGTCCATGGCGCCATCCGTGGCAAGTGGGCAAGCCTCGGCTGGGAGCGCAGCTTCCTCGGCTATCCCCTGACGGATGAATCAACGACACCGGATGGCGTCGGTCGGTACAACCACTTTCAAGGCGGCTCGATTTACTGGACCCCGAGTACAGGTGCGCATGAAGTCCATGGCGCCATCCGTGGCAAATGGGCAAGCCTCGGCTGGGAGCGCAGCTTCCTCGGCTATCCGACTAGCGACGAACTCTCAACCGAAGACGGCACAGGACGATACAGCGAATTTCAACATGGCTCGATTTATTGGAGTCCTGCCACGGGTGCGTTGGTATGCAAGGAGACCATCCGACTCCATGTAAAATGCCTGACGGCGCCCACACGCTTCAGTATCAACACCATGATTTCGAACATGCGCCTCACGTTTGCGACTGCACAAGTTGGAGTGAAGTATGTGTCATTTGAAGTGTTAAGCTTGGCAGATTTGAACGATCTAGATGTCGGTGCGTGCACCCTGGGCAGTACCACTACGGAACAGACGCAGCTGTTTTCGCATCGCAACAGCGCAGGTGCCAACGACATCGTGGTGTACTTTGTGCGCAGCACAGTACCTCCGTTTAACGGCTGCGCGAGTCACCCCACAGGCCGGCCAGGAGCAGTGGTGGCCAGTGGCGCCAGTCAGTGGACCATGGCGCATGAGGTAGGCCACGTACTTGGCATCCATCACGTAAATGACAGCAACCGCCTCATGACTGGAGGCGGAACGGACAATATCACCAACCCGCCACCAGACATCATCGCGTCGGAAAGTGCGACAATGCTGGGAAGTGCTCTTACAAACTAGCCTGGGAGAAAACAACATGCCGGTAACGATGCAACAAGTTGTAGCTGAAATCGACAGGGATGAACCCAACTATGCGGCGATTGCCGAACTGGGACCGGACGCGCTGCCGCATCTGCAGATGATCGCTGACACAAACGACCCATTGAGAGCTGCTAAAGCAGCCTATGGAGCAAGTTTGATTGGTGGATCTGGCGCAATTGACATCCTGAAAAAAGCGGGCGATCATCCTGACGCGCAAGTTCGGGTGGCCGTTGGGCATGCCCTGCGGAACCTGGGGGCGGCAGCGCCATCGGAGTTAGTCATGAAATCGTTGAATGACAACGATTCTGGGGTCAGGAAGCTAGCGCTGGGCACTGCAGGACTGCTGAAGCGAGCGGAGTTCAGCCAGCGCATTTCGGCTATCGCGCAGAGTGACCCCGAAGAGCACCTGCGAAAAGCTGCGCAGACTACAGCACGACAGTTGAACTCGAAATAGTACGAGCCCTCGCCCTGTTTTGGCACAGGGCGAGGGCCGTTCCTATTCTGGCAACAGTTTTTGAAGATCGCTTGAGTTCAGAAGTTTCACGCTGGGAGGACCGAACGGATCGGTAGTAACTATGGCCGTGACAAATGCGGCACTCCAGCCATATGCGGCTGGCTTCCCGAGCCAAGCAGTGACCAAAAAGTTGGCATGAGGACCTTCGTCGCCGTAGGCAAATCGGTATGGGATGGCATCGGTCGTTAGGATTTTGTATTGGGAGTTCTGCAGAGCATTGATCTCAGCTTTAACCTTTTGATCTTTGACGAATAACTGTATCGCCAGTTTCTTTTGTGCAATAGCAGTCGTGCCCTGATCTACGAACGGTGGTCGCTCCCGCCCATCAGCATTCAGCGCAGGACATAATGAGAGTACTAGTAACGGAAGCCAGAAGAAGCGTTGAGTGATCAAGAGATCTCTATCCTCCTCAATCAGATAGATTGGACCCCATAGCAGCTAACTCCTTACTATTTCCTGATAGTAAACTCGGAGTATGTTCAGAAAGCTGGAACTCTCTGGTCCAGTCGCCTCACAGAGCTGATACACAGCGTCATGTTCGCCTCCATCGGCTGATTGGTCAGGAACTATCCTAGAATCGCACAAGCTCTAAGAATAGCATCTGCATTCTTGGCATAACAATCCAACAATCCAGAGGAAACGTAGAAAATTCACCGGGAGTCCTTTTTAGAGTCTCAAGTTCAACCCAGTAATGCCACTTTGAACCACATCACATTTGCATACCTGCTTTCGGTGATTGTGAGCATTGACCAAAGAATAGCCGAGCTGACGCATGGGTGGGCTCAGGTACTACACCTCACATCATGAGGCCTATAAGAGGGGTCGCCCATCTCGAAGGCTCCGGTCAAGAGGGCATAGTCCATCATGCCCTCCGTCTTCTCCGAACGGGGCACGTGTTCAGATCGCGCTTTCTCCCGCTCTGCCGCTCGTGTGACGTCGTCGCATCCCGGTTGTCTTCGTCAGTGGTATCGGCTCAATCTGAGCTGCACCAGTCACCCATCAGGATCAAGACAGCGGAGCGATCCTCATGGAGGTTCGACTCCAGCCCCTGGCACACCGTGCCCCAGACAACCGTCGGTTCCCGGCTGTGTCCACCGTATAGAAGCACAGGATGCCTGGCTGCCAGCGGGCTGGCGCCAACCCCATCATGGCTCACGGCCGAGGCGCTTCAGT
>JARFXQ010000040.1 GCA_029194725.1 Nitrospira sp. | reverse complement strand
TCCGTGCTTTGTTAATATCGTCCTTCCTCAAACCCCTTGTGGTGGGTGTAGCTCAGCTGGTTAGAGCGCCGGATTGTGGATCCGGAGGTCGCGGGTTCGAAACCCGTCATCCACCCCATACCCCTTTCTCATAACCCCTTGTGGCATCAATTGATTTGACGATGTTGTTCCGATCAAGGTTGGTGCCGGTTGCGCCGGGGTTGCAGAATTGGGCTGGAAGAACGGGCTATCGAGCCGATCGACAGCTTGTGTATTCCCGCCTGGAATCAAATGGCCATACAAATCGACTGTGACTTGGATGGAGCTGTGACCCATCTGATCTTTTGAAGGGCCAGGAGCTCGCCTTGCCGTAATCCGGTACGAGCTGCACAGAGGAACGCAGGATAGAGCGCGTGCGCGACGGTTTTCGTGTGGGCCATGAAGCTCTTGACCGCATGAACCTTTAAAGATACACTGTACCTTGTAAGGTACATCACTGAATGACCCAGAAACAGAAAATCCCTTTGAGCTTCTACCGGTCACCTTCTGGCGCGGAACCTGTGAGGGAATTTATAAAGCGACTTCCCACGGAGGATAGAAAGGTTCTTGGCAGTGATCTCCTCGCCGCTCAATGGAAGTGGCCTGTTGGGATGCCCCTCTGTCGGCCAATGGGAGGTGGATTGTATGAAATCCGCACGACACTGCCGAGCCGCCGCATAGCCAGAACCCTTCTTATCTACTGGCAGCAGCAGCTTGTCGCATTGCACGCCTTTATAAAAAAGACCAACACGACACCGGAGGCAGATTTACAGATTGCACGTAAACGCCAAAAGGAGATGGAACATGAAAAAGAATAAACGCATCGGCTCGTCCATTGACGACCTTATGAAAGAGGAAGGCTGGTACGAAGAAGCAGAAGAAAAAGCGATCAAGGAAGTCATCGCTTGGCAGCTATCACAGGCCATGGAGAAAAAACGTATCTCCAAATCCACAATGGCAACACGCCTCAAGACCAGTCGGACACAGGTGAACCGCATCCTGAATGCCAAGTCGGACGTGACCTTATCCAGCTTGCAACGTGCCGCCGCCCTTGTTGGCAGGCGCTTGAAGATCGAGCTTGTGTAAATACCACCCCTTACAACGCCCCGACCTTGTGAACGGCTGGATGCTCTACCCACAGCCGCCTGCGAGAAAGAGGAACACCACGCGTCCCAATTCCACGACTCGCGCCACGTTTCGAGACACCACCTTGCATGTACTGGCCGTTACAAACGTCTGCGCTATTCAATGACCTACTGCTGACTCCCTACCGAGAAGTGAAGTTCGAACCCCACACCGGCCCCTTTCCGTTTGAGTTCCAACGCCACGGAATGAGTGCAGAGGAGTTCTGCTCGCGACTTGATACCTTCTTTGCCCAATTGCCCACGAACTTTCGGTACGCGGTCGAGATCCGCAACGCCGGCTTGCTGGATTCTGACTATCGAAAGGTCTTGGAGACTCACGGCGTCGCTCATGTCTACAATCACTGGTCGTCCATGCCGTCGTTACGCGACCAACATCAGCGAATGGAGGAGCGTTTCACCGCACCCTTCACGGTCGTGCGCCTCCTGACGCCGCTCAAGATGTCCTATGAAGCCGCGAAGACACGAGCGGAGCCGTACAACAAGATTGTGCAAGAGCTTCCAGACATGCGGCAAGACACCGTGGAACTGGTGAAGAAAGCGGTGAAAGAGAAGCGAACGGCGTATGTCTTGGTCAACAACCGCAGCGAAGGGAATGCACCGTTGACAGTTCAAGCTCTACGGAATGCACTGCGGGCCGCGGAGACGTGAATATTGGCTCTCCTCATTTTGGCTTGTCCTGACAGCAGCAATCAACGTCGCTCGGGCTGTCCCTCAGTATGAGGCTGCTTACTCCCCTGGTTTGAAATGCGCTCCTACTTCGGCCCCTCCGATGTTCCAGGACCATCAATAGGATTTATATCGAGCACCGAAAATAATCCAGAGAACAGATCGGAGAATCCCAGTTTCGCCTCGGCTAAGGCTAAGGCTAAGGATCGTCGGAAACGCCTATCATTCATTCCATTCAGAAACACCCTCACATTTAAACCCGGCCTCACCAAGTGATGACCCGCTACTATATAGCTTGTAAGTGGGAGGAACGAAGACTTTCCAAGTTGCGGTATGGCCAAAATGAACTTCATAATCTGCAGTTCCTGAGCCAGCGTACACAACCATATTCCACCCTCGCCAGTCCTCGAGCATTTTGTCCTTCACGGACCAGTTGGTGGAGCAGTCTGTTCGCGCACTAGGATAGATAAGCGCATTCGCCCCATGCGATCGCAGCCATGCGCCAACACCCTGGAGAAAGGGATGACAACCGCCAATCTCAGTGGTCATCAGTATGGGTAGCATATGAAGGAAACTTATTACCCCCTTCTGCGATTCATAAGCAAATATAGTCCTCCCAGAAGGCTTATTACTTCTAAACTCGGCTTCGATGGCAATAAAGGTCCTATGAAACCACCGTTGTGTGTCTGGAATTCGCAGATCTACGGTTTTCTCAATTTCCACATCGCAGATGGCTAGCCCAACTTCCGCAGTTCGCGATGTCAGAGTGAGGGATTTCAATGGGTTGTGCAAAAAGTCGGCACTACACCGGGGTGGCCATCGCAAGTGGCGGCGTCAGCCGCAATCGGTGTGGCAAGTCCAGGCCCAACCGGTCGAGCAAGGCGGCCTGGGCGTGATCCGGCCGCACCACGCAGCGCAGCCGGACCTCCCGGCCATCCGTCCTCGGCAACACCACATCGGTGCTCGGAATGGTCCGGAGTTCTTCTAAGATCGTGCGCGGACTGTGGCCCAGCCCAGCCCGCTGTTGCCACTGTTCCAGGGTCTTCCACAGCACATAGGCCAAGAAGCACACCAGAATGTGAGCCTGGACCCGATCCGCTCGTTGATGCCAGATGGGACGCAGGGCCAAGTCGCTTTTCTGAATCCGGAAGGCGGCTTCGGCGTCGGCGAGTTGGACATAGGTGCGCCACAAGTCCTCCGGACTCCAGTCCGGAATGTTGGTGCGGAGCACATAGCAGCCGTCGCTGACGCGAGCCCAGTCGTCCCATTCCGGCCGGCTGGTCCACGTCACCCGCAGACCCGACGCGGTGGTCGGGTCTGCCACCACGTCGATCACGTACCGCCCGGCGGCACGGGGATTGTGCGCGAGGAGTCGGCCGATCTGTCGCTCGATGGGGCCCCGCTCCAGGGGACGGCGCGCCCGACTGAGTCGTCGGGCCAAACGGGCCACCCCGCTCTCAATGCGCTGCCCGAAGCGCGTGTGCATCGCCCGCTCCTTCTCGCGCCGCTCGACGGATCGGACCAGCAGGAACGTTTCGGCGCCCTCGGGCCCGAGGCAGGTCTTCGCGTCCACGCCCTCCCGCACCGTCGTCCAGTCGCGCTCGTCGGTCAGCGCCCGGGCCCACTTGCGCAACTCACTCTTGGGCGTCCCGAGCAGATACCGGCGCCCGCTGGCCCGCAGCCAGGCCAGATTCTCTTCGCTCGTCATGCCCCGATCCATCACCCAGATCCGCTGCGCGAGCCCATAGCGAGCTTCCATCGTCCCCACGATCTCCTCGACCGTCGTCACGTCGGTGCGGTTGCCGGCGAAGACCTCATAGCCCAGGGGCAGCCCCTCCCGCGTGACCACCAAGGCG
Organism: Nitrospira sp.; assembly: GCA_029194725.1. Taxonomy (GTDB): domain Bacteria; phylum Nitrospirota; class Nitrospiria; order Nitrospirales; family Nitrospiraceae; genus Nitrospira_D. Next base: position 3,927 of record JARFXQ010000040.1, on the reverse strand, counting down.
ATGCAGACTTGCTTGCAGTCGGGCCGATGATCCCGGCTGTAGCCCCGGTGTGCTAACGGATTCGCGGCCGCCGGCCCTTCGAAGTAGGTGCTCGTCACGTCATCGAGCAGCAGATCATAGTCCAACGCGAACAGCTCCCGGAGTCGGGCCACCAGGTGGGACTCCAGCGCCCGCTTGTGGGGCAGCAGCCGATCCAGCGCCCGATACAAGCGATCCTCATTGACCAGGTCAGCCGGCACGCCGAGCAGGTCCTCCAGCGCAGTCTGCCGGTACCAGGTCTCGGCAATGTGCAACTCACTCGCCGGTTCACACAATCGGGCCAGGACCAAGACCGCCGCCATCGTGGCCCAGGACACCGCTTCCCGGCCCGCCGGCAGCAGCGCCCCCAACGCGGTGTCCAACTGCAAGGCGCGCCACAGCGTCCAGCCCGCCACACATCGCCGAAGCGGCGGTTGCGTTCCAGCCGCACCTGATCCAGCCGGACCGGAACGACCGTTTCCTCCGCCGTCTCCGGTGTGAACAGATCCGGTTGTGTGACCCCTCCGACGAGCACCTGAGCCAGCGCTCTCGCACGGGCACAGCCTTGGGCATCCAATTCGCCCAACTGTGCCACCGTTTGCTGGACGACCCGGCGGCCCATCCGCACCGAGCGGACCAACCGCCAATACGTATGAATCTTGCCATCCTTGCGGCGTGTCGTATGGCGCAGATACATCCTGCGTTCCATATGGACTGAGCGCCCCGTCCACGTCAATGGGGTTGGTCGGCACTACATCGTGGTTTCACGTAGGTGGTCTTAAGTCTGTCGCGGGGTTGCGCGAACGCAGAGGGCGAAACAAGACTCCGAGGTGACCGAACTGCGGAAGTTGGGCTAGTGGTAAGGGGAGGTGTATCATTTCGTGACTGGTACCCATCAGATATTGAACTACATGGTTCGGACTCTTTGGGCCGATGACAAACAGTATATATGGCTAACTAATTGGCGAATGATGAAATTCCCCTAATGAAGACGCTGCCCCATTATCTACCGTGCTGTCATAAATCTGACAGGGCATTTTTGAGCGGTAGGAAAAGTACGCCTTGAGCTCACTAAGAAGCGTCCCGTAATCTTGTCCAGCGGAGTCGTTACATACCGAGAAGTAACATCCTCGGCCTAGGGTCTTGTCACCTGCGTAGCGTCTCTCTCGCCCTCGTCCTACATAGAGTACTTTGGAGCCTAGGCCAGTATTCACGACACCCCAGTCGCGAAGCGTCAGGTATTCATCGAGTTCACGAAAGGAAGGCAAAACAGCGTCAAGCGCATAGCGCTGTTTATCATCCAGACTGTCAGTCTGAAGCTGTTTCAGCGTCCCAAGAAATGTTGTGAACGGAATGTCTGGTTGCACCGTAGCTATATTCTCGGTATTAGAAGCCATGCCAGGATAACGGAATTTTCTACCAGATAAAGCCAATTGAGAAATGGAATATCTGGCTTATCAAATAGGCATGCTCTATAGGGCCGATAGTTTGCCCGTATATTAATCTTATGGAACAACAAGGTGAATATGATCATTTGATCGGATACTACCTCATCCTGGCATCCTCCCTATTATGACTCAAGACTTCATCTTGGTATACAGCAAGTCCTCACCGGGTTTAGACTGCGGAACGATTATCCTGCACCATAGATACACTACGATACACGTGGTCAGCGCGTTTTACAGCATGCAGATCAATGCATGCCTGCCACACCCGATGACCAGTCTCGAGGTCGAAAGCGGACGTTGCTGCTAGGTGCTTTCCAGGCACGTTGCTTATCGCCTCACAGCCAGATGCGCTATCTGTACCCGATCTACCATTGCAAGCGTTATTGCCCTCGGCACCGCTGAGGACATCATTCCCAGCGGCGCCATTCAGTGCGTCATTTCCTGTACTGCCGTCTGGACTTCCCAGGGTTTAGTGGGCACATCTTGAAGCCCATTTCGACACGGCTTCAAATGCCACCTGGCTCACCCCACTCAGATGGCTGTGTCGACGGGTGCGATTGTAGAGAGCGCCCTCAAATCTGCATAATCTTTCCTCCGCGCTTCCCCGACATGATGTTCCGTCTTCCCATAGTGCTCGTGCCGCATCATGCGCTCACATGGCTCGGTAGCGCGCCATTCTGTGGAGAGTATCCTACCGACAACCGCCTATAAGTAACGCTAGAAGCCGGCCACAGAAACTGATTCGATGTAACCCTCCAGTCCCCGACGCGAACACTGACCTACCACCTCCCTCACAAAGGAATACAGCCGCACGAGAGCGAGGCCATCACGATCAGCCCGTCGTCCCCATCTTCTGGGGATAACCGTGTGTAAAAGTCGCGATAGGCAAACGAGTGCCAGCGCCTCATGACCTGTTCAGCAGGTTGCCTATTTTTCAGGCGTCCGTTGTGTCAGAAGCAGCCCACCACCACTTGTGGTAGGGACCCGGAATCTTCCGAATGAGTCGACAGGCGTCACCTGCTCAAAAAGATAATCGACGTGACCTGGGACAGGACTTTGCCTGTCGCCTCACAGCGGCCAACCCTGATCTGCAAAACTATAAAGACGGTCGTGACCGAGAATGAGATGGTCGAGTAGCCTGATGCCCAGTACGCTTACCAAGATGCGCACGCGCGTGAGACGAGAAATTGGAAGGCCATTGCTCGCCTGCAGCCATTATGAGTCCTCAGAGGACATCCTGGCAGCTGGAGCCCCAATGCATGGTTTAGTCGATGCATCGTATGTTGAGCCCGTGAGGAGATCACCGACCTTTTCAGGAGAGCCGCGCCGTACTGTGTCGTGAAGCCTAGCGGACAGGCGAGAGAACGACGACGACAGGGAAGGGCGAGACGAGTGCTCATAACTCATCCTCCTTGGATGGAGGCGAGTCTTGAGGGTCCGATTCCTGGTTGCGTCCGGTTGCAGATTTGCGGATTGCTTGCCCAGTTTTGCCGTGATTTGCAGAACTATCTTGTTGATATTGTTGATGTGGCGATGAGTCCGGTGCAATTCGAAACCCGTCATCCACTCCATAAAACAACGTAGACACGCATAAACAACGGCAATTCTCTCCAGAACAACCCGATAGAAGGTGGTTTCTTTGATCTACAGATCCAGGGAGGTAACTGCGCGCCCCCTTTGGTGTTGCAGCTACAAACACCGCAACGGGCCAACTTCGTTCCCACCTGTGGAGGGTGAAAGTAAATAAAATCCCCTGCCAATCTCTGTTGAATGGACAGTGGATATTGTACGAGTTGCAGATGTGGAGGCGGTCCGCTCGGGATTTTGCATCTGCTGCGTTTCCTGACTGGTCTCGAAGAGCTACCGCATTCGCAAATTCCGCCTGGTCATCTCGATGTATTCCAGATGCCCCAATTCAATTTCACTCGGACTGTAATGCACAATACACCCATGCCCAGAATCAGGGCCGACGTAGATCGCCCCGAGCCACGGTGCCCGAAGGTAGAGGAACTTGCCAATCTCCAGTTCAAAATGCTTCGTCCGTAACAGCATATTGAGGCCCCCTATACCAGGGTCAACCGGTGATCGTCTAGCTTCTCTCAAGTACTCTTCAACCCTTCTTTAGTCCACACGACGTATTCCCTACCCCGTCGCTCGATTTCTCTTGGACTCGTTCGCTCATTCAACGAGGGACTTCAGAGGTAACCACATCTCTCCTAACAGTGGTGCTGGTAATTCTGCTGTGTGGTGGAACCAAGAAGCCCCAGCATGCGGCGATCGACATGGATCGAGAGCGAGGGGCCGACTATCAGCGATGTTGCAGGGTCTCATCAAGGCCACCAGCGGAGTCGAAGAACTGGGCGCCACCCTGCAGGTACCAAGCAAGAGCTTACACTGCATGCTTTCATCTACTTATCCCATTGTCCGCTCATCTTCTCGCCCTGTTGCCGTTACCCATCCC